>JBMNUT010000006.1:0-157059 GCA_050946375.1 Bacteroidaceae bacterium | reverse complement strand
CGCTCTGGGTGGGCACGGCCGGAAAAGGTGAAATCAGCAGCGACTACCGTTATCAAGGCTGCTCCATACGCCCCGTTTTCGGCACCGATTCGACCACCGTCCGCCACGACTCCCCGCTCGACACGGTGGACCGCCGCGTCGACATGGGCGTGCTTTCCGACTCGGGGAAGCCTCTCTATTGGGCCAGCGGCAACCTCATCGTCCGCCGTTACGCCCGCTCCTACATCGCCCACGAGCCGACTTTCGTGCCCGACGAGCGCCTCTTCAGCGAGAGCGCCCTGGAGTGGGACCTCTTTTCATGGGGCGACCCGACGGGAAGAGTACAGTATTATTCGCCCGAATGGGAAGCGATGGACGTACAGAACATGCCGGAGAATATCAGCGGCGATGCGCGTTATGATATTGCCCGCGCCCAACTGGGCGGCAACTGGCGCCTGCCCACAGCCAACGAGTGGTGGCGGTTAATTTTAAATTGCGAGCAGACTCACGATACCCTCTTGGGACATCACCGCGTGTGGCTGACCAGTAAGATAAATGGCAATGTGCTTTGTTTCGACGATGTATTCACTTATGGATATATCTCCGATGGAATACTCGATTCCGATCATTATTCTGCCGAATATCTCAGCGGGACTAAATGGCAAAGAGCCGCCATAACCACGTTTGTAGGAGGTGATTATTCCGGCACTTATTTGCAGCAACGTCCGGAATTAGGCATGGGTGGCACGCCGCTTACCAACATGTTTTTAGTCCGACCGGTGACGGAATAACCGGGCAGGCCTTGCGATAAAGGAAAAAACGCCTGCCCACGCCGGGGAAAAGCCTTGCCTGTTTTTCCGGAATCAGGCAAGACTTTTTTGCAAAAGTGCCGCATGTTTTCTATCTTTGACGCAACTGTTTAACCCTCAATACCCCGCAAGCCATGAAAAAGCCATTTCTCCTCCTTTCGCTTTTCGCAGCCGCCGTATGTACGGCAGTGCTGAACTCCTGTTCCAGCGATGAGCCGGAAGCTCCTTCCGGAGGCGGGGGAGGTGGTGAAACCACGGCCGAGGCCGTCGACTTGGGGCTGTCCGTGCGGTGGGCAAACTGCAACGTGGGCGCCAACGCCCCCTACGAAGCCGGCGGACTCTACGGATGGGCCGACCCCGAGGGCACGGCCACCACGATGCAGGTGCACGACAGTACGGGAAACTGGACTTCCACTCTCTACGGCGGCACCGACCCGTTGCCCGACATCTGCCGCACCTCGTACGACCTGCCCCACATGAAAATGGGCGGATACTGGCGACTGCCCACCGAAGCCGAGGCGAAAGAGCTGCTCGAGCGCTGCGCCTGGCGCAAGGAGACCGTGCAAGGTACGACGGGATACCGCGTGACCGGGCCCAACGGCAACAGCATTTTCCTGCCGATGGCCGGCATGCGCCAGGGAAACGAACGCTTCATGCAGGGACAGCGCGGGTACTACTGGACGGGCACTCGTGAACCGGGCGCGACGGGTGCCGTGTCGCTTTGGGTGGGCACGGCCGGAAAGGGTGAAATCAGCAGCGACTACCGTTATCAAGGCTGCTCCATACGCCCCGTCTTCGGAAGCGATTCGACCACCGTCCGCTACGACTCCCCGCTCGACACGGTGGATCGTCGCGTCGACATGGGCATACTTTCCGACTCGGGCAAGCCTCTCTACTGGGCCAGCGGCAACCTCATCGTTCGCCGTTACGCCCGCTCCTACATCGCCCACGAGCCGACTTTCGTGCCCGACGAGCGCCTCTTCAGCGAGAGCGCCCTGGAGTGGGATTTGTTTGCCTGGGGCGACCCGACGGGAAGAGTACAGTATTATTCGCCCGAATGGGAAGCGATGGACGTACAGAACATGCCGGAGAATATCAGCGGCGATGTACGTTATGATATTGCCCGCGCCCAACTGGGCGGAAACTGGCGCCTGCCCACAGCCAACGAGTGGCGACGTCTGCTGGACAACTGTGAGCAAACTCATGATACCCTATTGAGACATTTTCGGATATGGCTGACCAGCAAGATAAACGGTAATGTACTTTGTTTGGATGATGTCCGGGTTCTAATTTATCTCAGTGACGGGGTATTGGGAATTTCCCGAGGAAATTTAGAATACCTTACCGGGAATAAATGGCAAACCATAAAACTCAGTCTATTTATGTCGCCGGGCGCGTCCGGATATTACTTGGATTTAAAACCTATAGTAGCCTGGGCAATACAAGATTACCACAATATGCTTTTAGTCCGACCGGTGACGGAATAGCCGGGCAGGCCTTGCGATAAAGGAAAAGACGCCTGCCTGCACCGGGGAAAAGCCTTGCATGTTTTCCGAAAAACCGGCAAGGCTTTTTTGCCGGACATGCGGGGGAAAACGGGAAGCGCGGCGCCGGAAAATATGCTGCCTGTTGCCGCAGGGAAGCGGAAAATGCGCCGTATGTATCAATAATGCAGACAAAATGACATGTAATGCTTTCCGCGTTGAAAAAAAGAATCCCTACCTTTGCTGCGGTTCTGAAGATAACTAATTAAAAAACAGATTGCAATATGCGTAAAATTGCTACATTGACTGTTGCCGCCTTGCTGGCCTTCGGCCCGGCTCAGGCGCAGGATGCTCTTTCGGAGAGCAAATTTTTGGATAACTGGTCGGTGGGTGCCAACGTAGGGCTGCTCACCCCGATTTATAAATCGGCCTTCTTCGGCAACATGCGGCCCTCGTTTGCCGTAGAACTCACCAAGATGTTCGACCCGACCTACGGGCTTTCGCTCGAGTTGCGCTCGGCTTTCAACACGACGCCCAGCAGCACGGCTTTCGACGCGGAGGCGGTCAACCTGTTGGGGCACGTGAACCTGAACAACCTCTTCTGCGGTTATCCCGGTGTGCCCCGCCCGTTCGAGGTAGAGTTGGTGGCCGGCGGCGGACTGGTGCACCAGTTTGTCGGCGGAGGCAGCGACTTCAACCGCTGGAATACGAAACTTGGCTTCAATTTAGGCTATAATCTGGGCGAATCGAAGGCGTTTCAGGTCTATATGCGCCCCGCTTTGCTCTGCATGATGGACCCCGCCGGGCGAACCGAGTGGTTCAAAAAGAAAAATCTGGCTTTCGAGCTGACGGCCGGCGTGGCATATCGCTTCAAAAACAGCAACGGAACGCACTACGTGACCCGCGTGGCTGCCTATAACCAGGGCGAAGTGGACGAATTGAACGGCAAGATTAACGCACTGCGCTCGGAGAATGGCGAAAAAGACAGCCGCATTTCGCAACTGGAGCAGCAGAACGGCGCACTTGTGCAGGCGAATGCCGCCCTCAAGCAGCAAGTTACGGAACTGGAGAACCGTGCTCCGGAGAAAACCGTCGTATCCAAGGACCGGAAGACGCTGGAGTCTGTCGTAACCTTCGGGCAGGGCAAGACGACGGTCGACCGCTCCCAGCTGCCCAATGTGGAGCGAATTGCCGTTTACATGAAGCATCACCCGAAGAGCACCGTCGTAATCAAGGGTTACGCCTCGCCCGAGGGCAGCATCGAGGTGAACACCCGCATCGCCAATGCGCGTGCCGAGGCCGTAAGGAAGCTCCTTGTCTCGACATACGGCATCGCTTCGTCGCGCATCACGGCCGAGGGTGAGGGCGTGGGCAATATGTTCAGCGAGCCCGACTGGAACCGCGTAAGCATTTGTACCATCGACGAAAACGCCGACTGACCCGCCTCGCGGGAAGAAATACCGCATCCTTCTGTGGAGAGTGCCGCCGCTTTTTCCGAAAAGTCACGGCACTTTTCGCAGAAGGATGCGGGCCTTTTGGGGGGAAGATGTTGCCCAATACGATAAAGAGTCGTACCTTTGCGGCGAAAAACGTAAATAAATCATTCGATGAATTTTGTAGAAGAACTGAGATGGCGCGGCATGCTGCAGGACATCATGCCCGGGACGGAAGAATTACTGGCCAAGGAAAAAGTAACGGCCTACATCGGTTTCGACCCGACCGCCGACTCTTTGCACATCGGACACCTGTGCAGTGTCATGATTCTCCGCCACTTCCAGCGTTGCGGCCATAAGCCCCTGGCTCTGATCGGCGGCGCAACCGGCATGATCGGCGACCCTTCCGGGAAATCCGCCGAGCGAAACCTGCTGGACGAAGCCACTTTGCGGCATAACCAGGAATATATTGGCCGGCAGCTTTCGAAGTTTCTCGATTTCGACTCCGATGCTCCCAACAAAGCAGAGCTGGTAAACAATTACGACTGGATGAAAAATTTTTCGTTCCTCGACTTTGCGCGCGAAGTGGGTAAGCATATCACCGTAAACTACATGATGGCCAAGGATAGCGTAAAGCGCCGGCTCAACGGCGAGGCGCGCGACGGGCTTTCCTTTACCGAGTTTACCTATCAGTTGCTGCAGGGTTACGATTTTCTGCACCTCTATGAGACAAAAGGCTGCCGCCTCCAGATGGGCGGCTCCGACCAGTGGGGCAACATCACTACCGGCGCCGAGCTGATTCGCCGCACGAACGGCGGAGAAGTCTATGCCCTTACCTCCCCGCTCATTACGAAAGCCGACGGAGGCAAGTTCGGAAAGACCGAAAGCGGCAACGTATGGCTCGACAAGCGCTACACCTCTTCCTATAAGTTCTACCAGTTCTGGCTCAACGTGAGCGACGTCGACGCCGAACGCTATATCAAAATCTTCACCGCGCTGGGCAAAGAGGAAATCGACGCCCTCATTGCCGAGCACCGCGCTGCGCCCCACTTGCGCCTGCTGCAGAAGAAGCTGGCCGAGGAGGTGACGGTCATGGTGCACAGCCGCGAGGATTACGAAGCAGCCGTAGAGGCCAGCGAAATACTCTTTGGGCAGGGTACGGGCGAAGCGCTCCGCAAACTCGACGAAGATACGCTCCTGGCCGTATTCGAGGGCGTGCCTCACTACGAAATCAGCCGCGACCAGCTCGCTTCGGGCACGGTGAAAGCCGTAGACCTGCTGGTGGAACTGGCACCGGTATTCCCCTCGAAGGGCGAAATGCGCAAGATGGTTCAGGGCGGAGGCGTACAGCTCAACAAGGAAAAGCTGGAGACGTACGACCGCATCGTGACGACCGACGACCTGCTCGACGGCAAGTATCTGCTCGCGCAGCGCGGCAAGAAGAACTACTTCCTGCTGATTGCCAAGTAAGGAGCGTAGCCCCTTTTCCGACAACTAACTTTGCTTCATATATCGTGTCCCCGCATCTCCGTTTCAGGCGATGCGGGGATTTTTTCTGCATGTGCCGGCGCTTTGTCCGAAAAGTGGCGGCACTTTTGGCGCAGAGTGCTGCCGCTTTTCCGCGCCCGTAGAGGGGCTTTTCGCGGCCTCTGGCGCAATTAAAGGAGCGAAGCCCGGCTTCCCTCCGTGCGGGGGAGCCGGGCTTCGTAGCGGAAAGCGGAAGGCTTCAGCCGGTTTTTAATGGTGGAAGAGGCGCACTCCGGTAAAGGCCATTGCGATGCCATACTTGTCGCACGTCTCGATGACATTGTCGTCGCGTACCGAACCGCCGGCCTGTGCGATGTAGTCGACGCCGCTCTTGTGGGCGCGCTCTATGTTGTCGCCGAAGGGGAAGAAGGCGTCCGAGCCCAGCGATACGCCCTTGAGCGTCTGCAGCCATGCCTTTTTCTCCTCGCGGGTGAGCACTTCGGGGCGTTCGGTGAAGAAGAGCTGCCAGGTTCCCTCGCGCAATACGTCGTCGTGGTCTTCCGAAATGTAGACGTCGATGGTATTGTCGCGGTCGGCGCGCCGTATGCCTTCCTTGAAGGGCAGGCCCATTACTTTGGGATGCTGGCGCAGATACCAGATGTCGGCCTTGTTTCCGGCCAGACGGGTGCAGTGTATGCGGCTTTGTTGCCCGGCTCCGATGCCGATGGCCTGGCCGTCTTTGACGTAGCATACGGAGTTCGACTGCGTGTACTTGAGGGTTATCAGCGCAATGAGCAGGTCGCGCCGTGCCTCGGCGGGCAGTTCCTTGTTTTGGGTGGGAATGTTTCCGAGCAGCAGGCTCTCGTCGAGTTTCACCTCGTTGCGGCCCTGTTCGAAGGTGACGCCGAACACGTCCTTGTGTTCGATGGGTGCGGGGCGGTAGGCAGGGTCTATTTTGATGACGTTGTACGTGCCTTTCCGTTTTTTCTTGAGCACTTCGAGCGCCTCGGGCGTATAGTCGGGGGCAATGACGCCGTCGCTCACCTCGCGTGCCAGCAGGCGTGCGGTGGCTTCGTCGCAGGTGTCGCTCAGGGCGGCGAAGTCGCCGTACGACGACATGCGGTCGGCGCCGCGTGCGCGGGCATAGGCCGTGGCGATGGGGCTCAGGGGGAAGTCTACGTCGTCTACGAAGTAAATCTTCTTAAGTGTGTCGCTCATGGGGAGTCCCACTGCGGCTCCTGCGGGCGAGACATGCTTGAAGCTCGCGGCAGCGGGCAGTCCGGTGGCGGCTTTCAGCTCCGCTACGAGCTGCCAGCTATTGAAGGCGTCGAGGAAATTGATGTATCCCGGCCGTCCGTTCAGTACTTCAATGGGGAGTTCGCCCTGCTGCATGAAGATGCGCGCGGGCTTCTGATTGGGGTTACACCCGTACTTGAGTTCAAGTTCTTTAGCCATTTTTATCGGATTAAGTTGTGTGTTTTCGTGCGGAGGTTCCGGCGTATGCGGGGCTTTCGCTGCCGCAAATGTACCGATTTCGGCGTGAATGGGCAAGGGGGGTTGGGGGTAAGTACGAAAAGCGCCGCATGTTTTGGGAAATTCATGCAGGGGTTTCCCGTAAAACATGCGGCGCTTTTTCAGCATTCATGCGGCACTTTTTGCGAAAGGCGGAGAGGCGCTTCCGCCGGCCGTCTGCCGCTTCTTACCGTCCACCACAGAGCAGGGCGCAGAAGCGGGGGCAGATACGTTCCAAAAGTTTATAAACCGCTGCGCCGAGGAGGCAGAGGATGGCCACCGTAGCGAAGTTGAAAAGCAGAATGAGCACTGCCGGAGCGTCGGGGAAGAGGCGGACGGGTATTTTGTTTATGGCCGAGCTGAAAAATCCATGGTAGGCATAGATGAAGAAAGTGGCCGACCAAAGGAACGGTACGGGGCGAAACTTTTCCCGCTCCACGCCCCAACGACCGAAGCAGACTACTGCTACGATTCCTGCGATGAGGGCAGCCCGGTGGGTTATGGTTGAGGCCCATTCGACTGTTCCGGCTGTCATATTGCTTGCAGCGAAGAGTATGATGCAGGCTGCTGCGGCAGGCCATCCCGCCTTTCGGAACGCCTCGGTGAAGAGCCGGCCGTGGATGCTGTAGTAAGCTCCGAAGCTGAAAAAGAACAGAGCCGTAGTCGAGAAGCCGATGGGGAAGTGCAGCGGCGTGTTCCAATTCTCGGAGGAAGACACCAGAAAGAGCAAGCCGAGCAGGCAGAGGCCGGCCTGTTTTCCTCTACTGAGCAACAGGAAGACGATGGGAGACAAGAGCATGACGACCATAAGGTCCCGCACAAACCAGAGCGGGTAGTCGATGGGATAGATATAAGTTGTAGTACCCCAAAACAGAAGTGCTAACTCTGTGGGCGAACAGTCGCGTATGATGGCGGCACTTCCCGTGAACATCTGGGGGAAAAGTCCTTGCGCCGTCCAAAAAAACAGGATGAAGAGCGCGTTCCAAAGCAGGTAGGGAACGAGCAGCGTGCGGGCGCGTTTGCGCAGTTTCTCCGCATAGACGGTGCGGTTGAAGTCGCGTTTGTAGAAGAAAAGGAAGCCGGACATGAAGAAAAACAGCGGCACGGCTATGCGGCAGAACGTCTCTTTTATAATATGGACGAGGGTCTGGTAGAGTGGAGTGGGGGCGGGGAGTGCTCCTTCCAGTGTGCAATGAATAAACACCACCGCTACGATGAGCGGGAAGCGCAGCAGGGAGATGGTTTTTGATTGTACTTGTTCAGGTGTAAGCATGTTGGTTTTTCGTTTTTTTGCGTTGAACACGTGCCGCAAGGGTGCGGCGGAATGAGTCTTTTGCACAAAGACTCGAGGGCAAGAGCGCTGTGCGTCTTGCCCGGACGATGCCTGCATCGCGATGCGGAGTGCATGCGGATTGGGGCGTATTCATCGCAAAAAAGCGGAGAACCTGCCTGCGTTTTTGTGCTGCTGCTCCGGGCACTTCGGGGGAAGGTTGGTCGTTTTCTCTGTGGAAGTGGCGGCAGGCGTGCGGGAAGGTCGGGAGGGGATTACGTCATAGGCAGAATGTTTTTTAGGTGAAGATGTCAGGCTGCGCCGGCTGCGGAGGGTAGGGGTACGAAAAAAGGTGTGTACCTTGTATTTTAGTCCACAGAAGGTAACGACCAAATCACCCAGCCCAGCCTAAAATAACGTAAGGGAACACACCTCGGGAGAGGCGTATCCGCTTGACGTCTTCTTCTGAACTTTTGGAAATGATTGGTCGTATTTTTCTGTGGAAGAAAGCGCAGCAAATACAAATATGTTATGTGTCTATTCTTTTTCCGGTTCTTGTTTTTTCGTTTTTATTTGCCGCAAATGTACCGATTTCGGCGTGAATGGGCAAGGGGGCTTGGGGGTAAGTGCGAAAAGCGCCGCATGTTTTGGGAAATTCATGCAAGGGTTTCCCGTAAAACATGCGGCGCTTTTTCAGCATTCATGCGGCACTTTTGGTGAAAGGCGGGGAGGCGCTTCCGCCGGCCGTGCAGCGCTTTTGGGCAGAAGCGGCAAGGCATCGCTGCGGATGCCCTGCCGCTTGGGTAGGTGGGGTTAGTAGATTTTCTTCCTTATCGTACCGTCGGAGTACTCGACGATATTGACGGTTCCGCGCTGCGGGGCTTCCAATTCCTTGCCCGTGATGGAGAAGAATCGTACGGGCACTGCGCTTTCGTCGGCTGCCACCCGGTCGATTCCTACGGTGCCTTCCGCTTCAGCCTGGGCGGCCAGCGCTTCTTTGACAATCTTGCCTATGTTGATCATCATAGTGGTGTAGCCCGTGGAGTAACCATCGGTGAGTAGCCATCCGGCGCACAGGCTGTCTACCTCGGCTTGCTTGTCGCTGATGCCGGTTTCCACCCCGTCAAAGTCTTCCGAGTAGTTGGCCGCTACGTCGGGGCATGAGTCGGCAACCAGCGCAAGTGCCTTCGCCAGGCTGTCGCGCACGGTGGCAAGCTGGTCGTAGGCTTCCGCTTTTTTCTCCTGGTTGCGGCGCTCCAGATATTTGTAGTTGTTCGCTATCAGCGTGTCTACCAGCTCTTGTCCGCGAGTGGCGTAGCCGTTGCTCTCGTCCACTCCCACAAAGTCGGCGAGGACTATGCCCGTCGGGCCGTTGTGCTCCTTCAGATAGTCGATGAATGCGGCGCTCGTGGCGGCGGCATTCTCGCGGTATCCGTTCATGGTGGAGATGGAGGTCGTGTAACCCGAGGCGAAATTGAATACCCACGTGATGTTATAGGTGGTTTTCGTCTCGTGTGTCGTGCTGAAGTCGAGCATGGTCTCGATGGCTTCTACCTTGGCTTCGAGCTGTCCGTCTGCGTGTGTGTCGGAAAGGTCCTGCATGTAGAGGGGGCTTGTGGCGAGGATTCCCGTTCCGCCATTGGTGATTGTGCCTTTGGTCTGCTGGCTCCAGTCGATGTATCCGCACCAGTTTTTGAGGAATCCGCCTATGGGTTTCGTGTCATACTGGTCGCGGCTCAGGAGGAGAATCTTGCCGCGCATGTCGCCTACTGTCAGGTCGCGGCGGAAGTTGATGAGGTAGTCTTTCAGGTCGTCGCTCTTGAGCAGTTGGTAAAGCAGGGTGCGGTAGGTGTCTTTGTCGTCGGCAAATCCGTTGGCGTAGAGCAGGTGTACGACGACGAACTCGCTGGGATTGGCGATAAGCGAGTCGCGAAGCAGGTAGAGGGTCTCGGCGAAACTCATGTTGGTCTTCATTATTCCGTGGTTGGCCCACAGGGTTGTGTCGCCGTCGACTTGCGGGCGGAGGTCGAAGGCGCGTATCCCTATCGACCATTGCTGGGCCATGTCGATGTCTTGCGTGCGGGAAGTCAGCTCGCCCAGCGAGGTTTGCATCCCGGAGCCCGTAGCGGCGTCGTGTGCGCCGGGCAGGGAGACTTGTGAAACGTAGAGGTTGTCCGGCAGCCGGCTCATCCAGTTGTCGGCGTGCGCCTGGAGGCTTAGTCCGAGCGCCAGTGCGAACGAAAGATAAAGTTTCTTCATAGTAAACAGTTTGTTTAGAGTCCGTGTCTGCTGAACGGCGCCGCTTTCAGAGCGATACAGCGCCGCCGTCGCTCGGCAAAGGTATGCCTTTCCGGAAAAAACGTCAACGTTTTTTGGACGATTTTTCTGCACTTTTGTTCGTTATGTACGGGTGTTTTCGGGAAAAGTGCCGGCACTTTTCGGGAAAAGGGGCAGGGGTTGCGGCGGAAAGATGCGGCGCTTTTTGCCCCGTGCGCCGGGTGTCTATTCTTCGTCCGGCTTGTGGCAGCGCAGGAGGATGCGGCTCCCGTCGGGGGCTGTGGCGGCGAAGAAGTAGAGGTCGCCTCCCTCCTTGAGGCGCAGCTTGCGGCGCAGTTCGGCTACGGTGGCGGGAAATCCGCGCACGGTCAGGTTGCCTTTCGTCACTCCGGCGAGCAGCCGCTTGAGTTCGGCCTTGCCCATTCCGCCGCAGTCGTCGAGGCGGAAGCAGCGTCCCGGGAAGTCTTCTATCCGCTCGGTGCCGAGGTAGAGGTGGCTGTCGGGGCTTATTTTGCGCAGCCCCCAGCGTGCGGCGGGCAGGCGGAGGGCGCCGGCCTTGAGCAGGGCGCTGCCCGGTTCGTAGAGAAAGGTGTCGGTGCCGGGCCGGGGCGGGGTGCAGGTGCACGACGATGCCTGCTCCTCGCGGCGGGTGAAGCGGAAGAACCGGGGAGGCGTGCCGCTGCGCAGGTCGACGGCGGTGAGGGGGACGTCGTCGGTGGCAGGTAGTTTTTCGTCCGGCGCCGGGCGGGTGTTGAGGGCGAGCAGCAGCTCTTTGCATTCGCCGCCTGCGGAGACGACGTGTGCCTCCTGCACCATGCCTTCGAAGGCCCGCAGCGCTTCGCTCAGGTCGAGCATCGGCGCGAGCTTCAGCAGGCATCGGCGGGTCTTCCGGCGCAGCAGGGGGAGCAGGCCGATGCAGTCGGGCGTGCAGTCGTGCAGGGCGCTTACGCGGCTGCCTGCCGCATCGCGCCGGGCGGGGTCGAGGTAGATGAGGTCGGCCGTGGCGGGCATGGCTTCGAGGTAGTCTTCGGCCTGGGCGCATACCACCTGCACGTTTTCTCCCAGCCCGAGGAGGGGAAAGTTGTGGCGGGCGCATCGGCAGAGGGTTTCCTGCCGTTCTACGTAGACGGCGCGGCTGGCGGCGCGGGCCATGTAGGAGAAGTCTACGCCGAAACCGCCGGTGAGGTCCACGAGCAGCGTGCCGCTTCCGTCCGTCCGGGCGGCTCCTTCCGCCTGCGCTGCCTGCTCCAGCAGCCGATGGGCCAGCCGGGCCTTGTAGCGTGCGGCAGGCTCGCCGGAACATTGCTCCAGGGCGAGGTGGGGCGGATAGAGCATGCCTTCGGTGGCCGCCCATGCGGGCAGCTTGCGGCGTGCTGCCTGCCATCCGGCAATCTGCCCGGCGGCCTGGTGCATGTCGACCTGCGGGTGGCGCGAAGCGGAGAGCATGAGGCGCGTGACGTCGGCCTCCGGCGTGCGGTGGCTGCAGACGAATTGCCACGTTGCGGCAGAGAAGCCGGGCGGCGGGGTGGGGTGGTTGTCGGTGGAGGTACTCATGTCGGGAGGCAAAGATAGCCCCTTTTCGGGGTAAGTGCCGCATGTTGCTGCCGAAAACGCTGCCTCCGCCGGGCAAAAGCCTTGCCGTTTTTCGGAAAAAGTACTGCATGTTTCCGGCAAAAGCCTTGCAGGTTTTCGTGCAGAGCCTTGCCTGAATTTTCGCCGACATGCGCTGCTTCGGGCTGCCTCCCGCAGCGGTGTCCGGAAGGCGGCGCGGGGCTTTGCTTTAGCTACTTTAACGGCTTGGAAAAAAGGGAAAAGGGAAATAAACCTTATATTTGCGCCCTAATACATGGAATTTTAGGTAATAAAGAAGAAACCGTAGCATGAAACACTACAGACTGGTAGACAACCTGTGTGGTTGGGCTGCATTTTTAGTCGCCGCGGTGGTGTACTGTATGACCATCGAACCTACGGCGAGTTTTTGGGATTGCTCAGAGTTTATAACAACCGGCTACAAGTTGGAGGTAGGACACCCGCCCGGGGCGCCGCTTTTCATGGTGATAGCCAACGTATTCTCGCAGTTCGCCTCCGATCCGACGCAGGTGGCTCGCATGGTAAACCTCATGTCTGCGCTGATGAGTGCCTTCTGTATTCTGTTCCTGTTCTGGAGCATTACGCATTTGACCAAGAAGTTGCTCATCGACCGCGAGGAAGAAATGACCACGGGCAAGCTGGTTGCCATCATGGGCAGCGGCATGGTGGGCGCTTTGGCCTACACTTTCAGCGATACCTTCTGGTTCAGTGCGGTTGAAGGCGAGGTATATGCCTCCTCTTCCCTCTTCACGGCAGTGGTTTTCTGGCTCATTTTGAAGTGGGAGGACGTGGCCGACCAGCCACACAGCGACCGCTGGCTGGTGTTTATTGCCTATCTTGTGGGACTTTCCATAGGTGTTCACCTGCTGAACCTGTTGTGTATTCCCGCAATCGTACTCGTTTATTACTATAAGAAGCACCCCCATGCCACAGCCAAGGGCAGTTTGTGGGCATTGGTAGGCTCTTTTGTCCTGGTGGCAGTCGTTTTGTACGGAATGGTCCCCGGTTTGGTGAAAGTGGGGGGCTGGTTTGAGCTTTTCTTCGTCAACGTTTTGGGATTGCCCTTCAACACGGGACTGATTCTCTATATCTTCCTGCTCATTGCCTGCCTCATTTGGGGCGTCTACGAGAGCTATTCGGGAAAAGACGTAAAGCGCATGAAATATGCGCTGCTCCTTTCCGTGGCTCTGATGGGCATTCCGTTCTACGGGCACGGCGTTTCGTCGGTGGTCATTGGCGTTATTGTGCTGGCGGCTTTGGCTTTTTATCTTTTCAGCAAGTCTATCGACGAAAAGCGCAAGCCTTCTGTCCGATTGCTGAATACCACGATGCTGTGTATGACGATGATTGTCATCGGATACTCCTCGTATGCCGTGACCGTCATACGCTCCTCGGCCAATCCGCCCATGGACCAAAACTCTCCGGAGGACATATTTACGCTCGGAACCTACCTCAACCGTGAGCAGTATGGCTCGCGTCCTCTCTTCTACGGACCTACGTTTGCTTCTCGTCCGGCACTCGACGTGATGGGAAACAAGTGCATGCCGCGCATCGTTTATGGCGCACCGACCTACGTGCGGGAGGAGAAGAAAAATCCGGATGACCCGGACCGCTACGTACAAATCCCCGGCGCAATGGACTACGAGTATGCGCAGAACATGATTTTCCCCCGCATGTACAGCAGCGATGCGCGGCATGTGGCTGCCTATAAGAACTGGGTTAACTTCGAAGGGAAGACCGTTTCCTACGATCAGTGCGGCGAGATTATCCAGTTGCAGATACCCACGCAGCTGGAAAACATTCGCTTTTTCCTCAGTTACCAGCTGAATTTCATGTATTGGCGCTACTTTATGTGGAATTTCGCAGGCCGTCAGAACGATATCCAGGGCTCCGGCGAGCCGGAGCACGGCAACTGGATTACCGGAATCGGCTTCATTGACAAAATGCTGGTAGGCGACCAGAGCACACTGCCTGATGATTTGAAAAATAACCGGGGGCGCAACGTTTTTTATTGCCTGCCGCTCATTCTCGGCATCATCGGTTTGCTCTTCCAGGCTTACCGCAAGGAGAAAGGGATACAGGGCTTCTGGGTCGTTTTCTTCCTCTTCTTCATGACGGGCATAGCGATTGTCATCTATCTGAACCAGACTCCGGGCCAGCCGCGCGAGCGCGATTACGCATACGCGGGCTCCTTCTACGCATTTACCATCTGGATCGGAATGGGTGTGGCTGCGATTTACGAATTTCTGCATAAGCGCACGCGGAAAGAGCTGGCCTCTGCGGCCGTGGCCACGGTGGCCTGTCTGTGCGTGCCGGTGCAGATGGCTACGCAAACGTGGGACGATCACGACCGGAGCGGCCGCTATGTTTGCCGCGACTTCGGGCAGAATTATCTGTACAGCTGCCAGAAAGAGGGTAATCCGATTATCTTCACCAACGGCGACAACGATACTTTCCCGCTTTGGTACTGCCAGGAGACGGAAGGCATACGCACCGACATGAAAGTATGCAACCTCTCTTACCTCCAGACCGACTGGTATATCGACCAGATGAAGCGCCCCTCTTACGATTCGCCCGCAGTGCCCATCTCCTGGGAGCGCATCGATTACGCCGAAGGGGTCAACAACCTGGCGCGTATTGTACCGGACGGAAAAGTCCTGATCGAGGGCATTTGTGCCGAAGACTCCTTGCTCGGCGAGGAACTCTTCGGCAAGGAGCCGTTCGAACTGAAGACGATCATGAAACACTGGATTGTCGATCCCGACCCGCGCCTGCATGAGTTCCTGGCAAGCAACTACGGCGATGAGGCCATTTTCCCCACCGACAGTTTCTACATCAACGTCGATACGGCTGCCGTGCGCCGCAGCGGAATGCTCATTCCGACCGGCTCCATCCCCACGCGCGTTACCTATTCGCTCAAAGGCAAGGGCCTGCTTACGAAGGCCGACCTGATGATGCTCGACATGGTATCCTCGTGCAACTGGGAACGGCCGCTGTACATGGCCATGACCGTGGGTACGAGCTCGCAGCTTTGCTTCCCCGACTATTTCATACAGGAGGGCCTCGCCTATCGCTTTACGCCGTTTAACTGGCGCGATACGGGCGTGGAAGTCGACACGCGCCGCATGTATGACAACATCATGACGAAGTTCAAGTTCGGCAATGTGGCAGACCCGCACGTATATCTCGACGAGAATATCCGCCGCATGTGCAACGCCCACCGGCTCGTGATGGTAGGCGCTGCCTCGGCCCTGCTGCAGGAAGGCGACACGACCCGCGCACGAAACGTACTCGACTACAGCCTTAAGGTGCTGCCCCCCGAGACCGTTGCGCTCGACTACAAGGACAACGGCGCAGGAACGATGGCCGAACTCTACTACCGCATGGGCGACAAGGAGAAGGCGGGCCGCATTGTGGACGCTCTGGTGAAGAAGAGTTCGCAATATACGCGCTGGTACCTCGGACTTTCCGACAAGAAACTGAAGGCATGCACCGGCGAATGCATGATTTACGCCCAGATTTACTACCGCATGCTCCGCATGATGGAGGAATACGGTCATCCCGGCTTGAAGAAAGCTACGGAAGACTTTGAGGCTATCAACGTGCTGATGCAGCAAAGAGGCGTATTCGCAGCAGAAACGGCTTATGCTGATTGAACAACCGCCTGCGTTTTTCCGGGCATTATACCCGGAGGCTTTATGGAGGATGGACCCGTCGAAGAAGGAAATCTACCTGACCTTCGACGACGGGCCCATCCCCCGTGTTACACCCTGGGTGCTGGACCTGCTGGAGAAGTACGGCATACGCGCCACGTTCTTCATGGTGGGCGACAATGCGCGCAAGCATCCCGCCGAGCTGGAGGCCGTGCGCGAGCGCGGACACCTGCTGGGGAACCATACGTTCAACCATGTGCGCGGCCTGCAGATGGGCATACTTCCTTATGCCGAGAACGTGCAAAAGGCCGACAGCCTGCTGCACACTCCGCTCTTCAGGCCGCCCCACGGCTTCATGAGCCCCGCGCAGTATGCCTACGTGAAGCGGCATTTTCACGTCGTCATGTGGGACCTGGTCACGCGCGACTACAGCAAGCGGCTCAACGGGCCGCAGGTGCTGGCCATAGTCAAGCGCTACGCTCGAAACGGGTCTATCGTAACGTTTCACGACTCCCTCAAGTCGGAAGAGAAACTGTGCTATGCCCTGCCGCGCGCCATAGAGTGGCTGCAGGAGGAGGGCTATGCCTTTCGCACGTTCGACAGCCTGACGCTCTTGCCCCCGCCTGCTTTTCGGGAAAAAGGGCAGGCGGAACCGTCCGGAAGTGCCGGGGGAAAATGAGAAAAGGTGCGGCACTTTTTGCCGAAAGTGCCGCATGAATTGAGAAGAACCTGAAGAGGTATGGATGAATCTGCCCAACTCTTGAAGAAAAAAATAGAAGCCGAGGCCGCGCGCCTCGGCTTTTCTGCCTGTGGCGTGGCCCGCGTGGACGAGCCGGATGCGGCGGTGCTCCGTCGTTACGACGAGTGGGTTTCGAGCGGGGCATGTGCCGGCATGGACTATATGCGCCGCTACGTCGAGGTGCGCCGCCAGCCTGCTTTGCTCCTGCCCGGGGCGCGGTCGATGGTTTGTGTGGCTCTGCCCTATGCCCCGTCGCGCCGGTTGCCGGCCGATGTGCCGCAGATTTCCTGCTATGCCTATGGCGAGGACTACCACGAGGCGATACGCCGCCGTCTTCATGCCTTGCTGGCCTTCGTGCGCGAGGCTTGTGCCCCGCAGCCGGTGGCGGGGCGCGCGTGTGTGGATACTGCGCCTTTGTTCGAGAAGTATTGGGCCGCGCGGGCGGGCATAGGCTGGGTTGGTCGGCACACGCAGCTCATTTTGCCGGGCAAGGGCTCCGCTCATTTCCTGGGCGAGCTGCTTCTCGACGTAGACTTGCCGCCCGACGAGCCGTTGCGCGGGGGATGTGGCCGTTGCCGCCGCTGCATCGACGCTTGTCCTACGGGTGCATTGCGCCTGAGGGCGAATGGCGTGGCGGATGGGGCACCGGCTTTGCTCGACGCGCGGCTGTGCCTTTCGTGCCAGACCATCGAGTTTCGGGGTGAGGTGCTGCCCGATGCGGTGAAAAAGGCCATGGGAGGCCGTATTTACGGCTGCGATGAGTGTCAGAAGGCTTGCCCCCACAATCGGGGCGTGGAGGCCTCTACGGTCCCGGAATTTGCCTTGTCCGACGAGTTGGCGGGCATGACGCTGGCCGACTGGCGCAGGCTTACGCCCAAAGGCTTCCGGCGGCTTTTCCGCCGTTCGGCAGTTCGACGTGCCGGCTACGAGGCTTTGATGCGCAATTTGCGTGCTGCTTTTCCCGACGATGCGGAGGGCTGAGGCGGGGGCGTTTCCCCGCCGGGCAGAATCGGTAGCCCCGGCGGGGCGAGTCGGCCTGCGGGTGGACGGACGGGCTCAGCCCTGTTCTTTTTTCTGCTGCACGTATTCCGAAGGGAGGCAGCCGAAGGTTTCGCGGAAGCATTTGCGGAAATAGGCCGGAGTACTGATGCCTACGCGGTACATGGCTTCCAGTATGGTCATGTCCTCTTCGGCCAGTAGCTGCGCGGCGCAGGTCATCCGTATGCGCAGCACGAAGCTCTTCGGGTTCAGGCCCGTCAGGGCTTTCGTTTTGCGGTAGAGTGTCGATTGGCTCATGTGGAGGTTTGCGGCGATGTGCCCCATGTCCATTTCGTCTTTGGCCAGGTTGGCTTTGATTTGCGCCGTGAGTTCTTCGAGGAAGCGGCTGTCCAGCTGGCTCATCCGTTGCCCCTCTTCCCGCGGTAGGGCGAGGGGGTTCTTCTGCCAGCTCTCCGCCAGTTTCCGCCGCGACTGCATCAGGTTGTCGATGCGCGTGCGCAGCAGTTCGGAACTGAAGGGCTTGGCCAGATAGGAGTCGGCGCCGGCCTCGTAACCCTCGG
This sequence comes from Bacteroidaceae bacterium, assembly GCA_050946375.1. Taxonomy (GTDB): domain Bacteria; phylum Bacteroidota; class Bacteroidia; order Bacteroidales; family Bacteroidaceae; genus UBA1794. The sequence continues at coordinate 139,287 of JBMNUT010000006.1, read as the reverse complement.
CGCGGTCTGTTTCGTCGGCCTTGGCGGTGAGCAGGATGATGGGGATGTGTGAGGTGTTGAGGCTGCCTTTTAGTTCTTTGCACAGCTCGATTCCGTCCATCACGGGCATCATGATGTCGCTTACGATGAGGTCGGGCATCGCTTCCCTTGCCCGTTCCGTCCCTTCGCGTCCGTTGGTGGCCGTAAGGATGCGGAAGTCTTTTTCGAGTGTGTGGCGTATATAGTCGCGTATCTCCGCATGGTCTTCAACGATGAGCAGCAGGGGGCGTCCGTCGTCCGCCCCTTTTTTGCGTCCTCCGGCCGTACTCTTTTCCGCGGGTTGCGGCACGGGCGGGTCGGTGCGCTTCTCGCCCGGGTAGTTTTCGTGCTTGTCGAGGAGGAAAGTGAAGGTACTTCCTTTCCCCGGCGTGCTTGTTACGGTGAGGAACGCATGGTGAAGTTCGGCCAGGTTGCGCACGAGTGCCAGGCCGATGCCTGTGCCTTTTCCCTCCGGGGCGTTGGAAGCGCGGAAATAGCGCTCGAAAATGTGCGCAAGGTCGGCTTCGGGAATGCCGCAGCCCGTGTCTTTTATGGAGAAGGCAAGGCAGTCGGTGCCGTTTTCGCCTTTTCGGTCGTCAATGTCGAGCCGTATTTCGCCGCCGGGTGGCGTGTGTTTGACCGCATTGCTGAGCAGGTTGATGAGGACGGTGGCAAGGATTTCGCGGTCGAAGAGCAGGGTAGTGTCGGTTGTGTGTTGCCCGAAACGGAAGGAAATGCCGCTCCCCGTTCCCGATTGCTCGAAGCGCAGGAATACTTCTTGTGCCACTTTTGCGGCGTCGGCATGGTCGAGGTGGAGCTTCCGGTTGCGGGTTTCGGTCTTGCGGAACTCCATGATTTGGTCGGTGAGGCGGCGCAGATAGAGCGCGTTGCGGTGGATTAGCTCCAGTGTGCTGCGTTCTTCTTCGGATGCCTGTGTCTTTTTTCTCATCAAGTGCTCCAGCGGGTCGAGAATCAAGGTGAGGGGAGTGCGCAGTTCGTGCGCCACGTTGGTGAAGAAGGTGAGGCGCTCTTGGTTCAGTTCTTTGTCTTTTTTGTGTTTTTCCTGCTCGATGAGGAGGGAAGTCTCCAGCGTTTTCCGTCGCCGGTAGACGAAGAAAATGCCGGCTGCGGCGGCCGTTGCGAGAAGAATGTAGGACACTTTGGCCGGGATGCTGAGCCACCACGGTGGGAGAATGCTGAAACTTATCGGCTCGGGCAGCTCGGTCCACGACTCGCCCTTGGGGCGGTATTTCAGGGCGAAGCGGTAGTCGCCGGGCGGAAGCCCGCGAAAAGTGACGTAAGGTTCCTGCGTTTCATACCATTTCTTGTCCAGCCCTTCCATGCGATAGGCGTATTCTACCCGCCCGGCCAGCGCATAGTCTTGTATGCCGAAGCGTATGGTGAACGTGTTGTGCTTGTGGGAAAGGCGGGTTTCCACGGCAGCATCGGGCAGGGGGATGTGCTTTTCTCCGGATTTTCCCTGGCCTTCGTAGAAGACAAGTTCGGTGAAAGCCGGTTGGGGGATGGTAGTCTTTTGGTAGAAGGTATTGGGCTGTAAGGAGACTACGCCGCCCCGGCTGGCAAAATAGAGCGTGCCGTCCGCCCCGCAGGCTACGCCGTTTTCCTGGAATCCTGCGGCGGGTAGCCCGTCGTGTTGGGAGTATGTGTCGAAGAGGCGTTCGTTGCGGCGGAAACGGATGAGGTGGTTGTCGGTCGTCAGCCATAAGTTTCCGTGGGCGTCCTCCGTCAGGGCGAGGATGTTGCCTTCGGGCAATCCGTTTCTTTCGTCGTAGGTTTCGTAGTTTTGGAGGTCGGGTATTCCGTTTTTGTTGTGGAAGTGTACGAGCCCTTTGCGGGTGCCTGCCCAAAGTTCCCCTTGCAGGTCGGTATAGAGCGTATTGACCGCATTGGTGGGAAACCCGCGCCGCTGGTTTTGTTGCCCTGTGACTTTTCCTCCGGGGCTGAGGCGGGTCAGCCCGTTTCCGAAGGTGGCGATGTACAGGTTGCCTTGCCGGTCGGCGGCAATGGCCCGCAGGATGGGGTCGCCGATGGCGGCGTTCAGGCTGTCGGGCTTGCTGAAGGAGCGCGTTTCCCGATGGTACAGGTAGAGGCCGTGGTGCGTGCCTACGTAGACTGTGCCATGGGTGTCTTCGTAGAGGCAGCGTATGTGAATCGGGAGTGCCGGGTCGGGGTTGAGAAAGGTGCCTTTCCGGCTGCGTGGGTCGTAGCAGAGAATGCCTTTCAGGTAAGTGCCGAACCAGAGAATTCCCTGGTGGTCCTGGAAGATGGTCTGTACGATGGTGTTGCCGTTCAGCAGCCGGTTGACCGGAAGGGCGAGGTCGTCCCGTTTGTTCCCGTTCAGAAAGCAGTCTACTCCGTGCGTGTCTTCGCCGATCCACAGGGTGCCGTCTGTGGCGGGATGCAGGGCAAGGGCGATTTTCCCCCTCAGGCGTTGTTCTTCGCCTTGCCGGTCGGAGTTGTCCCACAGGGTGAAGAGCGGAGCGAGATGGGGGATGCAGTCGATTCCGTCGCCTTCGTAGCCGATCCATACGTTGCCGAAGCTGTCGTTGAACAGGGCCTGCGTGTGGATGCTCTGTAGTTCGCCCTGCCGGGTGCCTGCGGGTATGTTCAGAAAGCGGGGCTGGTAGTTTGGGTCGTGTAGGGGTTGGCTCAGGTCGAGGCGGCTGACTCCGCCCATGCGGCAGGCTATCCAGAGGAAACTTTCGGAGTCGCAGGTTATGTCGTAGACCTGGTTGCTCAGCAGGGAGGCGTCGGGATTGTCGGGATCGTGGCGGAAGGTGCGGAATTTGCCCGTCTGGGGGTTGAAGAGGGCCAGGCCGTTGCGTGTGCCGACCCAGATGTTCTCATGCGGGTCGATATGGAGGGAGAGGATTTCGTCGTGGGGGAGCGATGTCGGGTCGCCGGGAATGTGGCGGTAGTTGCGGGCCGTGCCTGCTTTGGGCGCCAGCACGCTTAGTCCCTGGTGCAGGTGTCCTACGTAGAGGAAGCCCCGTTTGTCTTCTGCCAGGCACCATATCTGGTCGTCGGGCAGCCCCTTTGTGTTGCGGGCGTCGTAGTGGTAGAAGCGGGTGCGGTCGGGCGTGAGGAAATCGATGCCTTCCGAGTAGTTGGCGACCCATATTCCTCCCGAAGCGCCTTGGCACAAGGCGGTGATGTTTTGCGAGGCGGTGGAAAGGGGCGAGGCGCTTTTGCCCGAAAGTGCCGGGGCTTTTTGCGAAAGTGCCGGCACTTTTCCGGAAAAGTTGCGGAACTCTTGCCGTTGCGTGTCGAAGCGGTCGAGGCCTTCGCGCTCGGTGGCTATCCAGATGTAGCGCGGATTGTTGCGGTCGATGAGCAGGTCGTTTAGCTCGTTGCCGGTAATGTGGGAGTTGCCCGTATGGTAATTGATGAAGTTTTGCCCGTCGAAGCGCGAAAGTCCCCGCTTGGTTGCAATCCAGAGGAAGCCCCCGGGAGCTTCTTCCATGTCGGAAACCGAGGCGTTGGGCAGGCCTTCGGCCGTGCCGAGGTGGCGGATGTCGGGTCCGGCGGCAGTCCATAACGGGACAAGGACAGCGCATAAGGCGACTGTCCTTGTCCATTTGCTCTGTTTCCAGAAGTTCATTTGTGTGCGTCAGTTTATCAATATAACCGCGTTCTTGCTGATATATTGTCCTTTGGGGAGCACAATTTCGTTGGTTCCGGCGTTGATTTTGACTATTTTGTAGAGTGCTCCGCCCGTGGAGTAGATGGGGAGTTGGCAGTCGGTGGAGCTTTCTACGACGATTCCTCCGGGCACTGTGTAGATTTTCAGGCCGTCCTCGCGGGCTGCGGGGGTGGAGGAGATGCCGGTCTCCATGCCGTCGTTGCCCCAGTAGTAGAGGCGGAAATTGTCGGCTTGGAACCAACCTGCGGTGCCGCTTCCCGTGCCGCTGGACTTCACGCCTATACGGAGGGTTTCTCCTTCGCCCAGCGTGATGTTTTCGATGCTGAAGTGGCTCCAGTCGTTGTTGTTGTCCCCGCTCACGTTGGTGAGAGGTTCGGAGCTTAGTTCATCGCGTTCTCCGGCTTGGGCGTAGATGTGCTGGTCGGTAAGGTAGCTGCTTCCGTCGGTATTGCGTAGCGAGGCGTTGAGCGTGTAGCGGCCTGCGGGCAGATTGGACAGCTCCTGATGGAGGTCGAGCGAGGTGATGTTCTCCCGTACGACGCTGATGAAGTAGCTTCCCTCTGCGGCGGGCCGGTCGTTCCACGTGCTCATGTCGCTCCAGCCTGTGGCTACTGCGTCGAGTGACCAGCCGGTCGTGCCGGATTCGAAGCTCGGATTGACGATGAATTCGGTCATTTCTATGTTGTTGCCCTCTATGGGTTGCGCAGTGAGCTTGCAGGCGGTGTAGGCTTCCTGCAGTTCGGTGTCGATGCGGACGACGGAGGCCGTGGTGGCCGTGTCGCTGTAATAGACGTTGACGCCTTCGTCCAGGAGTGCTTCCAAGGCCGTTTTTTCCTCCGATTCCTCTATTTGCTTGCAGAAGGCATCGACGGTCTCCGTAGTGCTGAGGAGGGATGCCATGGCGCTCATGGAGTTTTTGGCAGCATTCAGGGTCGTTTCAAGTTCGTCGATGGCGGCTTGTATCTCTTCCTTCTGTTCCAGGCTCCAGATGTCTATGCCCATTACCTGGTCGAGGGGTTCGCGTGTGGCGCCGGCGCAGAGGTTGAGGTCCAGATAGGTAGCTTCCAGGTAGAGCCGCATGAAGCGTTCGCGCAGAAGGTCCAGGTCTTCTTCCTCGCCGCCTTCAATCGTCAGGCTGAGCGTCGGGGAGGCGGCGTTTGCAATCTGCGGGGTTCCGCTGTAAAGGGCTTGGAACTGGTGTGTTCCGTTGTATAACCCGCTGCATTGGTATGTGGCGGTTCCGTCGGCTTCTATGGGCAATGTGCTTATGACTTCCCCGTCGCAGAGCAGCTGTACGTAGGCTCCTTCGCTGTCGCCGCCCGATACGGTGGCTACGATCGGGAATGTTTCATCGGCCTGGTACGTGTCTTGTTCTGCTGTGAGGGTGATGGAGGCCCCGCTTGTGCGGTTGTTTCCGCTGATGCGGTAGAGGCGCGATCCGTGTTGGGGAATGACCGGTGCGAATTCGTTGTTCTTGAATGTCCCGGTTTCTTCTCCGCTCCACATGTCTTTTATGGTGCATTCCTGGTCTTCGGAGAAGCCCAAATCTCTCAAGTCGAGCGACAGTGCGGTGGAAGTCTCGGGCGTTGGGTCTTCGGTGAATACGAGAAATTCGACAGTCACTCCGGTGGGGGCGTCTTCCATGTCGCCGTCGTATCCGACAAGTGCGGAGAAAGTGGTGAAGCTATGTCCTTCGGGGAGGGTGAAGGTGATGATGGAGGTTGCATTCACGCCGTATCCTTTCTCGTAGGTCACGCCGTTTATGACGAGCGGCCCGCCGTCGTTGTTCTTGTCCAGCTGTACGTCGCCCCATCCGTTAACGGGTGTGCCGTCCCATTCCAGGTCGCGCAGCGAAATGCTTTGGCCGGTTCTGTCGTCGGTCAGGGTCGGATTTACCCAGTTGGCGTGGTCGTAGTCCAAACCGTCTCCGGCATCGGTCACAACGAGGTAGAGTTTCTCGGCACCGGTGATGTCCGCTGTCAGATTGACGCCCTCTTTCTGGTAGGTACGCGAGATGAGTTGGGAATTGGCAATGGCCTTTCTTGGGTCTACGCCATCGCGCGTGGTGGGATCTTCGTTGAATACCATGAATTCGACGGACGATTTCGTGCCTTGGTCTGAGCCCGTGTTGTCGATACCTGCGTAGGCTTCGAATTTGACGGCGTTTTCCGGTATTTCGAAGAGCAGGATGGAATTGGCATGTACGGCGAATCCGGTTTCATACTCTTGGCCGTTGATGGAAAGGGTTCCGCCCTCTAAGTTCTGGTTTACGTGTACGCTGCCCCATCCGCAGGTGCTTTTGATGGGCGTCAGTTCGGTCAGGTCGATTTTGCTGCCGTCGTCGAGAATAAGTGTCGGGTTAATCCAGTCTGCGTGGTCGGAGTCATACCCGTCGCCCGCATCTGTCACGACAAGGCCGAGGCGTGTGCTCCCGGTGGGGATGTCGGCTTCGACGGTTTGCCCATATCCGGTGGTAAGATACGAGACGGTTCCGGAGCGGTACAGGGCATTTCCGGAATATACGTATTCATCGCCTCCGAGGTTGAAGAGTGCCACGAATTTGTCGCCATTGGCGGGGTCGTCGGCTACCCATGTCACTTTGGTGTCTTCCCGCAGCAGCTGGCGGTTGTTGGCCGAATAGTGGTGCATGTAAAGCACGTCTTTGTTTGTCAGGAGCGAGTCGGTAAACGAATCATTCTCGGGCAGATTTCCGCCGAACATGAGGGGGGATTTGAATATCGTCCAGAGGTTCATTAGTGTATATTGCTCGTCTCTGGAGAATTGTGTCCATCTTTCCGATCCGCGCTCTCCGCGTATGGCGATTTTCCCCAGCGGGAGCATGTCGGCGTCTGGCCAGGTTCCCGGTTTGATGTAAGGCGCCCATTTGGCACATACGCTGAATTGGTAACTGAGCTGGTCCCAATTGTCCCAGAAGTCATCGACTGTGCGCCAAAGGTTTGCGTGTGTGCTGACGTGCTCGTATTGCTCTATGGGAGTTTCGCCGGGAGAAAGGCTCAAGACGATGGGTCTTCCGCATTGGTCGATGGCTTTTCTGATCATTTCTATTTCCCCGGTGTGGTACGGGCGCGAAATATCGTCGACTTTCACATAGTCCACGCCCCAGGATGCATACAAGTCGAAGAGGGAATTGTAGTATTCTTGTGAGCCCGGCTTCGTGCAGTCTACTTTTTCGTTGTCGTATAACCAAGTGCATACGGAGTCTCCCGGGCTGGCAATCATGTCGCATGTGATGGCTCCGTCTGTACCTTTTACCGGTAATTTCTGCAGTACGGCCTGTTTGGGCACGCCGCGCATGATGTGGATGCCGAACTTTAATCCCAAGTTATGGACGTAGTCGGCAAGGGGCTTGAATCCTTGTCCGTTTGCGGCTGAGGGGAAACGGTTTGTTGCGGGGGTATAGCGCCCGTATTCGTCGATTGTGTAGATCGGGTCCGTTTGGTTGTAGCCTCCGGATTTGTCGTTTTCCACATACCAGCGGATGTCTACTACAATATATTCCCATCCGTAGGAAAGAAGCCGGGAACTCATGTAGTCGGCATTCTCTTTCACTTCGCTTTCTACTACGGTCGGGCCGTAGCAATCCCATGAGTTCCACCCCATCGGGGGAGTCAGTGCCCATTTCTGGAAGGGCAGTTCGGTTCCGGTTTGTGCGCTTAGGATAGCCGTACCGAGCAGCGTTGCTGCCATGAAGGTGATAATTCTTTTTTTCATGATACGTCTTGTATTGTTAATCGGTACGGCAAAAATAACTTTCTGCGATGGAAAGAAGGGGTTACTGTGCGGTCAGAATAGGGTAACGGAATGCTCATCTTGCTGAAAAACAGCGGGCTCCCGGAAGTCTTTGTATAGCTTCCGGGAGCCCGTTATGTAGCAGGGTTCGGCCGTCGGGGCCTGCCCTTTTGCTTATTTCAGACTTACTTTTAGAGGTTTGCGCTTGTCGGCAGCGAACTTCTTCACGTAGTTAAACCACTCTTGTGCGGAGGCAAATCCGTGTTTGCTGTAGCCTGCTCCGAAATAGTAGGTGAACTTGTCGTTCGGGGAATAAGTGGTTACTCCCAGTACGTGCCCCGTGGCTCCGCCTTTGGCGGCCTCGGTTTCATTTTTGGAGAGGGGTTGTACGCGGATGTCGTCCATCGTTTGGGGAAAGACGAGTGCCAGGTAGTTTGTTCCGTTGGTCTGATCGGCAGGTTCTACGTAGGCGGCATAACCGTCTTCTGCGCTTATTTCCACTTGGTCAGAGCCTTTGTGCATAACCACGCCGGCCGCCAGAGGAAGCTGCGAGAAGATATTGCTGTACCATACGGTGCATTTCACCATTTGCGAGCCTTTGTCCAGGCTGATAAGCCGTGTTTCCTGTACTTCTACGTCGCTAACGACCAGATCGTATGTCAGTCGTGCCGTAAAGCGCAGCGGCCCGTTGTCCAGAATCTCGCAAGTTTTGTAACACCAAGGGTAGATCATCTCGCCCGTGGTGGGGGAAATGAACGCCGTTGTGCCTGCTCCGAGCGTGGGGCCTACGGCATAGTAGTCGCAGCCCTCCCCGTGGTCGACATGGTAGGAAAGCTTTTGCTCTTCCTCCCACGACATTTTCTTGCCTTCCTTGCCTAATTCGGCTTTTTGCTCGTTGAGCCGGCGGTCCATGTCGTAGAATTTGTCGAGAACCGGGTAGTCTACTCGTTTACTCCACAAGTCGTATCCGTAGAGCTTGTAGTTCCGTTCTTGCGAACCGGGCCCGTATACACGCCAGCCCATGCGGTCGTTCTCAAAAGCGAGGTCGTCCAGCCGTTTGGGATATACGCCTCCGTGGCAAACGGTATCCATTTTTTCGGGCGTGCCTTCCTTGATAGTGAAAACGGCCTGCCCGCCGGCTTTAACGCTTACGGGGAAAAGGATGGTACCGTCGTTGGTCAGCTGGTAGGGTACCTGCTCGCCGCTTTCGTTCAGCACTACGAGAGTTCCGTAGGTGCGGAGCTTGGTCTGCACGTGCTCCTTGTAGATTTCTACCAGCTCGCCGCTTCTGTCGGATTCGGAGTCGTTGGTAACGGTTACTTCCACGCTTTTTTCCGCGCACGCCGTGGTGCTCAGCAGGAAGAGGCTCGCATAGAGCAGATTCTTGAGTCTCATTTTGGGAAAAGCGCTTTTATTTGGGTTGTTTTCCGATGTAGGCCAGTATTCCGCCATCTACGTAAAGGACGTGTCCGTTTACGAAGTTGGAAGCGTCGGATGCGAGGAATACGGCGGGACCCTGCAGGTCTTCGGGCGTACCCCAGCGTGCGGCGGGAGTCTTGGCTACGATGAATGAGTCAAACGGATGGCGGCTTCCGTCCGGTTGGCGTTCGCGGAGCGGAGCAGTCTGCGGGGTAGCGATGTAACCCGGGCCAATGCCGTTACATTGGATGTTGTACTCTCCGTATTCGGAGCAGATGTTGCGCGTCAGCATCTTCAGGCCGCCTTTACCGGCTGCATAGGCCGATACGGTTTCGCGACCGAGTTCGCTCATCATGGAGCAGATGTTGATGATTTTGCCATGGCCCTTTTTGATCATTCCGGGGATGACTGCTTTGGAAACGATGAAGGGAGCGGTCAAGTCTACGTCGATTACCTGACGCCACTCCTTGGCGCTCATTTCCGTCATGGGGATACGTTTGATGATACCTGCGTTGTTTACCAGAATATCGATTACGCCGATTTCCTTTTCCACCTGTGCGATGAAAGCGTTCACGGCGTCTTCGTCTGTTACGTCGCATACGTATCCGTGTGCTTTGATGCCCTTTTCGGCATAAGAAGCGAGGCCTTTGTCGACCAGTTCTTTCTTAATGTCGTTGAACACGATGGTTGCGCCGGCTTCTGCAAAGGCTGTTGCGATGGCGAAGCCGATTCCGTAAGATGCTCCTGTAACGAGGGCGATTTTGCCCTCCAATGAAAAGTTTACCATAATACTATTGAGTTGTAAGTTTTAGTGGGTTTTCACTTGTTCTCTCGCCTGCAAACTTACGGAAAATCTATGAAAAACCACAGCAAACGCAGTGATAAAAACAGTAAGAATTGAGGATTGAGCTTTTATGAGGCAGTCGCAGAACTCGTTGAAAGGGCTGAACACTGCGTTGCGACGCAGGGCGGCAAAAAAGGTTTCTTACCCGGATTGCCCCGAAAAGTAAAGAAAATCGTCCGCTGAAAGGCGTTGGTTGCAAAATAGAGTTACTTTTGTACGCCGTAAACAATCTTTGGATTTATCCGCTCAGGGGCGCATTGCGTAGCAGTTCCACGCCCCGTATTTTCCAACCGCCTGTGCAGGAACTGCAGGCAAATATAAATTAACCTTTAAAATAGTATGGAGCTACATTTTTGTCAGAGTTGCGGTATGCCCTTGACCGATGAAAACAAAGGAACGAATGCCGACGGGAGTCGCAGTGAAGATTATTGCACTTATTGCTACATGAGCGGGGAGTTTACCCAAAACTTCACGATGACTCAGATGATAGAGTTCTGTTTGCAATTCCTGGACCAGATGAATGCGCAGACGGGCTGTGTGCTGACTCCCACACAAGCGAAGGAACAGATGTTCCGACACTTCCCGCACCTGAAGCGCTGGCAGGTAAAGGATGAACGGACGCTGCCCGAGAAGGCGACCGGTTTGCTGGGACAATGCGAAAACGTGACGGTCGTTTCCATCGACTCTGAGGGTTATCCCCGCCCCGTGCCGATGTCCAAAATCGGGGCAAAGGGCTTTCATGAAGTCTGGATGGCTGCCAATGCCGGTTCCGACAAGGTGAGGGATTTCAAAGAGAACCCCAAGTCGGGGCTTTGCTACGAACACTACGGCGACAGTGTGGCCCTGCGGGGTACGATAGAGGTAGTGGCCGACGACGTCGTCCGTCGGGAAATGTGGCAAGACTGGTTCATTCATCATTTTCCCGGCGGTCCGGATGACCCGAATTACGTGCTCTTGCATTTTACGGGTGAGGAAGCTACTTTTTGGATTAACAACGAATTTTCCCATACTGAAATTGAATACTGATGAAACCTATTGTTGCCGATACTCGAAATATTGCCGCTTGTGGCCTGTACTGCGGGGCCTGTCGCAAGTTCCTTGCAGAAAAATGTCCTGGATGCAAACAAAACGAAAAGGCGAGTTGGTGTAAAATCCGGGTGTGCTGCAAGACAAACAAATTCCATACCTGTGCAGAATGTTCCAAAGATGTAAAGACCTGCGGGCTGTATTCCAATTGGATAGGGAAAGTCTTTGCATTTCTGTTCCGTTCTGACCGCCCGGCCTGCATCCGCTACCTCAAAGAACGAGGTGAACAGGCTTTTGCTGAAGAAATGACTAAGCGTAAATGTCAAACAATGAAAAAGTAAAACAATAAAAATATGAAGCAGGCACTGACACTGTACAATTTTAGACTAAACATCAGGCTTGCTTCCAAAAATAAATAAATCTATGGATACCACCCTCACCACCTCTCGTCTCCTTCTTCGCCCCTGGCGGGAGTCCGATGCGGAGGCGCTCTATGAATATGCCAGAGACCCGGCCGTCGGCCCAATTGCCGGGTGGGCGCCGCATACGTCCGTGGCATACAGTCTGGAAATCATACGCACCGTATTTGCTGCCCCTGAGGTTTATGCTCTTGTGCTGAAGGAAACCGGAGAACCGGTGGGCAGTGCGGGCATCATTATCGGCGACGGACTGCACAGCGCCGCCATAGGGAGCGGTGAGGCGGAGATAGGCTATTGGATCGGCAAGCCTTATTGGGGGCAGGGACTGGTGCCCGAAGCCGTGCGCTGTCTGCTGCGTCGCTGTTTTACCGAGCTGGGCCTTTCGGCCATGTGGTGCGGATACTTCGACGGAAACCACCGCTCGCGCCGCGTCATGGAGAAGTGCGGATTTACGTTCCACCATACCGAAATGAATAAAGACTCCTCGCTGGGCGACCTGCGGACGGAGCACTTCATGCGGCTGACCCGGGAAGAGTGGGAGCAGTCGGGCGCCATGCCGAGCCCACGGGCTCTTCCCTTGGAACAGGGTGGGGAGGGCGAATGAAAAAAAGAGGCGGGACTTTTTCAGGAAAAGTCCCGCCTCATGGGGTATGCCTACCTGTGCTTTAGCCACGGGAGGGCGGACTACGTCTGGTCGTGGCAGCAGGGGTTCGGATTAGAAGTTGTAACCTACGGAGATGGAGAGGTTACGGTTCTTGGCCGACGGATCCCATTCGTCGCCTTCGTCGGCTTTCCAGTTGTCGCCCGTGAGGGTGTTGACAAAGCCAAACTGGTACTGTACGCCCACGTAGAACTTCTTGATGGCGAGGCCGGCGCCTATGCCTCAGCCGCAGTCGAAGCGACCCAGTCCATAGCCTTCGTCCTCGTCGTTTTCAGCGTCCTTGTCGTAGCCGAAGGTGTTGGTCTTGTACTCTTTGCTTTCAGACTCGCCGCCAAACGATACGCTTTCGGTGGATTTCGTCTTGCCGCCTACGCCGAAGGCAAAATACGGACCCGTGTAGACTTGCAGCTGGAGGGCATCGGTCAGGTTGTGACGCCACGAAACGTTGATGGGAATCTCGATGTACATGGCATTTACCGAAGTCTCATCCTTGTAGTTCACATCGCCCATGCCGTAATCTTCCGTGTATTCTTGTTCCGTCTTCACGCCCTTGGTGGAGAAGTACAGTCCGGGTTGCACGTAGAGGCTCTGCATCACGGGGATGTCGGCAATGACGCCCACGTTGAAGCCGGCCTTCATTTTCGTGTCGCTCTCGCCTTTGGCGTCATCGTTCATAGCTGCATTGGAGAGGTTTACGCCTGCGCGTACGCCGAAGGTGATGCCTTCTCCGTCGCCGCTCTGTGCCTGTGCGGCAGGAGCGCAAGCCAAAATGGCCGCGCATGCGGCCGCCATTCCTAAGAATCTTCTTGTCTTCATAATAATGTAATTTAGTTTGTGAATAAAAAGGTGTCTTTCTTTGTGGGAAAAGCGCCAGCCTTCGCGCGCGGGGTTGCGTTTCAGTCGGCGTGGCAAATATAGATACTTTTTATATACCCCCCCTGTTTTAATTATATTTAACTTATTTCTTCAAAAAACATGCTGTTTTCTCCCCAAGAGGACACTTACGGAGTGCAAATGTCCACTTGGGCTTCCCGTTTGGCGCGCTTGCGCGGACGGCAAAAATCCCCTGCGCTTTCCGCGGAAAGCGCAGGGGATTTTGTGGAGAAGCGGCGGGGCTTCCGGCCGGGAGGTCAGAAGCTGTAGCCTACGGACACCTGCAGCGTGCGGGTGCGCAGGCTGGCGTCGTCGCCCCAGGCAGCCTCGTCGCAGAGGTTGAGGAAGCCCAGTTCGTAGGAAAGTCCCAGATAGATTTGCTTGAAGCTGATGCCTGCGCCTATGTTCCAGCCCATGTCGAAGCGCTTCATGCCTGCGCCGCGGTCTTCCTGTGCCTCGGCTTCGGCGTCGTACTTGAAGGTTTTCGTCTCAGTCAGGCCCGAAGTGTAGAACGTGTTGCCGAACATTGTCTCGCTGCGCTCCCAGTCGATGCTGGTTTTGCCGTCGACTCCGTAGGCGAAGTAGGGGCCGGTGCTCACTTGCAGCTGCACTTCGCTGCCGAGGTCGTAGTGGTAGGACACGAGGACGGGCACTTCTACGAAGAGCATCCTCATGTTTTGCTCCTCGCGGCGGTAGTTCTGTTGGTTTCCGTATGTCTCCGTCTCCTCCAGCACTGCTTTTGTGCCTTTTGCGCTGAGGTAGACGCCGGGCTGCAGCCAGAGTCCAGGGACGCGCAGGGGCACGTCGGCAATGATTCCCACGTGGAATCCGGTCTTGTTGCTCAGGTCGTGTTCTTCGTAGGCGTTGCTTCCTCCCAGTTTGGCGAGGTTAAGTCCGCCGCGCACGCCGAGGTGGATGCGTCTTTCCCAGGGAGCGGGTGTCTCGTCGAAGGGCACTTCGTCAGCTTGGGGTTGGGCCTTCAGGCCCGGGGTCAGGAGGAACAGGGCCGCGCAGGCTGCTGCCCAGAGTTTGGATTGTTTCATATCGGGATGTAATGTTTTAGGTGGTTTTGCGTTCGGGTGCTGCGGGTCGGGGAGAGTTGCCCGTCTGGTTGCGGGAAAGGATGACCCACGCCACGGCAACGAGGATGACGACTATGCCGACGTACTGCAGCGCCTGGAGCCGTTCGCCGAGGAAGGCCAGCCCGAGTATTACGGCCGTGAGCGGCTCCATGCAGCCCAGTACGGAGGTGGCCGTAGAGCCGACGTGGCGTATGGCTACCACGACGAGCAGGTTGGCGCAGAGCGTGGGCACCAGACACAGCAGGAAGAGGTTCAGCGCCGCGTGCCATCCGGGCACGGGTTGCAGTTCGCTCTCGCCGCGCAGCAGGAGTGCGGCGGTGCAGAACAGGGCGGTGAAGATGAGGACGTAGAAGGTGCTGATCATACTGTCGAGGCGCTGGATGAGCGGGCGGCCGTAGAACAGGAGATAGCCGCCGTAGCCTACGACGGTGATGAGCACCAGTCCGATGCCGGTGAGGGCCTTCCGGTGGTCGAGGCTTCCGTCGAGCAGGTTTCCGAGCGTGCCTGCGCTCAGGAGCGCCACTCCGGCCAGCGAGAGGAGCGAGGGCAGAAGCAGGCCCGGCGTGAGCTTTTGCTGGTGGAACAGGGCGACGGAGGCGAGCGTCACGAAGACGGGGTAGAGAAAGTGTATGGTGGTGGCCACGCCGCTGGGGATGTAGAGGTAGGACTCGAGCAGGAAGAGGGACGAAAGCGTATAGAAGAAGGCCAGTCCGGCCAGCGCGCCTGCCTGGCGGAGGCTGACTCGTGCCGACTGCCTGCGGGCCAGGAGCATGATGCCGACGAGGACGGCGGAGAAAAACATGCGGTAGATGACCAGCGAGCTGGTGTTCATGCCGTCCTGGAGGATGGGGATGGAGAAAAGGGGTATGAACCCGAAGGCCGATGCGCCGAGCAGGGCGAAGAAGTAGCCTTTGGCACGCAGCAGGAGGCTGCGCCCTCGGGCGGGGATGTGTAGGGTTTTGGTCATGACTGTGCTTGGTGGGTAATAAAAAAGAAGAGTCTCCGGTCAAAAAGACAGTTGCGGAAACTCTTCCTTGTAGTCCTACGAAGATTCGAACTTCGACAAGCAGAACCAAAATCTGATGTGCTACCATTACACCATAGGACTGCCATATATTTAAATGATAAACTGAGGCTTTCTCCCGAAAGCGCGGCAAAGATAGGACTTTCTGCCGGGATGGGCAAGGAAAAATGCCTTTTTCTTCGAAAAAAGATGCGGCGCTTTCGGCCCGAAGTGCCTCGCCTTTTGCGGGAAAGGGGCGCCCCTTTTGGCCGCAAGGGCCTGCGCCGTAAAAAAGAAGGGCGCACCCCGAGTGGGATACGCCCTTTGGAAAACAGAGAATTGAGGAAACGAGTAATTGAAATTCTACTTCTTGGTCCGGGTGAGGGTGTAGAGCACTTCGCCGTTGCGGTCCACGAGATATACCTTCATGTCCTGTGCGTTGATGGCGAATACGCTGAATCCCGGTTCCGAGCTGCAGTACTGGGTGCCCTCGATGGGCTTCACCTGGCGGCTGAGCGATGCGGAACTGTTGACCAGGTAGTCGATGTCGCCTCCGTCGGCGCGCTTGATGTGCTGGAAATTGTGGATGTGTCCGCATCCGTAGAAGTCCACCTTGTGGCGCTTGAGTATGGTGCCTACGCGGTTTTGCATGTCGGTGCGCTCCGTGTCGCTCTTCTCCGTGTCGGCAAAGATGGGGTGGTGTCCGAAGACGAGCACCCAGTCTTCCTTGCTTGCGGTGAGCACTGAGTCGAGCCACTGCAGCTGTTTGTCCATGTCCTGCTGTCCGGCCTGCGGATAGTCTTCCGTGTCCTTGCGATACTTGTCGATGAGCGGCGTAGTATCGAGCCAGATTATGCGCACGGTGGTCCCTTCTTCGTCGAAAGCCTTGGTGTAATAGCGTGCGGGCATGTTCCATCGTGCGCTCTTCTGCGTGTAGTCGATGCAAGCCTGAACGTTATTGCGGTATTCATGGTTGCCGGCAACGGCATACCAGGGTATCATCAGCTCGGGATGGTCGTAGATAAGTTCGTAGTTCGTCATCCAAAGCGGGTCTTCCGTACTGCGTACACCCTCGAAGTGGTGTATGTCTCCGGCAGCTACGATGAACTCCGGCCCGATTTCCTCGGCCATGCGGCCCATGGTGGCGGCTATGGGCTTCTGGTCGTAGTAACCGTTGCGGCCCAGGTCGTTGGCCATGAAGAATGTGAAGCGGTCCTTGTAGTCAATCTGTGCGGCTATCTGCCCCGCCACCAAGGCGAGTGCGAGAAGCAGGAATGTGAATTTCGTTTTCATTGCTTATGTTGAATAATTGGTTTGTCGGTGCGGTTTAGAGGTTGATTTTCACGCCGGCATTGATTTTCACACCGTAGTATTCCATCTGTGCGGTGTGGTCTTTCGTTCCCTGGTAGTAGCGGAGCGGCTGGTTGAGCAGGTTGTTGGCCTCGAAGTAGATGGTGTACTTCTTGTCGAAGGTGTAGCCTACGTTGAAGTCCATGTAGGAAACCTTGTCGTAGTAGCGGTCTTCGTACTGGCTGTCGCCCAGTTCGTCGATGAAGTCGGAAGCGAAGTTGTAGGAGAGGCGTGCGCTCAGACCCCATTTCTCGAAGCTAAGCGAAGCGTTGGCCGTGTGTTCCGGCGAGCCGGGCATGCGCATGTCGCCTTCGTCTTCGCGTCCTGCCACGTTGAAGTTGCTTACGTTGGAGTAAGTGTAGGTGTAATTACCGTAGATGCCGAGGCAGCTGAGCGCGGGGGCAATGAATCCGAGGTCGCGCTGCAGGGCGATTTCCACGCCGAATACGTCTGCGTCGCCAATGTTCAGAGGCTGTGTGAATTCGTCGTAGACGTAGTTGTTGTAGGTGTAGTCATACTGCGTGCGGTCGGTAATGAGATCGTTGACGCGCTTGTAGAAGATTCCTGCGCTCACGAGGCCGATCGAGGAGAAGTACTTCTCTGCGCTCAGGTCGAGGTTGTAGGAAAGCGTCGACTTCAGGTCGGGATTACCCATGTAGAGCTCGTCATCGCCGCGATTGATCTGCACGCTGGGCACGAGGGCCTCGTATTTCGGACGGGCGAGGGTGTTGGTGAAGGCGGCGCGCACCTTGAAGTCGGACGTAACGTCCCACTTGAAGATCAAAGAGGGCAGCACATTGAGGTAACTCTTGTCGTGTTTTGCTCCTTGGGTGAGGCTCTCCGATTCGGGAGTGATGACGTTGTCCTGGTCGTCCGTAATCTCTTCCTGGTAGAAGTACTCATAACCCTGGTAAGAGGTGTGGGTGTTTTCGAGACGGACGCCGGCCGTCAGGGTTTTGTCGTCGCCGAATTTCTGGTCCCAGCGGATGTATCCGGCCCAAACCTCTTCGCTTGCGTTGTATTGTCCTGCCAGTTCTTCCAGATTCTCGCTCTTTTCGAACAGATCGGGGTTGTTCAAATCCAGGCTGCCGAGGTAGTCGTTGCTGATGAACGGCGTGTTTGTCTCATATTGGCTGCCGGCAAAGAATCCGTGGCGCGGGTAACGTATCGTATTGTTCAGCGCGGTGAAGTCGCCGAGCGGATCATAATCGTAGAACTCGAGGTCCATTTCCTTGTTCTTGTGCTGGTATTTGGCGCCGAACTTGAGGTAACTGCCAAAAGTGCCTTTCAAAACGGGAAGAGTGAAGTTGATTGCGCCTTTCCAGTCGTTCTCGGCGATGGCTTCCTGCTGCTCGGTCAGGTCGTCGAGGCTTGCATTTGCTCCGGCGGTGAGGATGTTATAGGTATATCCGCTGCGCGGGCGTGCGAAAGGCTTCCGCGTATCGCTCAGATCGAAGTCGAATTGCTGGTCTTCTATCTCGTAGCTGATGTAGCGCTCGTTGGGTCTGTCTTCCGTGGCGCGGGCATACGATCCGTTCCAGTCTATCTTCAGGTTGCCGAGGAGGTGCTCACCGCTCAGGTTGAAGTCCATGGTTTGCTGTTTCTCCAGGCGGGCATTGCGATGAGTGCCGCCCTTCGTCTCGATGACAGCCTTTCCGCTGCCGTCCGGTTCGAGGTCTTTCAGGTCGAGGCGGAAGCGGTTTTCCCAGTCCTTGCGCAGGTTGTAGATTCCCTTGAAGCTGATGCGGTGGTTTTCGTTGAACTTGTAGTTCAAAGAGGCCGTGTAGCTCTGGCGTTCGCGGGTCACTTTGTACTGGCGCACCTCGTATTCGTCCAGATAGTCCTTGCCCGTTTCGTCATCCTGCTTCCATACGAACTCGGCATTGTCCGATCCGATGGGAGCGTTCTGGTAGGAAGCGGAGAGAATCACGCCCAGTTTGTTGTTAAAGAAGAGGTCTCCGTAGGTAAGTCCCGCATTGAGCTGCGCTTTGTCGCTCACGAAATTCCAACCGCTACCCAGTGTGGCCGAAAAGGAGCGGCGCGTCGGCGCATTCTTGGTAATAAGATTGATGCTACCGCCTATGGCGTCGGCGTCCATGTCGGGGGTTACGACTTTATTCACCTCGATAGTTTGGATAACATCGGCGGGAATCAGGTCAAGTTGCACGTTTCTCGTGCCGCCCTCCGCCGAGGGCAGGCGATTCCCATTGACCGTTACGGAAGTCAGGTCCGCCCCTGTGCCGCGGACTTGCCCGAAACGGGCTTCGCCTTGGTCATACTGTACGTTGATGCCGGGAACTCGCTTCAGCGCGTCGCCGATGTTCGAGTCGGGGAACTTGCCCACCTGTTCGGCGGAGATGATGTTTGTGATTCCCAGGTTGTTCTTCTGCATGTTGATGGCTTTGTGCTGGCCCGAGAATGCGCCGCGTACCACCAGTTCCTGCAGCTCTGTCAGTTCATCCATCTGGATGTTCTTCTCCGTGGTGCCCCGCTCGGGCAGCGTCACTTGGGTGGAGAGGGGCTCATAGCCCAGGTAAGTTACCTGCAGGTCGTAGTTGCCTGCCGTGATGCCCTGCATGATGTAGTAGCCGTTTTCGTCGGTGATGGCCGTTTTGTTGAGGGCTTCGATGAATACCGTTGCGCCGGCCAGGGGCTCCTTCTTCGTGTTGAGCACGCGGCCGCGCAGCACGCCGGCGGTAGCTTCCGGCTTCTCTGCGTTTGTGTTGTCGGTACGCGCATAATTAGGCGTAGCTCCTGCCGCAAGCAGAAGCGCCATAACTAAAACTGTTCGCTTTCTCATTTTTTGTATAGTATGAATGGTTCTGAAATCCGCCGCAAAGGTCTGCCCTTTGCGTAACAACAATGTGTAAAGACCTTGAAGAAACTGTTTCATTAGCGTTTCATTCCTGTTACACGCCCGCCGCCGCGTCCGGTAAAAAGTCCTGCCCCTTTTCCGCCGCCGCCCTGCCGCTTTTCCGCAAAAGTGCCGCCCCTTTTTCGTTGCCGCGGCAAGACCCCTTCCATGCGGTCCGCCGCCTTCTGCCCCTCCGATGAGGCTGAAGCCCTTTGCCGACGGGCATTCCGGCCGTTTTCCCCCGCCGCCTTTCTCTAAAAGTCCCGATTATACTACGAAAAAATCAACGTTAAAGTACGCAAAAATGCCCGCCTTCGGGAACACTTTTCTGTAAAGATAGTTACCTTTGCATCGCATTATTACTTTGAAACGTCATGAAATCGTGCCGTAACGGTCAGTCCATCGGTCGTGGAGCGGTGTGTGCTCCGCAGATTTCTGCCCTCCGCGCAGGAGAAGGCACAAGGCGTTGGTGCGCTTTCCGCTTCCTTTTGGAAAGAAGTGTCGTAAAGTTTGTTAAGAGATTTGCATGCGTCGCGAATTTGTATAACACACACACACACACACACACACACACACACACACACACACACAATATTCCTATATTATACAGGCTTAAAGCGAGACGCTTCCGCCTCTTTCCGGCAAGCCGCCGCGCCTTTTCTCCGTGCGGCTGCGGGAATTTGTGTGTTCCTTTCATCCTTTCGGCGATATACGGTTCTTCTTTCGTCCGGCTTGGCCGCAAGCCAGGCGAAGAGCTTCCCCTTTTCAGCATCCGTGCTCCCCGCGGATGCGTCCCGCACGGCTTTTCCGTTGCTCCGGCTGCAGTCCGGACGGCGAAGAAGCCGGTTTTTTCATGCCCTCCCGTCGCTTTTGTTTGAAAGCGCCGGCCCCGGCTTCCTTCCCCTGCTATAAATCTTTAAATACGAATATATGGTAAAGAAAATTGCATTGCTGGCGATCCTGCTTTTGGGCATGGCTGCAACGCCAAGAGCGCAGGACGTAGCTCTCAAGACGAACTTCCTCTATTGGGCATCGACCACCCCCAACCTGGGGCTCGAAGCCTCCTTTGCCCACAAGCACTCGGTACAGCTCTTCTACGGCTGGAACCCGTGGAAATACTCTGATACCAAAAGTACGCGTCACTGGCTCCTTATGCCCGAATACCGCTACTGGTTTTGCGAAGCCTTCAACGGTTGGTTCGTAGGAGCACACCTCATGGGCGGAGAGTTCAACGTCTCCGGCATCGATCTCCCTTTCGATATCTGGAAAGGCCTTAAGGACCATCGCTACGAAGGCTGGTTCCTGGGCGGCGGCATTACCGCCGGCTACCAATGGGTGCTGAGCAAGCACTGGAACTTCGAGGCCTCCCTCGGCATCGGCTACGACTACATCAAGTACGAAACCTTCAAGTGCGGCAACTGCGGCGAGAAAATCAACTCCGACCACAAGCACTACGTCGGGCCCACCAAGGCAGCCCTCAGCCTTATCTATACACTTTAATCCCCTTTCACCCCTAACAAAGCAGATAAACTCATGAAGAAATACATTCTTTCCTGCATCGTAGCCTTCCTGGCAGTCGCCGCTTCGGCCGACGACCGCTCCGTACGTCTGGCCGACGATGCCATCGTCGTCGAGAATATCAAGGTGGGCAAGGCCGACAACAACACCCTCGTGGTCGACATGGACCTCAACCTCGACTCACTCGACATGCCCTCCAACGTGCGTTTCGTCTTCACTCCCGTGGTGAAAGACGGCTCCAACGAGCGCTTCATGCCGCAGCTCGTCGTCAACGGGCGCAAGCAGCAAGTCATGTACGAGCGCCACGCCTACAAAGACTTCGAGCCCAACACCCAGGTCGTGCGCCGCAAGAACGACACACCCCAGACCCTCCACTACAGCGCCGTCCTCCCCTATGAAAGCTGGATGCAGAACGCCAACGTCGAAATAGCCGAAGACCTCTGCGGATGCGGCGACGTGCTCGAGGAGAACCGCCACGTACTCCACCGCATGCGCCAGCCCGTCATGGCCTACCTCCGGCCTCAGGCCGAAGCACGCAAGGCACGTCAGGAGAAAGGCCAGGCATTCATCGACTTCCCCGTCGACCGCATCGAGCTCTATCCCGACTACCGCAACAACCCCCGCGAGCTGCAGAAAATCATAGGCACCATCGACCTCGTCAAGCAAGACCCCAACGTCTCGATAACCGGCATATCCATACACGGTTACGCCTCGCCCGAGGGAAGCTACGAACACAATACCTATCTGGCCGAAAACCGTGCCCTTACCCTCAAGGACTACGTAGCCGGCAAGCTCGACATCGACCCCAACCTCTTCAGCGTCACCTCCACTCCTGAAGACTGGGAAGGCCTCTTCCGCTTCTTCGAGGAGAACAACATCGAAAACAAGCAGGAGCTCCTCGCCATAGCCCGCGACGAGAACCTCACCTACGACCAGCGCGACCGCAAGATGCGCGCCGACTACCCCCGGGCCTACCGCTACATGCTCGACAACTGGTATCCCGCACTTCGTCACTCCGACTACGTCGTAAACTACAGCGTGCGCCCCTTCTCCGTCGACGAAGCCAAGGCACTGCTCCACACCAAGCCCCAGCAACTCTCGCTCGAAGAGATGTTCCTCGTGGCGCAGACCTACGAACCCGGCAGCTACGAGTTCAACGAAGTATTTGAAATCGCCGTCCGCATGTTCCCCGACGACCCCACTGCCAACCTTAATGCCGCCTGCGCCCACATCGAACGCGGCGACTACGACGGAGCACTTCCCTTCCTCCAGAAGGCCGGAGCCTCGCCCTATGCCGACCACGCACGCGGCGTCATCGCCCTGCGCCAGGGACGAATCGACGAAGCACGCACCTGCTTCCAGAAAGCCAAGGCCGGCGGAGTACCCCAGGCCGACGAGAACCTCAAGCTCATCGACCTCGAATAATCCCCTTTTCGTGCCGCACCTTCCGCCCGAAAGTGCCGCATGAAAACCGTAAAACCCGCGGGACTTTTTCCCGAAAGTCCCGCAACAAAATAAGAGAACAACTAACATTATTACTAACTCAATTCAATTCAAAACATGAAAAAGTTATCTTATCTCTCCGTAGCAGCAGCCGCTTTGCTGCTCGGAGCATGTTCCAGTGATGACATTCTCGACGGTGCCGCAGGAGAGGGCGCAGGCTCTTCCACCTCGGCAGTGACCCGCGGAGGATACATCAATGTAGGTATCAATTTGCCTACGACGCCCGCTACGGCAAAAGATGATCCCAACGGAGGTGTATTTGCTGATGGCAGTGCCAATGAATATGCCGTCAAGGATGCAGTATTGGTTATCTTCGAAAAAGCAGCCGATGCTCCCGAAAGTAGCGCAACTTGCCGTGCCGCTTACGATTTGCTGAACCTGAAGCCGTGGGAAAATTAGGGCACAGACAACGACCAGATTACCACTTCTGCCAACATGGTAGTCGAAGTTCTTAAGAAGTCGGATGATGCTAATAAGCTGTATGCCCTCGTACTGCTTAACTCCGACAAACTCTTCGATGTAGATGAAAACAACAAGTTGCTGAAGAAGGCTAACATCGATGCTGGCGAATACGGCGTACAGGTTTCTACGTTCGGCGATTTGACCAATACCGAGTTGAAACTTTCCGATGCTATTACCGATGGTAAGGACGGAAACGATGCAGTCTACAACAATGTAGGCTTCTACATGTCCAATGCTCCGCTCGATACTAATGGTGAACTTACTACCCTTGTCGAAATCGATGATAACAACATCTTCTAGAACGCAGACAAGGCTGCCACGGCTCCCGCTACTCAAATCTACGTAGAGCGTGCCTTGAGTAAAGTGTCTTTGGCAGTAGATCGTGGCTTTACCGGTACGATCGGAAATGTAAGTGAGGGTGTTCAAAACATTTATGCAAACGATAAGGTTGAAGTTCTTGCTTGGGGACTTGATATTACCAACCGTGCTTTCTATCCGGTTCGTAAGATGATCTCTGAAACTGGTTCAAGCGCTGACGATTATATTGACTGGCTGCTTTATCCGGTATATGGTAACAATAATAACAACCGTTTCCGTGGAAATGTGGTTCTTCCCAACACTGCTACTGTTCGTACTTATTGGGCACAAGATCCGAACTACAGCGAATATACAACGTTTGCAGCTGCTGAGGAAGATGTAGCAGGAACAGCTCTTGAAGGCATGTTCAATTTGCTCAATCGTGATGATGAATTGACCGATTATGCATCCAATGCTTCCCTCTACTGCTTGGAGAATACGTTTGATGTGAACAACCAGAATCAGAACCAGACGACCCGAGTTATCATTAAGGCCAACTATACTCCGAAGAACTTTGCCGATGGCCAGGATTTCTACAGCATCGGTGGTAACAGAGGATTCTACTACTTGGATGATGCAGCTGCAAAAACAGGTTATGAGGGCTGGAATGAAGGTGAAACATATGAGGCTAATTCTGCTGAGAATACGGTCGTAAATGTAATCCTTGGCACCTTCATCAATCGTTTGGGCGAAGACCTGCACGTCTTCAATGCCGATCAGGTGGCAGTTTCCTTTACTGGTAAAGCCGGTGCAAATACCGTTAGCGATGAGAACACGACAATCTCTTATACGGTTTATTCGCACACTACGGGAGAAGGCGATAACGAAAAGACCACTTACATGACCAAGAGTCAATATGAGGAGGAAACACAGGGCATGACTAATTTGGCAGAGCAAGGTTATGCTGCTACTACGAATACAACTCTTTCCGAGAAAGATTGGGCAACTCTTGCAGAGGCAATCGGTACAATTAACAAGTACCAAGCAGGTTTAACCTACTATACGACTTATATCCGCCACTTCTCCGATGATGAAGTGCCTGCATTGGATGCCACTGGCAACGGTAAGATCGAATATGACAACGACTATGTTGGCGACGGAGCAAGCTACCTCGGTCGTTACGGCGTGCTCCGCAACAACTGGTATCAGATTACGGTTAACTCCATCAGCGGCCCGGGTTCGGCAGACATTCCCGAACGTACTCCGGATCCTGATGATGAGGTACATTATTATCTCTCCGTAGACGTAAACGTCCTTTCCTGGGCTGTTCGTCAGCAGAGCGTAGACCTCTAATGCGAACCCCCCGGGAAGGTATCCCGGAGTTGCAGGGAAGTTTCGAGAATTCCCTGCAACTTAAATAATGGGTCCAGCAGCTGTGAAGCTCCTGTGGCTTCTGTTTCATAAACGTTGTTTTAACCAAATCAAACCTCCGGCGGCCGACTCTCGCAGGCCGTGCCGCCGGTTTTTAAAACATACGGCGCTTCCCCCGCACGGAAGGTACAGACGTCTCCGGTACAACCCAAAGGGAGACGGAACGCCGAGCCCTGCGCACGGCACCCAAACCACGAGTTAAACCCCGAGGTTCCCCCGCGGAACCCACAACATATATACGAAGAAACAAACGAAAAGATACAATACAATGAAAAAACTTCTGAGCAAATGGCTTTTCCGCCTCTGCTGCATTGCGACAGCAGCCGTCATGGGCACTTCCTGCTCCATGATGCACGACGATCTGGACGACTGCCCCATTGGCCTGTACTTGGACTTCAAGTATGACTACAACCTGCAGCGCGCCGACATGTTCAACGACCACGTAGGAGCCGTAACCGTCTACGTCTACGACGAGCAGGGCCGTTACGTCACCAAACAGGAAGAGCGCAACACGGGCAGCTACGCGCCCCTCAAGTCGCCCACCTACCGCATGCACATGAACCTCCCCGCCGGGCGCTACAAATTCATCGTACTGGCCGGACAGATCAGCTACGACGAACAGCTCACCGGCGACGGCGCCAAGTTCGTGCGCCAGGAACCCCAGCGCGGTGAAAGCATGGAGCAGCTCGCCGTAACCCTCGACCATCAGGGTACCGGCACAGCCTCCGACCCCGCAGAGGTAGTCAACGACGGACTGCCCCTCGACACCCTCTGGCACGGAATCGAGACGCAAGCCGTAGCCGTCTACGACACCAAACCCACCTACCACACCATTTCCCTCGTGCGCGACACGAAGAAAATCAACGTAAGCCTCCGCGAGCTCGACAATCCTACGCTGATGGACATCGCCAACTACGACATGCGCATCGTCGACCGCAACGCACGCATCCTCTGGGACAACGCCGTAGACGAGACGGAGACCCTCCTCTATACGCCCCATGCCACGTGGAACACGCAGGACCGCACCACCTGGATCGATCGTGACGGCAACGACACCGGCCTCTACGGCCGCACCGGCCATGCCGACTTCATGACCTCGCGCATCATCTACCACGATGACCCGGCCGACGACGGCATACTCACCATCACCGACCGCCGCGACGGAAAGGAAGTAGCCCGCGTCAACCTGCCCGACATGCTCTCCCGTCTGCGCACCAGCGAAGACTACTATAACTACTCCCCGTAGGAGTTCCTCGACCGCGGTTACGACTACAGCCTCGATTTCTACCTCCTCGACGGACAACTCAGCTACGTCTACATCCGCATCAGCGTACTCAACTGGAGCGTGCGCGTACAGTTCGAAGACCTATAATACCCACCCGTTTAAAAGGAGCATAACCACATGATGCAAACCCATAATAATCCCGTTCCCCACAGTCCCGCCGCCACCGGCGGGAAGCGGCCGCGTTTTTTGCGGAAAGCGCTGGGGCTTTTAGCCCTCTCCGCCGCCGCCTTCTGGGGCACGGCCTGCAGCTCCGACGAGCTCGACGCCCTCTCCGGTGCCGGGTCCGGAGGCGCCGCCTCCCGCGTCCCCTCCTATGTCAGCCTGCGCATCGCCACTCCCTCCGCCACCCCCGCGGTGAAACGCGACAACCCCACCGGCGGCGAAGAAGGCGACGGCCGCGAAGAAGGACGGCAGGAAGAAAACGAAATTTCTTCCATTATCGCATTTTTCTATCCTGCGTCGATATCGCTTCCCACAGCCAACCAGACAGCAGGTTTTTCCGGAATTGCCCGTTTCAGCAGTGAGCAGATACACCGCGATGAGAGCGAAACGGGAGTCGTTTATTTCACCGATGCCGTAGATGTGGACGGCCTCGAGCCGGGGAGTTATAAGGTCCTCCTTGTGGCCAATGCCACGGATATGGATAATCTGGGCACTAACCCGCGTATCTTCAACATACAGGACCGTTATACGTCCCAAGCCTGGAGTGGCGACGAAATGCCTTATTCCCATTTTGTCATGACCTCCACCGATGAAGTAGAGGTAGACATTACCGACGAATATAACAAGTCCCAGGAAGAGGCTGCCGAGCATCCGGTCCGGATCGATGTGGAGCGTCTGGCCGCCCGTGTGGACTATAAGGTGGATACAGAATATACCACGAGCGATGCGGAGGAAGAGGATCCTCTGTATGGTACCATTACCATTACCGGGCTTGCTCTGGCAAACAACCTCTCCCGTGGCGAATACCTCTTCAAGCGTGTGACGCAAGGGACGGATCTCAATGCCGGTGCCTTCTTCTTTGAAGATGAGACAGCGACGACGATGGGAGCGGCCACAAACTATGTACTGGACCCCTGGACGTTGGATAAGACTGTGGGTAACGCAGATTTAGGGCAAGAGTCTTTTAAGCTCGGAGGGGATATGGCTTCGCGGGTCAATGCCGAGGGACTGTATCTTTCCGGGCATTATTTCCCGACCCAGTGTGCCGACAACCAGGCCTATTGGTCGGCTCATGCCATTGAAGGCCTTGAGGGGAAGGACGGTTACCGCATTGCCGGTTATACGATGGAGAATACCCTCCTTGCCGAGTCTCCCCTCGAGAACTACGCCACCGCGGCTATTTTCAAAGCCCGTTTCGAGCCGGAAAACCTCGACGGTTATGTTCCCGGCCAGACTTTCTTCCGCTACAACGACAGGCTCTACTCCAGTCTTGAACAGCTTCGCAATCAATTGTGGGGCAGTGATTTCTATGCTTCGTTCGAGGCCAGCCTCCAAGCGTGTGCCGACTGGGAGGCCGCTGCCCCGGTAGCTGCCGGGCTCCCGTCCGGCGACCCCTTCGGTTACAAGTCGTGGCTTCAGGACAAGGTCACCAAGGCGGAAGGAACATTCCAAGCCTCCGGCCTGACATGGGCGGTCTATATGGAAGAGACTTACGGCTACGTCCGCCAGACGGACGGGACTATCCTGCTCGACCAGGACAAGGAGACGAATACTACGCAAGTCGCCCTGGCTGAAAAAGGAATCCGTACGTACCGCAACTCGGAGTGTTACTACACCTATTTCATCAAGCACGCAAACGACGGAAACGATGCGAACGACGGAGTGGATGCAAAAACGCACGGCGTCATGGAGTACGGCATTGTCCGCAACAATATCTATAAGCTCTACGTAGAAGACGTGGCCGGATTGGGTGGCGACGTGCCCGACCCGGATTATCAACTGCGTGTCCATGTCTCTGTAAACAAGTGGGTGTATTTGGAACCGGAAACACTGCCTATGTAAACTTCAGGAGGAATGAACATGAAACAGACTATTATACGAAATTTCCGGCTGCATCCGCTGTTTCTGGCAGCATGCACCCTCATCCTTGCCTCGTGCTATTCCGACGAGGATTCTTTCCCCGATCCTTCTCTCACTGACGGTCGGGCTACGGTGCAGCTCTCTGTCACCTCCGAACGGGTGGACGCGGGACACGTAGTCCGTGTGGGCGGCGATGCGAATGCCTACAATCATGAGTACATGAATCACTTCTGTGTCCTTGTTGTCGACCAGAACAATATTTTGCGATACAAGTTCTATCATTCGGGTGAGGACGATCCCCTGGCCGAAGAAGGAATGCTCGAAGAAGCTACTTCCGAACCGGTCGAGTTGGAGGTAGGTACATATAGCCTTTATGGATTTGCCAACTGGGATGGATTGGACAACGAGACACTTAATCGAATGTCCACATTGGGGGTAGGAGATAATATTGCTTCCTATATTGCGACGTTGAAAGCTCTTCAGTTGCCCGATCCTGCCTCGAAAGTCAGAATCTCCGACGAAGATTTCAACAACGGCCTCCAGGTCTTTATTCCCATGTGCGGGAAAGCGGAAAACCTGGAGGTTACCGAAACGACTACCACTCTTTCGGTCGGCCTCGACCGCCTCGTCAGCCGTGTGAAGATTACGCTCGATTTGGAGGAAGGCGGGGAGACCGTGGGCGACGATGCCTATGTCACCTTTTCCGGTTATGCACCCGTAGTCGGACTTTTTGACGAGGTGAATAGCTTGAATGAAATCAGTGACGCTCTACCTCTGCCTGAGGGGCAAAGCGAGTGGACTACGCTTTCCCGTGACATTGCGCGGATTGCCGGTACAACCGAAGCTGGGGATATCGAGTTTCGCGATGTCTACGTGAACGAAACCCGTCTCGACAAGCCGTTCACCGTGACGCTCCACACTGGCAATACCGCCGCAGGCGTGACCGAATACACGGCCACGACAGCTCTGGATGATTTGCCCCGCAACCGCATCTACCCGCTGACGCTTACCCTCTCCGGTTGGCAACTGGGCCTGCAAGTTAAGGGTTGGAAATCGCCTATCGACGAGTATCCTTTGGAATTGAATGTAAGCCAGACGAACGAGGACACCTATACCGTAACCGGTCTTTGCGAGGGCGGTCAATTCCAACTCTCCATACCTACGGTAACGGGAGAGAGTGGCCCGGTCAATGTAGACAATGTCGTTTGGAACATACCTAACAGTCCGTGGGGCATTCAGTTCGACGGTGGTACGGATAGCCACGTGGGTACGACCGTGAAAGGCTCGTTCAGTGGCGACGACCGCTTGATCGGTAAGTCTTTCACCGTGCAGGCGCAAGTCACTTGGACGGATAATAATACGACGTATGAGCGTACTTATAACATCGTGCTGGCCGAGCTGAAGAATATCGCTACGGCCGCGACACGTAGTTTGTCGACGCGCAGTCTGCTGACGCCTTGCTGGCTGCAGCCTGAAATTCTAACGTTATACATGAAAAAATAGGAGACGCACAATATGAAACTTTTCAATAGCCCGCTTTCCGGGCAAGTCCTTTCGGTCAAAAAGGGAAAAAGAGCGACCCTCTTCCGCAGCCTGCTGGGGCTTGCGCTCCTTGCCCTGCCTCTGTCTTATGCTGCCGCACAGCAGGTGAAAGGTGATCGTTTCTATGAAAACTATACTCAAATTTCCAATGCTACTGCTTCCACAAATGATGGTAATAGTAATAGGACTAATATTCAGAATGTAGTAGATGGAAATGGCGATTCTTATTGGCAGACAGGAAAAGCCGGTTCAACGTCTTTGACGATATCTTTTAATCGTACTGTCGATTTTAATCGAATGACCGTGAAATGTCCTACAACAATAACAGATACAGAGACTCGTCCGGCGACTATTACTTTGGAGGCACAAGTAAATAATAGTTGGATTACTGTTGAAACATTTCCTTATGATCGTTCGGAGACAAGCCTGACTTTTGATTTTGCTGATGTGTCCGGTGTCTCCCAAGTCCGTCTTTCCATGACAACTGCTTATAACCGAAGGTATATTGCCATTTCTGAAATTGAATTCTACCAAGGTTCCGGTAATCGATTGGATTATACAATCGTGCATCGTTATGCTAAGTGGCACACAATGCGCTCCAAAGGTGGAACATCGGTAAGTTTCGATACATTTGATGATAGCAAGTATTTTGCAGGGCCTTTTACTACGGGTGCGAACGACAGTATTCAGGCTACACATACTTATATCGATACGATTTACATGCACAAAGGCCAATCGATAACGCTTTCCATACCGGATAAGATGAATTCTTCGGTCAGTGCCTCGGCTTATCAGCGCTGGTATAATTTCCGTACGGATGGTTTGTTTCAAACGGGAAATAGAAATGGTGGAGTCTATGACTTGTTAACCCCCACTTCCGGGCAGACCGGTTCACGGTTGTCTAATGGATATGTGGGTAGTCCCTTAAATAGCAACCTTTATAGTATGACGTTTTATTATCCTACCGATGATGAGTTCAGCAATTGGGAAATCGGTCAGGACAATAACAATTACTATTTGGTTGCAGTTGATGTGTCTCCCTATAAAGACTTTTATGATCCTGAAAGTTATGAGCCGGGGCACAACAACGAACATTCTTTTTTTAATCAAGGGCAATACAATTGTTATGAACCTACGTTAAGCCATCGGGTATTATTTTATGTGATCGGTGTAGATGGCCGGGGAGGCGCTAATGAAACGGAAACCTGGAAGAACGGCCATGGCCGCTTGACCAATTCTAACTATCAGGGAGGCGGAAATGGAGAGAATTCATTGTATCTGGAAGAATACGAGATTTCGATGCCTTTTACCCGAATCTCCGGTGAGACTTCGGAACTGATTTCGCTTTCCAAAGATGCCCAGTCTTATGCAATACCCGGTGTATCAGCCGATGATGACGGGAATACCTTGAATATTAGTATTGAAGATAATGCAGCGGGCATAACTTTGGTGACGGCTGGGATAAATAATTCGACCACCACTAACAAAAGAGGTAATAGAGATGCGTATGAAGGAGCACTTTCTGCCACCATCAGCGGAGAGAACCGGCGAATATTCTTTGCTTATCCGAACTCAGACGCTACATACGGTACGAAGACCGTGGATGATGAGGACGGTGACGGTGTCTCGACGGCTACGATATTGGTGACAAAAACGGCTGGTGGCACAACTTATAATATAGCCCGCTACCGGTTGACGTTCCGTGCCGAAGCCAGTCTGTTGACTTATTCGCAGCTGGAACAACTAAAGGAGCCGGATAAGATAGACAGTAATGTGCCTTGGAAGGATTATTCCTTCCGTGTGCCGGAGAATATGGAGAACAATCCGGCACTCAAGCTCTTGACCAAGCTCGACTTCGACTACGATATAAATGTGTCGCAGGCATTTACCGAAGGTGGGAATTACCAGGCCGGATATTATCCGTTCCCGTTGGAGTGGGGAAGCAGTTCTTATTCGTTCTACGACGGTTCGACCCACGCAAATGGTGAGTTCAACAATACAAATCAGTTTGCCGAATGGGGTTTCTATAGCTTGATGCGCTATGATAACTATAAAGAATATGATGCAGATACAAGTACTGTTGTAACACCGCAACCTCTCTATGAAGGCGATACCTATCATCTGTATATCGATGCTTCCGACCGTCCGGGTATCATTGCGCAGATTCCTTTTACGGAACCGCTTTGTGCCGGTAGCGAACTGTTTGTAACCGCATGGGTGAAGAGTGCGAACGCTGGTAGTGACGATGCCGCCATGCTCTTTACGATTATGGGCGTGGACGCAGACGGGAACATGACTCCGCTTTACCGCCACTATACGGGGCAAATACGCCGTACGGACCGATTGAGTCCGAATATTCCCGGTTGTGGTAACATTACCCAACAGGAATGGCTGCAGCTTTATTTCTCATTTATCAATGAGGGAACGGCGGCTACGAACGATGAATATGAATCGTATGTCCTGCAAATCGAGAACTATTGCGCCTCGACGGGTGGCGGTGACTTCTGCCTGGACAACATACGCATCTACATAGCCCAGCCTTCGGCTACGGTGACCCAGCTGGAGTCGACTTGCGTGGGCGAGGCTACGAAGATGAACATTGCGCTGGACTGGAACCGTCTGGCTTCCCGCTTGGGTATCGATGACGACGAGGCTTCGGATAATACGCGTTACATTGACATTGCTTTCCTCAACCTTTCGCAGTTCGAACGCGACATGGAAGCCGTAAATAACGATGTGACCCAGTTGGAAGACTTGGACCAATATCTGATACCGATTTATGGTCGTGTGAATGGTGCCGGAGAAGTAAGTGGCGACGGGGCCAAGATAGCTTCCATCGCATTCAACGAAATCTTTGGCAATAATGCGTCTTATAACGCTAATGACAATAATTGGGCTTTCTCTGGTGACTATACGAACGGAGTATTTTACCGACAGGGTACCGCGCAGGCGGATAACCGTGAATTGATTGCCGATTTCTACTCGACGCTGACGCCTAACTATCCTTATGTCCTGCTTATCAGTCCGCGCGAGGCAGGTGATGACCAGGCAAAGGCTGCAGATTTGCTGACTGGGTACGGCGATGTGTGCGCCATCAGTACGGATTTCCGTGTCACTTCACAGGCTTTGCTCAAGGTGAACGGTGAAGTCGTAAGCCCGGATGTGACGTATTGCGCCGGAAATATCTTCAACTTCTCTACCCAGGTGCAGATCCCTTATACAGTGGGAGGCGATCCGAACGACCATTATTTCACCGTGGAACACGGCGTTTACTTCGACTGGTTCTTCGGTACGGAGGACGAATACCTCGAAGAGAATTCGGAATATGGTAACGTTTCGTTGCGTGACGCTTTGATTGCTTTCCGTGAGGAATACCCCGATGCGGAAACGTTGAGTGAGACAGAGACACCGGCGGAAGGAAGTTTCTCTGAGGATATGTACAACTTGATACATCATTACTTGACGGTAAAGGCACCTGACGGTAGCTACAACCAACCGCTTGTCCTGCATCAGGAGAACATCAACATTACGCTTCTCGAGTCGGGATTATACCTGATTGTGCAGCCGATCAAAACCGATTTGCCTCCCGGTGAGATTACATTGCCGGATGATGATGGCACCGTGGTAGACGAAGACCTGTGGGCGACAATCTGCTGGGAATATATTCCTCTGATGCTCGAAACAAGCGATGAGGCTCCGGAGTTGCATGCCGGGTTTGGCACGATAAACTACCCGAATGATGCGTTCAATCCGAATCTCCGTATCGGTCTGAAGCAGATAGAGGCCATCAAAGACGGTAGTAATGAAACCCTGACCATTGATCTGCGCGGGGCGAAAGCTACCAGTGATGAAGTCGAATTTCTGGGCATACCGCGCTCGAATGTCGACGACGATTACAATCGGATTTTCCTCATTGGTACGAATGACCCTGCTTATGCGGATAAGTTCGGTGCGGACTTCTCCCAGCTTGATCTTCCTGTCGGAACGATAGAGTATCTTCGTGCTTATGTACCAACCGGCGAAGGTTCTTCGCGGGATGTAGGTACGATGCAAATTACTTTCGATAAAGATTTTGAAGCGAAAGAAGGTTATTACTATAATATTCTGGTGCGTTTCGAAGAATATACCAGTGGCACGGAGGTGACCAACAGCTGTATGGGCCAGCTCACGATACGGATGGATGTAGTGCCTGAATACCTGGTATGGCAGGGCGGGGCTACGGACAACTGGAGCAACGACAATAACTGGCGCCGTGCCGACAATGAGGACTTGAATTATGAGGCATCGGAATATGTAAGTAACGATGAGAACTACGCCGATGATATTGCCAATGCAAGGGAAAGTGCCTATGTGCCGATGCTCTTCTCCAAGGTGATCATGCCGGCCAATAGTGTGGTAGAGTTGTATCCTGCCGGATTTATGATAGGAGAGGAAGGTGCTGACTGGGGTAGCCAGCGCCCGAGTCATATTGGAGCTCCTACGCAGGACATACAGTATGACCTGATGGTGTACGAGAAAACGGGTTCGGAAGAGGATGCGGGTGAACTTCCTAATTTCTCAACCCAGCAGTTCCGTGTGTCGCTTTGCGACCAGATTCACTTCGAACCGGGTGCGCAGATGCTCAATGCCCAGTATTTGCTCTACAATACGGCTTGGGTAGACGTGAAAGTGCCGACCTTGAAGTGGACGAACGTGGGACTGCCGTTGTCGGGTGTAGTAGCCGGTGACTGGTACACGCAGGAGTCGGGTACGGATAAAGAACGGCCTTATTTCCGGGAAATTACAGATAAGGGAAATAGCCCTTATGTATATCAACGAAGTTGGGGCCCGAATGTTTCGATTATCGAGACTGCTGGAGGAACAACAACTGATGTTACTCTTGGAAGGTCGGAGTGGAGTGCGGCTTACAACGACGCTTCTGTTCCGTACACGGCAGGTGCAGGCTTCTCTCTGAAGGCTTCCGAAGCTACTTATGATGGTGGCAATTCGCTTTTGTTCCGTTTCCCCAAATCGAATACTTCCTATACGGTGCAGTCGGGGATTCTCAACCGGGATAATGCCGGGAAACTGGCGTCTTCCGAACTCTTTACCCGGAATAAGGATGAATATAATGGTGAAACAATAGGAACGGATAAGCAGTCCTTTGGCGTAGATTTACAGCCTTCCGAGGATGGGCAATACTTCATCGTGGGCAACCCGTTTGTGACACATCTGGATGTGGTGAAGTTCCTGGAAGCGAATGAAGACGTGTTGGCGCAAGAATACTGGACAACGGGTGATAATGGCGACCCTGTGGCCGGTGTATTGGATGAGGACGCAACGAGTTGGGTGAGCACAACGGGTGAAGGAAGCGTGTTGGTTGCTCCGCATGAGGCGTTCTATGTGAAACGTGCAAATGAAAATGAAACGAACAACACAGTGACGTTCACCGCGGCCATGCAGAGCCTGAATCTGCAGGCCGAGGGCGGGACTTCCACTACGAACGGAGGACTTGTGCTGACGGCTGCCAATGCAGCGGGACGCAGTACGGCGCTTGTGTCGTTCTCGAACCGTGCGGACGACGGATATGCCGAGGGTGAGGACGTGCAGCTCGTGGACTTCGGTGCGGGGGCTTACGTGCCGCTCGTGTACTCCGTGGCCGGACAGAAGGCGGCTGCCATCAACCGTCTGGCGGGGGCACAGATGATTCCGCTGGGCGTATATGCGACCGACGAGGAGGAGGCGGTGACGCTCTCTTTCAACGGGGTGAGCAACCTGGCCGAGGCATCGCTCTACGACGCGGAGACGCGCACGGAGACGCCGCTGACGGAGGGGTACACGATGACGCTCAAGGGCTCTTCGCACGGACGTTACTTCCTGCGTGCGACGGGCGACTTCACCGGTCTGGAGGAGTTGCCGGACGAGCGGGAGAAGGAGGTTTCGGTTTACTCTCCGCTGCCGGGTGAACTGATTGTGGCGGCCGTTGGGCAGACGCTGGAGCGCGTCAGGGTTTATGACGCGGCCGGTGCGCTCTGCTACGACTCGGGTGCGCTGAACGAGGAGGTGTGCCGGACGTCGGGACTGGCAGGTGGCACGTATGTGGTGACGGTGCAGGCCGACGGTGCTACGCACTCGTATAAAGTGGCTTTAAAGTAGTGCAATAATAGCCCGAAAGGGTAAAAAAGTTGTTATGATGCGCGGGCGTACCCGGGAGGGTGCGCCCGCGTTGCGTAGGGTGGTGGAGGCGGCAAACGGGGGGACGGGTGGCCGGTATTATATATAAGGTAGGGTGGACGTGTGGAAATTTGGTGTGATTTCCGGAGGGGATTTGTGAGGAGTTTTCGGGAATTTTGTGTAAGTTTGCAGGTGGATATACCCGAAAAATTCGAGAAATGGATTCGCGTGTAGATTCGGCTCCACAGCCCCAGCCCAGTAAGGAGGATTTGTTGATTCGCAGTAGTTTCGACGAGCTTCTGAAGGATTATCTTGCCAGCAACCACCGCAAGCGGGTGGAAATCATCACCCAGGCTTTCAACTTTGCCAACCAGGCGCACCGCGGTGTGAAACGGGCGAGCGGGGAGCCGTATATCCTGCATCCTATTGCCGTGGCGCGCATTGTGTGTACGGAGATTGGGTTGGGTTCGACGTCGATCAGTGCGGCATTGCTGCACGATGTGGTGGAGGACACGGACTATACGGTGGAGGACATCGAGAATATCTTCGGTGCCAAGATTGCCCAGCTGGTGGGCGGGCTGACGAAGATTTCGGGGGGTATATTCGGCGACAAGGCTTCGGCGCAGGCGGAGAACTTCAAGAAGTTGCTGCTTACGATGAACGATGATATCCGGGTGATACTCATCAAGATGGCCGACCGCCTGCACAACATGCGTACCTTGGGCTCGCTGCCGCCCTTTAAGCAGTATAAGGTGGCGGGGGAGACGCTCTACATATATGCGCCGCTGGCGCACCGCCTGGGGCTGAACAAGATAAAGACGGAGCTGGAGGACTTGAGCTTCAAGTATGAGCATCCGGAGGCTTATG
Organism: Bacteroidaceae bacterium; assembly: GCA_050946375.1. Taxonomy (GTDB): domain Bacteria; phylum Bacteroidota; class Bacteroidia; order Bacteroidales; family Bacteroidaceae; genus UBA1794. Next base: position 103,244 of record JBMNUT010000006.1, on the reverse strand, counting down.
CGGCTATCTCGCAGAAGCTGGCGGCCGGCGCGGAGAGCCGGGAGGAGCGTTTCGTGCGTTTCACGGCGCCCATCCGGGAGGCGCTGGACAAGAAGGGGATGCACTATGAGCTGAAGGCTCGGGTGAAGTCGGTCTATTCCATCTGGAACAAGATGGAGACGAAGCATGTGCCTTTCGAGGAGATTTACGACTTGATGGCGGTGCGCATCATCTTCGACCCGGAGGAGGGGCAGGACGAGGTGAATATCTGCTTTCAGATTTACGCCATGCTCACGCGCCTCTACAAGCCGCATCCCGACCGTTTCCGCGACTGGGTGAGCCATCCGAAGGCGAACGGCTACCAGTCGTTGCACGTGACGCTCATGAGCAACGAGGGGGAGTGGATCGAAGTGCAGATCCGCAGCCGCCGCATGGACGAGATTGCGGAGCAGGGTTTTGCCGCGCACTGGAAATATAAGGAGGGCGAGGGCGGTCTCGTCAGCGAGGAGGAGGGCGAACTGGACAAGTGGCTCAAGACGATTAAGGAAATTCTCGACGATCCGCAGCCGGATGCGATTGATTTTCTGGATACGATCAAGCTGAATCTCTTTTCTTCGGAGATTTATGTGTTTACGCCCAAGGGTGACCTGAAAACCATGCCGCAGGGCGCGACGGCTCTGGACTTTGCTTTCTCGATTCATACGTATGTGGGCTGCCACTGCATCGGGGCGAAGGTGAATCATCGCCTCGTTCCGCTGAGTTACCGCCTGCAGAGTGGCGACCAGGTGGAAATCCTTACGTCGAAGGCGCAGCGCGTTCAGCCGGCGTGGGAGGACTATGTGACGACGGCGCGGGCGAAGTCGAAGATTATGTCGGTGCTTCACAAGGAGCAGCGTGCCACGGAGAAGAAGGGGGAGGAGATGCTTTCCGAATTCTTGCGGGGGGAAGGGCTGCTCATGGAGATACAGACCATCGACCGCCTGATGGCTTCGCACGGGTTCCGCACGAAGGACGAGATGTTTGTGGCTATCGGCTCGGGAAATCTGAAGCTGGGTCCGGAGGATGTGGAGATGCTGCGCGCCAAGCGGTCGGGCAAGGGGTGGAAGAAGTTTATTCCCCATCTCTCGCTGGGGCTGGGCAACCGGAACAAGAACCAGGCGCAGACTGCCGTTTCGCCGGCGCAGTTGCTGGAGAACAAGGGTCAGGCTGCGCATATCGACCCGCGCACGGTCTTGAAACTTACGGAGCAAAGCCTGCAGAAGGAGGTGCGTATCGCTCCGTGCTGCAATCCTATTCCGGGCGATGACGTGCTGGGCTACGTGGACGACGAGGGCAGAATCATCATTCATAAGTGCCAGTGTTCCATTGCGGCCAAGCTGAAGAGCAGCTACGGTAACCGTATTGTGGCTGCGCGCTGGGATACGCATAAGGAACTGTCTTTCCCGGTTCCGATTTTCGTGAAGGGAATTGACGAAAGGGGCGTGTTGCTGAGTGTGGTCCGGGCCATTTCCGAGGAATTGGGCATGGACATTTGCAGCCTGAATGTGCAGACGCGCGACGGAATCTTCGAGATGAACGGGCAGATCTACGTGCACGACGTCGAAGATGTGCGGCGCTTGCTCAATACGCTTCATAAGATTCCGGACTTGCAGGAGGTGGCTCGTCTGGACGGGACGCTCGTTCCGGAGAAATAAGCCTATGCCCGGACGGCTGCCGACATGGGGCTGCGGGCGCATCCCGCAAGGGAAAAACGCAGAAAACAGGACAACTATGTACTACGTATCGAAGAGGATGGAAATAGCCGGTGCGCATCGCCTGGCGTTGAGTTACGAGAGTAAATGCAAAAGCATACACGGACATAACTGGATCATCACGGTCTACTGCAAGGCGGAGCGCCTGAATGAGGACGGGATGGTGTGTGACTTTACCAAAATAAAGGCGAAAATACACGGATACCTGGACCATGGCTATCTGAACGACCTGCTTCCTTTCAATCCGACGGCCGAAAATCTGGCCAAGTGGGTCACCGATCAGATTCCGGAGTGCTACAAAACGGAGGTTCAGGAGAGCGAAGGCAACGTGGCCGTGTACGTTTGCGACGAAAGGATGAAGGAGTAGCGGCATGCGGGTGAATGAGATTTTCTATTCCCTGCAGGGCGAAGGGTACTTTTGCGGTACGCCGGCTGTCTTTGTGCGCTTCTCCGGCTGCAACCTGGCTTGCAGCTTTTGCGATACCGACCATCGTGCTTTTGTGGAGATGGAGGCGGACGAGATTGTGCGTGCCGTGGCGGCTTATCCGGCGCGGCATGTGGTGTTGACGGGCGGCGAGCCGACGTTGCAGGTTACGGAGGAACTTGTGCGCAAATTGCACGAGGCGGGACGGTTCGTCCAGATGGAGACGAACGGGACATGCCCGCTCCCGCCGGGAACGGATGTGGACTGGATTACGTGTTCGCCCAAGGAAGCGCCGGTGAAGCTGGTGCGTATCGATGAGTTGAAGGTCGTTTTCCGGGGGCAGGACGTGCGCGGTTATGAGAACTGGCAGGCCCGTGTCTTCTGTCTTCAGCCCTGTGACGTGGGCGATGAGGCGCGAAATACGGAAATCGTACGCGCAACGATAGAATATGTAAAGGCAAATCCCCGATGGAGGCTGTCGGTACAGACGCACAAGCTGCTGGGAATCCGCTGAAAGATGGCGTCGTTTTGCCGGAAGGTTTTCGTCTTTCGGCAAGTACGGTTGCCGGATTGGGACGGCAGTTGCAGCGTGTCTTTGAATTATCGGTGCGGGAAGTGGCCGGAGCCTACTATACTTCCGCCCAGGTTGAGGCCTGGTTGAAGTCCGGAAGCCCGGCGCTTTGGGAAGATATGGGGGCTGCGGGTTTTCAGTTCTTCCTCGTTTTTGTCGACAGGACGGACGAACTTGCCGCTTTCCTCTCGGTCAATGCGGAAGGATATGTGCATGCTTTGTTTGTTCATCCTCGGTTTGTGCGAAAAGGCCTTGCGACCTCGCTGTTGGATGCTGCCCGAACGTATGCCGCCCGGCACGGGGCAAGCGGTTTGCATGCCGAGGTGAGCCGGGCGGCACGGGCCTTTTTTGAGAAGCAGGGCTTCCGCGTTGAAAAACGGGAAGTCGTCTTACGGGACGGCGAAGCGTTGGAGCGATTTCTGATGCGGGGATGCTGCGGTTAATTCAGCACGCTTTCGATCCATTCCTTAATTTCATTTTCGCTGGTGTGGTTCAGCAGTTTTCCTTCCTGCCAGGTCAAGTCGGGATAAGTCTTCTTCAGTTCTTTCACACTGTTGTCGATTCCGCTCCCGCCCGACGTGGCAAAGAGAATGAGCGTCTTGCCTTTCAGGTCGTGGCTCTCGACGAATGTGTTGATGATGCGCGGCGCGAGATCCCACCAGATGGGGTATCCGATGAAAACGACGTCGTATTTCTGCAAGTCTGCCTTCTGTTCTTTCAGAGCCGGACGCGCATTCGGGTCGTTCATCTCCACCGAACTGCGCGACTGCTTGTCGGTCCAGTCGAGATCGGCGTTGGTATAAGCCGTTTCAGGCGTGATGGCAAACAGGTCGCCGCCCGTTATCTGGGCAATGGTGCGAGCTTTTTGAGCCGTAGTACCGGTGGCGGAGAAATAAGCCACCAATGTTTTCGATTGTTTCATTTCGGAGTTTCCTTTCTTTTGTGCGCAGGCGGCGAAACAAATCATGACCGCAGCTGCGAGGGATAATAAGAGTTTGTTCATATTGCTTTGGGTTTATAGTTGTTTTTCGTTTGTGCCTTTTGGTGGGAGCGGTATGACTTTGTTCCGTGTCCGGCATGATTCGGTTGGGAAGCACCTGCCGGAGCGGGGAGGGAATGTCGCCCGTTTTCCGGCAAAGGTTTTCTTCTCCAGTTGCAAAGATACGGCGGACAATGGAAAAATACTTTTCCGAACGGCTCAAAGTTTATTGCTGAGCGGTCCAAATGCAAGGCCGAAAACTATTCTTCTTTTGCCCGTTCTGCCGATTATCGCTATTTTCGTCGCAGAAAAGGGCATCATAAATCTTCTTCTGATGAGTAATAGTGAAAACATTCCGATTTCAAATTATAGAAAATGTATTTATCGTAAATCTTAGTTGTATGAAAAGAATTGTTATTCCGATGACGGTACTTATCATCCTGATATCATTAGGAAGTTCAACCACAAAGCCAATAACCAAGACGAAAGTTAATATTCAAAACAATCTTGAAGATTATGTGAGAATTACAACGGATGGAAGCTACACATTTTTAGCTTCCATTGATAACGTAGCAGGAGAAGGAGAAAGCGAAACTCTTCCTTTGGAATATTTTATTTGTAAGTATGCCGTGACTAATGCGGAATGGAAAGATTATGTAGATGCGGCCAAAATTGAAGCTCCTTCCTATTGGGTTGATGGCAAATATCCTGAAGGAAAGGCAAATCATCCTGTTTTATGGGTATCCGCAAGAGATGCGGAAGCCTATTGCAAATGGCTATCAGACAAAACGGAAGGCTGGACTTTCAGATTACCGTCTGAAGCAGAATGGGAATATGCCGCAGTTGGCGACTTACGCAGAAATTATCCATGGGGAAACACTGCTGAAACCTCGTATTCAAACTCTAAACTTTCTTCTAAATTCAACTACAATGCTGTAATTGCAGCAGAGGTATTGAAAGAACCTGACCGAATGGCAACCTATAACAATCCAAAGTCTACAAGATTTGGAGAACAGGATAAATTGTCCGACATCATTTCGGTTAATACTCGAGGACAAGTAAAGGGATGGGTAAATCATGCCAATCATTTGGGATTTATATATACCGACATATTTTCTGAAATTAACGCTACTGGTGGAAACACTTGTGCTGTTGATTCTTATCCTGAAGGAGCTTCGTGGTGTGGTTGCCTGAATATGTGCGGGAATTGCTGGGAATGGACTTCTACACTTAAAGAGGCACAGAATGGTGCAGAGAAAGGACAGATAGTCAATGCTATTCGAGGAGGTTCTTGGTATGCAAATCCTTCGAGTTGCAAAGCATCATTCAGAGGAGAGGGGCGCAAGGGAAGTATGGCTTATAATACGGTTGGCATAAGGTTAGTAGCAGTCAAATCTAATTGATTTGCTTAATATAGACAGGATGTATTCCAACATCGTTTGTCTGTACAGGGATATTTTCCGGGTTTCCGATGTGCCCAAGACAGGATGCGGCTCGGCATAGGACAAATCGAAAACATAGTTTTCGTTTGTCTCTGCGCTCGCCTTTCACTATCTTTGCCCGCCCTTCGGAGAAAAGTTCTTGCCGGGATGCGAAGTTGCAGAGCCGCCAAGATGCGTTTAGCCCGGAGGACGACGGAATCAGAATCTCATAAAAACAAGTAAAGTATAGAGATGGAACACAAAAACATAGCCGTGATTTTCGGCGGTAAGTCGGCTGAATTCGAAGTTTCCCTGACTTCGGCCACGAACATCATCAGGGCTTTAGACCGCGAACGCTTCACTCCCGTGCTGCTTGGCGTGGACAAGACGGGCAAGTGGTACTACAATTCTTCCTGCAACCCGGAGACCGTTGATTTGGCGGCGGAAGACTTTTTCTCCGGCGCAGAGCGGGTTTACCTTTCCTCCTGCCCGGGTGGAGCTGAAGTCGTAGGCAAGTCGGACAACCGTTTGCTGGCGCGTTTCGAAGCTGCCTTCCCCATCATTCATGGTACTTATGGCGAAGACGGCACATTGCAGGGCATTCTGAAGGCGTTGGACGTGCCCTATGTCGGCCCGGACGTGCTGGGTTCTGCCATTGCCATGGACAAAGACGTGGCAAAGCGCCTGTTTCAGGCGGCAGGCATACCCGTCGCCCGCTCCTTCACCTTGTATAACTTTGCTCCTTCGGCCCATTCTTATGCGGAAATCGTAGACACTTTGGGGCTGCCGGTCTTCATCAAGCCGGCCAATGCGGGCTCTTCCGTGGGCGTAAGCCGCGTGGAGTCGGAAGAGGAGTACAACGTGGCTCTTGCCGAGGCTTTCCGCTACGATCATAAGATACTGGTGGAAGAAGCCGTGGTGGGCAAGGAACTGGAGTGTGCCGTATTGGGCAACAGCGGAGAGAAGAAGGCCTCGCCGGTAGGAGAGATAGTGGCGACGAAGGATTTCTACTCGTATGATGCGAAATACATCAGCTCTACGGGCGCAAACCTGCGGATTCCGGCCGATGTGGATGCGGCCGTTTCCGACAAAATCCGTGCCTATGCCGTGCAGGCCTGCGATGCCATCCACTGCGAGGGCATGGCGCGCGTCGATTTCCTGCTGGCCGGCGACCGCCTGGTGCTGAACGAAATCAATACACTGCCCGGCTTTACGGCCATCAGCATGTATCCCAAGTTGTGGGAGTATGCCGGCATTCCGGAGAATGACCTCATCACGCAGCTGATTGTGCTGGCCGAGGAGCGTCATGAGCGCGACGTCCGGTTGTCCATCAACCGTGGGTAAGTTTTCTGCGTCTCTGGAGAAATTGTAAAAAGCCCGGGGTAAGGGGCCGCGTTGCGGCGCTCCTTCCCCGGGCTTTCGTATGGCTGGTGCGTAGCGTCTATTCACCCTTTTGTGCCAAAGGGTTCCATCCTTGTGCCTTAAGCGTAAACTCTTGTCCGTCGCGCGTAATGAGTGCTGCGCCGAGCGACTGCTCGGTGATGTGGCCGATGAGGTGCACTTCCTTCAGGGCGGCCACCTTTTCGTGGTCGGCGAGGGGCACGGTGAAGAGAAGTTCGTAGTCTTCGCCTCCGTTCAGGGCGCATGTCGAGACGTTCAGGTTCAGCTCTTCGGCGGTCAGTGCGGTCTGGTAGTCGATGGGCAGCCGCTCTTCGTAGATGCGGCATCCCGTCTTGCTCTGCTTGCATATATGGAGCAGTTCGGAAGAGAGCCCGTCGCTGATGTCCATCATGCTGGTGGGCTGTATGCCGGCTGCGGCGAGTTGCTCGACGATGTCCATGCGTGGCTCCGGGCGGAGTTGCCGCTGGAGTATGTATTCCTTGCCGGCAAAGTCGGGTTGGGGCGCCCCTTCGCCGTCGAAGATGCGCTTCTCCCGCTCCAGAATTTGCAGGCCCATGTAGGCTGCACCCAGGTCTCCGCTCACGCAGATGAGGTCGTTGGGTCTGGCCCCGCTGCGGTATGCTATTTTTTCCCGGGGGGCTTCGCCGATGCAGGTGATGCTGATGGCCAGTCCGGTGCGGGACGAAGTCGTGTCTCCCCCTACGATATCTACGCCGTAGCGCTCGCAACAGAGCCGCATGCCTGCATAAAGTGCTTCGACGTCCTCAATGCAGAAGCGTTTGCCGAGGGCAATCGACACGGTCACCTGCCGCGGCCGGCCGTTCATGGCGCAGATGTCCGATAGGTTCACCGCCACGGCTTTGTAGCCGAGGTACTGGAGGGGCGTGTAAGTGAGGTCGAAATGCACGCCTTCCATCAGCATGTCGGTGGTGACGAGCAGTTCGTTTTCGTCGTCGTAGTGCAGCACTGCGGCGTCGTCGCCTACGGCTTTGCGCGTCGAGGCGTTCTTATTTTCGAGGTTCTCGGTGAGTTTGTCGATAAGGCCGAACTCCCCGAGGGTGGAAATCTCTGTTCTGTGTAATTCTTCCATGGGTGGTTGGGTATAAAAGAGGGTATGGTGTTCGTGGGTTCGTGCGGGGCTTTTGGCAAAAAGTCCCGCTTGTTTTCCGGAAAAGTCCTGCGTGTTTTTCCGTGCCGCGGCAAGGCTTTTTTCCTGCGGTGGCGGGGGAGTCTTCGCCGCGGGGCGCGGGACTCCGGGCGGAGTCAGCAGCGCTGGAGCAGTTCGCGTACCAGTTCGCTCATGACGGGCTCTGCGCGGTTGGCCACCTGCTGCACCTCTTCGTGCGAGGCGGCCTCGGGCTTGCCCTCGACGCACAGGTTGGTGATGACGCTGAAGCCTACGACGCGCATCCCGCAGTGGCGGGCCACGATGACTTCCGGCACGGTGGACATGCCCACGGCGTCTGCTCCCCAGCGGCGGAACATGCGCGACTCGGCCGGCGTTTCGTAGCTCGGTCCTTGTGTGCCCAGGTAGACGCCTTCCTGTAGGGCGAAGCCCTTTTCCTGCGCGATGCTGCGCACCAAGGCGCGGAGTTGCGGGTCGTAGGCCTGGCTCATGTCGGGGAATCGCTCGCCATAGGGGTTCTTTCCGCGCAGCGGATGCTCGGGAAAGAAGTTGATGTGGTCGGCAATGAGCATCAAGTCTCCCGCCTTGTAGTCGGGATTGACGCCTCCGGCGGCGTTGGAGACGACCAGTGTGCGTATGCCCAGCTCGTGAAGTACGCGGATGGGGTAGGTGACTTGCTGCATGGCGTAGCCCTCGTAGTAGTGAAACCTGCCCTGCATGGCGATGACGGGCTGCCCCGCCAGGTGGCCCAGCAGCAGCTTTCCGCTGTGTCCCTCTACGGTCGAGACGGGAAAGTGGGGTATCTCCCGGTAGGGGATGACGAGGGGATTGTCGATTTCGTCGGCCAGTTTGCCCAGCCCGCTGCCGAGTATGATGGCTTTCGTAGGGCGGTCGGGAAGATGGGGGGCTGCACGCTCGATGAGGTAGTCAGCCGTTTGTTGGATGTGGTTCCACATATTCTGTTATGATTTTGTTGAACTTCTTGTCGTCTCCGTAGAGGAAACGTACCTCGACGGGCAGCACGTAGGTGCATTTCCGCAGCTCCTCGGGATAGTAGCCGCTGAGGCTGCTGAGGCGCGCGGCGTCCTTTTCGGTGGTTACTACGGCGGGTCGGTCGGCGCGGCGGCAGGTTTCGGCCAGCAGGTGCAGGTCGGCCGGCGAAAAGTCGTGGTGATCGCCGAAAGTGAGGGGCACGACCCGCGCCCATCGGCCTACCTCTTCGGCCAGGGGCTGCGGCGCGGCGATGCCGGTGAGGAGCACCGCGGTGTGGCCTTGCAGGCAGGAGAGGGGGCGCTCCGTGGCGTCGCTGCCGAAGAGGGGGCGCAGCTGTCCGTAGGCAAGGGTGGTGAAAAACACCTGCTGGTGCGGCAGGGGCTGCAGCCGGGTGCGCAGCCTGTCGGCTTCGGCCTCGGGCATGTCGGGCGGGCACTTCGTGAGAATCACCACGTCGGCGCGGCGCTTTCCGGCAGCCGGCTCGCGGAGGTATCCGGCGGGCAGCATGCGGTCGTCCCAGACGGGGCGGCGGCTGTCGACGAGCAGTATGTTGATTCCGGGCTTTACGTAGCGGTGTTGAAACGAGTCGTCGAGCAGGACGGCCTTCAGTCCCTCCACGCTTTCCTGCAGCCGCTCTATGCCCCGGCAGCGGTTGGCGTCCACCGCCACGACGGCGCGGGGGAACTTTTGCTTCATTTGCCAGGGCTCGTCGCCCACTTCTGCTACGGGCGTCTCCCGGGTGGCGCAGACGAAGCCTTCCGACTGCCTGCGGTATCCGCGGCTGAGTACGGCCACTTGTCCCAGGGGGAGGAGCAGGCGCAGCAGATATTCGATGTGGGGCGTTTTCCCCGTGCCCCCCACTGTGAGGTTTCCGACGCCTACGACGGGCAGCGGGAAGCGGCGCTCGCGGAGCCATCCGCAGTCGAACAGGCGGTTGCGCAGCGCGACGGCTGCCCCATAGAGGCAGGCCAGCGGGAGAAGAGCTTTGTGTGGCTTCAGGGGCATGGTCGGGGATTTACTTTCCGACAAAGGTAATTTTTTTCTCCCGCCCGTGCAAGTATTTGCCGGCGGCGCCCTTCTTTCGGCAAAAAGTGCCGCCACTTTCGGGCGTAAGCCTTGCCGCTTTGGGGCAAAAGTGCAGGCACTTTGCGGCCGCTGCGGCGCAGGAATCGGAAAAATAGAGGGCTTTTCTGGTTTTTCCGGGGAATAAGTTTTACCTTTGTGGAAGTACATTTAAAAAAGAAGCCTTATGTCGAAAAATAAAAGAACCCGTGAAGAACGTGGAGAGAAGCAGGCCCGCAAGGTATTGCTGGGCATCTCCGTAGTGTTAATCGTGCTGGCCATCGTCATAATGGCCGTCTCCATGGCCGGCTGAGCCGCGGGGCGTGCGTAAAAAAGTGCAGGAGGAACGGACCGTGCCTTGCGAGATAGAACGCAAATTCCTCGTCGTCGGCGACTATAAGTCGCTGGCTGCTTCCGCCAGCGCGGTAGCCCAAGGCTACATCTGTGCCGAGCGGGGGCGCACCGTGCGCGTGCGCATCCGGGGCGAACGGGGGTATCTCACCATAAAAGGGCCTTCGCTCGACGGCGGTCTCTCGCGCTACGAGTGGGAGAAGGAGCTCCCCCTCTCCGAAGCCCGCGAGCTGATGCAGCTGTGCGGCCCCGGCGCTATCGAGAAGACGCGCTGGCTTGTCCCCTGGGAGGGGCACACTTTTGAGGTCGATGAGTTCCACGGTGCGAACGAGGGGCTGGTGATTGCCGAAGTAGAGCTGGCCCGTCCCGACGAAGCCTTTGCGCGCCCGCCGTTTTTAGGGCGTGAACTGACGGGCGACGTGCGCTTTTACAATACTTCCCTTGGGCAACGGCCCTATACCGCCTGGCCCGAGGCGGAGCGTGCCGAGCTTGTTTCGGCAGGGCGCTGAGGCCGATTTCGCGCGATGCGCCGCGGCAAACGGCGGGGACTGACTACGAAACGTCGAACAACATGGAGCGGATCTACACATATATCTACCCGGAGTTGGTGCAGCTGCTGCTGGTTACGGCCTTTTCCCTCTTCATTGGCCTCTCGCAGCGCCGCCTGACGCTGAAAAGTTCCGATGTCACCCAGTTCGGAACCGACCGCACTTTTACGTTCATCGGGCTGCTGGGTTTCCTTTTCTACCGCCTCGATGCGGAAGGGATGAAGCTCTTTCTTTTCGGCGGGGCTGCCTTGGCGCTGCTTCTGGGCGTGAATTACGGAGTGCGCATGCTCCGTCATGAAGAATACGGCCTGACTCGCATCCTGATTGCGCTCATTGTCTACGCACTCGGCCCCGTTATTTGCACGCAGCCCTTGTGGTTTTCGGTATCGGTGCTGGTGATTGTGCTGCTTCTTACCGAGTTGAAGCAAACTCTGACCGAGATTGCACGAAAGATGCAGCGCGATGAGATGATAACGTTAGCCAAATTCTTATTCATCAGCGGCATTGTGCTGCCTCTGCTGCCTGATACGGAAATAATGCCCGGCACCGGGCTGACTCCCTACCTGGTTTGGCTGGCAACCGTAGTGGTTTCTGCCATTTCCTACTTCTCCTATTTGCTCCGGCGCTATGTCTTTCCGCGGGCCGGTATGCTGCTCTCGGCCGTTTTGGGCGGCATGTACAGCAGTACGGCCACCATTTCCGTCCTGGCGCGCAAGTGCAAAGGCGCGTCGCAGGCCGAGTTGCCGCAGTATGCGGCGGGCATTTCGGCCGCAGTGAGTACGCGTTATGTGCGTTTCCTCGTGCTGATTGCCATTTTCAATGCGGAAATCTTCTGGATGTTGCTGCCCTATTTGTTGCCGCTGGCCGTTGTTTCGGCCCTGTTGTCCGTATGGCTTCAGCGGCGGAGCAGGCGTCAGGGCGCACAAGCGCCGGCCTCTTCGGGAGAACCGCAGGACGGAGTGCAGGAAGTGGCGGCCGATAATCCGCTGGAGTTTAAGGTTGCGCTGATTTTCACCGGCCTTTTCGTGCTGTTCACGCTCCTTACTTACTGGGTCATGCAGTATGGCGGGAAATATGGCATGAACGTTTTGTCCATAGTCTCGGGCGTAAGCGACATAACGCCGTTTGTTCTGAACCTTTTGGGCCACGATTCGCTGCTGAGCGGGCAGCAGATTGGAGTCTGCGTGCTGCAGGCTTTGGCCAGCAACATACTGACTAACATGGGTTACGCCTACTTTTTCTCCGGCCGGCGCAAGACTTTCCGTCCGTTGCTCGGGCTTGTTTTCCTGCCGGTGTTCGCCTTGCATCTTGTTCTGCTGGCCGTATTTTACATCGTGGCAGGCTGAGTGCGGAAAGTTATCCGGCGGTCTGGCGCGGAAGGGTTGCGTACTGTTGCTCGAGGGCTTGCAGTTTTCTCAGGAAGTCGGGATACATTTCTTGCCAGCCCGCCCACTCTTTGTCGCCCGCGAGGGAGGAATTGTGGATGAGCAGGCAGCAGTCGCCGCCGAGCGACAGCGCCGTGCGCGCCAAGGCGAGCATCTTCTCCGCACTTTCGCGGGCCGAAAGCCGGAGATCGCGCTGCAAAGTGACGTCCATCGCCGCCAGCGGATGCAGAATCAGCTCCGTCCCGACGTTGAAGCCGAGGTCGAAATAGGGAAAGGGGCGCGCCGTTCCGGCACGGAAGCCGACTTTTGAGGAATAGCCCAGGGAGTAATCGTCGGTCAGGTCGCACTGGAGCAGCGTGCGGGGCGTATAAGGTATACGGAAGCGCAGGTAGTGTTGGCGCGAAGCATGCACCTCTTGGCGGATGCGCTTTTCCAGTTTCTTCTTTTCGGCAGCCATTTTCTTCGAGTCGTTCCACGTTTCATACGAAGGGTGCAGCCCGATGGGGCATTCGTCCTGGGCCAGCTGGCGGAGGAGGCGGGCGTAGTGGAAGGAGGGCACCCGGTCTTTCCGGTCGTACCGGCCGCACGGGCCGTAATGTACGAAGAACATCGGTTCGAGGCCTGCGTCTCTTCCGGTTTGTGCCAGCCGGCGCAGGTTGAAGTAGGGGTCGGGCAGCAGGTGGAGCCAGCACTTCATGCGGCGCAGAGCCTCCGCCGGGTCGCGGTGCAGGAAGAGGTCTTTGAGGAGTCCGCCGGCGCTGTGCAGCGGACCGCGGGCGCGGTAGCGGTAGGGCAGGTCGACGTCGTGGGTAAGCACGATGCGCCCCTGCCGTTCGTGGGGCAGGGTGCCCGGACATGCGGCGCGGATGCGCTGGCGCAGTTGCAGCCCCCATTCGTCGACGATGGGGCGCTCCAGGCAGCCCATGGCGGCGAGGACGGAACTCTCGGGCAGGTATCGCTTGTGGAGGTCGAGCTCTTTCGAGCCGTATTCCTCGCAGCGGGCGAGCAGGTAGAAAGCCGCGCCCAGCGGGTCGAAGCCCATGTCGGAGATGGAGTCGGGGTATAAAACCGGGTTTCCTGCCGCGTCTTTTCCCATGGGCGGGCGTGGCACGTAGTGCGTCCGCCCGGCGAGGATTCCGCAGGGCACGATGTGGATACCCCGCCCGAGGGGCTTCTTGTCGTAGCAGATGGCGGGCCGTTCGGCCGAGAGGTATGCCTCGGGCGAATCGGTGACGCGGAACTCTTCCGAATCGAGGAAGAAGCGGAGTACATAGCTGAGCCGCGTGGTGTGGGAACGGGAGTATATCGTGAGCATGGCTTCTCGGCATGAATCGTTTTGCAAATGTACGGGAAAGGGGCGGAATAATCGGTACTTTCGGCGAAAAGTTGCGGCCCTTTCCGCAGCATGCGCCGCCACTTTTAACGAAAAGATGCGGCACTTTTCGGGAGAAGCGGCCTGTCTTTTTGCCGACGGCCCGCAGGCTTTCGCTCCCCGGTCCCGACGCTTCCGCCGGAGATGCTTCCATACTGTCCCGATAAGCTGCAAAATAGCTACTAATTTGTTACGTAACTATAAAAAGGAAGGCTATTAGAGAAAAATTTCCATATTGTGGCTTTTTCTTCAGAATATTGCCGTATCTTTGTACCCGATAGACAGGGTCATGTGCAATGTGCTTTCTCTCTTTGCAGTGCGTGCCGCCTGAAAAGAACAGGACGCGGACATGATTTACGGCTTTTAACAGCACAATTACTCACTTTTATATAAACAATAAAGCAATGGCAAACTTAGATTTAAGCAAGTACGGTATCACCGGTGTGACCGAAATCCTGCACAATCCTTCTTACGAAGTACTCTTCGAAGAAGAAACCAAGGCTGGCCTTCAGGGTTATGAAGTCGGCCAAGTGACCGAGCTCGGCGCGGTAAACGTGATGACGGGTATCTACACGGGTCGTTCTCCTAAGGATAAATTCTTTGTGATGAACGAGGCAAGCAAGGACACCATCTGGTGGACTTCCGACGAATATAAGAATGACAACAAGCCTTGCTCCGAGGAAGCTTGGGCTGACCTCAAGGCAAAAGCCGTAAAACAGCTCTCCGGCAAGCGTCTGTTCGTAATGGATACGTTCTGCGGCGCTAACCCTGCTACCCGCTTGAAAGTACGTTTCATCATGGAAGTAGCCTGGCAGGCACACTTCGTGAAGAACATGTTCATCCGTCCTACCGCAGAAGAACTCGAAAACTACGGCGAGCCCGACTTCGTGTCCTTCAATGCTGCCAAGGCTAAGGTAGACAACTACAAGGAACTCGGCCTGAACTCCGAGACGGCTACCGTATTCAACCTCAAGACCAACGAGCAGGTTATCCTCAATACCTGGTACGGTGGTGAGATGAAGAAAGGTATCTTCTCCATCATGAACTACCTGAACCCGCTGCGCGGCATTGCATCCATGCACTGCTCGGCCAACACCAACATGGAAGGAACCGACACGGCTATCTTCTTCGGCCTCTCCGGAACCGGTAAGACCACCCTTTCTACCGACCCGAAGCGTCTCCTCATCGGTGACGACGAGCACGGCTGGGACGACGAAGGCGTATTCAACTACGAAGGTGGATGCTACGCTAAGGTCATCAACCTCGACAAGGAAAGCGAGCCGGACATCTACAATGCAATCCGTCGCGATGCACTCCTGGAGAATGTTACGGTAGATGCTAACGGAAAGATCGACTTCGCTGATAAGAGCGTTACCGAAAATACCCGTGTGTCTTACCCGATTGACCATATCAAGAACATTGTTAAGCCGATCTCCAAGGGCCCGCACGCACATCAGGTAATCTTCCTGTCGGCTGACGCCTTCGGTGTGCTGCCTCCCGTATCGATTTTGAACGCAGAACAGACGAAATATTACTTTTTGTCCGGCTTTACTGCAAAACTCGCCGGCACAGAGCGCGGAATCACGGAGCCGACTCCGACATTCTCGGCTTGTTTCGGCGCAGCCTTCCTGAGCTTGCACCCGACGAAGTATGCCGAAGAGCTGGTTAAGAAGATGGAACGCGTAGGAGCCAAGGCATATTTGGTTAATACGGGCTGGAACGGAACCGGAAAACGTATCTCTATCCGTGATACGCGCGGCATCATCGACGCAATTCTCGATGGCTCTATCGACAAGGCTCCGACCAAGACGATTCCTTACTTCTCCTTTGTGGTTCCGACCGAGCTGCCGGGCGTAGATTCCGCTATCCTCGATCCGCGCGACACTTATGCCGACGCTGCACAATGGGATGAGAAAGCTAAGGACCTCGCTGGACGCTTCATCAAGAACTTCAGCAAGTTCACCGGCAACGAAGCTGGTAAGGCTTTGGTTGCTGCTGGTCCTCAGCTCTAATAGTGCCGATTTTTTAAAATCCAAGCTATAATGATTACGGCGTGGCCCCGTGGGGTCACGCCGTATTTTTTTGCCTTTTTCCGGACGGTGGTGCGGCCGTGGTGTACGATGGTGCTTAGTCGCGCAGGCGGATGTGGTGCAGCCGTGTCCGGTTGAATGCGTAGTCCGTTTCGCTTCGATACAGCCTTTCGGCTGAGGCGGCGGGCATCGTGGGGGCAGGGATGCCTTCCCGCAGAAGCAGAGTGCCGCGCTCGACGTAGGCTTCGTCCCACAGGTCGGCGTCGATGAAGCTCTGCAACGTGGCCGAACCGCCTTCTACCAGGAGCGTTTGTATGCCCCTGCGGTGCAGTTCCTGCAGTACCTGGGGCAGGATGGGGCGCTCATTGTCGAGTTCTACCCGCTCCGGCGGGAAAAAAGTGCCTCCGCCTTGTGGCTTTTCCGCTGCTGCTTTTTCCCGGAAGTCCCGGCACTTTTCGCCGTTTCCGCCTGCGAAAATCAGCGTCGGCACGGTGCCGTCGGTCGCATGTGCCTCTCCGGCGATGCGGCCCGAGGGGGCCAAAATGCAGCGCAGCGGGCTGCTTCCCGGCCAGTGGCGCAGGGTGAGCGACGGATTGTCAAGCAGCAAGGTGCGCCGCCCTACGAGGATTGCCTGGTTTTCCGCCCGCAGTTTGTGGGCCAGCATCTGCGTCTGCGGGGTGGAGATGCGTACCGCCCGGCCGCTGCCGCCTGCCCGTTCGGGGACGGGGCGCAGGCCGTCGATGAAGTGGTCGGCGCTTTCGGCCCATTTCAGCGTCACATACGGGCGTTTCTTCGTGTGGTAGGTGAAGAACGGGGCGTTGATTTTCCGGCATTCCGCCTCCAGTACGCCCAGTTCCACCTCGATGCCCGCCTCGCGCAGCTTGCGTATTCCGCCGCCGTTCACTGCGGGAAACGGGTCGCCGCAGCCCACTACGCAGCGTTTCAGCCGCTTCCGGATGATGAGGTCGGCGCAGGGCGGCGTTTTCCCGTAGTGCGCGCATGGCTCGAGGCTGACGTAGATGGTTGAATAGGGCAGCAGTTTTTCGTCTTCGGGGCGCACGCTCCTCAGGGCGTTCACCTCGGCATGCCCCTCGCCGGGGCGGATGTGATAGCCTTCGCCTATGATGCGGTTTTCGAAAACCACTACCGCCCCGACCACGGGATTGGGCTTCGTGGTGGGGATTCCGGCTGCTGCCAGCTGCAGACAGCGGCGCATGTAAAGTTCGTCTCTTGCGTCCATCTTTTTGAAAATTATAATCTTTCCGCCGCCCGCGCCCGATGTTTTTCCGGTTTTATCCGTATCTTTGCGGCAGAACAATGAGCATTTCGCGTACATTACTGCACGACATTTCCCATCTTCTCACTACGATTTATTCTCCCGGCGAAGCCTCGGCCGTGGCACGGCTGCTGCTTTCTCGGGGAGTGGGCTGGGGCACTGTGGCGGTTTTTACGGGCAAAGATAGCGATTTGTCGACGGACGAGCGCCGCCGCCTCCGCGATTTCCTGCATCGCCTGCTGGACTTGCGCGAGCCGGTGCAGTACGTATTGGGCGAAGCCCCGTTCTGCGGCCGCGATTTCGTGGTGCGTCCGGGGGTGTTGATACCGCGTCCGGAGACGGAACAGCTGTTGGAAATGCTGAAAGCCGACGGCCTGCCCGACGGCAAGTGTCCGCCCCGCTTGCTCGACGTGGGCACGGGCTCGGGATGTATCGCCGTGATAATGGCCCTGCTCTTTCCCTCTGCCCGCGTGGAGGCTTGGGACATTTCGGAAGCTGCCCTGCAGGTGGCGCGCGAAAATGCCCGTCGCCACGGGGTGGAAGTCGCCTTCCGCCGGTGTGACCTCTTGCAGGAAGCTGCGGTGGATGCGGCACTTTGCGACAGAAGTGCCGGCGCTTTTGCCGAAAGCGCAGGGACTTCTACGGAAGAGGCCCGGCACTTTTCCGGCGCTTCGGCTGCAGGCGGTGCAGCGTATGCGGCTCTGGTGAGCAATCCGCCCTATGTCCTTCCCTCCGAAGAGGCTGCGATGCAGCCCGAAGTCTGCAAGTGGGAACCGCGGGAGGCCCTCTTCGTGCCGGCCGACGACCCGCTCCTTCCGTACCGCGCCTTGTGCCGCATTGGGCGGAAGCGCCTTGCCGACGGCGGGAAGATGTACCTCGAAATCAATCCCCTCCTGGCCGCTCAGGTCGAGGAGTTGCTGCGCGACGCAGGGTTTGGCGAGGTGCGGCTGGTGGAAGACTTTGCGAAAAAACAACGATTCATTATAGGAACAAATCATCTTTTATGTTAGATCTTACAGAAGAACAAGCCTTGCAGAAGCTGACCTCATGGTGTTCTGCCGCGGAGCATTGCGAAAGCGAGGCAATCTCCAAGCTGAAACTCTGGAGTTTCGACCCCGATGAGGTGGAACGTATCATGAAAAAACTGAAAGAGGCAGGCTTCATCGACGATGCCCGCTACTGCCGCGCTTTCGTGAGCGACAAGTTTCGGCTCGAAAAGTGGGGGAAACGCAAGATACGCGAGGCACTTTACGTGAAGAAGATAAAAGAAGTCTACGTAGACGCTGCCCTGATGAACATCTCCGACGAGGACTATATGGCCACTTTGCGCAGCGTCTTGAAGTCCAAGGACCGCGCCCTCCACGGCATGGATGCGGAGGTACGCCGCGAGAAGCTCTACCGTTACGCGCAAAGCCGCGGCTTCGAGTCGGCGGCCATTACTGAATGTCTGGAGTAAGGACCGGCCTTTGCGGGTCGCTTCTGCGGATGGCGGGTGCATTCCGCACGCTGTTTTTCCCGGAAGTGTGCCCGGTTTGCGGGCGACCCCTGCCCGAGGGGATGACGCTGCTTTGCCCCCGCTGCCTGCTTCAGTTGCCGCGCACGGGATTTTGCGGCCGCCGCGGCAACGAAATGGAAGAGCTTTTTGCCTGCCTGTTGCCCCTCGTGCCCGACCTGCGCTTTCAGGTTGCCGCCGCATTCTTCTATTATAAACCGGCAACGCCCTACACCCATCTGGTCACCGACCTTAAGTACCGCCACCGCCGCAGCATGGCTCGGGCGGTTGTGGAGCAGATGTTCCGCGAAAACGACCCGCACTTTCTCTTCCCGCAGGGTGTAGATTTTGTCGTGCCCATACCTATCCATTGGCAGAAACGCGGTAAGCGCGGCTACAACCAGAGCAGCTACATTGCCCGCAGCATCGGGCGGTTGCTCTCCGCTCCCGTACTCGAAAGGGGCGTACGCCGCGTGGAAAATACGCCTTCGCAGACGGCACTTTCCCACTCGCGCCGCTTCGAGAACGTAGAAGGGGCTTTCCGCTGGAAAAAGGCGGTGGCCGAATCCCTGCGCGGGCGACACATAGTGCTGGTTGACGACGTGGTTACGACCGGGGCTACCATAGCCTCTTGCGCCGAAGCCCTGTGCCGTGCCCTGCGTGAGGAGCCGCTTGCCCCGCAGTCCTGCGAGCCGGTCCGCGTTTCCGTCCTGTCGTTGGGCTTCTCAAAGGGGTGAAAAATCCGTTTCCCCTCGCCGCATACCTTTTTTACCGTTCCCGCCGACTGGGGAAAGTGCAGGCACTTTCCGGAAAAACTACTGCCGCTTTTTGGGAAAAGTAACGCCACTTTTTCGGAAAAATACCCATGCTTTTTGGTCAGATATTAACTGTTTTAGAGCAGATAACGGCATGAATTAACGAAAAAGTCGAGCTTTATGCAAGGCGGTTACGGGTTAATTGATTACTTTTGCGGGCGAGAACGTTTAGCACTTTGGCAACAATGAAAAATTTAGAGAGAATCTTTGCTGAAAAGTTACTGAAAATCAAAGCAATCAAGTTGCAGCCTTCCAACCCGTTTACCTGGGCTTCCGGCTGGAAATCACCGTTCTATTGCGACAACCGCAAAACGTTGTCGTACCCTTCACTGCGTAATTTTGTAAAAATTGAAATATCCCGCCTCGTCCTGGAGCGCTTCTCTACGGTCGATGCCATAGCCGGCGTAGCGACCGGCGCCATCCCTCAGGGCGCTTTGGTAGCCGACGAGTTGAATCTGCCCTTTGTCTATGTCCGCTCGAGCCCCAAGGATCACGGTCTTGAGAACCTCATCGAAGGCGAGCTTCGCCCGGGCATGAAAGTGGTAGTGATAGAGGATTTGGTATCCACCGGCGGCAGCAGTTTGAAAGCCGTCGAGGCCATTCGCCGCGACGGATGCGACGTAATCGGCATGATAGCTTCCTTCACCTACGGTTTTGACGTGGCGGAAAAAGCATTTAAGGCCGCAAAAGTCAATCTCGTGACGCTGACCAACTACGAAGCCGTGCTCGACGTGGCCCTGAAAACGGAATACATCACCGAGGCCGACGTGGCAGTCCTGACCGAATGGCGCAAGGATCCTGCTCATTGGGACTTGGGCAAATAACCCGGACCAATGGAACAGTTTGAAAGCTCGGTAAAGCAATTACCCTATTCTCCCGCGCAGGTCTACGCCAAGTTGTCCGACCTGCGCAACGTAGATGAGTTGAAACGCCGTATTCCGCCTGAGGCAATGGACGCCGTGCGGGAGAAAGGCTTGAGTTTCGACTTGGACTCTGTGGTCTGCGATGCAGACAGCATAACTTTTCCCGCTCCGCAAATCGGGCAGCTCCGGCTGGCTATTTGTGATCGGGAGCCCGATAAAATGCTGAAGTTCGGCTTCGAAGGGATTCCCCTCGATGCCCATCTTTGGATTCAGCTGCTCCCCTCGGGCGAGGACGGCAGCGCTTCCCGCATGAAGTTGACGGTGCGCTACGATATCCCCTTCTTCATGAAAATGATGCTCAAGGGGAAACTCGACCGGATGCAGGAGGGAGTGGAAAAACTGGCCGATATGTTGGCCCTTATCAAATACGAATAAGAGAAGGAAAATGCCTCAGAAATTGTGGGAAAAGAAAGTGCACATGACTGACGTCATCGAGCGCTTTACCGTAGGGCGCGACCGTGAATTGGATCTTTACCTCGCGCCTTTCGACGTGATGGGCTCCATGGCGCACATCATCATGCTGGAGTCTATCGGTTTGCTCAAGCCCGAAGAGCTGAAAGTGCTCCTCGCTGAGCTGAAAACCATATACAATCGTGCCAGGAAGGGCGACGGTTCCTTTATAATCGAGGAAGGCGTGGAAGACGTTCACTCGCAGGTCGAGCTCGAACTGACCCGCAAATTGGGCGATATCGGCAAGAAAATTCACAGCGGCCGCTCCCGTAACGACCAGGTCTTGCTGGACTTGAAGCTCTTCACGCGGGCCAAGTTGGAAGAAGTGGCCGGGGAAATGATGGAACTCTTCGGCCATCTGCAGGCGCAGAGTGAGCGTTACAAGGATATCCTCATGCCCGGTTACACACATCTGCAAGTGGCCATGCCCAGTTCCTTCGGGCTTTGGCTGGGAGCCTATGCGGAGAGTTTGGTGGACGATATGCTTTTCCTCCAGTCGGCCTACCGCATGTGCAACCGCAACCCGCTGGGGTCGGCGGCCGGATACGGCTCTTCTTTCCCGTTGAACCGCACGATGACGACCCGTCTGCTGGGTTTCGACGGGCTGAACTACAACGTGGTTTATGCACAGATGGGGCGCGGAAAGATGGAACGCAACGTGGCTTTCGCGCTGGCCGGCATAGCCGGTACGCTCTCGAAGCTCGCTTTCGACAACTGCCTCTTCAACTCGCAGAACTTCGGCTTCGTGAAGCTGCCCGACGAATGCACCACGGGCTCCAGCATCATGCCCCACAAAAAGAATCCCGACGTGTTCGAATTGATTCGGGCACACAGCAATAAGCTCCAGACCCTGCCGCAGCAAGTGGTCGCAATCATGAACAATTTGCCTTGCGGCTACTTCCGCGATTTGCAAATCATCAAGGAGGTTTTCTTGCCTGCCTTCGACGAACTGATCGATTGCCTGAAGATGACGAGCTACATCATCGAGCGCATCCAGGTCAACGACCATATCCTCGACGACCCGCGCTACGACGCCATGTTCAGTGTGGAGGAAGTGAACCGTCTGGCAGCGGCAGGCATGCCCTTCCGCGATGCGTACCGGAAAGTCGGAATCGACATCGAAGAGGGCCGTTTCGTGCCCTGCAAGGAAGTGCATCATACGCACGAAGGCAGCATCGGCAATCTGTGTAATGCCGAGATACGCCAGCGTATGGAGGAAATCTATGCCTCTTTCGGCTTCGAGCGCGTCCACGAGGCAGAGCAAAAGCTCCTCGCGCAATGAGGCTTTTCCCCATGACTTTTTCCCGTCTGCCGCGCCTGCTCCGTGCCGGTGCGGCAGGCGTGGCTTTTCTCTTCGCCCTTGCATCCTGCTCAAGCGATGAGCCGGAGGACGTACTGCCCGAGCGCACGGTGCGCATCACGCTGCGCCTCGACGATGCCGAGTATACCCATCTTCAAAATCTGGGCGAATTTCTCGAAATAACTTCCTCGCGTGGCCTTGCCACGGCCTACCTCGGGGTAGGAGGGGTGCTCGTCGTGCACTCCATGGTGCCGCTCGATCCGTCCGTTCCCTTTGCCGCTTACGACATGGCCTGCCCCTATTGTTACTACCGCAGCGATGCGTTGCCCCGTCCTCGCGTGTACGCGCTGGAGGGCGGTATGCAGGCCGTGTGCGAAGAGTGCGGCTCGGTCTACGATATCTCGCAGGGTTTCGGCAATTGCATCGATGGCCCCGGGAGTCAGCTCCAGGTTTATCACACCGTTTACAGCAGCTATAACCGCATTCTGAGCGTCACTAACTGACGCTTTTCCCGCTCTTTTTTTCGCTTCGGTGGCCTCTTTTTCGGCGAAGGATTGTGTCCTGCGTTTTGTTGTCTCGCGGAATATCCCTATCTTTGCTGCCGCTTTTCGGGAAAAGTGCCGGCACTTTTAGCCGCCGGCGGCTCTGCTTTTCCGCAAAAGTGCTTCTCCTTCAGGGGTTGTGCGGCGCACGCGGTGCCCGGAAAGCGCAGGTTCTTTGCTCGAATGGTGGAATGGTAGACACGAGGGACTTAAAATCCCTTGGCTATTGCAGCTGTGCGGGTTCGAGTCCCGCTTCGAGCACTTTTTTGAAAGTAGGGCTTTCTCTTCGGCCGATTGACGGCGTAATTATTCTTCTCTGCGCGGAAATTGTTCATTGCTGTTCATAGCTTTGTCGAAATCTAAAGCCTGATTTAAGATATGGAACTGATTATTTTTCTCGCCGTAAGCAGTGGAGTAGCCGTTGCCGCAGGCATTTGGGCTTGGTTCCAGCTTCGAAAGTCGAAGCATGTACACTAACATAAAAGCCGGGGCATTGCCTCGGCTTTTATGTTATCTTGTATAGAATCTGCTTTTCTCTTTCCCTTCCTCAGAACCGGAACGACAGTCCTCCCAGGAAGTTGATACCGTTTGTCGGATACGAGTAGAAGTCCTCATAGTCGCAGTCCAGCAGATTGCTCGTCTGGGCATAGAGGGAGAGGCGCGGAGTGATGGCGAACGAAATGTTTGCACTCAGGTTGCTCACCGCCTTCATGCGGTACGACAGCGCGTTGGCCGCCCCGCCCAGTTCGTAGAGCGCAGCCGCTTGAGCCGGATCAAACGAGTTCCAGTCCATTCCGTACACCGCCGCCTGCAGCGCCACCTCGTTTTGTCTTTCGGGTTGCAACATGTAATGGATCAAATTCACGCGGTTGCGTTGTATATAAGTGTAGGCGATTCCCACCTGCACCCGCGACGTAATCGGGAAGTGCAGCGAGGCTTCCACCTCATTCTTGGGCTTGGCCACATGATACATGCGGTCCTCGTCCTTCCACTTGTAGGTCTTTCCCCGTGCCGACAGCTTGACCGGGCCCATATACAGGTCGATTTTCGCCTCGGCATACGCATGTCTCGTGTCCGCGTTGCCCACGTACAGGTATGCCACGTCGGTCAGATTCGAGAAAAGGTTGTAGAAACAGGCGTCGTTCTTCGTGTCGACATATCCGCCGCGCACGTCGAACGAGAACACCGGTCCCACGTTTCCCTTGATGCCCACAGCGGCATTCAGCCGTTCGTGCGCATCTTTCAGCCGCCCCGACATCCAGTAGGGATTCTTTTCCTCGAGGCTTCTGAAGTCATTCAGTATGTGTCCGCCGCCGATATTCGCATAGACTGCGTAGTCGTTGAAGAACACATATTCCGCCGCCACGTCGGGTGCGAACTGTACGAACTGCCCCCGGCCCACGTTGTAGTGCATCTTGGCGCCGATACGCACCTTGAATCCCGCCCCGAAGAGCTGGTAATACGGGTTCGCCTGCAGCGCCGTGTAGCCGCCATAGAGGCGTGAATAGAGCATGTTGTCCATCTCCACGCGGATTCCGAGGCTCTGGTCTTCGTCCAGATCGCCGCTCACGTCGGCCGTCGTGTGTATGCCGTGCTCCGTCAGGGGCGCCCCGTCGGCCATGTGGCTGCGGCGGAATGCCGAGTAGTTCACGCCCACGTCGAAGTGCAGCGGCAGGCTCGTCATCTCATTGGTGCGCAGGTCGAAGCCTGCTGCGTACTTGCGGTGACCCTGGTTGGCCGTCGCTCCGCGGAACAGGTATCCCGCCCCCGGCAACTCGGCCGCAGACGACTGGATGAAGCGGTAGTAGCTGAAGTTGTCGAAGCCCACTCCCCCCGTCACGCGCAGCGTAAGCTCGTCGAAGTAGTGCGCATAGTCCAGCGCCGCTTCCGTGCGGAAGAAGTGGTTGTCCCACTTGCTGTACCCGTAGGCCGGATACTCCGCCACCGGGTCCACCGTGCGCGACTTGACGGTACTCCCGAAGGACGCGTTCACGCCCAGTTCGTCGCGGTTGGTCATGTTCCACAGGTATCCCGCCCGCAAGTCACCCTGCCCGTAGTTGCCGCCCCCGCCGAGCACGTAGCCCTGCGTAGCCTCGTCCTGCGTCAGGCGCAGGATGTCCGGCCCCAGACGGTAGCGCGAATCGGTGTACGCCTGCGCGCCGCTTCCGTACTCTATGGCCTGCCGCTCGCCCGAAGGCAGTACCCCCACGGGCAGCACCTCCATGCGTTCTTCGCGGCCCACCACGGGGTCATATTCTTTTTCTACGGTCACGATCTGTTCCTTCCCGTCCGTCTGTCCGTACAGCACGGCCGGGAATCCCGCGCTCCCCAAAAGGAGGGCGGTGGACCACAAAGGTAAAATCTGTATCTTCATAAAAGTAATCTTGAACTTCTTATTTAAGTATCTTTCACGTGCCCCGCGGCGTCTATTCCAAATCACCCAGCGCTTTTTCAATCCGCTCGGCGATGTCGTCCTCGCCCGCATACGTTTCCTTCAGTCCCTGCAGGTAACCCCTGGCCTCCGCCTTGCGTCCTTCCGCCCGGCACACCTCGGCCAGCAGTATGAAGTGCCGTGCCATCCAGTACGCCTGCGTGCTCCCGCCGTCGATGAAGGCCGTCAGCGCCTTCTCCGCCTCCGCCTTCTCGCCCCGGTCGTACATCAGCTGGCAGAGCAGGTAGTGCGCCTTGGCCGCGCTCTCGCGGGCCGAGTCAGGCGCAGCCGCCATCTGTTGCAGGCCCTCCAGCGCCCCCGCCTCGTAGAGCGAGTCCGTCTCCGCCATGCGCCGCGCCTCCGCTTCCTGCTCCAGCGCCGCACGTTCCACCTCCATCAGGGCCTCCTTCTCTTCCGCCCCTACGGCATAGCGGCCGCCCTGCAGCGTGTCGGCATACGCCAGGTATTGCCCCACCTGCCGGTTCTCCACCGCCCACGATTTCAGCTCCTGCAGCGACTGCTGCGCCTCCGCCGTGCCCGGATACCGTTCCGCTATCGCCTTGTAGGCCGCCGCAGCCTCATCCGTGCGTCCCGCCTGCGCCAGGAGCATGCTCCGCTCCGTCGCCGCCAGGCGCGCCTTGTCGCTCTGCGGGAAGCGGCCCATCAGTTGCTCATACGTACCCAGCGCCTTGTCGTTTGCGCCCGTCAGCACGTAGGCACGGCCCAGCTCGTAGAGCGCGTCCGGCATCGTCTCGTCCTGCGGATATTGCGCCGTCAGCTGCTCCAGCAGCCCGATTTTCGTCGCGTAGTCCTTGCGCACTCCCGCCATGTACGCCTCCTGATAGAGCGCATACGGGCGTTTCGTCGCGTCGGCCTCCGCCGCAGCGCGGTAGGCCGCCAGTGCCTCGTCGAAGGCCCGCCGCTGGTAGCGGCAGTCACCTATGCGGCAAAGGGCATCCGCGCGCAACGCACGCTCCGGCTCGGCTTGGAGATAAAGAGAGAAAAGACTGTCGGCCTCGGCGTAGCGTTGCGCATTGAATGCCAGATATCCCAGGTTGTAGTACGCCTGCGCGTACCCGCCCCGTGCAGTGCCCCCCGAGAGGGCTATGTAGTTCTTGAAGTCCTTTTCCGCCTCGCGGGCACCTCCCGCGCGATAGTGCGCCTCGCCGCGCCAGTAGAGCGCCTGCGTCCGCGCCTCCGCGTCGATGCCTATCTGCAGCGACTCGTCCAGCAGCCGGAGCGCCTCGGCCGGCTCCTTCTCCACAGCCGCCATGCCCATCCGCGCCGCCACTATCTGGTGCGCCCGCAGCAGACTGCTGTCCTGCGCGCCCCACGCCCTCAGGCGTTCCAGCGCCTCCCCGGCCGGGAAGTCGTTCAGGTACAGCTCCGCCAGGTAGCCCGTGGCACGTCCGCGGTAAGCCGAAGCCGGATATTCCTGCAGGAAGCCCTCCCAGCGGGCCGCCCGTGCGGCGTAGCTCTCCCGCTTGTCCTGGTGCGCGGCCAGCGCAATGTTGAAGTCCGCTTCCTCCTTCACCTGCGGGTCGAAGTCCAGTGCCGCAGCCCGCTCAAACGCCTCCTGCGCCTCGCCCCGCTCCTGCAGGGCCAGACGCGCGTGTCCCTGCTTCAGGTAAGCACTCTGCGCCAGCGCGTCGTTCGTGTGTCCGCCCGCTGTCACCTGCGCCAGTATCTGCTCCGCCTTCAGCGGCGCCCCGCACTCCAGGTACGAAGCCCCCAGCGCGTAGAGCGCCTCGCGGGCCGGACGTTCCACCTGCGCCGTGTATTGCTCCAGTTCGTCCACCGCTTCCGCATACTGCCCCGTGTAGTAGAGCGCCTCGCCCCTGATCCGGTGCGGCTCCGCCTGCAGCAGCGGCTGCTCCTCGGCAGGCGTCTGCGCCGCTTCCGCCGCGTCCGGCGTGCCCTGCGGGCAGCGGGCCACGGCCTGCGCATACTGCTTGTTCTTCAGGTAGATGTCCGCCGCGCGGCACGAGGCGCGGAACGCATAGCCCGGCTCGTCGGCCAGTTCCAGGAATCCCGCCAGTGCCGGGCGGTAGTCGGCCTCTAAGTAGTAAATCGTAGCTATGTAGTAGCGGCAGGCGCGGTCGTAGCGTTCCGTCTCGCCCGCCAGTTCCGTGAACACCGCCAGTGCCTCCGTGTTGCGCCCTAATGCCAGGAGCGACAGTCCCTGCTGCAGGCGGAAGTCCTGCGCCGCCTCCGCCGAGGGCAGATAGTCCCACTTGCACGAAGCAAAAGCCTCCGCCGCACCCTCGTAGTCCTGCTCGTAGTAGAGCGTCGAGCCTAAGAGAGCCGCGACGTGGTGGCGCATGCGGCTCGACGGGTAGCGGCGTATGAACTGCCTCATCTGCGCCACGCGCTCCGGTTCCTGCAGGGCATAGCTGCAGCAGCACAGCAGGTAGCGCGCCTCCTCCGAGGCTTCCGAGCGCACGCTCCGCGCCAGGAAGCGCGTCAGCGACTGTTTGGCGGCGGCATAGTTGCCGGCCTGGTAGTAGGCCGCACCTTCTTCGAGATAGCGGTTGGCGGCAGCCGAGCTCGTGCCCTGCGCGGAGAGCGCTCCGCAGCCGAGGGTCATGCAGGCAGCCAGTAAGAGGTATGACAAGGGGTTCTTCATCGTTCTTCAGGTTCTTATATATAAGAATAGCGCGTAATACGGGAAATTACTGCGCAACAAATGTAGCGAAAAAAGCAATAGGGCCGATGTTTTTTCTTTCTTTTCGGCAATGCCATGCGAAAAGTCGGCCTTTTTCGGACAGAAAAAGGCCAGGGAAAAAGGGAATTGCCATTTCCCTTTTTCAAAACCCAAGAAGACAGTTTTATCTGAAAAAGCAGATAGGAAACAGATATACTTGTTTGCTAATTTAGAAACAAGCCGCTATCTTTGCAAACGTAACAGATGCCGATATGAACGTACAACCGATAACCATAGTACTAAGCGATGAAGCGATAGGCTTTGTGAGAGCGCAGCCCATGAAAGCCCAGCAGAAGATTACCTACAATATTAAGAAAGTACAAAACGGGGTAATGGATAAGGAACTTTTCAAGAAGCTGGAGAACTCCGAAATATGGGAACTGCGGACGCTTTTCAACGGGATATGTTACCGCCTGTTTGCCTTTTGGGACAAAGAAATAGGGGCTTATGTGATAGTAACGCACGGCATAGTGAAGAAAACACAGAAAACCCCGAAAAAGGAAATAGAAAAGGCAGAACGACTGATGCAGGAATACTTTAACGATAAAAGATAATAGAAGATATGGCTAAGATGAATTTCACCCCGGCAGATGAACTGATAGACGAAGTATGGGGAAAGGTAGGCACTCCGGAGCGGGACGCAATGGAAGCGAAGCTTAAAGAGGAGATACAGGCTTATTTTGTGGGAGAGGCTATTAAGAAAGCCCGTCTGAAGCAGCACCTGACGCAGGAAGAGTTAGGTGAAAAGATAGGGGTTAAACGCTCGCAAATATGCAAATTGGAGAGCGGAAAGTGTTCTATGACGCTTTCTACTATGAGCCGCGTATTTAAGGCTTTGGGAATAACTTCGGCCACTCTTGATTTGGGAGTCGCGGGAAAAGTCGCGTTGTGGTAAATTAAATAAAGGAGGACGCTAAAGCGCTCTCCTTTATTTTTTTGTAGAAGGGGGGAATGCGGGATGAAATATCCCTTACCTTTTTACTAAAAGGGGATGCGCGGGATGGGAATCCCGCTATTCCGTTCATTTTTCTTCGCTGCTCCGAAGAAAAACGAACCAAAAAGAAGGGAGCTGTTTCCCCGCAGGCGGGGAACAAAAGGACAAGGTACTTTCAAGCAGACGAACCCTAACGGGCAGGAGGGACGGACTTCGCAGAATATATTCCACTACCTTTTTTAACGGGAATTCCTTACCATTTTGCGAATATCCCTTGCCTTTTTGCGAAAAAAGGGGGTGCGCGGGATGGGAATCCCGCTATTCTGTTCATTTTTCTTCGCTGCTGGAGGCCGCCAGTGGCGGCAGTTCTGTGTCTTTTCTTCGGGGCAGCGAAGAAAAGATACAAGAACAAGCGGCTTTGCCGCGCACTCCTTCGCGTAGAAAGCGAAAAGTCCCGGAGGTTTACGCCCCTTCTTTGGTCTGTACCAGTCAAGAAAGGTAACGGAATATATTCTGCGCAGTCCGTCCCTCCTGCCCGTTAGGGTTCATCTGCTTGACAGTACCCTGTCCCTTTGTTCCCCGCAAGCGGGGAAACAGCCCCCTTCTTTTGGTGCCTTTTCTTCGGGGCAGCGAAGAAAAGGTACAGAATTGCCGCCACTGGCGGCCTCCGGCCCCGAAGAAAAATGAACAGACCAGCGGGATTCCCATCCCGCGTTTCTCCCTTTTCGCAAAAGGGCCAAGGGTATTTGCCAAAGGGTAGGGGGCTGCTCCCCAACAGTCTCGGGGGAAGCTGTTTGAGCCGCCGCAGAGGCGGCGAGTTCTTTCCCCGCCCGGAGCCCCCTTCTTTTTGGTTCGTTTTTCTTCGGGGCCTCGAAGAAAAATGAACGAAATAGCGGGATTCCATCCCGCGCTTCCCCCTTTTCGCAAAAGGGCAGAGGGTATTCCCCTCTCGGATTTCCCCTTTAAGCCTAAAGGGGCAGGGGATTTCCCTAAAGCGCCATGGCATTTCCCAAAAAGCGCCAGCCCTTTTTGCAAAAAGCCCGGCGGCAATCGCCCCCTTCTTTTGCCCCCTTTTCTTCGGGGCAGCGAAGAAAAGGCCAAAAACTTTTACTACAATCCCCAGCCCCAAGCCCCCCTTCCAGCGGCCGGATTGCCCCCTAAAAACGACATTTCGGCCACTTTTCCAAATTAACATAGCGCAACTGTTTGCAAGCTATTTATGCTTAATAAATTTACCCCCCCCCATACTGTTAAAATAGCTAACAGCGGCAAAATAAAACATAATACCAAAGTTAAAATGCAACCCGTTTGATACAATTTTGACACGCCACCATTATTTTTGCCCCTACGTTTAGGAAACAGAAGCCGGATGTAAAATGAAAATCCCCTCCCGCCCTTCGACAGCAGGAGCCGGAAGCGTTCGGCAATAAATAACGCTATATACACTGCGAGGTATATGGACACAACTATGAAAAGACTGCTGTTAGTCCTTCTTCTCGTCGCCCCTTTCGCGGGAATGAAGGCGCAGGAATGGGCCGTGAAGACCAATCTTCTCTATTGGGGCATGCTGGGTACGGCCAATGCGGAAGTGGAAAAGCGCATCGGCGCCCGACACTCCCTCCAGCTCGAAGTGGGTTACAACCCATTCACCTACTCCGAAAACAAAAAGCTCAAGCACATCTCCATCAAGCCGGGCTACCGCTACTGGCTCTGCGAAGCCTTTTCCGGACATTTCCTCTCGGCGCAGCTCGAATACGCCCACTTCAATGCCGGAAACGTATCCTTCCCCTTCGGGCTTTACGACGGCCTCAAGGACTACCGCTACCAGGGCGACCTCGGAGCCATCGGCGTGGGCTACGGATACCACTGGATCCTCTCCCCGCACTGGAGCATCGAAGCCGAGTTTGCCATAGGCCTCGCCTATGCCCACTACAAGCAGTACGAGTGTGCCATCTGCGGCTCACAGCTCGGGAGCGACAACAAAGTCTTCCTCAAGCCCACGCGTGCCGCCATATCCGTAGTATATATGATCAAGTAACGAGGAGGCCGACGATGAAGAACACACGCACATACACCCGCCACACCCTCTCCGCCGCCCTCCTGGCCGGAGCACTCACCCTCGGCGCCGCAGCGCAGACCCCTGCGCCTGCCGCCACCGACGGCGCCACACCCCTGCAGTGGACCGACAGCACCCGTCTGCGCGTCACCCTGCCCCTCACCGTGCCCCGCGGCGCGCTCCGCAGCAACTACAGCCTCTGGCTCACCCCCCGCATCTGCGGCGAGCGCGACACCCTCGACCTGCCCGAGGCCGTCTTCCGCGGACGCCTCAACCGCAAGAAGATCGAGCGCAGCCGCGCCCTCGGCCATGCAGCCCCCGCCACCGACGGCGAGTACGCACCCGGCGACACCTGCCTCCTCAGCACCACCATCGACGTAGACCGCTACCCCTGGATGCGCTACGGATCCGTCGCCCTCCTCCTCGCCCGCGACGAAGAGGGCTGCTGCAACTTCCGCTCGCTGCCCGACTCCCTCGTGGCCCGGTCGACGTTTATCCCCGAATTCCGGCCTGTTCTGCCCGCCGTGGCCGACAATACCGGCAAGGCCGGCGAGCTCGCCCGCCAAAACCCCGTGCTGCACCACATATCCGAGTGCCGCGACTACACGCCCGACCGCGTCCTCCGCAAGGAACGGGGGGCGCTCTACGTCCATTTCCCCGTCAATAAGTGGGAGCTCGACCCCGCTTTCCGCGAGAACCGCGCCACGCTCGACCAAATCGTGCAGATCACCCGCGACATCTTTGCCGACACCACCTCCAGCGTCGTGCGCATCCAGATCATCGGACTCGCATCGCCCGAGGGACCCGTGCGCTTCAACCGGGAGTTGGGCCGCAACCGCGGGCTCGCCCTCCAGCACTATCTCCAGCAACGCGTGCCCCAGGCCGCCGATTCCCTCTTCCAGACCGTCAATGGCGGCGAGGCATGGACCGAGCTGCGCGACCAGATAGCCGACAGCTCCTCGCCCTATCGCGACGAGATGCTCCGCATTATCGACACCGAGACCGACGTCGACCGCCGCGAGCGCCTGCTCAAGCAGCTCGACGGAGGCCGCGCCTACCGCTACCTGGCCGACAACGTCCTCAGCGACCAGCGCAACTCCGGCTACATCGCCATCTGCTACGACTATAAGCCCGACGTTGCCGCCCGCGTCATCAATGCCGCCCAGCAGGCCCTTGCCGCCGGGCGCGCCGAAGAGGCGCTCGAACTGCTGCGCGGCGTAGCCCAGGACCCCCGTTCGCACAACGCCCTCGGCGCCGCCCTCTATCTCCTCGGGCGTGACGACGAAGCCGAGCGCTACCTCCGCTCCGCCGCCTCCCGCCGCGAGCCCGGCGCCGAAGAAAACCTGCGCAGCCTGCTCCGCACCAAGGCGCAGAAGGAAGCCGCGCAGAGTGCCGTCGCTTTGCCCTGAAACCCTTGCCCCTTTCGGCAAAAACTCCCGCAACTTTTTTACTAATCAACCATACTTTTATTTTTATTGCTTTATGGAAACAAACAAAAAGTATTTCAACCGCTTGGCCGGCGGCGCAGTGCTGCTGGCCGGAGCTTTGGCCTTTACCGCCTGCTCCAGCGACGAAGATTTCGTGGAGGCAGCTGCCCCCGGGTCGAACGTGACGGGCGAAACGGTAAAGACGCAGTTCTCTATTGCCGTGCCGGGTACGAACTCTGTCAATAAAAGGCTGGGCAATGATGTTGTTCAGGCCGAGGGACAGGCTTTTCGTGGTATGAGTAATATCCTTTTGGTGCCGTTTGCTTTAACAGGTACTCCTACGAGTCTTTCCGGAACAGAAAACATTCCAGCAGATTATATAGAACTTACGGATATAAAGAGCTTGGAAGCGCAAGGAAGTTATAAGGTATATAACGATGTAGAGGTTGCGACTGGAACAAACTGGTTCTTGTTTTATGGCGAAGCCTTGGCCAAAGAGGGTACGCCCGCAGCAAAAGTAAATGGTTCACTGAAGACTCCGTTCGAAACGGGTAATTGGCCTGCTGCAACTACTACGGCGCTTAATACCATACAGTTTGAGCTTGAAGGAATTTTAGGCTCGTCGTCTGTAACAGAAGCGCAAACTGCTTACGAAGACATGCTGGATGCTATTGCAGGCGCTGCTGGTTGGAGTACGGAAAGTGGCAATGACTTTTATTCGTATTATCAGAACTTTATTACACTGAAAGCCGGTTCTGCCAACAGTATCAGGGCGGCTTTGACGGAACTCTATGAGTCTGCAATTAGTGATGAGTACAAAGATGGCACTCAAGCGCAGGCAGTTGCATCTAAAATCATGGAATATTACAATTATGCGGACGGCGTTCTCACTGAGAAGGACAATGTCTCGATAACAAATTATGCTGATTTCCCCGCTGATTTAGGATTGCCTGATGGCTCTATGCAGCTGAATCATACTGCAGATGGCTTTGAATATGTAACGCCGTCAACTAGCGTTACAGATGGAAACATTCTCCAGCAAACTGCTTATGCTGACTATGTTTATCCGGCATCCCTCTACTATACGGTATCTACGCCTATAAAGGTTGATAATCAAACGCATGCTGAAAATGGCGTATATAGTGCTGTCTCTAATTGGAGTGATGTATTAAATCTGTTCAACACTGGTGGTACAGCAGTAGAGGAGAGTACAAAAAGTATTGTTTTGCAGAATGCTGTACAATATGCCGTAGGCAATTTGCAACTTTTTGTACGCTTTGCCGATGCAAATATATATGATAATGGAGCATTATGGCCTGACGAAAGCAATGCCATTGGCCAGCGTACTGTTATTATTCCGACTGGAGGTTTCCCCTTGACTGGTGTATTGATCGGCGGTCAGAAGAGCGTCGGTTGGGATTTCAAGCCTATTGATAATACGAGTGCGGGGCAAAGCTCTGTAAAAGAGCAGACGATTTACGACGCTTCTATGATGGAAAATGCTGCAGTTAAGAAGAGCGCTGCACAAGCTGCTACTCCCGTTGCTTATACTTTGGCGTTGGAAACCAAAGGAGGAAACAATACTACAGCCGAGAGTGTACGCTTTGCTATTGAAATGACGAATACCTCGGGTAATGACTTCGTAGGTAAAGATGGTATTGTCCCTGCAGGTGGTAAATTCTATCTTGTAGGCGAATTGAAATCGGAGACAGAAAGTGCTCACAAAGGTGAGAGCCCTATATTGAAAGTCTTCCAACAAGACTATACGACCGTAGCCAATGTTACGATTAACAGTCTGAAGAGTGCCTACAACTGTATCCCCGATCTTCGTTCTCCGAAGCTCGAACTCGGACTTTCTGTAGATCTTAACTGGACAAAGGGTTTGGTAACTGACGTAACCATCGACTAACTTCCCTAACTTTTCCCCCGCGAATGCGGGTGTACATAGGGCGGTTGCCCCTGGCCGGGCAACCGCTCACCAACAGAAACGGCGGACACGTGCCGCCAAGGAGCGGGCACCGCTGCAAAAGCGCCCCCGACGGACGCACCGAAAGCCTTGCCGCTTTCCACCGAAAGCGCCGCCGCTTTTTCGCTGAAGCGCAGCCGCTTTCCCCCGAAAGGGCCGCAACTCCGGACAACGCGGCAGCACGCTCCCCAAACAAAAGGAGAACTTTTTGCACGAAAACGATGACCCGGAAGAAGAAACATCCATACGCCCCCTGCCGAAGGGCACTGCGCATCGCCGCCACACTCATGGCCGCCGCCGCGCTCACTACCGCCTGCATCGACGAAGACCTCTCGCGATGCGGCAAGGACTACGCCCTCCAGTACCGATTCATGCTCCGCACCTCGCTCGCCGAGGTGCTCGACGAAGAGCTCACCACACCCGCCGAGCGGCAGCTCCTGCCCGCCCTGCGCGAAGGAATGGCAGGACTCTTCTCCGACGTGGCCGCCGACCTGTCGCTCCACTTCCACGACCCCGCCACCGGCGGGCAGCTCTATGCCGAGGAGCACCTCGTCGAAGCCCACGAGGCGGGCTTCACCCTCTACCTTCCCGAGCGCGACTATCGCCACACGGCCTTCGCCAACCTCGCCGCCGAGCCCGCCATGGACGCCACCGGCGCCGACCGGCTGACGACCCTCGCCTGGGCCCTCACCGCAGCGGGCGACACCGTGCCCTCCCTCGCGCAGAGCCTCTTCTGCGGATGGCAGGACATAACCCTCGGCAGCGGCCAGTATTCCTTCTTCGTACCCCTCTACATGCAGGACGCCGCGGCCGTGTGGGTCGTCGACCCCCGCACCGCTCCCGTCGCCTCCTACGAGGCCTATTTCGCCGGAACGGCCGACGGGTTCCGCTGCGCCGACAGCACCTTTACCTACCGCCCCGCACTGCGCGTGCGCACCCGGCAGGCCACCGGCGGCGGACTGACCGCCCTCTACGCCGGCTGCCTCCCCTCGCCCGACGCGCCGGGCAGCCTCGCCCCCGCCAACCGCGCGGGTGAAGATGCCGCCGAGGCCGCACAGGCCTACTGGGAGACGCACCTCTACGTGACCCTCGCCGACGGCACCCGCACGAAAAACGTGCTCTACGTCAAGTCGCCCCTCGAGGCCGGCGCGCTCAAGGTGTTCAAGGTGCACCTCAACGACCGGGGCGAAGTGGTGACCGACGAGCGCGAAGTGGGCGTAAGCGTCACCCTCGACTGGAAGCCCGGCGGCGACCACGACGTGGAGATGTAGCCCCTCCGGCCGCCCGCGGCCGTGCGGCCGCGCGAACCGCAGACCAGAAACCGAAAAAAGTATTCCTACTCTATGAACGAAATAGCATCAGTTCCCTCCCTCTTCCCCTCCCGCCCCGCACTGCGGCGGCTGCGGAGGGGCTTGCTTTCGCTGCTCCTCGCGGGCGGCCTCGCTGCCTGCAGCGGCGACGACGAGCCTGTGCTCCCGCCCGCCGCGGACGAGGACCTGCAGGAAGTAACCCTCTATCTGAGCCTGCCCGCACCGGCCGACTCCGTCAGCAAGCGCCTCGGCGACCCCGGCTCGGCGCACGAAGAAACCGACGACTGGAACACTCTGGTGCTCTTTATAGTCTACGAAAATCCCGAAGGGGAGCAGAAAGAAGTCCGCTGCGAGACCCTTACGCAGGAGGAATACGACGCCCTGCAGCCGATGGCTCCGAGGTCGCCCTTCAAGCGCTATACCCTCACCGCCCCGGCCGGCACGGTTTATTTCTACGGCCTTACCTACTACGACCCGGAAGCGGCGGAGACTGCTATGACCGGCGCCACGGATTTAAAGAAAGCTATCGGGCAGTGCACTACGCAAGCCGACGTGGAAGCCCTGACAATCTCCAACTATTATCCGTACGCCGTCGGTGCAACCCAGACCGACGTCTCCAAGTTCTGCAGCGTAGCCTCGGGCTATTATCAGGACGAGAACGGCGGTTTCACATACGAGATAAACT
This sequence comes from Bacteroidaceae bacterium, assembly GCA_050946375.1. Classification (GTDB taxonomy): domain Bacteria; phylum Bacteroidota; class Bacteroidia; order Bacteroidales; family Bacteroidaceae; genus UBA1794. The sequence continues at coordinate 67,540 of JBMNUT010000006.1, read as the reverse complement.
ATTCCAATATACCTACCGAGCCGAATGAAATTCCCACCCTCACCTTGCGCCGCCTGGCGGCCAAGATCGACGTGCAGTGGGATGCGGAAGGCGCGTACAGCGGGGGCAAGTACACCGACGCCCGCGTCGAGAGTTTCCAATTCTACGGCAGCGCCGAGGGAAAAGTCTTCCCGGAATTGCCGCAAAGTGGCTACACTCCTGTCGAAAAGGACTGGGACTTTTACAACATCTCGCCCATCAGCCAGCGCAACGGGCGGGTCTATCACTACACATTCCCCGACGGAACGACAAAGCCGCAGGTGACGTTTTCGATAACGACCACGACGGCTACGTCCGAAACGACTACGAAAAGAGATTATACCCTCAACTGGCAACAGCCATTGTCCCGCGCCACGTGGTACAAGGTGAATGCCACCGTAAACGGAAATAGTAGTTCAGGAACTATTTCAGACTCGGAATGGGTCGATATTAACGCCGGCAACTAAGAAAAAAGTAAGAACACCATGATAAAAGAAGCTACTCACAGATTGTTTTTGCTCTGCGCTTTCCTCCTGGCCGCAGCCTCGGCCGGGGCGCAGACGGGTACAAGAATTTATGTAGACTTAGAGGGAACTGCCACCAACGACGGTACTTCCTGGAAAACCGCTACGGATTTGGCGACAGCGTTGGGGCAAGCTCAGGCCGGAGCCGAAATCTGGGTGAAAGGTTATGAGGCGACCGATAAAGTGTACGTCGTGCCCGAAGGTGGATATACCCTCCCCGCCGGCGTAGCCCTCTACGGCGGTTTTGCGGGAGATGAGACGTCCATCAACCAGCGCGAAGTAGTAGACGGCATAGCCTACCGCATGCGCTACCGCACCGTGCTGACGGGCGACCGAACCACTCCCGACGAAGTCGACCCGACCACCCTCATCTTCCCCGAGAACGGCACGCGCAGCGACAACGCAACCCACGTGCTGATGCTCGACCTCTCCACGGGTAGCGGGTCGCTCAACAGCGGCGCAGCCAGCATAGTGAACGGCATTACCATCGCCCGCGGCCATGCCGTGGGTAGCGGTGATGCAGGGTACGGCGGCGGAATCTACGTCACTCCCGGCACGAACCAGCAAGTGGGCTACCGCATCGAGCAATGCTTCTTTATCGAAAACTACGCCACGCAGGGCGGCGGCCTGTACGTGGCCGACAATGTATCGAACGTTAACGGCAGCACCTGCCTCGTAGACCGCTGCGGCTTCTTCAACAACGCCGCCGGCGACCGCGCCGTTTTGGCCAACAAGGGCGGCGCCATCTACCTGGGCGGCGCAGGCTGCGTGGTGAACACCGCCGTCTTCAACAACGAAAACGGGGGCATCCTCACCAATAATACGAACAATCCCGGCGTGCGCGTGCTCAACTCCACCGTCGCGCGCAATACGGCTTCGGGCATCGACGGCAGCGGTGCCCAGGTGGTGAACACCGTCATCTGGGGCAACGCCGCGCTCCATACCGACGAGACCGCCTCTCCCGATTTCCGATACTGCGCCTACCCCGAAGTGGTAGTCACGGACGAAACGGCCGGAACGGACAATGAAAACAACGTCCGCCTCTCCGACAAAAACAACGACGCCGACGGCCCACGCTTCAACTCCCCCTCGCTGCGCACCGGCTTCGACCGCGATTTCAACATCACCACCACCCTCTATCCCCTCTGGACGTGGGTCCCCCTCGAAGGTTCGCCCCTTGTGGACGCGGGTAACGACGACGCTTTCAGCACTTCCGCTTACGGTTCGACCGACTTTGGCGGGCAACTCCCGCAAGGCGGGCACGGCCGTCGACATCGGCGCCTTCGAGTTTCAGCCCGTTGACGCAAACCGCATCCGCTACGTCAAGGAGGGCGGCACGGGCAGCGGCATGTCGTGGAACGACGCTTCCGGCAACCTTCAGGCCATGATTGACGCCCTGGCCGACAACAACCCCCAGAACCTCCCCGGCGAAGTGTGGGTATCCGTCGGAGAATATGAGCCGAATAGCTACCTCATCGCCAACGAACAGTATTCATCCTCCTTCCGCATGCGCGACGGCATCAGCGTCTACGGAGGATTCGCGGGTGGTGAAGCCACCAAAGCCGAGCGCCCGAAAGGCACAAGCGGCATGCCCTGGGACTTCGCGAACCGCACCATCCTGAAGGGAAGCTACTACGACGACTCCAACGTGAGCTACGGCAACAACAGCTGGGCGGTGACCGGCGACTCGCGCCACGTAGTCTGGTTCGCCCAGATGCCCGACGATGACGAAGCATTCACCCGCCCCACCTACCTTGACGGCGTTACCATCAAGGGCGGATATGCGCAGGGCGACGCCGCCGGACTCAACAGCTTTAAGACCGACCGCGGCGCCGGTGTCTACATGGACAGCCGCTACGCCTACCTGACGAACTGCATCGTCACCCAGAACAACGCTGCGGGTCCCGGCGGAGGCGTCTACCTCAAGGGCGGACGCATACAGGGCTCCCTGCTCTACAACAATAACTCTACGACCAACGGCGGGGCAGTCTACGTGGACAGCACCGGCCTCGTCCACCGCTCCATGCTCGTCAACAACTCCGCGGGCAACGGCGCCGGCGCCTATCTGGCCTATACCGCACAGGAAGACGACGGCCATCCCGAGTACCTCATCCTCTCCACCTGCGTCGTGACCAACAACACCGCGCGGCAGAACGGCGCCGTCTACTGCGCCGGCGGAGGCGTGCTCATGCAGAACATCATAGCCAACAACTGGTGTCCTACCACCACCGACGCCACCGACCCCAATGCCGCGCAGACCGGCGGCCTCTACATCGACCGGTACGGCCTCGTCATCAACTCCGTGCTCTGGAACAACCGCATCGGAGGCACGGACGCTTACGACGGAACCAACGTCCCCATGTACGCCCGCAACCCCGCGGTCGACGACGTGCGCTTCCTCTACAACGCCATTTCCGGAGTGAACAATGCCGTCTGGAACAACATCTACCAGCAACAGACCCTCTCCTTAGTCGACGCGAATGCAGGCGACCCGGATAACAGCGCCAGCATCGGGCCGAGATTCACCGAGCCTGCCACCGGTACGATGTCGGCTGCAAACGCTTTGAACACCACCATCGGCGTGCAGGACGACTGGAAGGACGCGGGAAAGACCGTAGGCATCGACTACTACTGGAAGCCCATTGACGGCTCGAACCTCTGGGCGCGCGGCATGGAGCTGGGGCAGCTGCCCGAAGAAGTGGTGCTCGCCCCGGAAGTCGACCTCGGCGGAACGCTCTTCGCGCAGAAGCCCGCCATCGGCGCGCACCATGTGGAGGGGACGGAGATTGTACCCGAATTGGACGGCACCACCCTGCGTCTCTACGTAGACGCGGGCAGTACCCAGCCGGAGAACGACGGCCGCTCGTGGAGCGAGGCCTACCGCTCGCTCAACAACGCCATCTCCTTCTTCGCCAACCTGACGGAGAATCAGGAGATAAATGTATTGAGGAAGGGCGCAACTGATGCTTCTACTTTTACATTTACTACTGCGGGAACCGACGGAATCACCGACTTCGAAATCCGCGTTCTGGAGGGTGACCTCTGGCCGCGCTACGCCTATGTGAGCGACGACCCCAAGACGGCGACGGTCGACATACTGCCGATGCCGGGCAATAAGCCCCTCACCCTCGTGGGCGGCTACTACCGCACGGACACGAACACGGCCGAGCGCGACCCGCTCAACCACCGCTCGCAGCTCAACGGCAACAACGGCGGCTCGACGCTGGCCGACGGCATTTACCACGTAGTGACCGTGGAGTCCGGGGCAAACGTCATGCTCGACGGCTTCCACATCATCAACGGCTACGCCGCAGGTACGGCCGTCCTGAAGAACGGCGGCGGCATGCTCGTGCACGACAACGCCACGGTGACGGTGCAGAACTGTATCTTCGAGAACAACACCGCCGTCACCGGCGCAGCCATCTATGCGCCCGCCTCCGCAAGCCTCACCCTCACCAACTGCGTGGTGAACAACAATACGAACACCACGGCTACAAATCCGGTGATTGATTGCCCGGCAGATAAACTGACGCTCCAGTACGTTACGGTCGTAAACAATGAGGGCGCCGCGGTCTACGACGAGACTTCGCTTACAGATGGAAGTTCTTTCTCGAAAGGGAATGACAGTAAGAACTCCATCGATAGTAACGATTTGTCGACTATGGGCGAGACCGGTGCGGTGCATTTTGCCAATCCGACAAACCGTAAAGGCGCGACCCTCGGCTTCGACACCTACCTCGGCGGCTATTCCGAGTTCCGTCCGTTGACGAGTTCTTCGACCGCTGCCGACTTGCTCATCAACAAAGGCACGGCTTTGGAGGGCGTGGATAACGATATTGCCTTTAATGACCGCGACCTCGGCGGCCTGCCCGACCTCGGCGCCTACGAGGCCGACCTGCCGAAAGCGGGTACGGTGATTTACGTAACGCAGGATGGCGCCGGCAGAAAGGATGGCTCTTCGTGGGAAAACGCGATTGCAGGGAATAATATCTATAACGTGAATGTGGAAGATGCTGCAACGGCTTATATGAATATTCTAACGACAGATTCACGTTATATAGGGTTTTATAGTAGAAACAACAAGCCTTATGCAGAACAATCAGGTGCAAGTAAGGATTTCTTAGATGCAAATAGCTGGAATGGGGAGACATACAATGATTGTGAAATAACAATATCAAATACTCGTGAAGAACAATATGTTAGTGGTTTGCAGTATGCTGTAGAAATTGCTTCGAAGGCATATAAGGAAGGGGATGAGCATAAACAGGTATGGGTTGCTGCTGGAACATATACAGATTATAAAGGATTTGTAATTCGTGACCATGTAGATGTTTATGGAGGTTTCCCGAGCAGAGGAACTCCAAGTATGGAGGATAGACAGGCCTTGATATCACAGTATATTCCATTACGGCAAGAACTAATAAACGAGGGATTTACGAATGAGGATAAGACAATTTATGAAACAATACTTCAAGTTCGTGATAAGTCTCTAATTGAAAGTTGGAACGGAAATATACCTACTATTGACTGGGCTGATTATAATGATGTAGAGAGTTATAATGGAGTTTTGCGTAAACCGGTCCTTTTCCAACCGGATGTTTGTGTCCCGACTAAGGCAACAGGAACTACGTCGCATAGTAAATCAAGTTATATAGTAGATGATGCATATACCAATACAGAGCGTTCTAACTATGTTAGATATGATAATGTAATTTGGGATGGCTTTACTATACGCAATGGCTTTTATAAAGAATATAGAGCGAATCGTGATGGAGGTGCTGGAGTAAGAATCTTTAGAGGTGTTACATTACAGAATTGTGTTGTAGCACACAATTTCAATCATGCAAAGCGGTCACGCGGTGGTGGTATATATTGTGATGGTGACGATAGTTATATCATAAACTGCTTTGTTATAAATAATGATTGTGAACGTTGGAATAGCGATGGGGAAGATGCTTATGGCGGGGGCATGTATATGATTCTTGGTACAGGATATAATCTTCTTATTGCAAATAATTCAGCATGGGATGGAGGAGGGCTTTTTATAGAAAACGCACGCTTCTTTAATAATACTGTAGCATACAATAGGGCAACGCGTGAAGGTGTGGAGTCCGGAAATTACGTGATAGGTGCTGGTGGCTTGACCCAATGGAGGACAGAAGGATTAGAAGCTAAGTTGAGTATTTATAATTGCATCTTTTACGGGAATACGAAGACTGCTATTCGTTCTACAAATGAGAATTCGTTTGAAGAAGCATATAATTGTTACGTCCAAACAAGCTCTGGTTATGATTTGTCGACCGGCTTAACAAGTAAATTTAAAGATAGTAAAATAGGAACTAATCTTTCTAATCCGTTTTCTTCGGTAAGTCCCCAGCAAGAAAATAATTATCGTTTAAAGTTCGATGCTAATAACTTAGAAGATTCTTGGTGCGTAAACAATGGTACAGAAGAATACGAATTGCCCGATACCGATGTAGACTTTACCGACCGCATAAAAGACTGTACGGTAGATATCGGTGCTTACGAGTTGGATAATACAGAGAATATAAATTATACCCGCACTACCGAGAATGGCTCGACAATCGGCACTTACTACGTTTCCCAGAACGGTACGGGCATTCGCAGCGGGCAGAATCCCGCGAATGCGGCGTGCGCAATGAAGTTGCAAAGCATCTTGAAGCACGCAGGCACGCAGGTAGAGAGCGGTACTTTGACATCTGCGGTCGTGAAAGTCGCCGGGTATGAGAATGGGGTGTTTGTGTATCATGCCAATACGCTGGCCGACGAGCAGACTCCGCAGAGTTATACATACGTTGTCCCGGCGGGAGTTACCTTGATGGGTGGCTACTATGAGGGAGATTTTAACGGCGGAGTATATCAAGACGGAACAGGATATACCGACGAGAAGCGCGATGCCTGGACGTACCGCACGGTGCTTAGTGCCGTAACCGACCCGACGGAGGCCGGAAGCACGATTACGCAGGAAGTAAACGGTTACCATACCGTTACGTTCGGCGGCTGGCCGGGAACGGAAGGCTTGAATAAGACGGCCATCGTAGACGGCGTATGGCTGACCAACGGCTCGGCGACCTCCATGGCGGCGGGCAATGTGAATACCCGCGGAGGGGGTGCTATTGTGCCGAAGGGGGCGCATGTGCGCAACTGCGTGGTGCAGGGCAATACGGCCGTCGAGGGCGGCGGACTCTATGTGCTGCCCGGCGGACAGGTGAGCGGTACGCTGGTCTACGACAATACCGCTACGCGCAACGGCGGCGGTATCTATGCCAGTGCAAATAATGAAGCGGCTACGGCAGACAGTCGTGCCTACCTCTTCTCGAACACGATTGCCGGAAATACGGCTACCGAGGGCGGAGGCATCTATCTGGAGGACGGCGCGGCGATGACGGTGAACAGCGTCATCTGGAACAATACGGCGACCTCCGGAAAGGACATCAGCGGGGTAACGACGCAGACGTTCGAGTCTTCGCTGCTGACCGGGCTAACTAATCAATCGATAACGGATTGGTTCCCCTTCAACAACTGCTTCGTGGAGCGCTACGAGCTGCCGGGCAACTTCGAGAACTCGGAGATGACGGGCGAGGGAAGCACGTACTTCGCCAATGCGGAGGGCGGCGACTTCCGCCTGAAGGCCTATTCGCCGCTGGTGAACCACGGCATGGTGCAGTCGGTACAAACGGAGTTGGAAAAAGCAGTGGATGGCTACGGCCTGCTGGCTACGTCCGACATGACGGGCATAGACCGCACGGAGGACGAGGACAACAACCCCGCTACGTTGCTGAAGATAGACGTCGGCGCGTTTGCCCGCCTCGGGGCGATGCCGACGAAACTGGTGACCCGCCTCTTCGTATCACAGGGAAGTGATTCGCAGCTGCAGTTGTCGGATGGCGAGAGTGAGGCGGACTACATCGGCCGCTCGTTCTACACGCCGTTTACCTGGCTCGAGGATGCGCTGGACTACATTAAGAATATGCGGAAGGAGGGAAGCGGCCATACGACTGATGCCCGCGCGGCGAAGTTCCAAATCCTGCTGGCGGGGGGTACGTATAAGCCCAAGTACCGCCGCAATCCGGCCGATGCTCCGCAGGTCGGCAACTCGTTCGTCATTCCCTACGGGGTGGAAATCTACGGCGGCTTCGATGGGACGGAGGATTATTCTTCAGATGGCTTAACCAGCATTCCTTTGCAAGGCGGTCCGGTCACAGTGACACCGGACGGACCGATTCCCACTATTATTGCCGCCCGCGACTATTCCGACTTCAACCAGAACAACATCGACGAGGCATGGGAGCTGGCGCACCAGACGATCTTCGACGGGGCGGTGAGCACCTCGGCGCGGGCGCATCATGTGCTGTACACGGATGTGGACGATTATACTATACCAACCGATGCGGCATCGAAAGGCGTCCTGCTGGACGGCGTGACGGTGCGCTACGGGCAGACGGAGGAGACTCTCTCGGATGTGTCGGGCACGGTCAGTGCCAATGTTGACCCGGCCGAAGGGCGCGGCGGCGGCATCTACAGCGACGGCGTGCCCTACACCATCGTGCGGAGCCGCCTGATCGACAACCAGGCCGTGCGCGGCGGGGCGGTCTTCATGAAGGATGCCAATCTGACGCTGGTCAGCTCCATACTGGCAGGCAACCAAACGGTGGCGAATACGGGCTCTACGGCTGAAATGCTGACCAGCCGCGGCGGTGCGGTCTACATGGCCGACAACAATACTGCGACCACGCTGTATGCGGTCAATACGCTGTGGGTAAACAATGAGTCGGACGGAGAGGGCGGCGCCATCGGCACGAACTATGCTACGGGCGTATCGGGAAGCATTGCCGACCCGCAGATCAATCTGATGAACAATACGTTTGCCCGCAACAAGGCTGCGACGAACCCCGTTATCTACAACCACAACGGGAGGAGTACGATTACGAATACGCTGATTTGGGGTAATAAGCATGAGGAGGAAAATGACGACAATACGAACGTAGCTCACTTCGATGTTTTTCATTCGGCCAGCGATGTGGACTACGACAGTAAGTTTACAGCGGGGAACTCTAATCATAATATCCGCCTCAGCACGGACAACATGAGTACCGACGGCCCGCGCTTTACCCGCCCGGCTACGGTGGCCGGCGCGAGCGGAAACGACGCTACCAATCTGTGGAACCCGGTTTCGACGTCGCTGGTGACGGATGCAGGAACTGGACAATGGAATTATAAGAGCACGCCTAACGGAGAAATCGGTGCTTATGAGGACTGGATGGGTAACTATGCAAAGGATTATACTACTTATTATATGGGTGGTTATGATAGCTATAACGATGGTTACAAACGTTATTCCGGCCCGATGGACAAAGATAATGTTCAGGAAGATGCGGTTATCGACATAGGCGTATATGAGTACCAGTATGTTTCGAACTTCTCAACGATGTCGGCTATCTACGTCGATATCGTATCGAGCGGTTTGGGAAATGGGACGAGTTGGGCGAATGCGACGGACGACCTGCGCGGAGCGATCATCGGCGCGGCTAACCCGACAGAAAAAAATGAGGACCGCGTTGTCTATGTGCGCGACGGGTCGTACAGCTGGAGTCGGTTGTCTACCGGTACGGCTTATCTGTTGAATATGAATGGAGAAACGACTCTTTCCGACGGCTTCACGCTGAAAGGCTCGTGCACCGGTGTGGGCGAGCAGCAGAATTACAGCAAGCCGAGCGTGATACGGAATGACGGTACGACAGCCCAGTTGATGAACATCTCGACGAACGGTAAATATGTCACAATAGATGGCTTTACCTTTATCAATAAGGACGAGAATGGTACGGGCATCACTGCCTCTACGAATAACGGTGGCGACCTTACGCTGACCCATACGGCATTCCGCATGAATAAGAATACGGGCGTGAATATCAGTGGTAATTCCGGCTCTGTACTTATTGTGAACTCGCTGTTTGCGGACAACGATGGCACGGGATTTGCAGGAGGTTCGGTAGCGGCTACGTTGGTGAACACGACGTTCGCGAACAACGGGACGGATATGACCGGCTCGCCTGCGGTCTATAACTCGGTTTCGTGGAATAATACGAACCGGAATATGCGGGAGGACGAAGGCCATAATAATAAGGTATTCTCCTTTACGGGTGATGCTGATGTCAATAATACCGACTTGCAGGATGGGCCGAACTTTGTCGACCCGTTGAATGAGAATGAAGAACTCCGCGACTACCGCATCCGCCCGAGCCTGACGTTGCTGAACAAGGGTAGCAATGACTTGTATGCGACGAAGGCGATGGGAGATGTGAATGCGGATATTAGCGAGGAGCGCGACTTGTACAACGTTTCCCGCGTGGTGGACGGCACGATCGACATCGGCGCGTATGAGTATGCTTCGCCTTTGCGGCAGATTATCTACGTGAAGAGCAACCTCTCGAACAGCGACGACAGCGGAAGCAGTTGGGAGAATGCTACGGGCGACCTTCAGGGCGCGGCCGACCTGGCGGGGATTTATGCTATTAACAAGAAAGCTATGGCTTATGTGCTCGTGCACAACAATGTGACGAAGTCGGATGGCTTGCGCGTGACCTTGCCCGGCGTGAAGGTGTATGGCGGCATGAACGATGAGCGGTATCCGGGTACTTCGGAGTCGGCGGAGGATATAGTGGGCAACCTGCTGGATCAGCGGGTGGGCCTGCTGGAGCGCGAAAAGAAGTCGCAGCTGAGCGGCGTGACGGTATCATCGGATAAATCCGTGGTGGATGGCTTCGAAGTGACGGGAGATGTTACCTTGTCGGGCGGCGGCTATCTGTCGACGTCGGTAGTGGGCACGGAGACTGCTCCGGCTACGGTATCGGGCGAGGCTGGCGGCATCCTCTACAATACGTTGGTGCTCGGCAGCGTGAGCGGCGTACAGGCCGTGAATGTGACGGCTACGGGGACGATTGACGGGGCTAACGGCTCTGGAAATAACCGTGAGGCTGCGACGGAACTCAATCACTATGTAGGAGATGAGTACTGGGAATACCAGTTGAACGAGGATTCGCCGGATATGGACGTGGCGGAGGGTCCTGAGGCTGAAGAGCGTGGAGATAAAACTCAGAAATGCATCGATATGGTCGGCCACCGTCGCGATATCGCAGGCAACCTGCGCATCCGCAATACGGTGGACAACGGTTGCTTCGAGACGTGGAACGTGACCGCCGATGCCAAGGTGACAGCTGACGACTATCCGCATGGCAAGTCGGTAGTGTACGTGCGTGCCGGTCAGGAATTGATTCTCGGTAAGACGGGAACGGAGCCGGACGTACAGCCGGTTTATGGTACGGCGGCGCCTTTCAATCCGGGCTTCCTGCTCCTGGGGCACCGGGCCGGCCTGCGCGGGAATGGCAATAGTGTCGGTCTGAAAAACTTTGCCGTAGAACGCACGTTGAACGGCTCTGGCACGGATCTTGCAGCGATGCCGTTTACGGTAGAGTCTACTGGGCTTCCGTATGATATTACCAAGTCAACGGACGTTGCCGTGCAGACCTACGACGGCGAGGCGCGTTCGAAGTACGACTATGCCTTCAGCTCTACGGAAGGTGAGGCATGGAAAGATGTTACTGATATTACTTCCTTGTCGCCCGGTACCGGCTTTGCTTTGGAAGCACCGGAGGGGACTACGGATAATATAAAAGTGCGCTTCTACGGAACGTCTTATACGGAGAACTCTACCGCTAAGGAGGTGACGTTAAAGCAATGGAACTTCCAGGAGCCATGGAGCCCGGATAAGAATAGTAACCGCTTTACCCATAAGGAAAACATGGGTTGGAACTTGTTTGGCTCGCCGTATCTCTGCGCCATGAACTATACGGACATGGAATACGGGCGGGTGCTGTATGGACTGGTTTCCGTTGCCGCCGAAGATAATCTTACTCCCGGTGGCTATTTCCCGGTGCTGACTTATAAGGAAAGCGACGGTGCTTCTATTGAAGGCCATATCCCTGCAGGAGATGCGGTCTTCACGCAGACGGCTACACTGGAGGTTGCAGAGAAATTTACGGTAGAACAACCGAAAGAAGTTCCTAATGGCGATGGCTCTACTACTATTACCAAGAGCGGAGATGCCTATGAAACTTCGTCTACCTTGTCGCTCTCCTTGTCGGCTGCCGACGGGGCGAAGCGGAGCGTTTCGGCTCGTGCGGAGTGCGACCGGTTGCAGCTGAATGCGGTGCCGACGGAGCAGTCGTTGGCGGATTTCGACCTGGGTATCGACGGCGTGAAGTGGATGTCGGCCGAGGGCGAACCGCAGATCTTTGCCGTGCGGGGCGCCGGACGCTACTCGTTGCTGGGCGCTCTGGACGAGGAGAGCACGACGACGGTGGGCGTGACGACGGCGGAAGGCGGTCGATATGCCATCGGCATTGCGGACGACTGCCCGGCCGAGGGCTACGAGACGGTGCTGCTGCACGACCGGACAACGGGGGCTACGGCGGACTTGCTGCAGGGGGCTTATTCCTTTGCGGTGGCTGCGGGCGAGGATTGCTCGGAGCGGTTCGAGGTGAGCTTCCGCGCTGCGGCGGACGGGCTCGTGCCGGGCGCTGCAACGATGCGGGCCTCGGTGGACGACGGGGGCCTGCTGCGCGTGTGGAACCTGCCGGAGCTGACGACGCGCGTGGTGCTCTACGATGTGGAGGGCCGCGCAATCGGCGGGGTGGACTGCGAGGGACGCTCCGAAGTGTCGTTCCGGCTGACGGGACACGGCGTGTATGTCGTGCAGAACGACCGCGGCGAACGGCTGAAAGTAGTGTGGTAGGGGGGATTTCTTCCCGAAGAAATTTGTGAAAAGAAGGGAGGAAAGGGCTGTGCTCTTTCTTCCTTTCTTTCTCACGGTGGCGGCGAAGACTGTTTCCTCCCGAGGCAGTGAGGGGGAATATCCTTTGCCTTTTTGCTAAAAGGGGGTGTGCGAGGAGGCAATACCTCTGCCCTTTAGGCTTAAAGGGGGTGCGCGCGGGATGGGAATCCCGCTGTTCTGTTCATTTTTCTTCGCTGCCCCGAAGAAAAACGAACCAAAAAGAAGGGGGCTTTTTCCCCGCCCGCGGGGAACAAAAGGACAAGGTACTTTCAATCAGACGAACCCTAACGGGCGGCGGGGATGGACTTCGCAGTGCAAATTTTGCTGCGGGGCAGTACATAAGGATGGACTTCGCAGAATGTATTCCGTTATGGGGCAATACATTGGGATGGACTTTGCAGCGCAAATTTTGCTGCGGGGCAGTGCATAAGGACGGACTTCGCAGAGCGCCCGCTTCATGGCGGGAAGGTTTCTTTTGTGACTGGTATTTATTGAAATAGATGCAAGACTTTATGGGAACGGATGCAAGGCTTTATGGGAATGGATGCAGGACTTTATGGAAATGGATGCAAGGCTTTGCGTAAGGGGAATAAGCGTCTTGTATTTAGCGAGTAGGGAAATATTATTTGTGACGCCTTACTTAATTATAAGGAGTGGCAAACGAATAGTACATGAGGATTCGGGAAATGTTGTTTGAGCCCCGCAGGGACGAGTTTCATTTTCCGCCGGTGCAGCCCCCTTCTTTTGGTGCCTTTTCTTCGGGGCCGCGAAGAAAAGACACAGAACCGCCACCACCGGCGGCTTCCGGCAGTGAAGAAAAGACACAGAACCGCCACCAGATGGCGGCTTAGCGTGTGGCGCGGTGACTGCACAGACCCTCCTCCGCAGCGGAAAAACACGCTGCGGTATTTCCGAGCGGTATGCCCCAAAAGATACGTTGCGGAGGAGGGTATGGCCGCGAGGTCAGTTGCCGTAGACCGGCTGGTTCAGGACTACTGGGATTACGGTCAGGTCGTTGGGAACGAGGGGCAGGTCTTTCAGCGTGACGGCCTTCCCCTTCTGGCTGACTGCCACCGGCTGGCGGGTATATACGTCGTAGGCTTTCACGGCTTTCATCCCTTTGTTGAGGTTGGGCAGGGTGAAGTTTTTACCGGTATATCCACCGAGGAAGTAGATGTAGAGCGTGCGGTCTTTGTAGCAGAATCCGTACTGTCCGTCGACGGGCTGCCAGGGTCCTCCCCGTGTGCCGTAGATGGCTTCCTGCGTGGCGTTGACCCACTGTCCGAACTCGAGGAGCCGCTGCTCGACGAGCGGGGCTATGTTGCCGTGGCGGTCGGGGCCTACGTTGAGGAGGAAGCACATGTTCCGCACCATGCAGTCGGCGAACAGTCGTTTTACCCTTTGCAGGGGCATGATATTTGCCGGGTCGTTCATGGCTTTGTTGTAGCCCCATCCGGGCGCGAGCGAGACGCATTTTTCGACTACGCCGCTGCGTATTTCGCCTTTAACGTCTCCTCCTCCCTCTTCGCAGGTGAAGTCTCCAATCCATCCGCTGCGGGGGTTGACGACGATGTCCGGCTGGTATTTGCGCACGATGCCCATCAGGCCGAGCGGTCTGCCGCTCTCCGGTTCATAATCGCGGAAGTAGGGATTGACGGGCCACTCGTTGTCGTCGCTGGTGTAGCGCCCCGGTTCCCAGAAAGGAGCGCCGTCGGCATCGGTTCCCTGCTGGGCAATCCAGCCGCCGTCCCAGAACAGGTGGTCGATTTTCCCGTACCGGGTCATGAGTTCCTTTACCTGGCAGTAGAGTTCCTCCTTCATCAGGCGTGCGTTTTCCTTGTGCCAGGGCGCTGTGGCGTAGCCGAACCGGTTGGGTTTGCAGTCGGTTCCGGTGATGTCGTAGTAGCCGGGGAAGCGCCAGTTGATGAGCGTTTTGTAGAAGCCTACCTTCAGTCCTGCTTCGCGGCAGGCCTCTACGTATTCTTTCACGAAGTCGCGGTTGTGCGTCTGCTTGGCGGTGAAGGCGTTCATGTAGCGGCTTTCGAAAAGGGCGTAGCCGTCGTGGTGCTGGGTGGTGAGGCACATGTATTTCATGCCGGCCTTTTTGGCCAGTTCCGCCCACTTGCGGGCGTCGAAGTCCCTGGCGTCGAAGTATTCGTCGCCGGATTCGGGATAGGCGAACTTGCGGTATTCTTCGATGCTGATGCCTGCGTTTTCCATGTACCATTCGCCCTTTCCGGGGCCTGCATATAGCCCCCAGTGTATGAACATGCCCAGCTTGTCGTCCAGCATCCAGCGTATTTTTTCGTCGGGCTGCATGGTGATGCCCAAGTCGGTCTTCACTTCCCGGACGGGGGCGGGTGGGATTCCGTCGTAGCGGACGCCTTGATTGGTTCGTTCGGCCTTTCCTGCGACGGTCTCCCGGTCTGCGGTTTCTTCGTCGAAGGTGTAGTTCGGGGCTTCTTGTGCGCTTGCCGTGCAAAGGAGCAGGGCACTTGCGATGAGGGATGACAAGGTTCTCTTCATATTCTGCTGCATTGTTTTCCGATGCGCCCCGGTGATTGAGGCCGGAGTATCGGGGTGTATGCGCGCAAAGATAGGAATCTTTTGAGAGTGCGGGGCAAAAAGAAAGCCATATCTGCCCGCGGGCGGATATGGCTTTGCTTATGGTTTGGAGAGGAATTGTGCGGCTTATTCAGCAGCTTTCTCCTCGGGTTGTGCTTCGCCTTCGGCTACCACTTCAAAGGTAATCTCGGCAGAAACCTCCTTGTGGAGCTTAACAATGGCTTTGTAGGTACCGACTTCTTTCACGTTGTCTTTGATAACGATGGTTTTCCGGTCGATGTTGAAGCCTTTTTCTGCGAGTTTCTCAGCTACCTGTATGTTGGAAACGGAGCCGTAGATAGTACCCGTTGCGCTGACCTTGGTAGCGATGGTGAGCTGCAGGCCGTTGATTTTAGCGGCGAGTTCTTCAGCATCCTGTTTGATCTTGGCCAGCTTGTGAGCGCGTTGCTTGAGCTCTTCGGCCAGCATCTTCTTGGCCGAGGGGGAAGCGATGACGGCTTTTCCTTGGGGGATGAGGTAGTTGCGTCCGTATCCGTTCTTTACGGTTACGATATCGTTCTTATAACCGAGATTTGCTATGTCTTCTTTCAGTATAACTTCCATTACTTCTTCCTCCTTGTATTATTTCATCAAATCAGTAACGTAGGGCAGCAATGCCAAGTGACGTGCGCGTTTTACGGCGCGTGCTACCCGGCGCTGGAACTTGAGCGAGGTGCCGGTGATGCGGCGGGGCAGGATTTTGCCTTGCTCGTTGAGGAACTTCTTCAGAAATTCGGGGTCTTTGTAGTCGATATACTTGATACCACTTTTCTTGAAGCGGCAGTATTTCTTTTTCTTCACGTCTACGGTAGGAGGCGTGAGATAGCGTATTTCGGATTGGGATTGATTGTTCTGTGTCATGCTTGCTTCTCCTCTTTTTTATTCGATAATATATTCCTTCTTTTAGCAGCGTACTCGGCAGCGTATTTGTCTTGACGGAAGGTCAGGAAACGGATTACGCGCTCGTCGCGGCGATAGTTGACTTCCAACTTTTCGATGGTAGAGGGTTCAGCTTTGAACTCTATCAGCTGATAGAATCCGGTCGACTTCTTTTGAATGGGATAAGCCAATTTTTTCAGGCCCCAGTTCTCTTCGTTGATGATCTCGGCGCCTTCTGCTGTGAGAATGCCCTTGAACTTCTCTACCGCTTCCTTCATCTGGACGTCAGACAAAACGGGAGTCAAAATGAAAACGGTTTCGTACTGGTTCATAATACTGTGATGTAAAAAATAAAAGTGATTTGATTTTGCGGGCGCAAAGATAGTGTTTATTTCGCGGCCTGCCAAGCATTGGCGGCGTAATTTGCAGATTATCGTGCTTTTATGCTGCGAATCGGGCCGAAAAAGGGGCAAAAATGAAGTCCGGAAGCGCACTTTTTCCGCTTTTGGGGATGCGGATGTGGCTTCCGGACTTGTATCTGTGGCGGGGCTGTTGCCTACCGGTTGGCGTACATGCGCTCGTAGTATTTCTGATAGTCGCCGGAGGTTACGTCTTTCACCCAGTCCTGATGTTCGAGATACCAGCGTATGGTCTTCACGATGCCCTGCTCGAAGGTCGTTTCGGGATACCATCCGAGTTCGTTCTTAATCTTCGTCGGGTCGATGGCGTAGCGCTGGTCGTGGCCGAGGCGGTCGGTTACGAAGGTGATGAGGCTCTCGTTGATCCAGTCGATGGAGAGCTGTCCGTCGGGTCCGGGCACGCGTTTGCGGAGTACCTGCCGGTATTCGGGGTTTTCCTCCATGAGTTGCCGTATCGTGGCGATGGTGAGCTTGACGATATCGATGTTCTTCCGTTCGTTGTGTCCGCCTACATTATATACTTCTCCTTCCCGCCCTTGGCGCACTACGAGGTCGATGGCCTTGCAGTGGTCTTCCACGTAGAGCCAGTCGCGCACGTTGCTTCCGTCGCCGTAGACGGGCAGTTGCTTGCCTTCGAGTATGTTGTTGATGATGAGCGGTATGAGCTTTTCGGGGAAGTGGTAGGGGCCGTAGTTGTTGGAGCAGCGGGTGATGGTCACGGGCATCTTGTAGGTGTCGTGATAGGCCATGACCACGAGGTCCGCACTGGTCTTGGATGCGCTGTAAGGGCTATGCGGGCAGAGGGGCGTCTGCTCGGTGAAGTATCCTTCGCTACCGAGGCTTCCGTAGACTTCGTCGGTCGACACCTGGTGATAGCGCGTGCCGGGGCGCCAGGTGGGGTAGCCCTGTGCGTCTTTCCCGGTGACCCATGCGCGGCGTGCGGCGTCGAGCAGGTTCTGGGTGCCGAGGATGTTGGTGATGAGGAAGAGCTGCGGATTTTCGATGCTGCGGTCCACGTGGCTTTCGGCGGCGAAGTTTACGACGTAGTCAAACTGGTATTCGCTGAAGAGCTGGTCGGCGAGTTTGCGGTCGCAGATGTCTCCTTTGACGAAGAAGCAGCGCTTGTTGTCGATGTCTCCGGCTATGGTGCCGAGATTGCCGGCGTAGGTGAGCGCATCGAGCACGACAACGCGTATGTCGTCGTGCTTGGCGAGGATATATTTCAGGTAGTTTGCGCCGATAAACCCGGCGGCTCCTGTAACTAAGTAGGTCTTCATGTTCGCTTTCTCTATAATAATTAAGGTGTATTCTCTTAGTGGAGCAGGCTGAGTATGTACTGCCCGTAGTGTGTTTTCTGGAGTTGTTCTCCGAGTTTCCGCAGCTGTTCGTCGTCAATCCATTTGTTGCGCCATGCGATTTCTTCGATGCAGCTTACGTAGAATCCCTGCCGGTTCTGTATGGTTGCCACGAAGTTTCCGGCTTCGAGCAGGCTGTCGCAGTTGCCCGTGTCGAGCCACGCGAATCCGCGTCCGAAGAGCTCTACGCGCAGAGTGCCCTCCTCCAGGTAGAGGCGGTTGAGGTCGGTTATTTCGTATTCGCCGCGTGCCGAGGGCTTGAGCGAGGCCGCTTTTTCGGTGACGGTAGCGTCGTAGAAGTACAGACCGGGTACGGCATACTGGCTTTTGGGATGCTCGGGTTTTTCTTCGAGGGAGATGACTTTTCCCTGTTCGTCGAACTCTACCACGCCGTACGCCCGCGGGTCTTTGACGTAGTAGCCGAAGATGCAGGCGCCGTGCTTCGTGCTTGCCGCGCGGTGGAGCATCTGCGAGAAGTTTTGCCCGTAGAACATGTTGTCGCCCAGTATGAGGCATCCCGGCTCTCCGCCGAGGAATTCGGCGCCGAGCACGAAGGCTTGTGCCAGTCCGTTGGGCTGTTCCTGTATTTTGTAGCTGAACTTCATGCCCAGCTCCTCGCCACTCCCGAAGAGGTCGCGGAACATGGGCAGGTCGCGCGGGGTGGAAATGATGAGGACTTCCCTGATTCCTGCCAGCATGAGCGTGGAGAGGGGGTAGTAGATCATGGGCTTGTCGTAGACCGGCATGATTTGTTTCGAAATTGCTTTGGAGAGCGGGTAGAGGCGTGTTGCGCTGCCGCCCGCAAGGATGATGCCCTTCATAGTCTTTACTGTGTATTGAAGTTCGATTGGAGTACGGGGGCAAAATTACGTATTCCTGCGTAAACGACAAAAAATGTTTATAGAAATCCGCATGCCCTGCGGCATTTGGCAGAAAAAGGGCCTTGGCTTCCGGCGCATTGTTGCGGCACTCTTACGAAAAAGCGGCGGCACTTTTCTCCCGCCGGGCGGCTGCTTTTGCGGCGCGGGGCTTGCCTTTAGTGCGGTATCGATAGTCGATTTGTCGACAGACAGGGCGAAAAAGAAAGGGGGCAGGGTGGTTGTTATGGAAAATAGCGGTAATTTTGCGGCCAAATCGGGTGGCACTCTGCGCGGGCCTTGCGAGGCCTTTGCCGCTAAGTACCTCTCCACTGAAAGACGATACGATATGAAGATTACCCCTTTGATAGCCCCTTTCTTCAAGAGTCGTGTGCGTGCCATCGACCGCTATGCGACCGATTCCGAGGCTTTGCAGTCGTCGGCTTTCCACTCGCTGCTCCGCCGGGCCCGCGACACGGAGTGGGGCCGCAAGTACGGCTATGGCGAAATCCGCACCTACGAGGAGTTTTGCCGCCGTGTGCCCTTGCAGACTTATGAAGAGCTGAAGGGCTACGTGGAACGCGTGCGGCAGGGTGAGGAGAACATACTCTGGCCGGGGCGGACGAAGTGGTTCGCCAAGTCGAGCGGAACGACGAACGACAAGAGCAAATACCTCCCCGTCACGGCCGACGCGCTGCGCACCATACACTACCGCGGCGGGCAGGACTGCGTGGCCCTGTACCTGCATAAAATCAATCCGCAGAGCCGCTTTTTCGACGGGAAAGGGTTGATACTCGGCGGCAGCCACAGCCCCAATCTGAACACCCCCCACAGCCTGGTGGGCGACCTCTCGGCGATATTGATGGAGAACATACCCTCGCTGGTCAACCTCATCCGCGTGCCTTCGAAGAAGATAGCCCTCATGGACGAATGGGAGGCCAAGATTCGCGTGATGGCCGAGGCGGTGATTCCGGAAAACGTGACCAATCTGAGCGGCGTGCCCTCGTGGTTCCTGGTGCTCATCAAGCATATCTTGCACGAGACCGGCAAGGCCACCCTCGAGGAAGTATGGCCCAATCTCGAAGTATTCTTCCACGGCGGCGTGGCCTTCACCCCCTATCGCGAGCAATACCGGCAGGTGATTCACAAGGAAGACATGCACTACGTGGAGACGTACAATGCGAGTGAGGGATTTTTCGGCGTGCAAAACGACCTGAGCGACCCGGCGATGCTGCTGATGGTGGACTACGGAATGTTTTATGAGTTCCTGCCGATGGACGAATTCGGCTCGGAAAATCCGCATACCGTGCCCCTCTCGGGCGTGGAGCTGGGCAAGAATTACGCATTGGTGCTGAACAACTGCTGCGGACTCTGGCGCTACCTGATAGGCGACACGGTGCGTTTCACCTCGAAGAACCCGTGGAAATTCATAATCTCGGGGCGCACGAAGCACTTCATCAATGCCTTTGGCGAGGAACTGATGGTGGACAACGCCGAGAAGGCCCTGGCCCGTGCCTGCGCCGCCTGCGGAGCGATGGTGACGGACTACACCGCTGCGCCGGTGTTCATGGACAGTCGGGCAAAATGCCGGCATCAGTGGCTCATCGAGTTCGCGCAAATGCCCGACAGCGTGGCGCATTTTGCCGAAGTGCTCGACACTTCGCTCAAGGAGCTCAACTCCGACTACGAGGCGAAGCGCTGGAAAGACATAGCCCTGCAGATGCCCGAAATAATCGTGGCGCGGGAAAACCTGTTCCACGACTGGCTGGCGCAGAAAGGGAAGCTGGGCGGCCAGCACAAGGTGCCGCGCCTCTGCAACGACCGCCGCTACATGGACGAGCTGTGCGCCCTCAACGCGCAGTAGCAAGCGGCAGCGCTTGCCGCGGAAAGTGCCGCTCCTTTGCCTGAAAAGTGCCGGCACTTTCCGGAAAATGCGCCGCCCCTTTGCCGGTCGGCCTCTTACTCTTGTACGTAACTCTTATGCCTGGAAGCATTATGATACGAAACCTTTTGATGGCCCTGGCCTGCCTTGCCGGGGCTTTTTCCGCGGGGCAGGCGGCGTGGGCCGCCGACCCAGTGACCGAAGAGCTGTGGATTGAGAACGGCAACCGGCGCATCTATGGCGTGCAGGCCTCGCCTGCCGAGTCGGAAGGGCGCCTGCCCGTGGTGGTCATTGCCCACGGCTTCAACGGAAGCCATGAGTTCGGTTGCAACTATTTCGATACGCTTTGCGCCCTGGGCTACCGCTGTTATGCCTTCGACTTCCCCTGCGGTGCGCTGCACAGCCGCAGCGATGCGAACACGATGAACATGTCCGTCCGCGACGAGGTGAGCGACCTGGAGGCCATCGTGCGCCACTTTCGCGCCCAAGCTGATGTGGACAGCACGTCAATCGTCGTCGTAGGCGAGAGCCAGGGCGGGCTGGTTGCGGCGCTTGCCGCGGCCGAACAGCCGCAACTCATGAGCCGTCTGGTATTGGTCTACCCTGCCTTGTGCATCCCCGACAACTGGAACAGCCGTTACGCCCGCGAGTCGGACATCCCCGACACGACGCGCGTGTGGAATGTGCCCCTCGGCCGGCGCTTCTTCCGCGAGCTGCGCGGCATGGAGGTCTATCCCAAAATCGGGCGTTATGCCGGGCCGGTGCTCATCGTGCATGGCGACAAGGACCCCGTTGTGCCGCTCGACTATTCGGTGCGTGCGGCCGAGACGTATCCGGATGCCGTGCTCCACGTAGTGCGCGGTGCGGGTCATGGCTTCGGGGGCGCGGCCTGGGAGGAAGCGCTCGGGCAGGTGGCCGCTTTTCTGCGCCGGGCGGAGTAGACGCTTGCCTCTCCTGTCGGCAGCAGCGCGGCGGGGCAGCCGCGGAAGAGGGCTCCCGCCCTAGTACGAAACGATAAAAGGAATCCTTCCTCCGGTCAGGGGGAAGGATTCCTTTTTGCCGGGTGCGGCTGACAGGACTCGAACCTGCACGTCGTAAAACACCAGATCCTAAGTCTGGCGCGGCTACCAATTACGCCACAGCCGCAGCTGTGTCTTTCCAAAATGTGGCGCAAAGGTAGCGTTTTCCTGATGATTATGCAAATTCTTTTTCCGCCGCGTCAGCCGGTAAAAAGATGCAGCGCTTTTCTCAAAAAGCGCTGCATGAAAAGTGGAAGAGTGGCGTGGCTTTATTCGCGGACGGCCTGTATTACTTCCCGCGTGCTGCGCTCGATGCCCCAGAGGTTGCCCTGCGGGTCGAAGCCGAAGGCTTGCCCGTGGAAGGGTATGGGCAGCGTGTCGACCCAGATGAGGCTGCTGCCTGCGGTGGGGAGCTTGAGGACGTAGCACTCGGCGGCGTCGTGTCCGGTGCAATAGAAGAGGCTGTCGGCCAGAACGCCGCCCGAAAGGCTGTGCGGACGCACCTTTTCGACGAGTTCCTGCGGGAGTGTCCAGGCTTGGAGGGGCTGCCAGTTGCGGTCGAACAGCACGAGTTGCGACCAGCTGACGTCCTTTCCCGGTTCTTGCGACTTGTTTTCGTAGTGCGCGAAGAAGGCGTACCAGTTTTCCCCCTGCGGTGTGAGCCAGGTGAGCGAGCCGTAGCGTATGCCGAGGCTGATGCTCTGGACGTGTTCCATGGTGCGTGTGTCGAAGACTTCGATGGAGCTTGTCATGGGCAGGCGGGGGTAGTTGGAGTGCGCGCAGTAGAGTTTGTCGCCCACTACGGTGCCGCTGTTCAGGTGGTACATGTTTTTGAGTTCTTCGCCCTGCGCCTGCCACTGGTTGAGGGAGTCTCCCTGCAGGGAGTACTGCACGATTCGCCGGTTGTCGATGGCGTAGAAGCAGTGTTTGTCGGCCGTTGCGCCCTGTCGTGCTGCCGCGGCCTGGAAGCGGGCCTGCTCCCGGAAGCTGCCGTCGGCATGGGCAGGCATGCCGAGCGGCAGCAGGAGGAGTGCGCCGAGTAGGAATTTGATGGATTTCATACGGCGGTTGGATTTCAGAGTGTCCATTTCAGTCCCAGTTGGAAGCGTTGTCCGTAGTATTCGGTCTGCTGGATGCGTGCGTAGGACTCACCCGGTTTTCCGAGATATTCCTTGGCGGCCTGGTCGGTGATGTTGTTCACCTGGAACGAGGCTACGAGGCCTTTCCACAGACGCTTGGATACTACTACGTCCATGTGTATCTCTTTTCCGTAGTACTGGTCGTTCTTTTCGTTGTCGCCTATCGAGAAGAGCATGGCGGAGCGGAATGTATTGGTGAAGGCGAACGACCATCCGTTCTTTTCATTTTCGTAGAAGAGCGATATGTTGCCCACGTGTTCGGGGCTGCTGCTCATGGTCATCTCACGTCCGTTGAAGGAGGAAGTGGAGTGCGTATAGGTATAGTTGGCATAGATGCCCAGGTCGCGCAGGAAGGGCACGGAGAGATACTTGAACTGGTGGTTCAGTGCGACTTCGGCGCCCCATATTTTGGACGATTCCGTATTGACGGGCATGGTGGTCTCGAAGAGTTCTCCGTCGATTCGCTGGAACTCGGTGGTGGAAGTGATGTCGTCGTTGATTCGCTTGAAGTAGACGCCTGCGGTCAGCATGCCCAGATTGTTGGTATAGTGCTCGAAGAGCAGGTCGAAGGAGTGCGCGTAGGCGGCTTTCAGGTCGGGATTTCCCATGGAAATGGTGAGGGATTGGTCGTCGCGGTCGTAGTAAGGTACGAGATCCGAGTAGTTCGGCCGGCGAAGCCCCGTGCTGTATGCCAGTTTGATGTTGGACTTGCGGTCCAGGTTGTAGACGAGGTTTACGCTGGGCAGCAGGTTGTCGTACGAAGAGGAGCCCTCCCGGTTGTCGGCGAGGTGGATATTATCGTCTGCGGTATGCTCGTAGCGTACGCCCACTACGGATGTCAGGTTTTTCAGCCACTTGATTTCGCCCATGAGGTAGGCGCTCCACACGGTTTCCTTGGCGCGGTAGCTGGCTTCGTTTATGGGGTCGTCCAGCGTGTACTCCGTTACGGGCACGATGCCTTTCCCCTCTTCGCTCTTGATGTCGATGAATCCGAAGTTTCCGTCGGTTATGGTCATTCCGCTGCCCTGCTCGTTGATTTCTCCGGTGTACTCGAGGTTGGTATATTCCTTCCTCTTGTGCAGCCATTTTGCGCCGAATTTCAGGTTGCTCGCCTGCTGGAGGAAGGCAAAGGGGAGCGTAAAGTCGAGACGGAAGCTGTTGTCGCGGTCTTTCATCTTCTCGTATGTGGTGGTTGCCTGCGAGAGTGAGAGCGGTTCGTCGGGCGAAAGGAGGACGCGGGTGCCGGTCAGGCTGGCTTTTGCGTCGTTGGAAAGTGCGGAGAGGTCTATGCCTTTTCTTTGGAAGCGGTAGTTCGTCTGGTCAGGCTCGTCCATGTTTGAGTGAATGTTGCTGAAGGTGTATTCGATTTTCAGCCTGTTCAGGAGATGTTCGCCCTTCACTTGGAGCATGGCGGTATTGATTTTCTCAATGCGGTTTCTGGTTTCCCGGCGAATGGTCGCATCGCTCGGGTCTTCCATGAGGAAGTCGGCCCGGCGGCGTATCTCGTTATCGTTAAATTGGTTGTAGGAGTAGATGACGCGTATCTTGTTTTTCTCGTTGAAGCGGAAGTCCGGGCTTACGATGAATCCGTAGCGGATGCGGCGTACGTCGTAGTCGTTCCAGCGTTTGGACTCGATATCTTCGGTATCGCCGCTGTAGGTGTACTGATTCAGTATGGAGCCGATGTTGGTTTGGTCGTAACTTCCGCTCACAAGGAGGCCTAATTTGTTGTCGAAGAAGCGTTGTCCGTACATAAGCGATGCATGTCCGAGCCCTTTGCCCCAGTGTGTGAAGTCAGAGTGCTGCATGTTGTAGCCACCTTGCACTGCCGCTCCCAGATAGAGCTTGTTGGGCGCTTCCTTAAGGTTAAGGTTTACGCTGCCTCCGATGGCGTCTCCGTCCATATCAGGCGTGCTTGTCTTGCTGACCTCTATGGTTTGCATCATGTCGGAGAGGAGCAATCCCATGCCGGTGCCGCGCTCGTCGTCTTTATCGGGGCTGGGGATGCGCGCACCGTTCATCTGAATGGAGTTGTACTGCGGCGCCAGTCCGCGAATCATGACGTACTCTCCTTCGCCCTGGTCGCGGGTGATGGAGATTCCCGGTATGCGCTGGAGGGATTCTGCCGCATTACGGTCGGGAAACTTGCTGCTCTGTTCGAAATCTACGATGTTGACGATGCGCAAGGAGTTCTTCTGTTGGGTGAGGGCCTTGGCCTGTCCGCGTGTCATGCTGCCGTAGACGACGAAGTTGTCGAGCTGTTCGGTGTGTTCATTCATCACGATTTTGACTTCCTGCGACTGTTCCTGGAGCGTTATGGTCTGGTTGCTGGGCGTATATCCCAGGAATGTGACGCTGAGTTTGTAGACTCCGGGCTTGAGCCCGCTGAAGATGAACTTTCCTTCGCTGTTGCTGTTTCCTGAAAGGTGGAAGCCTGTTTCGCTGACGAGGCTCAGGTAGGCTGCGGGGAGGGGTGTGTTTGTGTTGTCGGTTACGGTGCCGAAAATTTCCAGTTCCCCGGTTTTGTCGATTGCGCCGGCAGGGTTTTCCATGCGGGCGAGCGGGTTCCCGTTGCTGTTCACGGGCAACGAGAGAGCTGTGGCTAAAGACAGCCATGCAAGTGTTGCAAATCTCATAAAAATAATGTATATATAAAAAAGGGTTGTGGCTCTCTTGTTTCTGATGCACAAAGTACGGGGGCCCGTATGACGAAGGGGTTACAGATGGGTGACGCTTTGTTTTCAAAACCGGCCGCTGCCGGGGAAAATGAAGAGCGGAGGCACGTTTTGCATGACGTGCCTCCGCTCGGGTGTAAAGATGAGGGAATTCGGTTGTTTTATGCCTGCTTCTTGAGTAGGGAAGTAATGCTTACTTTTTCTTCGATGACGGGCAGCAGTTGATCGATGGGCAGGCGCTCCTGTTGCATCGTGTCGCGGTGGCGCAGGGTGACGGTATTGTCTTCGAGCGTCTGGTGGTCGATGGTGATGCAGTAAGGTGTGCCGATGGCGTCCTGGCGGCGGTAGCGTTTGCCGATGGAGTCTTTCTCGTCATACTGGCAGTTGAAGTGGTATTTCATTACGTCCATGATGGTGCGTGCCTTTTCGGGCAGTCCGTCTTTCTTGACGAGGGGGAGTATGGCGAGTTTCACCGGCGCTAATGCGGCGGGCAGGTGCAGTACGGTCCGCGTCTCACCGTTCTCCAGTTTTTCCTCTTCGAAGGAGCCGCACAAAACGGAGAGGAACATGCGGTCTACGCCGATACTTGTCTCGATGACATAGGGCGTGTAGCTCTCGTTCGTCTCGGGGTCGAAGTATTTGATGCTCTTCCCGCTGTATTTCTCATGCTGCGAGAGGTCGAAGTCCGTGCGCGAATGGATGCCTTCCACCTCCTTGAAGCCGAAAGGCATGAGGAATTCGATGTCGGTGGCGGCGTTTGCGTAGTGGGCCAGCTTCTCGTGGTCGTGATAGCGGTAGTGGTCGTCGCCGAAGCCGAGGGCCTTGTGCCATTTCAGGCGCGTTTCTTTCCACTTCTTGAACCATTCCAGCTCGCTGCCGGGGCGCACGAAGAATTGCATTTCCATCTGTTCGAACTCACGCATGCGGAAGATGAACTGCCGCGCTACGATTTCGTTGCGGAAGGCTTTCCCGATTTGGGCGATGCCGAAGGGGATTTTCATGCGGCCTGTCTTCTGTACGTTGAGGTAGTTGACGAAGATGCCCTGCGCCGTCTCGGGTCGGAGGTAAACCTTCATGGCTCCGTCGGCGGTGCTGCCCATCTCGGTGGAGAACATGAGGTTGAACTGGCGTACTTCGGTCCAGTTTCGCGTGCCGGATATGGGGCATGCGATTTCTTCGTCGATGATTATCTGGCGCAGCTCTGCCAGATTGTTCTCGTTCATGGCCTTTTTGTAGCGCTCGTGCAGGGCGTCGCGCTTGGCGATGTGCTCCTTGACGCGCGGGTTGGTGGCGAGGAACTGGGCTTCGTCGAAGGCGTCTCCGAAGCGCTTGGCGGCTTTGGCCGTTTCTTTCTGTATCTTTTCGTCGTATTTGGCTATCTGGTCTTCGATGAGTACGTCGGCCCGGTAGCGTTTCTTGCTGTCCTTGTTGTCGATGAGGGGGTCGTTGAATGCGTCTACGTGCCCGCTGGCTTTCCAGATGGTGGGGTGCATGAAGATGGCGGAGTCTATGCCCACGATGTTTTCGTGCAGCCTTACCATGCTTTCCCACCAGTATTTTTTGATGTTGTTCTTCATTTCTACGCCCATCTGCCCGTAGTCGTACACGGCTCCCAGCCCGTCGTAGATTTCGCTGCTGGGGAATACGAAGCCGTACTCTTTGCAGTGGGAGACAATCTTCTTGAAAACGTCTTCTTGTTGCGCCATTTCTCTTATGTTTTGTTTTATGATTCTCTATAATGACGCGCAAAGATAGCCCTTTTTCTGTGAATGGCTTGCTTTTTTGCAGCGGATTCTCAGGAAAAAAGATGCGGTGCCTTTCCGGAAAACATGCAAGACTTTTCGCGAAAAGTGGCAAGGCTTTTTGCCGCGTGTGCCCGGCCTTTTCCGCCTTTCCGGGGCTCTGCCGGCCGCGGGGCGCATGGCTTTGAAGAAAAAATGCTATATTTGCAAGGCATTTCGCACGAATACAAAACCTGGAAAAATGGAAGAGGACGAGAAGATTCCCGAAGGACATGCAGCTTACCAACCTGCCGATGAAGACGAAACCCCGCAGCAGAACGGAGTGAAAATACATCGCCTGAACGGCATGTACCGCAACTGGTTTCTGGATTATGCCTCCTACGTGATTCTGGAACGTGCGGTGCCCCACTGCGTCGACGGGCTCAAACCCGTGCAGCGGCGCATCCTGCACACGATGAAGGAGCTGGACGACGGCCGATACAACAAAGTGGCCAACATCGTGGGCAGCACCATGCAGCTCCATCCCCATGGCGATGCCTCCATAGGCGACGCCCTCGTGCAGCTCGGGCAGAAGGATTTGCTCATCGACACGCAGGGAAACTGGGGAAACATCATGACCGGCGACAGCGCGGCGGCCCCCCGTTACATCGAAGCGCGCCTCTCCAAGTTTGCACTCGAGGTGGTTTTCGACCCGAAGGTAACGGAGTGGCAGCTTTCCTACGACGGGCGCAAGAAAGAGCCCGTCACCCTGCCCGTCAAGTTCCCCCTCCTCCTGGCGCAAGGGGTGGAGGGAATTGCCGTAGGCCTCTCCTCCAAGATACTTCCCCATAACTTCTGTGAGATATGCGACGCCGCCGTGGCCTACCTGCGCGGTGAGGAATTTCATTTGTACCCCGACTTTCTGACGGGGGGCAGCATCGACGTCTCCCGATACAACGACGGCGAGCGCGGCGGCTCCGTGAAAGTGCGCGCAAAGATTGTCAAGCTCGACAACAAGACGCTGGCCGTAACCGAACTTCCCTACGGCAAGACGACGCCGACGCTCATCGACAGCATCCTCAAAGCCGTGGAGAAAGGCAAGATAAAGGTGAAGCGCGTGGACGACAACACGGCAGCCGAGGTGAACATACTCATCCATCTCGCGCCGGGCACCTCCAGCGACAAGACCATCGACGCCCTCTACGCCTTCACCGATTGCGAAGTGAGCATCTCGCCCAACTGCTGCGTAATCGACGAGAAGAAGCCCCACTTCCTTTCCGTCAGCGAGCTGCTCCGCCGCTCGGTCGAGCACACGCGCGACATACTCCGCCGGGAGCTGGAAATCAAACACGGCGAGATTCTGGAAAAGTGGCATTTTGCTTCGCTCGAAAAGATATTCATCGAAGAGCGCATCTATAAAGACCGCGAGTTCGAACAGGCTGCGGACATGGACGCCGCCTGCGCCCACATCGACCGCCGCCTTACGCCTTTCTACCCGCAGTTCCTGCGCGAAGTGACAAAGGACGACATCCTTCGGCTGATGGAGATACGCATGGGGCGGATTCTCAAGTTCAATTCCGAAAAAGCCGATGAACTTATCGCGCGATACCGCGACGAAATGAAGGAAATCGAAGCCCATCTGGCGCAAATCACGGCCTATACCATCGACTGGTTCCTCCACTTGAAGGAAAAGTACGGCTCCGCTTTCCCCCGGCGTACGGAACTTCGCAACTTCGACACCATAGAAGCCGCCAAAGTGGCCGAGGCCAACGAAAAACTCTACATCAACCGCGAGGAAGGATTCATAGGGACTTCGTTGAAAAAGGACGAGTTCGTGGCGAATTGCTCCGATATCGACGACGTAATCATCTTCTACCGCGACGGAAAATACAAGGTAGTCCGCGTGCAGGACAAGCTGTTCGTGGGCAAAAACATACTGCACGTCGGCATATTCAAGAAGAGCGACAAGCGCACGGTCTATAACGTCATCTACCGCGACGGCAAGCAAGGCCCGCACTACATGAAGCGCTTTTCCGTAACCTCCCTGACGCGCGACCGGGAATACGACGTTACTCAGGGAACACCCGGCTCGCGAATTGCTTATTTCACGGCCAATCCCAACGGAGAGGCCGAGGTGGTTCGTGTAATGCTCAAGCCCAATCCGCATTTGAAGAAGGTAGTTCTGGAAGTGGACTTCAGCAAATTGGCAATCAAGAACCGCCAAGCGATGGGAAACTTGGTGACTCGCAACGATGTGCTTCGTATTTCGCTCAAACAGCATGGGGTTTCGACATTAGGAGGGCGCAACGTATGGTTTGATGCCGACGTGATGCGCCTGAACTACGACGGTCGCGGCCGATTCTTGGGCGAGTTTCAGAACGAGGACCGCATCCTGGTCGTTCTCCGCACGGGCGAATTCTACCTGACCGACGTGGAACAGAGCAACCACTACGAGGGAGACATCATCGTGCTGGAGAAGTTTGAGAAAGACAAGGTGTGGACGGCCGCACTTTATGATGCGGACCAGCAGGGATACCCCTATCTGAAGCGCTTTTTGTTTGAGGCCACTACGCGCAAGCAGAGCTTCCTGGGCGATAATCCCAAGACGGAACTCATAACTCTCACCTGCCGTCCGGCGCCCAAGTTCCGCATCACTTTCGGCGGGGGCGATGCCTTCCGCGAGCCGCTGGAGGTGGATGCCGACGAGTTCATTGCCGTCAAGGGCTTCAAGGCCAAGGGCAAACGCCTGACGACCTATGCCGTGGAGCGCATTGAGGAAATCATTCCCGAAGCCGGCGAGGCGCTTCCCGAAGAAGCGGAGGCACTTCCGGAAGAAAGTGCCGGCACTTCTGACGAAAACATGCAGCCCTCTTCCGGCGAAGTCCCGCCTCCTGCCGACGATACGGCCGACGAGCAGCAGAAGCAGGGGCAGCTTGATTTGTTCTAATCCTTTCATCCCTTCAGTCCGATGCCTCGTCCGTTTTGCTCCCTGATGCTGACCCTTTGCCTGTTGGGGCTTGTCTTGTCTCCGATTCGGGCACAGTCCGACAGTGCGCGCGTAGCCGCGGGCATCCATCTGATGCAGTCCTCGTTTGCCGAACGGATGCGGGAGCGGTGCACAAGTTTCGGCGCCGGTTCGGCCGACGTATTCGACACTTATCTCTCTCCCCAGGCTTATCATGGCTTCGAGCTGCGCTTCATGCGCCAGTCGGGCGACGCGCCCTACGAGTCGTCGCGCCGCTGGCTGCGCCAAACGCACTTCGAAGCATTCTTTTCCCGCACGCGTCATCCCTCGGAGGACAACACCAATCTCTCCGTAATGGCCGAGTGGCGCTGGGGACTGCTGCACCGCCTGCCGCTCGGGTTGCCCCCCTCGGTCCAGGTGCTGCTGGGCGGGCAGGTGTATGGCGAAGGGGGCGTAATCTATAACCTTGCCAATGGCAATAATCCGGCTGCCATGAAGCTGGGCGCCGGGCTCGGCCTTGCGGCACAAGCCTCGTGGCATTTCCGGCTCGGGCGCCTGCACAGGCCCTTCATGCTGCGGTATCAATATTTCATGCCCCTTGCCGGAGCTTTCTTCTCGCCCCACTACGGGCAGTCGTACTACGAAATCTTTTCGCTCGGACACAGCAGCGGAGTGGTCCATTTCTCCTGGCCGGGCAACAAACCGGCCTTCTGGAATCATTTGTCGCTCGATGTGCCGCTCTTCCGGCGCACTACGCTTCGGCTGAGTTACGTGGCCGATATTCGCCAGAGCAGCGTGGAAAACCTGAAGTACCACAACTGGTCCCACACGTTTATGCTGGGGCTGGTCCATAAATTCGTCCGTCTATGAAGCAGAAGCCTTTCACTTTTTCCCCACTTGCCCGCATCTTTCTGATTCTGACCTGCGTCTCCCTGGTGGCGGCAACCCTCTTTTCGTGCATCGACGAGGACAGTTATGACGACGACCCGGTGGGAAACTTCGAGGCGCTCTGGCAGTTGATGGACGAGCACTACTGCTTCTTCGACTATAAGCAGGTCGATTGGGACTCCATCCACTCCGTCTATGCCTCGCGGGTGCGGAACGACATGAGCAACTATGCCCTCTTCGATACGCTGGCCGCCATGCTGGCCGAGCTGAAGGACGGGCACGTCAATCTCTATGCGGCGCATGACATGGGCCGCTACTGGTCGTGGTATGAGGATTATCCCGTGAACTTCTACGAAGACCTCCAGCGGCATTACCTCGGAACCGACTACCGCATTGCCGGAAACATACGCTACACCATCATCGAACCCGACAGCATCGGCTACATGTATTGCCCCTCTTTCTCCTCCGGGTTCGGCGACGCCAACGTCGACGAGGTGCTCTATTACTTCCGCGCCTGCAAGGGACTGATTCTCGACATGCGCAGCAATTCCGGTGGGGCGCTCACCTATGCCGAGCGGCTGGCATCGCACTTCAACGACAAGCGCTACCTGGCCGGCTACATCCAGCACAAGACGGGAAAAGGACACAACGACTTTTCCGAGCCGGAACCCATGTATATCGACCCGGCCGACGGCATGATTTGGCTCCGGCCCGTAATGCTTCTCACCAACCGCCGCGTCTACAGTGCCGCAAACTGGTTCGTCAGCATGGTGCGCCACTTGCCGCACGTCGTGCAGATCGGCGACAGTACGGGCGGCGGCAGCGGCCTTCCTTTCTCTTCGGAGCTGCCCAACGGCTGGAAGGTGCGCTTCTCTGCCAGTCCGATGCTGGACGCCGGCGGAAACCAGGTAGAGTTCGGCGTGCCGCCCCACCTGCGTGTGAACATAATCCCCGAGGTCGATTTTGAGCGGGGCGGCGACAACATCATCGAAGCGGCCCGCGTCCTGCTCGAAGGTTACCTGGAAGGCCGCAACAAGCTGAAGTGAACGGAAGAAAAACAAACTTACCTTTATCTGAACATGCAATTCGTCGATCTTAAGAAACTATATGCCCACTTCCGCGAAGAGACGGAAGAAGCCCTCCTGCGGGTAGCTGCGTCGGGGCGATACATAGGCGGGGAGGAAGTAGATGCCTTTGCCCGCGAACTGGAAAGCTGGATGGGTGTGCGTCACGTCATACCCGTGGCCAACGGCACCGATGCGCTCCAGGTGGCGCTGATGGCCTCCGGTCTGCAGCCGGGGGACGAGGTGATTGTCCCGGCCTTTACGTATGTTGCCTCGGCCGAGGCCATCGCTTTGCTCGGGCTGGTGCCCGTCATGGCCGACGTAGACGAGGATACTTTCTGCCTGACGCCGCGCCAGGTGGAAGAAGCGCTGACGCCCCGTGCGAAAGCCGTCATTCCCGTCCATCTCTTCGGGCAGGCCGCGCCGATGGATGCCCTGCTGAAGCAGGCGCGTGCCGAGGGGCTTTTCGTAATCGAGGACAATGCCCAGGCCATGGGTGCCAGCTATCTGGCGGAAAGTCCTGCCGCTTTTCCCGAAAAGCGCGGCACTTTTGCGGAAAAGTCCCGGCACTTTTCGTCCCAACCGCCGCATGAAGTGAAGACCGGCACGGAGAGTCCGTTTGGCTGCACCTCGTTTTTCCCCACGAAGAACCTCGCCTGCATGGGCGACGGCGGGGCGATTACGACGCAGGACGACGCACTGGCCGAGCGCGCGTTGCGCATTGCCCGCCATGGACAGTCGCAGCGCTACCGCCACGAATGCATCGGTTGCAATTCGCGCCTCGACGCCTTGCAGGCAGCGGTGCTGCGCGTGCGGCTCCGCCACCTCGACTTCTTCATCCGCCGGCGGCGTGAAATAGCCCGGCGCTACGGGGAAGAGCTGGAGGGCCTTGCCGGCATACACCTGCCGCGCATCGCTCCGGAAACGCCGGGGCATACCTTTAACCAGTACACCCTGCGCATCGAGGGCGGCGCGGCGCGGCGCGACGCGCTGGCGGCGCATCTGAAGGCCGAGGGTGTACCCACCATGATTTATTACCCCATGCCCCTCCATCGCCAACCGGCTTTTGCGCGCTATGTTCCGCCGCGCCCCTTGCCCGTGAGCGAGCGGCTTTGTGGCGAAGTGCTCTCGCTGCCCATCCATCCGCTGCTGGGCGACGACGAGCAGGAGTGCGTGATTCGGGCCATACGTCGGTGGCGGGGATAGGAAACTGCTGTATCTTGATGATGGAAAACGAGACATATATCGATCCGACCGCCGTGGTGGAACCCGGCGCGGAGGTAGGCGCCGGCTCGCGGGTGTGGCACTTTTCGCACCTGATGCCCGGCTGTCGTGTGGGAAGGGGCTGCGTCGTCGGCCAAAACGTCTTCATCGCTCCGGGCGTGAGGCTGGGCGACGGCTGCAAAGTGCAGAACAACGTGTCGCTTTACACGGGGGTTGTCTGCGAGGAGGCCGTGTTTCTCGGGCCTTCGTGCGTGTTTACGAACGTGGCCACGCCGCGCGCTTTCGTCGAACGCAAGACGGAGTTCCGCCCGACGCTCGTGTGTCGCGGCGCAAGCATCGGGGCTAATGCCACGATTGTCTGCGGCCATCGGATAGGGGCGTATGCCCTTGTGGCTGCGGGGGCGGTGGTTACGGCCGATGTGCCGGCGTTTGCGCTGATGGGCGGTGTGCCGGCGCGGCAGATGGGATGGGTGAGCAAGCGGGGATGCACGCTGCATTTCGACGCCTGCGGCAAGGCTGTCTGTCCGGAGGGCGGCGATTCGTACCGGTTGCGCGACGGTATGGTGGAATGCCTGGGCTGAGGCGTCAGCCGAGTGCCGCATAAATGGCTTGCGCCTGCTGGCAGTCGTGCTCCAACTGCTGGCGGAGTGCCTCGATGGAGCTGAACTTTTCCTGATTTCTCATGCGCCTGAGGAAGCGAAGGCGCAGGCTTGTGCCGTAGAGGTTGCCCGAAAATCCGGGCAGATGCGCCTCCACGGTGCGGTAGCTCTCGCCCTTTCGTACGGTGGGGCAGTTGCCTATGTTGACTACCGCCATGCGTTTTCCCGAAAAGGGCAGGGACTTTCCGGCTGAAGTGGCGGCACTTTCGGGCAAAAGCGCCGCAGCTTTTCCGGCCGGCGCGGGGGCTTCTTCGCAGCGGGCCTCGGCCAGATAGACGCCGTCGCAGGGGATTAGCTTTTCGGCGGGCGGGTTTACGTTGGCCGTGGGGAAGCCTATTTTGCGTCCTTGCTGGAGTCCGCTGACGACGGTGCCGCCCAGTTCGTAGGGACGGCCTAAGAATCGGGCGGCTTCCTCTATGTCGCCGCGCAGGAGGGCACGGCGTATGACGGTGCTGCTGACGGTGACTCCGTCGATGGGCGGCAGGGCGCTGACGGGCTTCACCTGCAGGCCCAGTTCGTTTCCGTAGCGCAGATAGTCGTCGAAGCCCTCGGCGCGGTCGTGGCCGAAGCGGTGGTCGTAGCCGATGAGCAGGGTGCGCGCCCGGCAGCGGGTGGCAATGATTTGCTCCATGAACTGCCGCGCCGTCATGGAAGCGAGGGTGCGGTCGAAGGTGAGCGGCAGCAGATAGTCGATGCCGCTCTGTGCCAGGAGGGCCTTTCGCTCGGGCCAGAGGGTGAGGAGCTGCGGCACGAAGTCGGGACTGGTCACCGTGCGCGGGTGGTTGGTGAAGGTGATTGCCAGCGAGCGCAGCCCTTCTTGTCGGGCTTCGCTGCATACCTGCCGGAGCAGGTGCTGGTGGCCGAGGTGCAGGCCATCGAAGAATCCGATGGTTGCCACGCAGGGTTCGGGGTTGTGTTGTGCGTCTATGATGTTCATGGGCCGGGTCGTTTGTGGAAAAGGTCAGGGGCGGGTCAGAGGCCGTGCTTCAGGTCGGGAAAGAGCTGCGCGGCCCAGTCGGTGCGTTCCTGCGGGGTGAAGGTGCGTATGCCGAATGCTTCGGCGGCGGAGCAGTTGGCGGGTGAGTCGTCGATGAACAGCGTTTCTTCCGGCCGGATGCCGCTCTGCCGGATGACTTCGGCAAAGATTTCGGGTGCGGGCTTGGCCATGTGGAGGCGGAAGGAGAGGAAGATGTCGTCGAAGTAGTCGGCGGTCGTGTGTCCTCCGCTGCCGAAGTCGTGGCGTTCCGACCAGGCCCAGTGCAGTTCGTTGGTGTTGCTCAGGAGCAACATGCGGTAGGACTTCTTCAGCAGGCGCAGCTGTTCCAGTTTGTAGCGGGGCACTCCGGCGAGGAAGCTGTTCCAGGCTTCGGCAATGGCGGCGTCGGAGGGCTCGGTGCATGCGGCGCTTTGGGCGGAAAGTGCCTCGCCTTTTTCGGAAAGCGCCGGGGCTTTTCCGGAAGAGGGGCAGGGCTTTTGGCAGATGAGGCTGCGGACGTGGCTGAAGAAGGCTTCCTTCGTGATGTTTCCCTTCTCGAAGTCGAGCAGAAAGCCTTGCTGGTGGCAGCTTTGGAGCAGGTCTTCCAGCCCGCCGATGCCCAGCCGCCGGAAGTTTTCCATGCAGCGGGGCTTGTCGAGGTCGATGAGTACTCCGCCGAAGTCGATGAGGAGGTTGCGCAGTGTGCTCATGGTTGGGTGCCGGATGCTTGGGCCTGCTGTCCGCCGGGCGACAGGATTTGTTCGTATGTGCCGTCGTGGAGGATGGAAAGTCCGCGCACGTAGGGGTCGTTCAGCGTGTTGATAATCTGGAAGTACTGGCTGACTCCCCACAAGTTGCGGGCCACGAGGGCCTTAAACTGCGTCTGTGCCGTGGAGAGCGATGCGGCTATCTGCTCTTCGTTCCACTCTATTTTGTTTTCTTCGGCCAGGGTTTTGAGCTGTTCCATGGCTTCGTCAGGTATGCGGAAGCGCTCGTTGAAGTCTTCGAAGGTGGGGTATTCCTTGTGGAGTGCGTCGCGGTGTGCCTCGGTGTAGTGCAGGGCCCATTTGATGAGCAGCCCTCTTGCCGAAAGGCGGCGGTAGAGCGGGGTGGCCCATGCGGTGTCGATGGGAATAAACACGTCGGGCATGATGCCTCCGCCGCCGTAAACGGTGCGATGGAGCAGGTGAGTGTAGCATTTCAGGCTGTCGGCGAAGTGAATGCTATCGGCATGTTGCAATTCGCCATGCTCGATTCGCTCTTTGAGTTCGTCATTGTAGGCAGAGCGCTCGCCCTTTTTGTAAGGCTTCTGTATGCATCGGCCGGCGGGCGTGTAGTATTTGGCAGAAGTCAGGCGTATCATGGAGCCGTCGGGCAGGTTGACGGGATATTGGACGAGGCCTTTTCCGAAAGTCTTGCGGCCTACGATGACGCCTCTGTCCCAGTCTTGGACGGCTCCCGACAGGATTTCGGCTGCGGAGGCACTGAAGTCGTTGACCAGAACGACGAGCCGCCCGTCGCGAAGCGTGCCCTTTCCGGTGGCAAAGTAGTCCTGTCGGGGGAAAGCGCGGCCTTCGGTGTAGACGATGAGTTGCTTCTCGTCGAGAAATTCGTCGGCCATCTGTACGGCTGCGCCGAGGAATCCGCCCCCGTTGTCTGCCAGGTCGAGGATGAGGTCTTTCATGCCTTTCTCCTTCAGTTCGCGGCAGGCCTGGAGGAATTCATCGTGTGTGGTCTTGGCGAAGCGGCTGATTCGTACGTAGCCCGTAGTCGGGTCGGCCATATAGCTTGCGTCTACGCTGAAAACGGGTATCTTGTCGCGCGTAACGGTAAAGGAAAGCAGCCCGGGCTCGCCCCTTCTGAGCACTTCGAGCTGTATTTTTGAGCCTTTGGGGCCGCGCAGTATGGAGAGTATCGAGTCGTTCGGCAGTTTCTGCCCGGCTATTGTGCGGCCTGCGGCCTTGATGATGCGGTCTCCGGCAAGGATTCCGACGCGTTCCGAGGGGCCGTCGACGATGGTCTGCACGACGAATAATGTGTCGTCGGCCATGTTGAACTGGATTCCGATGCCGTCGAAGTTGCCTTCCAGCGGTTCGTTGAGGGCTTTCGTCTCCTTGGGCGGGGTATAAGTGGAGTGCGGATCGAGCGTGGCCAGCATGGCTTTGATGGCTTCCTCGGTGATTTTCTTTTCATCTACCGAGTCCACGTAGAGCGTACGTATGGCCAGTTGGGCGATTTGCAGCTTCTGCATATCGGGCGAGAACGGGCTCGCTCCTTTTTTTGCGTTGCCGCGCTGGGCGAAAAGTTGCGGCGCAAACAGGAAAAAGAGGCTCATGAAGAGCCAAAAACATGCGGCACTTTTTTTTATCATAGGTCAGGCTTTTTGTTTTATCCACTTCTTGATGTCGAGTCCCTTGGGCAGGAAGGGCGAGACATCGCTGTCGTACTGCATCAGTTCGCGCACCATGGAGGAGCTGATGTAGGAGAGTTTCGGGTCGGAGAAGAGCAGGATGGTCTCGATTCCCGAAATCCTTTGGTTGGTTGCGGCCATCTGTTGCTCGTATTCGAAGTCGCTTGTGCTGCGCACGCCGCGTATGATGAAGCGTGCGTCGAGCTGTCTTCCCAAATCGCAGGTAAGCCCGCTGTAGCAGGTTACCCTGATGCGTGGCTCGGCGGCATAGAGTTCGGCTATCATGGCCTGGCGTGTCTCCGGGGAGAAGCAGGCGTTTTTGACGGGATTGGTGCCGATGGCGATGATTACCTCGTCCATAAATGCGAGGGCGCGCTGCACGATGGCGTGGTGCCCGCGGGTGAAGGGGTCGAAAGAACCGGGGTAAATGGCGCGTCGTTTCATATCTCTTTTTTTAGATGGCTTGGTCTTCTTCTACAAGGTCTTCCTCTACGACGAGGTTCTGGATGATGAAGTTCTGGCGTTCCATGGTGTTCTTGCCCATGTAGAACTCCAGTAATTCTTTTACCTGGTCGTCTTTTCGCAGGGTGACGGGCTCCAGGCGTATGTCGGGGCCGATGAAGTGGCGGAATTCGTCGTGCGAAATCTC
This sequence comes from Bacteroidaceae bacterium, assembly GCA_050946375.1. Taxonomy (GTDB): domain Bacteria; phylum Bacteroidota; class Bacteroidia; order Bacteroidales; family Bacteroidaceae; genus UBA1794. The sequence goes on along the minus strand of JBMNUT010000006.1, from coordinate 29,762 downwards.
GCCAAGTCCCTTGAATCGGGTGATTTCCGGCGCCGGTCCCAGCTCTTCGATGGCGCGGATGCGCTCTTCTTCGCTGTAGCAATAGATGGTTTTCTTCTTGTTCCGGACGCGGAAGAGCGGCGTTTGCAGGATGAAGACGTGCCCTTTCTTGATTAAGTCGGGGAAGAACTGCAAAAAGAAGGTAACGAGCAGCAGGCGGATGTGCATACCGTCGACGTCGGCATCCGTGGCTATGATGACGCGGTTGTAGCGCAAATTTTCAATGCTTTCCTCAATGTTGAGCGCGGCTTGCAGGAGATTGAATTCTTCGTTGTCGTAAACGACTTTTTTCGTAAGTCCGTAGCAATTTAGCGGCTTTCCTCTGAGGCTGAACACGGCCTGTGTGTTGACATCGCGGCTCTTCGTTATGGAGCCGCTGGCAGAGTCTCCCTCGGTAAGGAAGATGCTGCTCTTCGCTTTCAGCTCCTCATCGCCCTTAGGGTCGCTGAGGTGTATGCGACAGTCGCGCAACTTCCGGTTGTGAAGGCTTACCTTTTTGGCGCGTTCGCGGGCGAGTTTGGTTACGCCCGCTATCTCTTTCCGCTCTTTCTCGTTGGCTTGTATCTTTTGGAGCAGTATTTCGGCCATGGAGGCATCGCGGTGGAGATAATTATCGACTTCGCGTTTGATAAAATCGCCGACGAATTTGTTGATAGTTACCGAGTTTTTGTCGGGCGACATGGTGTTTGAGCCTAACTTAATCTTTGTTTGGCTCTCAAACATGGGCTCTTCTACGTTGAGGGCTATGGCTCCGACGAAGCCGTTGCGGATGTCGGCGTATTCGAAGTTCTTGTTGTTGTAGAATTCCTTGAAGGTTCTGGCGATATGCTCGCGGAAGGCGCTCTGATGTGTGCCGCCTTGTATGGTATGTTGCCCGTTGACGAAGGAATAGTACTCCTCGCCGTACTGGGAGGTATGGGTGAATGCGATTTCGATGTCTTCCCCTTTGAGGTGAACGATGGGGTAGAGGGGTTCTTCCGTCAGGGCTTCGGTGAGGAGGTCGAGCAGTCCGTTGCGGGAGTGGAAGCGCTTTCCGTTGAGGAGTATGGTGAGTCCTGTATTGAGGTAGGCGTAGTTGCGGAGCATGGTCTCGATGTAGTCCATGCGGTACTGGAATCCGGTGAAGAGCGTCTCGTCGGGGCGGAAGCTGATGCGGGTTCCGGTGGGTTCGTCGGTGGGGGTTGTGGTGTCTTCCTGCAGTTCGCCGCGCAGGAAGCGTACGGTGCGTACCTGTCCGTCGCGGTAGCTGCTGACGGAGAAGTCGGCGCTCAGTGCGTTGACTGCCTTGACTCCGACTCCGTTGAGGCCTACGCTTTTCTTGAAGGCTTTGGAGTCGTATTTTCCTCCGGTGTTCAAAACGCTGACTGCTTCGATGAGTTTCCCCTGGGGGATGCCGCGCCCGTAGTCGCGCACGCTGACGGTGGTCCCGTTTTCGATGGTGACTTCTATCTGCCGGCCCGCATTCATCCGGAATTCGTCGATGCTGTTGTCGATTACCTCTTTCAGGAGTACGTAGATTCCGTCTTCGGCTTGCGAGCCATCGCCCAGCCTTCCGATGTACATGCCCGGGCGTCGGCGCACGTGCTCCATGTCGCTGAGGTGAATGATGTGTTCGTCGCCGTAGTTTGTGGCGGGGCTGTTGGGTGCGTTTTCTTCCATGTTTCTTTTGTTTTTGCGGCGTCTCGGGTGGCGAGGCGCGTGGGGTTGGAGGCAGCGGGGTGCCTCTTTTTCAGGAAAGTGCCGCGACTTTCGTCTGGAAGGGGCAGTACTTTTGGGTAGAAGTGCCGGGGCTTTTCGGGGGCCGGCTTACAGCTTTTTGATGTAGGCGCGTCGCCGCTTGTGCTGTTCGCGCTCGAGGTATTGCCATTGGGCCTGGACTTTGGTGTTGTCTTCCAGCTCGATGTTGGTCTCTCCGTATTCGAATCCGAGTTTTTGGTAGATGGGAATCAGGTCGTCGAAGAGCAGTGCGTTGACGCCGCGGCTCTGGTATTCGGGCTTTACGCCTACGAGGAGGAGGTCGAGTATCTTGGGCCTTTTCAGGAAGAGGGCCTTGGCCAGGTGATACCAGCCGAAGGGCCAGAGTTTTCCTTTGGCTTTCTGGAGGGCGCGCGAGAGGGAGGGCATGGAGATGCCTACGGCTACGAGTTCGCCTTCTTGTGTCTCTACGAGGGTTACCATGCGCAGGTCGAGAATCGGCAGGTAGGCTTTGACGTACTGGTCTATCTGCTTTTGGCTCATTTCGGAGTATCCGTAGAGCGGGCGGAAGGCTTCGTTGATGAGGTTGAAGATGCGCTGTCCGTAGTTGCCTTTCCGTATTTCGCGCATGTTGTGGAGCTTCTTGACGTGCAGGTTGTATCTTTTCCGGATCATCTCGGCCACGCGGTGGTACTTTTCGGGCATTTCTTTGGGCACGAAGAGCTTGTATTCTACCCAGTCGGCGGCTTTCTGGAAGCCGAGGCGCTCCATGTGCTGCGGATAGTAGGGGTAGTTGTAGATGGTGGCCATGGTGCTGAGCTGGTCGAAGCCCTCGATGAGCATGCCTTCGGCATCCATGTCGGTGAAACCGAGCGGGCCTTGCATCGTGTCCATGCCGTGCTTGCGTCCGTATTCGGCTACGGTGTCGATGAGGGCGGCGCTGACTTCCGGGTCGTCGATGAAGTCGATCCATCCGAAGCGTACGGTCTTTGTCTGCCAGCGCTCGTTGGCTTTGCGGTTGATGATGGCGGCCACGCGCCCTACGAGGCGTCCTTCCTTGTAGGCCAGGTAGTACTCTGCGTCGCAAAACTCGAAGGCTGCGTTCTTGTCCTTGCTGAAGGTTTGCTTTATGTCGCCGTACAGGTCGGGTACGGAGTAGGGGTTGTTTTTGTAGAGCTCATAGTTGAAGCGTATGAAGCGCTTCAGCTGTCGGGCGGTTCTTACGGGTTCTATATGTACGGGCATAGGGCTTTACTTGGCAGAGGTGGTGGAGCGTTTGCCGCGCGGGGTGCGGGTTGTGGTTTTTTTCTCTTGTTGTTGCTTCACGATTTGCAGGCATTCTTCCAGCGTGAGGCTCGTGGGTACGGTGTTCTTCGGCAGCTTGTAGTTGACTCCGTCGCAGCTGATGTAGGGACCGAAGCGTCCGTTCATCACTTCCAGCCCCGGTCGTTCGTCGAACTTCTTCAGGTGGTTGCGTTTTTCGGCTTCGCGGCGTTTCAGAATCAGGGCTACGGACTCGGAGAGGTTCATCGTCAGCGGGTCGTATTCCTTGCCGATGGAGTAGAATTTGCCGTCGTGGCGGACGTAGGGGCCGAAGCGCCCGGTGCCGATGGTGACGGGCTTCTCCTCGAAGTTGCCTACCGTGCGCGGCAGCTTGAAGAGCTCCAGTGCTTCCTCGAGCGTGACGGTTTCGAGCGAGAGGCCCGGCTTCAGCTGGGCAAAGATGGGCTTCTCCTCGTCGGTAGCCTGCCCGATTTGCACGACGGGGCCGAAGCGCCCGATCTTGACATATACGGTCCTTCCCGTCTTCGGATCTACGCCTAATTCGCGCTCGCCTACCTTGTGTTCCATCTTTGTCTCCATGGTCGAGGTGACAAGCGGGTGGAAGTGTGAGTAGAAGTCTTTCATGATTCCGGTCCATGACTTGTGTCCTTCGGCCACTTCGTCGAATTCTTTTTCCACGTTGGCCGTGAAGTTATAGTCGAGCACGGAGGGGAAGTATTTCATAAGGAAGTCATTAACGACGAGACCGGTATCGGTCGAAATGAGTTTTCCCTTCTCCTGTCCGTTCATTTCCGTATGCGTTGTGGCCGAAATCTCTCCCTTGTCCAGGGTGAGAACCTCGTACTTTCTTTCTACGCCGGGCTTGTCTCCTTTCAGGACGTAGCCGCGCTGTTGGATGGTGGATATGGTGGGCGCGTAGGTCGACGGCCGGCCTATTCCCAGTTCCTCCAGCTTGTGTACGAGGCTTGCCTCGGTGTATCGGGGTGCGTGTTGCGTGGCTCGCTGCGTGGCGGTTATGGTCTTGTAGTCGAGCGTCTCGCCTTTTTCGAGGGGCGGGAGTACGCCGCTTTCCGATTCGTTCTCGGTGTCTTCGTCGAAGGACTCCTTATATACGCGCAGGAAGCCGTCGAACTTCACGACTTCGCCCGTGGCTACGAACTTTTCGCTGCGGTTGTCGATGGCGATGGATGCGGTTGTCTTTTCGGTTTCGGCCTCGGCCATCTGCGAGGCGATGGTGCGCTTCCAGATGAGTGCGTAGAGGCGTTTCTCCATGGGGCTCCCTTCGATTTCCTGCCGGTCCATGTAGGTCGGGCGTATGGCCTCGTGGGCTTCTTGTGCGCCCTTGGTGTGGGTTTCGTAGCGGCGTGCGCGTTGGTATTTGGCTCCCATCAGGGAATCGATGGTTTCCTTGCAGGCGTTTATGGCCAGTTCGGAGAGGTTTACGGAGTCGGTACGCATGTAGGTGATTTGTCCGGACTCGTACAATTTCTGTGCCACGCTCATGGTTCTCGACACGCTGAAGCCCAGTTTTCGTGCAGCCTCTTGCTGGAGCGTGGAGGTAGTGAAGGGGGGAGCGGGCAGCTTGCGCAGGGGTTTGCGCGTCACGTCTTCGATGGTGAAGTGTGCCTGCTTGCAGTTTTCGAGGAATTGCCGTGCTTCTTCTTCGGTGGAGAAGCGGGTGTTGAGGTCGGCTTTCAGCTCGTTTCCGTCTTTTTTGGTGAGTATTGTGGAGACGCGGTAGAAGCTCTCGCTCTTGAACTGCTGTATTTCGCGTTCTCTTTCTACGATGAGTCTTACGGCTACGGACTGCACTCTTCCGGCGGAGAGGGCGGGTTTCACCTTTCTCCATAGTACGGGCGACAGCTCGAAGCCTACGATTCGGTCGAGAACCCGCCGCGCCTGTTGGGCATTGACGAGGTTGATGTCTATTTCGCGCGGGTGCTCGATGGCTTTCAGTATGGCGGGTTTGGTAATCTCATGGAAGACTATCCGTTTGCGGTGCTCCGGTGTCAGGCCGAGCACTTCGGATAAATGCCAGGCGATGGCCTCTCCTTCGCGGTCTTCATCGGATGCGAGCCAAACGGTGCTGGCCTCTTGCGAAGCCTTCTTCAGCTCTCCGACAAGTTCCCGCTTCTCTTTGGGAATTTCGTAGATGGGCTTGAAGTCGTGTTCAAGGTCTATGCTGAATTCGCGCTTTTTTAAGTCGCGGATATGCCCATAACTTGACATGACCTGAAAGTTTTTTCCTAAAAACTGCTCGATGGTTTTGGCTTTGGCCGGTGATTCTACGATGACGAGGTTCTTCTGCATGGATTTCGGCTCTTTTGTTTTTTCGAATTTCGGCGCAAAAGTAGTGATTTTCGTTGCCGCACATTATATATACAAGGAAAGAATTTGCATTTTTAACTAAGGTTTTTCTTCCGTGCCCTCTGCGCGGGGGTGGAAAAGTGCCGCCCCTTTTGTCCGTAAGGCTTGCGGCTTTTTGCGCAAAGTGCTGCCGCTTTTGCCCGGAAGGTGCGGCGCGCGTTCGGGAAAATGGCTCCCGTTCACTATTTTTGCCGAAGATTTGCAGAGATTAGGTGCGGATTCTCTGAAAAACTGTATATTTGCCCCTGTGCGTCTCGTACAGCATTTGTCGTTATGGATGTCTTGACTTCGTGGGAATTGTTTGGCCTTGTCCTTTGGAAGGTGCTCTACATTGGAGTCACCCTCTTTACCATTGTCATGATTTTGCTGGAGAATCGGAATCCGGTCAAGACAATCGCCTGGGTATTGTTCATCGCCTTTTTGCCCATAGTGGGCATCTTGTTCTACTTCTTCTTCGGGCGTAATACGCGCAAGACGCGGCTGATTTCGCGTAAGATGCAGAGCCGCCTGCGCAAGAGGCCCATGATGGAGTTTCAGGCGCAGAGCGCCGTTTCGCTCGATGCGGCCACGAAGGAGGTGGCTTCCTTCTTCGGTGCGGCCACGGGGGCGCTGGTGTTCGATGGCAACGAGGTGGAGCCCCTGACCGACGGGACGCAGTTTCTGCAGGCTCTGCTGCGCGAAATCTACCGGGCGGAGCGCTACATTCATGTGCAATACTATATTTTCGAAGACGACCCCGTAGGCCGTGTGGTGCGCGACATGCTCATCGACAAGGCCAAACAGGGGGTGGAAGTGAAGGTGCTCTACGATGATGTGGGCAGCTGGCATACGCACCGTCCGTTTTTCCGGGCTATGGAGCGGCACGGAATCCATGTGTGCAGCTTCCTGGAGGTGGTGTTCCCCTTCCTGACGGGGCGGGTGAATTACCGCAACCACCGCAAGCTGACGGTCATCGACGGCAAGGTCGGGTTTGTCGGAGGCTCCAACCTTGCGCTGCGTTACCTGCGCTCCACGCCGCGCATCGGCGGCATCTGGCGCGATACGAACATACTGATTCGGGGAAAGGGCGTCTACGGTTTGCAGACCACCTTCCTGCTCGACTGGTATTTCGTTACGCGCGAAATGCTGACTTCAGCGCGCTATTTCCCCGTGATGGGCAACCTGGGCGGGAGCATCGTGCAGGTGGTCACGTCCGACCCCGTATCCCCCTGGCGGGGCATCATGCAGGGCTTGACGATGGCCATACAGCGTGCGCGGCGCTATTTCTACATACAGACTCCTTATTTCCTGCCTACCGAGCCTATCCTCGTGGCGCTCCAGACGGCTGCGCTCGCAGGCGTGGACGTGCGGCTCATGCTGCCCGCCAAGACCGACGCGCGGCTGGTGGGTCTGGCTACTGCCTCGTATTTGCGCGACGTCCTGCAGGCCGGCGTGAAAGTTTTCTTCTACAATCGGGGATTTCTGCACTCGAAGCTGATGGTGTCCGACGACATTTTCAGCACGGTGGGCAGTACGAATATGGATTTCCGCAGCTTCGAGCACAACTTTGAGGTAAATGCTTTCCTCTACGACGCAGACACGGCGGTGCGCCTGCGCGACATTTTCCTCAACGACCAGCAAGGCTGTTCGCCCGTCTACCTCAAGTCTTGGGAGCAACGCCCGCGCTTGCGCCGGTTTGGCGAGTCGGTCATGCGGCTTTTCAGCCCTCTTTTATGAAAAAGCTGAAGTGAACGCTTCCATAGATGCGCTCTTCGCGGAAAAAGGGATGTTCGCGGAAGGAGTAATCCTTGCCGTGCTCGAGCACGAGCAGCCCGCCTTCTTTTAGCAGAGCAGGGGACGAAAGTATCAGATCGGGCAGCTCTCCGAGCCGTTCCAGCGCATAAGGCGGGTCGGCGAATATGAAGTCGAACGCCTGAGGGGCGCGGCTGATGTAGCGGAACGCATCGCCGCAAATCACTTTCCACTGCTCCGCTTTCAGGCTTTCGGCTACGCTCCGGATGAAGGCATAGTGCTGTCGGTCCTGCTCGACGCTGACGACTTGCACGCAACCCCTGCTGCAAAGTTCCAGCCCGATACTGCCCGTGCCTGAAAACAGGTCAAGCGCCCGCACTTCTTCGGCCTCGAAGTCGAAGTAGCCACGCAGTACATTGAACAGGTTCTCCTTCGCAAAATCCGTAGTGGGGCGTGCCTTGAAGGTGCGGGGCACGTCGAAACGGCGGTGTTTATATAGTCCACTGATGACGCGCATGCTTATGAGTTTTGAAGTTGCTGAAGGGCATAGAGCGAAAAGGTGTTGTCTTCCGTCGCAGGGAGGGGGATGCGGTCGACGAAACGCACGAACCGCCGGGCCATCTGGTCTGCGGCATCGAGGTATTCCGACTGCCCCGCCAGGTGAAGAGTGTGGCTGCGCAGGTCCATTTCGTGCTGCTTCATGAGGGAGAGCAGGTAGTAGACGGCGTCGTCGGCCGAGAGGCTTGTGAAGGAAGACAGGGACAGAAGCCCGCCTTGCCGGTAGGCATAGGCGTGGATGCGCTCGGCGTTGAAGACGGCGCACAGCTCCATCGGTTCCTTTTCGCGGTAGAGCCGGCCGAAATATTCCGCATCGATGGCAGCCTGGCTGTGTATCTTTGCCTGGGGGAACGGGTCCAAAAGCATGTTGAGTGCGAAGCGGTCGGCCGAAAACACTACTACCGCGTTGCAAAAGGCGAGTATGTCGTGGCGAATCTGCTCCTCCTCTTTCGGCTCGAAGCAGCAGCCGAAGAGTTCTTTCTTGCGGTCTTCTTCGAAAAGTTCCAGCGGTACGGGCGTGTAGCGCAGCGTTTCTACGATGATGTCTACCTGCCCGTAGCGTTTCTGCTCCCACTCGGGATGCTGCGCCAGCAGTGTTTTCACGTTGGCCGCCAGCGAGGTGCACTCGTCGGTGGGCATGCGGAAGGCCGAGGCCTGCGGCTTTCCTCCGGTGGGCGCGGTCAGTTCGCCGTCGGGCACGACGGTTCCGTAGAAAGCCTCGGGCGTCAGGTGGAGCGCCAGGCTCAGGGACGGTGCAGAAGTTGCGGTGGAAAGAGGGGCCATAGCTGGGGTGAAAAAGCAGTTAGGCGGGAGATTTCGGCGCCGGGACGCGGCGCATTCCCCGATTTTGTTTACATTCGCTGCCTGCAAAGATAAGTAGAAAAAGTGACAGATAGCCTAATTCTTTCCCGAATAAAGCAGTTTTTCCCCCATGTGCCTACGGGCGGACAGGAGGAAGCACTGCGTCTTTTGGCCGACTTCCTTGCCTGCGGCGGGCGGGAGTCGGCTTTCGTTTTGCGTGGGTATGCCGGCACGGGCAAGTCGTCGCTCGTAGCCGCGCTGGTGAAAGCTGCCGTCGCGCTGCGCCAACCGGTAGTGCTGCTTGCCCCGACGGGCCGCGCGGCGCGCCGACTGGCGCAGTACTCCGGACATCCGGCCTTTACGATTCACCGCTGGATATACCGGCAAAAGACGTTCAGCGGCAGGGAAACGCCCTTTTCGCTCAGTCCCAATTTGCGGCGGCACACGCTGTTCGTCGTAGACGAGGCGTCGCTCATTCCCTGCCACGGCGGGGGGACGGCGTCGGTCTTCGGCAGCGGTTCGCTACTGGACGACCTGGTTCAGTTCGTCTACGGCAGCGAGGGCTGTCGCCTGTTGCTCACCGGCGACGACGCACAGCTGCCGCCCGTGGGCGAAACGCACAGCCCGGCGCTCGACGCCGACTGGCTTTCGGGCTACGGCCTGCAGGTGGTCGAGGCCGAACTGCAGCAGGTCGTGCGCCAAGCCTCTGCCTCGGGCATCCTCTGGAACGCCACTGCCTTGCGGAAGATGCTCTTCGAGGGCGCCGACGCGGCAGGCCTGCGGCTGAAAGTGTCGGGCTTCCCCGACGTAATCTCCCTGCCCGGTTCGGAACTCATCGAGGCCCTCTCCGACAGCTATGCCCGGCAAGGCGTGGAGGAGACCATCGTTCTGACCCGTTCCAACAAGCGCGCCGTGCTCTACAACCGCGGCATCCGCACGACGGTGCTCGACCTGGAAGAAGAATTGTGCAGCGGCGACCGCATCATGATAGCCCGCAATCACTATTATCCCACGCCCGAACCGGGCGAAAGCCCCGCCGCGCCTTCCGATTTGCCTTGCCGCTCTTCGGAAAAAGCGGCGGCACTTTCGGGCGAAAGGGGCAGCACTTTTTCCGGAAAGCCGGGCGCCTTGCCGCAGATGGACTTCCTGGCCAACGGCGATGTGGCCGTGGTACGGCGCGTGCGCCGCGAGCGAAGCCTCTACGGGTTCCGCTTCGCCGACGTAACTCTTGCCTTCCCCGACTACGACGACTGCGAGCGGGAGGAAATCCTGATGCTCGACACGCTGCAGTCCGAGGCGCCGGCCCTCTCGGAGAGCGACCAGGAACGTTTCTTCGACGCCCTGCTCGAAGACTACGCCGACTTGCCGCGCAAGAGCGACCGCATGAAGCAGCTGCGCGAAAATCCCTACTACAATGCCCTGCAAGCCAAGTATGGCTACGCCGTAACCTGCCACAAAGCGCAGGGCGGGCAGTGGGCCGACGTCTACGTCGACATGGGCTTTGTCCCGCTCGAGCAGCAGGACGAGAGCTTCCTGCGCTGGCTTTATACGGCCATTACCCGCGCCACCCGGCGGCTTTACCTGGTCAATTTCCCGCCCGAGCGGCTGCTTTGACGCCCGTGCCCCGGCCCTTTCCCGGGGCAGTGCCGCCGCTACGGTGCGGGCGAAGCGTTAAGAATTTTAAATAGCCGGAGTCTTTCCCCGCCTGAGGGGCAAGGGTTTCGTGGGGGAATCCTTATATTTGCGGCAACCATATCCTTTTCTTTTATGAAAAAGACCGAACCAACTCACCGCTTGTACATCATCTCCGGATGTAACGGTGCCGGGAAAACAACGGCCTCCTATACCGTGTTGCCCGAAATCTTGGAGTGTAAGGAGTTTGTGAATGCGGATGAAATCGCCAAAGGCCTTTCACCCTTCAATCCCGAGGGCGTAGCCATCGATGCGGGGAAGCTCATGATCAAGCGGATTCGTGAGCTGCTCGACAATCGGGAAGACTTCGCTTTCGAGACGACCCTCGCGCCGCGTAATTACGTCAAGCTCATCAAAGAGGCGCAGAGCAAGGGCTATGTGGTTACACTGCTGTACTTCTGGTTGGAAAGTCCCGAGCTGGCTGTCCAGCGGGTAGCGCAGCGCGTGCGGAGCGGTGGGCACAATATTCCCGTTCCCACCATATATCGCCGCTATCAGTCAGGCATACAAAATCTGTTTCATATATACATTCCGTTAGTAGACAACTGGTCTATCGTCAACAGCTCCCGCGTGCAATTCGAAATGATTGCGGAGGGAAACAAAGATCAGCAGCTTAATATCGGAAATCAAGCAATATATCAAAAACTAAGCCAGCAATGAACGAGCAGGAAGAATACGAGATGCGCATGAAAATCAGGCTGGGGTTGAACCGGGTTAGTGAGAAACTTATCGACCGAGTGAAGCATGAAGGCGTAGAATTGGTATGCGGAGATTCGCAGGGAAACATAGTGCGCGTGCGCGCTTCCAACCTAACTCAGATCCTGACTGCCCGCTTCCCTCAATAAGAAGGGCCGGGGAAAGTGGTGAAAACAGGCAGCGCCGTCAGCATGAAGTCCTTAGCCAATAAGAAAATCTACTACTCCATTCGGGAAGTTGCCGAGATGTTTGGGGTAAACGAGTCCTTGCTTCGCTACTGGGAGAAGGAGTTCCCCAAGCAGATTGCCCCCAGGAAAACGGAAAAAGGCACGCGGCAGTACACCCAGCAGGACATAGAAAACATCCGAATGGTCTACCATCTTGTGAAAGAGCGCAAGATGAGTCTGTCGGGTGCGCGGGAGAGTCTGAAGGTTTCCGGCGGCAAAATGGTGGAAAAGGTGCAGATTATCGACCGATTGAAGGCCGTGCGCAACGAATTGATTGCCATGAAAAAGGAATTGGACGATGCACTGAAAGCCATGCCCGTAGGCGCGGGACTGGAAAAGAACAAGCCCTTGGAATAGAACGATGCTTATCTACAATACAACCTATCAGGTAGATTCCGACCAGATATCCTACTTCCGCATCTGGTTGCACGAAGTGTTGATACCCGAAGTGCGTACGGCCGACATGGGTTTACGCAACCCGCGCCTGCGCCGGGTGCTGAGCCATCGCGAAGAAGGCTCGGAGTGCTTTTGTCTGGAGTGGGAGGTGGAGAACAGCGCGGTGCTGCACCGCTGGCATCTCACGCAGGGCCGTCACTTCGAGAGTGAGCGCCAAAAAATATTCGGCGACAAGGTAATGGCCTTTTCCACCTTGCTCGAAGTGATGGACTACTGAGTCCGGACGATATATCTTGCGGGAGATTTCCCGTTCCGTCATAGCCCTTGCGCCGCAAGGCGCAAGGGCTTTTTCGTGGAGGAGCGGGCGCTCACTCCGTTTCCATGTGGTAGCGGATGAGGCCTTCGAGGGGGGATTGGCTGAAATGTCCCGGGCGTAATCCGAATTCCTCGGCAAGCGGGCGGATAATGCTGCGGAAGTGATAGGCCACGGAGCCGGTGAAATGAACGGGAAGCGGCTCGCCGCTGTCGCTTTCCCCGCCGTGTGCTTCGGGATATTGCAGCACGTTGCGCCGGAAGAAGGCGGCGAATGCCTCGCGGCAGAACGCCCGTATTTCCGGCAAGTCGAGCCGCTCGGAGAGGAAAGGGGCAAAGTGCGCCAGGAAGCGGTTAGGGAAAGGCCGGCGGTAGACGTGCTCCACCACGTCGGCCGGCGTAAGGCCGTACTGCGCGAGGAACTCCTCTTTCAGCTTCGTGCCGAGCTGCCCTTTGAGCAGACTCCCGACGAGCAGTTTGCCGAGCACCGCGCCGCTTCCCTCGTCGCCCAGTATGAAGCCCAGCGGCGATACGTTCTCGCGGATGTTTTCCCCATCGTAGACGCACGAGTTGGAGCCCGTGCCCAGAATGCAGGCTATGCCGCTCCGGCGTCCGCACAGCGAGCGGGCCGCGGCCAGCAGGTCGCCCTTTACCTCGACGGCGCCGTGCTCCGCGCGGCCGAACGTCGCGGCAAGTGCCGACTCCATGAGCGGAATCTTTTCGGCCGTGCAGCCGGCTCCGTAGAAATGAATTTCGATTTCCGCCTCTTCTCCCGGCGCGGCGGGGGCAGAGGCTTGCAGCGCCTGGCGCGTCTGGCGGAGGACTTCGCCTATTTCCTCCGCACTCTGATAGAACGGGTTGAGGCCTTCCGTGCGGAAGCGGCGCACCTCTTCGGGAAAAGTGCCGCCCCTTTCGGCCGAAAGTGCCGCCCCTTTTTCCAGAAACTGCGGGCGCTTTTCCCAGGCGGCCCAGTCGGTCTTGGTAGAGCCGCTGTCGGCTATGAGTATCCACTTGCTGCGCTTCATGACTGTTCCTCCTTACCATATTCGGGACGGATGCGGATGAATGCGCAGACAGCTATGGTGGCCGAGCAGCAAATCATAACCCATACGAAGAAGTGGCGGTAGCCAATCAGCTCCTGCAGCCAGCCGGCCATCATGCCGGGCAACATCATTCCCAGAGCCATGAAGGCCGTGCAGATGGCATAGTGGGCGGTTTGGCGTTTTCCCTCGGAGAAATACATCAGATAGAGCATGTAGGCGGTGAAACCGAAGCCGTACCCGAACTGCTCGACGAAGACGCAAATGTTGATGGCCCACAGGCTTTCGGGCTGCACATAGGCCAGATAGACAAAGGTGACGCAGGTGAGCGATATGCTCCACGCCATGGGCCAGAGCCAGCGGCGCAGCCCTCCGCGTGCGGCGGCCAGGCCGCCGATGATGCCGCCCAGCGTGAGTCCGAGTATGCCCACTGTGCCGTAGACGAAACCCACCTCGCCGGTTGTCAGTCCCAGCCCGCCTTTTTCCACAGGGTCGAGCAGGAAGGGATTGATGAGCTTGACGAGTTGTGCCTCAGGCAGGCGGTAGAGCAGCATGAAGAGTATGGCCGTCGTGGCCTGCGGCTTGCGGAAAAATTCGGCGAAGGTGGTGGCAAAGTCGCGGAATATGCTGCGCGCGTCGCTACCCGCGCGCAGGCGGTCGGAAGCGGGTGCGGGCAGGCTGTGGCGGTGGTAGAGGGCTATGGCGATGAAGAAGGCGGCCAGCAGGAAGAAGGTGATGGACCAGGCCAGGGGAATGTTGCCGGAAAGCGTGCGGAAGCTCGCCTCGACCGGCTGGCGGAGCTTGGGGTCGGCCTGAATGAGGAGGTAGGCCGTGCGGTTCCAGTTGCTGCGGTCGAACACGAGCCGCTCGCCATAGACGAGCGAGATGCTGCGGTCGCCGCGGTTCAGGGCGGTGGTCAGCACGAATTCTTCCCCCTCTTCGGGCGGCGCGCTGAGGCGCACGCCGACGACGGCCAGGGCGGGTGCCCGGTTTTCATCGGAGGGTTGTGTCGCCAGGGGCTTGCTTTCGCCGAAGTGGGTCTGTATGAACTGCTCGAAGGCGTTGAGGCTCTTTTCGCCGGAGGCGGCTGCCGTCTGTCCGGGGGCTTCGGCCTGGACGAAACCGTTGCGCAGGTTTTCGGCCATGGCTTCCCGCTTCAGGCTGTCGGCCCGGGCGGGCTGGAGGGGCGTGGAGCAGAGGCTTACGGTTTGGGGCATGACGATGACGGTTTTCCCCGCTGCCCTGTCGGCGTCGTGCTGCCGGTCGGGGGCGGGCAGGATGCGGGTTTCGACCTGCGGTCCTGCCTCTACGGTGAAGGAGGCTGCCGGGAGTCCGGAATGTGCCTCGATGGTTCCGGCCAGAATGACGAGCAGTCCCTGTCCCACGATGGTGGCCACGCGGTAGAAGGTGCTGCGTATGCCTACGTAGAGTGCCTGGTCGCGCTCCTTGAGGGCCAGCATGTAGAAGCCGTCGGCGGCTATGTCGTGCGTGGCCGAACTGAAGGCTACGAGCCAGAAGAAGCAGAGCGAGAGCCGGAAGGCCTCGGGGGCGGGTATGGTGAGCGCTATGCCTCCGAGCCCGGCGCCTATGAGGATTTGCATCGTCAGTATCCACCATCGTTTGCTTTTGAGCAGGTCGACAAACGGGCTCCAGAAGGGCTTTATCACCCAAGGCAGGTAGAGCCAGCTCGTATAGAGGGCAATGTCGGTGTTGGAGATGCCGAGCTTTTTGTAGAGAATTACGGAGATGGTCATCACGGCCACGTAGGGAAGTCCTTCGGCAAAGTAGAGCGTCGGAATCCAGGACCAGGGGGTTCTGCGGGTTTCTGTCATAGCGTTCGGGAAAAAGGTGTAGCAGGGTTGCTGAAAAGGTAGGTAGGTTTTCGGAAAAAGGGTTAAGGGTTTGGGGAAAGCGGTGCAAGGCTTTTCGGAAAAAGTGGCGGCACTTTTTCGTTCGGGTGTCGCAGGGGTCAGGGCGTTCTGCCGTAGGGTAGCTTCCGTATCTCTGCTCCGGGGTAGTAATGGGTGAGTATCTTGCGGTAGTCGACGCCGCGTGCGCCCATGGCGGCTGCGCCGATTTGGCACAGGCCTACGCCGTGTCCCCATCCGGCGCCGTGGAGGATGAAGTCGCTTCCCTCGCGGCTGACGACGAAGGCCGAGCTGTAAAGATGGGATTTGCTGAGTGCCTGGCGGATGAACAGCTCCTTGCCGATGGTCAGCGAGCGCAGGCTTCCGTCGATGCGGAGCAGGGAGATGCGTCCCGAAGGGCCGCGGCGCAGGGGGACGAGTTGCTGCACGAGGCCCAGGGAGGTGCCCGTCTTGCGGGCCACGAGGGCGGAGAGTTCCTCCTGGGTGTAGCGCACTTTCCAGCGGAAGAAGTCGGGGGTCTCGCGGTCGTAGCCGTTCAAAATCTGGCTGATGACTGCCGCGTCGTGCAGGTTGCAGCAGGCTTCGGGGGTGGAGCGTATCCACTTTTCGGCTCCTTCCTCGGTGGTCAGGTCGGGCAGGCGGGAGTCGGTGAGTGAGTCGCGCGTGGCTTTCAGGTAAGGTTCTTCGTGGTTGTCCCAGCAGGTGGAGAACTGTTCTGTGACTCCGCCGCAGCATTTGGAGAAGCGTGCGTCGCAGATTTGTCCGTCGTAGCAGAGGATTTCGCCGCGGGTCTCGCCGATGGCTTGCCGTACTTGCGGCGTGCAGGCGCGGGCGATGCCCTGGTAGCGCTGGCAATGGTCGTCGGCGCAGACGTCGAAACGCGTGTGTTCCTCGTGGTCGAACCAGAGGATGCGTGTGTCCGGGTCGGTGCTTTCCGGACAGGGGGCCGACGGTTTGCGGGGCCGGGTGCGGTGCTCCATCTGGGCCAGCAGCCAGCTTCGGGAGATGACGGCATGGGCTTTGAGGAGATGGAGGGAGGAGTCTGCGTTCATTTCGGAGGCGATTACGCTCAGCAGGTATTCTTCGACGGGGAGAATGTTGATGGCCGTGAGCCGGTCGCCGTCGGGGATTATCTTCAGACTGCCGCGGAAGTACTGGGTTTCTTGCCGCTCCCAGTGGAAATGGATGCCGATGGTTACGTCTTTCAGGGCGAAGCAGTCGCTCTCGGGATGCAGGGGTCGGAAGAGGAGGGAGTGGTATTCTCTACCTTTATATATAAGGCGCCCGTCGGAGAGTTGCCATTCCTGTTCTCCGGCGGGGCAGGGGGTGCGCTCCGTTGCGGTGTCTGTTTCGGCGGAGAGCTGATAGTCGCCCTGGAAAAAGGCGCGCAGGACGGGCGCGGAAAGTATGCCTACTTCTACTCGTGGCTCTGTATCGGCGTGCATGGAGTGGAGGCGGTTGGTTAGGATTTGAGCTGCTGGGCCAGTTCTTCCAGCTGCTCGGGTTGGATGCAAACCTCGGCGAAGATGGTCTCAAGGTCGCTGCTTTGCAGATTTTCGAAGTCACTTTTGCGTGCGACGGCTACCAGTCCGCCCATGTCCAGGGCGCCGGGACTGATGAGGAAGCGCTTCTCGTCGGGCGCGAAGTAGCAGGACGGGCGGTGCTGCCTGCGGGGGAAGATGCGGAGTATGCTCTCCCCTTTTACGTGCCATGCCAGGAGGTTCATCATGGGTTCTTCGTCTTTTTCGGCATCGGCGGGCATATTTTGCTGGAGGACTTGCAGGACGAGGGAAAAGAGGTAGATGGATTCGATTTCTTCGGTCGAGCGTATCTCAAAGAAGGGCCGGCTGTGGAACGGATAGGCCCGCAGAGTGGCCGACTGGTAGCTGCAGATTGGCGGAGCGAGGGTGCCCTTTTTGCCGAAACCCTCTTCGCTTTCCATCGGGAGGTAGCCTTCGGCTCCGGCCTGGAAGTGGGCATGGTCGGGGGCCGATGCGCCGCAGCGCGGGCCGTTGTAGAAGACTACGAACTCACTGAGGCTGTGACTGAGCTGAAGGAGCGTGCCCATGCGCCGGGCGATGCGCTGCGGCGTATGGTTGACGGTAGGGATGGTGAGATGGAACGGGAGGATTGGGTAGGGATTGACCAGTATTTCGTAGTCATCCCCAAAGGGAATTGCCGCTTGCTGCGGGGGTCGGTTGGAAGAGCAGAGGAAGCAGGGTCGCTTCTGCAGGGAGTCTTCGTCGATTTTGGCGGTGGAAGATACGATTCGGGCCGGGTTATATTGTAAACGTACGGTCTCTTTGCCTACGGTCAGCTCGCGGGTCTGGATTTTGGCCAGGGCTTCGAAGTTGTTGTGCGCCACTTCCCACGAAGTGCATTGCTCTTCGACGAAAAAGCGGGCTGCCTTTGAATCGAAAGTTTTTTCGGTATCGCTCATTTTGGTTCGGACTTTTTAGAAAGATTCTCCCGGATTCGCGCCAGAAGCTCGGTGGTGCGCAGCCGGTCTTTGTAGAAGTTATTGGCGTTCACACGCTCGTTGGGGAGTGCGGCGTCGGAGTTTCCTTCCCAACGGCGGCAGCGGTAGAGCACTTCATACAGCCGTCCGATGGGATAGTGGCGGGAAAGGGTGATTCCCATGAAGTAGTCTTCGCCGTAACAGGTGTTGGGAAATGGTGTTTCGCGCACCAGTTGCGTGAAGAAGGCCCGCGGCGCGCCCAATCCGTTGATGCGCAAAGCATTGTTTCGGCCGTTCTCCGGCGTCCATTCCTTGTGGTCGATGACGCCGGGGGGAAGGGGTTGGAGCGCAAAGTCGGTGATTTCGTAGCTGCCGACTACCATGCCGCATTGCTCGCGGTAGAAGGTATCGACGATGAGTTGCAGCGTGTCGGGCCGGCTGTACAGGTCGTCGCTGTCCAGCTGTACGGCAAACCGGCCGCAAAGCGGGCTTTGAATGGCCAGGTTCCAGCAGCCCCCGATGCCCAGGTCGCTGCGTCCGGGGACGAGGTGATGTACCGTCTGCGGGTGGGCGGCTGCGTATTTTTCGATGATTTCGCTTGTCCCGTCGGTCGAGAGGTTGTCGACTATCAGCAGGTTGAAGGGGAATTTTGTCTGTTGGATGAGTACGGACTCGATGGCGTCGGCAATGGTTCTGGCCCGGTTGCGCACGGGGATAACGACAGAGGCTTCCACCGGGTAGGTGCCGGAAGCGAGGTTCAGGGGGAGGTAGTCGTGCGGTTCGAGGTAGGCGCCGATTCGCTTGAGGTGGGCCGTGCAGGCATTTTCCATTTCTATCTGCACTTCGCGGTTGCGGGGGTTGACGTAGTCGAAGTTTTTTTCGCCGCTGCTTCTCGCGTCGAGCTCTGCCGTTGTATAGACAAATTCGTTGAGGCGCATGATGTCGGCTTTGCGGCTAATCCCCAGCCGGAGCGCATAAAGTGCGGCATGGCGGTAGGACTCTTCCCGCAGTTCAGCTATGGTTTCTTTCAGGAGGTCTGTGCGGAACAGCAGGACGCTGCCGAAGTCGAAGTCGTCGCGCAGCGAGCCTTTTTGGTAATCGATGCAAGGGAATGGCTCAAGACCGCTGGCGGTTTTCCGGAAATGGTCTGCATAAATCAGCCCGGCCCCTGTGGCCTTTGCCATCTGGAGCATGCGCTCCAGGCCGAGGTATCCCCATTCTATTTGGGCCGGCTTGCAGTAGAGCATGGTGTAAGGGCGGTCGGATTCCCGGTAGAGTACTTCGAGCGAGGCGGAACTTCCCCATTCTTTTAAGTGTATGGCTTTCTCCTCGAGGCCGGGGCAGCAGGAGAAGAGGGTTATGTCGTCAGCAGGTTTCATCGGAAAGTAGCTTAAGGATGATTTCGGGGTAGTACTTGTATTCCAGCTGGTGCACGCGCTGAGCTATGTCGTGGGGGGTATCTCCGGGCAAAACGGGGGTCTTGGCCTGGAAAATGATTTCTCCTTCGTCGTAATGCTCGTTGGCATAATGGATGGTGATGCCCGTTTCCCGGTCGCCCGATGCCAGCACGGCTTCGTGAACCCGGTCGCCATACATGCCTTTTCCGCCGTGTTTGGGCAGCAGGGAGGGGTGTATGTTGATGATTCTCCGGTGGAAATGTCGTAATACTTCCGACGGGACGAACAGCAGGAAGCCTGAAAGTACGATGAAATCAATGTGGTATTCTTCGAGGATATGGAGGAACTTGCCCGGAGTTTCAAACTCTGTTTTAGGCAGATATAGAGTTTCTACGCCTAACTGCCCGGCTCGCTCGAAAACGCCGGCACTTTTTCGGTTACAGACAACTAATGCGATGATTATCGAAGGGTTTCCTTTGAAGAAACGTATAATGTTTTCAGCATTTGTTCCTTCGCCTGATGCTAAAATTGCGACTCGTTTGCTCATAAATATAGGTCATTTCCGCACAAAAACAGTCTTAATGTGCTTAAATTGGAAATAAACTTGGGTAGAACTTGCATAGGTAGAGAATATTCGCTTCCTTTGCAGCCACAAATTTAACCAATAAAATTGAGTTATTCATTTTTTAAAACTAAAAAGTTATGTCTGACATTGCATCAAAAGTAAAAGCTATTATCGTTGATAAACTGGGCGTAGAAGAATCTGAAGTAACTGAAAATGCAAGCTTCACCAACGATCTGGGTGCAGATTCCTTGGATACTGTAGAATTGATCATGGAGTTTGAAAAAGAATTCAATATTCAAATTCCCGACACTCAGGCAGAGAAGATTACTACTGTAAAGGACGCTATCGATTTTATCGAGCAGGCTAAGGCGTAAGGGGACGCAATTACACCTACCTAATATAATATATGGAATTAAAAAGAGTAGTTGTAACCGGACTGGGTGCCATCACTCCGATAGGAAACAACGTTGCCGATTATTGGAACGGCCTGTTGGAAGGAAAGAGTGGTGCAGGCCCGATTACCCATTTCGATGCTTCCCTTTTTAAAACACAGTTTGCTTGTGAAGTAAAGGGTTTTAATGCGGCAGATTACATTGACCGCAAGGAAGCACGGAAGATGGACCGCTATACGCAATTCGCAGTAGCTGTAGCTAAAGATGCAGTAGAAGATTCCGGACTGGATGTCGAAAAAGAGGATTTGAGCCGTATCGGAGTAATTTTCGGTGCGGGTATCGGGGGAATAAAGACGTTCGAAGACGAAGTAGGCAACTATTTCTGCAATCAGGAGCGCGGCCCTCGTTTCAATCCGTTCTTCATCCCGAAGATGATATCGGACATCGCTGCCGGACAAATCTCTATCCTTTATGGATTTACCGGGCCTAATTACGCCACGGTATCTGCTTGTGCTACTTCTTCCACGGCCATTTCTTCTGCATTCGATTGCATTCGCCTGGGAAAAGCCGATGTGATTGTAACCGGAGGTGCTGAGGCTGCCGTCACCGTCAGTGGCATCGGTGGTTTCAACGCCATGCACGCTCTTTCTACCCGCAACGATGATCCGCAAGGCGCATCCCGCCCCTTCAGCGCAAGCCGCGACGGATTTGTACTGGGCGAAGGCGCAGGTTGCCTGATTCTGGAAGAGTTGGAGCATGCAAAGGCTCGTGGTGCGAAGATTTATGCAGAACTGGCCGGGACCGGTGCTTCGGCAGATGCTTATCACCTGACGGCATCTCACCCCGAGGGCTTGGGCGCGAAGTTGGTAATGCGTAATGCATTGGCCGATGCCGGGATGAATCCTGAAGATATTGACTACATCAATGTACACGGGACTTCGACTCCTGTCGGCGATATATCGGAGGCCAAGGCAATCAAGGCCGTCTTCGGAGAGCATGCCTATAAGCTCAACATCAGTTCGACCAAGTCTATGACGGGTCACCTGCTGGGCGCTGCCGGAGCGATCGAAGCCATTGCCGGAATTCTCGCTATCCAAAACGGGATTATTCCTCCGACTATCAATCATGCCGAGGACGATAAAGACGAAGAAATCGACTATAATCTGAATTTTACGTTCAATAAACCGCAAGAGCGCCCTGTGCGTGCCGTACTTTCCAATACCTTTGGCTTTGGAGGGCATAATGCGTGCGTAATCTTTAAGCAATATAAGTGATTTCGTCCTTCATCTTTAGGCTCGAAAACTTGAAACAAAAAGTATGGGTCTTTTTCCGAAAGGAAAGAGAACCATACTTTTTTTTATATAAGCTCTTAGGCTTTTATCCCCGAAGAATTCACTTCTACAAGGTTGCCTTGCTCCACAAGTCGCAGTCCGTCACGGATGCTTCGGGCGACAAGGTAAACAACGAGCGTTTGGAGTTCCTCGGCGATTCGATTCTCGGCTCCATTGTGTCGGTTTATCTGTACCGCCGCTACCGACACGCCGATGAGGGATTCCTGACTGTGGCCCGTTCGCGTGTCGTTTGCCGCAAGTCGCTCAATGAAGTGGGCTTCGCCCTTGGGCTTCATGACCTGGTAAAGAATTCAATAACTTCTAGTAGTCACAATACCTACCTCTGCGGAAATGCTTTGGAGGCCCTCGTCGGTGCAATATATCTGGACCGGGGCTACCGTTGCTGCCAGCATTTTGTGGAAAAGCGCATACTGGAGGGCTATTGGGACCTGGACAAGCTGCTGGAACAGCGCCGGAATTTCAAGTCCGACTTACTGGAATGGGCGCAGAAGCACCATATTTCAGTCGAATTTGAGCTGGTAGAAGAAAAAGTAGACGCAAGCGGGAGTCCCGTCTTCTGCTCCGATGTGTATTTAGACGGCCAGTTCTATGCCCGTGGTGAGGGCTACACTAAAAAAGATTCCCATCAGGAAGCGGCCCGTCAGGTGTGGGAACGCCTGCAAAACCAAGACGTGCAGGATGAAAAAGCCTGTCTCTAAGGCCGTTCCTGGTCTTCGTTTTTGACCATTCCCTTATATTCGGGCTCGAGCCCGCTCTCCACTGCCTTGTATGCCTCTTGCATGATTTCTTTCAGATCCTCAGGGCTATTGTTTCCCTTGGGCAGAATCGGCTTGTGAATCGTGAGGGTCATCGGGTGGCAATGTATCAGTTTCCCGGTGCGGGGAAGGATGCGGAACGAGCCGTTAATCGTCATCGGCACGACAGGCAGCTGCAGTTCTTCGGCCAGCTGGAAAGCTCCTTTCTTAAAGTAACCCATGTGTCCGGTAAACGTGCGTGCCCCTTCGGGGAAGACGACTACCGAGGTTCCACCGGTCAGTATCTTCTCGGCCTGACGGATGGTGCTCAATATCTTTTTCGGCCCAGAGCGGTCCACAAAAATGTGCCCGGCGTCTTCGCAAGCCTTCCCGACAAACGGTATTTTCCGCAGCGATTTTTTCATCAGCCATTTGAAGTTCCGACCCAGATAGCCGTATATCAGGAAAATATCGAAAGCCCCCTGGTGGTTGGCGACGAAGACATACGATGTTTTCCGGTCGATATTCTCCCTTCCCTCCACCTTTACCCGTATGAGCAGCAGCGTGCATACCGTTTTGCTCCAGATGCGTCCGGGGTAGTAGCCCCAGAAATGGGCGTTTCCCAAGGTGCAGCCTATGCTGGTGACGAGGGCTGTCAGGATGGTGGCGACGAGCAGAAGGGGAAGTGCGATGCAGATTTCGTAAAAGTAGTAGAGCTTTTTCATTTTTGATGCGGGAGTTTTGCGATGAAGCGCTGGCGGTTTACGATGAAACGTACGTGGGTTGCCTCGGCGATGGGGCCTTGTTCGTCTTCGGCCACAATGCGAAACGTCAGTTTACGCTCGTTTTCGATGGCTTCCAGCGTGGCCGTTGCCTTGACCTGCTGCCCGACTCCGGTAGGGCGGTTGTGCTTGCAGTCGATGGCGGCGCCCACCGTGGTGTATCCCTCGGGCAGAGCCGGCGCCACGGCCTGCATGGCCGCATGTTCCATCAGGGCGATGAGGGCGGGTGTGGCCAATACTTCCAAATCTCCAGAACCTATTTTTAGTGCCGTGTCTGCGTCTTTCACGAGCAGCGTGGCACTTTGTGTCATACCTGTTTCCATAATCCGAATAAAAGTAGAATGCTTAATTCGGTACAAACATACTGAAAACCTATGAAATTTCCGCCTAAAATGTATAGATTAACGAAATAACTGTTGAAAATTAGGCAGTTAGAAGACGGATAAGAAAAGAGTGCGGTCCGAAAAGCCTTCCGGAGCCTAAAGAGCCGGAAAAGCGGTTTCTCGTCCGTCGGGTGTGTATCGGGGCGGAGAGAGGATATTTCCGGAGATTGGAGCGTTAATTTGTCTGAATTAAACAAGGAAGTAACTGGCTGAAAAGAACTCCGCTCGTGTGGCTCCATAAGGGCGATTTTTTAAGGGAAGACGCACTTTTTTAGAAAAATAGCACGAATTGTGCCATGATAATTTGCAGACTATCGATATTATTTCTTTTTTTGTCCAAAACTTACATCTCGTATGAACATGAAAAAGCTGTTTACTATTTTGATACTGCTAAGCGCTTGTTCCGTTGCATTGTTCTCGGCGGAAGGGGAGAAAACATATAAGTTGGTCAGTTCGATAGATGAGATTACGGAAGGTGCCTATTTGATTGCGGCGAAAAGCGGTGATACCTGGTATGCGATGGGGTATCAGTCTAAAAGAGATTATAGACGTCCGGCTGTACAAGTTACAGTCTCGGAAAATAATATGATTACGACCCAAATCGCGACGAGTAGTTCCGAAACGGATTTGCCTTATGAGATAGAAATCAACAAGGTTTCTACGGGCTATTATTTAATTGATAATTTGGGCGGTACTACTTATTGTTATCTGGGTAAAGGGACGGCAAGTGATAATGATAAACATCTGACTTTACAAGCGGGGCGGAATAAAGATAGTCAATGGCAGATGGGGACAATGGGCGAAGATGGTTCCGTGTCTGTTTCCATGGATAAGAGTTATATGGGAATGTATGTAAGTAATTCTGTCTATTTTAGATGCTTTTTTAATGATTCTTCTCAGAAAGTTTATTTCTTTAAAGAAACTGACGAAGTCGACGAACCAGTAGAGCCGGAGCCAGTGGTTGTAACACCGCCTGAATTTTCTCTGCCGGGAGGTACTTATCAGGGAGCACAGACGGTTACTCTCTCAGCCGGAGAAGGCATGTCTATATATTATTCCTTGGATGCCGAAGCATCATTTGAGCCTTATTCCGCCCCGATAACGATTTCTTCTTCCGCTACGTTGTGTGCTTATGCCCAGGATGCCGATGGAAATCGGAGCGAGACGGTTTCGGCCGCATACGTGATTGAAGAGCCGACCGAGCCGGACCCTGACCCGGAAGAGCCGGAAGACCCCATGTCGGGTATCATAGAAGATGCCTCGACTCCCGCCGTGTGGGTGCGCCGCTTTTATGAGTCGTTTGACAAGAACAATGCAGACGGAGGAAACGATGGTAACTGGAAGGGGATGGCTTGGGGTACCGATCTTGCATCGGGAGGTGTCGAAACGCCAAAATCATTGCCTGCGGAAAACGTAGACAACGAAGGCTGGGAAATAACGCAGGGTGCTGTCCGTGCGGCAAGCCGGTGTATCGTATTCAAGGGGCTGTATTATATTGATGATTATAATATTAGTCATTATTATGCCGGTGAATTGACAAGTCCGGAGCTGGGATTCTCGGGGAGTGCCCTTTTGCGTTTCAAAGTGGGGACGTGGGAAGCGACCGGCGAGAAAGTGGGTCTTACGTTGTCGCTTTCGTCGAGCGGAAGTGCCCGCTTTGTGTTGGATGATGGCAGTGAGAGTACGAAGTATGAAGTGCCTGGAGTTTCACAAGGACAGTTCATTACGGTAGAGGTATTGCTTGCCCATGTGGAAAATGCGACGAGCATCACTTTCTGTACGCCGGTAGAACGCTCCTCGGAAAATTCTGGTACCACCCGCACTTTCCTCGACGAGGTGGAAGTGTACGAACTGCGCTCAGCCGGAGAACAGGTGGATTGGAGCGAAGGAGAGGATGCGCTGGTGTCCGGTTCCTGGACTTCGACCCAACTGACTTCCACGCTGGGACAGACGGATTGGAATCCGGCGACGGGCACTGAGCTGGATTTAACGGGAGCGCAATTAGCCGCTAACTTTACGGTCGACAACACGGACGGGAATCCGAATCTGCTGGTTTATACGGATACGGAAGTAACTGTGACGAACGGCATAAACGTAGTGAACGGCGCATTGCCGGGCTCGGGAACTGTTTTGACGGACTTGCGCGATTTCTCCTTGAAAGAAAACGTCTCGGGTGATGTCTCCTATGTCCGTTCTTTCATCGGTGTCGATGCCGAAACGGCCGGAGGCTGGAGCGTGCTTTGCCTGCCTTTCAATGTGACCCAAGTGACCGATACAAGCGGAAACAAGTACATACCTTATTCGGAATGGATGGGTGCGCAGTCGACCACTGTCGGCTTCTATTGGCTGAAGCAGGCGACAACCGGGGAGAACGCCATCAATACGGATGCGGATGCCATCAAGGCGAATGTACCTTATCTGATAGCTTTCCCGAAGTATGACTACGAAGAGTATCCGTTGTTGCAAGTTGCAGAGAGTACCGTGTTTACCTTTTCGGGCAGCGGCTTGTCGGCAACGGTAGAGCTCGAAGCGGCCGATATGGAACAATGGGAGTATCATGTGAACTACCGGACGACGGATGCGGCGAGCGGCTATGTACTGAATGAAGATGGTTCGGCCTTCGAACTTGGAGCGGAGCAGTTGTCTCCTTTCCGTCCGTACGTGACCTATAAGGAAGCGGCTACCGTGCTAAATGCTCCGAAGCTCTTCCCGATAGGAGCCGACAATACACCTTCCCGTTTGCTTGAACTTGTGTTCCCCAACAAGTCGGTCTCCAGCCTTCGCGTGGAAGTGGCCGGCGGCGAGCTGCGCCTGACCGCTTTGGAGAATACGCGCGTCATGATTCATACGTCCGGCGGCTTGCTGCTCCAGGAGTTCATGCTGCGCTCCGGCGAATCGCGTACCGTTTCGTTGCAGTCGGGCGTGTATATCGTGAACAATCAAAAAGTGGTAGTTTCAGAAAACAGATAATAATAAGGAATAACAATGAAGAAGAAACAATATGTAGCTCCGGCTATCGAAGTAATCCGCATGGAGCTTGAAGGGGATATACTGACAGGCTCCGATCCTAAGTTCCGGAACAAATCGGGTATCAACCTTTCCCTTCCGGACAACAGCCCGAAGGGTGAGAAGTCGATATGGTCGGGTGGACTGTAAGAAGCGGAGTAGGGGGCAGAGGCCTGTGCGGCTTGCGCAGACAGCAGAAAGCGTAGGTTTCGGACTTTAGCCTTTCCCCTCGTGTGTATGAACTGAAAATTTTGTCTTACTAAATATTTAATTGCCTGTTTTAATTTATTATGAGAAAACAAATCCTTGCAGGGTTTCTTGCTGCCTTGGCCGTTACGGCGGGTGCGCAGTCTTTCAACGAATGGTTGGACCCGGAGATTAACGCGGTGAACCGAGCGCCGATGCATGCCGATTATTTTGCTTACGAGTCGGTGGACAAGGCGCTTGCTGGTGAGAAGGAGGAATCGGAGAATTTCATGTCTATCAACGGCAACTGGAAATTCTTCTGGGTGGAAAATGCGGATATGCGTCCCGTAGATTTCTGGAAAACTGATTATAACGACAAGGGCTGGGCTTCGATTCCCGTGCCGGGGGTCTGGGAACTTAACGGATACGGCGACCCGATTTACGTGAACAACGGTTATGCCTGGCGGAACCAGTTCAAGAGCAATCCGCCCGAGGTGCACGTGGCAGGCAACCATGTGGGCTCTTATCGCCGCGAGTTCGTGATTCCCGCCGACTGGCAGGGCAAGGATATCTTTATCCACTTCGGCTCTGTGACGTCGAACATGTATTTGTGGATTAACGGCAAGTATGTGGGATACAGCGAGGACAGCAAACTGGAAGCGGAATTTGACGTAACCCGCTATCTGAAGCCCGGCAAGGAAAATCTGGTCGCTTTCCAGGTATTCCGCTGGTGCGACGGCACTTATTTGGAAGATCAGGACTTCTTCCGTTACAGTGGCGTGGCGCGCGATTGCTATTTCTATGCCCGCGAAAAGAAACGTGTGGAAGACATCCGGGTTACTCCCGACCTGGATGGCGAGTATAAGAACGGAACTTTGGCCGTCAACCTGAAGCTGAAAGGTAGCGGCGTAGTCAATCTGGCTTTGTTCGATGCCGACGGCAAGCAGGTGGCCGAGGCCGTTTCGAAGAACGGGGCCAGTGTTTCCATGAATGTGGAGAATCCGCACAAGTGGACGGCCGAGACTCCTTACCTGTACACGCTGCGTGCCTCCCTGTCGGGCGGGAACGAAGTGATTCCCGTGAAGGTGGGTTTCCGCAAAATAGAGATAAAGAATTCGCAAGTGCTGGTCAATGGCCAGCCGGTACTCTTCAAGGGTGCGAACCGTCACGAGATGGATCCGGACTATGGCTATTGCGTGCCGAAGGAGCGCATGATTCAGGATATTCAGTTGATGAAGCGCTTGAAAATCAATGCGGTGCGTACCTGCCACTATCCCGACGATGTGCTCTGGTATGAGCTCTGCGACCAGTATGGAATTTATATGGTGGCTGAGGCGAACATCGAGTCCCACGGCATGGGTTATGGCGACGCTACTCTGGCTAAGCGCGACGATTACCGCACTGCCCACATGGAACGCAATGAGCGCAACGTACAGCGCAGTTTCAATCACCCGAGCATCATTTTCTGGTCGGTGGGTAACGAAGCGGGTTATGGCCCCAACTTCGAGGCAGCTTATGACTGGATAAAGGCCGAAGACCCGAGCCGCCCCGTGCAATACGAGCAGGCCGGAATAGAAGGGAAGACGGATATTTACTGCCCGATGTATGCCGGCTATAAATGGTGTGAGGACTATTGCAAGAATGATTCTTACGACAAACCGCTTATCCAGTGTGAATATGCTCATGCCATGGGTAACTCGGAAGGTGGATTCAAGGAATATTGGGACTTGGTGCGCAAGTATCCGAAGTATCAGGGCGGATTTATCTGGGACTTTGTGGACCAGTCTATCCGCTGGACAGGTAAAACCGGAAAGATGATTTATGCCTATGGAGGTGACTTCAACCGCTTCGACGGACATGACTTTAACTTCTGCGACAACGGCCTTATCGGTCCTGACCGTATTCCCAATCCGCATGCGTATGAGGTAGCTCATATTTATCAGGACATCTGGACCACTCCGGCCGATCTGGCAAATGGCGAGATCAATATCTACAACGAATATTTCTTCCGCGACCTGTCGGCTTACTACATGGAGTGGGAAGTGCTGAAAGACGGGCGAGTGGTTCGTACCGGCCATGTGGATGACTTGAAAGTTGCTCCTCAGCAGACGGTGAAAATGAAGCTCCCGTTGGGTGAGATTGACCAGAACTCCGAGTGGTTGCTGAATGTTTCTTATAAACTGAAGAACAGCGAAGGTCTGCTGCAGGCAGGTCATGAGGTGGCTAAGAACCAGCTGACGCTGAATCCGTACAAGGCTCCTGCCATGGACCTGAAGAATGTGGACAACATAAATACGGAGACTGTGGTGCCTGCTGTTCAGGAAAACGAATGGAATTATCTGATAGTTAAGGGAGAGGATTTCCGTATCGAGTTCAACAAGCACAGCGGTTTCCTGTCGAAGTACGAAGTAAACGGCCTGAACATGATTAAGGACGGCGAAGCGCTTACGCCTAACTTCTGGCGTGCTCCTACCGATAATGACTTTGGTGCCAACCTGCAACAAAAGTATCGTGCCTGGAAGAGCCCGGAAATGAAACTGTCTTCTTTGGAAAGTGCGGTTGAAAACGATCAGGTTGTCGTAACGGCCGACTACGATATGCCGGGTGTTTCGGCCAAGTTGCAATTGACGTATGTGATAAATAATTCGGGAGCCGTCAAGGTTACGCAGAAGATGACGGTAGACAAGGGCGCGAAGGTATCCAACATGTTCCGCTTTGGCATGCAGATGCCCATGCCGCGCTCGTTCGAAACGGTTGAATATTACGGCCGTGGTCCTATCGAGAATTATGTAGACCGCAACCATTGCACCGACTTGGGCATCTATCGTCAGAGTGTAGACGAGCAGTTCTATGCTTATATCCGTCCGCAGGAGACGGGTACGAAGACTGATATTCGCTGGTGGAATATGCTTAATGCGGGAGGAAACGGCTTGCAGTTCGTGGCTGAGGCTCCGTTCTCGGCTTCTGCGTTGCACTACACCATCGAGTCTTTGGACGAAGGTTTGTATAAGAATCAGGGTCATTCGACGGAAGTGGAGCAGGCCGATCTCACCAATGTGTGCATCGACAAGATGCAGGCAGGACTTGGCTGTGAGGACAGCTGGGGACGTATTGCCCGTCCGGAGTATCAGCTGCCTTATGCCGATTATGAGTTTACGTTCATCATGACTCCCGTAAAGCATGGCTTGGATTTGTAAGTCTTGGGCAGTGAAGAGTGCGGCGTTTCAGCCTGTGGGTTGAGGCTGTCACGTCTGACTGCTGGATAAAACAGATTATCGACCGGACATTTTTTCTGTCCGGTCGATATTTTTTTGAGGCTTGGACGAGGTTTTTATTCAACTTCCGTCCGCCCCTTCAGTGGGCGCAGAAGCCGATTATAGAGCATTTTTGCCTTTTGCTTAATATAAATATAATAGGTGAGGATTGACATTTCTCACATTTTTTGCGAGTTTTGGAGAAAAAAGTTGGTCTTGTGTTTTGCTATAATCGGGAAAGTCTCTACTTTTGCACCCGCTTTCGACAAGGAAGCACATTGAACGATGAACGATTGAGAGCAGATTCGCGAGGGTTGCGAAAAAAGTTGCGATAAAATTTGGATTGTAGCTTTAAAGAGTATTATCTTTGCAGCCCGTTTCCTCCGGTTTTGGAGGTTGCGGATTTTCTTTTTGACTTCGTGTTCGAAGTTTGTACAATGACATAATTACATGCGAGAAGCAGTACAAAGCCGTAATGAAGATTTCGGTGTTATTAAAGAATGAACGACAGTTCAAAGCCTAGAGATTCTAAACATATTTATTACAA
>JBMNUT010000005.1:0-157390 GCA_050946375.1 Bacteroidaceae bacterium | reverse complement strand
CTATGCCGACCGCGAGCAGTTCAAGCCCTACGAGAAACACCACAGCACCGCCCTCGACGCAGGCCGGCTGGCCGCCCAACTGGGCATAAGCAACCTGCTCCTCTACCATACGGAAGACACCGCCCTGGCTACGCGGCGCGCGCAGTACACTGCCGAGGCCGCCACGGAATTCGGCGGCGCCATCTACGTCCCCGACGACCTGGAGCGCATCATCCTTTAGCGCCTTTCCGCATCCGCACTACGCTTCCACTCCGCATAGCGCCGGGCATCGAAGCGATACTCCTGCCCCTCCGCCGGGGAGGCGGCTGCCGACGGCTGTGCGCCCACGGCTGTCAACGCCCCCGACGGCAGCAGACGTTGC
Source organism: Bacteroidaceae bacterium (assembly GCA_050946375.1). Lineage (GTDB taxonomy): Bacteria > Bacteroidota > Bacteroidia > Bacteroidales > Bacteroidaceae > UBA1794. Next base: position 157,029 of record JBMNUT010000005.1, on the reverse strand, counting down.
CAATACAGCCGCCAATCGAACGATGCCCCCACAACGATATGACCCAGACGCTGCAGCTGTTCGGGCGTAAAGACCTCAGGCAGCAGGTCGAAAACCACCGGCTCCCGCCCGAAGCGCAGCCTCAGGCAGTCGAGCGCCTTGGCCAAAATACGGTCATGGTCGAAGGCAAGGCGGGGAATATGCTCCAGTTCGAACCATTGTGCCCGGGCGGCATCGTCGCCGCCCCGCACCTCGCTCTGGCGCACCAGCGCATAGTGGGCCACCGACACGACCCGCTCGCGCGGATCGCGCTGCACCGCGCTGAACGTGTGGAACTGCTCTACGGCCACGCCCCGCAGCCCCGTCTCCTCTTCCAGCTCGCGGCGGGCACATTCTTCTGCCGTTTCGTCGATATTCATGAAGCCGCCGGGAAAGGCCCAGCAGCCCTTATACGGCTCGCCACCCCGCTCTATAAGCAACACCTTCAGCTGTTGCCCGTCGAAGGCGAAGAGGACGCAATCGGCCGTTATGGCCGGATGCGGATGTTTGTACACATACTTTTTTTCTTCCGTCATTGTATTTATACTAACTCGGGATAAGCTCCCGAAGAATTCAACTTCCCCAGCACCGGGACATCACCGCCCCGACTCAAAAATATCAGGGACTTCGCCCGTCCATGCAGCCGGAAGTTCTTCCCGGAACAGCCGCAAGATTACCGCAGCGGTATTCACCGTATTGTTCGGTTCTTCTATGACTACGCTTTTCCGGATGCCAGGCCCGACAATTCCCCAAGGCACGATCATCTCGTCTACACTCAAGCCACCATGCCCGTACTCTATGCCTCCGTGGTCGGTCAGGAACATGAAATGCGTATCGTCATACAGCCCTTCCGCCTCGAGTTGCGCCAGTAACCGGCCAATAGCCTCATCGGCCTCCTCGATGGAGCGGATATATTCCGGCGACATCCATTTGTATTTATGACCCGCATTGTCCGTGTGCACGGTATACAGGAATACTAAAGCTGGATTATCCCGGTTCGCTTTCATAAAATCCAGTGCTTTCTGATAGTTTTCCACATAGCCGTCGTTTTCCTGAAACCCCGTTTCATCCAAATACTTCGGGTTGTAGGGATAAATCAGCTCTTTCCAGTTATAATAAAATGCGGTCTTCATCTGAGGAATGTGCTTCTTGAGCTGCATAAAGACGGAGGGATAATAGCCGTCTTCGTCGGTCGCCACGGCCGGCAGCTTGTGCTTTTCCTTCGTCCAATCATTGCCGGTCACGCCATGCTGCTCAGGGCCGCTCCCCGTCAGGTGGGACGTCCAGTTGGGCAAGGTAACGGAAGGCATCACCACACGGGTCGTCAGCGACAAGACGCCCTGTGCCAACAGAGCATCCAAATGCGGCGTATGGGCTTTTTCAAAGCCTGCCACACTGATTCCGTCCAAGCCGATAAGCAGTATCCGCCGGGCCTTCGGCTTCTTCCCCACAGGCATGTCGGGCGACATGCCCTTCGCCAGCAGAGGAGAGTTCATGGCACCTAAAAGCAAAGCCGATGCTAATCCTTGTTTTAAGAAACGACGTCGCGAAACTTTCATGATAAACTTAGTCTTTAAGAGGTTAATAATGTATTTATCTTATTGTCTGTTCTCTGCTTCAAAAATAGACCTTTTCCCGTCAGTCCGGCGATAGAAAGCCCAAAGAAAGCGCCTAAACGTATTGTTTTTTAATAGGCATTAACAGCAAAGTACTGCACCATCGTCTGTAAAGTGGCAGCACTTTCCGGGAAAAGTCCCGCCCCTTTTCGCCGCATCCGCCGCCCCTTTCTGGCCGGAGGCAGTCACTTTGCGTACCAAGAGGCGCCCTGTGCCGCAAAAGGTGCTGTTAAAAAAGCCATAGCACCGGACGATATCCGCCGGAATTGTTATATTTGTATAGGCTTTCTCCCGGCAGAAAACGACACCGGCGGCTTATCGTACGGATTCTGCACAAGGCGTCCGGCCGCTTTTCCACCGGCCGCACCGGCGCGGGAAAGCCCGTAACCCCCAAACTTTACACTCACCCCTAAACCTTAACAGACATGCACATGAAGAAAAAGTTACAGACCGCCTTCCTGCTCGCCGGCATTGCACTGGCGACCCCGGCCGGGCTGGAAGCACAAACCTACCGCTGGTACACCACCACCGAAGGCGAAGCCTGGAAAGAAGCAAAAGCTAGACTGCAGAAAAGCACCACCCGGCAACCCGTCTTGCGCGTGACGGGAACCGAAGAGGGCAGCCCCTTCAAAGCCTGGGGCACCTGCTTCAACGAGCTGGACTGGGACGCACTCAACCTGCTCGACCGCGAAGACCAGGAAGAAGTAATGCGCAACATCTTCTCGCCCGAGGGCGACCTGCACTTCACGCGGGGACGCCTCTCCATGAACGCCAACGACTACGCCCGCGACTGGTACAGCTGCGACGAAGTGGCGGGCGACTTCCAGCTGAAGTACTTCAACATCGAACGCGACAAGCGGGGCATCATCCCCCTCATCCGCGCCGCACAGCGCTACAACCCCGACCTTACGTTTTGGATGTCGCCCTGGAGTCCGCCCACGTGGATGAAGATTAACCAAGACTACCCCGTACTCAGCAGCCGTTACAACCGCCAAGACCCGAAAAAGGACTATCTTCTTTACGAAGCCGCAGGCGAAGTGGACGCCGACGAGGTCAAGATTGCGGGACAGCGCCCCGGCAAATTCCCCCGTCAGCTGGCGGCCAACGACTATATGATTCAGGATCCGCGCTACCTGCAGGCGTATGCCAACATGTTCTGCCGCTTCGTCGAGCTATACCGCGAGCAGGGCGTGCCCATTGACATGGTGATGTACCAGAACGAGGCGTACAGCTACACACCTTACCCCGGCTGTGCCTGGACAGCCGAAGGCACTATCCGCTTCAACCGCGACTACCTTGCCCCCACGCTCAAGGCCCGCCTGCCCGAAGTGAAGCTCTATCTGGGCACATTCAATACCAACCGGCTGGACTACGTGCAGAAAATCGTAGACGGACTGCGCGGTTGCGGCATAGAGGGCTTAGGCTTCCAGTGGGAAGGGCGCGAGAATCTGGTAGACATACGCCGCGACTATCCCGAACTGAAGCTCATCTCCTCCGAAAGCGAGTGCGGCAACGGGTCGATGGACTGGGCCGCCGGCGAACACACGTTCCACCTGCTGGCCGATTACGTAGGGAAAGGTTGCGAAGAATACTTCATCTGGAATTTTATCCTGACCGACCAGGGCGAAAGCCCCTGGGGCTGGAAACAAAACGCCCTCATCCAGGTCGACAGCCATACGCGCCAGCACCGCTATACGGCAGAATATTATGCCGTAAAGCACTTCTCCAACCTCGTTTCGCCGGGCAGCCGCATGCTGGCCTACAAGGCGAAAGAGGAGAACGGCGGCACGATGCCCGTCATCGTCTTCCGCACGCCCGATGAAAAGTACGTCGTAATTGCCGGCAACTTCAGCGACACGGCAGCGCCGCTGTGCGTAGAACTCTCCGGCCGCTACCTGGAAGCAGAACTCCCGCCCCACTCCTTCCACACATTTGTGGGTGACTAAAACGGATAACGACGAAAGCAGTTCTGCCCACTGACCTGCCACCGACAGAAGAACCCCTTCAAAAAAAAACGACCCGGGAAGGAGAGAAAATCTCATCTTCCCGGGTCGTTTCATCCCAAGGCTTTGCCGCCATGCAGGACAGCAGAGTGGTTATTCCTCAAAAAACTTATCGGTTTCCACCGTTCCATCCGTATAGAGGGTCTGACGGATGTTGAGCCCTTTCCGAGGACGGTCGAGACGGATGCCGCTTTCCGTATAGTAACGGACGCTGCGCACCGCGCGCTCTCCGACAGCGGGAGCGTCGAGCCCCGTGCCAGTACCGCCTTCTACCGGGATAAGCTCGAAGGGAAAATCGTTCGGCGATTCGCTCGCGGCAAAATTGATGCTGCCGTCCGCACGAACACCCCAATACCTCAGGCCGGAAGTGGCAGACTTGAGGATGGCAAGGCGGTCCGTTCCCACAGCGGCGGAGAAACGGAACGGGATGGCGAGGCTCGTCTTCAGTTCACCCGTATTGGTGAGATAAGTGGAATCCAGCAACGAAATGAAACTGTATATGGTGAGCGGCGGCGTATTCTCCACACCCCATTGCTGCGAAAGCGGGTTCGATTCGTCTTTGGGCATGAACACCGGCGCCGAACCGTCGCCCCGGTTCGTCAGATAGGTATCGGAGTTCTCGTAACGGATATAGTAGTTCCCGCTCTCGGGGGTGGCATAACGGGACAAAGGCACGTAGACATAAAAGGTGAGCGACGTCACATCTTCGCCTACGGTATAGTCCACGGTGTACGTTCCCGAGGCCTGCACATCTTCCAGCGTAAGCGAAGAGCCCGTAGAGCCATCGCTCCAGAGGTAAGTGCCGGGGCGCGAACTGGTGGAAACGGCCGCCAGGACTACGTCGGTCCCCGCATCGACCACTGCCACGGTGCTGTCCTGATAGGTACGGTTGCCTACGGTTATGTCCGGACGCACGTTCCGAACGCTGATTTGGAAGGTAACCAAATGTTTACGCCCGCCCTGGTTTGTGTAAACGACCGAGATGGTATGGCCGGATGTTACGTGGGGCAGCGTAATCGACGAGGCTGTCGAGCCGTTCTCCCAACTCCATTGCCCCCAGCCGCCTCCGCCGTCCAGGGAAAGAGTGACGGAACTTCCGTAGAGAACCTCCAGGGAAGTCTGGTCGAAGGTCTCCCCGTTGTACGTAATGTGCGGCGTCAGTTTGCTCTCTTCGCAGTCGCTCGCCACGGCAATCGTAAAGACTTGTTCGCTCTTCACGCCGTTGGCATTCGTATAAGTAACGCGGTACACGCGACTTGCGTCGGCCACTACGGTAATATCCTTGGTCGTTTCGCCGGTAGTCCAGGCCCATTGGCCGGCATCGTCGGCCACACCTTCGGGCAACTGCGGCTTGAGCGTGACAATCGTCCCTGCGGGCAGAGCCGAAGTAGGCGTAACTTCGAACGTATTGCTCAAGCCTCCCAACTCGTTGTGCTCCACGGTGAGCCCGTTGTACTCCATGACCGGCGTAAGCAAGGTAGGCGCCTGATCGGGACCGATGGAGTCGCGCGTACAAGTCAGGACGGAATAGCCCATGTGGTCGTAGCCTCCGCTGGTTCCACCCGTGCCTCCGCCGTCGATGCCCATCTGCTTCTTGGCCATCTCGGCATAGGGAAGGGCAACTCCCTTGATGCCTTCGTAGTGACCGATGATGCGCCCCCAGTAAGGACGTGCGGCGTGAGGAGCACCGTTGATGCCCGTTTGACGCCAGGCGTTGTGCCAGGCCGTGCGGCAGTCGGCATAGCAATACGTGGTCCACGGCAAATCGGTAGCCGCAACCCCGCCGTGATTATACGCAGCGAAGAACTCTATTCCGGCAGCCAGGCGGTTGTCCATGTAAGAGAACAGGTCGTCGCCCTGATTCCATGCCGTCTGGCAAATGTCCACCGCCAGCCCGAGCGCCATGGCGGCATGCCCCTGGTCGCGGCCGCTCTCCTGCATCTGGCCGAGATAGCCATAGGCGCCGCGCTCGTCCGCATGCACTACGGGCACGAGGTTGCCGAGGAATTCGGTCAAACCGTCGTTCGTAATTTCCGAACCGCGGTCGTTGGTAAACGTTCCCACCTGGTCATATTTATAATAGGAAAGCCCTTGGTTGTAAATGAACACGTCGTCGCAGAGAATGCCGATGGTCATCACGGCCAACGCGTTACACAATCCCCAGTTCGACCAGTAGTGCCCCGGCCGTTGGCCTGCCGCGCCCCAGCCGGCAGCCGGGATGTTGGCCGCATTCTCCCAAGTCCCGTTGCGACCACGCAGGAAGTTGATGCACGAAGGATACCACACGTCGAGCATCCAGCGCCTGAAATTCTCAAAATCGGCCTCTGCCCAACCCTCATAGTCGCGCATCAGTTCCGCCGCATTGGCAAACTCGTAGCCATAAAGCCCTGCGGCCAGCGCATAATTAGAGTCTCCGCCGATGACTTTCGTCGTATTGGCCCACGCATTCAGTATCTGCACGGCGCGGTCGGCATTAGCCTTCGTGCCATCTATCTTCCAGCGCAAGGCATTTTGATAGGCCATCGTGGCGCCGCGCGCCGCATTGATGTAGTTTTCGCCCACGCCTCCGCCACGAACGATGGTCTCCACTGGGTAAGTAGTCACGGTCGACTGCGAATATTCGGCATTGAGCAGCACGTTGTAGGCAGCCACCACTTCCTCGTTTCCGGCTGCTATCTGCGCCCTGATGCGGGCAAAATCGGCATCGGTATGCAGCGCTCCGGGATGGCGGAAGCCGCGCTCCGTGTCGTAGCCGCCCGCCGCCGTGCCGGAATCGTCAAGCTCCCATCCGCGAGTGGCCTCCAGTGTTGCCTGCGCAGCCGTCAGTTCTGCAAGTTGCGCATCGATAATGGACTGATTGACCTTCCCCTCGTCAATCAAGTCCTGGGAGACGTTGATTTCATCCTCGAAGATTCCGACAGCCGCGGCGGGGAAATCCGAAGCATCCTCGGCCACCAGACGGCGAGCAGCCTCGACCGCCGCGCGCAAAGCACTGAAGTCTCCCGTGTTTCCGTAGCGGTACTCATAGTCCAGACTGTCGGTCAGCGCCGCCAGCGCCTCGATTTCCGCCGCATCCAGCACGCGGTCGTAGAGACGGAAGTCGTAGATAAGCGTCTGAGTCAGGTAACTGTCGGCCGAAAACGGCGCACGCCCCAGCCATACGTAGGGCACATCGACCCCCGCGAAGTTCTCCGAATTGAGCGGCATGCTGCCGGACGTTCCCTTCCGTACACCGTCCAAGTAAAGACTTCCGCGAGCGCCGTCCTGCGTATAGAGTACGTGAATCCAGCGCCCCTTCTCCGAAGCTCCGCCCACTTCGATGCCGTATTCGTTGCCATAGCCGCCGGTAGAATTGGCAAAGCGCTGCGCATTGAGCCGATAGGCCGAATATTTTCCATCCGAGGCGGTGCAGGCCTCAGAAGTAGAGAAAGCCCAAAGGAAAAAACCGTTACCCGAGAGCGACGCATCTTCGTCCACCCGGTAATAAACCGATACCGTATAGGAGTCCAAGGAGCGGAACACTTCGCCCGCACGGGCCGTCAGGTCCAGATAACCCGTACCGCTACCCAGGTCGAGCACATGATATTTGCCCATTTCCACTACCTGTGCCTGGTTCTTCAAGGTAGCCGTCACTCCTCCCTCCGGCGAGACATCGGACACCGACGCCCCGCTCGTCTGTTCAAAATCATAGCGCAGCCGCAGCCCGTCGGTCTGCGCCTGCAGGCCAAGCCACGCCCCCGTCAGCAGACAAGACGCCAGCCACAACCGCATTTTCAGCTTCGTTTTCATGATGTAAGTATGATAAGATAAGTAAATACGCATGGGGACAATTATAACAAAAAAGTTCAAAAAACCGCCAGTAGCGGCCTTAAAAAGAGAGGAAAAACTCCCATTTTTCAGTCCGACCGCCCTCTCTCCGCGCCAAAAGGGGCGGAAAAAAAGCCCTGCCCGCCGCACGGAAACCTGAGAGCTTCTGCAAAAAGAGTAAGATAAGCCCGGCACTTACGAACAAAAGTGCCTGCGGTAAAAAAGAAAAGTGCAGGGACTTTTCTCCCGCCGCCCCGGCACTTTTCCAGGCAAGATGTAACAGCGATGTAATATCGTACTACAAAAAACAAGCAAACGTGTTACAATTCACCTACCAACCCATAGGGGCAAACCCGACTTTACATTCTGCATACGTATCTTTGCGGCGCAAAACGGGGATACATCTCAAACACCCGAACCTTCGCCGGGCCGGGGAGTCAAAAAATATCAACCTAAACACTGCACAAATGGATAAAAAACAACGGACGAAAAGCAGGAACACTTTCCTCTTATTCTGCATGCTCTTGGCAATTTCTTCCGCTTCGTCTACCCTCTTCGCCCAGCGCGTTAAGGGAAGCGATACGGTCTTGCCCCTTACGCAGGAAGCCGGTGAGGCTTTCTTGAAGAAGCACCCTGAGGCCAGCATCACCGTCACCGGAGGCGGTACGGGCGTAGGTATATCGGCTTTGCTGGAAGACGTGACGGACATTGCCATGGCGTCGCGAAAAATAAAATTCAGCGAGCAGATGAAACTGCGGAAAGCCGGACAGCAAGTAGAAGAAGTAATCATCGCATACGATGCGCTGGCCGTCATTGTAAACCCGAAGAATCCGGTTTCGCGGCTGACGCGCGCGCAGCTCGAGGCCATCTTCCGTGGAAAAATCACGAACTGGAAACAAGTCGGCGGACCGGACCGGAAAATCGTAGTCTACTCGCGCGAAACGTCGTCGGGTACTTACGAATTCTTCAAGGAGAGCGTCCTGGGCAACAAAAACTACATGAGCAGCATTCTTTCCATGCCGGCTACGGGCGCCATCATCCAGTCCGTGCGCCAGACGCCGGGCGCCATCGGCTACGTAGGACTGGCCTATCTGAACCCACACGTAAAGGCACTCTCCGTAGCCTACGAGGGAGGCAAATATTATCCGCCCACGGTGGAGAACTCCATGAACGGGAAATACCCCATCGTGCGCCCGCTTTACTATTATTATAATGTGAAGAACGAAAAGGTAGTGCGTCCCTTCATCGACTTTCTGCTCTCGTCCGAAGGACAGAAACTCGTAAAGGAAAGCGGATTCGTACCTCTGAAAAAATGAATGTATTAACCCCTCTCCCTCCGGGGAAAGGCTGAAAAAAACGGATATATATGAACCTCAAACAATTTTGTGAATCGGCGGTTCGCCGTGTGCTTACCGTAAGCGGCTTCGTCACGAGCATCGTCATTCTCCTCATCATTACATTTCTTTTCGCGGAAGCTGCCGGTTTGTTCCGGCACAAGGTGGTGGAGGAAGGCTACGTGCTGGCCGTCAACAAGGAAAACCCCGTAGAGTCGCTGTCGGCCGACCAGATTAAACTGGTATTCGACGAAGAACTCTCCAACTGGAAAGAGCTGGGCGGAATCGACTGCCCTATCACTACTTTCCGCCTGGAGCAGCTCCCGGAACTCTACACGGAAGAGCAACTGGGCGCCAACTACGAGAACGCGGGGCGCTGCATTGCCGAACAAATCGAACAGAACCGGGGAATGATAGCGTTCGTCCCTGAGGACCTGGTGAAAGACCAGGCAAACATCCGGCTGCTCGAGGAGCGGAACATCAAAGTGAGCGACGTATTGCTCGGCAAGGAGTGGTTCCCCACGGCTACCCCCTCGCCCCTTTTCGGCATACTGCCCCTGGTGAGCGGCACGCTGTGGGTCACGATTTTCGCCATCATCATTGCCCTCCCGTTCGGACTGGCCGTGGCCATTTACCTCTCGGAGGTGGCCGACGAGCGCATCCGGCAGGTGCTCAAGCCGGTTATCGAGTTGCTTAACGGCATTCCCTCGGTAGTACTCGGCTTCTTCGGCCTGGCCGTGGTCGTACCCTTCCTGCAGGAAACGTTCGACCTGCCCGTAGGCGAAACCGGTCTGGCCGGTAGCCTCATCCTGGCCCTGATGGCTCTGCCGACGATTATCACCGTGGGCGAAGACGCCATGCGCAGCTGCCCCAACACGATGCGCGAAGCGAGCCTGGCGCTGGGAGCAAGCCGCTGGCAGACGATCTACAAGGTAGTCGTGCCCTACTCCATATCGGGTATCACCTCGGGCGTAGTGCTCGGCATCGGGCGCGCCGTGGGCGAGACGATGGCCGTGCTGATGGTGACGGGAAATGCGGCAGTCATGCCGACGAGCATCCTCGAGCCGCTGCGCACCATCCCTGCCACCATCGCTGCCGAACTGGGCGAAGCTCCGGCCGGAGGCGCACACTATCAGTCGCTCTTCCTGCTGGGCGTAATCCTGTTCTTCATCACTTTCTTCATCAACCTCTGTGTGGAATACATCTCTTCCCGCAACAAACGATGAAAAAAGCCACGGCACTTTTCCCGAAAAGTGCCGCCACTAACCGATAAAACATGCAACCGTTTTCAACAAAAGACTTGCACCACTAACACACAATGAATATACCACATTTTCCTTCCGACTATGCTTCACGTAAGAAGCGGACGGAGCAAATCTTCTTCTTCCTCTTCCGCCTGCTGAGCGGACTGGTAGCTTTGTCGCTGTTCGGCATACTGGGCTTCATCATCGTCAAGGGCTTCGGCGTGCTCAGCTGGGAGTTTCTCACACAACCGCCCAAGGACGGCATGACCGCCGGCGGTATCTTCCCCGCCATCGTCGGCACGCTGTGCCTGATGGTAGGCAGCGCCTGCTTCGCCTTCCCCGTGGGAATCATGAGCGGCGTCTACATGAATGAATACGCCAAGGAGGGCAAACTCGTGCGCTTCATACGCATGATGACGAACAACCTTGCAGGTATCCCCTCCATCGTATTCGGTCTGTTCGGAATGGCGCTCTTCGTAAACTATCTGAGCTTCGGCGACAGCATACTCGCCGGCTCGCTCACACTGGGACTGCTGGCGCTCCCCATCGTAATCCGCACCACCGAGGAGGCACTCAAGGACATTCCCAACTCCTACCGCGAAGGCTCGCTGGCCCTGGGGGCTACCAAAGCCCAGACCATCTGGCACGTCATCCTGCCCATGGCCATGCCCCGCGTCATTACCGGCCTCATTCTTTCGCTCGGACGCGTATCGGGTGAGACGGCGCCTATCCTCTTTACCTGCGCGGCCTACTTCCTGCCGAAGCTCCCCGAGAGCATCTTCGACCAATGTATGGCACTTCCCTACCACCTCTACGTGGTCTCCACCAGCGGAACGGACCTGGAGGCCCAGCAGCCCATAGCCTACGGCACGGCGCTGGTGCTCATCATCATCGTTCTCCTTATCAATCTATTGGCTAACGCCATGAGAAAATATTTCGCGAACAAAATAAAGACAAAATAATGAGCAAGTTAGATGTACAGAACGTGAACTTCTACTACGGAGACTTTCACGCATTGAAGAACATTGACATGAAAGTCGAAGAGAAAAACGTCGTAGCTTTCATCGGCCCCTCAGGCTGCGGCAAGTCGACTTTCCTGCGCCTCTTGAACCGAATGAACGACCTGATTCCCGGAGCGCGCCTCACCGGCGAAATACGCATCGACGGGGAAAACATCTACGACCGCAGCGTCCGTATCGACAAGCTCCGCAAGAACGTGGGCATGGTATTCCAGCGCCCCAACCCGTTCCCCAAGAGTATCTTCGAAAACGTAGCCTATGGCTTGCGGGTCAACGGCATCAAAGACAAAGACTTCATTGAGGCACGAGTAGAAGAGACGCTCCGCGGCGCCGCACTCTGGGACGAAGTCAAGGACAAGCTGAAGAAGTCGGCTTTCGCACTCTCCGGCGGACAGCAGCAACGCTTGTGTATTGCCCGCGCAATGGCCATCTCTCCCTCCATACTGCTGATGGACGAACCCGCTTCGGCACTCGACCCCATCTCCACAGGCAAGGTGGAAGAACTCATTTGCGACTTGAGCAATAAAACAACCATCATAATCGTTACTCATAACATGCAGCAGGCCGCACGCGTCAGCAATAAGACCGCATTTTTCTACATGGGCGAACTGATCGAATTCAACGATACCAAACGGATCTTCACCGCCCCCGAAAAACAAACGACGCAAAACTATATTACCGGCCGCTTCGGTTAAACCACTCAAAAACCTTCAGAAAACCATGGTAAAATTCGTAGATTCCAAATTAGAGTTCCTCAAGAAAGAGGTCAACGAGATGTGGACACTCGTCTACAACCAAATGGAACTGGCAAAAAACGCTGTCCTCAACCACGAAAAAGAGCCGGCCGACACGATAATCATACGTGAGAAAAGAGTCAACTCCTTCGATCTTAAGATAGACAGCGACGTAGAAGACTTCATTGCCCTCTATAATCCCGTGGCAGTCGACCTGCGTTTTGCCCTTTCGGTGCTGAACATCAACAACAACCTCGAGCGCATCGGCGACTATGCGGAAGGCATGGCACGCTACACCCTGCGCACCGAAAAAGAAACGACGGACAAAGTGCTGCTCGTCGACCTCCGGTTGGAAGAAATGTTCAACCAAACGCTCTACATGCTCTCGGCAGCCCAGAAAGCATTCCAGGAGGAAGACATAGAACTGGCCAAGAGCATTCTCGACAAAGACAACCTTTTGGACGAAATCAACGCCAATTCTACCCGTACTCTTGCCAACTACACCGTAGAACACCCCGAGATGGCCAAGCAATGCTTCGAACTGACCGGCATCTTCCGCAAGCTCGAGCGCACAGGCGACCACATCAACAACATGATCGAGGAAATCGTCTTCTACGTCAATGCGAAAGTATTGAAGCACAGCGGCAAGAAGGAAGAAATGAACTGACATGCCAAAGCCCCCGCCCAAGCGAGGGTATCTCTCTACAGTCTCCGCGTTTCTCCCGAAGAGGAACGACACTCCAAGCGCCGGGCCATACAGCCCGGCGTTTTTTCATGCGGCACTTGCGGCCCAAAGTGCCTCCGCCTTTCCCCAAAAGTGCCTGCGCTTCTTGCCCGAAAGCCCGCGCCCGTTCAACCAAGGCATCAGGCACTATAAAAGAAAATTCCTGTCTTTTTTACGCCAAAACTGACCGAAGACCGACACAACCCAAGCGAAAACCGGCGCTTTCGCTTGCCTCTACACCCGCCTTTGCCTATCTTTGGCGATGCCCAAGACAGGAGGCGGCTCGGCACAGTCATAGCGAAAACCGGCGCTTTCGCTTGCCTCTACACCCGCCTTTATATATCTTTGGCGATGCCCAAGATAGGATGCGGCTCGGCACAGTCATAGCGAAAACCCTGGTTTTCGCTTGCCTCTGCGCTCGCCTTTCACTATCTTTGCCGCGCACATATTGCATTTTTTCACTTAAAGAAATGACACCTTTACACACCCGACCCAAGCATCATACACATCACACGCCCGACGTACACAACCCCGACGAGGAACCCATGCGGGAAACGCCCCTGAAAAAGCGGGCCATCGTCTGCGCCATCGTACTCATCCTTTACTTCGCTTTCCTCATCTGGATACGGAGCTGGTGGGGACTCATAGCCGTGCCGTTCATCTTCGACGCCTACATCACCAAACGAATCCCCTGGACCTGGTGGAGAAAAAGCAAGAATCCGGCCCTGCGCACCCTCATGGGATGGGTAGACGCCATCATATTTGCCCTCGTGGCCGTCTACTTTGTCAACATCTACATCTTCCAGAACTACCAAATCCCCACCTCCTCGCTGGAGAAGTCACTCCTCGTGGGCGATTACCTCTTCGTCAGCAAAATGAGCTACGGGCCGCGCGTACCCAACACCCCCCTGTCCATGCCCCTGACGCAGCACACCCTGCCCGTACTGGGCTGCAAGTCATACCTCGAACACCCCCAGTGGCCCTACAAGCGCGTAGCCGGTTTCGGCACACCCCAGCGGGGAGACATCGTAGTATTCAACTTCCCCGCAGGCGACACCGTGGCACTCAACTACCAACAGATGGACATCTATTCGCTGGCCTACGAGGTAGGACGGCAAATCAGCGGCGACCTCATACAAATCAACCCCGACAGCCTCTCGCCGGAAGAGCAATATACCTACTATTCCCTCCTCTACACGGCGGGCATGAACTTCATCAAGAGCAATCCCCAGACCTATGGCGAAATCATAAGCCGGCCGGTAGACCGGCGGGAAAACTACGTGAAACGCTGCATAGCCCTGCCGGGTGACGACCTGGAGATAAAGGAAGGCGAGATTTTCATCAACGGGACCAAGCAAAAGATGCCCGCCGAAGCACAATTCACCTACTTCGTCTGGACAGAAGGCCCCTTGAGTGAAGAAATCCTGCGGGACTTGCACATCAGTCGTGAAGACGCCGCGCACTACGACCCGCAACAATCGCTCTACATACTCCCCCTCACCGCCCAATCCGTAGCCCGACTTCAGGCCATGACGCCCTTCGTCCGGCAAATCACGCGCCTCACCGACCGCGAAGACGGGGGCAATGTCTACCCGCTGAACAAGAATTCACACTGGGGACGCGACAACTACGGCCCGATCCACATACCCAAGAAGGGAGAAACCATAGCCCTGACGATGGAAAACCTCCCCATCTACGAGCGCCCCATCGCCGCCTACGAAGGAAACCGCCTCGAAGTGCGCGACGGAGGCCGTATATTTATCAACGGAAAGGAAGCCACTTCCTACACATTCAAGATGGATTACTACTGGATGATGGGCGACAATCGCCACAACTCGCTCGACTCCCGCTACTGGGGCTTTGTGCCGGAAGACCATATCGTAGGTAAACCCATCGTAGTCTGGCTCTCGCTGGACAAAGACCGCGGCTGGTTTGACGGAAAGATACGCTGGAACCGCTTCTTCAAATGGGTCGATGACATACGATGATTGCCTTCCACTCCATAAAGCGCTGGACCATTGCCCTGCTGATAGCACTCGTCGGGGTAGGACTGCTGCGCATTTTCGCGCTGACCACGTTCCGCCTGCCCGACGGTGACTTCGTCGTCGTCAACCGCTGGAGCTATGGCCTGCGTCTGCCCCTGCCCTCGCTGCTGGGATACAAGCGGGTGGGGACAGAAGCGCCTATGGAAAAAGGCGACCGCGTCGTATTCGACAACCCGCTGGAGGAAGGCAGTCTCGAATTCCGCCAGGTATTCATGGGCTACTGCGCCGCAGGACCCGGCGACACCATCCGCCTGAACGGCGGCTTCTTCCGCATTCCCCGCAAAGGAGAGTTCGTGGAAATCAACCCCACCAACCGCCTCCTCCTGCAAGAAGTCCTGCTGCGCCACGAGCATACGCAGGCACTCATCGGCACCGACGGACGCCTCTACATCGGAGGCCTGCCCATCAGGAAAGTACGCCTCACGCACGAATATTACTGGATGCTGAACCCCAAGCCCTTTCCCCAGCTTGACTCACGCACGTTCGGCCTGCTCCCCATGGAGTTGGTCATAGGACGCATCATCCGATAAACCGTCTTTCTCTTCAAAATACACACCATTAAAACAAAAAAGCTATGAAAAAGACCTTATTTTACGTCACCATGCTGCTGTGCACGACCTGCCTCACGGCATGCGGAGACGACGACAACGACTTCCAGACCATTACCCAAAATCTCGAACTACACATGGGCGATACCAAAACACTGCCCGCAGGCTCCTACAGCAGTACCTCCACTTCCAACCCCTTCGTAGCCACGGTGAGCCAGTCGAGCGTCATCATCCCCCAGCATGTGGGCAAGGCAGTCATCAATGCCGTCAACCCCAACTTCCGCTACATCTATAACATAACCGTAGTACCCTCGCGCACCACGTTCACCGACCTGGGCGGATTCCTCGGAAAGACGGAGCGCGAAATAAAGAATATGGCCAACCTGCGCAACAAGACTTCCAACGGCCGCGACTCACTCTACTACCCGATTCTGAACGAAGACCAGATTGCCATCCGGTACAACAGCGAGGGAAAAATGTACTACGGCATGCTTTACTTCAATACCGACGTCACTTCCCGAATCACCGAGCAGCTCGAAGAATACTATCAGGAGTGGAAATCAGAAAACGGCTATACCATCTACATCGATGCCACGAGTTACACCGACGCCAGCATAGTAGTAGCCCGCAAACTGATTAACGGAATGGACCGGCTGCTCTACCTCTCGCCCGAGACCTACGACCTCATCGGCGACCTTTCCGACCTGTTCGGGCAATAAAAGCCACAAGCCCGTCAAGCCGGAGTACAGACGGTTTACGACAAAAGCACCTCCACTTTCACCAATTTGCCTTGCAGCTTTCCTGAAAAAGTTGCAAGGCTTTTTTCATGCCGATGCTCAGCCGCCGCAAAGAAGATAGAGCACATAGACCAAAACAGCCACCAGAAGCACGCAGCGGAATAGCACCGCTTTGACAAACTTGAGGACAAACACGCACCCTACGGCGCACAAAAGAATGAGAAGATACTGCTCCACAATACACTGAATTACAGAAAAACAAGGTAAAGTTATACATTTTATCCGGAATATTCGGTAACTTTGCCGAGGTTTACCACCTTAAAAAACTACGCGTATTATGAAAAAACTGATTACCCTCATGCTGCTGCTCCTCTTCGGATGCGGAATTTTCTCCACATCATACGCAGCAACCCGCTATGACGACAAAAAAGACGATGAAGCCATCAAGCAAGAAATTATCAAGAGAGTACAGGCCCGACGCTTCCGCATCCGCATCACCGAAGCCGCAGGACGCCACGGCTCTTCCGGACTGCTGGACGGCTCGGTAGCCATACACGACTCGCTCTTCATCTCCAACCTCCCCTACTACGGGAAAATGCGCGGCACCGTGACCGACCCCTCGCAGCTCAGCCTGAACTTCGAGTCGCCCGCCATCGACTACATCTCGTCCATCATCTACGACGGGACAGCCAAAATACTCTTCGATGCGGAGAAAGCCAACGAACACTTCATAGTCTACATCGAAATCAGCCCCGACGGCGAGGCAAAAGTCACCATACGCTCCGACCAGCGAACCCCTGCTTCCTACAGCGGAGAAATAGAATATTGACCCAAAACTCATAGACAGAAACCCAATTCATGTTTGACAACTTAAGCGAAAGACTGGAACGCTCCTTCAAGATACTGAAAGGAGAAGGAAAAATCACCGAAATCAACGTAGCTGAAACGCTCAAAGACGTGCGCCGCGCCCTCCTGGACGCCGACGTAAACTACAAGGTTGCCAAGACATTCACCGATACCGTCAAGGAAAAAGCCCTCGGACAAAACGTGCTGACCGCCGTAAAGCCCAGCCAGTTGATGGTAAAAATCGTCCACGACGAACTGACCCAACTCATGGGAGGCGAAGCAGCCGAAGTGCACACCACCGGCGGACACCCCTCGGTAGTACTCATGGCCGGACTGCAAGGCTCGGGTAAAACGACCTTCTCCTCCAAGCTGGCCAAGATGCTGGCCGAGAAGCGCCGCCAGAAACCCCTGCTCGTAGCCTGCGACGTGTACCGCCCCGCCGCCATCGAGCAGCTCAAGGTGCTGGGCGAACAAATCGGAGTTCCGGTCTACACCGAAGACAGTCGCCAGCCGGTCGAGATAGCCCGGCACGCCATAGTCGAAGCCCGCTCGCACGGAAACGACGTAGTCATCATCGACACCGCCGGCCGGTTGGCCATCGACGAGCAAATGATGACCGAAATAGCAGCCATCAAAGACGCCGTCAAGCCAGACGAAATACTCTTCGTCGTAGACGCCATGACGGGACAGGACGCCGTGAACACAGCCAAAGAGTTCAACGAGCGGCTCGACTTCACCGGCGTAGTCCTCACCAAGCTCGACGGCGACACCCGCGGCGGTGCAGCCCTCTCCATCCGAACCGTAGTCAACAAGCCCATCAAGTTCATCGGTACGGGCGAAAAGATGGAAGCCGTCGACACCTTCCACCCCAGCCGCATGGCCGACCGCATACTCGGCATGGGCGACATCGTCTCCCTCGTAGAGCGCGCCCAGGAGCAGTATGACGAAGCCGAAGCACGCCGCCTCTCAAAGAAGATAGCCAAAAACCAGTTCGACTTCAACGACTTCCTCAGCCAGATTCACCAGATTAAGAAAATGGGCAACCTGAAAGAACTGGCCGGCATGATACCCGGCATCGGAAAATCGCTGAAGAACCTCGACATCGACGACGACGCATTCAAGAGCATCGAAGCCATCATTTACTCAATGACCCCGCAGGAGCGGACCCACCCCGAGATACTCAACGGAAGCCGCCGCAACCGCATAGCCAAAGGCAGCGGCACCAGCCTGCAGGAGGTGAACCGCCTGCTCAAGCAGTTCGACCAGACGCGCAAAATGATGAAGATGATGACCGGCAGCAAAGCCACCCAGCTTCTCTCGCAAATGAAGCACATGGGCAACATGCCCGGCGGCATGATGCCCAAAACGAAATAAGCAGCCGGCAATCCATACCGATACAATGACGAACAAACCGAATCCATATTGCGCCATCCTCCTCCTGCTGCTTGCCGGGAGCGGTGCGGCGCAAGCGCAAATGGCCTACCACATATCCGCCCGCATCGACAACCCGGACATGGAAGGAAAGAAAATGTACCTGGAAGTTCCGGACAACAAGGCGCGCATCGACTCTGCCACCGTAGAAAACGGGCAAATCCGCATGGCCGGTACTGCCCCCTGGCCCCACTTTGTCCGCATAGACTCGGAAGACTTTCAGGAATTTGCCCTTTTCGTCCTGGAAGACTCCGTAGTCATCGACTTCAAGGCACACCGCGCCCTGCCCGTCGGCCCGCTCAACCGGGCACTCCAAGCCTATTCCGCCCAAAAAGACTCCCTCTGGGCCGGGCTCAACCGCAAGGAGCAAATGCTGCAGGAACAGTATCCCGACCCCAAAGAACACGGGCAGAAACTTGCCGAAGAGTGGACACAAACCATCGACCAGCTCTTCGCCCTCTACGAAGACTGGATACGCTCCCACCCGAGCGACGGTGTGGGCGAAGCAGTCTGGCGGGACGGTAGTGTAGACGCCATAATGTACAACAGAGGCGCGGAAACGCTCCAGACACTCTACTCCCAGCTCAGTCCCCAACTCCGGTCGCTGCAGTCCGCCGAAAGAGGGAGAAAGAACATCGAAGGGCTGAAGGCCACGGCCGTAGGCCAGCCGTTCGTGGACATTGCCGGCATTACGGCTGAGAAAAAGCCCGCCCGTCTGTCCGACTTTGCCGGAAAGGGGAAGTTCACGGTGGTAGACTTCTGGGCCAGTTGGTGCGGACCTTGCCGCCAGGAAGGACGGGAGACGCTGAAACCACTGTGGGAGAAGTATAAGGACGGAGGAAACGTAACCATCGTGAGCGTGGCCGTTTTCGACGAATTCAGCCGCACGCTGAAAGCCTTGGAAGAAGATGGCTACACGTGGCCGCAAATCATAGATGCCGACAAGAATACCATGGAACAGTACGGCATCGTCGCCATTCCCCACATCCTGCTCATCGCCCCGGACGGCACCATACTTGCCCGCGGCCTGAGGGGAGGAGGCATTGAACAAGAGATTCTGAAACATATCGATAAGCACTAAGACAAGGAAACGACATTATGCAACTGATAGACGGAAAGGCTACCGCCGCCCAGATCAAGGCCGAGATAGCCGAAGAAGTGAAGAAAATCGTAGAAGCCGGCGGCAAACGCCCGCACCTGGCCGCCATCCTCGTAGGACACGACGGAAGCAGCGAAACCTACGTGCGCAACAAAGTACTGGCCTGCGAAGCCTGCGGATTCAAGTCGACGCTCATCCGCTTCGAAGACAACGTGAGCGAGGAAGAATTGCTGGCCAAGGTCGTAGAACTCAACCAGGACGACGACGTAGACGGGTTCATCGTGCAGCTCCCCCTGCCCAAGCATATTTCGGAGCAAAAAGTAATCGAAACCATCGACTACCGCAAGGACGTCGACGGCTTCCACCCCATCAACGTAGGCCGTCTCTCCATCGGACTGCCCTGCTACATCAGCGCCACGCCCAACGGAATGATAGAACTGCTCAAACGCTACGGCATCGAAACTTCCGGAAAGCACTGCGTCGTGCTCGGCCGCAGCAACATTGTCGGTAAGCCGATGGCCATGCTCATGATGCAAAAGGCCAACCCGGGCGACTGCACCGTGACCGTCTGCCACAGCCGGACGAAGAACCTGAAGGAAATTTGCCGCACGGCCGACATTCTCATTGCCGCCATGGGGCAACCCAATTTCGTTACGGCCGACATGGTGAAGGAAGGCGCCGTCGTGCTCGACGTAGGCACGACCCGCGTACCGAACCCTGCCATGAAGAGCGGATTCAAGCTCACAGGCGACGTGAAGTTCGACGAGGTCGCTCCGAAGTGCTCCTACATTACTCCCGTTCCCGGTGGTGTAGGCCCGATGACCATCTGCTCGCTGATGAAAAATACCCTGCTGGCGGGCAAGAAAGCCATCTATAAATAAAAAAAACTTCTATTTCCCTTTGCAGATATAGAAGAAAGCACTATCTTTGCAGCGCTTTTCGAGAGAGATTCCCCGGCAAGTAAGCCGGAAGCTCGCTGCGGAAGCCTGCACATGGTGAGTTTAGCTCAGTTGGTTAGAGCGTCGGATTGTGGTTCCGAAGGTCATGGGTTCGAGCCCCATACCTCACCCTTCAGACAAAAAAAACAACAAAAGCAAAAGACGAGAGTTGCTTGGCAACTTTCGTCTTTTGCTTTATTATACGGTTGAAGTTCGCAGGTCGATGTCGGCCAGCGGGCTGCACCCAATCCGAAAGCCTTGCGCAATCTGGAAGAAATAAAGGCGAAACGGACATGATTTTCTTCATGCGCCGTTTCGCCTTAGACTTTATGAGTGATACAATCTGCCTTTCATCGGGTCAAAACCCGATGGGCAGGTTTTACTGATGCTGCTCGCGCAACAAATCGTTAACCGTCTTCACGGGATTGAACGTAGACAAGGGCACTTCTACAAAAATCGTGCTCCAGTCGCTCATTGCCCCGTTCCAAAGGCCGGGAAGTTCCAGCGCCTTCAGCTCACGACCCTCCTTCGACTTATGAGAGATGAAGCCCGTATTCGGGTCTACATAGTCCGGAAGCTGGTAAGCCACTCCGTGATTGTCGCGAACTGCGCACACTAAATCGACGGGGTTGAAGTGCGTTCCCTGCTCGAACATGGCCTTTGCCTGCGGATCGCTCATGTCGATTTGAGAACTCTCCAGGATTTGCAGCGAAATCGTCCCGTCGGGATTGTAAGCCAGGAAGGGGCCTCCGCCGGGTTCGCCCACATTACGCACCATTCCGCATACGCGGATAGGACGATGAAGCTTTCCTTTCAGGTAAAGGACAAGGTCGGCATCTTCCAAGTGCTTCGTCTCCGGATTCTTGCAGTGCAGGCGTTTCTGAACGAACTGTATGATTTCCCGCACTTGCTCGGGGGTATAACGACCACTCTCAAGGAGTTCGAGATATTTGAAAGCCTGTTGCTGAATATCTACCAGCACTCCGGCCAGCAGGCGCTTGTAGCGTACCGTATCGGGCTTGAGGCGGTCGGGAACTACGTTGTCGATATTCTTGATAAATATGACGTCCGTCCCTGCCTGCGCCACGTCATTCAGATTTTCCAGCAAGGCTCCGTGCCCACCGGGGCGGAAAAGCAGCGAACCGTCCTTCTGCCGGAAAGGCTGGTTCTGCATGTCGGCAGCAATAGTGTCCGTACTTCCCTTCTGTTCCGAGAAGGAGATTTCGTAAGTCACACCGTACTGTTGCTCATACTGGGCTTTCTTTTCACGGACAAGCTGCTCGAACAGAGGCCGATGTTCCGGCGAAACGGTAAAATGCAGGTAGCACTTTCCGCACGAAGAAGCGTAGAGCGCTCCTTCGACCAGATGCTCCTCCAGCGGAGTACGCGGCCCTTCGGGCGAAGTATGGAAGAGCAGAAGCCCCTTGGGCAAAGCGCCATAATTCAACCCCTCAGGGCCAAGCAGCAGACGCACAATGTCTTTTGCCCGTCCCTCGCTGCGCAACTCTGCAGCAGTGCGCCCCGTCTTTTCCCGACAGGCAGCGTCGAGAAGCGGGAAAAAGGCAAATTTCTCAAGATGCCCTATAAAGTTTTTCTCAAAATCGGTAGTCGGCTCGTCATAAGGAGCATCGAGGAAAGCAAATAAATCCTTAAACATACGGCTGGCGGCGCCCGATGCCGGTACAAACTTCACCACTTTTCGGTTGCCGTCGAGGTAGTTTTGCCAAATATCCAAGTATTTTTGTTCGTCTTCTGCGGGGATACACATGATTCCATTCTCCACACTCGCCGTAGCGCTCAGCTTCAAATAGGGAAATCCTGTGGCAAAACGTTTTAATTGCTCTTCTACTTGTTTCTGGGCAATGCCCTTTTTGGTCAGTAGTTCTTGGTCTTTTGCGGTAAACATAACCCTATGTATCTTAAAATTCAGCCCAAAAATACAGAAAAGTTTCAAAGTCCGCCATAAAAAAGCCGGAAAAGCTGTAATTTTGAGCAACAATACAAATAAAAGCACTCGACCTTTTTTCTGGAGTAACTTTTCATAAATCAAATTTAGCCATGACATTTACCCCAACCGAGACACAAGAACTACTTCCCCTATACCGAACACTGCGCCGACAGACGTGGGACACCATTTCCTCTCATACTGCCCGACAACTGAAAAGAGTGCTCACACAAGCCAACGAGGCCGACCGGTTACAACGAAACCTGTTCGGATTAAATCCCATCATACATAACCTCCAGACCGCCATCATTGCCGCCAAGGAAATAAACCTGCACGACAATTCGCTGATAGCCCTGCTCCTGCACGATATTGTCAAGGCCGGCTATCTTACCACCGAGGAGGTTAAGACCCAATTCGGCAACGATGTAGCCACCATCATACGGGGACTGGTAAAAACAACCGAGCTTTACGACAAAAACCCTTCCATCGAATCAGAAAACTTCCGCGACCTTCTTCTCTCCTTTGCCGAAGACATGAGAGTCATCTTCCTGATGATTGCCGACCGCGTATGCCTCATGCGCAGCATACGCGACACCGACCAGAAAGAAGCCCGCAAGAAAACCGCGCAAGAAGCCGCCTTCCTTTATGCACCGCTGGCACACAAGCTCGGTTTGTACAAGCTGAAATCCGAACTGGAAGACCTTTCGCTCAAATACCTGGAACCCGAAGTCTACTACGACCTGAAGGAAAAACTGAACGAGACAAAGGCCTCACGCGACCGGTACATCGCTTCGTTCATTGCCCCCGTACAGAAAAAGCTGGAAGAAGCAGGACTTTCCTTCACCATCAAGGGGCGCACCAAAAGCATCCACTCCATTTATAACAAGATGAAGAAGCAGAATTGCGAATTCCGCTTCATCTACGACCTGTTTGCCATCCGCGTCATACTCGATTCGCCGCTGGAACGCGAAAAATCAGACTGCTGGCAAGTCTACTCCATCATCACCGACATGTACCAGCCCAACCCCAAACGGCTGCGCGACTGGCTGTCCATCCCCAAAAGCAACGGCTACGAAAGTCTGCACATCACCGTCATGGGGCCGGAAGGCAAGTGGGTCGAAGTGCAAATACGCACCAAACGGATGGACGAGATAGCCGAACGCGGACTGGCGGCCCACTGGCGCTACAAAGGCATCAAGAGCGAAAGCGGGCTTGACGAATGGCTTACCTCGGTACGCGAAGCACTCGAGAACTCAAAGGACGAGGATTCCCGCACCATCATGGACCGCTTCAAGATGGACCTCTACGAGGACGAAGTATTTGTCTTTACCCCGAAGGGCGATCTCTTCAAGCTCCCCAAAGGAAGCACCGTGCTCGACTTCGCTTTCCACATACACAGCCGCATCGGATGCCAGTGCATAGGCGCACGCATCAACGGGCGGAACTGCCGGATCGGGACGCGCCTCAACAGCGGCGACCAGGTAGAAATCCTTACCTCCTCCTCTCAAACGCCCAAACAGGACTGGCTGAACCTCGTCGTCACGGGGAAAGCACGGACAAAAATACGGCAGGAACTGAAAGAAATCGCCTCCCGCCAGGCCGAATACGCCCGCGAAGATTTACAACGCAAGTTCAAAAACCGGAAAATCGAGTATGATGAGGCGCTAATGATGCGCCTTATCCTCAAAATGGGCTACAAAACCGTGACCGACTTCTACCAGGCTCTGGCCAACGGAACGCTCGATACGGGAAACATAGTAGACAGTTACCTCGAAGCCCAGCATAAAGAACAGGAACAGGAGCAGTTTGTTCCCTATCGCAGTGCGGAATTGTACAATACCATCCCCGCCGAACAGTTCACCCAAGAGAGTCTGCAAAACAAACACAAGCAGGACGTGCTGGTCATCGACCAGAATTTGAAAGACATCGACTTCAAACTGGCCAAATGCTGCAACCCTATCTACGGCGACGACGTATTCGGATTCATAACCTCCTCGGGTGGATTCAAAATACACCGCACCGACTGCCCAAACGCAGCCCAGATGCGCCAACGCTCGCCCTACCGAATCATCCCCGCCCGATGGGCCGGGAAAGGAACCGAAGGGCAATACATGATAACCCTCCGCGTAGTCGGTAACGACGACATAGGAATTGTCACAAACCTCACCTCCATCATCAACAAGGAGCCGGGCTGCGACCTGCGCTCCATACGCATCGACTCAAACGACGGCCTTTTCACCGGACAACTCACCATAGGCATCAGCGACACCTATAAGCTCCAGGCACTGCTGCGCAAGCTGAGAGCCATAAAAGGCATTAAACAAATCGACCGATAAAGACACTACAAATGACAGAAATGAGAAGCATTATTGACTTCCTCACCCGGCTGAGCCAGAACAACCGCCGGGACTGGTTTCAAGAGCATAAAGCCGAATATCTCGAAGCGCAGGCGAAGTTCAACGACTTCACCGAGCAACTCATCGCAGGCATCGCCAAATTCGACGAAACCATCGAAGGACTAAGCGTAAAGGACTGCACATACCGCATTTACCGCGACACCCGATTCACCAACGACAAGCGCCCATACAAAAACCACATGGGCGCTTTTATCTGTCCCAAGGGGAAAAAGTCGGGTTACAGCGGATACTATTTCCAAATCGGGCCCGAAGAATCCGGATACCCCGCCGGAAACATGCTGGCCACGGGCAACTATCAGTTCACGCCCCAGTCCTTGCGCATCCTGAGGGAAGACATCTGCAACGGAGACGGCGACTTCGAACAAACACTCCGGCAGGCGCCCCTCTTCCAGCTGGACGATTCCGACCGCCTCAAGCGCGTGCCCAACGGATTTCCCCACGACGAATCGTTCTCCCCCTACCTTGCCTACCGCTCTTACTGCCTCGT
Source organism: Bacteroidaceae bacterium (assembly GCA_050946375.1). Classification (GTDB taxonomy): domain Bacteria; phylum Bacteroidota; class Bacteroidia; order Bacteroidales; family Bacteroidaceae; genus UBA1794. Next base: position 132,037 of record JBMNUT010000005.1, on the reverse strand, counting down.
CTACGAGCCCGGGAAGCAGTTCATGCTGCAGGACGACGTACTGGAAAAGACCCTTGCCGCCTTCCAAACCACCCAACCCTTCCTCGCTTATCTGAACCGCGCCATCGAGTACGCCAACGACCCGCAGGCCGAAGCCGAATCGGGCAGCCACATCGCCATATTCTAAACACATAATTCAGGATAAACATGAAACCCTTCTACACCATCGGACTACTCATCATTTCCAATATCTTCATGACATTCGCCTGGTACGGCCACCTCAAACTGCGCCAGGAGTTCAGCTGGTTCGCCTCACTCCCGCTGATCGGCGTCGTAGCCTTCAGCTGGTCCATCGCCTTTCTGGAGTACCTTTTCCAAGTCCCTGCCAACCGCATCGGCTTCGTCGGCAACGGAGGCCCCTTTTCCCTGCTGCAGTTGAAAGTCATACAGGAGGTCATTACGCTCATCGTCTTTACGGTTTTCACCACTTTGCTCTTCAAGGGCGAATCGTTCCACTGGAATCATTTTGCCGCATTCGTCTGCCTGGTGCTGGCCGTGTACTTCGTCTTCATGAAATAAGACGCCTGACTTCCATCCCTGCCCCGCAGCCTTTTCCACCGGCAGAGGCAAGAAAAAACGAATCCCCGACCGTGCCTTTCCGCACAACGGCCGGGGATTTTTTCATGCCCGAAGCAACCCCGCACTCTCAAAGCCCCTTCTCCGAACCCGGCAAGCACGGGGAAAAAAGCCGAATCGCCCCGCGGCGGCAGTCAGTAGCACAGCATCAGCCCCGCCGAAAGGCTCTGCATCTCGGGCGCATAACGGGTGCTAAACATGTGACACGGAGAGTATTTCACATACGCCGCCACGCATCCGTAGCCCAACAGCCCCATGATGTCCACCGTCACGGGGTTCTGGTGCAGGTCTTCCGCCGTCTCTTTTATCTTTTTCCCCTCCAGCTCGTAGCGTGTAAGCAGGCTGGCGTGCGTCTTGAAGTTGAGCACTCCTCCGGCCGAGACGAAGAACCTGCCGCGCGAAGCCACGCTCTGATACTCCAGAAGCAGCGGCACCGTCAGGTCGAACGTCTTCAGCCGCGAGAACTTTATGACGGCACCCTCGGGATAAGGCTCCACCCCGAAGTCCACATTATGCTTGACAAATCGGTACATGCCGTCCATCCGATAGTTGCGCCAGTCTATGCCGAAGCCCGAGACCAGCCCCCAATTGCGCCGGTTGATGGGGATGTGGAGCGAAAAGATGTTCCAGAAAATCTCAAACGAGCGCCCCATGTTGGGCGAAACGCCTTCCGGCCCGTTCAGTCCGCCCGTAGCCGTGCCCGTCGTGGTGCATAAGCCGAAGCCGATGCCGCCCCAGTGAGGGTCGAAACGATGCTGCGCCCGCTCCCGCTTCGGCGCGATGATGTCGGAAAACGGATAGGAGAACGTGTCGTCCAGATGCCACGTCCGCTCCCGCTTCCCACCCGTGCGGTAGCGGCTTTCGTAGTACGGTTCCTGCGCCACCCCCGCCGAGTCATACAGCCGGATGCTCAGCTCTTCGGCCGAATCGGAGAGGAGAATGGTCTGCCCCCGATAGTGAAACAGCGTGTCGCCCGCCTCCTCCGCCGCAAGTGGTGCGGAGCAGAAAAGCGCCAGGAGCAACGGGAGTAAAGTAAACTTCTTCATGATTCTTATTTTTTAGGTTTGACAAATAATCGGATGAGCTTCTCCAGTTCGGTCTCACCCTCCAGGTAGATGAGCGTGGCCGCCCCCTCTTCCAGCCGACGGAAAAGCACAAAACGGTTGGGGCCCTTCCCCTTCCCGTGGCGGGGCGGTAGCTGGTAGTAGCCCGCCACGAGGGCTTTTCCCCTTTTCACCACCTCACTGTTTACGGCGCCCTGCCCGTCGGCCAGAGCCGCGGCGGCCATCCGGTCGGCATCGTGCGGCGCGTCGTGCACCGTGATGCTGCGGAAGAGCGTCAGGCCGTAGGACTTCAGCCGCTTGCCCCGCACGTCTACGGTCACGGCCTTCGGGTTCTTCTCGTAAGAGCCGTCGAAGAGCGGCTCCACATGCAGCCCCTTTTGCGCCCACGCCGGAGCAGCCAGCAAGAAAGCGGCCGCACAAAAGGCCAGGATTCGGACTAAACGAAACGGATTCTTCATAACTTCTCGATTTACTCCTTGGTGGAACTTACGTCTTCTGCCCCTCCGTCGGGAGAAGCGCCCTCGTCCAGACTGCCGAAGACGATGGCCAACTGCTCTTCCGGCGTAGGAATCGGCTCGAACACGTTGCACAAAGCCGCCCTCACCTGCTCCTCGAGCACGAACTCGCGGGTGTACTTCTCGCCATGGATACTGACGGAGAAAGAGTCGCGCCCCTGCTGCCAGAGGCGATAGCCTCCCACCCCGCCGGCCAGGAGCAGCACCACTGCAGCCGCGGCGGCCACCCGACGGAGCGGACGCCACAGGACAACGCGCCGGGACTGCGGCACAACGGCCGCCGCATGCAGGCGGCGACCCGTCAGGGCATAGGCCATCACGGCGCGGTCGGCCTCGTATTCCCTGCCCGCGGCCTGCGGGGAGAAGAGGAAAGCAGCCAGCTCGCGCTCTTCCTGCGGCGTGGTTGCGCCGTCGTAGTAGCGTTCCATCAGTTCCCGCCACTGCGCCTCGGTGCGCGGGGGCACCTTCGACGATTGAAAATCAGCGTGTTTCATCGTTCCATTCCTTATATAAGTTCCTTATCAGCCGCCGGGCGCGCGAGAGACTCATGCGCACCGCCGCCGGTTTCATGCCCAGTCGGGCGGCAATTTCGTCGGTCGAAAGTTCCTGCTCCGTGCGCAACTTCCAGACGGCGCGTTGCGCCGGCGTCAGCCTTTCGCCTATGCACTGCTCCACCCAGGCATATCGCTCGCGCAGTTCCAGCTCGTCGTGGGGCGAACGCTCGGGCTGCGCGTCGCGCTCCTCTTCGAGCGGTGCGAACGAAGCCTTGCCGCGCTCGCGCAATACGTCGACACACAGGTTGCGCACCGTAGTCACCGTCAGCGCCGAAGCCTCCTCCTTGTCGCGAATTGCCCCGCGGCGCGGCCAGAGGCGGCAGAAGGCTTCCTGCACCACGTCGTCGGCATCTTCCCGATTGCGCAGGAAACAAAGCGTCATGCGGCGCAGGCTCTGACGCAAATCGCTGAAGGCGGACAAAAGTGATTCTTCGCTCATTCGGAGGATTAGGTTGCCGGGGATTCCCGCCCGGACCGGGGACTTTCTGCAAGTAATAACGGGAAAAGAGGAAAAATGTAACAGCACTTTCCGGAAAAAACACCACCCACCCTCCTGAGGAAGTGCGGCAGAACGAGGGACGGACAGCATACCTCTCCCGACGAAGCCCCGCACCCTGCCGGGAAAAGGCTTGCAGGACTGCGGGAAAACATCTGCATGTTTTTCAAAAAAGGCTTGCATGTTTTTTGGGAAACCGCTGCATGTTTTTCGCAAACGTCCCGCATGAATGCGGACAAGGCGCTGCCACCCGCCCGGCAAAGTCGCAGCCGGACGGGTGGAAGGATACGGCCCGGGGCGACAGGAGTCAGTCCTGCTTTTCGGTCAGGTGCCGCCAGAAGCGCATCGGCATGTTCTGCTTATGAAGGCGGGGATTGAGGCGTTCGCGTATGGCGATGCTCTTGAAATAGGTTTTCCACAGTTGCTGCCACTGCCGCTCGCCGTCGGCCATCTGCGCTTCGCCCAGCCGTCCGCTGCGGAGCAGGGGAGAGTCTTCGAGAACGACTTCGCGCAGGTCGTGCAAATCGTAGTAGAAACCGTAGTTGCGCCGCAGGTCGTAGAGCAACCACGGCTGGTCGGAAAAACGGTCGGCGAAGTGGTTTACGACCAAAGGCAGCACGTCGTATTCCGGCTCTACGGCTGCAAAGTACGTGCCGTCGGCCGCTTTCTGGAAACGGGCGAACTGCTTGAGGCGCATCGCCTCGCGGCTCACCTTGTGGCAGAGCTGGGCAAAGCGCAGAACGTCGGGGTCGCCGAAGTCGGTTTCCACGGAGGTTTTCGCATCGAGCGTCTTGCGTATGTAGCGGAAGAGGAGCATGTCGGTACCGGGAATGCCGGAGAGCCACACCATTTCCAGCCCGCGGCGTGCGGCAGGAGAGAGCTTCTTTTCGAGGGCAGCCCATACGCGGCGGCTCCGTTCTTCCTGCGTCGGGACGTGGAACTCCCGCTCCACGAACAGCGGCGCGGGGGTGCCTTCGGGCAAAAGCTCGTCGGGAAACTGCTTCTGCACATAGGCTTCGAAGACGACGCACAGCAGCCCTTCGAACGAAGTGTCGTAGTAGAAAACGTTATTCATCGCTGAAATCCAAGAGAAGCTGCCCCTCGCCTTTCTTCTTGCGGCGGGCGGGCAGGAAAAGGGCACGGGCCGATTCGGCCGAAAGCGCGTCGACGGTGCGCACGGGCAGTTCGCGACTTACGATGAAGTACTGCGCCTTCTTCATCACCACGCCTATTTTCTTGAGCTGCGCGCTGTCGAGCCGGCCGTAGCGGCGCGCCGTTACGATGAACTTGGCCGAGTGCACTCCGATACCCGGCACGCGGAGCAGCATTTCGTAGTCTGCACGATTTACGTCAACGGGGAACACCTCCGGATGGCGCAAGGCCCATGAAAGTTTAGGATCAAGCTCCAGATCGAGCAACGGATGCGCCTCGTCGACAATCTCGTCCACCTTGAACTGATAGAAACGCAGCAGCCAGTCGGCCTGATAGAGGCGGTTTTCGCGCACAAGTGGCGGCTGCTTGAGGCGCGGCAGGCGCTCGTCGTAGGTATTGACCGATACATATCCGGAGTAATACACGCGGCGCATGGTAGGCCGCGCGTAGAGAGCAGACGAAAGGGAGAGTATGTCGCGGTCGGTTTCGGCCGTGGCGCCTACAATCATCTGCGTGCTTTGTCCCGCGGGCACGAAGCGCGGCACGTGGCGCATGCGGCGCCGGTCTTCGCGGTTCTCCAGCACCCCCTGACGGATGAAGCGCATCGGCTGGAAAACGCTCTCGAAGTTCTTCTCCGGCGCCAGGCGCTGGAGGCTGGCCTCATTCGGTATTTCGACGTTCACGCTGAGGCGGTCGGCATAGAATCCTGCGGCGCGCACCAGCTCGCGGCTCGCACCGGGTATGCTTTTCAGATGGATATATCCGTTGAAGTGATGCACCTCGCGCAAATCTTTGACTACGCGCACGAGGCGTTCCATCGTGTAATCCGGATTGCGCACCACGCCAGAGCTGAGAAAGAGGCCCTCGATGTAGTTGCGGCGGTAGAACTCGATGGTCAGTTCCACCAGCTCGCGCACCGAAAAGGTTGCCCGCGGCAAGTCGTTGCTGCGGCGGTTGATGCAGTAAGCGCAGTCGTAGATGCAGTGATTCGTAAGCATCACCTTGAGCAAGGAGATGCACCTCCCGTCTTCGGCGAAGCTGTGGCAGATGCCGACCCCACCCACGGTGTTGCCCAACCCCTTGCCCCGATTGGAGCGGACGGTGCCGCTCGAGGAGCAGGACACGTCGTACTTGGCCGACTCAGCCAGAATTTTCAACTTTTCGAGCACTTCTTCCTTCATGTTTCAGCTTCCTTTCTTCGCCACTTACCGGAGGCTTCCGGCCACAACAGCGGCAAAGATACGAAAAAGCCCGAAGCTCCGTCGTACGGAAACCTCGGGCTTTTATAGATAAAACAGTCGTGAATCAGTCAATCCGGTCGAAGCCGCAGTAGGGAACCAAGGCGGCCGGGATGGTGATGCCCTCGGGAGTCTGGTTGTTCTCCAGCAGGGCGGCCACGATGCGCGGCAGGGCCAGAGCCGAACCATTAAGCGTATGACACAACTCGATACGTTTCTCCGCCGTACGGTAACGGCACTTCAGGCGATTGGCCTGGTAGCTCTCGAAGTTGGATACGGAACTTACTTCCAGCCAGCGCTGTTGGGCCTCGGAATACACCTCGAAATCGAAGCAAAGGGCCGAAGTGAAACTCATGTCACCGCCGCACAAACGCAGAATGCGGTACGGCAACTCCAGCTTCTGCACAAGGCCTTCCACGTGAGCCAGCATCTCCTTGAGCGACTCATAGGAGTGCTGCGGCGTGTCGATACGCACCAGTTCCACCTTGGAGAACTCGTGCAAACGGTTCAAGCCGCGCACATTCTTGCCATACGAACCGGCCTCGCGGCGGAAACATTGCGTATAGGCACAGTTCTTGATGGGCAGGTCTTCCTCGGAAAGCAGGCAGTCGCGGTAAATGTTCGTTACCGGAACTTCAGCCGTGGGGATAAGGTAGAGGTCGTCCACCTCGCAGTGGTACATCTGTCCTTCCTTGTCGGGCAACTGACCGGTGCCGTAGCCCGAGGCAGCATTCACGACGGTTGGAGGCATAATCTCCTGGTAACCGGCAGCGCGGGCCTCGTCGAGGAAGAAATTGATAAGCGCCCGTTGCAAGCGTGCGCCGCGTCCTTTGTAGACGGGGAAGCCTGCACCCGTTATTTTCACCCCAAGATCGAAGTCAATCAAATCGTACTTTTTGGCCAACTCCCAGTGGGGCAACGGATTTTCCGGCAGTTTCTTCATCACGCCACCCGTGCGTTCCACTACATTGTCTTCCGCACCTGCCCCTTCGGGCACGCTCTCGTGCGGCACATTGGGTATGGTATAAAGCAATTCCTGCAGTTCGGATTCAGCTTGCGACTTCGTTGCGTCCAACTCCTTTGCACGTTCTTTCAGACGGCCTACCGACTGCTTGGCAGCCTCGGCCTCTTCTTTCTTACCGGCCTTCATCAGACTGCCGATGGAACGGGACAAAGTGTTTACTTCCGCCAGATTATGGTCCAACTCCGTTTGCGCCGCACGCCGACGGTCGTTCAGTTCAATAGCTTTGGCGATAGCCTCGGCGGCATGTTCGAAACGCTTCTTCTGCAAACCTTTGACGACTGCCTCGGTCTGCTCCGTAATTTGTTTAATAGTCAGCATAGTATAAATCAGTCTTTCTTCTTAGCATTTAATGTTTGAGCATGCGGCCTGCTCTGAGACAACCGGCCCTTCGTGCCGCATTTCTTGGCCTTTTCCCACGCCGCCTTACGCGCAGCGTAGAGCTCGTACTGTCGTTCCAAGTAATTATCTGCCATGTCTTTTTGCCGCTGATCGGCGTAGTTTGCGGGCAAAGATAGAGCATATTCTGCAAAATAAGCGTACTTTTGCTCGAAAATGAACACTACGCCCCTTCGAAATACACCCTTCGTCAAACAAAAACAGACCCTCAAGCCATGACGAAAACCAGCCTCCTCCTTTTTATAGCTACCCTGTGCGCCACACTGTGCACAGCCCAACCGCGTTACGACTTTGCCCGCCTGCAGATGGAACACCTCGGCCGCGGCCTTGTAGCCGTGCGTACCCATCCTGACAGCGTAGCCATACAGTGGCGCCTGCTGCGCGACGATCCCGCCGGCCTCGCCTTCCAAGTCTACCGCGACGGCAAACCTCTCAGCTCCCGCCCCCTCACCGGCGCCACCTTTGTGCGCGACTATCTGCCCACCGGGCAAAGCGCCGACTACGAAGTCCGCCCTCTGATACCCACACCCGCCGACACCCTTGCCGGCAACCGCTGCCACCTGCCCGCTGACGCGCCCACAGGCTATCTCGAAATACCCCTCGACCGCCCCGACGGAGGCATCACCCCCGCCGGCGAAGCCTATACCTACACCCCCAACGACGCTACCGCAGCCGACACAGACGGCGACGGCCAACTGGAAATCATCCTCAAATGGGAGCCCACCAATGCCCACGACAACGCCCACAACGGATACACCGGCAACGTCTACATCGACTGCTACGAACTACTTCCCCAGCACTCCTCCGGCACCCGCACCAGCGCCGACAGCATCCACCGCCTCTGGCGCATCGACCTCGGCCGCAACATACGCGCCGGAGCACACTACACCCAAATCATAGCCTATGACTTCGACGGCGACGGATGCGCCGAAATCGCCCTGAAAACCGCCGACGAAACCACCGACGGACGAGGCCGCACCATCGGAAACCCACAAGCCGACTGGCGCAACCCGCAAGGCCGAATACTCGACGGGCCCGAATACCTCACCCTCTTCGACGGCCGCGACGGCCACGCTCTCACCACCATCGGCTACCTCCCCGCGCGAGGCGACACCCAGGCATGGGGCGACAACTACGGAAACCGCTGCGACCGCTTCCTCGCCTGCGTAGCCTACCTCGACGGCACCCGCCCCAGTCTCGTCACCTGCCGCGGCTACTATACCCGCACAGCCATCGTGGCTTACCAGTGGGACGGAGCCCAACTCACCCCACAATGGATATTCGACACCACCGACCCCCGCTGGCAAGCCTACGCCGGGCAGGGCAACCACAACCTCCGCGTAGGCGACATTGACGGCGACGGATGCGACGAAATCATCTACGGCTCCATGACCGTCGACCACAACGGCACCGGTCTCTACACCACCGGCCTCGGCCACGGCGACGCCCTCCACATGACTGCCTTCCTACCTGCCGACAGCAGCCTCCAGGTATGGGCCTGCCACGAAAACCGCCGCTCCGGAACCACCCTCCGCGACGCCGCCACCGGACGCATCCTCTTCCAGATTCCCAGCACCGACGACGTAGGCCGATGCCTCGCCGCCGACATCGACCCCAACAACCCCGGGCTCGAAATGTGGTCAAGCCGCACCCACGGCATCCTCAACGCACAAGGACGCAACATAGCCCCCGACGCCAAACTGCCCATCAACATGGCCATCTGGTGGGACGGCGACCTCCTGCGCGAACTTCTCGACGGCACCACCGTCAGCAAATACAACCCCGCCGACCAGCGAGCCCACCCCATTCTCCACATGACAGGCGCTACCTCCACCAACGGCACCAAGTCCACCCCCAGCCTCGCCGCCGACCTCCTCGGAGACTGGCGCGAGGAAATCCTCATGCCCGCCGCCACGGCCGACACCCTGCGCCTCTACGTCACCCCGCACCCCACCGCCTGTCGCGCCACCACCTTCCTCGCCGACCCCATCTACCGCATCAGTCTCGCCACCCAGAACGTAGGCTACAACCAGCCCTGCCAACCCGGATTCTACTTCGGCCCCGACGCACCTCCACGACAGCAATAGCCCCACAAGGCTTCGCACCCTCACTCACGGATTCTTCCCCCAACGCCTCGACAGGCCAGGCGAAGCACCCCCTCCCCAAACAAACAAACGAATACAAAAAAAGAAAGTGAACCACCATACCACCGCCCCACAATGAAACAAATGCTCAACCGGCGCCTCTACCACAGCCTGCGCCTCCTCTCCGCCCTCTGCACACCCTTTGCAGCCACCTTCCTCTCCTTCGTTGTGCTCCTCTTCTTCACCTATCTCGCCATACTCCCCCTCCCCTACCGCCTGCTCGTACTACTCGTCGTCTACTTCTTCACCATCTTCTTCCCCGCCGTCAGCCTCCACGCCTACCGCCGCGCCATGGGCTGGCGCCCCACCGCCTGGCGCGACCGCCGCAAGCGCCTCGTGCCCTACGGCATCACCTTCGTCTGCCATCTACTCTGCTACTTCGTCATGCAGCAAATGAGCCTCCCCCGCTACATGTACGGCATTCTGCTCGGCACCCTCATAGCCATCGTTTTGAGCGCCCTGGCCAACTTCCGCTTCAAAGTCAGCGAGCACATGATTCCCCTGGGCGGCGCCACCGCCGGAGTCGTCATCTTCGGCTTCCTGCTCAACTTCAACCCCCTTCTCCAGCTCTCCTTCTTCATTCTTCTCACCGGCGTTGTCGGTTCTGCCCGTATCATCCTCAAGCACCACACCGCCGCTGAAGTGGCCATAGGCTACGCCATAGGGTTCATCTCCATCATTGCCGCATTAGGCTACTACTTCTTCATGCCCTGAGAGAAAAAAGCGCCATAGTTTCCGCCCGAAACCACTGCACCTTTTTCCCAAAAGCCTTGCTGCTTTTCGCCGCAAGGCACGCACCTTTTTGCCCCGACCCACGCACTACGGGAGCAATACCCCCGACGAATCTCCCCGCTCCGTACCGTCCGTTTCTCCCCACCCTGCGGCTTGCGCTAAAGCACCTTACCCGTCATTTGAGGGCAACAGGCTGTTAAAAAACAAAAAAACAGGCATCTTTCCGCCATTCTTTCCGCAAGAGTGCCTATATTGCGGCAGTTTAATTAAGCAATTAAATAACGTACTTAATTCGAATCACCCCATGAATCCCAACGAACAGAGTACAGAGTTCAAAATACTGGAAGCTGCCGAAAAACTGTTTCTGCAACAGGGCTTCATCAAAACCACAACGGCCCAGATAGCCAAAGAAGCCGGCTGCAACCAGGCGCTGGTGCACTATTATTACCGTACCAAGGAACATCTGTTTGAAAAAGTATATGGCGAAAAGCTGAAGGAAGTAGCCGACAACCTGATACGCATCAACCAGCAGGCCACCAGCTTCGAGGAAAGCATCTGCAACATGGTAAGCATGCACATGGACTTCTTCAAGAAAAATCCGCAGATAATGCCTTTCATACTGCGCGAGCATCTGAACGGCCCGAACGAAACGATAAGCGTACTGATCAACACGATGCTGAATCACGTGCGCCCGCTGGTGCCCATACTGAAAAAGAAGCTGGACGAGGAAATAGAAAAAGGGCACATACGTCCCATCAGCCTTTTCGATTTCCTGACCACCATCATATCCCTGAACGCAGGCTCCGTACTGATTGCCCCACTGGTGCAGAACGTATTGGGCATATCAGACGCAGAGCGCGAACAACTGTTCGAGAAGAGAAAGAAAGAAGTCACGGCCACCATTCTGGCCAGCCTCAAGCAAAAGTAAAAAGAAACGCAACGGACTGCCGACGCGCCTCGGGCGTTGCATTCCGTTTTTATTTCGCATTCGAGTTAATCGGCCAATTAAACCTCACATTTAAGCCCTATGAAGCACAGAATAACCCTCCTGGCAAGCATGACACTGCTGCTGTGCAGCCCGGTCCTGGCGCAGGTTACGATAGACGACTGCTACCGGCTGGCACAGGAAAACTATCCGCTCATCAAGAAATACGGTTTAATCGCCAAGACCAAAGACTACAACCTGGAGAACGCCCGCAAAGGCTATTTGCCCCAACTGACGCTCTCGGCCAAAGCCTCCTGGCAGTCGGACGTAACGGAAATCCCGATAGATGCCTCCCGGTTAGGCCTGGAGGGCGTGTCGTTCCCCCGGCTCAGCCAGGACCAATACGGGCTCGCACTCGACGTAAGCCAGACGATATGGGACGGAGGCGAAATACAGTCGCAGCGCGACAGGATACGCACGTCTGCCGAAGTGGAAGACAAAAACGTAGAAGTCAGCCTCTATGCCGTCAATCAGCGGGTCAATCAGCTCTTTTTCGGCATTCTGCTGGCAGATGCCCAGTTGTGCCAAAACCATTTGCTGAAAGAGAATCTGAAACGTACCTGCCTCGAAGTATCTTCCTACATGCGAAACGGGATTGCCAACCAGGCCGACCTGGACGCAGTCAAGGTAGACTTGCTGAAAGCGGAGCAGAACGAAGCGGAATACCAGACGACGAAAGCGGCATATACGGCCATGCTCGCCCGGCTGACGGGGCAAAACTGGGATGAACGCACCGAGTTCGTCAAGCCGGAATGGGAGAAGGTTTTGTACGACAGCAAGGAAGTGCGCCGCCCGGAGCTGCAGCTATACGAAGCACAGATACGCAACTACCGGAGCGAAGAGCAACAGATTACTGCCGGACTCCTGCCCAAATTAGGGCTCTACGCCACCGGCGGATATGGAAGACCGGGGCTCGACATGTTCGAAAACGACTTCAGTCTGTACCTCACCGCAGGCGTAAGGCTCACTTGGAACATCGGTAACTTCTACACCATGAAGAACCGCCGCAAAAACATCCAGAACAACATCCGGCTGGTAGAGACGCAACGGGAAACATTTCTGTTCGATACCTCGCTCGATGCCATACAAAAAGACAAAACAGTCCGCAAATATGCCGAACAGCTCAAGTATGACGACGAAATCATCCGCCTGAAGCAGTCCATACGCCAGTCCTCCGAGAAGAAAATGGCCGGCGGAACCCTCTCCGGGACAGACCTCATGCGCGACATCAATGCCGAGCAACAGGCCATACAGAGCAAGATTCTCCACGAAATGCAGCTTCTGCTCACAATTTACGACTTGAAATACATAACAAACAATTAACGCAGATATGAGAAGATTTATATTATTCATCGGCCTGAGCCTCTCCTTGGCGTCGTGCGGCGACTCAGACAACGAATATGACGCTTCGGGAGTATTTGAAGCTACGGAGACTATCGTGTCCGCCCAAGGCACGGGCGAACTGCTGCGCTTCGACATTGAAGAAGGAATGGAGCTGAAAGCCGACAGCCCCGTAGGCTGCATCGACACCATACAGCTGCACCTGCAGAAACTACAGCTGGCAGGAAACCTGCAATCGGCTGCCAGTCGCCGCTACAACGTAGAGCAGCAGGTAGCATCCATCCGCCAGCAGATAGCCACGCAGCGCAAGGAACAGCAGCGCTTCGCCAACCTTGTCAAAGACAATGCCGCCAACCGGAAACAACTGGACGACATCGAAGCACAGATTGCGCTGCTCGAAAAACAACTTTCGGCCCGGCAGGAAACGCTGAACAACACCAACAGCGGGGCAAACGGCGACATACAAAGTCTCCAGGCACAGATAGCACTGCTGAACGACAAGATACAGAAATGCATCATTTCCAGCCCCATAAGCGGAACCGTGCTGACCAAATATGCCGAGCGCGGAGAACTCGCTTCGCCAGGGAAGGCACTGTTCAAGGTTGCAGACATGAGGCGAATCAACCTCCGGGCATACGTCACAGCCGACCAGCTTACCCGCCTGAAAATAGGACAGGCGGTCCGCGTATTTGCCGACGAGGGGCGCAAGGGAAGAAAGGAATACCCGGGCACGCTGACGTGGATTTCCGACAAAGCAGAATTCACGCCCAAAACCATACAAACCCGGGACGAACGGGCCAATCTGGTATATGCCATCAAGATAGCCGTGGAGAACGATGGCTACATAAAGCGCGGCATGTACGGCGAAATCAAGATAGACAACGGACAATGAAGGCAATCAGTGCGCACCAACTTTGCAAGGCCTACGGCCCGACCCATGCGCTGGAGCACATAGACTTCGACGTGGAAAAAGGGGAAATATTCGGCATCATCGGCCCGGACGGAGCAGGGAAAACCACCCTTTTCCGCATCCTTACCACCCTGATGTTGCCGGACAAGGGCACGGCAAGCATTGAAGGACTGGACATAAGAAGAGACTTCAAGAAAATACGGCGCCTCATTGGCTACATGCCGGGGCGCTTCTCGCTCTACCAGGACCTCACGGTAGAGGAAAATCTGAACTTCTTTGCCACCCTGTTCGGCACAACTGTCGAAGAAAACTATCACCTGATAGAAGACATTTACCGGCAGATAGAACCTTTCAGGCACCGGCGGGCCGGCAAACTCTCCGGAGGGATGAAGCAAAAACTGGCATTGAGCTGCGCCCTGATCCACAAGCCGGAAGTCCTGTTCCTCGATGAGCCGACCACAGGAGTCGACCCTGTTTCGCGCAAAGAGTTTTGGGAAATGCTCGTCCGCCTCAGGGCACAAGGCATTTCCATACTGGTCTCCACACCCTACATGGACGAGGCAAAGCTCTGCGACCGAATCGCTTTGATACAGAACGGCCGCTTCCTGCGCATCGATACCCCCGAGGGCATTGTCGCGACCTTCCCCTATCCCCTCTGGGCAGTGCAGGCAAAGGAGATGCACCGCCTGCTCACCGACTTAAAAGAATATCCTTCCACACGTTCTTCCTATTCCTTTGGAAACAGTTTCCACGTAGTGCTGGAGCCGGGCACTTCCCCCGATAGGCTGAAAGAGCATCTCCTCCGGCAGGAACACAAGGACATCGCCATCAAAGGAATCAGGCCGACAGTGGAAGACTGCTTCATGCTTATGCTCAACGAAAAGGAGAATCTATGAACGAGTGGGTAATAGAAACCGAAGAACTGACTAAAAGTTTCGGCGATTTTGTGGCGGTAGACCACATTTCGTTCCGAGTCAAGAGAGGCGAAATATTCGGCTTTCTCGGAGCCAACGGCGCAGGAAAGACCACAGCCATGCGCATGCTGTGCGGACTGAGCCGGCCAACGTCGGGCAGAGGTACGGTGGCCGGATTCGACATCTACCGCCAAGCCGAGAAAGTGAAAAGGCACATTGGCTACATGAGTCAGAAGTTTTCCCTCTACGAAGACCTGAAAGTTTGGGAAAATCTGCGCCTGTTCGGCGGCATCTACGGCATGAAAGGCCGGGAAATAGCCGACAAAACCTCCCGCATATTGCAGGAACTGCAACTCGAGGAGGAAAGGAACACGCTCGTCAAGGCGCTTCCTTTGGGATGGAAGCAGAAGCTGGCATTCTCCGTATCCATCTTCCACTCGCCACAAGTCGTGTTCCTCGACGAACCTACGGGCGGTGTCGACCCGATAACCCGCCGGCAGTTTTGGGAAATGATTTACCGCGCCGCCGACCAGGGTATCACCATTTTTGTCACGACGCACTACATGGATGAAGCCGAGTACTGCGACCGCGTCTCCATCATGGTAGACGGCCGCATCAAAGCCCTGGACAGTCCGGGAAACCTGCGCAGCCAGTTTCAGGTAGCCACGATGGACGACGTATTCCTGCGGCTGGCCCGCGAAGCCAAAAGAGGAGGAGACTAAAGCCATGAAACAGTTCATTTCATTCGTTCGGAAAGAGTTTTACCACATTTTCCGCGACAAGCGTACCATGCTGATTCTGCTGGGTATGCCCATTATACAGATGCTGCTTTTCGGTTTTGCCATCTCCACGGAAGTGAAAAACACGCAGGTTGCCGTGTTCGACCCCGCAAAAGACGCGTCAACCCGGCTGATAAAAGAGCACCTGCAGGCCAGCAAATATTTCGACCTGGCCGCAGAACTGACCGATATACGCCAAATAAACGACGCCTTCAAAGACGGGGAAATCGGTCTGGTCGTCGTATTTTGTGCGCATTTTGCTGAAAGCCTGCCGCGCGGCGAGGCCTCCATACAGCTGATAACCGACGGCACAGACCCCAACCAGGCAAGCATGATCACCGCCTATGCCAGCAACATTCTGTCGTCCTGCCGGCAGGAATTGTCCGGCGGCGATGCAGCCCCATCCGCAGGTATCACGCCAGAGATAAGGATGCTCTACAACCCGCAGGGCGAAAGCGCCTACAACTTCGTGCCGGGCGTGATGGGCGTAATTCTGATGCTCGTCGGCGCAATGATGACTTCCATTGCCATCGTACGGGAAAGGGAGACGGGGACTATGGAGGTGCTGCTCGCCTCGCCGATGAAGCCGCACGCCATCGTCCTGGCCAAAATGCTGCCTTATCTGGCGCTTTCCGCAGTCAATCTCGCCGCCATTCTCCTGCTGTCTACGTACGTGCTCAATGTGCCGATTGTCGGCAGCCTGGGGCTGTTGATAGTCGTGTCGATACTGTTCGTGATACTCACCCTGTCCTTGGGACTGTTCATTTCCAACATGGTCAGCAGCCAGATGGCGGCCATGCTGGCCTCCGGCATGGGACTGATGATGCCCACCGTGATGTTGTCGGGACTAATCTTCCCCATCGGGAGCATGCCGCCCGTACTTCAGGGCATTTCGGCCTTCGTTCCGGCCAGATGGTTCACGGCGGCCGTGAGGAAAATCATGATACAAGGCGCGGATTTCCGGGCCGTGACGGAGGAAATTGCCCTGCTGGCGCTGATGACGGTCGTGCTGATAGGCGTAAGTCTGCGGTGCTTCAAGACGCGTCTGCACTGAGCGAAAGAAAAACGGAGAAGGAGGAAAATGCCATGCTCAAGTACTTAATCGAGAAAGAATTCAAGCAGTTGGTCCGCAATTCGTTTCTGCCGAAGCTGCTGATCGCAATGCCGCTCGCCATGATGCTCATCATGCCGTGGGTAGCCAGCCAGGAGATAAAGAGCCTACGGCTGAGCGTTGTCGACAACGACCGCAGCCCGGTCTCCAGCCGCTTCATACGGAAGGCGTCGGCCTCGGACTGCTTCCACCTGACGGACGTCTCCGGTTCTTACGAAGAGGCCATAAGCCACGTCACATCGGGCGACGCGGACATCATAATGGAGATTCCCGACGGCTTCGAACGCAGCCTGACAACGGAGGGAAGGGCCTCCGTCATGCTGTCGGCCAATTCCGTCAACGGCACGGAAGGTGCGCTCGGCGCGTCTTATCTGGCATCGGTCGTCACCGATTTCTCGGCCGAGCTCCGCGAGGAGTCGCCCGAGGGGAGCGCCGCTGCTGCGGGAGGCGGTTTCAGCATCGTGCCGCACTACCGGTTCAACCCTCGCCTGGACTACAAGGTGTTCATGGTGCCTGCCGTGATGGTCATGCTGCTCACGCTCCTGTCCGGCTTTCTGCCGGCGCTGAACATCGTAGGCGAAAAGGAAGCGGGCACCATCGAGCAAATCAATGTCAGCCCCACCCGCAAGCTGGCCTTCGTGCTGGCCAAACTGATTCCCTACTGGCTCATCGGATTTCTGATACTGACTTTCTGCATGGGCCTGGCCTACTGGGTGTATGGCCTCGCCCCGGCCGGCAGTCTGCTCACCATCTACCTGTTTGCATCCGTCTATCTGCTGACGGTATCCGGTATGGGACTGGTCATTTCCAACTACTCCGATACGGTGCAGCAGGCCATGTTTGTGATGTTTTTCTTCATGCTGATTCTGCTGCTGATGAGCGGCTTGCTTACGCCGGTGAGCAGCATGCCGGAGTGGGCGCAGGCAATAACGGTCGTCAATCCGCTGAAATATTTCATCCAAGTCATGCGCATGGTGTACCTGAAGGGAAGCCCTTTCGCCAGCCTCCTCCCGCAGTTTCTCACACTTTGCTGCTTTGCCGTCGTAATGAACGTGTGGGCAGTAGTGAGCTACAAAAAGAACAACTGATTTCGCCGGCCCGCCCTCCAATTATAAAGTTGGGGCGAATCACAAATTTTCCCTTGCATGTTTCGGCCAAAAGTGGCAAGGTTTTTTCCGCTCCGAGGCGTGCCTTTTACGGCTTCGGCGAGGCACAGGATTTTCCGCGGCTCGCGCCTTTCACTACTTTGCCGACGCGAAGACAGGAGGCGGCTCGGCATCGGCAAAGCGTAAAACTTCGTTTTCCGTTTGCCGCTGCACTCGCCTTTCACTATCTTTGCCGGGGGATAGGGAACATTCCTTATTCTCTTTTCTTATATTCAATAAACAGACTTTGCCAATGAAACCTATTGTAAGCATCATTATGGGCAGCACATCCGACCTGAAAATCATGGAGAAAGCGGCTGCCTTCTTCGACGAAATGGAAATTCCCTTTGAGATAAACGCCCTGAGCGCCCACCGCACGCCGGCTGCCGTAGAGGAGTTTGCACGCGGAGCCCAGCAGCGGGGCATTAAAGTGGTGATTGCCGCCGCCGGAATGGCTGCCGCACTGCCGGGAGTCATTGCGGCCAACACGTGCCTGCCGGTAATCGGAGTGCCCATCGCCTCGAGCTTCGACGGAATGGACGCCCTGCTGGCCATCGTACAGATGCCCCCGGGAATCCCCGTGGCTACCGTGGCTGTCAACGGAGCCCTCAACGCCGCCATCCTGGCCCTGCAGATTCTGGCACAAAGCGACGAGGCTGCCGCCACGAAGCTGGCTGCCTACAAGGAGGGGCTGAAGGCGAAAATCGAAAAGGCGAACCGCGACCTGGCGGAAGTGAAGTACAAGTTCAAGACAAACTGAACGGGAACGCAACAATACCGTTACGCAATGACCGACCTTTTCAACTACCGCCGCCGCCCTTCAGTAGAGGTGGCGGTGGGCAACACGCCGATGGGAGGCGAAAACCCCATCCGGCTGCAGTCGATGACCACTACGCCGACGGCCGACGTGGAGGCCAGTACGGCGCAGGCGCTGAGCCTGGCGCGCGCGGGAGCCGAATACGTGCGGCTCACGACGCAGGGGGCGAAGGAGGCCGAGTGCCTGGGCGCCATCAAGGAACGCCTGCGTGAACGAGAAGGATGCACGGTGCCGCTCGTGGCCGACGTGCACTTCAATCCCCACGTGGCGGAAGTGGCCGCACGCTATGCCGACAAGGTACGCATCAATCCCGGCAACTATATCGACCCGGCGCGCACATTCCGCCACCTGGAATATACCGACGAAGAGTATGCCCGCGAGCTGCAACGGCTGGAAGACCGCTTCGTGCCGCTGCTCGACCTGTGCCGCCAGCACGGGACGGCGCTGCGCATCGGAGTGAATCACGGCTCGCTTTCGGACCGCATCATGTCGCGCTACGGCGATACCCCGGAGGGTATGGTGGAGTCGTGCATGGAGTTTCTGCGCATCTGCCAGCGCAAACAGTTCCACAACGTAGTGATTTCCATCAAAGCCTCCAACCCCGTCGTCATGGTGCGCACCGTGCGTCTCCTGGACGCCCGCATGGAGGAAGAAGAAATGCACTACCCGCTCCATCTGGGCGTGACGGAAGCCGGCGAAGGAGAGGACGGACGCATCAAGAGCGCCTTGGGTATCGGCGCACTGCTCATGGACGGGCTGGGCGACACGATACGCGTCTCCCTCAGCGAGGCGCCGGAAGCGGAAATCCCCGTAGCCCGCAAGCTGCGCGACTACTGCACGGCCCGCCAAGGACATCCCTACATTCCGGGCCGGGTGCCCGCCTCGTTCGACTATCTCCGCCCCGAACGCCGCCCGACCACGGCAGTGGGACGCATCGGGGGCAGCAACCCGCCGGTCGTCGTCAGCGCACAGCTCGACGGAAAAGACGACTGCGAAGGACGGCTCCGCCCCGACTTTATCTACCTGGGCTCGAAGCTCCCCGCCGACATTGCCGCACGGCTCGAAAAACGGGCGCAGGAGCAATCGACGGCAACGGGCAGCGACACGGAATACATCGTAGACAGCGATGCCTGGCGACCCCTGCCGGGACTGCATCCGGCCTTCAGCTATTCGCGCCTCATGGAGCTGCACCACTGCCCGGCACCGGCCAAGTTCCTCTTCATGCCCTACATGGCGATGGGCGAAGAGGCGCGGGCCTGTCTGCGCCGACATCCGGAGGTAGTAGTCGTAGCGCAGAGCAACCACCCCAACCGCCTGGGCGAACAGCGCGCGCTGGCCTTCGAGCTTCAGGAAGAGGGGCTGACCAATCCCGTCATCACCTTCCAGCACTATGCCGACACTGAGGTGGAAGACTTCCAGCTGCATGCCGCCGCCGACATAGGCGCCCTGCTGCTGGACGGACTGAGCGACGGCATCATGCTCCTATCCACGGCACCCCAGCCGCTGCCTGCCGCACGGATTGAAGAAACGGCCTTCGCCATTCTGCAAGCCGCACGCCTGCGCATGACCAAGACGGAGTACATCTCCTGCCCCGGCTGCGGCCGGACGCTCTACGACCTGCAGGAAACGCTGCGGCGCATCAAGGCGGCCACCGCGCCCCTCGCAGGAGGCGGACTGAAGATAGCCGTCATGGGATGCATCGTGAACGGCCCGGGCGAAATGGCCGATGCCGACTACGGATACATCGGCGCCGGACGCGGAAAAATCAGCCTCTACAAACAGAAAGAATGCATTGAGAAAAACATTCCCGAAGAGGAAGCAGTCGACAAACTCGTAGCACTCATCAAGCGTTGCGGCGACTGGAAAGAATAAGCAACCCGCGGCACGCTCCGGAAAAGCGCAGCATGCTTTCTCAAAAAGCCCTGCCTGTTTTTCCGAAGCGTGCCGCCTCTTTTTCCCAAAAGCCCACAGACTTTACCCTATGACCCCTCCCACTTCCGTACCCGCAAGCGAAGCCCCCATCGAAGTACACCCCCTGCCTCCCTTCCTGCCCGCCGGGGCACGACTGCTCATGCTGGGCAGTTTTCCGCCACCCCGGAAGCGCTGGTCGATGGAATTCTACTACCCTAACCTGCAAAACGACATGTGGCGCATCGTAGGGCACATCTTCTTTGCCGACCGCAACCATTTCCTCCTGCCCGGAGGAAAGGCGTTCGACCGCGAGCGCATCGCCCGTTTTCTCGACGAGCGCGGCATCGCCCTCTACGACGCTGCCTACCGCGTGCGACGGCTGCAAGGCAATGCCTCCGACCAGCACCTGCAAATCGTGGAACCCGCCGACCTCCACGCCCTGCTGCGCCGCATCCCCCACTGCCAGGCCATAGCCACCACGGGCGGAAAATCGATGCAAACCATACTGCGCTGCTTCGCACTCGACCGCGAGCCCCCCATCGGGCAATACGTATCCTTCAGCCTGACGGACGGCCGCGCCATGCGCCTCTTCCGCATGCCCTCCACTTCGCGTGCCTACCCCCTGCCCCTCGAGCAGAAAGCCGAGGCATACCGCACGCTCTTCCGCAGCTGCGGACTGCTGACCTGAGGCAGAAACGGCGGAAACACCGATACACGAAAACGGCAGACAGCCACGCTCTTTGCGTACGACTGTCTGCCGTCTTGTTTTATTCCGATGCTGCCTCCCGGCAAGGGGAGAAGCGGATTATTCGGCGCGCTCCACCGAAACCCGGCGCCCGTTGAAGCGCTCTTTCGAGAGGGCATTGATGACCTTCTTGGCCTGCTGCTCCTCGACCTCGAAAAAGGAGAAGCGCGGCATCAGGTCGATGCGTCCCACTACGATGCGTTTGCGGCAGTGGCGGTTAATCATGTCGATGATGTGATTGGGACGAAGCCCGTCGTTTTTCCCCACATTGATAAAGAGTCGTGCGAAACCCTCTTCGGCCTCACGCACGGGAGCCTGCCCGCCATGGGCCCAGGGCGCATTGCCCCGCTTGCGCGACGGCGAGTCGTAGCGGCCACGCGCGCCAGCCGACCTGGAAGGACGCTCGTCGAACTTCCGGTCGCGACGGCGGCTTTCCTGCGGAACCTCCAGCTCCGGAGCGTCGCGGTAGTACTCCAGGAAGCGGTTGAAGGTAGCGCTTACCATGCGTTTTATCAAGTCTTCCTTCTCCAACCAGTCGAGCTTGCGGTAGATGGTGGGCATGTAGGGAGCGATTTCCTCCTCGTTCACTTTCACTTTCTCCAAATCGTCGATTACCCGGATGAGCTGCTTTTCGCAAATCTGACGCCCGGTGGGCAAAACGCCGGCCTCAAATTTCTTGTTGATGATGCGCTCTATCTGGCGCAGCTTCCCCTTTTCGCGTAAGTTGATGATGGCTATGGAAGTTCCCGTGCGTCCGGCGCGGCCCGTGCGGCCACTTCGGTGCGTGTACGACTCGGTATCGTCGGGAAGTCCATAGTGAATGACGTGAGTCAGGTCGTCCACGTCGATTCCGCGCGCCGCCACGTCGGTAGCCACGAGCAACTGTGTGCTGCCGGTGCGGAACTTCTGCATCGTCAGGTCGCGCTGTTGCTGCGAAAGGTCGCCGTGCAAAGCCTCGGCGTTATATCCGTCTTTGATGAGCTTATCGGCAATTTCCTGAGTCTCCATGCGCGTGCGGCAAAAGATGATGCCGTAAATGGAAGGGTAGTAGTCCACGATGCGCTTCAGAGCCAGGTATTTGTCCTTTGCCTGCACCATGTAGTAGACATGATGCACATTGGCCGTGCCTTCGTTCTTGCGCCCGATAGTAATCTCGCGGGGCTCGTGGAGATAGTTGCGGGCGATGCGCGCAATGGCGGGGCTCATCGTAGCCGAGAAGAGCAGCGTATGGCGCCCTTCGGGCACGTCTTCGAGTATGCGGTCGATGCTTTCCGAAAATCCCATATTGAGCATTTCGTCAGCCTCATCCATCACGACGTAGCGAACGGCGTCCAAATGCGCCACCCCGCGCTCCATCAGGTCGATGAGCCGCCCCGGCGTGGCCACGATGATGTGCACCCCGCGCTTGAGCGAGCGTATCTGGCTCTGGATGGACGAGCCGCCGTAGACCGGCTGCACCCGCAGTCCGTCCATGTAGCGTGCATAGTCGTTCAGGTCGGCCGCAATCTGCAGGCACAATTCGCGCGTAGGACAGAGTACTACGGCCTGCGGTTCGACCCGACTCACGTCGGTGCGTTCCAGCAAAGGCAGTCCGAAAGCCGCCGTCTTGCCCGTACCCGTCTGGGCCAAAGCCACTAAGTCGCCTTCTTCACCCAAGAGGGCGGGGATCACTGCCTCCTGCACGGGCATCGGCTCGACGTAGCCCAGCTCGCCGACCGCTTTTAAGATAGCATCGGACAGGCCGAGCTCTTCAAATGTCTTCATGTAGTTTCGTAAAAAGATAATCGGGCGCAAAGGTACGAAAATTTCTCCGCCCGGCCAAAAAAGCGCCCCATGGCTCATCCTCTTCCTCCATTCTTGCAGCCAAAAGGTACAGCGCTCTCCCCGCAAAGCCCTGCCGCTCCTCCGAAAAAGCCTTGCATGAATTCCGGAAAAGTGCCGCATGTTTTTCGAAAAGGTACTGCATGTTTTCCGGAAAAGCCTTGCACCTTTTCCGAAAGCGACTCCACCCAATGCCCGGAAGCCACTGGCAGATTTTCCTCAGCCTCCTGCGGTAAGTTTTTAGAAAAAGGCTATATTTGCGGAAAAGAAACGAGACATGAAGCAATACGAAGCAGTTATTGCTACCTTAGAGCGATTAGGCGGAGTAGCCACTTTAGGGGAATTGTATTCAGAAGTCTTTAAGATAAAAGACTGTACTTGGAAAACCAAAACTCCATTTGCCAGCATCCGCTGTATTGTCCAGCGAACCGATGGTATCTACAAGATAAAGCCAGGTCTGTACGGGCTGAAACGGTTGAAATCGGAAATAGAAGGCCGTGGCATCATAGCCGAAGAGGACAAAAAACAAAAAACGGAAGCTAATCTCCTATTTAGCCATACTTATTACCAAGGGTTGCTACTGACAATAGGGAAATGCAAGGGAATGAACACATTCGTTCCTTTACAGGACAAGAACAAAACATTCTACGATGGACGAAAACTCCAAGAGCTATCTACTCTTCAGGAACAGCCTCCCTATACATATCCCGAACTGGTAAGACGCAGTTCCACAATCGACACTATATGGTTCAACAGCCGCAACATGCCTCATTCCTTTTTCGAAATCGAGCATTCTACAGATATTCAAAATTCATTGTTGAAATTCAACGACCTCCAGGACTTCTACGCCCGCATGACTATCGTAGCCGATGCCAAGCGGAAACCTGAGTTTGAGCACAAAATTTCCTTTCGAGCTTTTGATGAATTACGCCAGCACAAGCGAGTCACGTTTCTCAGCTACGAAGAACTTGTCAAGCAATATGAAATGGAATTAGAAAAGCAATCATTTAATTTTATCGTCTGAAAATGAAAACATTCATATTTTACAGTTTGGAAGGTTATACCGAAAGTCCTACTCATGATGAGGTCGAAAACTGTCAACTGCTGGGAGAAGCAAGTGGAAGGACCGCTAAAGAGGCATTGGACCACTTAGTGAAAAAGAATGGCTGGATAAAGGAATGTGGCTTTCGCCTGAATGAAGGGCAAATCATTGCACGGGAATTAGCCAATACAGAACGGATTTATCTGTAAAAACTGACGTACAACCAAAGCAAAGACCTATCCTTCATACCGAAAAATTTGTGCGCTTGTGAAGAGGCAATATATCAGAACGAATTACCTTTCTAATAATTAGAAAACAAATCCGCCCGGTCTCCTCAACGGAAACCGGGCGGATTCTTTTTAATCTATGCGACTAAGCGCGCAGAAGACTTACTCTTCGTTGCTCCAGTCCATGGCAGCCATGCGCTTGTAGGAAGCGTAACGCTTCTTGGCCATGCGCTCGGCGGCGTTGAAGAGCTCTTGTGCTTCGCCGGGGAATTGCTTCATAACGGAAAGATAGCGTACCTCACCTTTGAGGAAGTCCTGGAAGTTCTCCCACTGCGGCTCCTTGGAATCGAGCGTGAAGGGGTTCTTGCCTTCGTCTTCGAGGGAAGGGTTGAAGCGCCACAACTGCCAGTAACCACAAGCTACGGCAGCAGCTTCTTCAGCCTGCGACTTGCCCATGCCTTTCTTCAGGCCGTGGTTGATACACGGAGCGTAGGCAATGACGATGGACGGGCCGGGATATGCCTCAGCTTCGCGGATGGCTTTGAGACATTGTGCCTGGTCAGCACCCATAGCCACTTGGGCTACGTACACATAACCATAGGAGGTAGCAATCATACCGAGGTCTTTCTTGCGCACGCGCTTACCGCCGGCTGCAAACTTGGCAATGGCGCCCAGAGGAGTTGCCTTCGAGGCCTGGCCACCGGTATTGGAGTAAACCTCCGTATCGAGCACGAGAATATTGACATCCTCGCCACTTGCAATCACATGGTCGAGGCCTCCGTAACCGATATCGTAGGAAGCGCCGTCGCCGCCTATGATCCACTGGCTGCGCTTGATGAGGTATTGCGAGAGACCGCTGATCTGCTTGCAGATATCGCAGGAGTCTGCTGCGGCTTCTACCATGGGTTTGATCTTCTCGGCCAACACTTTGCTCTGCTCGGCATCGTTGCGGTTCTCAATCCAGGCCGCAAATGCTTCCTTATACTCGGCGGGAGTAGTATCGCTGTCGATGGCTTTCTTCATGAGGTTTACCAGACGCTCGCGCAACTTCTTGTCGGCCAGATGCATGCCGAGGCCGAATTCGCAGAAGTCCTCGAAGAGTGAGTTAGCCCATGCAGGACCGTGTCCTTTTTCGTTGGTGGTATAAGGAGTGGAAGGTACGGAACCGGAATAAATGGAAGAACATCCCGTAGCGTTCGCTACCATTTCGCGATCGCCGAAGAGCTGGGAAATGAGTTTCACGTAAGGCGTTTCACCACAACCGGAGCATGCGCCGGAGAACTCAAACAGCGGAGTTGCAAACTGGGAGTTCTTGACGTTGGCTTTGATGTCTACCAAATGCTGTTTGCTCTTGACGTTCTTCACGCAATAGTCCCAGTTGGCAGCCTCGCCCAGCTGGCTTTCGAGATGCTGCATGCTGAGCGCCTTGCCACCCTTCTTCGGGTTGCCCGGACAAACGTCTACGCAGTTGCCGCAACCCAAGCAGTCGAGTACGCTGACCTGCATGCGGAATGTCATTCCCTCGAAGGCTTTTCCTACGGCCTTCAGCTGTGTTGCCGACAAGCCTTTCTGCTCTTCTGCATCGAGTACGAAGGGACGGATGCAAGCATGCGGGCAAACATAAGCACACTTATTACACTGTATACAGTTCTCGGGGTTCCATTCGGGCACGAATGCAGCTACGCCACGCTTTTCATACTTGGCAGTTCCCTGTTCCCACGTGCCATCTTCAATTCCCTTGAAGGCCGATACGGGAAGCAGGTCGCCGTCTTGCGCATTGATGGGGCGAACTACGTTGTTGATGAAGGCCGGATCGTCATTAGCGGCAGGTGCTTCGGGCTGAAGCTGCGACCATGCGGGATCAACCGTAAGCTGTTTGTATTCTCCGCCACGGTCAACGGCAGCATAGTTCTTGTCCACTACGTCCTGACCCTTCTTGCCGTAGGATTTTACGATGAACTTCTTCATCTGTTCTACTGCAAGATCTACCGGAATCACACCCGTAATGCGGAAGAAAGCACTCTGCAGAATCGTATTCGTGCGGTTGCCCAAACCGATTTCCTGAGCGATTTGCGTTGCATTGATGTAGTAAACCGTGATGTTGTTATCGGCAAAGTATTTCTTCACCTTGGCGGGCAGATTCTTAACCAGCTCTTCGCCTTCCCAAATGGTATTGAGCAGGAACGTGCCGTTCTTGCGCAATCCGCGGGTTACGTCATACATATGCAGATAAGCCTGCACGTGGCAAGCCACAAAGTTCGGCGTATTTACCAAATAGGTGGAGTGAATCGGCGTATCTCCGAAACGCAAGTGGGAGCAAGTGAAGCCTCCGGATTTCTTTGAGTCGTAGGAGAAGTAAGCCTGGCAGTACTTATCGGTGTTTTCACCTATGATTTTCACCGAGTTCTTGTTGGCACCTACCGTACCATCGGCGCCGAGTCCGTAGAATTTAGCCTCGAACATGCCTTCGCCACCCAACGCAATTTCTTCTTCCTGCGGCAGAGAGGTGAACGTCACATCGTCTACGATGCCGAGCGTGAAGCCGTTCTTCGGCTCGGGCAAAGCCAGATTATCATAAACGGCCAAGATCTGTGCCGGAGTCGTATCGTTGGAACCCAAGCCATAGCGGCCGCCTACGATAACGGGAGCATCGGCTTTACCGTAGAAGCAATCCTTGACATCCAGATAAAGCGGTTCGCCGTTAGAGCCCGGCTCCTTCGTGCGGTCCAGAACTGCAATGCGTTTTGCCGTCTTGGGCACGGCAGCGAGCAAATGCTTGGCGGAGAACGGACGATAGAGGTGTACGCTTACCAAGCCGACCTTCTCGCCTTTTCCGTTCAAGTAGTCCACCACTTCGCGGGCAGCCTCGCATACGGAGCCCATTGCGATGATGACGCGCTCGGCATCGGCTGCACCATAGTAGTCGAACAAGTGGTACTCACGGCCGGTAATCTGGCTAATTTGAGCCATATAGTCTTCTACAATCTGGGGAACTGCCTCGTAGTAGGGGTTGCAGCTCTCGCGGTGCTGGAAGAATACATCGGGGTTCTCGGCCATACCACGTGCCACGGGCTTGCCGGGGTTGAGGGCACGTGCACGGAATTCGGCAAGAGCCTCCGTGTCGAGCAGACCGGCGAGGTCTTCGGTATCGAGGCGCTCAATCTTCTGAATCTCGTGCGAAGTACGGAAACCGTCGAAGAAGTTCAGGAAAGGAACGCGGCTCTTGATGGTAGCCAGGTGTGCTACGGCAGCCAGGTCCATAACTTCCTGCACCGAACTCTCGCAGAACATTGCGAAACCCGTCTGGCGGCAAGCCATGACGTCCTGGTGGTCACCGAAAATACACAAGGCGTGCGAAGCCAGCGTACGGGCACTTACATGGAAGACGCACGGGAGCAGTTCGCCGGCAATCTTGTACATGTTCGGGATCATCAGCAACAATCCCTGCGAAGCGGTGTAAGTCGTAGTCAAAGCACCTGCCTGCAACGAACCGTGTACAGCGCCTGCCGCACCGGCTTCCGACTGCATTTCCTGTACCAGGACCGTCTCTCCGAAGATGTTCTTACGCCCTTGTGCAGCCCATTCGTCCACATGTTCGGCCATTGTGGAGGAAGGAGTGATAGGATAGATTGCTGCGACCTCGCTAAACATATAGGAGATATGCGCCGCGGCTTCGTTTCCATCACAAGTGATGAATTTCTTTTCTTTAGCCATATTCGTTTTTTAATGTTAGTAAGTTGGAGTTTTTATATTATGTCTCTTTTGTTCCTTTTTACTCCCTGTGAGGTACGAAAAACGGAGTCCGCCACCCTGCCGCTGCCCTGGCAGGCAACCCGGGTCAATAGAGGAATCCGAACAACCACAAAGGTATAATATTTTTTTTTCCTATGCTACTTTTTCCCACCACATAGACGCAGTTTTTCTCATCCGCATAATTGCGCTCGGCTTCTTCCATCTCGCGAAACAGCCGAAAGCGGAGGCCGTCGTCCACCGAGAAGGAGCTGTTCCGGTCGCCCGTATAGACGCGGTGGTCCTTAATCAGGACGTTCATCAGGAACGTCTCCAGCACTTCCATCGGGTCGGGATTGGGCTTGATGCAATAGACCAGGTTGCTGTTGTGCAGAAGGATACGCGCCGGCTTCTTCCCCTGGGCGTGCTGCTCGCGCGTGGCAAGCAGATTGATGAGCCGCGCCTCGTTGAGATACTGAATGTAGTTGCCCACCGTAGCCCGCGAGGTATCGACTTCCTTGGCCAGGTACGAGATGTTGGGCGCCTTGCCCGTCGACATGGCCAGCAGGTAGAAGAGTTTCTTGATACGCGCCAGGTAGTTCAGCTCGATAAACTTGACGAACAGGATATCCAGTTCTATCATCATGTTCATCGTCTTGAGCAGCTTTTCCTCATATTCCCCGCCCTCCTGAAAAAAGGGATAGAAGCCATAGCGCAGATACTCGCGGAAGAGCGGCAACGGGTCCGTATCGCGCAGCACTTCGCGGGCCAGTTCTTCGTGATAGATGCGTATTTCCTCCAGCGTATGCGGGCTGTAACGGTAACCCGTCTTCAGGTTCAGGAATTCGCGGAAGCTGAATCCCCGCAAGTTATAGACGGAAACGCAACCTTTCAGGTGCGAATTCTCGTCGGTGAGCGACATGGCCGAGTTGCACGTGAAGACTATGCGCAACTGGGGGAAGCGGTCGTAGCATTCGCGCAGCTCCCGGCTCCAGGTAGGATACTTGAACACCTGGTCCAGGAGCAGCACCCGTCCGCCGCCGCGGTGGAACTCCTCGGCGAAATCGGCCAGACGATGGGTCGTAAAATAGAAATTATTCAGATTGACATACAGGCAACCCCGGTTCTTCCCATAGCGCTCTTTGGCATACTGGAGCAGGAAAGTGGTTTTACCCACCTGCCTTGTGCCTTTTATGCCTATGAGCCGGTCCTGCCAGTTGATTTCGTCCATCAGAGGACGGCGCACGGAAGCTCTCGTGTGCTCCAGCAGATATTCGTGTGTGCGAAAGAAAGATTCCATTACGCTGCGTGCTCGTTCTGTTTTTTACGCCTGCAAAGATACGACTTATTCACCGTTTTGCTATCCGGAGTTTGCAAATATTTCTATTTCTTGCCGCACTTAGGTCCAAATGCCCCACACGTGAGCCTTCCGGACGACGGCACACTCCGTTTTTGCCACCTCAGCCACACAAGTACAGCCGCTCCCCTCTTTTCCGCTCAGCGCGCACCGCAACAATGACGGCCTGCACGCACGCTGCGCACGGGGGCAGCGCAATGCTCGCCGGCAGGAGCGCATCCTTCGTCGACCACGCAGCACGGGGCCTGGCGACCATAGTCGCAATAGCGGGCAGCATGATGACGCCCGTGGTGATAGTAGCGCATCGGGCGGTTTTCGGCGGCAGTCCTTTCTTCGCGCACGCCCTCGGCCGTATTACGTATGGCCGGCGCATCGGCAGGCAGGAGGAAGCAGTCCGCACAGTTTGCCCTATGGTGCGCCCGGCAGACAGGCGCATTTTCGCGAACCACCGCAGGCGCGGGACAAGCCACGAATTGGCGGCAAACGCCATCGGCACAGCGGCAACCGTCGCCAGTGCAGTAGCGACAGGCGCAATCCGCCGGCCTTCCGTCCGGACGGGCAGACGCTTCGTCGGCCGAGGGCAAGGCCCAAACCATCACCGTACAGAGCAGTACACCCAGAAGTACTGCGGGAATCCGATAAGAAATGAGTGCTCTCATAGAAAAACAACCAATATTCGTACGGGGGCAAAGGTATATAATAAGGTGAAAAGCCAAAACCTTTATCCGGCTTTTTTCGCATGCCGGGGCGAAAAGCCTATCTTTGCCCGCACAAACCACCCGAAAGTATGCAAATCGTCTACCTCTTCAATTCCACGACCGACCTGGCCCTCGCCGCCGACTGTGCCCCTTTTCGCCCTGCTGCCCACCTGAGAACAATGGAAAACGACCTCGCTCTCCTGCCCGCCCTCTGCGGCAAAGGGGATGAAGAGGCACGCCTCTGCCTGACCTTCGACGCCCTCGACCAGGCCGCCCGCCGCGGCGGACGCACCCGTGCGCTCCGCCTTCTGCCCGGCGCGCCGGGGCAGACGCCGCAAAGCGAAGCGGTCGACATCGATTTGCGCCGCTGTCTGCTCCGACCCTGGGGCTGGAACCGCGACGTGCGCCTGCGGGCCCTGCGGGCCGGACTGCCGGAATTGCTGCCGGAGGGGGAAGAAATCGCACCCGCCCTTGCCTGCGGCACCGACGGCCCCACGGGTCGCCTGCGGCTCATACCCTCCGAAAGCCAACTCAACGCATGGCGCCGCCTCAGCCACCGCGCCGCATGGCTCGATTTGCCCCTGCCCGAAACGCCCGGCCTGCGCCCCATCCGCAAGACCGAGGCTTTCACTACGGAAGAAGTCGGGCGCTTCCTCCGCGAGGCAGGCAGCGCGTCCGGCCTCATCCTCAAGCGCCCCTACTCATGCAGCGGGCGCGGACTGCTCAAACTGCCGCCTCCCACACCCGAAACACCCTGCCTTCCGCCGGCCGAAGCGCAGGCGGCACGCTGGATGGCCGACGGTTTTCGCCTGCAAGGCTCCCTCGTGGCCGAAGAATACATGGAGAAAGCGGCCGACCTGGCCATGCTTTTCCAAGCCGGATTCGAGCCTGCGCCCGAAGGAGGCCTCCGCTACCGGGTGCGCCCCGCAGGCCTCTCCCTCTTCCGCACCGACGCGCGCGGCGCCTACTGCGGCAACCTGCTCCTGAGCGACCGCCTCATCGCCCAATACCTCCGGCAACAATTCGGCCTCCCCGCCGACCTCCTCGCCGACACCGCCCGCGCCCTCGCCCGACTCCTGCAGGAGCGGCTGGAACCCGCGGCCTACTGCGGCCCCGTGGGCATAGACCAACTCGTGGCCCGCACGGCCGACGGATTCCGCCTCTGCCCCGTAGTCGAAGTCAACCTGCGCCACACCATGGGCTTCGTGGCGCATGCACTTGCCGACCGCCTCGCTCCGGAACTTCCGGACAGCTGCCCGGCCAATGATGCCTCTCTCCCTTTCTTCGCCGTCGAGCCTTGTTCCTCCGCCTTATCCGCCGCCTCCGCTCAGTCCCTGCACCTCCTTCCACCCGACTCACAGGCCTCTTTCCGTGCTGTGCTGCGCCGCCTCTGAGCCTCCTCCGCATCCTTTCTTTCGCTCCTCCCCTCCGTTTCTCCAAAAGCCCTTGCGCTTTGCCCGAGAAACGCCGCATCTTTTTGCAAAAAGCCCCTGCGCTTTTTCAAGAAACTGCCGTTCCAATTTCGCTCCCACCCCGTCGTGCCCCTGCGCTTTCCCCGCCACTCCGCCTCCGCCGCATTTCCAATCCCGAGATTTCCTCCCCGCCGGAAATCAACTTCCCCCCGCCCTTGAAATCATTACTCGTGCTCCTATCCCGGCAAGCTATCGCCCAAAACGGTACTTTGCTAATAAAAATTCAAAAAAAATACAGAATCTATTTTTTATTTCACAAAAAGAATCTATATTTGGGCACTATAACAATCACCTTTTTCACAAACTTACATTAAGCTCCTATTACTATGAAACGAAAATTCCTGACCGGCCCATTCCTCCTGACCGCTTTCCTTTCTTTCGGAATTCAGGGGAACGCCCAAAACATCGCTTTCGAATACGACGGAACAGGAGCACGGTTATCCCGCAGAATCGTTACGCTCAAACTGAGCAGCCAGGCAGTCGAAACCACTCAAGACTCGCTCATTCAAGAA
Source organism: Bacteroidaceae bacterium (assembly GCA_050946375.1). Classification (GTDB taxonomy): domain Bacteria; phylum Bacteroidota; class Bacteroidia; order Bacteroidales; family Bacteroidaceae; genus UBA1794. The sequence goes on along the minus strand of JBMNUT010000005.1, from coordinate 100,591 downwards.
GAAGGCATAACAGACGTATTGGAAGAGTGCGCAATCACCGCTTTCCCGAATCCCACCAAAGGGGAGATTACGGTTGTAATCAGCGGAGGAGAAGAAGATAAAGCTGGACAAATCAGCGTATGCGACCAATGGGGCAAACTGATCGAACAGCAGGGAATCATGGGGAACGGAGAAATGCAGTTCGACCTTTCCGGTCGTCCTGCCGGCCTTTACTTCCTGATTTTTACCCGCGGAAAAGACCGTTTGGATTACAAAATCATCAAAACCGAATAATGCCATGAAACAGTCTGTCGGATTTTCTCGGATTCTGGCGGGCTTCATGCTCGCCATGACGGTATCTTTATGCTTCCCGGAAACACGGGTAGGACGCATTAGCGGCGCATTCTCGACCAGCAATTCCGGCGCGGCAGTCTACACAGTGCCTGTCGATTGCCCGTCCGCGCCTTCTTCTGTCATGCCGCAACTCTCCTTAGTCTATAATTCCCAATCGGGCGCGGGAATTGCCGGATGGGGGTGGAGCCTTTCGGGCTTGTCCTCCATTAGCCGCGTGCCTCGAACTTATTATTATGACGGGGGCAATGACTTTATAAAATGGAATAATTCCGATATTTTCGCATTGGACGGACAGCGTCTTTTCGAATACCGGACTTGGAATACTGACAGCATAGAATATAAAACGGAGAGCGACCCTTCCCTTCGGGTCGTAGCCTACGACATACAAGCTTCAGGGCCTTCTTGTTTTAAGGTATATACAAAGTCCGGACTTACGCTGACATATGGAAAGCCGTCCGAAATGTCTTCTTACACGCAAGCCTATTCAAACACGAAAAGCTGGACTTCTCCGTCCGTTTTTGCTTGGAATCTGATGGAAGCCGTCGACCAATGGGGCAACTACATGGAGTACCATTACAAACTCTCCACCACTAACGGCCAAGCAGGGCAGGTCATCGACAAAATCGTTTATGGCGTTCATAAGAAGAAGACGATTGCTTCCCCCCTTTCTGTGGTATTCACTTATGAGAACCGTCCGGACGACATTACCGCTTTCGTTGCCGGAAAGGGTTCACGGCAGCAATTACGTCTCTGCGCTATCAAAACGATGGTCGGCACAACGCTGCGTAAGGAATACCGCTTGTCGTACGCTTCCGAGCAAAAAGTCAGCCGTCTGGCCTCGATAGATCTATACGACCGGGGCATCCGGCTCTATGAACCGCTTACTTTCACCTATGGGGAACCATCAGAAATAGAAGACGATACAGACATTTCGTTCATCACAAAAGATGCCAACGGAAACAATAAAACGAAATCCGGATTAGTGGCAGTCGATTTGGACGGCGACGGTTATCCGGAATTGGGCGATCTGTATCCGAACACTACCCTAATCGGGGAGAACATCGGGATTGGCCAAATGTTTTTCGACATCCACGCCATGGCGGACGATTGGGAAGCTAAATATCGCTTCCCCGTATCGTTCGGGATGGGAATCGTAGAACATACGAATACTTCGACTCCGGTCTTGACCAACATGAGCAGCAGCGTCTCCTGTCAATTCGCCGATTTCGACGGAGACGGTTCGTCCGAAAGCGTATATGCCTTCACGGAGGGAAAAGATCTGCACCTGCGCGTGACAAGCCGGAAAGGGTATGACACTGGAACAGACAATCTCTTGTTCGAAGGCAGCTTGGGATCTTGCGAAAAAACCCCGTTTATTCTGGTCGGACATTATACGTATCATCCTTTGGCCGGAGTGATTGTTATTTTCAACGACCCGCAATCCGTCAACGGAGGCTATCGCTACCGCTACCGGCAGATTGCTTCGGCTATCGACGGGAGTATTCATCTTTATGAGAATACCTATGATTTGATCCTTCCGGGCAAGATCCGTTCGGCCGGGCTGTACCAGTTCTTGACATCCAACTGCCCGAACGACATGTGGGTCGAGCTGGAAGACGGGCGGTTTTTCATTATCCATAACAATTCGTGGTACACGAACGGCTGTTTCACCAATACAACCCAAGTGCAAGTCCAAGCCATGCAAAAAGGCTTATATGCCTTTGGCGACCTGAACGGGGACGGACTCTCGGATATCCTGCACCGCAAGGGCAATGCCTGGTATCCGATCTATAACAAAGGGAACTATGAGTTCGAAGAAGCCGGCACACTCCAAATCAATTGCCAACCACAAGCGAACGACAACGACCAAGCCTTTATCGCCGATTTCAATTGCGACGGGTTGGCAGATATTGTCGTGGGAGACGAAGCGGCATCAGGCAGTTCCACCACTTGGCGTTTCTACCGCAACGATGCTGATGCGGGATTCACAATTTGGCGTACCTTCTCAAGCCCGGCACGGGCTTCGTATGCCTGTTTAGCCGACCTGAAACAGACGGGAGCCTTGTGCTGGGTCTATCAACGAACGGACAAAGTGCTCCTGCACGATTTTGGCTTCCGCAACCAAAACGTCCTGCGTACTGTAACGAATCCGATGACCGGCACGGCGACCTTCACCTACCGACCACAACCGGAATGCCGCTATAACGAAACGGAAACGGAATGGAAAAATGTCTTATCTTCGTCCTGTCTGCTGATTCGCAGCAGCCAAACGCCTGTAATCGCTTCCTACAAGGATGGGCGTAACGAAATAGAATTCGAATACGGCACGCTCCTGTACAATTGGACTTGCCGGGGGATAGTCGGATTTAAGAACAGCCGGGAGCATGACCTGACGAACGACTTTTGGACCACCAGAAGCAACTCCTTCGACAAAACCCGTTATCTGCTTCTCCCCCAATCGGCCGCCACAAGGACATCGCCGGAAATAGGATCACAATATAATGTATCCTCAGAAAGCTATACCTATTCCATAGTACCCGGCGAGGGCAAATCATACGCCTTGCAGCTAAAGCGGCAAAGCAGTTCGGACGACTTGAACGGGACAAGCACGATAACTACTTACACGTACGACGATTACGGAAACCCGCTGACCTCCGTTACGGAATCCGGAGGCCAGACGGTCACGACGGAAACCTCCTATGCCGCCAAAGGCGCATGGTGCCCCAACGCACCATTGAGCATGAAAATCACAAAAGAATACGGCACAGACCGGAAAGAAATCCAAATAACCTACGCCTACGACAGCCAAAACCACCTGCAAAAGGAGACCTACAGTCATGCCCCGTCGGTGACGTATGCCGACTGGGACGTGTTCGGCCGTCCGGGGAAAGTAACAACCGCCTATTCCGGCACGGAGTCGGTGATCTATTCGGCTTCCGGTCGTTTTCCCGTGCAGGAGACCGACCGCTTCGGCAATGTCGTGCAGAAGACCTGGGACGAGGCCCGGGGCCTGCTCCTCTCCGAGACCGACCGCCACGGGACGACGACTTACACCTACGATTCCTTCGGCGACCTGCGGCAGACGCTCCATGCCGACGGTACGCGGACGCAGCTGGACGTGGCGTGGGCTTCGGGCAGCAGCAACTCTGGAGTGAAATACCGGGAGGAGAGCCGTTCGAGCGGCGAAGCGCCCGTCTGGATCGGCTACAACGAGTACGGACAGGAAGTAGAGCGCCGGACCTACGGGGCGGGAAACCGGGAGATCCGGGTTTTCCGCCGCTACGATTCCGCAGGCCGTCTCTCCCGGGTTTCCAAACCGACCTTCTCGGAGTCGCCTTCGGAGTGGATGGAGACGTACACCTATGACGACAAGAACCGGGTGAAGTCCCTCCAGACCCCGCAGGGGACGGTGTCCTACACCTACCGCACTCGGGGCAAGACGGTCGTCTCCCCCACGCGGACCGTGGAGACCGACTGGGGCGCGGACGGCTATCTTACCCGTTCCGTCGTCAACGACATGGAAGTCCGGATGACGAACACCGTGGACGGGCGGGTCACGCGCTACGAGGCCGTGGGCAGCGGGTTCACCTCCTACACCTACGATGCGGCCGGCCGCCCGGCTTCGTTCGGGCGTTCCGATGCCGGGACTATAACCTATGTGTACAACCCCGACGGGCAGATCCTCAGCATAGACGACCCGGCGAACGGCACGTTTACTTACCATGAGTACAACGGTCAGGGGCAATTGGTCGACAAGTCGATTACCGGTAGCGGGAAAGAATCGTTCTTTGTGCATTATACCTACGATTCCTATGCACGCCTGAAGTCGATGTCCACCTCCGACGGTTGCTCGATCTCCTACGACTACGATGCGCAGGACCGCGTGACCCGGCGTACCGACAAGGTAGGCTCGGAGAAGACGATGGTGACGGAGTACGAGTACGATTCCTGCGGACGGGTGTCGAAATATACCTATCCTTCGGGCTATTACATCCTGAATATCTACGATGCGAACGGCTATCTTGTGAAAGTCACCGACGGGGACAACCGTCTGATTTGGGAACTGGGCGAGGCCGACGCGGAGGGCAATGTTCTGGGCGAGACAAAAGGGCAGGACAATGTGGCATACTCCTACGATGCGGCCGGACGCCAGTTGCGGATGATGACCTCGTTGAAGTCCGGAAACATCGATTGGGCTTATATCTACTATGAGAATGGCAACCTGAAGACGCGCAGCGATGTCTATGCCCACCAGACAGACTCCTTTACCTACGATGCCTTGGATCGTTTGGTGAGCTGGAATGTAGTGGGTTCTTCCTGGAAGCCCGGAAATCTCATGGGCTATGCTGCCAACGGGAACATCACCGGCCGCACCTCCAACGAGCGGCAGAGCGAATATGAATTCCAGTATGGCAACTTCCCGCCCCATGCCCCCACGCAAATTCTCGGACGCTTCGACCGCACGGCGGTACAGGAAGAAGAGTTGGTCACGTACACGGCTTTCAAGAAGATCAAGACCCTCTCCTATGGAGCCAACGGCACCTCGCAGTCGGGCGACTATCCCCGTCTGTTCACGTACACCTACGGTCCGGACGAACAGCGGATGAAGGTGGAACACGAGGTGACGTGGAACCACATGGAAATCAACAAGAAATACTATGCCCCGGACTACGAAGAAGAGGATTTCTACAACCGGAAGCGCAAGCTGCATTACATCTACGGAGGCAACGGGCTGGCTGCCGTGTGCATCATAGAAAACGGGGGAACTACGGTCTATAGTGCTTATACCGATTTCCAAGGCTCGCTGGTAGCCCTGACCTCGCACAGCCTGCTGATTGAGAAATACGCCTACGACCCGTGGGGCATGCGGCGTGACCCGTACGATTGGACCAAGCCGGACACCCGCGAGGTTAGTCAGCAGCTCAGTCCGTACCTCACCGACCGCGGCTACACAATGCACGAGCACATCCCGGGCACGGACCTCATCGACATGAACGGCCGGGTGTACGACTGCACGACGGCCACCTTCCTCTCGTGCGACCCCTATGTGCAAGACCCGGGCAACTGGCTCAACCACAACCCCTACACCTACTGCTTGAACAACCCGCTGAAATACACCGACCCCTCGGGGGAGTTTATCCATTTATTGGCCGGTGGCTTCTTGAACTGGGCAGCTAATGGCTTTAAGTTTAATTTGGAAGGGCTGGGATACTTTGGGGTCGGCGCTTTTTCTGCCGGGATATTCTCCGGTTTGGCGGGAGGTATTGCCAATACGTTTGTGGAGAATGGTTCATTTTGGGGTGGTTTCGCTTCAAATATAGGTTCTATGAGCAATATGCCATGGAAAAGTATAGCGGGCTTTGGGCGCGGCTTTGCTACATTTGGTGCTGCCGGATTAGGCGGAGGATTTTTCACAGGTTTTGGAAATTCTCTTGTAGGAGGCAATGGGCTGGGTAGTTCTTTTGTCTCCGGTCTGAAATCGGGGATCATTGGAGGCGCCGCAGCCGGCGTGATCGGTGGTGTCGCAATGGGTGCATATGCCAAGAAACAAGGATATAACTTTAGGGATGGATTGGATATATTAAACAGTGAAACAATCGATAAAGGCTATGCTTATGAGTATACAGAATCACAACCTTATTGTGTCGGAGATGTAATTTCTGCTTTTTCGGATGGAAAGGTTACAGTTGAAGATTTATTACGTTTGCCTGAGAACACTGAACTATTGGAAGGAATGAATGTAGATGCTTCACTTGCCGAAATGGGTAAACGATTATCTATGAAAAGAATTACCAATTTAGATGTCGTTAATAAAAAGACTATCATTGAAGTCTTACACAATAAAGGTGATTTGATGTTTCTGACAAGCGGAAAGGGATCTTTGAAACATTTAGTATTGCTAAATAAGGCAGTAATACAGAGTGCCCGACATATGGGTTCCTCTGATATTGTAACAAGACTGTTTCTTTATGTGATGTCCCCAGGAAGAGGACGCTATTATAGAATTGGTTTAAAAAGTATAGAGGATGCGATTCAACTATATCGATAAACTAAAGCAGATATTTCTAATAGTCTGTCTTTTGGCATCAACTTTAGCTGCGGGACAAGAGTCTTTGTTTGTCTCACAGAAGATGAGAGAAAGAGATTTAAAAGTATTAAGGAAGGCGGCCAAGAGCTTCCTCCGAGAACATGCTTTGGCCATAGAGGAGGACAGTGTGGATTTTTGCTATTATTATGTCGCGACAGAAAGGGAGGAATTGAAGGATTGTTATGCCCGGATTGTACCGAACAGTCTTGATACGTTTTTGTATGCTTGTTCATTCTCGCCAGTCGCGAACGATTCTGTGGTTCCCAACTATTGTGCCCGAATCGCACAAGGCATTCCGATCAATAAGTTTTTATATGTGCCGGAAAAGCAGCATCCTTATCCGATTAGGAGTCTTGACGGACGGGTATTTGGAGAGCTTTCTTTAGCTTTCTGTAGGATTCTGTTGTTGCAAAAAGGAAGCCGTTCAGTAATAGGAAGTTTTTACTACTTAGGCTGGGGCTTTTACCCGATAAGTTATTCTTCTCCGGAGGAAAAACTTGCTGACGCTTTTGTATGGAAAGAGATGCAAAGGCTTGGAATTGAATATTTCTTTCTTCCTAATAAATTAGGTATTCCGCTAAGGCTGAATAATAAGCTTTATTTTGGCGTAGACGGAAGGAAGCAGGTCTATCTGTTCGACACGTATCGCCAGAAAGTTACTTATGTGGGCGGCCCGCCCGCAATGTGAAAAGGCAGGGAGGAAACAGAATGAATAAAATTCTTACTTTTGTATTTGTAATTTGTCTGGGAATCTTGCATCCCTCTGTTTTGAGGGGACAGGAACAAGGTGCCTTTTTCGTACCGGAAGAAGACCGGCAGGCCGATTTGGACAGCGTGCGGAAGGCTTTCGCACGGGACATCCCGGAAGTAAGTCCGGACTGTGTGGATTTCTATGTACTCTACCGGGCTTTAACGAGTTCGGAACAGTTTGATTCGGTGGCTCCGAATGCGTTGGATTCCTTTTTCAATTACTTTTCGAACAGCGAGGAACTGTATCGGGCTCCTTATGTGAAGCGGAAGAATTTCTTTGCTCTGCTGGAGCAGGGCATTCCGTTAGGGCGTTTGCTAATGCCCGAGCAGTATTTCCGTTATGACGGTGCAACGCAGAGGCTGGACAAAACGGGGAATGGCATAAGAAACGTCTATATAGTAAGGAAAGGGAAAACGGAATGGGAGTATTACTATGCCCCTTCTGTTCATAGCGTGTCACGGCGAAATCCGCGCTCTTCTCTGTCACGCATGAGCATAGAAGAGGAGGCTTACCGGTATGTGGTCAGCCAATTCCGTCTACCGGACACGGCTTGTCTGTTTTCTATGGAAAGCATCCCGGAGCATTTCCTTTTTCGCGTGACGACCTCGGGGCGGATTTATTTGCTCCACCAATACCGGGGGACTTCCTATCTGTTGTATCCGAAAATGCCGGGCGAGATGGCTTTTCCGATGGATGGGGATTGGTGAAAGGAGGTGCTTATGGAGATAGTAAGAATCGTTATCTGTTTGTCTGTTTTCCTTTTTTCTTATTCGGCCTTTTCCCAAGATTATCGCTTCGTCCGGGAAGTGAAACAGCGTGAGCCGGCATTGGAGCGCTCGATAAGGAAATGGAGATGGAAGGAGCGGGATTCCCGGCAATTGCATTGCTATGAGATGCAATATACGGGGCATGGCATCACGTCTGCGAACCTCAGCGATTTGTCTTTTCTGGATTCTTTGATTTTTATGGGAGACCATCGCGGTCATCCTTGTGCTGTAACTTACGTGGAAGAAAGCGGGAGATTGGTGGTGGGCATGCCCCGGAATTACAGCGAAGGCCGTAGGGGTTATCTGCAGCTCATGGAGGGGTACAAGAAAATCTTGGAGAAGGGCAACGGGGGATTCCTTTTTTGTTTGTCCCGCATGCGTTTGCCTTGCTGGCTTTACTTCGCGTTGGACAACGAAGGGAATCTGTATGGCATTGAAGTTCCCTTACCTCCGGACAAGGAGGTCCGGATTTTAGACCACGGGGAGTTGTTGTCCGCAAGGGATTGGGACGAGGAGAATGCGGATATGCGTGAGTCAGTGAATCCGTATTATCCGGAGTTCGAACTGGATTTGTCTTGCTATGGGGAATGGGAGTTGTACGACTTGCTGTCTGCCCGTTTTGGGGACAGGCGGGTGGAGATAAGGTGCGATTCTGAAGAAGAGTGGATTCTGCTCCGGGCTGTTTGGCAGGCCTCAGGCAAGAAGAACCCGGGAGAAGGGAAACTGCTGTTGGAGGCTTGTACGCCCGACGGACAGAGGATAAGGCGGTTTACTTATGGGAAACTGAAAAGAAGGTACGGGGTTTTCGTCCGAAATAATTAGAAGGGGTAAGAGTATGAAAAGGAGTGTATTGGCAGTTGTGCCCTTGTTCCTTGGGGTTTTGCATCTGACAGCCCAGGATTTCCGTTTGTTCGGGGAGATAGGGCAGCAGGATGCGGATGTTTCTCCCGGGTGTTGCTATCTTGTGCAGTATGCGGGGCGTTTGCTGTCGGATAGGAATATTACCGATCGGTCTTTTCTGGATTCTCTGCTGTATATGAGGACTTGCGAAGGCGTTCCCGTGACGATGGGCGAAATAGGGAAAAAAGGATGTTTGGTTCCCAATCCGTATGTCGAGGAAGTCGTAGGCGTGCATGATGCGCCCGAACGGCTTTTGGCTGCATACGCAGGGTATGATGAATTGCTTGAAGGGGGAGGGGGTGGATCTTTTTTTGCGCTGTTTATGCCTGCTGCGCCTTATTTTTATTATTTTGTATTGGGCGAGGGAGGCGAACTATACGGTATCGACGTGGAGGAGTCAGGGGACTACCGGATTCTGGAAGGGGATGAAATAGCGGCAGCGATGGGAATGGAGGAGAAAAACAAGCGTTTTGTCCGTTTGTTCGGGCGGTCGTGGCCGATCGGTTTCACTATTTATCCCTCTTGTTATACACCGGCAGAATTGTGGGAACTGTTGTCGGTACGATTCAAAGATAGGGCGTTGTATATTAAGCACAAGAATAAGGTATGGTTCGTGCATGAAATGTTGCCGGGAGAATGTTCGTTCTGGTTAATGGCTTACAAGTATGATGTAGGTGAAGGCTTGGGGTACCCTTTTTCCGATGTGGAGTTGTGTACGGCGAGGAATAACTTTTCGATCTTTGTGGCGGATTCTTCGTATGTCCCGTCGTGGTCTCGATTCTTGTCTAAAGAGCCAGATGTTCTAAAAAGGATGCTGAGAAAATTGGAGCCTTGCAGTAGGGAAAGACGGGTTGATTCTAAATAAATTGGATTATGGGATTGTCGCGTTTGCTCTTTTTGGGTAGTATGTTGCTTGTCTTGGCAAGCTGTTCAGAGTATTCTTTAGAATTGGAAAATCGTTCGGAACATTCGATCTTTTATTACGCTGAATTTAGAATGAAGAGGATTGATCGGGATACGATTATTCGCTTTACACAAGCCGACTTGTGGGAATTGAAATCTCAGAAATGGGGCATAATATGGACGGAATCAAATATTACAATATGTGATTATTTGGATAAGATAAATGCCCGTATGTTCCCGCCGTATGGGACGTACTCAAAAGGGAAGTGATAGGCCTATGGAGATAGTTATGGGAAAAGTAGTGTTCTCGCAGCGGGCTTTGTTGGCGGACTATGAGGAGGTTTTCCGTTGTTATTGTCTGCAGAATCGTGGTTGGAGTATGCTGCATAAAGCCCTTACTTTGGAAAATGACATGGTATGGAGGGAGGAGATAACTGTCCGACATATAGGGTTGCTTTGTTTGCCAGCGAAAGCGCTCAGACGATACATGCGGGAACTGCTCTATGCAAAAAGGTGTTGGCGGCAACATCCAGGACATCGCCTAAAAGTCTATTTTCATCCTCGCCCAGCGAAAGGAATCTTGCCGGGTGGGTTATGCTATTGTTGGAGAACGTTTATTTGTTCCGTGAACTGGAGATTTATTTTTCCTTTGCTTCGGCAGGAAATGGGAAGGATTAGGGAAAAGAAGCAGCAAGAACCCGGGTTCTCGTTTGTGGACAATATGGATGAAGTGCCCAACGGGGCTGATGCGCGTGTTTTCTGCATGGATGATTCTGAGGATTTTTCGGTCATTGGCAGAGGGATGGATGTGAGAGGCTTAATGAATTCAGCGGCTTGGCTATTGTCTGATTTGGAGGAGATAAGGGAAACCTTTGTATTCCTTTATTTTCCTCGTTTCCCGTCGGTCGATAAGAAGTTGTTGCACAGATATATCTCCCAGCTCCACCTCGGGATGAAATGGTGGGAGGGTTATGCAGAGCATAATGTCCGGGTGTACTTGAATCGCAAGGATTATGCCCGGCTGTATCCTGTCATTTGTACTGAAGAGGAGCGTTTAAACCGAAAACGGCGCATGAGCGGCTTTTATTTTATAGAAGCAGGCTATAAAAGCGATGAGACGGATGAACGGTTTGTCACTGTGAAAGGGGTGGCTTCAAAAAAGGAATTGCTTGAACTCTACGCTAACCGTTTGGATTTTGTGGAAGGATTGGGCGGATTTGGGTATAATTGGGATGCGTGGGAGGAATGCCTTGGCGACTTGTCTTGGATTGATGAGGTGGATATTGTGCTCTATCATCCGGAACTTCCCTGTTTGACGAAAGAGGAATTGGAGCTCTATATAAGGGCATTGGATTCTCTTGTCAAGAGGTGGAGGCTGGAAGTGGAACATAATTTGCATGTCTATTTCAGCCGCGGAGATGAAGAACGGGTTGTTTTATGTTTGAATAAATAAGGTAGTTTGAATAAATGGAAATAGTGATAAATTCCGTGAGAACAGCCTGTGTCCTTATAGGCAATTACAGCAAAGCTCTTCATTTCAGAAGACTAGGGTATGGCTCTTGGTATTCTTTTCACAAGAATATGGTAAATCTGAATTGGATAGATGATGACGAAATAGTAATCCGGCATACTGAAATGCCCGGCGTGCCTAAGGATGTGTTCCGTCGGTATGTGCGGGAATTGATTTATGCCAAATGGCATTGGAGGCTTTGCCGTCGGCACAGCCTGAAGGTCTTTTTTTCCTTCCGGAAACAGCCGTCATTTCAGGCACTGCTTCGCAAAGAAAGGGAATATGCGCTAAGTAAGCAGACAAAAAGAGGAGGCTTTTTCTTTGTTAGAAAGAGACCTTGCCTGTTTATGAAGACGGATACCAGGATTATCACGGTAAAATCTACCCTATCTATATCTGCATTGTTTCAAGATGCTTCGATATATTCAATGTTGCGCCGGACGATAGAGGACTTTTTCTTACACGCCGAGACGTATTTGGAATATCTTGAGCGGATACAAGAGACTGATATATTGCTTTACCATCCGAAGATTTCCCGGATGGGAGAGGTTGCGGTATACCGGTACTTGGAAGGACTGTATTATGCCATGAAAGGATGGGAAGATTATCCGGAACACAACATCATGGCCTATTTCAGGGAGAAAGACCGCGAAAGGCTTTATCCGATTATTGAGTCGATACAGGAGGCAGAGCGTAAAAGGAAAGAACGAAAATCCGGTTTTTATTTTGTGGATGATCCGGATATGAGCCGGGTGACGGATGGGGGTGTTGTGGAGGTGGAAGGTATAGAAGGGGAAACTCAATTGTTTGCTGCTTATGTTTCGCAACTTCAACTATATTCTATTAGTGCTTCGTTGCGTAGGGACGACTCAGATCTTGATTGGGACGATTTCTATGACGTGCTAACCGACACAAACCTAATGGAGGAAAGAGACCTTGTAATACTTCATCGCAGGATTCCTCATTTTCCGGAAGAAGATTCATTGCCTCTTTATTTGCAGCTGTTGCAAGAGATAACTGAAGAGTGGAATACGAAAATGATGCACAGCGTGGTGATTTATTTCAGCCACGAAGATGAGCAGACGGTTCTGGAGGTATTAAACCAACTGCGCGAAGAAGAGAACAAGTCCATAAAGGAATATCTCCAGAGAAAGGCATCTGGCTTGATAAAATGAAGGGCTATGGGAATGAGGAAAATTGTTTTTTTCATATTACCGATACTTTTGATTAGTTGCGACCCTGTTTATGTGGCTTTTCTTTCGAATCATAGCAGTTGGCCGGTTTATTTCTCCTCTGAATTTGAAAGCAAGAGTGCCTCTTCGGATACATGCTTCAATTTTTCCCGAGAGGATTTGAAGTTGGTGAAACCGAGTGAGAGGGAATTTTTGTGGGGTATGATGTTTACGAAACTGGATGAATACATGGCGGAAATAGGTGCCAGGCAAGTGCGGATTTACATCTTCCATCCCGACACGCTGGCGAAGTATTCCTGGGAAGAGATAAAGGCGGGTCATAAGGTCTTGCAACGCTACGACCTGACACGGCGCGACCTGCAGCAGTTGGACGAGGAATATCCCGAAGTGCCCTTCCCGCCCGACGCCACCATCCGCAATGCCCGCATGTTCCCGCCGTATGGGACGTACTCAAAAGGGAAGTGATGGGCCTATGGAGATGGTTATGGGGAAAACGCTGTTAAAAAGAGAAGTCAAGGATGCGATTCAACTATATCGATAAACTAAAGCAGATATTTCTAATAGTCTGTCTTTTGGCATCAACTTTAGCTGCGGGACAAGAGTCTTTGTTTGTCTCACAGAAGATGAGAGAAAGAGATTTAAAAGTATTAAGGAAGGCGGCCAAGAGCTTCCTCCGAGAACATGCTTTGGCCATAGAGGAGGACAGTGTGGATTTTTGCTATTATTATGTCGCGACAGAAAGGGAGGAATTGAAGGATTGTTATGCCCGGATTGTACCGAACAGTCTTGATACGTTTTTGTATGCTTGTTCATTCTCGCCAGTCGCGAACGATTCTGTGGTTCCCAACTATTGTGCCCGAATCGCACAAGGCATTCCGATCAATAAGTTTTTATATGTGCCGGAAAAGCAGCATCCTTATCCGATTAGGAGTCTTGACGGACGGGTATTTGGAGAGCTTTCTTTAGCTTTCTGTAGGATTCTGTTGTTGCAAAAAGGAAGCCGTTCAGTAATAGGAAGTTTTTACTACTTAGGCTGGGGCTTTTACCCGATAAGTTATTCTTCTCCGGAGGAAAAACTTGCTGACGCTTTTGTATGGAAAGAGATGCAAAGGCTTGGAATTGAATATTTCTTTCTTCCTAATAAATTAGGTATTCCGCTAAGGCTGAATAATAAGCTTTATTTTGGCGTAGACGGAAGGAAGCAGGTCTATCTGTTCGACACGTATCGCCAGAAAGTTACTTATGTGGGCGGTCCGCCTTCGGCTGAGTAGGATTTGGATAAATAGGATAAAAGGAAATGCGGTATATGGACTTTTTATGCGTTAGAATGCTAGGGTTGGCAGGAATACTTTTAGGAGTATGTACGCCTCTGTCCCTCTATGGCCAGGAAGTTTCCATCCTTTCGGAAGAGGCGAAGCGGAAAGATCGGGAACTGGCCAAGGAGATGGTGGGGTATTGGAATCCGGAATTGGACAGTACGGACTTGGAATTCGTCTTTGTTTACGAAGTTCGGCCCAAACCCCAAGGAGAATACCGATATGGGCATATTGTCCCGAATGCGGTGGATAGCTTATGGTATGGGGAGCGGTATGATGTGGATTCCTTGGGCGTGAGAAATTATTGTGCCCGAATAGCCCAAGGAATCCCACTCTCTGACTTCTTTTATGTCCCGGTCAGTTCTTTATACAGGGAGAAATGGTCTATGAAGAAGGCCATATTCTTCAATATGTACTCGACGATTGTGCGAATGTTCATCTTGCGGAGGGGTGATCATCGGCATGTGGGCTCGATGTATTATCCGCTGGCGGGAGGTTTCAGTATTGTCGCTACGGAATATACTTCTTCTGAAGAGAGGCTTTTCAGTCTTTTTCTCTTGAAAAAGCGGGAAGAATTGGGAATCGAATACTTTTTCTTCCCGGGTGACTTCGGATTGCCGTTGATGTCGGCTTCGATGCTGCTGTTTGGCGTGGACGACAGGCAGCAGGTCTATCTGTTCGACACGTATCGTCAAGAAGTTACTTATGTGGGCGGCCCGCCCGTAATGTGAAAAGCAAGGAGGAGGCGGAATGAATAAGATCCTTACCTTTATATTTGTAATTTGTTTAGGAATCTTGTACCCCTTTACTATAAGGGGACAGGAACAAGGTGCCTTTTTCGTACCGGAGGAAGACCGGCAGGCCGATCTGGACAGCGCGAGGAAGGCTTTCGCCCGGGATATCCCGGAAGTGAATCCGGACAGTGTGGATATCTATATACTCTACCGGGCTTTAACGGGTCCGGAACGGTTTGATTCGGTGGCGCCGAATGCGTTGGACACCTTTTTCAATTATTTTTCGAGAAGCGAGGAGTTGTATCGGGCTCCTTATGTGAAGCGGAAGAATTTCTTTGCCTTACTGGAGCGGGGTATTCCCTTAGGGCGCTTGCTGATGCCCGACCAATATTTCCGCCACGACGATGCAACGCCGGGGGTGGACAAGACGGAGAATGGCATAAGCAGTGTCTATATCGTAAAAAAGGGAAAGGCGGAGTGGGAGTATTACTACGCTCCCTACAGCCACAAAGTGTCACGACGAAAGTTGCGCACTTCCCTATCGCGCCATAGCATAGAGGAAGAGGCTTATCGGTATGTGGTCGGCCAGTTCCGTCTGCCGGACACGGCTTGTCTGTTTTATATGGAAAGCATCCCGGAGCATTTCCTTTTTCGTGTGACGACCTCGGGCCGAATTTATTTGCTCCACCAATACCGCAGAGAGTCTTATTTATTGTATCCAAGAGTGCCCGGCGAGGCGGCTTTTCCGATGGATGGGGATTGGTGAAAAAAGAGCCTGCCCTGTTGCCCACACCTCCGCAGGCCTTCTTCCGCGCCGTGCTGCGCAGGTCATAAAAGCGACGCGCAACGCCCTGGAAAAAGTCTTGCATGTTTTTCGAAAAAGTCTTGCATCTTTTCTGAAAAAGTCCCGGCACTCCTTCGCCAAATCGCTGTACTTTTTAACTTATCCCATCATCGTCCACCATTTTCCCCCGCCTTCCCGTACCCGCCACACATCCACCCTTAAGATTTTCTATTCTTATAGAAAAAAGATTTCCTCACCACTAAAAATTTACTTCCTCTCGTCCCTGAAATTACCACCCATTCTCCGATCCCGGCAGCCCCCAATGCAAACCTCTTTTGGGGGGAAAATTAAAAAAAATATCCATTTTCGTTCCCTATTCTACAAAAAGCACCTATATTCGTATCATATAACCACCTTCTTCACAAACTTACTAAAAGATCCTATTACCATCCTGTCATGAAACGAAAATACTGCTACGACCAATTTAAACAACAAGTATCGAATCCACGCAACTGCTATAGCATTCGAGTGATAAAGAGCCAAACTTTATACGAGATGCGCAAAAGCGAACTTAACAAGATAGCAGGGAAGAAATGGTGGGAAAAACGAGCCGCGTATTGTTTTGTCATGCAATATCCGGTAGAGCCGCCCTATATACGCTATGATATGCTGAAAATCAATTGGACGCTGAAAGAACTGAAATATTGTCCCTTCTGCGGCGCTGACCTCTATTGGTTCTACTTTTATCGGCGCGACATAAATGACTATGTGAACGAGATTGAAGAGTTAACTTTTTAAAGTACATGCCGACAATGATTTTACTGAAGAAGAAAACTCAATACTGCTGCCTGCATTTCCAATATTTATATGAACGCAGCATGAGATTAAAGGTAGGCAGTGAGATTCAAATCGTATATTATCGATGCCGCAAACCGGTTAAAGCGATAATTAGTTACACAAAATCTGATGGAAAAAGAGAATTCAAATCAATCAAAGACTCGGATGTCCCAGTCCGCTTCTTTATGGAAGCCTCATTGGAATACCCCGAAGATATGAACTTGGCCGTCCATTTTTGCCCCTTTTGCGGCACCAACCTATATACTTTCTATTGCAAAGAACGCGATTTCCACAAATATGTAACCCATATACGCGGACTCTCCGTAGCAGATTTAATATTAGGCGAAATATGGGAATAGGCTCAAGAATTAAATTCAGAATAAAGATATGCTCCATAGCCCTAATCGCAATCCTTTGCACCGTATCGGCTTGTGAAGTATTCTATGACATTTCGCTAAGGAATAACACCTACCACGAAATTTACTACTACAGTATGTTTAAAGCAAAAAGTCAAGATTCCGATACAACGATTAGCTTCTCAAAGAAAGATTTGAAACAATTAGAAGCGCATAATTGGGATCTGATATGGCAAGGCCTAAACAGGACATTTAACGAATACATGCAAAAGAATCACTTCAACCAAGTGAGAGTATATATCTTCCACCCCGACACTTTAGACAAGTACTCTTGGGATGAAATAAAGGCCGGAGATAAAGTCTTGCAACGCTACGACCTGACGCGGCGCGACCTGCAACAATTGGACGAAAAATATCCCATAATACCCTTCCCGCCCGACGCCACCATCCGGAATGCCCGCATGTTCCCGCCGTATGGAGCATATTCTAAAAAGGAGTGATTTACTTCGTGTTGGACAACGAAGGGAATCTGTCTCGAAAAAGTCCTGCATGTTTTCGGGAAAAGCACTGCATGTTTTCGGAGAAAGTACTGCGGCTTTTTCCCGACCGGCTGCCGCCTCGAAACGCAAGTGCAAGTCCCGAAAGCGGAAAATGCCGCACCCACGGCGAAAAAACGATGCCTCCCTGTCCCTAAACCCAAAGGCTTTCCTTATATTTGCGAAAACCTTCTTTCCGGAACCCCATTCCGGCCTTGTATAAACAACACCCCCTTTCGCCATGAATACCCCCGACGAAAAAAACAATACCCCGCAGGTTTCCGCGCCATCGCCCGCACCGCTTCCGACTCCGGAGGCAGGCTCGCCGACAGAACGGCCCGCGCCACCGCCCGAGTATCCCAAGACTTGGCTCGTGGAGTCGCTCGTGATGATTTACATCTGCCTCCCCTTCGGCCTCGTAGCGCTCTACCATGCGGCCAAAGTGGACGACCTTTTCTCCACAGGCAGCTACGAGGCAGCCCGACTGCGCGCCCGCAAAGCACGGTTTTGGGTGCAATGGGGACTGGTCTGCGCCGTGGTTTTGGCCGGATTGCTCCTCGCCGCAATCCTCGTCAACTGGGACAGCTATGCCGAAAGCCTGTGACTTTTCAATCCATCCCTTTAACAATACCTGAATTATGGAAAAACCTTCTTACCCCAAGACTTGGCTGGCCGAGTCGATTCTCGTAACGATTTTCTGCTGCCTGCCCTTTGGTATTGTCGGCATTGTCTATGCCTCCAAAATCAGCGCGCTTTATGAGGCTGAAAAATACGAAGAGGCCGAACGCGCAAGCCGCGAGGCCGGAAAATGGACGAAGCTCGGCTTCTTCATCGGACTGGTGTGCATTGTGCTCTATCTCGCCTTCATCCTCTACGCCGGGACAAGGGGTTATCTTGACTGATGAAGGCCCTCCTGCTGACGGCGGCCCTGCTTTTGGCCGCCGCGGTCTACTTTTGCTTCGACCCTGCCGCATCGGGCTTCTTTCCGCGTTGCCCGTTTCGCCTGCTGACGGGATGGGCCTGTCCCGGTTGCGGCTCGCAACGGGCCGTCCACTGCCTGCTCCACGGCGACTTCGGCGGGGCGGTGCGGCAAAATGCCCTCATGGTAGCTTCGCTCCCGCTGCTGGCCGTGCTCCTCTGTGCCGAGGCACGCAAGGAATCGGCACCAGACTTCTACCGAAAGGTGAATAAGCCTCTATACATTTACCTATACCTCGCACTCGTCCTCCTGTGGTGGATAGGGCGCAACATGGGCGGCTTCTGAACACGTTCCCATGCACACAAAAAAAGAGACCCGACTGGTCAATCCGGCCGGGTCCCTCCTTTTCACAATATCAGCGCAAGCGGACAGCCGTACCGCTGCACGTAACCATGAGCATGCTCCCGTTGGCACCGACCGTCTCGAAGTCCAAATCGATGCCGATTACGGCATTTGCTCCCATACGCTCGGCCTGTGCCTGCATTTCCTGCAAGGCCGTATCCTTAGCCTTGCGCAACACTTCTTCGTAAGACCCCGAACGGCCGCCGAAAAAATCGCGTACCGAAGCAAAAAGGTCACGCACAAAATTGGCTCCGATAATCGTCTCGCCCGAAACAATACCGTAGTATTCCTCCACGGGACGCCCTTCGACGACGGAAGTTGTAGTAAGCAGCATTTCTTTTCTATTTAGCGTTTACAGTCACTTGCACTCTTCTTCGTCCTAAGCCTTCAGGGCCTGTTCCAAATCGGCGATGATGTCGCTCACGTCTTCGATGCCTACCGAGAGGCGGATGAGGTCGGGACGCACGCCGGCCTCCAAGAGCTGTTCGTCGGAGAGCTGGCGGTGCGTATGGCTTGCGGGGTGCAATACGCATGTGCGCGCATCGGCCACGTGGGTAACGATGGAGATGAATTTCAAACGGTCCATGAAGTGTATGCTCTCTTCGCGCCCGCCTTTCAGGCCGAACGATATGACTCCGCACGTGCCGTTGGGCATGTATTTGGCAGCGAGCTCGTGGTATTTGTCACCTTCGAGGGGCGCGTAGTTCACCCATGCGACCTTTTCGTTCGCTTTCAGCCAGGAAGCCACGGCAAGTGCATTGGCGCAATGGCGCGGCATGCGCACGTGGAGCGTCTCGAGGCCGAGGTTCAGCAAGAAACAGTTGAAGGGCGAGGGAATTGCCCCCAGGTCGCGCATCAGCTGGGCCGTAGCTTTGGTCAGATAGGCAGCCTTTCCGAAAGCCTCGGCATAGACCAATCCGTGATAAGAGGCATCGGGACGGGTCAAACCGGGGAACTTTTCGGCATGTGCCTGCCAGTCAAAATTGCCACTGTCTACGATGGCTCCGCCCACACTGGTAGCGTGCCCGTCCATATACTTGGTGGTTGAGTGCGTTACGATGTCGGCTCCCCACTCGAAGGGGCGGCAGTTGATGGGCGTCGGGAAGGTGTTGTCCACAATAAGGGGCACGCCCTGGGCGTGTGCCACACGCGCAAATTTCTCAATGTCGAGCACCTGTCCGCCGGGATTGGAGACGGTCTCACCGAAAAGCGCCTTGGTATTGGGGCGGAACGCTGCCGCTATTTCCTCTTCCGTAGCATCGCTGTCGACAAAGGTGCACTCAATGCCCATTTTCTTGAGCGTAACGCCAAAAAGGTTGAAGGTCCCTCCGTAAATATTGGAAGAACTTACGAAATGATCCCCTGCCTCGCAGATGTTGAACAAGGCAAAGAAATTGGCAGCCTGCCCCGAGGAAGTGAGCACGGCGCCTATGCCGCCTTCCAGATCGGCAATCTTTTTGGCAACGGCCTCGTTGGTTGGATTCTGAAGACGCGTATAAAAGAAACCAGACTCTTCCAGATCGAACAATTTGGCCATCTGCTCGCTGGTTTCGTACTTGAATGTCGTGCTCTGATAGATGGGCAAAACACGCGGTTCACCCTTGCCGGGCTTCCACCCGTCCTGCACGCACAGCGTGCCGAGGTTCAACTTTTCAGATTTCATGTTGCTACTTTTAATGTGTTGTTATGAGGTTTGTTATTGTTTCCGGGCCGGTATTTCATACAAGAGGTGGAGCGGTTCGCCCTCGGCGGTAATGCCTTCCACCACTACTTGCAGGGGTGCATTGCGGTCGGCCGTGAAGAATTCCAGCTCTGCCGCGCCGCTGGCATCGACTTTGACCTGCGGATTCCAGTAAATCGTAGTGCGTAAGTCCGGATCGGAGCTCTCTTTTTGCGCAGGGGTGAGGTACACCGGGCTGTAAAACTGCACGGAAGTATTGTAACCGCGGGGGGTAAAGGTGACTACACTGTTGTTTTCGTCGCCTCCGCCTACGGCATTTTCCTTAAGCGTCACGACGATTGCGCCCGCCGACGAGTTGGTTCCGAGCATTTGCAGCGCCGCCACGTTGTACTGGATGAGGTCCACGCGCTTCACTTCGGCAGCGGAATACGTCTTAAGCATCTCGTAATCTTCCGGCTCGTAGTAGACGACTCCGTTCAAAATGAGCGCCGCCGTGCGGCCTTCGGTGCGCTGGAAAGACAGCCCCGCCGAGCCGTCGGCCGGAGCAACGACCGTCGGTATCTGGGAAATGGCTTCCCACGCCGTCATGCTCTCCTTGCCTTCCATCCATTTTTCCCCATAGTGACGGTCGGCAAGGTGGGAGTATATATAATTAGGAGAAGAGGTCGGAAGATCTTCTTCCTCCTTGGCTTTGACCGTAATCTGCTTCAGGTTGGTAATCGGCACGCCGCCCTCTGCGAAGTAACGGTCGCGTGCGGCACGCAGCGCCGCCTCGGAAATCGTATCGGAGAGCTTGAAGTCGGGATAAGGAATCTTGCTGTTTCCGCCCGGGAGTGGCATCTCGGGGTCCATGGTGATGGTAGCCGGCAACGAGTTCCGACCTCGGGAACGAACCGTAAAGGTAGTGCTGTCCGGGAAATCGCGCCCCTGAATGACGAAAGCGCCCGTGCGGTCGCTCGTAGCCGAGAGCATCAGATTGATGGAAGGCGCCAGGGCAACGACCCCGATGCCGTCGGCACGCCCCACGATGGGCCGCACCCGTCCGCTAAAGGAGAGCCCCCGCTCCACAAAGTAGCGGAACGTCGAGTCGGGCGCCTGCATGAGATTGTCCGTAGCGAAGCGCCGCCAGCCGTGAGTCAGCATCAGAAGATTCAACTCCACCGGCGCCCTGCGGTTGGAGGGCAGGAAGTAACGGCCGGGGTTCTCCACGAATCCCTTCAAATCGGAGGTGAGCCAGATGGAAGACTGCGCCGTTTCGCCCAGCGTGTCTACGGGAAACAGCCCCTTGTCGGTAACACTCACGGAGAGATCGGCAGGCAGCGGCACGCCCGCCGTATCGGTCAGCGAGAGCGTCATGCGCACCATTTCCCGCGGGCCATAGGCCGGCTCGGCCGTAGCGGCCCCCAGACGGGGCTGGGCGTCGTGCTTGACGAAGACAAGGCGCTCGCTGAGCGTCTGACCGCTCTTGTCCAAAAGCAGCAAGTGCGTAATGCCGTCAGGAAGATAGGCCGCGGGAATCACGTCCTGCGTGCGGCTTTCGCCCACGACCTGCATGTAGCGCAGGAAACCCCGCACGTGGGCCACGACATAAAGCGTATCGGGCCAAGGCGCATCGCCCGCCTTGACGAGCGAGTAGGCAATGCCCGCCGGGATGCGGCTGGCAGTGATTTTCACGCCTTCCGGCTTCACCTCGGGCAGGTCGAAGCGCATCGACTTACCCGCGGCGGAGGTCGTTTCGGCATAATAATGCTCCCCCGCCTCGGCCGAGAGGTTGAAGGCTCCCATGCCATCGCAGAGGGTTTTGAGCGTAGCCACCTGCTCGCCGCGGCTGTTCTTCACCACCCCTTCGACGGGGAGGCTGTAGCCGTCGGCAGCTTGTGCCTTGAAAGCAACCACCTGGTTAGGGGCAGCCAGCAAATCGCCCCCCTCCGGGAAGAAAGTGACGGCATACTCCTGCGACTCGATGTGCGGGAAAAGCGTCGTATGATACTCATATTGGTCGTCGTCCAGCCATATCTTCACGTATTGCGGGCGGGTAGTCGTCGCATTATACGGCAAGTTCAGTTTGGCACGCCCCGAGCCGTCGGTCTCAAAAGTCCCCTCGGCACGGCGGATATCCCCCTCGAAAGCGGTGTAGCCCACCTTGTACGGATGAAACGAAGGGTCGCTCAGGTTCTTGATGTGCAGCGAGGCCACGATTTTGCCCGGCCCTGCCTCTTTGTAAGTCACCCGCGTGGTAAAGCCGCGGTCGATGGCATTGCCCACCTTGATGAGGCGCATGAAGAAGAAATCCGGGTCTTCGTTGCGCATCCAGTTCGTATAGGCACGCAGGTAATAGTCGCCCGCCGGCAGCGAAGCGTCGAGGGCCAGTTCGCCCCAGAAGCAGTGCTCAAGTCCCTTCACCTTCTTGCTCGCTATCACGGAGTCCTGGCGGTTCAGCAGCTCCACCATGAGGAAATTGCTGTATGCGTCCGCCACCTTGTGCGTAACCGCATTCACCAGATAGCCGCGGAACCAGATGTGCTCGCCGGCCGAGTAGGAAGTACGGTCGGTATGCAGATAGACTTTCTCCTGCGGCGTCTCCATCAACTGCTGGAAATAAGACACCAAATGGTCGCTTACCGGGCCGTCGGCATACAAAAAGCCGCTGTTCGCACATACGCACAGCAGCAGGAAAAGACGGAAAGATGCTATTTTTTTCAACATTTCACTCTTGCTTATAAAGATACAGAATAAAGACTTATCTCCCCGCAAAGATACGTTTTTTCCTATTTCCTCCTACGCCCGCGGGGAAAAACCTGCATATCCAGCCCTCTGCCCCGGCAGAAAGACAAAAAAGCCCCGCCGCTTCTTGCAAAAAGTGCCGCCACTTCCGCCCAAAAGTCCCGCATCTTTTTCCCACCCGCCGCAGCGAAAAATCAGCGATATTCCCCCTGAAATATTTGTTTGAATAAGGGGAAAAAGCGATATTTGCAGCCATTTAGTACAAAAAAGATTGCATTTATACACAAAAACTTAACCCTGAAATAGCATTATGAGAAGAATCTTGTCCTTATTGCTGATAGCCGCACTCGTGCTTCCCGCTGCGGCTGAGAAGAAAAAAGAAGCCGCTCCCGAAGAAGGCTTCGTATTCACCACCGTAAAGGCGAACCCCATCACCTCCATCAAGAACCAGAACCAGTCGGGAACCTGCTGGGCCTACTCCGGACTGGCTTTCTTCGAGTCCGAACTGCTCCGCATGGGTAAGGGCGACCACGAGCTCTCCCGCATGTTCGTGGCGCATCACACCTATCAGGACCGCGGCGTAAACTACGTTCGCTTCCACGGCGATGCCCCGCTCGGCCAGGGCGGTAGCTTCTACGACGTAGTCTATTGCCTGGAAAACTACGGTATCGTGCCGCAAAGCGTCTACGTCGGCATCGAATACGGCGACAGTCTGCCCAACTTCACCGAGCTCGACCCGATGATGACGGGCGTCATCCAGACCGTGGCCAAGAGCAAAAACAGCAAACTGAGCCCCGCCTGGAAAAAAGCCTACTATGGTGTGCTCGACGCCTACTTCGGTCCGCTCCCCGAGAAGTTCACTTTTGAAGGAAAGGAATACACTCCCAAGAGTTATGCAGCCTCTCTTGGACTGAACATGCAAGACTATGTAGGATTGACCAGCTTCACGCATCATCCGTTCTATGCCCCCTTCGCAATTGAGGTGCAGGATAACTGGAGAGGCGGCCTGAACTACAACCTTCCGCTGGATGAATTCATGGAAGTCATGGACTACGCCGTACGTAACGGCTACACTTTTGCCTGGGGCAGCGACGTAAGCGAAATGGGCTTCACCCGCAACGGCGTATGCGTCATGCCCGACGCACAGAAAGGCGCCGACCTCAACGGAAGCGACATGGCACGCTGGCTCAAGCTGAGCGCACAGGACCGCAACAAGGAGCTCACCTCCAAGCCGATGCCCGAAATCGAAGTGACACAAGAGATGCGTCAGGAAGCATTTGACAACTGGGAAACGACCGACGACCACGGCATGCTCATCTACGGACTGGCTACGGACCAGAACGGAAAGGAGTACTTCATGGTGAAAAACTCCTGGGGCAACATGGGATACAACGGTACGTGGTACGCCAGCAAGGCATTCGTGGCTTACAAAACCCTGAATATCCTCATCCACAAAGACGCCATTCCGGCCGCAATACGCCAGAAACTCGGACTCTAAACCCCATAGCCCCCGAAGAGCCGGAAGCCAGCCGCTTCCGGCTTTTTTCATGCCCGGGCGGCACGATGCCCCGCCGGTCCACAGGGAAAGCGCCGCATCTTCCGGCAAAAAGCCCTGCCACTTCTCCCGAAAAGCCCTGCATGTTTTCCGGAAAAGCGCTGCAACTTTTCGGCGAAAACATTGCACGGGACATTCCAAACCCCTACCTTTGCTTCAAATCTTCCCTTCCGCCCCGCCGGAGGAATGCCGCAGGAAGCCGCACATCCCCCTGCCGGGAAGAGAAAAAAGAGCAAGTCCCTTAAAAACACAGCCTTATGATTTTCAATCGTTTCACCCCCATCCGGCGGTTCGGCTGCCTGATAGCCGCCCTTGCCGCCTGCTGCGCCGGAGCCGGTGCCTATGACTTCT
Organism: Bacteroidaceae bacterium; assembly: GCA_050946375.1. Classification (GTDB taxonomy): domain Bacteria; phylum Bacteroidota; class Bacteroidia; order Bacteroidales; family Bacteroidaceae; genus UBA1794. Next base: position 75,951 of record JBMNUT010000005.1, on the reverse strand, counting down.
CGGCGCCCTCCATAGGCCAGGAGCCAATCGACCTGTACTACACCGTCAATCCCGACGGCCAAACCGTGACCCTTACCTACGGCCCGGAGAAGTACGCCAGCAACTTCGCCGTAGAAATCCCCGCCACCGTGACAAACGGCGAAGCGCAGTACACCGTCAGCATCATCGGTTATCAGGCTTTCCGCTACGCCGACGTGCCGCAGGTGCTCATGCCTGGCACAATCGAGGAAGTCCAAGGCCAAGCCTTCGAGCACTCTACAGTTTCGAAGGTGCGCTTTTCCGAAAACCTCAAGCACATTCGGGAATACGCCTTCAGCACCACGCAGATAGACTCGCTCGTTCTCCACGAAGGCCTGCAGACCATAGGCGAGCGCGCCTTCTACATGAGCAGCCCGACGCCCAACCAGAACCGGCTTGTCTATGCCCATATCCCCAACAGCGTCAGTGAAATCGGCGCATGGGCCTTCGCCCAGCGGGCAAACTTGCGGGAGGTGCACCTGCCCGAGGGTCTCGAAACCATAAAAGACCAGACCTTTTCCGGCTGCGGCAAGCTCGAAAACATCGTTCTGCCTGCGGGGCTGAAAAAAATAGAAGACCGCGCCTTCAGCGGCGCCGGGCTTACGGGAATTTCCTTCCCCGCACAGCTCGAAGAGATAGGCCCCCGCGCCTTCCAGGGCTGCACCGCGCTGACGGAAGTGGTGCTGCCCGACAACATCCGGCGCATGGACAGCGGTGTCTTCGGCGGCTGCACCGCGCTGAAGTCCATCGCCTTCTCCGCCGGGCTGAAGGAGATTCCCGACGATGCCTGCCAGTCCTGCACGCAACTCACAGAGGTTTCGATACCCGAAGGAGTGGAACACATCGGCGCCAACGCATTCAGCGGCTGCTCGCGCCTCTCCTCCATCCGTTTCCCCGAGAGCGTCCGCAGCACGGGGGCAAGGGCCGTGAGCGGGACTGCCCTTACTTCGTTCACTTTCCCTGCCGCGCTTGACACTTTGGCCACCGGTTTCTTCGCAGAGTGCAAGAGCCTGGCCGAAATCAGCGTGCCTTCTACCGTAAAGTGCCTCGGCTATATGACATTCGACGGCTGTTCCGGCCTGACGCGCGTCACCCTTCCGGAAGGGATCAGCACGATTCCTGCAAACCTCTTCAACGGCTGCACGAACCTGGCTGAGGTCAACATCCCGGAGAGCGTGGTTTCCATCGAAGGCAGCTACGCTTTCGGCAACTGCGCCGCGCTGAAGTCGCTGCAGATGCCCTCCGGCCTGCAAAAGGTGGGCAACTACACGTTCTCGGGCAGCGGCCTGGAGGAACTGACCTTCCCCAGCACGCTCGAAGACCTGGGGCAAGGCTCCTTCTCCGGCTGCGCTTCGCTCCGCGCGGTGCACATCAACCGCGGCATTCCCCCCACGGTGAACGGACTGGCCGTCGCGCCCGACATCATAGAGGACGGCAACGAGTGTACGCTCTACGTGCCCCTCGGCAGCAAAGCGGCTTATGAAGCGCTGGGCGCCTATGCCGCTTTCAACTCGATCGTGGAGGAGGACGTGCCGGGCGACGTATATTATTCCGTCCGCATCGGCCGCACTTCCGGCAAGGGGCAGGTGCAAATCGGCGAAAACGAGCCCTACTACGAGGCCGAGGAGCGCCTCGTGCGCGGATCGGCGGTGCGCATCGCGCTGCTGCCCGACGAGGGTTACGAGACAGACCGCCTCGTCTGCAACGGAAAGGACGTGACCGCGGAGCTGGAAGGGGGCGTCTACACCGTAGAATCGCTGGAGGAAAACCTGACGCTCGAAGCCTCTTTCCGCGAATCGCCCGTGCTGCTCAGCATCAAGTCGGGCAACGGCGGCTCCGTCAGCCTGCCCGTAGAGAAAGGCGCGGCCTTCAGTTGCCGCATTGTGGCTGAGGAAGGCTGGAAACTCAACAGCGTGCGCCTCGACGGGCGCGACGTGACGGCCGACGTAGGCGCAGACGGCGCGTACACGACCCCTGCGCTCCGGGCCAACAGCGTGCTGAGCGTCAGCTTCGAGATAGGCACCGGGATGGACGAAGGGCTGCAAGCCGACGAAAACGGCGTAGCGGTCTACACCACCGGCCGAGGCGTCCTCACCATCGAGGGAGCCGCCGCGGGCGAAACCATCCGCATCTACGACACCGCCGGCACGCAGCTCCGCAGCCTCACCGCCAGCGGCCGGGGCGCGGAAAGCGTGACGCTTCCCGAAAACCGCACCTACCTTGTGCAGACGGCTCGCAAGACGCTCAAGATAGCCCTCTGACGGACTGCCCGAAGCGGCAGCGCTTCCGGAAAAAGCCCTGCCCCTTTTTGAGAAAAGCCCTGCATGTTTTCCGGAAAAGCGCTGCATGTTTTCCAAGGAAGCCCTGCCGCTTCTTGCCAAAAGTGCCGCATGGACCCGGCCTCCGCGCCGCACAAGCCACACAGAAGCCCCGCCACCCGCAAGAGCGGACGGCGGGGCTCCGTGCATCGCGTCCCTGCGCCGGGGGAGAGGGACGGCAGGGAAAGGGAGGGGAATATGCCGGGCCCGGAGGTCAGCCCTGCGGCTCGGGGGGGAGCTGCAGGCGGGGGAAGGCGTCGATGAAGGAGCCGGGCGTCACGTTGATGACCTCCGCGCCGCAGAAGCGCGCAAAGTCGCGCAAGACGAAGTAGCTGCCGAAAGCCACCGACATGTGGTGCAGAATGGTAGAAAGCCGGGCCGTCGTCAGGTTTTCATTACGCACGGCGCGCGCCTTCGAGGTGCCCTGGTCGTAGTAGTGCTTCTGGTTCATGAGCACTTCGTTGCGGTCGTTCACCGTAATCTCCGGCAGCCACGAGTGGTCGGCACCGGCCAGATAGATACGGCGGAAGCCCATGCGGATGCCCACGGCAATGGAAGGAATCAAGACATTATGAGGCCGCGGCATGCCCAGGCCGGCTTTGTAGACAAGGTTGCAGAACCACGGGAAGCCCTCCACGGGGGTCGAGTTGTACTTCACCACACGGATTTGCGCATTGCGCGCCACCATCTCCTGCCAGCTGCGGTCCTTCCACGCACGGGTGGGCATGAACAGCACCATGGGCCAGGCGGTGCGCTCCACGAGTGCCCCGAAAGTCTTCTCCTTAATCTCCGGAACAATCCAGAACAAGGGGTCGGCCAGGAGATAATACTGCGGCTTCAGCTCGACAAACAGGTCGGAAGTGGCGGCATGGTTCACGGCCAGCAGCTCCTTGCCCCGCAGAAAGCCGGGATGGCTGTGCACCGTCTGCGTCAGCGACGGGCCGTTGGCCAGTATGAGCAGCTCCCCGCCCGCGTCACTCCCGCCGTAGCCCGCGCCCGAAGGCACGGAAGGCAGCGGCGTGCGGAGGCTCGACTTGAGCACAATCTTCACCACGCTGAGGAAAGTCTGCCAGAGGTTCGAAAAAAAAGATTTGATGAATTGTTCCATAAGTACTGCATGTTTTCAAGAAAAGTCCCGCATGTTTTTCGGAAAAGCCCTGCATGTTTCCGGCAAAAGCCCCATGCCTTTTCCCGAAGCCCCCTGCGGGGAAAGCGCACAAAGATAAGGCTAAATCGAGACAAAGCCGCAGGAACGGGTTTGTTTTCTTGTGCAGTCCGGCGGAAAAGCGTACCTTCGCAACCCAGAAACCCACAAAAAAACGAAACATACGCCCCGCCTTTCCGGGAAAAACCAAATACCTTTTTTCTCATGAAGACATCCGCACCTTCCGGCGCCCCCACAGGCGCTTCCGCAATTCCCCTGCACGTACAACCCGAAAGCGGCGGCATCCTGCGCTGGATCTACCCCGCCCTGCTCGCACTGGTATGGGTGTTTGCCTATACAAGCACCTTCGATTCGAAACTGGACATGAACGGCGACAACTGCATGTACTACATTCTCGCCACTTCCCTCGCATCGGGCCAGGGATACACCGACCTTTCCAGCATGACGCCCAGCAGCACTTTCCCGCCGGGCTACCCCTTGCTGATGACGCCCCTGCGCTTGCTGACAGACAGCTTCATCGCCCAGAAAATAATGAATGGCCTTTTCATGCTCGCCTCGGTACTTTTGCTCTACTGGGTCATGCGGCGCGCCGAAATACGCCGTGAATTGGCCTTTATCGCCGGGTGCGCCATGATTTTGAGCGAGCGCACGCTGCATTTCGCCTGCATCATGATGAGCGAAATGTCGTTCCTCCTCTGCACCGTGCTGGTGGTTGTGGCACTTTTGAAGATGGATTCTACGAAAAGCGCCTTCTGGAAAGACCGATGGTTCTGGGTGATGCTCCTGTTCCTCTCCCTCGCCTACCACGTACGCACGCAGGGAATAGCACTCGTGGCGGCAGTTTTCGTCTATTTCCTGGCCCGTTTCCGCTGGAAAGAGACACTTGCCACGGCAGGAGGCTTCGTTTTGCTCTATTTGCCTTGGACTTTGCGCAACAAGGCTATGGGTTTGGCCCAAAACCGCTACTTCGAGACCATATCTCAGGCCAACCCTTTCCGGCCGGAGGATGGCTCGCTCGACTTTGGCGGCATAGTTTCCCGATTTTTCGACACGCTGGGCATGCTGATCTCGCAGGCTTTGCCCAATTCCATCATCCCCAATTTGCCATTCTCCCTCGTCGGCTCGTTCGACGGGCCTATCGATCCGAACACTCCCTACCTGCAACTGGCCGGCGACTACAGCCAACAGCCGCAAACCGCCGGGCTTTGGATTATCGGCCTCGTGAGTCTGGCGCTCATCATCTATGGCTTCTGGCAGTTCAGGCAGCTCCGTTGGCTGCTCATCAGCTACCTTGTCTGCACTTTCGGGGTGATTGCGCTCTTTAGTACCCCGTCCGGCAACCGATACATCACCGCCCTTCTCCCGTTCCTTACCATGGGACAGCTCGTCGGGCTGTATGCCTTGCTCAACTGGCTGTGGCAAAAGAAGTTTACCTCCAGCCTCTCTCCCTGGCCGCTCATCCTGTTGCTCCTCTTCTGCAAGGGGCCCGTGGCCTACCTCGCCAAGGTAAACGCGCAACCGCTGCCGCCCAATTACAAGAACTACATCGAGATTGCCCAAATGACGCGGGTCAGTGTGCCGGAAAGCACCGTAGTCATCTGCCGCAAGCCGCAGCTCTTCTACCTCTATGCCCGCACGCGCGCCAAAGGATACCTCTACTCTTCGGACGACAAGGCCGTGCTGCGCGAGATGGTCAAGAGCAAGGCCGACTACGTAGTGCTCGACCAACTGGGATTTTCCTCCACGCCGCTCTACCTGTACCCCGCCATTCAGAAGAATCCCCACCTCTTCTATCCCGTCGTGCAGCTCACCTTCCCCGACACCTACCTGCTCCAATTCGACCGGAAGAAAGCCGCGGAAATGTTGGGCATGAAGTACGAACAATGACGGACGCCGCAACCGACGGAGAAAAACGCATAAGGGCATGAAGACAAAAGACGTGCTGAAGAAGTCGCTGCTGGAGTCCACCGACAACATTTTCATACAGCTTTTCCGCTACACCTTTGTGGGAGGAGCTGCGTTTGCCGTAGACTTCCTGCTGCTGGTGGGCCTCACCGAGCTGTGCGGACTGCACTATCTGGTCTCGGCCACCATATCTTTCATCGCGGGGCTGCTGGTGAACTACTTCATAAGCAAGGCGTGGGTATTCAGCCAGTCGCGCGTCAAGCAGAAAGGCATCGAGTTCCTTATCTTCGCACTCATCGGGGTTGTCGGGCTCGCGCTCAACACGCTGCTCCTGAAGTTCATCACCGAAACCGTAGGACTCCACTATACGCTGTCGAAAATCATCACCGCAGCCATCGTGTACCTCTACAACTTCCTGGCACGCAAATACCTGCTTTTCCACATAAGCCGATAGCCTGCGTCCGGAAAGTCCCGGCACTTTCATCCGAAAGCCTTGCCACTTTTGCGGAAAAGTACCGCAACATTTAAAGGAAACATGAAAGTACTCTTCGTCAATACCTCCGAACTTACCGGCGGAGCCGCCGTGGCAGCCGGGCGCATCATGCGCGTCCTTCAGGAAAAAGGCGTGGAGGCGCGCATGCTCGTGCGCGACCGTTCGACCGACGACCCCTCGGTCCTCAGCCTGCAACCCTCGTGGCGGCTGCGCCGAAACTTCCTGTGGGAACGGCTCGTCATCTGGGCCTCTAACCGATTCAGCCGGCAGAATCTCTTCGCCGTCGACATAGCCAACGCCGGAACCGACATCACTACGCGCCCCGAGTTCCGCGAGGCCGACCTCATACACCTGCACTGGATTAACCAAGGCTTCCTCTCGCTCCGCGACCTGGAGCGCATCTTCCGCAGCGGAAAGCCCGTGGTCTGGACCATGCACGACATGTGGCCCTGCACAGCCATCTGCCACCACGCGCGGGAATGCACCGAGTATCACACGGAATGCCGCGCATGCCCGTTTCTCAAGAACCACGGCCCCCTGCTCAACCTGGCCCGCAGCTGCTTCCGACACAAGGCGCGCATCTATGCCGACGCGCCGCTCCACTTCGTAACCTGCAGCCAGTGGCTCAAAAAGCAGGCCGAACAGTCCGCCCTGCTCAAGGGAAAGGAAATCTGCGCCATACCCAACCCCATCGACCCGCAGGCCTTCCGCCCCATGGACAAGGCCGAAGCGCGAAAACACTGGGGCAATCTCCTGCCGGAAGGCAAGAAATTCATCCTCTTCGGCGCATGCAAGTTCACCGACAAGCGCAAGGGCATCGATTACTTCATAGACGCTTGCCGGATACTGGCCGGCAAACATCCGGAATGGACAGCAGACGGGCGGCTCGGAATAGCCATCTTCGGGCAGGGAGACGAGCAGGTAAACGCACAAATCCCCTTCCCCGTCTACCCGCTCGGCTACCTGAAGAGCGGAAAGGAGATGGCCCTTGCCTACAACGCCGCAGACCTTTTCGTAACACCCTCGCTGGAAGAAAACCTTCCGAACACCATTATGGAAGCAATGGCCTGCGGTTTGCCCTGCGCGGGCTTCCGCATCGGCGGAATTCCCGAGATGATTGACCACAAGCGCAATGGCTTTCTCGCCAAATACAAGTCGGCAGAAGACTTGGCCGAGGGCATGGCCTATCTGCTCGGCGCACCAAACTACGAAGAACTCAGCCGCGAGGCCATAAACAAGGTGGCCCGCTGCTACGATCCGGCCGTCGTTGGGGAAAAATACCTGCAACTCTACCGGAATATATTAGCACAAACCAAACTATGAGCGCACCAGTTTTCAGCATCATCACCGTAACCTACAACGCCGAGCGCACCCTCCCGGCCACATTGGCGAGCATACTCGCACAGAAATACCAGCACATCGAATTCATCCTCATAGACGGAAACTCCAAAGACCGCACCTTCGCCCTGGCCCAAGAGCTGGAGCCTCAGCTGCGGGAGCACTGCACGGCAGGCGTCAAGCTGCAGAGCGAGCCGGACAAAGGCCTGTATGACGCCATGAACAAGGGCCTCCATCAGGCCACGGGCGACTACCTGATTTTCCTGAACGCCGGCGACCGGTTTCACTCGGTGCAGACCCTGCGCGAAGCGGCCGACCAGGTCATGGAAGAAAGTCCCCGCCCCGACCTGCTTTACGGGCAGACAAACATCGTGGACGCCACAGGGAAATACCTGCGGCCACGCCACTACCGGGCACCCGACACGCTCACCAGCCACAGCTTCCTGCAGGGAATGCTCGTCTGCCACCAGGCCTTCTGGCCGTCGCGCCCCCTCTGCGAAGGAAAGGTGGGCAACCTCCGGAAAAAAGCCGAGGGGCAATGGATAGACTACGACCTTCAATACCGATACTCCGCCGACTATGACTGGTGCATACGGCTCCTTTCCTTCAGCCGCTACAACTACTATACGCGAGACACCCTCATCGATTACCTCGACGAAGGCCTCACTACGCAAAATCACCGGGCCTCCCTGCGCGAGCGCTTCCGCATTATGGCCAAACACTATGGCCGCGGAGCCGCCATCGCCTCGCACCTGCGCATCGTTCTACGCCGGATTTTCCACTGACCCGCCCTGCGGAAACCTAAAAAAGTGCCGCGCCTTTCCGGAGAAAGACGCGGCACTTCGTATGAAAAGTCCCTGCACTTTCCGGAAAAAGCCCAAGGACTTTTTCCGGAAGGCAAGGCTGCGTTACTCAACAATCACCTTCTCAACCCGTCCGTCGGAGTAGCGTATGATGTGCAGACCCTTGGCGTCCTGACTGAGCGGACGGCCGCTCACGTCGTAGTGCGTAGCCGAAACCTCGGCATCGCCGGCCTCAACGCGCTCAATGCCCACCGTCGCATCTTCCTCGATATTGAAGAAATCGCTCCATCCTCCTGCGGCCGCATAGCGCTCCTTAGCCCCTACCGGCACGCGGAGCAGACACGCGTTGTAATCCACGCCGTCGAAGTTGCGGTAAACATCGCTGTATTCCGACTTGAGGCATACGGGCGGCTCGGGCGAAACGGAAGAGATTTCAGTCAGATTGCTGCAACCCATGAAAAGATAGGGGTCGATTTCCGTCACTTCAGCCCCGATTACGGCTTCTTTCAGCGTCTCCTTATACTGGAAAAGCGGCATGCTTTCCATGGGAGTCACCACGTCTCCATAAGCAACATAGGTATTTAAGTCACGACCGATGTAGGTATATTCGATAGGAAGGTCGCTGAAATCACTATAAAGGTAGAGGCAAGCCAGCGTATCCGACGAGTCTTCCAGCACGAGGCTCTTCAGTCCCGTCATTCCCTTTATGGCATAAAGCCAGAAGCGCTTCACCGAAGCGGGAATAGTCAGTGAGGAAATGGACGAACAGTTCTCGAAAGTGTTTTCTTCCAGCACCTCGAGCGACGAGGGGAGCTGCACGCCTGTCAGATTGCTGCAGCCCGAGAAGGCCGAACTGCCGATGGTCGTGACGCCAGAGGGAATGTTTATCGACGTAAGTCCCGTACATCCGGAGAAAGCTCTGCTGCCTATGCCGCGCAAGCTCTGGGGCAACACGATGCCGGTGAGCAGCCCTTCGGCCGAAGTCTCGGCAAAAGCGCCATCGCACACCTGCGTCGTTCCTTCGCGCAGGGTAAGCACCGTGCCGGCCGGCATGGTACCTTTATATTCATAGGCGCACGTTCCGATGTAAAGCAGCCCGTCCGGCTGGTTGTTGTACCAGGCCGTACCGTCGAACGCATAGGCGCCGACTTGGGTAACCCTGTCGCCAAGTTCCATCGTTGCCAGCAACGAACATCCTTCAAATGCACCCTCCCCGATGGAAAGTCCCGGCACTTCGGCGGAAAAGGCCCGGGTGTTTTTCTCCAAATCGGAGGCACTTATTTTCAAAATACCCGTGAGATTCGGACAGTTCGCAAAGGCATACTTGCCAATGTCATCCACCACCGAGTGAGCGCGCACCAGCTTTAGCCCGCGATAGCCGTAGAAACAGTAATCGCGCACGCGGATTACGTAGCGGGGCACTGTCAGTTCTTCAATCAAGTCGCCCTGCACGTAGAAGCGTTCGGCGCCGTTCAGCGGATTTGCGTTGGCGGCTGCGAACGAAATAAAGAACCAACCCGACAAGTCACCCTCGTAGAACACGTCGAAGAGGCGGTCGCAACTGGAGAAAGCGTATTCACCCACCGAGCGAAGCCGCGGGCCAATCGTCAAAGAGTCCAGCGAGAGACAGCCGGAGAAGGCATAATCGTCAATCGTTTCGGCCCCGATTCTCGCCTTTCTCAAGGCGGTACAAGAGCTGAACGCATCAGTTCCTATGTATTTCACCGAGTCGGAGACGAAAAGGGTCTTCGCTCCCCGGAAACGGGAGAAGGCCAATCCGCGAATAGAGTCTACCTCGTCGGGAATAACCAGGTCCTCAATCAAGGAATACTCACCCGTTTCTTCGTCCGGCATGTACAACGCCCGGGCATAAGTCAAGGGGTTCGTATCTTCCTGGAACGACTGAACCTCGAAATAGATGTGGCACCAGTCAACCATCGTGCCGTCGTAATACAGATTTTGCAGCTTCACGCAGTCAGCAAATGCGCCGTCGCGAATCGTATCCACCTGCGCGCCGAACGTAATCTGCGCCAGATTTCCGCAAGAACCGAAGGCATGGTTGCCGATGGTCTGCACGTTATTCGGAATTATGAGCGTGTCCAACGCCATACACCCATCGAAAACATAGTCAGGAAGCACCCGGATTCCCGAAGGGATATTGATATCTTTGAGCGAAGTGCAACCCGAAAACGTAGAAGTACCCATGTCTTCCAGCCTGTCGGGCAGCACTATCCGCCGCAAGGCCGAGCAGTTCGCAAACAGATAGGCCGGCAAAACCTTCACTTCATCGGGCACACTCATTTCCTCGAGGCTGGCGCATCCGTAGAAAGCCCTATCCCCAAGTCGCGTCACCCCTGCGGGCAGGAGCAAATCTGCAAGCTGACCGTCGTTTTCGAAGGCATTATCCCCGATAGACCGCAGGCGCTCGGGAAGCAATATGCTTTTCAAATTCGGACAATTGGCAAAGGCATTATTACCAATCGTCTCCACATTATCCGCAACCACTACCGCCTCCAGGTTAGGAGCCCCGCTGAAAGCATCTGCCGGCACGGCAATTGCGAGACCACCGATCGTGACATTCCGCAATTCCACAGCCTCGGCAAACAAGCTGCCATAGCTGACTCCCGACACATTGCGGCCAATATACAGATTATGCAGTGCGGTAAGCGACGAACAGAAATCGTTTTCCAAAACAAGTTCTTCCGTGCTGTTGGCAAAGGTAAGGTCCTTCAGAGCCGTACAGCCACTGAAAACGCCATTGGCTATGGAGGTTACGCCTGCCGGAACCTCAAATGTTTCCAGAGAGCTGCAGTCGGAAAAGGCACTTTCGGCAATTCTTTCAGCCGTTTCGGGCAGGCTTACCTCCGTAAGCGAGCTGCAACCCCGGAAGAATTCCCCGGGGATTTCCGAGAGCAGCGTGCCGCTCAGGTCTACCCTCTGCAAAGCCGTGCAATCTGCGAAGAAGCCCCACTCCAATTCGGTAGCAGGCGCTTCAATCAATGCTTCCGTCAAATCAGGGTCGCCATTGCAGTTAAACTGGATAACCTGCACGGGATACTCCACACCATTATAGACCACCGACGCAGGGATGTGCAACTCTTTCACCGTGCCACGCTCATAATTCGTAGCCTCGGCATAGCCTTCAGACTCGTGGTACACATATTCCACCCCACCGACAGTTACCGATTGGGCGACTGTCCAAAGGCTTAGTCCAAAGACACTCAACAATAGTAGAAAAATTCGCTTTTTCATAGGCAATAATATTTTGCTTGTTTGTAAGAGAAACTAATAATCCCGGAATAAAAAGACAGCGCACAAAGTCTGGCTTTGTACGCTACAAAAGTACACTATATTTTCAGCTTTTAAACTAAAATAAGGCCGCTTTTTCAGCCCAAGACTGCCTGTTTCCCCTAATTTTCCCGCATTTTCCTACCTTTCTGCCCACAATACTGCCTCCAAGGACAGGCACAAAAAAAGAACTTCTGCCTTGCTCCGATTCCCAAGCCAAGCAGAAGTTCTTACTGCCCTCCAATACTAATAGCTGTTTGATTTACTTCCCTCATAAATTCACCCGATATAAACGTTTACACAGCCGGAAAGCATTACATCATCGCCGCGCGACTTCTCTTGAACTACCATGTCCGATGCCATCAACCAACCTATGGCCATTCCCATTTCAAAGTCGTCGAGCCCGGTTTTCTCCTTGAGATATTTGTAGCTCCGCGTACAATTATCTCCCAACAGTTGCCAAATACGTTTGGCATTGCTATCAACTTCTCGTTTAGACATAAGGCATTATTTTTTAAAGAGTGGAACTATTTGAGAGATTTCTCACGCGCTAAATATAACAAAACTATTTCTTTCCGTCAAGTGTGTACCCAAAAATCTTTCGTTTATTTTATCTTTTTAACCATACCGGCAAGACTCTCCTTCAGGAGCGCCGCAAGTTGACAGCCGAAGATAGCAGCTTACCCCGCCAAGGGGCGCAAAATGCCCGCCGGAGTGTCGCATCTTTTCTGCAAAAGTGCCGGCAGTTCCCCGCAAAAGTGCCGCCGCTTTTCCGATAAAGTACTGCTTGTTTTCCGATAAAGTACTGCCGCTTTTCTCCCCTTGCGGCATAGGAAAAAAGCGGCAGCACCCTGCGTTTGCGGCAAAAGCCGGAGCTATCGCCCGGACTTGTTCTGCACGGGCCGCAGCTCGTCGGGGGAGCTTTTCGTATAAGAGCTTACCTCCGGCGTCTGCTTCGTAAAGAGTTCGGCCACGCGGGCAGCATCCACCGTGTCGCGGGGGCGGAAGTCGTCGCTCTTCATGTAGTCGAGAATCGAGGCAAGCATCTGGCGTGCTACGACGCGGTGCTGCAGGTCGCTCTCCAGATCCATCGTCGTCATCAGCAGCCGCCCCGCACCGACGCGCGCCTCGAAGAGCATCCCTATCTTGCGCGACAGGAACCAAGTGTCGATACTCTGCACCGTGGGCTGGAAATCGGCCGGAAATTCGGAGAACAACATGACCTGCGCCCGGTTGGCCAGCTCCCACCACTGGAGGTCGCTGTGGTAGTCGGTCGGGAAATGGCGGAAGAGCGGATGGCGGTTATCGATAAGCAAACCGGTCGTATGCGGCGGGCGCATCTTGAACCAGGAGGTATTCCAGAAGACGGGAGTGAAGTACTGCTCGATGCCGCGGCCGTAGGATATTTTCCCGGCGGCCAGCAGGAGTACCTTGCCGCCCTTGTTCAAAACGCCGAGTGCCGCCTCGTCCAGCGTGTCGGCGACGTAGATGTCCTCGCCCGCCTGCAGGCTACCTTCGGGCAGTTGGGCCGGGTAAACCCAGAAATTCCAGTCGTTGCTGAGGTCCGTGCCGGAGAGGGAAATCTTCAGATTCAGCCGCACAGGCGCGGAAAAGTCCTGCAGCGGCAGGCGAAGCGTGCCCAGGGAATTGTTGTGCCCGAGCGGCACGTCGAACGTCCCCGTGCTGCCCTCGGCCAGGACTTGCCCGGCCTCGTCGGTCACTTCGTAGTGCAGTTCGCGGCCTTTCAGCGGAGCCTGTCCGAAATGGGCGGCCTCGAAAGCGGCGGAAAGCGTGTCGGCCGTCGTATAGACGAACTTAGGCAGGCGTGCCAGCAATACGGTAGGCGCGCAGAAATGACGCCACTCTTCGGCGTCGACGTAGCCCTTCTCGCGGAAAAATACGTTGAGCGGGCCCACCAGCGCCGTGCCCTGACCGGAGTAATCGTTGAGCGCCAACATCTGGAAACCGGCGTAGTGCGGCGTGCGGAACGTACGCTCCAGCTCGTGCTTGTAGCAGAGAATCTGGAGTTTTCCCGAGGCCATCAGGAAGTCGCGCGCACGGTCTTCCAGGTGGTTTTCGGCAAGGGTTTCACGGAAAATCTCAAAGTTTTTCGGCTGGTTCACGCCGGTGTATTGGCTCATTTCGGAGAAGTCCGGGAAGACACACCACTGCCCCATTTCGTGGGAGACGTAGGGCTGCCGCACGGTATCGATGCGGCTCCGGAAGTCATCCATGGAGGAAGGCTGGCGACGGGCCCAGTCCAAACCGCGCGCCCCGGCCTTGACATGGTAATCGCTGCGCGGCTGCCACTGCCAGCTGCCGCCCACCGATGCGCCGGTATAGACGCGCCTCGGGTCCATTTGCTTTACCACTTCGTTGATGTCGGCTACGGCATCCACCCAGCGGCCTGCGGGCTCGTTGCCCACGGCGAAGAGGCAAAACGAGGCATGGTTGCCGTAGATGGCGCTGATGCGCAGGGCTTCGAACGCCAGGTAGTGGTCGATGGGTTGATTATAGCCGAGCTTTACGCCGTGATTCGGCCACGTTCCGGCCTCGGGCTGCAGGTAGAAGCCGACGCGGTCGGCAGCCTCGAAGGCGGCTTCCGGCGGGCAGAAGGAGTGGAAGCGCATGTGGTTCAGGCCGTATTCCTTGCACTTCCGGAAGACTTGCATCCAGGACTCGCGGTCCATCGGGGCATAGCCCGTCAGCGGGAAGTCGCAGTTTTCCACCGTGCCCCGCAGCATGGTCGGCCGGCCGTTGACGTAGAAGTCGCGCCCTTCGATGGCGAAGTCGCGCATCCCGAACTCCACTTCTTTCGTATCCGTGCCCCAGAACGACTCCAGACTTACGGTCAGCCGGTACAGCGCCGGGGAGAATTCGTCCCAGAGCAGCACGCTGTCGCCCATCGGGAGGCTCAGCTCCAGATTGGTTATCTGCGTACTTTTCTTGCCGGGCAGCTTGACTTCCATCTGCCGGGTCTGCACCGGCGCGTCGGTATTGAAGCTGGTTGCCACGAGGCGCAGCGTGCCTTTCAGCTTGCGCTCCTTGTTCATCCCGATGGAAAGGCGCACGCGCGCTTTCTTCTGCTGCACATCGGGATAGACCTGGACACTCTGAATCCACGTAATCGGCTCGCAGCGCAGCTCCATGCGGCCTACGATTCCGTTCCAGTTGCCTTGCGTCTGGTCGGTCACACTGTGGGAGTCCTGCCCCACGTTGTAGGCCTCTTTCAGGCGGTTGTCCACACGGATTGTGATGGTATTCTCGCGGCCTGCCTCGAGGAGCGGGGTGAGTTCGTAGAGATGGGGCGCGCAGAGCGAGTTCTGTATGCCGGCCGGTTTGCCGTTGACCCACACCATTGTCTCGATGTGCGGCCGCTCGAGGAAGAGCGTCAGGTGCTTCCCCTTCCAGTCGCGCGGTACGGTAATCGTGCGCCGGTACCAAGCCACGCCCACGTAGTGCCGCTGCGGGGTGAGGAAGAAGGGTAGCTTCACGTTGCCCGGCTCGCGGTATTTGGCCATGGCGGGGCTGTAGTAATAGGTACTGTCGTAGAGGCTGGCCGTCCATACCGTCTGCGCCGTCACCGGGTCGCCCTTGAGGCGCTGCGGCATGGAGCCGGGCAGTTCGATACGGTCGTCGTAGGCGCACGCCTCAAACCAGCGGTGCACCAGCCCGGAGTCCTGGCGGTCGATGCGGAAATCCCACTCGCCGGCGAGGCTCAGGCTCTGCTGCGCCCGGCCGGAAAGGGCGAGCAGGCTGAAAAGGAAAAGCAGGGAAAAGAGTTTTTTCATGAGGAAATAAAGGTATGGATGTGGGGACAAAAATAACGAAATTGATACAATTCCTCGCTCCCCGGGGCTATGTTTTCCGGCGGAAGGGGCAAAAAAACGGGCAGGAAGTTGTACGTTATCGGCCGATTACCTTACTTTGCATGGAGGAAGCGCGCTGCCCCGCCCTGCGGAAAGCGGCAAGACTTTTTCGAAAAAGATGCAAGACTTTTGCGGAAAACATGCAAGGCTTTTCCCGGAAAGCGGCAAGGCTCCGGCGGAAAAGTACGGCACCGACAGAGGCTTCCCTGCGACGAATCACTTCACAAATCCAATAATTCTTATGAACGACTTCATGTACTACAGTCCGACAGAGTTCATCTTCGGACACAATGCCGAGGCGCAGACCGGCGAAGCCCTGCTGCGCTACGGCGCACGGCGCGTACTCATCGTCTACGGCGGCGGCTCCGTCGTGCGCAGCGGCCTGCTCGACCGCGTAAAACAGACGCTGGACGAACGGAAAATACCCTACGTCCTCATGGGAGGCGTGCAGCCCAATCCGCTGGACGACAAGGTGCGCGAAGGCATCGACCTGGCGCGCCGCGAACAAATCGACTTCCTCCTGCCCGTAGGCGGCGGGTCGGTCATCGATACGGCCAAGGCCATTGCCTGCGGAGTGCCCTACGAAGGCGACTTCTGGGACTTCTTTTGCGGAAAAGCGACCGTGGAAACGGCTTTGCCCGTAGGGGTCGTGCTCACCATACCCGCCGCCGGCAGCGAAGCCAGCGGCAACAGCGTCATCACGCTGCGGCAGGGCATGCAGAAAATCAGCCTCCGCACGCCCAGAGCCTTGCGCCCGAAGTTCTCAATCATGAACCCCGAGCTGACTTTCACCCTGCCTCCCCACCAGACCGCTGCCGGAATCGTGGACATGATGGTGCACATCATGGAACGGTACTTCACCAATACGCCGGGATGCGGCCTGACTGACCGATTGTGCGAGGGCGCTTTGGTCAGCATCATGGAGGAAGCACGAAAACTGCTGCAGGACCCGAACGACTACGACGCACGCGCCAACATAATGTGGGCCGGAACCATCGCCCACGGCGGCATCTGCGGCACGGGACGCGAGGAGGATTGGGCATCGCACTTCATGGAACACGAGCTGAGCGCCCTGTACAACGTGACGCACGGAGCGGGACTTGCCGTCATCGTGCCCGCCTGGATGACGTATCTGGCCGAGGAGAAAAGCGAAAAACTGTCCCAGTTTGCCCACCGCGTCATGCAGGTTTCCGACAGCGGCGATGCCGTGGCCGACGCACGCGAGGGCATCCGTCGGCTGAAAGAGTTCTTCCACTCAATCAACATGCCGCTCACCTTCGGTGAAATCGGCGCACGCGAAGAAGACATCCCCGAGCTGGTACGGCGGCTTCACCTGCACAAAGGCCCCACAATAGGCTTCTTCAAGCGGCTTGCCCCCGCCGATACGGAAGCCATCTTCCGCATCGCCTGCAAAGGGTAACCTCCTACCTACAAACAGAACAGCGGGACTTCCTTTTGGGGAAGTCCCGCTGTTTCATTAAAAGGGGCAGTATTTCTTCGCATGCGACCCGCAGCGGCGCATTGCCGGGCGCGGCGCGCTACGCGTCAACCGACGCTTGTCGCGGCGAAAAACGTCTCCCAGCTGTCGGCAAAGGCCTGCATGGAGGGGAACAGAAGGTCGGCACCGGCTTCTAAAAGTGCCTCGTCGGGCAGCGGACCCGTATTGACTGCTACGGTAAAGATGCCCGCATCGTGACCGGCCTGCACGCCGAGCGGAGCATTTTCCACTACGATGGCTTCATCCGGCCCTATGCCTGCTTTCTGCAAGCCCATGAGGTATGGCTCAGGATCGGGCTTCCCGTAGCGAACATCGAAAGCCGTTACCATAAATCGGGCTTCGAATAGCCCAGGATAGCTCTGCTCTATGCGAGCGAGCAGGGACTTTTGTCCGGAACCGGTAACGATCTGTGCCACCAGGCCGTCGCGCCGCATCTTTTCCACCAGCCCACGCGCGCCCGGCATAGGCCCGGCTTGCGGAAAGGCATTGAAGATTTCTGATTTGCGGGCGTAAATTTCACGAATCTCGGCCTCCGTCGGCTTACGGCCCCACTCTCTCTGCATAACGATGTCGATGGTTCCGGCACCGGTGCGCCCCTCGTGGAGGAAAGCCTCAGCCTCGGGTAAATCGAGGCCGAACTCTTTCATCGATTTGTTCCAGGCCTTGGCGTGATAAGGCATGGAGTCGAAGAGCACGCCATCCATGTCGAACAATACGTTGTGCAGGCGCAACCGGTCGTAGTGATGCCCCTCCAGATAGGAACGGACCGCACGCTCAAAGCGTTCTTTATCGTTTTCTTGATTCATAGCAACAGGGAAATTCTGAAAAGTTATTGATTCAGCAGCGGCAGCCGGCTCAGCATATTCTTAAGACGGATGGCGATGCGGGGCATAGGCTCTGCAACGGTCAGCCCGACGACTTCCTTTTCTGCGGCAATGTCATTGATGACCCGTACGACTTGTGCCAGCTTCATCCCGTCCGGCTCGGGGCCGGCGGCAGCTACTATCTCGGCGGGATCCAAAACGTCCATGTCAAAATGGATAAGGACCTTGGAGGCTCCGCAAGAACGCAGCCACTTGAGGACGGCGCGGCTGTCCTCTGCCACGTCGGCGCAGGTGAGATGGGGAATGCCGTACTGCTTCTGCCGCAATTCAATCTCCTCGCGCTCCCAGTTGCGTAGGCCTACGTACAAAATGCGGGAAGCCTCTATCCGGGCGGGCAGGGCAGAAATGATTTTCTGCTCGCCCAATCCCATGCAGGCGGTAACGGCCATGGCGTGGTAGCCTGCATAAACATCGCCGGGGAGCGTAATGTCGGGATGCGCGTCTATCCAGATCAGGGCCACATCGCCGCCGTACTTGGCGGCAAGGTAGGTGAACGGGGCGACACTCACGGAGCATTCTCCGCCCAAGGTCACGATCTTGTCGGGATTGGCGGCACTGAGCATGGCCAAAGCGGCTTCCGTCTGACGGAGAATAACGTCGCGGTCCATCACTCCGTCCGTCACTTCGCGGTCGGTCATCTCGGTGGATACGGGGACGACCAGCGTCTCCTGCCCATTGTCGGGGGCGAGAAACTCCAGCAGGCGGGCGCCCAGGAAATAGCCACGGGCGGCATCGGCCGGATTGTCTCGAAGCTCGGGGAGCAAACGCACGACGTCGGCTCCCTGCCATTGCGGGTAAATCAAACGAAGGGTTGATGTGTTCTTTTCCATATTCATAAGTAGTTTATGAGTGAGAGGGCAGACGTCGCGCCGAAAGCGAAGCCGGAAACGGACAAAAGCGGCAGGGCTTTTTGCCGGAAGTGCCCCGACTCTCGCGGAAAAGTGCTGGCACTTATTCCGAAAGGATTACCCGGTCGACAACGACTCCCTCGTCGATAGCGGTAAGTATGATGCGCCCGTTCTCGCCCGCACAGGGGATTCGGGCCGTTTTCACTGCCTGCGCCCGCAAAATATTGGCCTTCCACTCCTCGCTGTACTCGGCTGTCTCGCAGTCGAAGACGTGCGGTTCGGAGTTTGCGCCTGCCACAGACAGCGAAAAACGCAGACGCCCATTCTCCACGGCATGCACCGGCAACAGGCATACGGTCACGGTCAACGTGTCGAAAGTATTGCCCCGGAAAGCGTATTCTACCGTAGTATTTTTCGAGAGGCACACGGCTTTTCCCGAATGCCCCAGGCCGTCGACGACCGTACAAGTGCCTGAAACGGATGAATACTCCGTGCCGTCCCACGACTGGCGCGGCAGGGGGCGGGCATCGTCCTGCCCCGATTCAGACACGGTATGAGGCACTCGTCCAAAGACGGGCAAATTACGCGGACAGTAGCTCATGATGCCGTTCCACTTTCCGTCGCACAAAGCGTTGTAACGCTGCGTGAGCGTGACGATACTGTCGTAGGCTGCATCGGACTTTGCCCACAACGCTGCGCTATCGGCCGGAGTATGACGGGCCAATTGGGCATAGAGCATCTTTTTATTCATCTCATAAGATGCCAACACGGGGTACTGAATCAACTGAAAATAGGCCTCCTTCCGGTTTTCGGGCAAGAGGGCCGACCACTTTTCCACGCCGCCGGCCAGTTTTTCGAACTGCTCCAGCCGTCCGACTACCTCTTCGTTTGTCCAAGGGAGGTCGGCTATTTTCTGATAGCGGCGGTCATAAGTACGCGTATTGCCCATGAATTCGGGCTTACGGACGTGGGAAAGAAGATAGAAACTGTCCATCAGCGGCAAAAGCTGCTCCCCCACCCGGTCACCGAAAGTCCGTTTCAGCCAGTTACCCAGGTGAGAACGTACGACTCCGCTGCCTGCTTCACTTCCGGGCAGGCCGATATTCCAGGCAAGGTCGAGGAAAAATTCGGTCAGGTACTCGGAAGGTTTGATATCGCCCACGTTGAGTATCCAGATGGCCCGCATGTTCCGGTCGTAGGCCAGCCTCATCTGCTGATACATCAAGGCCGGTTGCACAATACCCAACCACAGAAAATCGTGCGGCTCGCCCCAATAAGAGGTGTGGTAATAGACTCCGTTTCCACCCGGGCGAGCCTGTTCGGCCGAATCGGGGAAGTGACGGATATAACCGTAGTTGTCGTCAGGCCAAACGAGCGTGACATGTTCCGGAACCTGCAAGCCTGCGCGGTACACGTCGAGCACTTCTTTGTAAGGGATGAACTGCTGGGGCAAACTTTCGCTGTCCGGACTGATGTAAGCGCGGAGCAGACTGTCCTGTACGTGCAGCACCTCGTACAGTGCGTCTTTATACTCTTCCGTATTCTTCACGCCAATCATGCGCCCGTCGTGCTTGCCACGCATGCCAATGGTGAATATGTTTTCCGAATTGCCCAGCTCCTTGAGCCGGTCGGCCCAATAGTCGATGACAGACTGGCGGTTCGTCAGGAAATTATATTCTCCCTTTCCGGCCAAATCCCACTCGGTTGCCGAATTGCGCATCATCGGTTCGCAGTGGGACGTGCTGAGCACGATGCCATAACGCTCGGCCATCTCGCGATTTCCCTCTACGAAATAGAACGGCACCGTCACTTCGTGCATGGCCGGCCACAAGGTATTGGCCCGCAGGCGGAGGAGGAGCTCGAAAATCTTTGCGTATGTTTTCGGTCCGACCTGCCCGCGGAAACGGCTCTTATCTATGTCTTTTCTGATTTGTGCCTCCGGTTCGAAGTTATGAGTGGACCACGGCGTCAATCCCCAGTCTTCATCGTTGAGAAAAATACCCCGGTAACGCACGGAAGGTGCCTGCCGGCTTTCGCAAACCTCAGCCACCCGGAAGCGTTTCCGCTTGTCCGGCACCACATCGGCCCACCACTCCCACGGCGAAACGCCTATCATACGGGAGATTTCCAGCAGGCCATAAGCCAAGCCCCGCGCATCGCTTCCGGCAACGACGACTTGCTTTCCGTGCAGAGTGGCAATCTGAAAGGCTTCCCATTGCCCTTCTATCTGGGAAATGTCGATGTGGTTTTTATCCAGAAAAGCACGGAATTCGGGGTTTCCGACCGTACCGGCTACGATTTCTGCCGCCTCTCCCGGCTCCGATATCGATAGCAAACGGGCGTCGAACACGCTCTTTACATCGTTGCGCAGCATGTCCGCAGCCATGTGCACTACGCTTTTTTCCGACTTGCCTACATAAATTCTTGCCGTGCGCCCGGTCTCAAACAAAATCTGCGCCATGAGCGGCGCATGTACAAGGGAACACAACAAAAGAAGCAGGGCAATTCTAAGAGTAAACTTTCGCATATTTTCCGAATCAATACCAGCGCACGTTATTGGAATACGAGCTCTTTTCCTCCCACTTCAGGTCTTGCAACAGACTACTCTTGGCACGGATGGTGAAATTATAGCTCTTCCAACGGCCAAAAGGATTCAGGCTTCCGGTAATGGTGAAGCAGTGCAGATCGCGCGAGATATTGCAGGTTGTGGTGGCAATCTCGTGGGCATCGAAATCATAGGCGGTGGAAAACGAAAAACTCCACTTATTACTGATTTTCAAGCTACCGCTTCCCGACAAACTGTGGGTAAGCCGATAGGGATAGCGCATGTTCTTCGGATTGATTTTTGCAGAGGTATTCTCGGAAATACGACACGAATAGGAAATAGTGAAAGACCACGGCATGCTGAATGCCTCATATCCGTCGTTGTCGGTCACTGCCTTTTCTTCTTTCACTTCTTTCTTCTTTCCGTTAGACTTGGACGTGCTGGACGACGTTTCGCCCTCGCTTTCGCCGGTAGAGTTTTCGCCGTCCTTTTTCTCCTTAGGGCCAAACCACTTTTTCCAGGTCTGGTTGTTGAACGTGTACGAATAGGAAAAGCTGGTTCCCGAGAAACGTCCGAAACGTCCGTACGACCATTCCGTGCGGTCGCCTACCCGGACGTTTCCGTTTTCGTCGAACTCATAGGCATAAGTGGCAAAACTTGTGCTCAGGTTGAACGTATAGCTGCTGCTCAACTTCAGGCGCAAACGGAAACTGAGGTCGCTCCACGGGCGGGTAGCGGCGGCCATATTGTACGAAAGGCTTCCGCCGATTTCGTCGATAAGGCTTATTTTCCGTATTCCCGAGGTATCTCGCTTGGAAGCCACCTTCATCTCCAGGTTGTTGGACACGTCGAACGTAACAGAACCGGTCTTGCCCTGGCTCGGAACGCCGTATAACTGGCCGGAATAAGGAGAGTATTCTACGGTTTGCTCATGGCCGTAGGCGTCGATGTAGGTGTATGAATCATAATAGCCATAGCGCCTGGCTCCGAAGTCCGGGGCGGCGCTGAATGTTACCGTCGGGGTAAACACATGGCGGATTTGCTTGATTTTCTTTCCGAAGACGGGCGTGTACATACCATACAGCTTGGTCGAGAAGGCAAGGCTTGCCGTATAGTTGTAGACGCGGTTGAATCCCCAGATGGTGTCCCGCACCAGTTCGTTGTTTTCCATGCGCTGCTTCACCTTGTGGGTGTACCAACGCTCCGTATAGCGGAAGGAGGGCGACACACTGATGTAGTCGAAAAGCGTAAAAGTGGCCGAGATGGGAATTTCGTGCTTGATGGCGTTTCGCCAATCCTTAATGATATTCGACTTCAGGAGCTGGTTTTCTTTCGTCGTGATGCTGTTGGCCAACTGTCCGGAGTAGCTCATTCTGATCTTTTCATACCAGCGCTCGGAACCGGCGGCCTTCTTCCTTTTGAAAGGATAGAAGGTACTTACGCTGACAGACAAGTTCGGGAAAGAAATCGATATGGTGGAGTCGCTGGAAGACTGCGACAGGTTCAGACCGCCGGATATCGTCAGTTTCTGGTCGGGGAAAGTCTTTGTAAAGTTAATACTTGAGGTTTTGGTATTCTGCGAGAAGAGTGCCGGATTATAATAGCTGTCCAGGTTGGAATGCTCATACGAACTTGTCGAGAAGTTCACACTCGCCGAAAACGAAGTATTGGGCCTGAACTTGGAATCCTGCCGGTGACTCCACTGAAGCTTGAAGTCCTTCGACACCGAATAGTCCGGCATATTCTTCTCGCCCGTCTTCGTATACAAATAACTGAGGTTGAAGTTTCCGGAGAACTTATAGCGCTTGTTGTAATTGGAAGCGGCACTTATGCCCCAGCTTCCTTTCGTAAAAATCTCGCCCGTCAGGCGCAAATCCATGTAGTCGCTGATGGCAAAATAATATCCGCCGTCGCGCAAATAGAAACCACGCTCCATTTCGTCACCATAGGAGGGCATTAGGAATCCGGAAGAATAGCTGCTCGTG
Organism: Bacteroidaceae bacterium; assembly: GCA_050946375.1. GTDB lineage: Bacteria > Bacteroidota > Bacteroidia > Bacteroidales > Bacteroidaceae > UBA1794. Next base: position 52,994 of record JBMNUT010000005.1, on the reverse strand, counting down.
AAAGGAAAGAAGCCGAAAGGAATGCCCAGCGGCAGCGGGACATCTTCGACCACGAGGTAGGCCGGGCCGAAAACCACGTTCTTCTTGACGCGGGCCTTGGCGCGGGTCAATGCCAGGTAGAAGTGCGGATGCTCTTTGTTGTCGCACGTCGTATAAAGACCGTTGCGCATGTACAGATTATCCAGCGAGTCCTTTTTGGCATTGTAGCTGATTACGTAACCTTCCCCCTGCTGAGTATTCACATTGTGGATGAACCCTCGTTTAGACTTGAAGTTGTATCGCATAGTTTCCGACTCATACGGGACGCCTCCATCGGTAAAAACCGGCTGCCCGATGAAACTCTTTCCCGTAGAGTCCGGCACACCGTGGGCATAGACGGTACTGCTGTCCATATTCATGGAGATGACTTCCGCCTCGAGCTGCGACTTCTGGTAGGTTACCTTACTCTTTCCATAGAGATGGGTTACACTGGTCGAATCGAAGGTGAAAATAATGGAGTCGTTGGCCGTATAGGGAACCGGAGCTTCCAGCTCGTCTTTCTTCTTTTCAGGGACAGAGTCTTCCGCAAATCCCTCGCTTCCTATGGAATCAGGTGGCAGCGCCGCTATCGAGTCGGCCGTATGGTTTAAGGAATCGATAAGTACTGCAGGCACAGAATCGCCCACAGCCTCCTTCAGGGTATCCCCCTCCATTTCCAGCGTATCCCCACTAATCCACGGCCCATGCATGTTTGCTTTTGCGGGTACATGCCCTATTGTCTGCAACAGAGCACAAAATACTACCAGAAAGAATATATAGTGTTTTTTGAGGGCCATTTATAACGTCGGGAAAAACGTGCTTCCGTTCTCCGCGGCAAAGTTAGGCAATCTTAGTGAATTATCGGGGCATACGTTGGTTTTTAAGTATTTTTTCGTCCGACATTCCGCCGCGCTACAGAAAAAGGGCACACCACTTGTCGAAACGCTTCAGCCCGTCTCCGCCATACCGCGCCAGGCTCCTGCGGGCCTGCTCCACGGTCTTTTCGCGGTCGAGGTGGGTTTTCGAGTAGAACTTGTCGGAGAAACAAATCAACTGTTCCTCAATTGATTGCGGGACCATATCGCGTTGTGGGAGGGGAAGCTGGCTCATCTGGATATCGGCCAGCGAAATTCCTGCCCCCGTATGCCGTTCGCAGACCAAGGCATGGCGGGGATAGCCCTCCTCACGCATGAGATCGGCCCCCAGATAGCCGTGGCAGAGATAAGGATACTTCCCATAGCACTTAATGCCCGGCGCATCGGTGCGGAAGATGCCGATATCGTGCAGCATGGCGGCCTCTTCCACAAACGCGGTATCGATGTTCAGCTCCGGATGGCGGGCCGCAATCTCCAAAGCCTTCTGAGTAACGCTGCGGCTGTGCACCACCAAAATCTCACGGGCCTCATCATCCGGATAATATTTGGATATAATTTTCATGTAGTCCATAACTTCTTGAAAACTAAAGTTCGGCAACTATTCTTGGCATTCTTGAAGAAAGCACTTATTTTTGCGACGCAATATTACAGAATTTAATGCATATTTTCCTATGGATTTACAAGAAATTTTCAACACCACCGTATTAGGAGTACGACTGGGCACCGCTCTTTCGTTTGTCGTTAAGGCCCTGCTGATTTATATCTTCACGCAAGGCGCTGTTTTATTGGTGAAGTACCTCTTCCGCCAGCATATCAGGCGGAAAGGGAAGCTCGACGCCGAGAAGAGCAACCTCAGCTTCTTCCAACACGTAATCGTATATACCTTATATATAGTAGGTATCACCGCCTTCCTGGCCCTCATCCCGGGCATGGAACAAATCAGTAAATCCATACTGGCCGGTGCCGGTATCGCCGCCATGGCCGTAGGTCTGGCATCGCAAGAGGCACTGAAAAACATCGTGAGCGGCATGTTCATAGCCTTTTCCAAACCCTTCCGAATCGGCGATTACATACAAGTCGACCAAAACATCACCGGGACCGTCACCGAAATCACCCTGCGCCATACCGTAATACGGAACACCGAAAACCGCATGATTATCGTCCCCAACAGCACGATGAACACGGCTTCCATCATAAACTCCACCATCGGCGACCAGGCAGTATGCTCGTTTATCGACATAGGCGTATCGTACACCACCGACCTCAACCGGGCCATGCAGCTGATGCGTGCGGAAATCATGAAGCACCCCTTGCTCATAGACCGCCGTACGGAAGAAGGGAAAAAGAACGGGGAAGAGCAAGTCGTAATACGGGTGACCAACCTGGGCGACTCGGCCATAACGCTGAGGGCATGGGCATGGGCCTCCAGCTCGGCCAATGCCTACGCCCTGAAGTGCGACCTGCTGAAGAGCATCAAGGAATGCTTCGACCGCGAAAACATAGAAATACCTTACCCGTACTTCAACCAGGTTATCGTAAAAGAATAACCCTATCCCAAACGGCGGGGGAGCAGCTCCACATGCGGACTGCTCCCCCGCTTCTTTTTTTACGGGAACACAACGGCTTTCCCGAATTGCCGCAACCGCTTTCCCCACCTCTCCCCCACGTCCGGGCAAAACAAGGCAGCTTACCTACGTACTTCACCCAACCCACTTAAAAAAATCACTTCCCCGACGTCGGGAGAGCAACTCCACATGCGGTCTGCTCCTCGGCCCTTTTTTTGCGGGAACACAGCGGCTTTCCCGAATTGTCGCAACCGATTTTTCCGCCTCTCCCCTGCGCCCGCAACAAAGCGGAGGGCAGTCTGCACCAAAGCCTTTCCCCGCCGCGAAAAAAGCCCCGCGCCTTCTGCCGCAAAGTCCGGGCACTTTCCACACAAAGCGCCGGGAGTTCCTTTTGTTACATATACTTGCACTTATGTTACACTGAAACATATCAGACAGTTCCTGCAACATGTGTGATAAAGTACATGCAGGCAACTCACTACTTTTGCCGTCGAAAAAAGGAACCCGGTCTACACGCAAATACAAACAAGACGGGTGACACGGAAAACTCATCCGCTTCACAATTCTCAATAGGTACGACACGCGAAAAGCCGGAATGCGCTGATTGTCCGAGAAACCTCCGTGAGGAGTTTTTCATCCACAAGCGACACGAAGCGCTCCGGCTCCCCGGAAGAAGGCTCCGGACCCGCCGGAAGCGGGAAAAGCCTTTTCATTTGGAATCTTTTTCTTCATAATAACATTGAGTGAAACCCCTCCTCTCCCCTACTCCCGGGGAGAGGGCCCAAGGGGTGGAATTGGTGCATACGTACCCGAACAGGCAGTAGCTGCAGGAAGGACAAAAGGCCGTTTATCATAAACAAAATATATTCCTTTTCGGAGAAAAAGTAGCATTTTGTCGCCTTCGGCTTGGAGAATCCAACCGTTTCCCCTACCTTTGGAAAATGAAGAAAAAGATCCGCTCCTTGACGCGCCTGCTGTCTCTTGCCGTGCTTGCGTCAGGGATAATAACCCTATCTGCCTGCCATGACGAAGAATCGGAGTACCTCATCGGGGTATCCCAATGCAGCGACGACGAATGGCGCGCAAAAATGAACCGCGAAATCCAGCGTGAAGCGCTCATACTGGAAGATGTGACCGTCGACATACGCAATGCGCACGACGACAGCCACGAACAGATTGAAGACATACGGAGCCTCATCGCACAGGGAGTCGACCTCCTCATCATCTCTCCCAACGAATCGCTCCCGCTGACCCCCATCATCGAAGAAGTCTATAAGGCCGGGATTCCCGTAATTCTTATCGACCGGAAAGCCCGAACACCCCACTACACGGCCTACATCGGAGCCGACAACCGGCAGATAGGCCGCGATATCGGCAACTACGTCCGCAATCGGCTTCACGACCAGGGCAACATTCTGGAAATTACCGGGCGCAAACTCTCCACCACGGCCACCGAACGCCAGGAAGGCCTGGAAGAAGTGCTCAAAGGAAGCCCGAACATCCACATTCTCGCCCGCGTCGATGCGCTTTGGAACCAGGATATAGCCGAAAGGGTAGCCGATTCGCTCCTGAAGATTTACCCCAAAGTTGATCTCATCGTAGCCCACAACGACCGCATGGCCCTCGGTGCCTGGAAAGCGGCCCACAAACTCAATCCCCACAACCATATCCGCTTCATCGGCACCGACGCCATCTCGGGAAGAGGACAGGGAATCGACCTCGTGGCCCAGGGCATTCTCGACGCCACCTTCGTCAATCCCACCGACGGCGACAAGATTTTGCGACTTGCGCTCAACATTTTGCAAAACAAGCCCTTCAAACGCGAAACGCTCCTCTCCACTGCGCTGATAGACTCCAGCAATGTGCGCGTAATGCAGCTGCAAACCGAGCACATCAACGAGCAAGACCGCAAAATCGAGTACCTCAACCAGCTCATCAGCGGCTACCTCTCGCGCACTACCACGCAACAACTCCTGCTGGCCGCCTGCCTGACCGTGCTGCTCCTGCTGGCCGCCCTGCTCGCCTTCATAGTCCGTGCCTACCAAGTGAAGGCGCGGATGAACAAAGAGCTGTTCCTCCAGAAAAAACAGCTCGAAGAACAGCGCAACCGCCTGGTCGACCTTTCCAAACAGATGGAAGAGACGACACACGCCCAGCTGTCCTTCTTCACCAACGTATCCCATGATTTCCGCACTCCGCTGACGCTTGTGCTCACACCCGTAGAGGAACTACTCGAAGACAAATCGGTCCCGCCCGAACCGCGCAAGCTCCTCCAGCTCATCCGCAAGAACACACTCATCCTGAAGCGCCTGGTCAACCAGATACTCGACTTCCGCAAATACGAAACCCGCCAGCTCGAACTGCACCTTGCCCCCATCGACCTGAGAGCACACATAGAGGAATGGAGCCAGGCATTCCGCACGCTGGCGCTGAAGAAGCACATCAATTTCAAACTCGAAGTGAACGACAGCGGAAAAGAGGACTTCTGGATGATGGCCGACGCCGACAAAATGGAGCGCATCTACTTCAACCTGCTGTCCAATGCCATCCGCTTCACCCCCGAAAACGGCACCGTCACCGTCAGCCTCACCCGCGAAGGGAACGACATACGCCTCTGCGTGAGCGACACGGGCACGGGCATCGCCGTAGAACACGTACAGCACATCTTCGAACAGTTCTACACCGCCGACACCCACCATGCAGGCTCGGGCATCGGACTGGCCGTAGTCAAAGCCTTCGTCGAGCTGCACCACGGGCACATCAGCGTAGAAAGCCGCGAAAAGAGCGGCAGCCGCTTCATCATCGTCTTCCCCGCTTCTGCCGGACGCCCGCAGCCGTCCCAGCTACCCGCCCGGCAAGAGGCTACGGCCACTTCCTCCCTGCTCGAAAACATCAAAGCGGAAGAACCCGTCCCCACGGACAAGACGGAAACGACCGACGCTCTTCTCCCCGAAGAGAACCCCAACGGGCGCGAAACCATACTCGTCATCGACGACAATGCCGACATGCGCTTCCTGCTCCGCACCCTGCTCGGCGAGGAATATAACCTGCTGGAAGCCGAAGACGGCCAGGAGGGCGTGCGCAAAGCCATACAGTACGTGCCCGACCTCATCGTGTGCGACATCATGATGCCCCGCATGAACGGAACGGAATGCTGCCGGATTCTCAAGCAGGAGCCCCAGACTTCCCACATCCCCATCCTCATGCTCACCGCCTATGCACGCGAGGAAGACCGCATCAAAGGCTTCGAAATGGGGGCCGACTCCTACATGGAAAAGCCATTCAACCCGCGTCTGCTAAAGACGCGCGTGCGCAATCTGCTCGAAAACAGGAAGAAACTACGGGAAATCTTCACCGACGAAGCCATACTTCCCAAGAGCGGAATCGGAAAAGTCGACAAGTCATTTCTCGAGCGTTTCAGGGAACTCATCGAGAAGCGCCTCGCCGATTCCGACCTGACGGTCGAGGAACTCGGCACGAGCATGGGCATGAGCCGCGTACAGCTCTACCGCAAGCTCAAGGCACTCACCAACCATTCGCCCAACGAGCTACTGCGCATAGCCCGACTGCGCCGCGCCTCCCAACTGCTGAGCAGTACGGACAAGACCATAGCCGAAGTGGCCTACGAAACGGGCTTTGCCTCGCCGTCCTACTTCACCCGCAGCTACAAGGAATACTTCGGCGAGAGTCCCACCGATTTCCTGCGCCGCAAGAAATAAAGCAGCAAGGCTTACACAAAAAAGATGCAAGGGTTGTTCCGATTTCCCTTGCATCTTTTTTGCATAACTCTTGTGCCTTTTCCCCAATCAGGGCAGCACGATTTTCCGCACGACCCGCGCCTTGTCCGTCTCAACGGAGAGCAAATAGCAACCCGGTGCATATCCGGCCAGCGAAACAACTTCCTCGTGAGCGCAGGGAACAGCCTGCAGGCGGCGTTCCTCGCACAGCGTTCCGCCCAACGCATAAACGCTGACGACGGCACCCGCCTCGGCATTGTTGAAAAGGACACGTGCCTCCCGTCCGTCAATGCGGAACGAAACCGGCTCATCGCTGCCTACCACTTCGCTAAGCCCTACGGAAGCAGCCCGCGCAAGGCATTCTTTCAGTCCGGCATACGCATCAATCTTGCCATATCCCCAAAACGGGTCCCAATTCTCGCGCACATTGCCCGTAAAGTCATCGTTGATAGCCGTAGAACGGATTATCTCTTCCGCCTCTTCGGGCGTAAGTTGCGGATAAGCCTGCAGCCAGCAGGCCAGAATGCCCGCCACCTGAGGCGCAGCCATGGAAGTGCCCTGCATGAGTCCGTAGTAGTAATCCGTTTCATCCTGCGTCACGCGCCGTACGACATACGGTTTATTCTCCTGAATTCCTGCAGCCTGTCGGGAAAAAGCCGAGAGAACCAACTGTCCGGGAGCTGTAATAAGCGGCTTCTTCAGGCTCGCATCGAGCATCGGACCGACAGAGTTGAAATAAGAAAGTTTCCCCGGTTCATTCCAGGAAGACACATAAGAAGTGCCATTCAAACTCGTCCATTTGTTCCGGCTGGCATAGGAACTGATTGCCAAAACCCGTGCCGCAGACGAGGGTGCACCTATCGTATAAGCATCGTCACCCTGCGTAAAATAGCCATCTTCGCGGCCGCCATCGTCAAAATAAGCATTGAGTTCAGTCCATCCATGCAGCAAAGAGCCGGGAGAAGCGCCGTAAATCGAAAGCATGAGGCGGAAATCTTCCGACATCTTCCAGTCCTCTACCAACCGCGCCCAATCCACGAACAGGTAGCACTGCCCGTCGGCGGAAGTATTGTATTCACTTTCCAAAGACAGATAGCCGCCATCAAGCAATTCTTCCGGATCCAGATCATATACCGCCTGCCGCTGAAGGTCGTAAAGAGAAAGCACATAACTAATTTCCTGCTCCCCGTCGTGCCTGAATAAGCAGCATAATACTTCCGAGCCATTGGGTTCGAGAAGCAGGCGCAGCGTGTCGCGCTCCGAAGCGAAACGCTTTTCGACATGTACGGAATACGTCCCGCAGTTTCCCACTGAAGCCGCAAAGAGAACCCCTTCGCCGGCCATCTCATTGAAAGCCTGTTCAAAAGGAGTCAACCCGTCGTGAGAATAAACGTTGCCTCCGAAACTCATGTTGATGACGCATGGTTTTCCCAACCGATGCGCCTGGTCGATTATACGCCGCGCAGCTACCAAAATTTCGCCCTCCTGAAAAGAGGAAGAAACGAAGGCCAAGTCAGCCCCGGGGGCATAACCGTGCAACTCTTCCGCTCCCGCAACCGGGCTTCCGGCCGCGATGTTTGCCACATGAGTGGCGTGGCCAATCTCGTCGGGACCATCGTTTTCCGCCATCCGGATGCTGTCCGGATCCGTCAAAGGCTCATGGCCCTGCCTCTCATCCCACAGGTATTTAATGCGCAATTCGCCTTCCGGAGTGGAAAAGGCAGGATGATTATATTCAAAGCCTTGGTCTATAACACCTGCCACGACGCCCGTTCCGTCGAAAGGCGAGTCCAGTCCGTCGCCCGTCCCCACGCGGTCCATGCCCGTCAGCGAGCGCGAGACGTCTATCATGAGGTGCGCCTTCCGGCTTCCGCAGAGCTGCTCCACACCGGCATACCCGGCCAGACGGGAAAGCCTTGAGGCGGATGTGCGGACCACGCACAGGTTGGGTACAATCGGGTGCGCCTCGTAGCCGTCGGCCCGCAAGGTTTCGGTAAGCGCCTCGCTGTCCGTACAACGCACGAGCAGGTGGAAAACCGTATCGGCCTGCGCCCGACGTGCAGGCGACGCGCTCCGCTTGAGCACACCGTCGGCCGCTTCGTAACCGGCCCGGCGGAGCTGCAGGCGCAGTACGGCATCCATTTTACCATAAACCGATGTGTCTTTCTCCTGGGCCGGGAGCGCCGCAAAGTTCAGACATAAAAGGAAAGAAGCCAATAAGAGAGAAAGTTTTCTCATAAGCAAGATTCATTTTTCATTGTTATCCTTACACAAAATCATAAAGGCAGGAGCTCCTTTTTGACGAAACTCCTGCCTTTCAATATCAAAAAGCCAGCAGGTTAGCTGCGCGACTGGGCGATGTATTCCTCAATTTCGTCTGCGGAATTGATGAGATGCCCGCCGAGGAAACGAGAACCATCTTCCGTTATCAGAATATCGTCCTCCACACGCAGGCCGCCGAAGTTACGGTATTTCTCGATAGCGGGGAAGTTCAGGAACTCCTTGCAAGTGCCGTCTGCCTTCCAGCGGTCGATGAGTTCGGGAATGAAGTAGATGCCCGGCTCGTCGGTCATTACGAATCCCGGCTGCAGACGACGTCCCATACGCAGGGACTTGATACCGAATTCCGTGCGGGGGCGTACCTCGTCGTCGTAACCGACATAGATTTGCCCGAGGTTCTCCATATCGTGTACGTCCATGCCCATCATGTGTCCCAAACCGCAGGGGAAGAACAGGCTGTGTGCACCGGCTGCTACGGCTGCATCGGCATCGCCCTTCGTCAGGCCCAGCTCCTTCAATCCGTTGAAGATGACCTTGCAAGCCTCGTAATGAACGTGCATATAGGTCACGCCCGGCTTAGCCAAAGCCAGCGCCGTGGTGTAGGATTTGTAGGCAATGTCGTAGATTTCACGCTGCTGCTGCGTATATTTTCCGCTAACAGGCCACGAGCGCGAATAGTCGCTGCAGTAGTAAAGCATCGACTCCGCACCGCAATCGTTGAGCACGAGGTTGCCATCCTTGAGGATACCGTCGTGGCTGTGAATGTGGAGCGTAGCCGCCTTCTGGGTCAGGATGGTGGGGAACGAAGGCTTTGCGCCATACGACAGCGCTACGCCGTCCACCTGCCCGGCAATGTACTTCTCCGATACGCCGGCTTTGCCCAGGCGCATGGCCATAAGCTGCATCTCCTGGCCCACCTTACATGCCTTCTCGATTTCTTCAATCTCGCGGGGTTCCTTGACGGCACGCATGGAAATGACGGCTTTTATCAGTTCGAGCGAGGAATAGCTTTCCTGCAAAGAGGGAACGATGCCCAGCATGTCCATAATCCATATCTGGTTGCGGTAGCGGTACTGCGGCAGGAAGTGCACCTTGCGGCCGGCGTTGACAGCGGCGCGCAGGTCGTCCTGCAGGCGGGCGAGGCTTCCGCTCTTCTTCAAGCCCACTTGTTCGGCCAGCTGCTGAATGCTGGGCAGCGGACCGGTCCACACGATATCGTCGATAGAGGGGTCATTGCCATAGAGTACGGCCTCGTGGCTTTCCACATCGATGATGGCTGCCAGCCCGGGAAGGCTGTGGCCAAAGTAGTAAAGGAACGTACTATCCTGACGATAGTCATACGTATTGTCGGCATAATTCATGCCTACCTCCTCATTGCCCAAGAGGAGAACTATGCCAGAGGTGAGCTTCGAACAAAGCGTCTGGCGGCGTGTTTCGTAAACGGATGCTTCAAACATATCTCTATAATATTGGTCGTTCTTTCTAAAATCGCCGGCACTTTTTCCGGAAAGCGCCAGATGTTTTCCCGAAAACCGCAGGCACTTCCGCCCCCGACCGAACCCGGCATCTCCGCCCCACAACGGGACAGCAGACGCACACAGCCGCAGCGGCAGGCGAATCAGTCGTCCGTCAGTTTCCGGTATCGTATGCGTTTCGGCTCTTCACGGCCAAGGCGCTTGAGTTTATTCTCCTCGTATTCGGAGTAAGAGCCTTCGAAGTAGAATACCTTCGAGTCTCCCTCGAATGCCAGGATATGCGTGCAGATGCGGTCGAGGAACCAGCGGTCGTGACTGATAACCACGGCACAGCCGGCAAACTCTTCCAGACCTTCCTCCAGGGCGCGCAGCGTGTTGACGTCGATGTCGTTGGTCGGCTCGTCCAGGAGCAGCACATTGCCCTCCTCCTTGAGCGCCATGGCCAGATGCAGGCGGTTGCGCTCACCACCGGAAAGCATGCCGCACTTCTTCTCCTGGTCGGGACCCGTGAAGTTAAACCGCGAGAGGTAAGCCCGCGCGTTCACGTCGCGCCCGCCCATGCGGAGCAGTTCGTTGCCCTGAGAGATGACCTCATAGACCGTCTTCTCCGGGTCGATATCCTTGTGTTGCTGGTCGACGTAAGCCAACTTCACCGTCTCCCCTACCTCAAACGTACCCCGGTCGGGCTTGTCCAGCCCCATGATGAGGCGGAAAAGAGTGGTCTTTCCGGCGCCATTGGGGCCGATTACGCCGACAATGCCGTTGGGCGGAAGCACGAAGTTCAGGTCGTCGTACAGCAGTTTGTCGCCATACGCCTTTGCCACATGCTGCGCCTCGATTACCTTGTTGCCCAGACGCGGGCCGTTGGGGATGAATATTTCGAGTTTAGCCTCCTTCTCTTTCTGGTCCTCGTTCAGCAGCTTGTCGTAGGAGTTCAGGCGCGCTTTTCCCTTTGCATGGCGCGCCTTGGGAGCCATGCGCACCCATTCCAGCTCGCGCTCGAGGGTTTTGCGCCGCTTGCTGGCGGTTTTCTCCTCCATCTCCAGCCGGCGTGCCTTTTGCTCCAGCCACGAGGAATAATTGCCCTGGTAGGGTATGCCCTCGCCCCGGTCGAGTTCGAGAATCCAGCCGGCCACGTGGTCGAGGAAGTAGCGGTCGTGCGTCACGGCAATGACCGTTCCCTCATATTGCTGCAAGTGTTGTTCCAGCCAGTCTATGCTTTCGGCGTCCAAGTGGTTGGTCGGTTCGTCGAGGAGCAGCACGTCCGGCTTCTGAAGCAGGAGGCGGCACAGCGCCACGCGGCGGCGTTCGCCTCCGGAGAGCTGCGAAACGGGCTGATCCTCGGGCGGACAGCGCAAAGCGTCCATGGCCCGCTCCAGTTTGCTGTCGAGGTTCCACGCATCGGTGGAGTCCAAAACGTCCTGCAGCTCGGCCTGACGGGCGAAAAGCTGGTTCATTTTGTCCTCATCCTCGTAATATTCGGGCAAACCGAACTTCTCATTGATGCTTTCATACTCGGCCAAGGCGTCCAAGACGGGCTGCACGCCCTCCATGACGACTTCCTTCACGGTCTTTGCCGGGTCGAGTTGCGGCTCCTGGGGCAGATAACCCACGGAATAGCCCGGAGAAAAGACGACCTCGCCCTGGTAGGATTGCTCCAGGCCGGCTATGATTTTCATCAAAGTCGACTTTCCGGAACCATTCAATCCGATGATTCCAATTTTTGCGCCATAAAAAAACGAGAGATAAATGTCCTTGAGGACGAATTTGCCGGGCTGGAAGCTCTTGCTCACGCCCACCATGGAGAAAATAATCTTCTTGTCGTCTGCCATAAGATTGGGTTGAAATCTATGATAGTCGCAAAGGTAGGAAAAAAGCGTTAGATATCCACTGCGATTTGCAAACAGATTTTCGACCGCACGGCGACAAAGGCAGAATCGGCTCTGCAGGCGGGATTCGGGCGGTTGCAGGCCTCAGTCGAGCAGATGGAGCTTGAGTCCGAAAGCCAGGCTCAGATAGTCGGAAGGACGCAGGTAGCTGTTGCCCCAGGCCGAAACGAGGTTCAGCTCGCTGATGGAGAGCTGATAGTAGAAAGAGACGGCACGGTGGAGCGCCTTGCGCTGGGCGATATTGACGGTGCACTGCTGGCCGAGAAAGAGGTTGAAACGGATTTTCGTGGAGAAACCGTAGTACCCGCTCGGGTAACGCCCCGGCTCGTGAGCCCAGAAACGCTTGTCGAACGTGGTACTCATGAACAGTCCGCACGTCAGCGGCTCTATCGACCAGCGGGGAGCGCGCTTCAGGGGGATAGACCAGGGGGTGAACTGCTCGCGCAGGGTGAGCGTCACCTTGATGCGCTTGTCCTCATACTTGGGCGTAAAGCCGAGCAGGACGTCGGTTTCCCAGCGGTCGCGCTTCCCATAGTCCCAGCCCGTACCGATGGAGATAAGCCCGATGGAGCCGGCATACTGCACCTTCAGATACTGCGGGGTGAGGCGCGCCCAGAGCGTGCGCACAAATTCGGCATGGCGCATGTAGCGCGGTTCGACCGTGTCCGGCAACGCCTCTTCCGCGGGAAACGACGGGGAAAGGGCCGCCGAATCGGCAGCAACGGACCACCCGGCCGGCAACTCTTGCGGCAAGGCCGGCACCAGCGTATCGGGCGCAGCGGTCTGCCGTTCCTGAGCCGCAAGGGAACACAGCGGGGACAGGCAAAGGAAAACTCGTAAAAGCCCCCGGCAGACGAACGAAAGGCAATCAGAACCAAACAACTTCATAGGAATAACTGTCGGGGGTTATGGTAAAGACTAAATAATGCCGCTTCTTGGGATTGGGCGAACTGTAGTACATCACGCCGTCGCCGAAGAGGTCGCGGTGCTCATAGCCGTGGCCATGGCCGTGGAGGCAGCAGACGAGGTCGGAAAAACGGGTAATGTATTCTTCGAACACCTCGGCCACATTATTGTTGAACTGCTCGGTATAGGGCGCAGAGTGCATGGCCACAATGGTGCGCAGGCCGGGCTGTTCCGCATCGTCGGAGAGGCAGGAACTGATGAAAGAGAAGTTGGGAATGGGAGTAGCGTAGTCGAACTCGATGGCATTGGTGTTCAGGCAGACGAAGCGCACCCGCCCGGCCACAAAAGAGAAGTCGGCCGGCCCGAACATGCTGAGGTAGGCCTCGTAACCGTTGGCCAGGACGTCGTGGTTGCCGAGGAGCGTGACGAACGGCACGCGCAGGCCGGACAGAATCTCATACATCCAGATGAACTCCTTCGTGAGGCCGAAGTCGGTCAGGTCGCCCGCATGGATAACCAGGTCGAGGCTGTCGTTGGCATTGAGATGGGCCACGAGGTCCACCGTCTCGTCATACTGCCGCTGGGTATCGCTGATGAGCGCGAAGCGCAAAGTGTCTTTTCCCCGGCAGGCAGCGGCTATGCGGTCGATGTTGGACTGATTGACATCGGCGATTCCCTCCGTGTCCATACTGTACGGATGATATTCGAAAAGGTCGCAACCGGGCAAGGCAAGTACCAGCAGGAGCAGACCGAAGAATGGAATACGACGGATGAGCGGAAAAAGGGTGAAACGGTTCTTCATCATAAGCGGGGCAAAATTAAGGGAATTTCGCAAGCGGAGGCCGTTCCCTATCGCCTAAGAAATAGTCTATTTTTCCTCTTTCCGGAAGAGAAACGCCTGCAACACGCCATTCGTCGGAGCAGCGATGGTCGAAAGGGCGCATATAGTGTTCCCAAGAGAAGGCTGTACTTTCGGAAGTATTCACTGAAGGCTGCTACGGATTAGCCTTGCTGCTTCGGGAAATTAGCCTTGCCGCTTTCCGGAATTTCCCTTGCTGCTTTTCGGGACGCACCACCGCCGTCTGTGGCGGAACAGGGAAATGCCCCGGCGACGAATTGCGGCGATAACGGCTTGCACACACAGATAAAACAGCTCACACGGACGGATAAAAAAAGAGAACCCGCCTCGTTTCCGGGGCAGGTTCTCTGCAAAAAAATCGTATATCGGCGGTAGTCCCGCACACGGGGTGCGGCTACCTACGCATCATTCTTTCTCGTAGTCGGGCAAATACCAAGAGGAATAATCCCAACCGCTGGAAGGAACAGAACCTTGACGGCCTCTCAACTTTTCGATAAACGCTTGGTCATACTTCCGGCCCAAGTAATACATGAGGAAGTTCGGATCGTTGCGGTGCTTGGAGAGACGCATCAGGTCGGCGAAACGTCCACCTTCGAAAGCTGTCTCCAAAGCATACTCGTTACAGATAACGGAGTCCATGTAAGCCTGCTGAGCTTCTACATTGCCCGGATAGCGCACGTTCGGCATCTGATAGGTAGAGTCGAGAGCGGCGCAACCGGCACCACGCCAGTGGAGACCTACGTTGGCATACATAGTGGTGGGGAAGTCGTAGTAAGACTCGGTGGTATCCTTGAAGCAATAGAATGCGTAGTTAGGAGTCGTTTCTGCCACGGCATTCTCGCCAATGATGTAGCGACCGTTCTCCATGTGGGTAACCGGAATACGATAACCGGCACCGTCGGAACGCAGATACTGGTCGGCCACGCTCACCGGCATGGAAGCCTTCAGACGGCTCTCGGTAGCATCGTAGACGAAAGTACCGACTTCTACCGTATCGGTGCCGTTCTCGATGGCATACAACGGCTGGGGCACACGGGAAGTATAGGAAACAGAAGACTGGTCGTTCGCATAGTCACGCAGATAGAGGGCAAACGTCATATCTTCGCCGTCGATGGAGAGCTTCTCGCTGGCAGGCATGTAGAAACGAACGTTGAGCTGGTTCAAACCATACTTCAAGGCAATCATGGCCAGACCCGGCTTGCCGGCGCGGTTTACAGCCTCGGCATAGCGCAGATAGAGGTAAGCCGAACGGGCAATGGTGATGGTCTTATTACCCGAAGTAACATCCAGATACTTGGCTATCACACTGTCCGGATAAGTGCTCACGATGCTTCCACCGCTAATCGTAATACCGGAACCGGGATTGGGCGTATAAGTCTCGTTGATACGCAGGTCGCCCAAACGGGTGGTTACGTCGGACTCAAGGCTCGAATGGTTCAGGTAGTTGCTGAAAGCCGTGTTTCCATCCTGGGTGTACAGGTCGGTTTCATCCTCGTAGAAAGTGTACAGCGTAGAGGAGAAAATGGAAGACATGGCGCGCGTAGCGGTCAGGGAGATTGCTTCCAGACGGTCGCTGGTACTCAGGCTCGTAGAAGAGGCCATCAGACCGGTCAGAGTATCCAGATTACAGGTTACTGCATTCTCGCCCGTGGTATAGCGCACGTCAGTCATCCCATCAACCAACGTCTGCTGTGCATTCTCTTCGCTCGAAATTGGAGTTAGTCCCGAGAGAGTACGATCCCAGCCGCTCGACCAGTTCATCGGATTCATACGGGAATTACTATAATATACACGCTGCGTGGCCGACGAACTGGAAGACGTACCGGAAGAGAAATCCATAGGTATTGCTGCATAACGGGGCGTGTTCTGGTTCTCGGCATTGGGGTAGTCGTTTACGATGAGGTCATAGTAGAGCTCAGCAGCCCGCACATAGTCGGAACGGCCGGCACCACGCCAGAGGTAAAGTTCTGCCAATACGAAACGGGGGTTGAAGATCTGCATGGAGAAGTCCGTACCGTAGGTTCCGTAATCCACGGGGGGCACATTGAGGATGGCTTCGAGCTGCGGGATAAGCTCTCCGGCCAGTTCATCTACACCCAGTTTGGGATAGTCGGCATAGGAGGCTTCCTCACTGGCGATGAAGTTCTCATAATATGCAGCCCGTCCGTAGTTGATAGCCAACTGCAGGTAGGTCCAGGCACGCATCGCGGTGGCAGCCGCCTGCTCTTTGGGCAGAGCGGCGCCATACTCGATGATGTAGTTACACTGGTTGATGATATTATAGTACTCCGTCTTGCTGAGGTACTTGTTGTCGGTGTTCTGATTGAGCGTCCACTGGTCGATTTCGCGGAGTTCGGTGGCGGCATGGTTCGTAGCCGTCATCAGGTCACCGCGCAATTCGCCCAGCACGACAAGGCGGGGAGCCAGCGTCTTCACACCGTTGAGGATGCTCAGGAAATAGAAAGCGGAGTCGCTCGTGCTCATCTGGTCTACTTCGGCAAAACGCTCGTTCTCGACATCCAAGCACGAAGTAAAGCCTGTGCCCATTACAGCGGCGCACATTCCTATAATTATTGCTTTTTTCATTGTTTCTTCGTTTATATCATTAGAGATTTAACTTCACACCCAAGTAATAGCTGCGGCCCTGAGAGAGGAGTCCGGAGTCTACGCCTTGGTAGAGAACAGCACCACTGTTGGAGAATTCGGGATCGGAACCGAGATATTTCGTAGCCGTCCACAAATTGTTGGCAGAAGCCCAGATGGTAATGCCCTGCAGGTAGGAAGAGTTGATGGGGATGTCATAAGACAGGCTCAAGGTCTTCAAACGGAAGTAGGAACCATCCTCAATCCAACGGTCGGAGAAGCGGCTGTTGCCCATCGGGTCGTCGTAGGTAACACGCGGCATGGAAGTAACCTGACCTTCGTAGCTCCATGCTGAGTTCATTGCGGTAGTCTGGTTGTAGTAGGTGCTACCCGACTCGAGCTGACGACGCAGATAGTTGTAGACGTCGTTACCTACGGAATAGGTGAAGAGAGCGTCGAGCGTAAAGCGCTTCCACTGGAAACGGGTGGTGATGTTACCGATGAAGTCGGGGTTCGGGTCGCCGATGACCGTGCGGTCTTGCTCGTCGATAATACCGTCGCCATTCTGATCTACGAAGAATACGTCACCGGCTTCGAAGTAGGTAAGCTCGCCCGTTTCGTCTTCGATGGCCAGGCGGCCGCTTCCGTCAGCACTGTTCTGAGTAGCCAGGCGGGCTTCGTCAGAAGTTGCGAACACGTAGGTGTTTCCGTCGCGCTTCATCGTCTCATAACCGTAGAAGAGTCCGGCAGGACTGCCTTCCTGAGTGATGATTTCAGCACCGTAGTATTGGTTGATTACGGACTTACCGTCGATGAGGGACTTCACTTCGTTCTTGTAGTGAGAGATGGTTGCACCGAGTTCCCACTTGAAGTCGCGCAGGTTCAACAACTTGGCACGGGCCGAAACCTCGACACCGGTGTTGTCCATCGTACCGTTGTTGGTCCAATACTTGTTGGACATACCGCTGATTTCAGGCATCTCTACCTGAGTAAGCAGGTCGGTGATGTGGTTCTTGTAACCGTCGATAGAGAAGGAGAAGATGTCGTTGAACAACGAAACGTCCAATCCAACGCTGAACTTGTGGTTACGCTCCCAGCCGAGAGTCTCATTGCCGATGTTGGCAAGTTCCAGACCGGAGATACGATCATAATAGAAGAACGGCGAGAAGTAGGTCTTGTACGCATAGTTCAGGATCTGGTCGTTACCCGTGATGCTGTATCCGGCACGCAGACGTGCGAAGGAAAGGAAGTCAACATCCTGGAGGAACGGCTCGTTGGAGATGATCCAGCCTCCCTGAATGGAGGGGAAGAAGCCCCAAGAGTGGTCGCCGAGGTGAACAGCTCCGTCTACATCGCTACCGAAACGGGTGGAGGTGTCGAACGAGAGAGTTCCCGTCAGGAAGTAACGGTTCAACCAGTTGTAGTCGATATTGGCATATATGGCTGCAGTCTTCACGCGGTCGTCCACACCGTCGGCAATACGGTTCGGCAGGCTGGCCGTGATGGTGTTGATGTAGTCATTGGCCGTATTGTCGGCACGTGCCCAGTCAGACTGGTACTGATCGGAGGTGAAGCGATAACCCAACAGCACGTCGAGGTTGTGCTGGTTGAAGCTCTTCTTCCAATTCAGACGCGTATCGCTGAATACGGAGATTTGCTTTGCAGAGAGGGTCTTCACGGTGCTCTCAGCGAGCGTTCCGGTACCACGGTCAAAGGAAGGCGAACCGTTACGGGGACGGAAGTAAGCCTCTACCGTCTTATCCAGCGTATAGCTGAACTTGGTGCTCAATTCAAAGCCGCGGCCGAGGTCGAGCTTCGGAGTAGCGGTGATATTGATGTGGTTGGCCTCGTTCTTATAACGGTTGCGGTCTTCGTCGAGCAAAGCGGTCGGGTTGGAAACGCCGAATACGTCTGCATCGCTGTAGTTGGGAGAAACGTAACCGTCACGGGTGAACTGGTAAGGAGCCAGGAACGGAGCCTTGATAAGAGCCAGGTAGCCTACGGAGGTTACAGGGTCGCTCGTGTAGTCGGCAGGTGCACCATCGTTAGGAGCGGTACGGTCGGTCTGCGAATAGGAGATATCTACGGCCATTGCCAGGCGGGAGAAGATCTGAATATCGGAGTTGAACCGTGCGTTCAAACGGCTGAAGCTGCTGTTCTTCAAGGTAGAAGGAGCATTAGTGTAACCTACGGAGAGGTTGTACAACGCAGATTCGTCACCACCGTTTACCGAGATGCTGTAGCTCTGCATGAAGGTGTTGCGGTACACTTCGTCGGCCCAGTCGGTCTCGTTGGTATAAGAGCGGTACTGCTGCATGTTGGTAACCGTACCGTCCGGACGGGTGATGAGCGAAGTGTGCTTCAACCATGCGATGTTATCATAATCGGAATAGTCGGGGTCGTCGATGGCCAAGTTACTTGCATAACGGCGGAACTGCTCGGCATTCATCATGTCGGGGAGTTTGGGTTTCTCATTGAAGCCGGTATAAGCATTGACCTCAATCTGAGTAGCCTGGCTGCGGCCGCGCTTGGTAGTGATGAGGACTACGCCATTGGCACCACGGCTACCGTAGAGAGAAGTACCGTCCTTGAGGATGGTAATGTCTTCTACGTCGTTCATGTCAATGGAAGAAAGCGGGTTGTTGAAATAGCCTTCCAATATTGAATGACGGTCGACCTGGTTATCAAATACGACTCCGTCCACCAGAATCAGGGGGGCAGCCTGCGCATTGATAGAGTTCAAGCCACGGATAAACATGGAGATACCGTTTCCGGGAACAGCCGAATGGGTAATGGCACGCATCTGGCCGGAGAGTTTGGCAGCGATAGACTGGTCTACGGTATAGGCACCGTCTTTGTTGCTACCGGCTACCTGGGCATACGGCGTAATCATGCTGGCACTGCTCTTTGCACCCGTCAAAGTCTGTACATTCTCGTACAGTCCGGTGAAAGTGGTGGAGTAGAGCTGTATGTCTACCTCGCTCTGATTGCGCAAGCCGACTTCGCGGGTAGCGTAGTCTTCAGCCGTTACCTCTACGACAGCTGCAGCGGTGGGGACTTTCAAGGTATATACGCCGTTTTCGTTGGTCATGGCCGAATACAAACGGCCTACCATTTGCACACGTGCACCGACGATGGGACGCTTGGTAGCCGCATCGATGACTTTACCCTGCACGGTGACTAAGTTTTCTTCGCTCGCTGGCGTAGGAGGATTCGTTGCAGCATCTTGAGCGTGCAAGGAAACCGTACCGGCCAACGCGCACATGCACAACCCTGTTCCCAGGACATGCAAATTTCCAATGAATTCTTTTATCTTATTCATAGCATTCACTTTTTTTTTATTCAACTCGATGCGGTACTAATTCGATGCAGTCGATATAAAGGTTACGGTCGTATTCACCGTTGCTGCTGCTACGGTTCTGAACGGTAATCTTCACACCATATTTGGAATTGAAGAGGTCACTTCCGGTAATATTGGTTGCATCCGTGTACAAATCATCAGAAGCACTCATGAAGCCTGACCAGCAAGCTCCCAGATTGATCGTACCCACTTTCACCTTCGTCACGGCACGTGCATCAACGGGGAAGTCGTCCGTACGGGTCGTCCCTAAGGCAAGCGAGCTTTCGCTACGTAACGTCGTGTACTGAGTCGTTACACGGATGTTGGCAGGCAGAGCCTGGCTGGCACCTCTGGCCGCGCTGGAAGGAATAAAGGTAATCCACACCTCGTATTCTCCGGAGAGCGTGTTGGGCACACCGAAGATAATGCTCGGAGCTGCAGTACCCGCACCAACCATCAGATACTCGGAGCTGGACACTTCGTGCTTCTCCTTCGTTCCGTCGGGCAACGTCTTGGGAACGTAATACTCTACGTTATTCAACTCTTCTTCGGGCTGATAAGTAGAATAGGACAGCGTATCGGTATTCAAGCGTACCGTGCTTTGGCTGGCACCGGATGAAACCTGGAAGATGCGCTGCGAGTTTTCGGCCTCAGTCGAGATGGTATCCTGAGCGACATCGTAGTTGGCGAAGTCATAGGAGTGAGCGATGTAAGCCCGACCATTACTTGCTTCTTCTACGGAATCCGGATTAGCAGCAATTTTCTCCAGCCAAGCCTTCAGCACCTCTTTGGGAACCTGACGACCACTGGTAGAGGAAATGAAATCGTAGTCGGGGCGGTAGTTGCCTTCGAGCAGCGATTCTACCTGCGGATAACGGTAAGACAAGGAACGCATGATGGTCTGATAAATCATTGCATCCTTATAACGACTCAAGGAGTCTTGCTGAGATTGCGTATTACCGGCACCTTCCCAGAAATTTCCACCCTGCAATGCAGGATAATAAAGGTAGCTCTTCTCTATTTGGCTGTAGGCAGCCTGCCAGGCGTCGTCAGCCATCACAATCGATACGTAGGAGCTATCCTCCGTATTCAGTTCGCCTACGACGCTCCAGAAGTTGTTATTATAGGTAACAACCGAGTCGAGATATACCGTCTGGCCATCCGAACTGATGGAGTCCACAGTACTTTCTTCCGTATTCAGAACCTGCTCGTCCAACTGGTGCAGATACTGGCTGTAGAGAGGAGCCTGCGCATCGATGATTTCCCAGATGTTCGGCATGTAAGGCACGATGCCGGAGATGCCATGGATAAGGCCGTTGCGGCAAGGCAGGTTGGTCTCACCCTCGACGAAGGCGATGTTCGGGTCCTGATTGGTTCCGAACAGACCACCCCGTATGCGCATTACCTTTTCATTCATCATCTCGACCGTCGTATCAGCATACGTGTTGTAGGGATGATTGAAATAAGCAATGTGGTTGCGCACAAAGGCATCTTTTTCGTTATACTGCCCGTTGGCTACATAATTAGCCATCGCTGCGTTGTTCGGGGCGTAAACCGTGAAAGCGCGGTTTTGGGAGAGGATGCGGTCGTAGTCGTACTCCTGCAGTTTCTCCACAAAGGCACTGTAATCCGGCATGGACTTCAAACGATCCCAAAGCGATATACCTGTCGAGTTGACGGCATTGGAACCGGAGTCAGAGTAGTG
Source organism: Bacteroidaceae bacterium (assembly GCA_050946375.1). GTDB lineage: Bacteria > Bacteroidota > Bacteroidia > Bacteroidales > Bacteroidaceae > UBA1794. The sequence continues at coordinate 31,762 of JBMNUT010000005.1, read as the reverse complement.
ATCGTCCCACTCATCACTACACGAGTGCAGCGCCGTGCCTCCGGCAAGGAGCAGCACACCTAACAGTAATTTATTCATTCGTATATTCATTTTTTATTATTTACGTTTTCGGTGTTAATCGCGTGGTTCCGTTTCATCCGGGTTATCATAGATGGTTGCAGGGCAAACCTCTATGTAGTCCATCATGAACTCGGGAGTCGTACTGGTCGTAGCGTTCCGGAAACGGACATAAATGCTTCCGTCCGTGGTCAGCTGATGCGTACCGACAATGCAGCGCAAGGCATACTCGGGGAAAGCGTCCGCACCTACTTCGCGCAAGCTGGAGGTACCATATCCGGCATCCGACTTCGAAGAGTTCGGAGCTTTCATGAAGCCATTGGCGCGCAAGAGTTTATCCGACTCATAGTCGACATCGGTGTTTTCGTCTTTCACCCATCCATGCTTGTCGCCCGAGACGGTAAGGTCTACGGGGATACCGCTGGCAATCAGGTTATCCAACGAGCTGCCGAGATACATCTGGGCACAACCGCGGTTACCGTTTACGGTGTAACCGATACGAACTTCATAGAGCCCGGCGGGTACAGGAGGCAGCTTGACCGTGAAGTCGAAGTTACCCTTAGCGATGAACTCGTCGCTCTGGAAGTCATTCCACCATCCCGGAGAGGGCTGGGAAGGAGTAGCCATGTAGAGCAGCGTGGTACCCGTAGAGTTCACCCAGAAGTTGGTAAGGTAGCCGTTGGGCAAGCCATAACCGTTGAGTTCCTTCACCGTGTAACGGATGGAGTTGCTCATCATTTCGGGGAACAAGGCGGCATAGTCCAAACGCATGCGCATCCGTCGGAAATCACTGCGCGGATAAGTCAGAATGCCTTCCAACTCGTGGAAAACACCGATGGAACTTTCCATCTGGCTCTTCTGTGCCAGGAGGACTCCGTTGCGCGTCGGACGGCTCCAGTTGCGGTAGGGAGAAACACCCTCCAGGGCCACATGGTCGGCCGAAGGATTGAGCTGCAGACGATCGCTGTATTCATCGCTGGCAAAGGAGTTCTTTCCTGCTGCAAGACACAGCGTCTGGCCCGGAGCAAGCGTCTCGGTATAGTCCAAGTACTTATCGTAACCGTTCATATACGTCCAGCCTACTTCGGTAAAGTCGGCCTGCGATATGGTCTTGTTCACAAAATGATAGGCCACAAAACGATTAAAGTAATTGTTCGTGTCGAGATAGTTCTCGTTGTCTCCCAAGGCATAGATTTCAGGAGCATCCTCCTCATAGGTTTCAGTAAACCACTGACGAGCATAATCCTTCAGGCCTTCGATGTCGGTAATGCCGGCAGCTTCGTACACGGAGTTCGGCTCAAGGAAACAGGTGAAGCCATAGAAACGGCGTGTGGGGAAATCCTGAATCGTAGCGCCGTCGTTACCCGTCATCGACGTAGGCGGCACATAGTTCAAGTCTTCCTGTTCCGAATTCACACGTTCGTAGACTCCCGTCAGTTCCAGAGCTTCCCGGAAGAGAGAATACTCAGGATGTCCGTCGAAGAAGCCGAGCAGCGTCAGGTCGGAAGGTTCCAGCACGGAATCGACAGACTGGATGACGCCGTTGTGCACCTCGATGTCCACTTCCGTAATGTTGGCCATGCCATTGACCAGATACGAAGTCCCATCACCTGAAATATAGATGGTTTTCCGGTACAGATTCTGATCGGGCAAGCGATTTACGAAGTACTGCGACTCATATACGGTCGCTTCGGAAGCAACGATGCTCATCAATGACAAAACTCTTGCGGCGGAATCCGAAACTTCCTCTATGGAATTCAGCCCTTCCTTGCGCAGGTATTTTGCCAGAGTCTCGTTGTTGGGCGCGAAGCAGGTGTAGCAACCGTAGGAATTAAGCATTTCGAATACGGTCGATCCGCCTTCATCGGTATCCACATACGAGCGGCTCAGCAACTGCACGAAGTCACTGTATTCATCGGGGTGGCTCTCCAGATACTGGCCCAGAGTCTGTCCCGTGAACGTGTAGTAGCTGTCGGAAGGTATGTCGTCGTTCGTACACGACGACATACCCCAAAGGGCTACCAAGGCAGCTGCCAACAGTTTGCTATTTCTTAGAAAATGAAACATTTTCAAGTATTCAAGCTACGTTATTGAATTTCCATATCATCCGATTCCTCGGTAGAGAGGTAGTATGCGTTCTGCACCAGAGCCGGGTTGCGATCCAACTCGTCGTCGTAGACAGGCCAGTAGAGGGCGTCCATCGAAGCCAGGCGGGAACCGATAAGGTCGGCACCTTCGTCCAGTTTGGTACGCACGGCGGTAACCAGTTCGGTCGTGAACGAGGAAGCGTCACGCTTGTAGTTACGACGGGCGATACGCAGGAGGTCGAACCAACGCTTTCCTTCGAAGAGGAATTCACGACGGCGTTCTGCATAAACCAAAGCGGGGAAGTAGGAGTACGGCGACGTCTGCAACTGGTTGGTCGCATAGTTCGTATAACCGGTATTTGCACTTGCCTGGTTGCAACGCTGGAACACGGCATAACAGAGGTCACGCACTTTCGCCATCGAGTCCTGATAAGCGGTCGGGTTCTCCGTCCAGTTACGGAAACTCAGGGAGCGCGTACCCGTATTGGGATCGGTTACGTATTCGAAGCGGCAGTTCATCTTCTCGGCAATGGCTTCGGCTTTCATCAGATAGATATCCGAAACACGATAGAAGATCCAGTCCGGATAGTTGGTTATGCTGGACTGACCACCGTTATACTTATATATAAGGTATGAGTTGCTGTTCAGGCCCGAGCAATAACCGTAACGGACATCGTTGGTACCGCCGGCAGCAGTTTGAACAACCTTAAATACAGAAGAGTTTACGTCGGAGAAGTCCACCGAACTCAAGGACGACTGAGTCGGATAGTTGTCGTTCGGCGCTACCAGGTAGTGCGTAGCCAAGTCGCCGCGTGTACCGGAAGTTCCAACCGGACCATACAGCTGGTTGACGGACATATAGGTACCCGTTTCTCTTGCGCCTGCCGTCTGCGTTCCAAACGTGCTTTCGCGCGCATCCAGAGCGAAGATCAGTTCTTCATTCGGATAGCTTCCGTTTTCGATGGAGCTGGAGAAGATGTTTCCGTAGCTTCCGTTTCCATCCCACAAGGCATAGAAGGAGTACAGTCCCGAACCGGTCACACGCGAAGGAGTCTCGTTGGTATTGTAAGCCATGTCACAAGCCTTGATGGCCAGGTCATAGGTGATGGAGTCCTGCGGATAGCTCTGTCCGGAAGCCTTCCACAAATATACATCGGCCAGGATGGCGGCAGCACCGCGACGCGTGATGCGGTATTTGGTTTCTTCAGCAGAAGGATATACCGAACGTGCGTTTTGTACGGCAAACTGGAGGTCTTGAATCATGTGCTCGATGATTTCGTCCTGCGAAGTCTGAGGCAGGTTGACTTCCTGCTGATCGTTGATGGTCGGTTCTTCTACATAGGGCACCTTATCGAAGGTACGGATCAGATAGAAGTAACACAAGGCGCGGATTGCGCGGGCCTCGGCCAGGTTCGCATTCATCTCACTCGTAAGGTAGTCCGGATCGACGTTGCAGACACTGGGTGCATAATGGATTACATAGTTACAGATGTTAATCACATTATAGAATGCAGACCACGAACAGATCCAGTCCGTAGAAGTAATACTCGAGAGCGAAACGCTTCGGTACATCTCCTGGTCATCGGTGGAAAGCTCGTCGCTCTTGTTGCGGTTGTAGTTCATGTTATCACTACGCAACTCACCGTAGGCAATGACCCTCGTCATGAAGTTGTTGGAAAGCATGGCATTGTAGCAGGAAGCGACAACGGCTTCCACGTCGTCCTGATTCTTCCACATGTCTTCCTCAACAATCTGCGTGGTCGGTTTCAGCTCCAGCCAGTCCGTACAAGATGACAAGCTCAAGGCAATAGCCGGAAGCAATATTATTTTCTTAATTGACTTTTTCATTTCAACTTATTCTTTTAAGATTAGAATGCAACGGTAATACCGGCGGTGAAGTAACGAGAGCGCGGTGTTTGCGCGTTATCGGTAGATACACCCCACGTACCGTAGGAAACTTCAGGATCAACTCCAGAATATTTGCTGAAGCACCACAGGTTGTTGATGGTAAAGTAGAAGCTCAACTGAGAGAGGTAGTACTTCTTCAACAGCTTCGGATCGATGGAGTAGTTCAAGGTGATGTACTTGATACGCCAGAAGGAGCCGTCTTCTACGTAGCGGTCGCTACCCAGGGAGTTGTAACCGGCATCGTACAGTGCACGCGGCATGTTGGTCACGTCACCGTCCTTACGCCAACGCCAGTTGATGGATACGCTCTGGTTGTTACCGTCGCGCATGCTCTCCAGGTTCAGGCGGGCCGTGTTGACAATCTTGTTACCATAACGGAAGTTACTGAAGATATTCAGCGACAATCTCTTATATTTGAACTTAACACCGAAACCACCGTTGAAGTCCGGGTTAGAGTTACCAAGGTAAACGATATCGAGTGCGTCGATGTTACCATCGTGGTTGATATCCTCGTAGATAGCATCACCACCGGCGAAGGTATACTGGTTGGCATCGCCGAAGTGGAATACCATGTGCTTCGGAGCACCGCTCTCGTCGTAGATTACGTTGCCTGCAGCATCGCGTGCAACCGGCTCGCCGGCGTAACCCTGGTCGCGACGACCTACGTTCTCACTGTTCTTATAAGAATAGTTGTACTGGTAAACGCCTTTGTAACGGAAACCGTAGATAGAACCGAAGGCGTTGTGCAGCTGGATACGGGAGAGGTATTCGCCGTTGCTGTAACCATATTCGGAGTTGTAGCTGGCCAATACGGACTCATCCAGGAACTCGATGGTATTGATGTTGTTTGCGATGTTGAAGTTGAAGTCTACCGAGAAGTCACCGAACTTCAGGAGGTCGTATGCATTCAAGTTGACTTCCCAACCACGGTTGAGGATTTCACCGGAGTTCCAGTTCTCATACGTCGTGAAACCGGATGAGGTCGGTACGGAGAGGTTTACGCGCAGGTCGGTCGTCAAGCTGTGGTAGTAGTTGAAGTCACCGGCCAGTTTGCCGTTAAACAATTCGATATCCGAACCGATGTTCCACTGCGAAGTCTTTTCCCATTTCAGACGGGTCATCTGTACGTTGGCAGGAGACAAACCGGAAGTATTGATGTAACCGTTGTTCTGGTTGTAGCGGCTATAATAAAGGTATTCGCTGCTGGGCGCATTACCCGAGACACCCCAGCTGGGACGGATAGAGAACATGTTCAACCAGCTGTCGGACCAATCCATGAACGACTCGTCGGAGAGGTTCCAACGTGCAGATATACCGGGGAAGTTACCGAACTTGTTATCGCTACCGAACTTGGTCGAACCTTCACGACGGATCACGAAGTCAACCATATAGCGGCTTTGATAAGCATAGTGGATTGTACCTACCCATGCCATGCTGCGCCAGCGTCCCGGACCGGAAGCCAAGTTGCTCAGATACGTACCCGTAGACGGGGAAGTGATGCCCGAAGGCAGACGGTCGGAACCGATGGTCTGTCCGGAGCTGTTACCCCAGTTCATCTGCAAGGCCGCATACAGCATCAGAGAGTGGTCGTCGTTGGCGAACTTCGGAGTGAATGTCAACGCATGTTCCATAGCCACACCGAGGCTCTTGTTCTCATTATACGTACCGGTCTGTGCCTGGTCGTACCAAACCGTACCGGAAGAGAGTTCTTTCGGATAGTAGGAGTCGCTGCTGCTGTTGTTCACGTCGAACGAGATGTAACCCTTATACAACAGACGCGTCTTGGTCGGATCCAGGAAGTCATACTGAATACGGAAGGTCGGGATGATACGGTATGTCTGCGAGTTGTTGTACGCCAAATGTGCAGAAGCAATGGGGTTCACCAGACCGTCCTGGCTACCGATGTCGCTCGTAGCATAGATACCGGTAACTTCCGAATTGTAGGCAGGATAAGTGAAGTAGTCGTGCGTGTCGTTGCCGTTTGCATCCTCACGATAGATAGAGAGGTTAGGCATCTTGCGCAGGGCAATGTTCATCAGGTCGTCCGCATTTTCCTTGTTGTCGGAGAATGTGAACGAGAACTCAGTCGTAAATTTCAAACGGTCGGATACGAAGTAGTCCAAGTTCATACGAGAAGAATAACGCGTATAGTTCTGCTCGATGATGGTACCTTTTTCATCGTAGTAACCACCGGATATACGGAAACGCGCTTTTTCACCACCACCGGTTACCGTTACATAGTGGTCGTGCGTCTGACCGTACTGTTTGATTTCGTCTACCCAGTCGGTATTATCGTCAAACTCGTTGGCATATCCGAACTGGTTCAGCGGGAGGTAAGAAATTTCAGGCACGTCGGCAGCGGCAGCATCGTAAGCGGCATTGAAGTATGCCTCTTTCATATACATTGTATATTGGTCACCGTTCAGGAGGTCATATCCCTTCGGCTGCCATTTACCGGAGTAACGATAGGTGTATTGAACACGTGTTTTACCACGTACACCTTTCTTCGTCGTAAACTGCAATACACCGTTAGAACCTCTGGAACCCCAGATAGCCGTAGCGGCAGCATCCTTCAATACCGTAATGGTTTCGATATCGTCCGGGCTGATTTGCAGCAATTCAGCATATTGGTCTTCCGTAGCCGTAGCAAAGTCGAGGTCGGTCGTAGAGTTCGTTTCGAACACGATACCATCGACCACGATCAAAGGCTGCGTGTTACCGCTCAAGGTAGATACACCACGCAAGCGCATGTTCATACCGCTACCCAAGTCACCGGAGTTGGACAGAATATCAAGACCGGCGATACGTCCTTGCAACATTTCATCGATAGATGCAGCAGAAATACCTTCAAATTCCTTGGTACTGATTTTCTGCACCGCCATAGAGATTTCCCGTTCGGGAATGTCGAGCGCACCCGTGTTGGAGGTACGTTTTGCAGTAATCGAGACGGTCTCCAGCATGTTGTCTTCTTCCATTTCGATGTTGAAGACACGTTCGCCTGAGCTCATACCCCGAGTCACGGTCTTATATCCGATATATTTGAATTGCAGGGAATTCTTCGGGTTTTTGATTTTCATGGAGAACTCACCGTTCATATCGGTCACTGTAGCAGAGAAGATACGGTTGTTCGCATCCACCTCCGTTACGTTTACTTGCATCATGGGTAGGCCGTCGGCTTTCGATGTCACGGTACCGCGCACCATATTGTCTGCCGCGTCGTCCTGGGCCCAGAGTAATAACTGCGAGCTACAGAATATTGCAAAAAGCAATATGTATTTCAGTCGTTCTTTCATAATTATATAATCCTATTTATTATTCAAATTGTTCTCTGATTCCATTGTTGTCCAACGCACTGATGAACAAGGGAGCATCGATGGCGTGAATCAACACGTGTGCAGAAGAAGAAATCGTAGCAGCATCGCTCGTAGCTGCAGCACTGAAGCGATAATCGCGCGAAATGATGTTCGAAAGGTTTTCGCGTGCAGGCACCTTGGTGGTGGGGTCTACCAGATGAGCTCTTTCGCTGGGTTGCTCGCGGGTGTACACCTCACCAGCTGCCGGATCGAAATACAGTTCATAGAACACACCTTCTGCCGAGTTGAACGACTGCGATTTGTAGTAGCCGGCATTACCGTTGGTAGGAATAGAAGTATCCTGGAAGTGCGTACGGATGAAGTTCATGATCTTGCGGCAGATCTCACGTTGTTGTCCGTCGGTCATTCCCGGAACAGTCAGGTCACTCCAGTGAGGAAGACCTTGTGCATAAGCCTCAGCCATAGCTTCATTGGTCGGAACATACAACGTGTAGTTGTAGTTACCCAAGAAGTTGATTACAGGCGACTTGGTGTACGTGGAAGTTCCAGTGTAATTATAAACAGGATTATACAGACGAGCTGTATCCGCATTGGTATTCACAGCCGTAAGGAAGGTAGACATACCGGTTCCCGTTTCAGAACCGTCGCCCTCTTCGTCGTCAAGACCGGGGTCTTCCGTAGCATCTTCGTAGGTAGCCAGTACTTCATCCAGACCGGTCAGCAAATTATAGAACTCGCTGAACTCATCGTGCTGCTGCAAAGCATCCAACACGCTCGTGCGCGAAGGCTGTACCACCTTGTCGAGCTGGAGGGAAACACCGTTACCGTCAGAACCGGTCATACCGTTCAAGTTGTAAGCCGACTGGTTGTAGAAGACGGTTACCGTAGCCGGATCATATTCGCCGGAAGCGCGGTCCGTGTTACCACCACCATATACATGGCCACCTTCAGCAAAACGATCGATGTATACCATAGCACCGCCCTTCGTCTGGTAGTAGCCGCCGTTTCCGGAGGTCCATTCCGACTGAGCGCTGTTGTTGTCCATCACGATAATGCTGTTCTCCAGAATATCCTTCAGCAGGTTCATACCCTTGGTACCCTCAATAGTACCGGACTGCGAAGTAGCGTCGGTCACATCCTGATAGGTAGCACCTACGTTGAAACGTGTTCCGGTAGAAGATGACCACGTAGAAGTCGTGTTATACTCGAAGCTGATCTGACGATAGTCGCCGGTAGCCCAAGCGGCATTCCAATAAATAGGATCACGATAATCGATCAGAGCGCTGTTTTCCGGAATGAGGAAGGTAAACGTACTTTCCATGGAGTTCAGATACGTTCCGTATCCGTCCGGGATGTAAGTCGTCTGGTCGGTGCAGGTTACGGCGCGCTGCATTACGGTCAATTCTGCCACGTTGTGAAGCGGAGCCATAACGGAAATATAAGAGTCGGGCGTATATACCTTATTTACTACATAGATTACGCCGTTGTTTGCCAAGATCGTGCGTACCACATCGCTCTCGGTGATTCCCTGCTCGCGGTTACCGTCGTTCAGGATGCGGGAGAAGTTGGAAGGCAAGCTGTTGGTGAAGCTCGTTTTCATGTGTACGTTGATCAGCACGCGGAGCAAGCTGTTTTCCACTTCACTCCAGTCCGACATGCCGTTCATGACCAGCTGACCGGTAGAACTGTTCCACCATTCGGTAAGAGCCTCGTTGGTCGGAACAAACATGGCTGCCATGTTCTGCTGATAGGTTTCAGTAGAATAAGTATTGTGGTGCCACGTCGGGTCGAAAGCAAGCGTTGCCATTTCGTTGTCACTGGAGTCGCGCGACAGACCGGTAGAACCTGCGTTTTCGTAGTTGGAGCCGTCATACGAACCACTGGCAGCGAAGTACACCTTACGATAGATGTTCTTGCCGTTGGACGTACGACCGATTACGACCGGCATGGTGTAGCGGTCCAGGAAGCTGGAGAAAATCGAGCAGTCTTCCTGCTTCTCCAGTTCGTCGGCCATATTGGAAGGCGGAACGAGCACGTCGCCCAACACGTGGATGTATCCGTTCTGACAGGTGATGTCCTGCTCGATAACGGGATCCGTATATATATAGGTACGATTTTCGCGCTCCTCATCAGAAGCCCAGGGACGGTTCGTCAAATCATCAGCATAGGCATCCGTTGCGTTTTCCGTGCCTTTTCCACCCACGATGTAGCTCATATCCAAATCGGTTATGCCTTTGTTCTCACGCAGATCGTCGGTGAAGTGCACCATAAGAACTTCATCGTTGCGCGCATAGCCGAGGTGGAGTGTATCTTCCGTGTTGAGGATGTTGTCCCAATGCGTGTTCTGAGTTCTCAAACCGGAGAGCTTGTTCGTAATCTGGTCTCCGTAGTAGATTTTCGTGGTATCTTCTTGCGAAGTAAATGCCTCACGGCGCATAGCCTGCCCCTCGGAGAAAGAACCGTTGGAAGAGGTCGTAGAGAGGCGCTCAATCAGGTAAGCTGCATTGATCATCGAGTTGTTCATGATCCACTGCTTCTGTGCCTGCGTAAGGTCTTCGTACGTCATGGTCTCACCGGGGTTCAACCACGGGTTATACGATTCGCCCCGGAAGAAACGTTCCCAAGCATCGTCGTTTGCCACGAAGACAGTACGGCTACCCGTCCGCGAGAGGATAGAAGCATAACCGGGCATGTCGTTGATCAAGCGTAACGTGTAGTTAAAATTCCCCCGTTCTTGCAACGTGGAATAAATGCTCGAACCCAACCATTCCGGCGAGGTGCCGTCTTCCAGCAACTCGTCCAAGTCGCTCTTACACGAAGATACCAGCATACCGGTACCGACCATAAGAAAAAGACCGAACGCCAAGTTAGAGCACAAACAGCACAATCTTGTTTTCATTCGCTTATTAGTTATGAATTAGTAATTTAGTTTTATTTGTTCTCGATTTTTTCCGCACAAATGTCAGGGCACAACGTCCCCTTTTTAGAGTACGTGTTGCAAAGATAAGTCAAAAAACACAAGACAAGCAAAATAATAGGAGACTTTTTCGTGAAAAATTTTAGGGACTTGCCGCAAAACATATTCCGGGCGTGCAGGGCGAACCGGAGAAAGGGTCCGAAAGCACTTCGCCCCGACCGTCCCAGGAAGACGCTTTCCGGAAACGGATTCCGTCGGGCAAGAAATCGCGTAAAGCCCGATAAACAAAGACTTTCAGAACATCGAGAGGCACATGAAAGACTCTCCGGAAAAGCCCCTGAAAATGCGCTTTCGAGTTGCCCGAAAAGGCGGTTTACGAGGGGCTATTTTCGAGCAAAAAACCGGCCGAAAAGTGCTAAAACGGAGCTAAAAGAAAAGAAGTTAGTTGTCATTTCTCATATTAAACTCGCAAAATATTCACGCTTCTTTAGTTTTTCGATTAAACACTGTTGTGTTAAAAAAGCAAATGCCTATCCTCCGCCGACTTGTCGGTTAAGAATACCGGAAAATCCTGTTCAAAAACATACTTTTAAGCCTCAAAACGAGGAAAATCGACTCGAAACAAGAATAAAACGGAGATGAAACGGAAATGAAACAAGCCCGAATTGTGCGCACAGGCCGCGTTAATAAATACCAGAATCGCATACAGAGGGGAAATCTACGGTTCAAACGGAACAGAAAAGCATTCACACTGACCTAAAAACGAATTGTTTTCCCCCATCGGAGTGCGGAACGGCCTCTTCCGAAAAGCCTTCTGCCGACAAACCCAACAAGAGTAATGAGAAACAAAGAAAGCGACTTTCGGAACACTCACGGGCTGCTTTCCGACGCTCCCTGCCCCGTCTTTGCCCCTATCGTCCCCTGCCCCGTCCGCCTGCGGCAGACCAGCGGGAAACGGCCCCGCCCTATTGTCCGCACACATGCGAACCTACCAAAAAGGCGGTGTGTCATAATAAGAGGGTGAGCCAAAACTGAACGTTTTGACACACCCTCATTCAATAAAGTGCTGCTTCTTTTCCGGCAATCTATGCCTCACTCTTTGAGGCGGATGCCTCAGTCTCAGGCGCAGGCTGCGGCGCGGCCGGCAGTGCAGGCTTCTCCTCCGCGGAAACAGCCGGAGCGGGCGCCGCCTTCTTCTCCTCGGGATAGCTGACGCGGGGATGGTAGACACTCTTCAGACGGTCGCGGAAAACGGCTTTTATCTGACTGATATCGCGGAAGGTAAGGGGACAATCGTTGAAGAACCCCGCAGCCACCTGCCCGTCGATGATGCGGTCGACCAAAGAGGAGATGGCCTCGTCGGTATATTCGGGCAGACTACGCGACGCAGCCTCTACGCCGTCGGCCATCATGAGCAGGGCCGTCTCGCGCGTGAAGGGATTCGGACCGGGATAGGAAAAGCGCTCCAAATCAGGCTCCTGCCCGGGATGCTCGTTTTTCCACGACACCAGGAAATACTTGGCCGTGCCCTTCCCGTGGTGGGTGACGATGAAGTCCTTGATTACCTTGGGCAAACCGTACTGATCGGCTATCTTGAGTCCGTCGCGCACGTGGTCGATGACGACTTTCGCGCCCTGCTCATAAGAAAGCTGGGCATGGGGGTTCAGCCCGCCCTGGTTCTCGGTGAAGAAAATGGGGTTATTGAGCTTCCCGATATCGTGGTAGAGCGCTCCGGTACGCACGAGCTGCACGTTGGCCCCGATGCGGGTGGCCGCGGCGGCGGCCAGGTTGCTGACCTGAACGGTGTGCTGGAAAGTGCCGGGCGCCTCTTCCGAAAGACGGCGCAGGAGCTTGTTGCTCGTGTTGGAAAGCTCAATCAACGTCACGTTGGAGGTAAAGCCAAAGGCTTTCTCCATGGCGAAAAGCAACGGGTAGGAGAAGAGCAGGAAAATGCCGTTTATCAGGAAACTAAGATAAAGGTTGAGGTTGATGGCCGAAATCTCGTTGCGGTGCATCAGTTCCAGACTGACATTGGCCAGGGAGTAGGTGAGCGTCACGAGTACGGCTACGCGGTAAAGCTGGGAACGCTGCGTAAGTTCGCGCAGACTGTAGGCCGCCACCATGCCCGCCACGAGCTGGAAAAGGACAAATTCGTAGATGAAATGCAGGGCGATGGAACTGAGCAACACGGTCACGACGTGCGTCACGAAAGCCGTACGCGACTCCAGAAGGGCGTGTACGACAATGGGTATCATGGCGTAGGGGACGATGTAGACATTCAGCACATTAAAGCGCACGAGCAGGTACGTCGCCACCGTATAGGAGACGATGAGGAAAATCATGAGCAACAGGGCGTTACGCTGCTCGAAATATTCCCGTCGGTAGACGAACAGATAGAGGGCAAAACAGCTGAAGACAATCACTACGTACAGCGCCTGCCCCGTCCAGATGAAGATATGCCCGGTGCGGTCGCTGGTGCGCGCCAGGGAGGCTTGGCGGAAGGACTCCAGAATCACGTACGTCTGGGGGGATACGATTTCGCCACGGTCGATGATTTTCTGCCCGGCCTGCACCATTCCGCTGGCCGAGGAGACGGAGAGCATCAAGTCTTCCCGGGCGTCGTCGGACTTGAGGGTATCGTACGTCAGATTGGGCTCCAGATAGAGGTTAAGATCGCACTGCTGGAGGCGCGCAAGGGGGTAGTTTACCGTATCTTGGTTCAGCAGCAGGCTGTAAGCGCTCTTGGGGGTATAGACCGAAGCGAGGGAGACCGGCGTGGCGGTGTTGCTGCGCATGAACATGATTTCCTGCACATTCTCCTGATTCAGGCTGTTATAGAGCTCGGAGTCCATCACTCCGGCCTGATAGATGGCCGCCAACAGACGCTCGACATGGGGGCGCCAGGCCTCGGGCAGGCGGTCTTTGAGCCGGCCGGAATAGTCGCTGCGCAAGCGGGAGAGCATCACTTCGACCAAGTGGTCGTCGACTGCGACATAAGGGCGGTAATAAGCCATCAGACTGTCCCGCTCCTGCGCCACAACCTCGGCGTCCTTGTAGATGGGGAAATCGTAGGGCGCCGTCAGCAGGCCGTATTTCCAGGGCTTGCCTGTCTCAAACTGGTAATTGAACTTCTCCTCACGCGGCATGAACCATACAATCAGCACGATAGCCACCAGGAAAGCCAACGAAGGAACAGCCCATTTCGAGGCGGTAAGAGTACGTGTAATCTGGGAAGTTTTCATAGGTTGTTCAACTTTGCGGGCGAAAATTACGAAAAAGCCAGGGATTCAGGAAAGAAAAAAACGTTTTCTGAGAAAAAAGGCGTAACTTTGCGGCACTTTTCTTAATTTAACGTTCAATATGACCCAACGCAAAACAAGAGTACGCTTCGCTCCCAGCCCTACGGGCGCGTTGCATATCGGGGGCGTGCGTACCGCTCTATACAATTATCTCTTTGCCCGTCATAACAACGGGGAACTGATACTCCGCATTGAAGATACGGACTCGGGACGTTTCGTGCCCGGAGCCGAGGAATACATTGCCGAATCGTTCGAATGGTTAGGCATCACCTTCGACGAGAGCCCGCAGCGGGGTGGAAAATACGGCCCGTATCGCCAGAGCGAGCGCCGGGAGATTTACCAGAAACATGCAAGGCAATTGCTCGAAAGCGGCAAGGCTTATGTGGCATTCGACACGCCCGAAGAACTGGAGGCCAAACGCAAGGAAATCCCCAACTTCCAATACGACGCGCAAACGCGCATGCAAATGAGAAACTCGCTCACCCTGGGCGAGGAAGAGACGAAACGGCTCATGGAAAACGGCACGAAGTACGTCGTGCGCTTCAAAGTGGAACCGGGCGAAGAGGTACACGTACACGACCTGATACGCGGAGACGTCGTAATCAACTCTACGATACTGGACGACAAGGTGTTGTATAAATCGGCCGACGAGCTGCCCACTTACCACCTGGCCAACATAGTGGACGACCATCTGATGGAAATCACCCACGTAATCCGCGGCGAGGAATGGCTGCCGTCCGCCCCGCTCCACGTGTTGCTCTACCGGGCTTTGGGATGGGCCGACAGCATGCCGGAATTTGCCCACCTGCCCCTCTTGCTGAAACCCGACGGAAAGGGCAAACTCAGCAAGCGCGACGGCGACCGGATGGGATTCCCCGTATTCCCGCTGGCCTGGACCGACCCGAAGACAGGCGAGCAGAGCCTGGGATTCCGCGAACGAGGCTATCTGCCTGACGCTGTGGTGAATTTCCTGGCGCTGCTGGGCTGGAATCCGGGCGACGACCGGGAAATCATGAGCCGGGAGGAGCTTTGCGAACTGTTCGACCTGAAACGCTGCAACAAGTCGGGGGCCAAGTTCGACTTCAAGAAGTGCATCTGGTTCAACCACGAATACATCCTGCGCATGGACAACGCTGAAGCGGCACGGCTCCTCGCTCCGGAGCTGGAAGCGGAAGGCATACACGAGCCGTTGGAGCGCATCGAGCACGTGGCGGGGCTGATGAAAAGCCGGGTGGACTTCATCAAAGAGCTCGTACCGCTGTGCCGGTTCTTCTTCGTGGCGCCGGAAACGTACGACGAGAAGACGCGCCAAAAGCGCTGGAAGGAGTATTCTGCCCAGCAAATGAAGGAGTTACACGACCTTCTGCAGGGGTTGGACGATTTCTCGATGGAGAACCAGGAGAAAGAGGTCATGAAATGGATTGAAGAAAAAGGCTACAAAACGGGAGATGTGATGAACGCATTCCGACTGGCTCTGGTGGGGCAGGGAATCGGGCCGCACATGTTCGAAATAACCAACGTGCTGGGCAAGGAGGAAACGCTGGCACGCCTACAAAAAGCCATAGAGGTATTGGGCTAAAAGCCTTGCCGTTTTTCGGGAAAAGTGCCTGCACTTTTCCCGAAAAACGTTGCACCAAACTTTCCTCCCCTCCATCCCGAAACACTACGAATAACGGTTATGATTCTTTACAACATCGGTATATACCTTTATTATTTAGCTCTCTATTTTCTATTTCCTTTCAGCCGGAAACCACGACAGATGGTAAAAGGCTCGTGGGTCGTAGGGCGTATCCTGCGGCAACAGCTGGAACGGGGGAAACCCTACCTCTGGTTTCACGCCGCATCGCTGGGCGAATTCGAACAGGGAAGGCCGCTCATCGAGCATATACGCGCGAAATACCCTCAATATAAGATACTTCTGACTTTTTTCTCCCCCTCGGGATATGAAGTGCGCAAGCACTATCAGGGTGCCGACATCGTGTGTTACCTGCCCATGGACACCCCACTGAACGCACATCGCTTCGTCCATCTCGTACAACCGAAGATGGCTTTTTTCATCAAATATGAGTTTTGGAAAAACTACCTCGACGAGCTGCACAAAATGGGTGTCCCGACGTACAGCATCTCCAGCATTTTCCGAAAAAATCAGATATTTTTCAAGTGGTACGGCGGCATTTACCGCAACGTGCTGAAGGACTTTACGCATCTGTACGTGCAGAACGAAATCTCGAAGAAGTTCCTTGCCAAATTAGGGGTTCACAACGTGAGCGTCGTCGGCGACACGCGGTTCGACCGCGTGCTGGAAATCAAGGAGGCGGCACGCGACTTACCGATTGTAGAGCGGTTCAGCAAGAGTGCTCCGCACTGCCTCGTGGCCGGAAGCAGCTGGCAACCGGACGAAGATCTCTTCATCGAATACTTTAATACGCACCCGGAACTGAAACTGATCATTGCCCCGCATGTCATCGACGAGATACATCTGACGGAAATCATAGACAAACTCAAACGGCCCTACATGCAGTATAGTCGCCTCAAAGAGAACAAGATAGAACAAACCGACTGCCTGATTATCGACGGCTACGGGCTGCTCTCGTCCATCTATCGCTATGGCGACATTGCTTATGTAGGGGGCGGATTCGGAAAGGGCATACACAATCTGCTGGAGGCTGCCGTCTACGGAATGCCGGTGCTCTTCGGTCCTAAACATCAGAAGTTTATGGAAGCTAAGGGACTGATTGAAGAAAAAGGAGGATTCTGCATTTCGACGCAGGAGGAGCTGAACAAATTGCTGGACAACTTCCTCAGCGACCCGCAATTCCTGCAGCAAAGCGGAGAAAATGCGGGTAATTTTGTAAAAAAACGTGCCGGCGCAACCCAAATGATTCTGGATGAACTGCCGCTCTGAAGCCTGAAAACTGAATAAAAGACAACGGACTTTTTCCGAATACATAAAAAGCGCCGCATCCTGACAAACGGAATTCGCATCAGGATGCGGCGCTTCATTTTTTCCGCCTGCGGCGTCTGACCGGCAAAAGAATCACTCTTTCGAAAGAAAATGGGGGTATTTTTATGTCAAATATGAAGAAAAACGCGAAATAAGGGCCGTAGAGAGCCTCAATTTTCAGAAATGAATTACTTATCGGATAAGGAACCGTTCGTTGAATAGAGCGCAATTATGAAAGCCGTTTTTCTGGGGATTGAGAGAAAAAACGGTATTTTTCCCCTTCCCTCACTGCATGAAGTCATCGGGACATACCGCACAACAGTCCAAACGTACTTCCCCCCTACTCTGCCCTACTGCGAGGCTTGCCTCATTTCGGAGCGGGAGCAGGAAAAATATCATTCCCTGAAAAATGGCAATAGACCTGCTATTTCGAAACATTGCTGAGAAGAAAGAAAAGATGAATGCTGTCCCAAGCAGCACAACCATGAAAGAGAAAAACAGAATCTCTCCACTCTCTGCTCCAGTCGGACTGTACCCCGTAGCCGCCAAATGCAAATGATTTTCCGCGCAGACCTAAACAATCCCATCCGTTGGGAAAGGACTATAAAAAAAGAGCGCCGTTGCTCTTTGAAAAAGCAAACGGCACTCTTTTAAATATAAAACGAATTACCGGCTGAAATCAGTCTGCCAATTTAGCCTTAATAAACTCGCGATTCAAACGAGCGATATTGCTGATGCTGACGCACTTCGGGCATTCTGCTTCACAAGCACGTGTGTTGGTACAGTTACCGAAGCCCAGTTCGTCCATTTTGCTCAGCATAGCTTTCGCGCGGCGGGCTGCTTCTGCCTTTCCTTGCGGAAGTAATGCCAGCTGGCTTACCTTGGCGGAGACGAACAGCATAGCCGAACCGTTCTTACAAGCAGCTACGCAAGCGCCACAGCCGATGCAAGTGGCAGCATCCATAGCCTCGTCGGCCACATCCTTCGAGATAGGAATTGCATTAGCCTCCTGCTGAGCGCCCGTGTTCACACTTACATAACCACCGGCCTGCATGATCTTGTCGTAAGCGCTGCGGTCAACCATCAAATCGCGGATGATGGGGAAACCAGCGGAGCGCCACGGCTCTACCGTAATCGTATCGCCGTCGGAGAAGCGGCGCATGTATATCTGGCAAGTAGTAGCTCCCGTAGCCGGTCCGTGAGGATGACCGTTGATATAAAGGGAACACATTCCGCAGATACCCTCGCGGCAGTCGTGGTCGAAGACAATCGGTTCCTCGCCTTTCTCCACCAGTTGTTCATTAAGAATGTCGAGCATTTCCAGGAATGAAGTATCCCCAGGGATATCTTCCATGTGGTAAGTCTCGAAAGCGCCTTTCTCTTTAGGACCTCTTTGACGCCAGATCTTCAGCGTGAAACTTATATTTTTATCCATTTTCTTCTTTATGATTTATAGTTACGGGTTTGAACTTTCACGAACTCATAGTTCAGATCTTCTTTCAAAAGTTCGGGCTCTTTGTCTTCGCCCTGATAGTTCCAGCAAGCCACATAGGAGAAGTTTGCGTCATCACGCTTAGCTTCGCCCTCTTCCGTCTGGTGCTCTTCGCGGAAGTGTCCACCGCAGGATTCTTCACGATGCAGAGCATCGAATGCTACGAGTTGACCCATTTCCAAGAAGTCTGCCAGGCGCAATGCCTTATCCAGCTCGGTATTCATGTCGTCAGCCTTGCCCGGAATGAACACATTGCTCCAGAATTCTTTCTTCAGAGCCTTCATTTCAGCCAAACCTTTCGTCAAACCTTCCTTGGTACGGCCCATTCCGACGTATTCCCACATGATATGGCCGAGTCTCTTATGGATAGAATCCACAGATTCCTTACCCTTAATAGACATCAGTTTCTCGATCTTGTCGGAAACTTCCTTCTCGGCAGCTGCAAACTCAGGCAGATCGGTCGAGAAACGAGGTACGGTAATTTGGTCAGCCAGGTAGTTTTGAATCGTATAAGGCAGTACGAAATAGCCATCGGCCAAGCCCTGCATCAAAGCAGATGCGCCCAAACGGTTGGCACCGTGGTCAGAGAAGTTACATTCGCCAATAGCAAAAAGACCTTTGATAGAAGTCTGCAGTTCGTAGTCTACCCATATTCCACCCATCGTATAGTGGATGGCAGGATAAATCATCATCGGGGTTTTGTAGGGATTGTCGTCGGTAATCTCCTCATACATATCGAAAAGATTGCCATAACGCTGGCGCACTACATCTTCACCCAAGCGGCCGATAGCTTCAGAGAAGTCAAGGAAAACGGCCAAGCCCGTGCTGTTCACGCCATATCCCTTGTCGCAACGCTCCTTCGCAGCACGCGAAGCTACATCACGCGGCACCAAGTTTCCGAATGCCGGGTAACGGCGCTCCAAATAATAGTCGCGGTCTTCCTCGGGAATATCCGAACCTTTGATTTCACCGCGCTGCAGGCGTTTTGCATCTTCCAGCTTCTTCGGAACCCAGATACGGCCATCATTACGCAAAGACTCAGACATCAGCGTCAGCTTGGACTGCTTGTCGCCGTGTACGGGGATACAAGTGGGGTGAATCTGCACATAGGCAGGATTTGCAAAGTAAGCACCTTTCTTATAGCACTCGATAGCCGCCGAGCAGTTGCATCCCATGGCATTCGTAGAGAGGAAGTAAGTATTTCCATATCCACCCGTAGCAATTACCACAGCGTGTGCAGCAAAACGCTCCAACTTACCGGTTACGAGGTTACGGGCGATGATGCCCCGTGCACGACCGTCGATGATTACCAGGTTTTGCATCTCGTAACGGGTGTACAGCTTTACCGTGCCTTTGTTTACCTGACGGCTCAATGCCGAGTAGGCACCCAGCAAAAGCTGCTGACCGGTCTGACCTTTTGCATAGAAAGTACGGCTTACCTGTGCACCACCGAACGAACGGTTGGCCAACGTACCGCCATATTCGCGAGCGAAAGGCACTCCCTGCGCAACGCACTGGTCGATAATGTTATTCGATACCTCGGCCAGACGATAAACGTTTGCTTCACGGGCACGATAGTCGCCGCCCTTAATCGTATCATAGAAGAGACGGTACACAGAGTCACCGTCGTTTTGGTAATTCTTCGCAGCATTGATACCACCCTGTGCGGCAATTGAGTGCGCGCGACGGGGCGAATCCTGAATACAGAAGTTGAACACCTTGAAACCCATCTCGCCCAGCGTAGCAGCTGCAGAGGCACCGGCCAAACCCGTTCCGACCACGATGATATCCAGGCGGCGTTTGTTGGCAGGGTTCACCAACTTCTGATGATTCTTATAGTTAGTCCATTTCTCGGCTAATGCGCCTTCGGGAATTTTTGAATCTATCTTAGTCATAATGCGATTGTCTTTTTAATATATAATGTATAGGTTCAGGTATGAAGCATCAGCACATCAAGCCGTATTTCACGTAGAAAACAATAGCTGAGAGAGCGAATCCGGCCAAAACGACCGTAGCCCATACGTTACCGATAGTCCGCCAACGGTTGAACCATACGCGGTTGCTCCAACCCAGCGTCTGAAGTGCGCTCCAGAAGCCATGGGTCAGGTGGAACCAGATAGCAACGAACCAAATCAGGTAGAGAACCAGATTAAGCGGACTGCTGAATACCTGCTGAATCAGGTCGATACCACCTTCGGGATATTCGCCCATGATTTCAGGCAACTGCATTTTGCCCCAGAAGTGAGTCAGGTGGAGCAAGAAGAAGAGGATCACGATAAGCCCCAGCACAAGCATGTTCTGAGAGGCCCATTCCACACCTTTCGGGCGTTCCGAGACAGCATAGTCCTGGCTGCCACGTGCGCGGCGGTTCTGCGCTGTCAGGATGAAAGCGTAGACAATGTGCACCACAAAACCCAGAGCCAACACTGCTGTTCCTGCAAGAGCATACCAATTGGCTCCTAAGAACTCACACACTGCGTCGTAGCCATCTTCGGAAATGACAGCCACAAGGTTCATCGCCATGTGAAAGGTTACGAAGAGGACGAGGAACAAGCCTGAGATACTCATGACCAATTTCCTGCCTACAGAAGAATTGATTAACCACATAAATGAATTGCTGTTTTTAGATTATTTATTTGTTATTTCAGTTGATTCTGCATTCTTCCCGCAAAAGTAGGATAAATTTATATTCTGCGCAAACAGAAGCGGGAAAAAGGCTGCAGGTTTTTCCCACAATCTTTTTCCCGCAGACCGTAAAGCCTTCAGAAATATCCGTTTTCAGTCCATACGTTTCTTCACTTCCGCAATGGCCGCCTCCAGCTGTATGTCGTCATTCTTCATCAGCGATTCCAGCGTGACGGGCACATAGACATCCGGCTCGATGCCCTTGCCCACAAACTCGCGTCCGTCGGGATACGTATCCTTTTTCGTACAGATACGGCACGAAAGGTCGTAAATCAGAGGAATGAAAATCGGGTTGCCCGTACTGCCGTACGTAGGCTCGCCCACGGTGAACACATTCTCCACACTGTCGGCAAAAACCAGAAAATCCTCACAGGCCGAAGCCGTATTGCTGTTCGTCAGCACGGCCACCGGCACCTCCAGGCAGGGATGCCCTTCTTCGAAGCGGGCCTCCATCATACCGCCCACATACTCCGCCAGGTCTTGAGCATGCAGGTAACACTCACGGTTGAGGCTGCTGCCCACCGTATCGGCCGGCGTCAGAGCCGGACTGCTGGGACTTGCCGCGCCCCACGACGCATAAGCCGGCTTGTAGCAACGCGTCGACCAACGGGAACCCATCAGGTAATTTTTCGAAGTAAAGTACGACAGCAACCGCGTGCCCCGGATCGTGCTGCCTCCCCCGTTGTTGCGCAGGTCGATGATTACGCCCTTTGCCTTCTTCTGCAGCTCGGGGAAGACCGCTTCGAACTGCTCGATTACGTCGTCCCGGTTAAACGTACCAATGCGCACGTAGGCAATGTGTTTCTCGGGCCATGCCAGTTCGAACCAACCCTTCCGCCCCTGCCCGGCGGGCAAGCCCGGCAGTTCGACCAAAGAGCTGTACGGTCCTACGTAGTCATGCACCACGGTCAGCGGTTTCAGCTCGCCGTCCACCCGGAACACCAGCCTGCGTTCCGTACCCTTCGGCGCCATCAGCAGGTACATCGCCGCCTGTTTCCGCCGCGAGTGGGGCGCAGAGGCCGCAATGTAGGGCAACGAATACTTCTCCATGTAGGCACGTGCCGGTATCCCGTCCACCTCCACCAGTTCCGAACCGGGAGGGAACTCGCGGGCATGCAGCGAGTCTACGCGCTCCAGCACGATCTTGTCCTCCACAAGCCCCGTCCACAGCGAAATGCCGTCGCGGAAATAAGTGGTCGTAACGTCCGGCCCGCGCCTCCCGTTATAAGAGATTCCGGTGTGCCCGTCCTTGAGAAAAGCGCAAAACCGCTCCATCAGGCGCAGAAACTCGGCATCCGTCCGGCTGTCGATCACCTCGGGCAGCATCGCCCGGTAGAGCGAATCCCATCGGTCGTTGCCTACCTTATACATATATACAAAGTTGCGTTTGACCTCGGCCCAGAATTTGGAGTAAGCATACAGCTTCTCGTCGCGTGTGAACGGTGCCAACGGTTCGTTTTGCGCAGCCAGCGGGGCAGTCCACCCCTGCGCCACAACTCCCAGCAGGAGCGCGGCCAGCCATCGTTTCGTACGGACTATTCCTGAGCGGAGCCCGTTTCGCAGGTTGTTTTTCATCTTATTATCTTTTTTATTAGAACAATCAATTCTGACGTAATAAGCCGGCACTTTCCCGGTAACTAATCTACAATTTAGAAAAGACTTTCCGCCTGTCAGGGTGCAATTGAAGCACTTTCACTTTGAGGCCCATAAATCAAGAGTTTCACCGGCCCAAGCAATCCAGACACTGGCGTTCCGCGATAAGCCGACGGTATTGTCTGATAATGATTGGACAAAGTACTATATACCAATATTTCTATCTTATTTTCGCCTCTTTCCAGCAGCTTACTGACGTCTAATACATAAGGAGGATGCATCAAAACGCCCGCACTTTTTCCATTAACAACGACTTCACAAGTAGCATTCACTCCTCCTAAATCCAAAAACACTCCATCTATTGCCATATTATCTGGCAACGAAAAACTTTTCGCATAACGAATACCACCGGAATAAAACTTCAAAGCTCCATATTCTGTCCAGTTACCAGCCAACATCTTTCCTCCCTTACACTGCATTTTCACCGGAGTTACAAAAAAAGCAGGCCCGATATTGGCGCAATCCGGTTCTGCGGCAATCGTAACTGTAGATAAACGGGAAGTATAATACCT
The DNA here is from genome assembly GCA_050946375.1 of Bacteroidaceae bacterium. GTDB lineage: Bacteria > Bacteroidota > Bacteroidia > Bacteroidales > Bacteroidaceae > UBA1794. The sequence continues at coordinate 8,894 of JBMNUT010000005.1, read as the reverse complement.
ACTCAAATCCAAAGACCAATCCTTTTCCCCTCTTTTTTCCAAGGCTGTTCGTTCTACTCGCATACTATCTACCCACACATCCTTTATATCTCCATTTAACTTCATGAACAATTTACAGGTCCCAGGAGCTGTTTGAAATTCATAGCACCATAATCCCTTATGATCTCCCAGCGGGCTATACGGCAAATGCCCCGTCCGGAACCACTTCATTGCCACAATCGTATCATACGATGAGTTTTCTTTGATCGGCGGATAGTCAGCAGGATAAAATACAAAAGCACTGCGTTTCCTATTATCTATACTATTGCTTTTCTTCTCTTCCAATATATAATCTCCTACAGGCGTATCCGCATAAACCAGTATCAGCTGATGCCATCCCTTTTTCATCGTCACATTCTTGCCAGAAAAAGGCTTCCCGTCCAAATAACAATAATCCGTTTCCGTACCTTCCTGTTCAATCCTATAATCAGCATCCTGCGGCGCATAAACATAGGTCCTAAAAAACTGATGCCCGCCTTGGTCTAAAATCAAAAAACGATTATCAACCTTTCCTTTCAGCCCATGATATCCTTGGCTGCCCGGATTATCAAAAACCCCATATTCCCAAGAATAACAATAAGGCTTCCATACTTTTCCGTTCAAGGAATCGAGCGAAAAAGTTTCCAGACTTACCGACGACGGCAACGTCAATGTCTCCATATAGGGTGCATACCCATAAATGCCTTTATAGGGCAATACTCTCCCACGCATAACAGGAAGAAGGCTATCCGGCACAAAACCATAGACAAATTCCCTCGCTTCAACGCCTATCAGTTCTTCCGTTGCAGGCAAACGGAAATCGCCCCATTTATTATTCATCGTCGGAACAATCTCAATATCCCATTCGCCGTCTACGGATATCGATTTTATCAACTGGCTTTGATCATGCACCACCTCGCTATATTCCGGCTCTCCCGCAGAAAAAACAAATAACCTGGATTCATTATAATCCGCATCGTACGTTATCCATGTACCTTTATCCGTCTGTCTGCTGATCGGTACATCCGCAATATTTCCATCCCATGCTGTCCAACGCTCAACTTTCCCTTTGCTCCGGAAAAAGATTTCATCCCCTTTCCGAACATTCATCACCATATATACATCTTGACCGGCAACCCTGCGATGCAATACTTTCCCTTCACCGCTCTGGGTTTTAAAATCCGGAGTAATCAACGACCCTATCTGATTCGGAAGCGCCTCGATTTCATACACACCTTTTCCTTCAAACATCTCTTTCACCATTGCATTTACCCGGGCGTCATTCTTCCCAATCCGGCTCGTAGCTTGAGGCAGTTCGCCAACTGCCATTACAACGCCTCCATTCTTGTAGAAATCATATACCTTGAGCAAGGTCTCATAGTGCATAGCCTTCATATTCACCAAGATAAGTACCTTGTAACTTTCGTCAGACACATGCAATTCTCCACCTTCGACTTCTGCCTGTTGCAAAGATTGATAATCTAAATAATCATAATCCAACCCACAAGTACTCAATTTCTCGGAGACCTGCCAGAACTGTTCCATATTGACATCCGAATATGCTTGCAGTACTTCCGTAGGATACATTATTGCAATATCACAAACATGTACCCCCTGACTCAAGACAAAACTCATCCGTTCTGCATATTTCAGCCAACGCTTCATATGAGGCCAGTACGGCATACGGAAATGGAAACACGGTGGTGCCCATTCCCACCAACCTCCGTGTGTAGAATAATATAGTCCATGAAGGCACAACAAGTTTCCACCGGCAATCAAGTGATGGTCCAGTTGAGAAGTCAGCCACTCTCCATTGCTGTCCCAGCCCATGCCATAAAATGCCTCCAACCACGTACGCGGCCGTTTATAAAGATGGCTGATCGAACTCGATACCTTCGTTTGCCTAAAACTCGAGCCACGTGCAGGAGCATCATTGCCTGGAGCCGTAAACCAGCTGACTACTCTGAAATAATCCAGATATTGCAATGGTTCTAATCCACGCCCATTGTTATCACAACCATATATCAGGCCTCGACTGTAATGCCAATCAAATATAGGTTTAAAATATCTTTCTTCGGCCAGTTCGGTAACAACTTGCGCATAATCAAGCCTAATCTTCGGGGTCACGTCGCCTATATCATCCCACAAGGCCGGCAAGAAAGGGCAAACATCATAGCCTTTCCTCTTTTTAAACTCCTCGCGCATATCCTCACTCCAAGAATGGATATTTAAATCATAATGCAACTCGTCCTGAAAGAAATAATTCATACCTTTCTTTCCTTGTTCATCCAATTCCTCTTCAAATCGATTGAAATAAGCATCAATCACACGTTTTCCATACTGAGGATGTAATTCGGGCGAAGCACTTGTCGATATTACATAAACCTTTTGACAGCCCATACCGTCACAAGACCATTCCAATTTATCCCCTTTCACACAGGAAGACAAATCAAGTCCCGCCGGATAGGCTACAACCGAGAGCGTATGCGGAGGAAGCGCTACGTTTAATTTATCACCAGCTTCTACCGTATAACTTGTACAATGAAGCCTGCCCTGATAATCACAAAAGTCAGGCGACTGCAAAATACTATCTATATAAAAACCGTTTTTAGCCCAACCGACAACATAATCATCCACACCCAATCCCATATTTCGCTTGGCACATTCGCCTGAAAAACGATTCCACAAGTCCCACCATTCTGCAGAATAAAATGCAGGAATACCGGCATCCGCCCTCCCGAAGCTGCCATATCCCTGGGCGTTTAACGCAACATCAACCGACGGATGAGTATGTATATAGCTGACGGAAAAGCCGTCTATCGGAGCATCACTGAGAAGTTCCAACTGATCGAGTAAACGCTCAATTTTCAAGGTATCACCATTCCACCAATAAAAAGGGACATTTCCGTATCCTTTAGGCGGGTTGACAAAATTAGAACGCAAATCAATCTTTCCCTCCCGTGAAGGATAACCTCGAAAACTCAAAGACTGGGCAAGAAGCGTATGCCCCATAAACAGGAAAAAAGATAATATGATTCCTATTTCTATTCTCCACAGGTTGTTTTTCATCTTATGGTCTTCTGTTCGTAAGCATATCCTTTTGGGCAAAGATAAGCAATAATATTATGAATAAAGGATATTCATTTTACCCCCCCCCGATTTAACTTTTATTTCAATTTCCCCGTACATTTCCCCACTAATGCAGCCACGACTCCGGCGGAAACGACCTGCCGTCTGCACAACTTGGTGCATTTACCGGAGAGCTGCCGCTTCTTTTCCTTTCAGATACTCCTTCTTCACCTGGTCGAACACGGCCTTCAGGACGCCCGGGCCATACCCGATCTGAATCTTGGCCACCTTCCCGTCCGGCGAGACGAACACGTAGTGAGGAATGCCATTCACGCCGTAGCGCAGGCTGATGCCCACCTTCAGCTTCAGGTCGTTCAGGTTGGGGCCACCGAATTCATGGAGCTTCGAGTTTTCGAGCCACAGGTCTTTTGGGTCCAGGCTGATGCTCAGCACCACGAGTTCCCCGGCATGTTCCTCCGCCAGACTCTTCGTCTCAGGAAACGACTGGATGCACGGCCCGCAACCCGCACTCCAGAAATCCAGGAGAAGGAAGCACTTGCCGTCGGCATAGTCCGACAGGCGGTGCTGTTTCCCCTCCGTATCGTAGAGCTCCCAGTCGGCCATCGCGTCGCCCTCTACCACAGGTTTCGGCGGAAAGAGGAAGGCGGCTATCTCCTTCCCCATCGGCGTAGCCTGCCGGGCGGGGGACAAGCGGGTCCGGAACAAGTTGGAAACCCGTATGGAGTCGCTGGAAACGAGTTGGTTGTAATAGACACTCTGGGCCAAGCCGTGCAAAGCACACACCCAAGCCGTATCCACTTGGGAAGTACGCTCGAGTAAAGCCACGTCACAACGAAGCAATTCCAGTTCGAGCGAGTCGCGCACGGACTCCAAGACAGCCCGCTCTGCCGACAGGCGCTCGCGCTCTTCTCCCTGGGCAGGCCAGATATGCGGGTAGAGGCGGGTGAGACGCCCTTGGTTGACGCACAGGGGCCGGTCGAAGGCCTGCGAGTTGTCCAGCAAGGCATTCTCCAATGCCTGCTCAGGCAAAGGACTTTCCACCCGCCACAGGCGGGGATATGGCCCGTCGCCTTCCACCTTCAGCGACACACCGGGAGTTACCCACACTTTCGCAAAATAGTTGCTGAAAGCACCCGAGTCGCACGCAAGGAGGCACTGTTCCAGTCCGCTCCCTTCCGGCAGCAACATGTCGAGCGAGAAGCGCCCGTCCCGCACCGTATCGCTTGCCAACTCGCTCAACGCCCGTCCGGCCTGTCGGAAAAGCGTGACCGCATACCCATCGGGCACCTCGGTTATCTGCCCGCGGATGCGGCAACTGTCGTCCGCCTGCAAGGCAGACTGAACAAAAAAGAGAAACAGAAAACACAGAAACAAAGCATTTCGTCGCATAACGTTCATTTTCACTATCAGATTCTTTTCGGGCAAAGGTAGGCAAATCCCCGAGAAAATCAAAAAAGCACACACCGGAGGGATGCCCACAGGGGATATAATAAAGAGAATGCCCTGCCCATCAACGGGCAAAGCATCCTCTTTCAAAAAATAAATCCGGCTTAAATGGAGCAAACTCCTGTGTGCCTTCCTTACAAAGCCACCTTCTTAGCCACGTTACCCACGCGGACGATGTACACACCGCCGGGTAAATGACCGATGCGTACATCCGTACCTTGGTAAACGAGCTGCCCGCCGGCGGAGTAAACCGTCACCGTCGCCAAGTCCGGCGCACCACTAATTAGAAGGACACCTCCCTCGGCGCGTACCGATATGCCGCCGTCCGAATCCGGAACCGCCGCAATGCCGGTGGCATCCTCATCTTCGTACTCTATCTCTACGATGTTTCTGAAATTCTGCCACGGCTCTACCGCTTCATAAGCAGCCTTCGCCCCGACCGGGACATAGAGCGTAGCATACATCAACACATCATCTGAGAAAGTCACATCTCCCGTTGCCGGAACTTGCCCCTTACAATAAATAGACTTTATAGAATCACAATTCCCAAAAGCATAATTATCAATCGTGCTAACAGAAGAAGGAATATCTACAGAGATTAGGGAAGAACAATCTATAAAAGCATATTCCCCAATCGTGGTTACAGAAGAAGGAATATCTACGGAAGCAAGGCTGGAACAACCGCTAAAAGTCATCCATTCAATAGATGTTACCCCTGAAGGTATCGTGATGGAAGTAAGGCTGGAGCAACCACTGAAAGCACTCTCACCAATCTTGTTTACAGAAGAAGGAATCACTACGGTAGTAAGAGCAGAACAATCCAAAAAAGCATTGCGCCCAATCGTAGTCACCGAAGAAGGGATTTCCACAGAAGTAAGGCCGGAACAAATCCAAAAAGCATTTTCTCCGATTGCGGCTACCTCATAAGTTACATTTTCAAAAGTAACGCTCCGTGGAATCTGCAAATCTCCTGAAACATAAGAAGAATTTCGATCGTCCCAAGCAATATCTAAATACGTCACCTCCACAGTCTTATTCTCCTCGGACAATATATTATAACATAGCCCATCCACCTGAAAATCATACGCAGTTGCCATTTCACTTGCGGAGAGCAACACCAACAAAAACAAGACTTTCTGCATAATGAACTTCATAGGACTCTTAGTTCTGACGGACTTTGAGAAAAAGCCACAAAAGGGCAAGTTCCCGATAGGGAACAACTTGCCCACACATTCCGATTGACTCGAATAAACATTTTCTTTCATAGTAACATAATTTTTTCGGCTCCGCATCCTCCGATGGAGCATTCATAAACGAATATAAAAAAGGTGTGAGGATTGTATCGGCTTCATCAATTAACTTAGGTCTTGGCGTACCTCTGCAATTTGATAAAGCAATAGCCCCACACCGAATATATTCTCATGCTGACCCAGATATATGGCAGCGTATGAGCATCCAATGCAGGTGCTATTGCAATCATCTCCGCTGAATGCCAAACCGCCAAGTTCGAGTTAAGAAGATAATTTCAATAACACCTTTTTCTTATGTACAATAACAAACAGCAAATGAGAAAAGCATGCCTGACACAAAATACGCCCGGAAAAGATTTTATGTCGGGATGCTTCAAAACTCATACTGTCACCCCGAGGTCACTGCTTGAAGAAAACGGCTCCCATATAGCCATCCGAGATATAAAGACGATTATCGGAGAAGAGATAACCATACACATCCGTGCTCCCCTCTCCATTCCTCGTAAAGAATATCTTATCTTCTTCTACATCGAATATTCCGGTTCCGCTCCAAACTGCCGCTTCCAAGGAAAAACTGCCTCGCGACTGAAGCGTCAAACGCATATTTCCGAAATAACTTCCTCCTGCAATCCACAGACCGGCCAACTCTTCTATCGTAGCCACGCCCTCCGTAGGAGTACTATCGATGGTAGCATCCCGCCAAAGCAAGAAAGTCTCCCCAGTATCGGTACAAGACATGGCAAGACGTTTGCCGTCGATCGAGAAATTCCAATAGGAAGGATAAGAGCTTCCGGTTTCATAAAGATAGATTCTCCCATGGTGCGCTTCCCACGTAGCATTGCTCACTACATTTTGCCGATTCAGCCGACACGTACCGTCGGCCTCGAAGAATATCAGAATACCGCCATGCGAAGCCGCCCACATGCCTACAAGTTCTTCCGCATCCGGCGTTTCGCTGTCCACCGCGAAAAGCTCAAACGTCTCATCTTCTTCTGTCAAAGAAAGGCTCTTGCCCGACAGGGTAAAATCATACATCTCCGTATCGCCCGTATCGTCCCGGACAATCTGAAGTTTTCCCTGATTGATACTCCACGAACCCGGATACCCGTTGGAAGACAGGTAGATCACGCACGAGCCATCGGCAGAGAAGCTATATCCCCAACTTCCATCGGATGTCAGCCACGTACCGAGCAATTCTTTTCCGTCCACAATCATGCTTCCCGGTGCATACAGAGCATAAGTTTCGTTTTCATCGGTCAAGGAAAGACCGGCAGCAGACAGGGAATAGGCATAGACTTCCGGCTCCGGTTCGTCTTCCCAATAGATATAAACTTTTCCATCACGGGTACCCCACGTAGCCTGATAGGTTAAATCGCGTTCGTAGCACAAGCACGAACCATCGGCCAGGAACTGATAGCCCCACATATTGTTGAAAACCATCCACGTGCCGACAAGCGCCGGATCTTTGGAGAGAGAAAAGTCTTCCGGCTCATCGTCGCTGCTGCAAGAAGTCATCACAAAGCTACTAAAGAACAGCATTCCCAACAGCACAAATAAAAAACTCGTTTTCTTCATTTTCTTTAATCTTTAAGGTTAAGAATTCAGTTGTTTGTACCTTTTGCCCCGCATCCTCCAGTGGAGCATTCATAAACGTATATAAAAAGGTGTGAGGATTGTATCGACTTCATCAATCAACTCAGGTCTTGGCGTACCTATTCAGCTTGACAAAGCAATAGCCCCACACCGAATATGCTCATGCTGCCCCGGACGTCCGGGCAGAGTATAAGCATCCAATGCAGGTGCTATTGCAAATCATCTTCGCTGAATATCAAACCGCCAAGTTCGAGTTAAGAAGATAATTTCAATAACACCTTTTTTCTTATGTCCATCTTCCCCGGCGCACGACACTCGTACGTCGGCAGCGGAAGACGGGGACGAAGACAGCGAAAGGCGAGCGCAGAGACAAGGAGAAAACAACGTTTTCACCCGGGCTATGCCGAGCCGCATCCTATCTTCGCGTGAGCGCAAAGATAAAGAAAAAAGATGTTACCAAAGGGGCTACTGCAAGAAAATTTATTTTCTCTTTATTAAAACGCCAAAGATGATACTTTTCTTCCACTTATTCCCCATCAGAGAACAAAAAGGAGGGCGAATCGCATATTATGATTCACCCTCCTTGCTGTTAATAAAGACGTACTTTTTTTGCCTCAACTTTATGCTCACTCAAAAAATAAATCCGGCTTAAATGGAGCAAACTCCTGTGTACCTTCCTTACAAAACTACCTTCTTAGCCACGTTACCCACGCGGACGATGTACACACCGCCGGGCAAATGACCGATGCGCGCATCCGTACCTTGGTAAACGAGCTGCCCGCCGGCGGAGTAAACCGTCACCGTAGCTAAATCCGGCGCACCGCTAATCAGAAGGACACCTCCCTCGGCGCGTACACCGATATGCCGCCGTCCGAAACCGGAACCGCCGCAATGCCGGTGGCATCTTCATCTTCGTACTCTATTTCTACAATGTTTCTGAAATTCTGCCACGGGTCTACCGCTTCATAAGCAGCCTTTGTACCAACAGGAACATATAGAATAGCATACATCAACACGTCATCTGTAAATCCTACATCTCCCCTCGCCGGAACTTGACCCTTACAATAAATAGACTTTATAGCATCACAACTCGAAAAAGCATCATCACCTATTTCTGTAACCGAATTGCCTATGACCACGGACTCAAGATAAGAACACCTATAGAATGCACCTTTCCCTATCGAAGCTATCGAATTAGAAAATGATATCGAACTTTTCCTCTCAGGACAACGAATCAAAGTATCTAATCCTTTTGTATAAAGCGCCCCATCCAAAGAAGCATATACCGGATTATCTGAAGCGACTGAAATTTCTTTAAGTCTATAACATCCATTCACAAAAGATGCAGCAATTGAAGTAACCGAATTGGGGATAAACATAGAATCAATATAGAAGCATGAATTGTATTTATAACCGATTATTACTCAATAATTTAAAAGTAATAAGTCAGAAATATGGTCATAACATTTAAGGGTACATTCTAAAGAGTGAAGATTT
>JBMNUT010000004.1:0-183495 GCA_050946375.1 Bacteroidaceae bacterium | reverse complement strand
AGTTAAAGAAAAATCTGCAAATAAACAATACCCGAAACAAAAATCTGCAAAGATAAGCACAAACTTTAACACTTGAAAATAAGGGTGTTACGGGCTTATTTTTGCAGATTTTATTATTTTCTTTGTAATGGCTTCACTTTCCCACGCAGAATCTACTTTCCGATGCAAAAGTGCGAAAATATGTGAGATAATACAGAGTCGGTTGTGATTTCACCGGCGATTTCGGCAAGATGATGGAGGCATTCACGCAAGTCTTGAGCTATGAGGTCGTTGGGGATTTGGGTATCTAAGCCTTCTGCGACACGGCATATAGCCTCGTAAGCATGAGATAATGCTTCGTAGTGGCGCGCATTGGTTACGATGGTTTCACCAGTATGGATAGCGGCGATGCCTGAAAGATCCACCAATAATTGCTTTAACTGTTCGATGTTCTGTTTGTGCAATGCCGATATTGAGATGACCTCCCATTCCGGAAGGGATTCCTTTAATAACTGTTGTATGGAGTCGGGGAGGGGAATCTCAGTTGCTGCGGAATCCGCATTGGCAATCTTGTCGCACTTGTTTTGTACGATGACGATTTTTTTTCCGTTTAGATGGGGCAGTATCTGGTTGAAAAATGCGGGGAATGTATCTTTTCCCTGTTGTGCGTCGAAAGTCAATAAGATGATTTGCGCCTTATCAATAGCCTGGAAACTGCGTTCGATGCCCAAGTTCTCGATTTGGTCGGTAGTCTGACGAATGCCTGCCGTATCGATAAATCGGAAACAGGTATCGCCGATGCGTAAGACATCTTCTATGACATCGCGGGTTGTACCGTGGATTTCACTGACTATTGCCTTTTCTTCGTTAAGCAATGCGTTCAGCAAAGTAGATTTTCCAGCATTTGTCTCTCCTACGATTGCTACCGGGATACCGTCTTTCAGGGCATTTCCCAACTGAAATGAGTCGGTTAATTGTCCGATCGTCTTTTTAATTTCTTCTGTAAGCTCCGACAATTCTGTCCGGTCGGCAAATTCCAGTTCTTCGTGGTCGCTGAAGTCTAATTCCAGTTCCATCAGTGCCGTCAGTTTCAGGAGCTGTTCGCGTAAACGGTTTAAGTCTCTGCTGAATCCGCCTCTCATCTGATTCATTGCCACCCGGTGTGCTGCAGCCGAGGATGCTGTTATTACTTCGGCCACAGCCTCTGCCTGGCTTAGGTCCATCTTCCCGTTGAGGAAAGCCCTTTGGGTATATTCACCGGGAGCGGCCATGCGGCATCCTTTTTGGAGCAGGAGTCGAATCACCGTGTCCAGAATATATTTGGAGTCGTGGCACATGAATTCTACGCTGTCTTCGCCCGTATAAGAATGTGGGGCATGGAATACCGAAGCCAATACCTCGTCTATAATGTTTCCTGCTTCATCCTTAATATTCCCGTGGCTCAAGGTATAGCCAGCCTGTTGTGCCAGCGAAGTATTCTTCTTAGTAGGAAAAAATAATTGGTCGGCAATCGAAAAGGCATTCTCTCCGGAAATTCGTATAATGCTGATAGCTCCCCCGTGTGCGGTGGCGATGGCGCAGATAGTATCGTGTGGATTCATTATATTATTAAAGTAGAGAACTTTTCTGCAAAGGTACACAAAATTATTCCTATGAGTTACCTATATCAAGGGCTTTTCATGTATTACCAACCAACGGGAGAGCTGTTTGTGGCTTAGTGTGTCTGAAGCGACTTACATAACTATCCCGTTGGTTGAGTAGTGATTTATACTGTTTATTGATTTCGTTTGTCCTTATTTGATAACCTGATTCCCCGTGGACCAAGTAGCTTTTTCTGTCGGCTTCTTTTTGTTGAGTGCCATGACACCCACCAATTTGTGTGGAATGTACATTTCCTCCAGATAAGTCATATCCTCATCTGTCAGTTTCAGGTCGAGGGCAGCTACAGCCCCGTCAATATGGTGCAATTTTGTAGCTCCGACTACGGGTGACGCAACCTTGCGCAAAAGCCAAGCCAATGCGACTTGTGTCATGGTTACACCATAACGGTCAGCAAGTTCGGCTACACGGGCAATGATAATACCGTCCTGTTCGGCTGTGGCATCGTATTTCATCTTGGCTACGCCGTCTTCTTCCTGGCGTTTCGAGGTTTCGCCCGGACGTTTGGAGAGACGACCGCCCGCCAATGCGCTGTAAGGAGTCAGGGCGATATTGTCCTCCTCACAAAGGGGAACCATTTCACGTTCTTCCTCACGGAACAGCAGGTTGTAATGCCCTTGCACGGATACGAACTTCGCCCAACCGTTACGTTCGGCAATGGCATTGGCTTTGGCAAGCTGCCAGGCGAAACAGTTGGAGATGCCGATGGCACGCACCTTGCCTGCTTTCACGGCATTGTTCATGCCCTCCATGATTTCCTCGATGGGCGTGTTGTAGTCCCACATGTGGCAGATATACAAGTCCACGTAGTCCATGCCGAGGTTTTCAAGGCTCTTGTTGAGCATACGTTCTACATGTTGCTGCCCGGTTATCCCCGCGGCAATCTCATCAGCGGTACGGGGCAGGAACTTGGTGGCAACTACCACGTCTTCCCGTTTAGCAAGGAAGCGGAGAGCACGCCCCACGTACTGTTCGCTTGTACCGCTTTGATACGCGATGGCGGTATCAAAGAAATTCACGCCCAGTTCCAATCCCCGTTTAATGATTTCTTTTGATTGTTCTTCACCGATAGTCCAGGTGCAAGCCCCTTGTGTAGGGTCGCCGAATCCCATACATCCCATGCAGATGCGGGACACGTTCAAATCTGAATTTCCAAGTTTGATGTATTCCATAATGATAAGTTTGAATGATTAATAATCGAATTGTGCCTCGCAAATCATCTTGACGCAAGCCGGGTCGCGGTGGTCGAAAATGGTGCTGCGGCCCACGGCTTCCTCATTGCAATAAGCCGATGCTGTGTCGATAGAACGATAGCCCAGACGGATAGCCTCGCACACACTGTTCTCACATTCTTCTTTGGACATTTGGTAAACGCCCAGCCCCAAAATCGGCATTTCCACGCCGTTGCTCAATTTTACTGTCTCCATTATATTTTCTATTGATGTTAATTCTTTCCAGCATAAACTTGCGTCATGCCGCCGTCAACAGTAAGCTCGATGCCCGTGATGTATTTGCTCAAATCCGACGCAAGGAAGACTACGGCATCGCCCAGTTCCTCGCTCGTGCCGACACGACCCAGTGGAATTTCCGAAGAAACGCGGTCGGCATATGCCTGTACGTCGGCGGCACTCATTCCCTGCACCACTTCGTATCCCTCTGTCGGTATCACGCCCGGACTAACGGCATTGACACGGATTCCACGGCTTTTCAGGTCGGTCGTCCAGCTACGGGCGAAGGAACGGACGGCAGCTTTTGTCGCTGCATACAATCCGAACCCCGGCAATCCCATGTAAGCCGTGATAGAGGCGTTCAAGATGACAGATGCCCCGTCGCGCAGGATAGGCTGCAGGGTTTGTACGGTGAGGTACGTGCCCCATACGTTCACATCGAATGTGCGGTGATAGTCCGCTTCGGTTGCCTCCTCAAACGGGATAGCCTTGCCTCCGCCTGCGTTGGCGAAGATGATGTCAAGCCCGCCTTTATCCTCCTTGATGATGTTTGCCAACCGGAGCATATCGTCCTTGTTGGAGATGTCCGCTTGCACCGCCTTTACGCCGCTGCCCAACTTGGCGGCTGCCTGCTCCAATACCTCCCTGCGCCGTCCGGTGATATAGACGAATGCGCCTTCTTCCTTCAGTCTTTTGGCGGTTCCGAAGCCGATACCGCTGCTGCCGCCCGTCACGAGGGCGACTTTGCCTGCCAATAATTCTTTCTGTTTCATAATTCTATTGCTTTTAGAATGTTAATACTCATGCTGTTTCTTTTGCCCTGCTGGTAGAAACCACGTATGCCCCGGCGATAACCAGCACCGCCGCCAGAGGCTTGTCCCATGAAAAACGGTCCTGTCCGACGCAGATTGCTGCCACGGAAGACACTATCGGCTGCAAGTTCATATAGACGCTTACGGTGGTCGCCCTCAGATATTTCATGCCGAAAGGAGTGAGGAAATAGGCGACGGATGTAGCCAATATTGCAACAAACGCCAACTCCCATACGCCAGACCAGCCCCATGAAGCAGAAAAGAGGGCCTGTTCGGAATATTCAGTACAACCCAATGGAACAAGGATGATTGCTGCAAAGAGGAACATCCATTTCATTTGTGTCACCGTAGTGTATTTTTGCGCCACCGAGCGGATAATTATCAGATAGACGGAAAATGCCGTTACGCTGATAATCGCAAGGAATATCCCCCACAGGTTGTTTTTACCCGATGCGGAATTGTCTATCTGCGTAATCATCAGCAATGCCCCGGCAATACCCAACACTACACCTGCCATTTTCTTCCCTGTAATCGGTTCTTTCAGAAACACTGCCGCAAGCAGCATCACGACCAGCGGACTTAATGCTACAATCAGCGAGAAATAAACCGGTGAGGTATATTGTAAGCTGATTGCCGTCAGGGATTGCGACACGACAAATCCCATGATACCGCCCATAGCGATAATCGCCAAATCCTTTGGAGACACTTTTTCCTTGGGCAAGAAACTTTGTATAACCCAGAAGATGATAGTTGCCGCAAGGGTACGTGATGCCATATATCCGAATGGTGTCATCCATTGACTGAGCAGAGCCTTACTTATCGGAATGTTCAGTCCGAATATCAAGTTGGCACACAGGACAGCCACATGGCCTTTCCATTTCTCTGACGCACTTCCCATAGATTGGTCTTATTCCTCTTTTCGTGCTTGCAATGTATGTTCCAAGCGTTGCGAGCCGACTTCCGCAGCTTCAAATGATACTTCTTGTTCAATGAGCATCAGTATTTCATGCAACTGTTTCTCTGTCACGCCGACATTCAGCGCACCGCCGTAATGCGATTCCACCATGGGCTCTTTGATAGCGGCAAGGGCAGACACGGTGGTAATCTCCCGCTCGACATACGAAAGCAGGTCACGGGCAAAGAGATCGGCAAACAAATGTTCTTTCAGGCAGAAGTCCAGCAGCGGATTGAAACCGAAGAAACCGCTGCGCAACTGTTCTGCCGTCATGCCTGCGCAAAGCATTTGCAGCCGTTCACCCCGTGCGTATTTGCTTTCGCTCTCATCAAGGGGCGATGCATCTCGTCCCTGCACGTCATGTATGCCTTTGCTACGCCGTTCATTCACCAAATTCATAAACACAGTGGTTGCCCGGCACGCCGGAGCAAAACCCACGTAACAATACAGATGCACAATCTCCTCGTTAATTTCATTGATGGTCATGCCAAAGTCTAATGCATTTGCCAAGACTTTCTTCAATCCTTCCACGTCGGTGGTAGTGATAGCCGTATGAATGGAAATCAAAGCGATATGCGCTTGCCGTTCCGTAAGATATTCCAATTCCATAAATATCAGTAGCCTTAATTTGATGGTGCAAAATTACTGCGTTCCCGATGGAGGCTTTTTATACTGATTACGGAACATTTGATACTGATAACTGAAATGCAAATAGGAAAAGAAATAATTAGGAAACAACGTTTTATATTTGCATTCGCTAATAAAATAACTCGTATGAAGAAAGTAGAAAAAGTAAATATCGATGCATACAACAAATATATGGGTGTGGAGACCTTGCATCCGTTGGTGAGCATTATTGATTTTTCTCGGGTGCTGCCTATACATAGTTTTCTGTTCAATATAGACTTTTACGCTGTATTCTTGAAAGAAACTAAAAACGGGACTTTGACCTATGGACGACAATACTATGACTATCAGGAAGGAAGTATCGTCTGTATTTCTCCGGGACAAGTTATTGGGGCAGAAGCCACCGATGAAATATTTCAGCCTCAGGGGTGGGGCCTACTGTTTCATCCGGACTTAATAGTGGGGACGCCTTTAGCTGACAAGATGAAGAAATATACCTTTTTCGCTTATGACGTAAACGAAGCCCTACATTTGTCTGAACGGGAAAGGCATATTATTCTCGATTGTTTCGACAAGATAGCAGAAGAATTAAATCGTCCGATAGACAATCATAGCCAAACTTTAGTAGGTGTGTATATCGAATTGCTGTTGGATTATTGTACACGCTTCTATGAACGGCAGTTCATTACTCGTAAGAAAGTCAATTCCGACTTGCTTGTCCGATTTGAAAGACTGTTGTCTGACTACTTTAATTCTCAGTTGCCCGTTCAGTCTGGTCTGCCTACGGTCAAGTATTTTGCTTCCGAGCTTTGTCTGTCTCCTAATTATTTTAGCGATTTGATTCGGAAAGAGTGTGGTAAGTCGGCACAAGAATATATTCAGGACACGGTCATATCCATTGCTAAGGAGCGTTTGCTTGATACCTCAAAGAGCATTGGTCAGGTTGCTGAAGAACTGGGTTTCCAATATTTGCCTTACTTTTCACGCATGTTCAAAAAGCATGTAGGCAAAACGCCCGGAGCATATCGAACGCAAGGTACGAGGTGATAGTCATAATGGTTATCCTGCTTCAGTTTTTCTTTTGAGTTTTCGGTATTGTACAAATGGTATCGCAAGGTTATCTGCGGAAATATAGTAATATAGAGGATAATATAAAAAAGCGCGAGGCGGTTCTCTTGTGAGGGCCGCCTCGTGCTTTGTGATTTTTGCTTATGTACACCCGTGGAGAGTCGAACTCCAATCGATGGAACCGGAATCCATTATTCTATCCATTGAACTACGGGTGCGGATTGACCAAATTCCTTTTTGCGCCGCAAAGGTAGTACTTTCCCGTGAATAAAAGCAATAAAAAACGGAATAAATTGAACGCTTGCCGAAAAACAGTTCCTTTTTTTCGAATCGCGCCTTGCTGTATGCGGCGGCAGAAGCTGCAAGACTTTTTGCAGAAAGCCTTGCAGGAAATCGGGAAAAGTCTTGCAGGAGCACCGAAGAAGTGCCTCGGCTTTTTCCTGTCGGGTGCTGTTAATTCCACTTAGGGAAAGTAAAAGAAAAAAATATTCGGGAGACGATATTTCGGGAAGCCGTGGGAAAAAAGTAATTTTGTGCGCAAGTTTACTAAAAAGCGAAGAAAGAAGTGATTACAATCATAAAAAGAATCCGTAAAACTTCCCGTTACAGTTTTGGCAAGTACCTCTGCATGGTTATCATTTCGTGCGGAATGGGCGGCCAAGTCTGTGCGCAGGAGATAAAAATAGATACTTATACCTTCAAAGACGGCTCTATTTACACGGGCGAGATGTCGGGCAGGAAACCGAATGGCAAAGGGAAAACGGTTTTCCCCGGAGGCAATGTCTACGAAGGGGAATATGTGAAAGGAAAACGGCAAGGACAAGGCACTTTTATCTTTACCGACGGTGAGAAATACGAAGGGGAGTGGTTTCAGGACCGGCAGCACGGCAAGGGAACTTATTACTTCCTGAACAACAACCGCTACGAAGGTATGTGGTATACCGACTACCAACACGGTCATGGCATCATGTATTATCATACGGGCGATGTGTACGACGGTAATTGGGAGTTCGACAAGCGCGAAGGTGAGGGTACGTACATCTGGAAGAGCGGCGACTCTTACCGTGGCGAATGGAAGGATGACAAGAAATGCGGCTACGGCGTCTTCATCTGGGCGGACAGTTCCCGTTATGAGGGCGAGTGGCGCGACAATATGCGCTGGGGGCAAGGCACTTACCGCTATGCCAACGGCGATGTCTACACCGGTGAATGGAAGAACGACATGATGGACGGAAAGGGGCGCCTTGCCTATGCCGACGGAGATGTCTATGAGGGCGAGTACCGAAACGGTGAGCGCACGGGAAAAGGTGTGTACCGGATGGCCAACGGAGACTATTACGAGGGCCAGTTTCTCGAAGGGAAACGCCACGGCTATGGCATCGATACGACCCACACGGGCATCCGTTACGAAGGACAATGGGTGAACGACAAGCGCAACGGCCGCGGGAAACTGACGTGGGATAACGGTAAAAACAGTTACGACGGCGACTGGGTGGACGACCATCAGCAGGGAACCGGTGTGCTTATTCTGGAAGACGGGACGAAGTACAAGGGCGAGTTCAAAGACGGGCTTGAAGACGGAAAAGGCGTGCGTCAGGAAAGCGACGGTACGCGCTACGAAGGATTTTTCAAGCGCGGGAAAAAGGATGGCCCCTTCGTTGAGTTTGACAAAGACGGGAAGCTGTTGCGCCGGGGTACCTATAAGAACGGTTATCTGGATCAGGTAACGCAGTAGCATTCCATCCGTACGGAGTGGGCTGTGCCTTTTTAGGTTCAGAGAGCAGGACTTTTCGCGTGTGCGGAGAGGAAATAAGTCTTGTCCTCCGTGCCCGCGAGCCTTTAAAATCCGTACCTTTGCGCGACAATCAAGAAACAAATAAGGAAGACAACGATGCATAACTGGTTTGAATGCAAAATCAAGTATGAGAAGACCATGGAGAACGGCATGGTCAAGAAAGTGACCGAGCCGTATCTGGTGGATGCCTTGAGCTTCACGGAGGCTGAGGCGCGCATATTGGAGGAAATCCGTCCGTTTATGACCGGTGAGTTTGAGGTAAGCGACATCAAGCGGGCGCGTTACAGCGAACTCTTCGACGACGGGCAGGGCGACCGCTGGTATAAATGCAAGGTGCAGTTCATTACGCTGGACGAGAAGAGCGGGGCGGAGAAGAAGACCGCTACGCAGATGCTTGTGCGCGCTGGGGATTTGCACGAAGCTGTGAAGAACCTCGATGAAGGAATGAAGGGAACGATGGCTGACTATGTGATTGCTGCCGTTCAGGAAACTGCGCTGATGGATGTTTTCCCCTTTAGTGGCGAAGGGAAGAAGCAGGCAGTTCCGGAAGTAGCGGAGTGAGGCCGGACATGGGGATAGCTGAAAACTTGCAGGCAGTGCGCCAGTCTTTGCCACAGGGCGTGCGGCTTGTGGCTGTATCCAAGTTTCATCCGGTCGAGGTATTGCAGGAAGCCTACGATGCGGGCCAGCGCTTGTTTGGAGAAAGCCGTGTGCAGGAGCTGGTTGCGAAGCACGAAGCATTGCCGGACGATATAGAATGGCACTTCATCGGGCATCTGCAGACGAATAAGATTAAGTATATGATTCCCTTCGTGCACATGATTCATGCGGTCGACAGCCTGAAACTTCTGAAGGAGATAGGCCGTGAGGCTGAAAAGCACGGGCGGGAAAAACCGGTCTTGTGTCTGTTGCAGATTCATGTGGCCCGCGAGGAGACAAAGTACGGTTTTACGTTCGACGAATGCCGTTCGATGCTCGAGAGCGGTGCATGGAAAGAGTTGCCGCCGCAGGTCCGTCTGGCCGGAGTGATGGCCATGGCGAGCAATGTGGATGACGTCAGTCAGATACGGGCTGAGTTTCATTCGGTAGCGGCTTTCTTTCAGGAGATAAAATCGGAGTTTTTTGCCGACAACCCGGAGTTCCGGGAGTTGTCCATGGGCATGTCGCACGATTATCCGATAGCTGTCGAGGAGCACAGTACGCTGGTTCGGGTTGGAACCCGGATATTCGGCGAGCGCGAGTATCGATGAATAAATAAAAAGAGTACCGCCCGGCTCTGAAAAGGACCGGGCGGTATTCTTTTTTATGCTGCTTCCTTGCGGAAGATTAGTGGGCGAGGAGCAGGGTGCTGAGCTTTGTGTCGTGCCAGAGGGTGAGCAGTTGGCTCAGTTCGACGTATTGCTTTACGGGAATTTCCGTGGCGTTGATTTTCAAGCTCCGGTGCAGTATGGCTTTGTTCCCTTCGCTTTCGATGCGGATTTCCACTTTGCCGACGGAGTTCTCCACCTGTGCTTTTTCTCCTTCGTTGCGCAGTTCCCAGCCGGCGGGCAGGGTGAGCGTGTACGTGAGTTCTTCGTCGATAGGAGTGGGGAGCAGCACCGGACGTGTCCGATGTGAGGCGAACAGGGTGAGTGCCTTGCTGGCCGCATCGTCCGGAAGCAGGAATGTCAGTGTCTGGAACTGCTTCATGGAAGAGTCGGCTGCAGTGGGAGGCAGTTCGCCTTCAGAGGAGATTTTTCCGTTTGCATCCAGGGTCAACTGGTAATCCTTGCGGTAACTTGCGGAAGAGGCTGTGGCTTTTATTTCAGAGCCGAGCGGGTATTGTGCGATTTGTACGCCGGTTTCTTCGGTCAGAACCGTATGGATTTTGCCGGTGCTGGGATTGACTTCCAGAACTTTTGCGCCATCTTTGATTCGTACTTTGATATTGGAAACGGTAGACAAGGCAGGCGTTTTGTCAATCAAGGCAGTGGGCAATTCGCTTTCCAGCGAGATTGCAGCGTTTATTCCGTAGGATTTGAGCAGACCGTAGAGCAGGGATGCCTTTTCGGGCACCGTCCCGTAAGCAGTAGTCAGTACGTCTTGGCAGGGACGGATGCGGTATCCGCAGTCGGCAAGCGGGAGTTTGCAGGTTTCCACATGGCTCTGAACAAAATCGGTGATGCTGGCAACTCGTGCTTGCGTGCTTGCACAAGTGTCGAGGGCTGCTTTCAATTCAGCGGGAAGCTGGGCCGGCATATTCTGGGCGCATTGTGTCCCGATGTAATTGATTGCTTCGTTTGTGTCTTTCCAGGTGGAGGCTATCAGGGCAGTGCTGATGGGCGCGTATGGCTCAGGCAGCGGTTCTGCCAGATTCTTCAGTTGCCAGGAATAGACTGTGCGGTTTCCCTGCTCTTCTTTCTTGCTTGATGTGAAATTTCCATAGCTCTGGAATTGCAAGGTGCGGGAAGTCGGGATGTCGATAGTGATTTCGCACTGGTCGATGGGCGCACGTTCTTCGATGGGGAGGTACACGTCGAGTTCCGGGAGGTAGCCGGGTTTGGAGCTGATGGTGTAGTCCAGATAGATGGTACACCCTAAGTCGAGTCCGGTGTGCACTACGGCCATTTCGGTAATCTGGTTGTAGTACGGGGCACGGGCTGCGGCCGAAGGCAGCTGTTTGACGAACGCATTTTCCGGATTCTTTATGATTGTTCCGTCAGATTGTTTGGTGTAGGACTCGTTAATCGTGAGGGTTTGGAATTCGGGGTTGTAGACGATAAATGTTTCGCCGTAAGTGTTGTTCATTGCCGGATGGGTATAAATCGACAACTCCTTGCGGAAATGAAATTCCTGGCTACCGTCTTCGTTCAATTTATAGTCCATTTTGAGCAAATGGAAGCGTGCTTCGGGCGATGCCGTAGCAATCGCCGAGAGAAATAGGAATAGAAGAGGAAGTAATCCTCGCTTGTTTTGTATCATAGGTCTTTAGTGATTTCTGTTTTTTATTTCTTCTGAAAAACCAAATAGGAATCGAAACTGCGGTAATTCTGCACCGCTGTACGCACTTGTTCCCAGTCTTCGGCGGTAAAGACGCGCTTGCCGAGGGAGAGTTCCTGGTGGAAGTTAAGCGTATTGCCGTTAACCTGGAGGCTTCCGTTGGAGCTGGCCACTTCGTTGTCTTCCGTCTTATTTTCTTTGGCACCGTCGGTGAGCTGATAGCCCGAGGGCAGTGTCATGGTTTCGTCTAACTCTAAAAGTTGTGAGCAGGAGATCTGGAAACCGAATTCCCGCTGCTCGGGGCTGATATCCAAGCGGCTTTCTGCCCGGTTGCGGGCAAACAGTTGGGACATCAGGAAGGGTTTTACCAGAAATTCGTCTCCTTCTTCTGTAATAAGGGCATAGCCGGGAATCTCAAAACGGAAGGACAGGCTGAGCGGAGCGGCCATGTAGTCGCGCGGGTTCTTGCCCCAATCAGCTTTTATGAGGCGTGCACGCGGCGATACTGCCTTGAATTGTTGCTCCATGGCATTGAACCATTGGTTTTCCCAGCCCTGCGTGAAGGGACGGCGCAGGCCCAAATCGGTATAACCCTCGGCGGAAATCTGAATTTCCCCCGTAAGAGTTCCGTCTTTGGCGAGGCGCGTTTTCGCTTTCATGCGGAGGTAGTGGTTTTCCGGTGCGGAGATGGGCGTAACGCAAAGGTCGGAACCTTCCGGAAGTCCGGGGAGATAGTTCTGTTGTTGCTCCGCGCTGCTCCACAACTCCCGGCTGAAAGGAATCCATGTCGGGTCGATAGGCATTAAAGTGCCGTCGGAAAGTTCCACAACGGTAACGCAGTGGTTGAAGTGGTCTGCCGGAATTTCTCTTTCGATTCGGCTTCCAGCCATCGTCATGGCCGGGTATGCCTTAAAGCCGGCAATTCTCAGGAAGCTGACCAGTGTGGAAGCGATGTCTTTGCATACGCCACAGCGGTCGGTATAGTTCATTTTCAGATTGTGCAGCGTGTAGCCTTCGCCTTTTCCCATGTGGATTCCGGAATAGCGAATGTTGTCGGCTACCCAGTGGGCAAGGACGGAAATCTTTTCCATCTCGCTCTTTTTGCCTTTCAGCAGTTCTTTTACTTTCTTTTCGGCTTCGGGAATGGGGTTGAAGCTGCCGTAATCTTCGTTCACCTTGCTGAACCAAATGGATTTGGCTTTCCAGTCACTGGTAGAGGAGGCCAGTATTTTGGGCGCATAGTCGAAGTAATCCAGCGAGTTCGACTCTCTTTTAGGCGGAAGCATACGGTCCAGCGAGAAAGAATATACCTTCTTGTCTCCTTCGTAAAGTACAGAAATAGCGCAGTCACCTTGATATACCTTGTATTGCATGTCGCGGTTGCGGGGGATAGCCATGCGGTACACCTTCCGCAGGGTGGGCGTTGTGCTCCAGAAGGGGATAATGTCGTAGAATTCACCTTTCATCGGCGGGATAAAACGGCTTTCGTCGTCCGTGTCGATGGCGGGTGAGCCGGTAGAAACGGCTGCCGTACCGCCCGCTGAGGCCAGCAGGGCATAGGTAAACCCTTTCTTCGAAATCGTATAATCAATAATGTCTCCGGGCTGCAAAGCGCCGATTTCGATCATTATTTGCCGTGCACTCCAGTAAATCATGCGTGCCGGTGCTACATAATCCTGGGCTTTTGTCACATCAATCTGTACCGTATCGCCCGAGGCACGGTAGACTGTTACATTCTGAAACGAGGCCATCGCCGTGAAAGGGTCGTAGTCGTAGACCAGAACACGGTTTTGCAAAGCGCCTTGTGCATTGTTAATTTGCACGATGCGCCGTATGTGAAAGGTCCCGGAGCCGTTGTCTTGTATGTCCACGGCTGTACTATCCAAGAGATTCACTGCCGGAAATTTCTTGGACTGCTCGATGAAATTGTCAGTCTGTAGGACTGGCTTTTTACTGTCCTGCGCATGAAGAACGGAACATCCGCAGAAGAAAAGAAATGGAATGAATATATGTCTCATAAACAGAATTTGAGGTTTATGAAAAAGAAAGCCGCTTTGTCGGGAAGCGGCTTTTCTCTTTCTGTGATTTTATCTGTATCGCTCAATTTAAGTTCTTTGTCCTTTTTACTAAATGAGGTATTGCGAACTGATGGATTCGTTATTGACTACGCGGCGAATCGTCTCGGCAAAGATGCCGGCAATAGAGAGCTGTTTTACCTTTTTGCTGTTCCCGTGATAGGGAATGCTGTCGGTAAATACGATTTCAGTAAGCGACGAGTCGTCAACCCGCTCGGAAGCCGGGTTACTCATTACGCAGTGGCTGGCCATGGCGCGTACGGATTTTGCTCCGTTCTGCATCATCAGGTCGGCAGACTTACTGATTGTTCCGGCAGTGTCTACCATGTCGTCCACCAGAATTACGTTCTTTCCAACCACATCGCCTATGATTTGCATCGCTGCCACCTCGTTGGGTCTCAGTCTTTGCTTGTTGCACAAAACCAAAGGCACGCCTAAATATTTGCTGAACGTATTGGCACGTTTGGAACCGCCTACGTCGGGAGTGGCAATAACCAGCTCGTCCAGGTTCAACGACTGTATATAAGGAAGAAAAACGGAAGATGCATACAAGTGATCCACCGGTATATCGAAGAAACCTTGTATCTGGTCGGCATGCAAGTCCATGGTAATCAGTCGGTCGATACCAGCCACGCTCAGCATGTCAGCCACCAGTTTGGCTCCGATGGATACGCGGGGCTTGTCTTTTCTGTCTTGCCGGGCCCATCCGAAATAGGGGATTACCGCTACAATGCTTTTTGCCGAAGCTCGTTTGGCTGCGTCTATCATGAGCAGCAGTTCCATGAGGTTATCCGAGTTGGGGAAAGTGGATTGCACCAGAAATACGTGGGAACCGCGTATCGACTCTTCATAAGAAACTGAAAACTCTCCGTCGGCAAAATGGGTAATGTTCATATTTCCCAAGGGACAGCCGAGGCATGAACATATTTTTTCGGCCAAATATCGGGATTTTGTACCGGAAAAAACCAAAAAAGGTGCTTTTTCGCTCATCGTGTGTTTTTACTTTATAGTTTTTAAGTATTGTGCAAAGGTACGGAATATGCTGGCATAGCAAAAAAATAAATTGCCTTTTGTTGTAGAAAAGCTTCATTTAATCTTCAAGAAAGCCGCTTATTCGAGGGTTTTGATTTGTGTGAATCCGACTAATTCGTCGCATCGTTGTCCGAAACCTCTGTGGTAAACATAAATCTGATACTCGTTTTCGGTTTCGTAGAAGTTCCCTTCGGTAGGGGCCAGGGTGCTCTTTCCGGCAGCAGTTCTTCCTGATATCGAGGTGCCCTGCGGGTAGAAAAGATACTGATAGTTGTAGTATCCCTGTTTCATCAGCTGGGTATTTTCGTAGCAGCCGGCATCGGGGTTGTAGGTCAAGCGGTATTCGGGGGAAAGGCTGTTGTGCGTGAAGAATCCATTCAGGTATATTTCCCCGTTTTGCAGTTCTGCGTCTTTTTCTTCGGGGAGGAAGGTGAAATGTACGAACAGGTAGTCGCTTTCCGTATGGGGGCTGTAGACAGAAGTACGGGTATCGCTGTTCCGAATCAGGAAAGCGCCGTCCTGGTCTTCGTCGTACACATATTTGCTCCGGGGTGCATCGGCATAAAGCGTAGCATGGTAATAGTCGTCGTAGCTGCCTATGCGCTCAATGCCCATTCCGGCCTGGTTGTAATAAATCATTTCGAAGCGGCGGTACTCATTCCCTGCATCGAAAATGAGGCTCCGGTTGTGCTCGTACCGAAGTCCCGAGGATGTGATGTAGCTGGGTTTCAGTCCGGTTACCTGATTGTCCGTGCGGTTGTTCTGCCGCACGATGACGGTAAATTCGTTAATCGGGTCGTTTACGGATAAATCCTTATAGTTAATGTGGAAGCTCACCTGCTGGTGGGTACGGTTCAGGTCGATGTCCGTATTCGAACTTACGCTGGCGCCGATTGCAACCTTGGGCGAAACGACGCTGAAGCGTGCTATGACGGCAGGCTCCTGAACTCCTTTTTCTTCGTCGTAGATGCGTACTTCGTAATTTCCGGCTCGGGTAATCCGCACGTCTTCGTTGGGTATGGTCAAGTGGTAGTGGGTGTACTCCACGAGCGTATTCATGGAGTGCTCGTAGTCGTCGATGGTATTCCCGTTGAAGCCTATCATGTATTCCGTTTCAGACAGGTATGAATCGCTCCAGTCAGCGTTGCAGTATTTAATGGTATAGGCATAGCGCCGGTATTCGGGCGAGAGTTCGTCGAAGCGGATGCTTATGGTTTCGCCTTGTTCCAGTGACATGACCGGCAGACGGCTCCAGTCGTCATCGACCCATACCAGCAGGGTCTTGATGTAGGGGCTCAGGATTTCGCTGTTTTGCGAATAGCTGCAAAACGGGAAAAGGCAAAGGGTGAGAATGAAGGTCAGATACTTTATCATCATATCAAAGTAGTTTGTTTATTTGCTCTCCTTGGGAGGCGGGAAGTAAGGCAGATGCCTCATGACTCTCAGTATTTGTCTGCGCCGCTTGAGCAGGTAGGGAGTGGGATGGGCGGAGTCATACTTCAACGGATTGGGCAGCGTAGCGGCTATCAGGGCGCATTGCTGTCGGGTGAGATTGGCTGCGCTCGTGCCGAAGTGGGCTTGTGCCACGGCTTCTGCACCGTAGATTCCATCGCCCATTTCGATGGTATTCAGGTACACTTCCATGATGCGTTCTTTGCTCCAAAACAGTTCGATGAGTACGGTGAAATAGGCTTCGAATCCTTTTCGCACCCATGTGGACGAAGGCCAGAGGAATACGTTCTTGGCCGTTTGCTGGCTGATGGTGCTTCCTCCGCGCAGGCGTTTGCCTTTTTCGCTGTGGTCGATGATGGCAGTCTCGATGGCCTTGAAGTCAAATCCGTGGTGCGTGGGGAAAAGATTGTCTTCTGAAGCGATGACCGCGTTGGCCAGATGGGGCGAGATGTCTTCCTTGGGTACCCATTTATGCTTCCATTTCAGTTCTTCCCCCTTGGCTTTCTGCTGAAACAGGCGGATAAACATGAGGGGTGAAGCCGGTACGGGCACGAAGCGGTACAGAATTACCGCAGAAACTGACGAAATGAAAAAGAACAAGGCCAGTCCTATGACAATCCTTTTGATTCTTGTAGCGATTCGTAGTTTCTTTTTCATGTTTTCAGTAGCTATTTCCTAATAATAAACAGGCGGACTATTTATGGAAGTAATAGTCCGCCTGCATAGTTGTTTATTTCAGTATGTGCCAAGTGCTAATTGGCGATTTGCTTTCGTTTTCAGGCTTATTGTACTCCGTTGTTGGCGTTGTTTATCATTGTCTGGCTTGGCAGCAGATACAGCTCGGCGCGGCGGTTTTGTGCGCGGCCTTCGGCGGTGCTGTTCGTAGCTACCGGTTCGGTAGAGCCTTTTCCGATTACGGATTTGAACCGTGAGGAGGCGATACCTTGTTCTACCAGATAGTTCTTAACGGCAAGGGCGCGGTTCTCAGAGAGCGGGTTGTTGATGGCATCTGTGCCCGTGTTGTCCGTATGACCGATTACTGCCAGGTCTACATCGCTTGCCAGTTGCTGTGCGAAGGTAGAGAGCGAGCTCTTCGAAGCGGCGTTCAGGGTAGCTTGGTTGGTAGCGAAAGTTACGTCACCGGCAAGCGTAACCTTTACTGCTACGGTATTTCCTTCCGAGTCGGTTTCGGCTTCTACCGTTGCACCTTCTATCTGAGCGGCTTGTTCTTTGGCTTTATCCATCTTCTTACCGATGATGACTCCGGCTGCTGTACCTGCTACGGCACCGATACCAGCGCCCAGAGCTGTATTGCCTGACCATTTACCGATGAGTGCGCCCAGCGCTGTACCGCCACCGGCACCGATCAGGGCACCTTTTGCTGTGTTGTTCATACCGCAACTTGCTAATAAAATGCTTGCACTGAGAAGCAGTGCGCAAATTTTCAAGTTCTTCATAATTTCTGAATGTTTTGTTTTTGTAACTGAATTGGCTGCAAATATACGTCTTTCGCAAAATAACTATTTCTCTGCAGAAGCGGATTTGTGTCCTTATTTAAGTGTTTTTAATCTTATCACTGCTGCTTTTTCGCAAAAGCCTTGCAGGTTTTTGACCGTTGCACTGCGTCTTTTCTCGAAGCGGTGCAGTGCTTTTTCCGGGAGGCAGCTAAGAAAAAGTGGAGGTTCTGCGCACTTTATCCCGCTTCTTTCCGTTATAATAGGTAATTTAGCGCGACGGATTTAGGAAAAGACGACAAATGAAGCACAGAAGCCGTTTGCACCTCTTATGGTTGTGGATGAGCGTATTAGTCTTGATAGCGGGCGGCTGTTCGGTCAAGAAAAATACGCGGTGGACTCGTTTTTACCATTCGTTTACGACGCGCTACAATGTCTTTTACAACGGTTCCGTAGCTTTCCGCGATGGCGTAGATGCCGTAATGAAGGGCAACAAGGACTACTACAGCGATATCATTCCGCTCGACCCATTGAGCAACAAGAACACCGTAGGGCAGGGGAGCAGCAATTTCGACCGGGCCATAGAGAAAGGCGAGAAGAGCGTCAAGCTGCACTCCATACGCAAGAAGCCTAAGAAGAAGGCGGGGCGCCAGTCGGCCAAGAAGAAACTGTGGTACAGTCAGAAGGAATTCAATCCGTTTCTCTATCGGGCCTGGTTGATGATTGGGCAGTCGCAATACTGGAAAGGTGAATACCTGGAAGCTGCGGCCACGTTCAGCTACATTGCACGTCTTTACGAGAACAATCCGAAGGTGTTGCCCTATGCGCGCATCTGGTTGGCGCGCTGCTATTCGCAGTTGGATTGGTTCTACGATGCGGAAAACGCGCTTACCCTGACCCGTACGGAGGGTTACCAGAAGCGGCATGAGCGTGATTTCAATTATGTGCAGGCCAATTATCTGCTCCGCCAAGAGCGCTACGAAGAGGCCATACCGGTGTTGCAGCAAGTCATCAAGAAAGAGAAGAACAAGACCCAGCGTCAGCGCGAACTGTTTCTGCTGGGCCAGTTGTATCAGCATCTGGGCAGAGACAAGGAAGCATACGACACCTACGGACGGCTGATACGCAAGAGTCCGCCTTATGAGATGGAGTTTAACGCCCGAATCCGGCAGACGGAAGTACTTTCCGGCTCGACGAAGAAGATGGAACGTAAACTTCAGCGTATGGCGCGCAGCCAGAAGAACAAGGATTATCTGGACCAGATTTATTATGCGATAGGAAATATCTATCTTTCCCGGCAGGATACGCTCAAGGCGATGGAGCAATACCGTCTGGCGGCAGAGAAGAGCACACGGGGCGGGAAGGAGAAAGCCGTGGCTTTGCTGACATTGGCGCAGTTGTGCTGGGAGCGGTTTGAATATACCGAGGCTCAGCAGTGTTATCAGGACGCTCTCGGCTTGATTGACAAGGAGTATCCCGGCTTTGAGGAGCTGTCGGCACGCTCTGCCGTACTCGACGAGCTGGTCGGTTATGCCGAGGCGGTGCAGTTGCAGGACAGCTTGCAACATTTGGCTACTCTCCCCGAGACAGAACAGCTGGCCATAATCGATAAAATCATCGAAGACCTCATCAAGAAAGAGGAAGAAGAACGCAAAAAGCAGGAAGAGGCCGAGCTGTTGGCACAGCACGAAGCCGACCAGGCTGCCAATGCGCCTACGCTGACTCAGCAGCAGACGATAGCTCCCACGGTCAACACGGGAGGCAGCACCTCGTGGTATTTCTATAATTCGCAAACGGTGCAGCAGGGAAAGACGGCTTTCCAGAACCTGTGGGGCAGCCGCAAGCTGGAAGACAACTGGCGGCGGCGCAACAAGACGACGGTGGCTACGAGCGACTACGAGGAGATAGACTATGCGGCGGAAGACTCCATCGCACAGGCGCAGGCAATGTTGGCAGATTCGCTGATGAATGATACGTTGGCGCAGGCCAAGTTGCGGAGTGATTCCTTGGAAAACGATCCGCACCAGCGTGAATATTACCTGAAGCAGATACCCGTGACCGAAGAGCAGTTGGCTGAATCAAACCGCATTTTGAGCGACGGGCTGTTCAACATGGGGCTTATTTACAAGGATAAATTGGAAGACGAGTCACTGGCTACGCAAGTGTGGGACAGGCTGATTCGTGAATTCCCCGACTTTGAACGTCTGGATGAGACGTACTATAACATGTATCTGATGTATCTCCGTTATGGGAAAGAGGCCGATGCCGAGTTGGCTAAGGCGCGTCTGCTGGAACAATTCCCGGAGAGTAAGTATGCACTTACGGTGGGCGATCCGGACTTTCTGGATAATGCGCTTCACGGCGTGCAGCGTGAAGATTCGTTGTATGCGTCTTCTTATGATGCCTTCAAGGACGGACGTTTCGACGAAGTTATCCGCAACGATGAGTATGCGGCCAAGAAATATGCAATGGGTAAGCATCGGGCAAAGTTCCTCTTCCTTCACGCGATGGCATCTCTGAAGACCGGCGATAGGCAGGACTTTATGGCGAAGTTGAAAGAGGTGACGCAAAATTATCCCGATAACGAGATTACGGCTCTTGCCGCAGACATCATGAAGGGACTGGAAGAGGGGCGTTTGTTGAGTGCCGACAGCGACTTCGGCTCGATATGGTCGCTTCGCGCCCGTGAACTGGCGGGCGACACGACGCTGGTCGACACGCTTTCGAATGCATTCCAGCCGGGGAAAGACGAACCATACGTCTTCCTGTTGGCTTACCCCGAGGGACAGGTGGATGAGGACCGTATGCTTTATGAAATGGCACGCTTCAATTTCGCCAGCTTCATCGTGAAAGATTTCGACCTCTCGTTTAGTGAATTGGGCGCCGTACGCATGATGAAAATCGAGCCCTTCAATTCTTTCGACGAGGTGCGCTACTATATGTATCTTCTCTACAAGGACGGCGACATGGTGGCCAAGCTGAGTGGGCTCAGACCCGTCATTATTTCGCAGCACAACTATGATTTGCTGATGAAGTATTACAGCTTCGATGACTATGCCCGCTTCTATGAAGAGAATTTCGGCGAGCTGCCTACTCTGGAGGATACGCTCGAAGTGCCCGAAGGTGGCGATACGCTTGACGAGCCGCTGCAGAATCTGCCGGAATTACCGGAAGGGGAAGAGTATGAACCGGAAGACGAAATAATCGAGGAAGATGTCTTCATCGATTAACCGTGGTTCTTCTTTTTCTGTGCGGAGGCAAGAGGTACACAACGCGGCGCGGGGGAATCTATACATTATATTTATGGTGTATGAATGAACAGGCATGAAAATAGAAAATAGATAGGAGGAAGGCTATGACAAAAGAAAGGCTTTTATGGGCCGACGACGAGATTGATATCCTCAAGCCTCATGTGCTTTTTCTGGAAAGCAAGGGCTATGACGTCACTACGGTAACGAATGGTATCGATGCCGTAGACATGTGTCGGGAGGAAGACTTCGACCTGATTTTCCTGGATGAGAATATGCCCGGACTGAGCGGGCTGGAAACGCTGCAGAAGATAAAAGAGGTGCGGCCGACTGTTCCTGTGGTAATGATTACCAAGAGCGAGGAAGAAAACATCATGGACCAGGCCATCGGCGCAAAAATTGCCGACTATCTGATCAAGCCCGTCAACCCTAACCAGATATTGCTTACGATAAAGAAAAATCTGCACCGCAAGGAGATTGTAACCGAAGCTATCAATAGCGGCTATCAGCAGCATTTTGGCCAGATCGGCATGCAGATCAATGACTCCCTTACGGCGGAGGACTGGATGGAAGTCTATAAGCGTTTGGTATATTGGGAGCTGGAGTTGGAGGCTACGGAAGGCGGAATGAACGAGCTATTGGCCATGCAGAAAGCCGAAGCCAACTCGGCTTTTGTCAAATTCGTGAAGCGTAATTATGTCGATTGGATGAAGCATCCTGACCAACGCCCCATGATGAGTCCTGATATATTCAAGCGGAAAATATTTCCTGCCTTGGACAACGGTGAGAAAATCTTCCTCATTGTCATCGACAACTTCCGCTACGACCAGTGGCGTTCCATAGGGCAAGACTTGGCCAACGACTTTACTATCGACGAAGAGTTATATTACAGCATCCTCCCGACGGCTACTCAATATGCCCGGAACGCCATCTTTTCCGGCCTGATGCCTACTCAGATAGCAGAAATGTTTCCGGACCTTTGGGTCGACGAGGACTCCGAGGAAGGCAAAAACCTCAATGAGGAACCCCTCATTCGTGTGCATATCGAACGATACAGGCGCAAGCATAGTTTCTCATACCACAAGATCAACGAGTCTGCCTACGGTGAGAAACTGTTGGGTAACTTTCGGCAGTTGTTGCGTAACGACCTCAATGTGGTAGTCGTGAACTTCATCGATATGCTCTCTCATGCCCGTACCGATTCGCGTATGGTGCGTGAATTAGCCTCTTCCGATGCTGCTTACCGCTCCATCACCCGCTCCTGGTTCCGCCATTCGCCCATCAAGGAGCTGTTCCGGGCCATCGCACGCAGCGGATACAAGGTATTCTTGACTACCGACCATGGTACCATTTGCGTCAACAATCCCGTCAAAGTGATTGGAGACCGGAATACCAATACCAACCTGCGCTATAAGCTGGGCAAAAATCTCAGCTACAATCCCAAGCAGGTGTTCGAGATACGTAATCCTGCCGAAGTGGGGCTTCCTAAGCTCAATGTGAGCACCTCTTACATATTTGCCGGAGGGCGCGACTTTTTTGCCTATCCCAATAACTACAACTACTACGTATCTTATTATTCCAACACGTTTCAGCATGGAGGCATATCGATGGAAGAAATGATCATACCTTTCATCACCCTTCAGCCCAAACACCAACCCTAAACACATACACACTTCCTATGCAACAAGACAATCATACCCCCGCCCAGACTGGTGATATGGACCTGATTTTCTCGCTCGACGAAATTCATACCGCTGCCCGCCGCTTCCTTCAGGCAATGGGCAACCATACTATCTTTGCTTTCTACGGAGCGATGGGAGCCGGGAAGACGACTTTCATCAAAGCCCTCTGCCAGGAGTTGGGAGTGAGCGACAGTGTTACTTCGCCCACCTTTGCTCTAATCAACGAATATCGCTCTGCAACTACGGGGAAGCCTATCTATCATTTTGATTTCTACCGTATCAATAAGCCTGAAGAAGCCTATGATTTCGGCTACGAGGATTATTTCTACAGTGGGAATCTCTGCCTCATTGAATGGCCCGAGCTGGTCGAAGGACTCTTGCCCGAAGATACTTTGAAAGTAAGCATCGAAGAAATGCCCGACAGCGGGAAGCGACGTCTTCGTACGGAACCTCTCTTTCCCCGTCAATAACATTAAGGAAACATAAATATATGAGCTGCATATTTGACCAAACCGATTTTGTCCGCATCCATCTGATGCAGACCGAGTCTACCAACCTGTCCCTGCGCCAGGCCATAGACGATAGCCTTTCGCCCGAAATGATTGGTGAGCCTGGTGCCGGTGCTCCCCAATTGCCTGAGTATTTCACCATCACTGCCGCCTATCAAAGTGCCGGGCGAGGGCAGCGCGGCAATACCTGGGAGAGTGAGCGGGGTAAGAATCTTCTGATGAGTACGCTTCTGTATCCTCGTTTCCTGCCCGCAGCCAGTCAGTTCCGCCTTTCCCAGGCTGTAGCACTTGCTGTGGCCGAGGCTCTTGACCAGCTCGCTCCTCAAGCCGGGTTTACGCTGAAGTGGCCTAATGATATCTATTGCGGCGACCGCAAGATAGCCGGTATACTCATTGAGCACGACCTTGCTCCTCAGGAAGCTACGTTGCAACGCAGTATTGTAGGCATAGGTATCAACGTCAACCAGCAAACTTTTCAAAGCGATGCTCCCAATCCCGTCTCACTCATTGACCTGCGGGGCAGCGAGACGCCTGTCGACACTGTGCTGCGGCATGTAGCCACTCGGCTTAAGCAGCGCTATGAACAGTTGAAAGACACCGTCGATGCTGTCGAAGACAACGACCCGATTGCACGCGATTACGCTCAACGCCTTTATCGTGGCGACGGAGGTCTTTATCCATTTGCCGACGCAGACGGCCCTTTTCAGGCGGCTATCAGCCATGTTACCTCCGACGGGCGTCTTCATCTGAACTTGCCCGACGGGACGCAGCGTGCCTATTGGTTCAAAGAAGTAGAATACCTGCTCGAGTCTTGACGGCAACGCTAACCTTCTTTTTGTTTAATGTAGATATACATCTAATTTACAACCTTATATCCACTTTCTACCAATTATGAAGTATAAACGCATCCTCTTAAAGCTCAGCGGCGAGAGCCTTATGGGCGAAAAGCAGTACGGTATTGACGAAAAGCGCCTGCGCGAATACGCCATTCAGGTGCAGGAAATTCACGCAATGGGCGTGCAGGTGGCCATCGTCATTGGCGGCGGTAATATTTTTCGCGGCTTGAGCGGTGCCGCCCACGGCTTCGATCGCGTCAGCGGCGACCAGATGGGTATGCTTGCCACTGTCATCAACAGCCTTGCCCTCAGTTCGGCTCTCCATAGTCTGGGCGTTAAAGTTCGTGTGCTTACGGCCATACGCATGGAGCCCATAGGTGAGTTCTACAGTAAGCGCCGCGCCATTGAAGCCCTCGAGGCTGGTGAAGTTGTCATTTGTTCTGCCGGAACGGGTAACCCCTTCTTCACCACTGACACCGGTTCCGCTCTGCGCGGCATTGAAGTCGAGGCCGACGTGATGCTCAAAGGTACGCGTGTTGACGGTATTTATACGGCCGACCCCGAAAAAGATCCCACAGCCGTGAAGTTTGCCGATATTACTTACGATGAAATCTATAACCGCGGATTGAAAGTCATGGACCTGACGGCCACCGCCTTGTGCAAGGAAAACAATTTGCCCATCATCGTTTTCAATATGGATATCGTTGGCAACCTGCACAAAGTAGTCATCGAAGACCAACCCATCGGCACACTTGTACATAATTGATTCTATTCCTTAAAAAATAGAAGAGTCTGATTAGTATTAAAAAAGAAAAGAGTTTGGTATTACACCAAGCTCTTTTCTTTCTTATAATAGTTTAAACCGACGCGGTAATATGGAGAATCAGGTACGAAGTACCTTCTCGAATTGCCATGAGGATTTCACTCTTGCGGGCATATTCCGGTATCTTCTTTCAGGATGTGGCTGGTGGGCGTATTGCTTTTTGTAGCGAGGTATTTTTCGAGACCTTCACGGCGAAGACGGCAGGCGGGGCAGTGTCCGCATCCGTCGCCGGGGATTCCGTTGTAGCAGGTGAGGGTTTTGTTACGGATGAGGTCGAGTACGCCTAAAGAGTCTGCCAATGCCCAGGTTTGGGCTTTGTCGAGCCACATGAGGGGCGTGTGGATGA
Organism: Bacteroidaceae bacterium; assembly: GCA_050946375.1. GTDB lineage: Bacteria > Bacteroidota > Bacteroidia > Bacteroidales > Bacteroidaceae > UBA1794. The sequence continues at coordinate 158,716 of JBMNUT010000004.1, read as the reverse complement.
TGAATTGTTCATCCATGGCAAGGTTGAGGGTTACGTTCAGGGATTTGATGAAAGCGTCGCGGCAATCGGGGTAGCCGCTATAGTCGGTTTGTGAAACCCCTGTGACGAGATGGTGGCATCCTATGGAGCGTGCATATACGGCGGCTATGCTTAGGAAGAACAGGTTGCGGCCCGGTACGAAAGTATTGGGGTAGGTGGAGCCGTCGGGCATCTGCTGATCCATGGGGATGGTGGGGTCGGTCAGAGCGTTTTGGGCGAGTTGTCCGACGAGGGGTATGTCCATTTCCTTAAAATCGACGCCGGCTTCCTGGGCTATGGACCGGGCTATGTTTACTTCTTGCTGGTGTCGCTGGCCGTAGGTGAAGCTGAGTGCATGGACTTGTGCAAAGTGTTTTTTGGCCCAGAAGAGGCAGGTGGTGGAGTCTTGCCCGCCGCTGAAAACGACGAGGGCGACGTTGTGGTTGATGTTCATGGGGTGTATGGTTTGTTTTTTATGTATTTGCACCTTTGAAACTGTGCGGTAGATTGATCAGAGATCGTTTATTTTCAGGAAATTGTAGGATATGTGCTCGTCGTAGACGTCGCTTCCGTCTTTGTGCTTTATGTAGTTTACGAGACGGATGGTTAGGGGAAGTGCGATGATTTCGTAGAGGGTTTTGAGGATGACCTGCGCGAGCATCATTTTGAACAGTGAGGTTAGTGGAATGAGTCCTCCGAAGGCCAGTGGAAAGAATACGAGTGAGTCGGCGCTTTCTCCCAATAGGGTGGAGACTATGGCACGTAGTGAGAAGTGGCGTCCTTGTGAGGCAAGTTTCATGCGGCTCATGACATAGGCGTTGACGAAGGAGCCGATCAGGAAAGCAGCGAGGCTGGCGGCTGCGATGCGTGGCGCCAGTCCGAAGACGAAGTTGAAGCCTTCTTCGCCTTGCCAGAAGGGTGCTGCGGGAAGGGCTACGGCAATCTGCCCCATGAGTACGACCATGAAATTCATGAGGAACCCAAGCCAAATGACGAGGCGTGCCTTGCGGAAGCCCCATACTTCGGCAATGCAGTCGTTGAGGATGTAGGAGATGGGAAAGACGATGAGGCCGGCAGTTACGGTCAGGCCTAAAGGTAATTGTACAACTTTGGTCTCTAATAGATTGGCTGCTACAAGGCAGACGCAAAAAAGAGTAGAGAGTACCATGAACGGTACGGATACGAGTTTTTCGCTCTTCATTATGTTCCTGTTTTTATACGTGGTTGATCCTGGAATACACGGCTGTGCACGCAGCGGAAATACGTGGGTGCGGCAGCGGGAGGAAGATAATTCTTTCTTCCGGGCTGCAAAGGTACGGATTTTGGCGGGTATGGGCAACGGTGTGTTTTCCTTGGGGAGTCGATAGAGAAGTATTAGGGTGAAAAAGACTTTTAATTTATACTAATGAATTTTAGAGGGTTGCTTCCATTCCGTGGAATCTTCAGATTTTCGCGGAAAATTGCCGCATTATTTTGTATGTGGTTCCTTGAAATATGAAGATATGATATGATGATAAATTTAAGTGTAGCGACAAAATGATGGATCAAAACAACGACAAAATGAAGAAAACGGCTGCGCTGTTTGACCTGGACGGCGTAGTGCTCGACACGGAGAGTCAGTACAGCCTTTTTTGGGGCGAGCAAGGAAGAAAATATCATCCGGAGATTCCGGATTTCGATCAGGTAATCAAAGGACAGACGCTTGCCCAGATTTACGACCGTTATTTTGCTGATGTACCTCAAGAGCAGCCTCTTATTACGGAAGCCTTGAACCGCTTTGAGCAGGAAATGGAGTATGCATACATTCCCGGTGCGCAGGAAATGCTCCGTTTCTTGCAGGAGAAAGGTGTCCCGACGGCATTGGTGACGAGTTCCAACGACTTGAAGATGGCGGCTGTGCGCCGTGCTCATCCGGAACTGGAGTCATACTTCAGCGTGTGGGTGACGGCTGATCGGGTAAAGCATTCCAAGCCGCATCCGGAGTGTTTCCTGCTGGGAGCGCAACTTCTGGGGAAGGAACCGGCGGAATGTGTAGTATTTGAGGATTCGTTCCATGGACTGGCTGCGGGCCGCGCTGCCGGTATGGAAGTTGTGGCGCTGGCAACGACCAAGCCGGCGGCTGAACTGGAGGGTCGGGCTGACTTGATTATACCCGATTTCGCACAGTGTCCGCCGGCAGAACTGTGGGGGCGTTTATAAAAAGGAGAGGCAGCTGTGGGCTGTCTCTCCTGCTTTTTTATGTGATTTTTGTGTCGTGTGGCGGATGAAGTAGCTGTCCGTCTGCGGATATTCTTAGGAGAGGGGCATTGTGTTCCCCTCTCTTTCCTTTTCTCTTATCTGCTCAGAAACGGAAGCGAAGGTCTACTCCCATGCGGAAAGGTGCTCCGCGTTGTGCGAAGTAGGCATCGGAACGGGTGGAGTTGTTGAAGCAGAAGGTTACGTAGTCGGTGTCAGTCAGATTCTGCATCCAGTAGATGATTTCAGCTTTCCCAATAGTTACTCCTATGTTGTAGCTGAGCAAACTGTAGAAAGGCTGCGAAACGTCGTTCTGCTCTGTCCAGTAGATGGAACCTACTCCGCGATAGGATGCGCTCAAGTATGCATGGTCGATGAAGTTACCTTCGGCGCAAGGTATGTTGTAGGTTGTGGTCAGGCAAAGCGTGTGGCGGGGGATGAAGGGAACATAATTGCCGCTGTAGTCTTGTCCGTTGTCGCCTGTGCCCGATTTGTAGTCGATGAAAGTGGCGTTCGTGTATCCGTAGTTGGTGGCCACGGTCCAGTTGTGTGTAATGGCTGCCTGCAGGGCGGCTTCTGCACCATAGCTTCTGCTGCGTCCGGCGTTGACCATGATACGTCCCAGGTTGCTGCTTGTGAAGCGGGCTATTTGCTGGTCGTAGATATCGGTGTAGAAGAGGGCGGCATCTATCTTCACTTTTCCTTCACATGCGTCCCAGTGTATGCCGGCTTCGTAGCTCCAGCAGTATTCGGGCTTGTAGGGTACGGCTTCGGCTACTTCCTGTCGGTCGAAAGCGGGTATCATGCCGGTCACCTGACCTACGATGCGGTCTATGGCTGCCTGCGGCATGCCGGCCTGAGTCATGGCTTGGGTCATGGTGTTACCGAGGTCGGTACGCAACTGACCGGTGAGGGCGGCCTGCAGCTCTTGACTCATGATGTCGGAAAACATCTGTATGTTGTATCCTCCCGAGCGGTATCCTTTGGCCAGCGAGAAGTAGATTTGGCGCGAGGGTGAGAAGTGGTAGGCAAGTGAGAGCTTGGGCAGCAGCTGGAGATAGTCGTCGCTTAGGTCTCCGGCCAACGTAGGTGCTACGGTATTCCCCAGGTTGAAGTGCTGTCCCATAGCGGTGATGGGGAAAGCATAGGGCATTTGTGCCGAAGAACGGTAGCCGAGTTTCATGTGCTCATAGTCGAGTCTCAGGCCCAAGGTCAGGGAGAGGTTGGGCAAGAAGAGGTCGTTCAGTGTAGACTGATGATAGGCGGCCAGGCCGTAGAGTGGGGTGTCGAAGTCGGAGAATACGGGTAATTCGCTGGAGGTTACGTCAAACTGGCCGTCGAGCATGTCGGGGAGGTAGGAGTTGATGTTGTTCTCCAGCAGGTTTGCTACGCCTTGTTGACGGAAGATGACGGGTGAGGAGGTGTGGAGTGACTGGTAGAAAGCGGATATGCCCTGCAGCCAGTCCCACCGCCGTTTGCCTCGACTGCGAAGAGTGACTTCCTGAAAGAGTGAATGAAGGCGTTGTTTCTGCTCCAGTGTATAGATGGAGGCGGAGGTGAAGTCCTGGTCCATGTACATGCGGTCGCGCAGATATTGGTAACCCGTAGCCGAGGAGAGGAGGAACTGTTGCCCCTGATATTTGATGTTGAGGCTTGCATTGAGCAAGTTGCGGTAGTAGGAGCCGTCGTCGTTGTAGTCTACGTCGGCCACTTGCCGCGTTTCCTTGTCGTATGCCCCATAGGCATAACCGGCCTGGTCGCTGTATTGGTAGTCGGCGTTGAAGTCCAGTTCCCAGCGTTTGCGGGGGCGCCAAATGGCGTGCAGGCGTCCTCCTGCCTGCTGTCCGTCGTCGGCCCGCTTTTTGAGGTAGCTGTTTTTGAGATAGCCGTCGTTGTATTCATAGAATCCTCCGGCGGAAAAGGCGAATTGAGGGCTGATGCGGTGGTAATGGGTGAGTGAGGCGGAGTGTGCGGAGAACATTCCGTTGCGGATGCGCAGGTCGGTGCCCTGATAGTCCATGGGTGACTTGGTATGTATCTTGATGAGTCCTCCCATGGCATTGCGCCCGTAGAGGGTGGCTTGCGGCCCGCGCAGGATGTCGATGCGGTCTATGTCGTAATAGCTGAGGTCGTAGGCCGATTTTTCAAGGAAGGGTATGTTGTCTACGTACAGTCCTACTGAGGGTGTATTGATGCGTGAGCCTATGCCGCGCATGTAGATGGCCGAAGTACTGCGGGCTCCGTAGTCGGGAATGAAGAGCGACGGGGCCAGGGCAGTCAGGTCCTTGATGGAGTTTACGTGCTGCCGCTCCATGGTCTGTGGAGAGATGGAGGTGGAGGACAGGGGGAGCTGTTCGAGGAGGGCATGCTCTTTCGGAGTGGCCACGACGACCAGATTGTCCAGTCCTACGGTGCGGGCGGAGTCTGGTATGGCTACGGGGGTGTTTTCTACTGCTCCTTCCGGAGAAAAGCGGGGAGTGTTGGACGAAATTGTTGCGCCACTTTCGGCGGAAAGGCAGGCGAGACAAAGGGGAATCAGGGAGTGTTTTATGTTCATGTCAGTATGGTTTCTGAGAATGAATAGGGTTGTGTGTTCTTTTTTGCGGTTGCAAAGATACGGCGTTTTCACAGCTTGCGGCCATCCTCATTTATTAGGATTTTCCCGCTTGGCGCGCAGCTTTTGGCGGTTCCGGGGGTGACGTGGACGCGGAAAACAGTATCTTTGTGGCAGTAAGCCTCTGCTTGGGACAGGGACTTGAACGATGAACTGAAAAACAACCGTTATGGAAGAAAACCGATACAGTGCAGCTGCCGACCGATATGCGTGCGGCATGGAATACCGCCGTTGCGGGCGGAGTGGAGTTCTCCTGCCGGTCCTTTCGCTGGGACTGTGGCACAATTTTGGAGCGGATGACTCGTATGAGAACGCCCGCTCGATGGTGCGTTATGCTTTTGACCATGGCATTACGTCGTTTGACTTGGCTAATAACTACGGACCTCCTGCAGGTTCGGCTGAAGAGACGTTCGGGCGGCTGATGAGAGACGACCTGGCTCCTTATCGCGACGAACTGTTTGTCAGTACGAAGGCCGGTCACGACATGTGGGCCGGGCCGTACGGCACATGGGGAAGCCGCAAGCATCTTTTTGCCTCGTTGCATGCCAGTTTGCGCCGCATGAAGTTGGATTATGTAGATGTGTTCTATTCGCACCGCTACGACCCTCAGACGCCGCTGGAAGAAACTTTGCAGGCATTGGTCGACATGGTGCGGCAGGGTAAGGCGCTCTACGTCGGTATCTCGAAGTATCCGCGTGCGGTGGCCGAAGAGGCGTATGCCTTTCTGCGCGTGCAGCATGTTCCTTGCCTGTTGCATCAAGGGCGTTTTTCCTTATTATCGCGCGTACCTTATGAAAATGGGGCTCTTGTCGGAGCCCGTGCCGCGGGAGTAGGCTTCATGGCCTTTTCGCCATTGGCGCAGGGATTGCTGACGGGTAAATATCTGAAAGGCGAAGTAGCTCCGGGTTCGCGTATGTCGCACGACGGATTTCTCAAGCGTTCTACACTGACGCCCCAGTTGCTGGCTCAACTGAATGCGCTCGACCGTATTGCCCGTCGCCGAGGGGAGACGTTGCCGCAGATGGCTCTTTCGTGGCTCCTGCATTTCCCGGAGGTTACTTCTGTGCTTGTCGGCGCCAGCTCGATAGAACAGTTGCGCGATAATCTGGGGGCTGTTTCCGCTCCGCCGTTTTCCGATGAGGACTTGTCCGAAATAGAGTTGGCGCTCGGCAGCAAGGCAGAGTGACGGAAGTGGTAACGGGGTAGGAAAGCGCTGCGATAATTAACGTTAATTCCAGGGAAAGAGAAGTGAAGATGCGTTTATTTCTCTATTTTTGCGACGTTTTTGAAATATAGTACCGGTAAAAAACATTTTTGTACGCCTTATGAATAAACGGATTTGGATTCCTTTGGCCGTAGTTTTGTTCCTGCTGGTGGCAGCGGTTGTTTATGTGTCTGTGGAACTGACACGCTCGAAGCGGGAAAACGTGGAGCTTACGAAGAATTTTGAACTCGACCGTCAGGAATTGGAAGATGAATATACGAGCTTTGCCAAGAAATACGATGAATTGCAGTTTACGATTCAGAACGATTCGCTGGCGCATAAGTTGACAGCGGAGAAAGCCAAAGTGCAGCATCTGTTGGAAGAACTGCGGACCGTAAAGGCCGAGAATGCCTCGGAAATACGGCGCTTGAAGAAAGAATTGGCCACTTTGCGTAAAGTACTTTTCAGCTATGTGCAACAGATCGACAGCCTGAACCGTGAGAATCAGGGTCTGCGTGCGCAAAACCAGGAAATGACCGCCAAATATGAAGCTGCCGCTGTACGTGCTTCTAATCTGGCTCAGGAAAAAGAAGACTTGACGGAGCGTGTATCCCGGGCTGCACAGCTGGATGCTACCAATATTTCGTTGCTTGCCAAGAATAAAAAGGGCAAGAAGGCGCGTAAGATGAAGGACGTAACCCAGTTGCAGGTGGACTTCTCCATAGCCCGTAATCCGACTGCCGAAACGGGCATGAGAGCGGTGTACATACGTATTGTAAAGCCGAATAATACGGTGCTGGGTGATGGCAATACGTTCCGCTACGAGAATCGCGTAATCCCTTATTCCATTAAGAAAATGATTGAATATACCGGCGAGGAAACTCCGCTGACGGTATATTGGAACGTTGAGGAGTTTCTCTACGAAGGTTCTTATCGTGTGGAGATATTTTCTGATGGTTTGCTGATCGGAACGAAGACTTTCACGTTAGATTGAGTAAGTCATTACACTTTTTTGTGCAAGGCTTTTAAAAAAGGAGAGAGTACGAATTTAAAATTTCTTCTAAGTCTTGATAAACAATTAGGTAAGGTAAAGCTAACGGGTTACGATTCGGTAACAAAATAGCGAACAAAAATAATTTGTTTAGATATTTTTGTTCTTTTGGAGAGAAGATGCTAATTTTGCCGTCAAAATATATGGAATAGTGCCGATGAACTCTGTGATTGTGATAAATGCCCTCACTGTGGCATGTGTCTTTGGCTTGGCTTTCTTGATGGAGAATATTCTCCTGCCCAAGATATTGCTGATTTCGCGCAAGAAGCATTTGTATGACATCCCCGATGCCCGCAAAGTGCACAAAGTAGCTACACCTCGTTTGGCCGGAGTCTCTTTCGTCCCGGTGGTGATATTCTCGTTTCTGACGATTTTCACGCTGCGTATCTGGCTGATAGAGTCGGGCAATCTGCAGCTTATGTTCCCTTCGCTGAACAATGCGGAGGTGTACGCCATGCTTAACCAGGCAAGTCTGCTGTCCTTCCAGCAGGAGTTATACATGCTCATGTGCGGACTTATTCTGCTCTTGCTGGTCGGAGTGAAAGACGACTTGGTAGGGGTTACTTTCATGGGTAAGTTCCGGGTGCAGATTCTGGCTGCTGCCTTATTCTGTTTCGGAGGCGTTTTCTTTGAAAGTGTTTATGGCATTCTGGGAGTGCACGAGCTGCCGATTTATATTTCTATTCCTTTCTCGATATTTGTCATCGTATTGGTGACGAATTCCATCAACCTTATCGATGGTATTGATGGGCTTGCATCGGGTCTGAGTATTGTGGCTTTCGTGACGATGGGCGTCTCGTTCTTTATGCGGAATATGGTGTTCCACAGTATGCTTTCCTTTGCTTGTGTAGGCTTGTTGATACCTTTCTTTTATTATAATGTATTTATGCGTCAGGTGCGCAAGCTGTTTTTGGGCGATACGGGTTCGTTGGCCATTGGTTTCCTGCTGGGCTATCTGGCAATCAAGCATTCGCAGCTGAATCCGGGCGAGACTTACGACGTAATGCCTATCCTGCTTCCGTTCAGTGTGCTTTTCCTGCCGGCATTTGATGTGGCCCGTGTGATGTACACCCGCAAGATGATGGGGCATCCCTTGTTTATGCCGGACCGTAATCATATACATCACAAATTGATTGATGCAGGGTTTAGCCATCATGCGACAATGATTTTCATTATTCTCCTTTCGTTGGCAGTTTTGTTGCTCAATATGCTCCTGAGTCTTTTCTTGAATATCAATCTCATAATAATCTTGGATTTCCTGTTAGGGATAGGATTCAACAAGTGGCTGGCGGTTTATTCCGCGCGGCGGTCGAAGAGGCTTCAGAAGAGTTGACGGTCGCTGCAGGAGAAAAGAGCGGCGCTTGTTTATATAAAAAGAATACGGAAATATGGATATAGCTATAGTCGGAACCGGTTATGTGGGGCTTGTTTCTGGTACATGTTTTGCGGAGATGGGCATCGGCGTAACTTGCGTGGATATCGACGAAAGCAAGATAGAACGATTAAGTAAAGGCGAGATTCCCATTTACGAGCCGGGACTTGAAGAGATGGTCTCAAGGAACGTAAAGGCCGGGCGGTTGAAGTTTTCGACTTCTCTGCCGGATGTATTGCCGGGTGTGGACGTTGTGTTCAGTGCGGTGGGTACTCCCCCCGACGAAGACGGGAGTGCGGATCTGCGTTACGTGTTGGATGTGGCCCGTACTATTGGGCAATATATGGATAAATACGTGGTTGTAGTCACGAAGAGTACCGTTCCGGTGGGGACTGCCCGCAAGGTGGAACAGACAATCCGTGCTGAGCTGGAAAAACGAGGCGTGATGATTGATTTCGACGTGGTGAGCAACCCGGAATTCCTCAAGGAAGGTTCTGCCATCAAGGACTTTATGAGTCCTGACCGTGTGGTGGTCGGTGTGGATTCGGAACGTGCCCGGAAAGTAATGTCGAAGCTGTATCGTCCTTTTCTTTTGAATAATTTCCGTGTGCTGTTTACGGATGTGCCGAGTGCGGAAATGATTAAGTACGCGGCTAACTCGATGCTGGCTACGCGCATTTCATTTATGAATGATATTGCCAACTTGTGCGAGCGGGTAGGGGCTGACGTGAACATGGTGCGAAAAGGACTGGGGAGCGATGCACGGATAGGAAGTAAGTTTCTCTATCCTGGCTGCGGTTATGGCGGCTCATGCTTCCCGAAAGATGTGAAAGCGCTTATCAAGACGGCCGACAAGCATGGCTATTCGATGCGTGTGTTGAAAGCCGTGGAAGAAGTGAATGAATACCAGAAGACAGTTCTTTACCTGAAACTCAAGGCCAAGATGAAAGACTTGGCTGGAAAGCGCATAGCCTTGTGGGGATTGGCCTTTAAGCCCGAGACGGATGATATGCGCGAGGCTCCTTCGTTGGTCCTGATAGACCGGCTGAAGAAAGAAGGTGCCGAGGTGGTTGTCTACGACCCGGTGGCAATGGACGAGTGCCGTCGTCGGGTAGGCGAAGCAGTACAGTATGCTAAAGACATGTATGAAGCTGCTGTCGATGCCGATGCCTTGATTCTGGTAACTGAATGGAAACAGTTCCGTCTGCCCGCTTGGAGTGTGCTGAAGAAGGTCATGCGTCACCCCTTTGTGCTGGACGGACGGAATATTTATTTGCGGGAAGAATTGGAAGAGTCAGGTTTCGAGTATTCCTGCATTGGCTATAACTGATAAAATGGAAAACAATAAAGCTACAGAAGTGAACTTATGTGTGGAATAGTAGGATATGTGGGTGAGCGTTCGGCTTACCCTATATTGATAAAAGGACTGAAGCGTTTGGAATATCGCGGATATGACAGCGCAGGTGTTGCACTGATTTCGGATTCCGGAGCGCTGAATGTCTATAAACAGCAAGGTAAGGTGGCCGATTTGGAGAACTATGCGGCCGACAAGGACTGTTCCGGTACAATCGGAATAGCCCATACCCGTTGGGCGACTCATGGTGTGCCGAACCAGGTCAATGCCCATCCACATGTTTCGCAGTCTGGGCGCTTCGCCTTGATTCATAATGGTATCATCGAAAATTATGCCGACTTGCGGAAGCAGTTGGAGGAGAAAGGTTTTACATTCAAGAGTGATACCGACACGGAAGTTCTGGTGCAGTTGATAGAATATACGTACAATGCAATAATGAGCGGGAAAGGTGGGGTGGATAACAGCCACCGCGACATTTTGTCGGCTTTCCGCTTGGCTTTGTGTAAGGTAGTGGGGGCTTACGCTCTGGTGCTGATAGACCGTGAAGATCCCGACGCTTTGTTCTGTGCACGCAAGAGCAGTCCGCTGGTTGTCGGGCTGGGCGACGGAGAGTATTTCGTCGCTTCGGATGCGACTCCTATCGTAGAGTACACGGACCGGGTGATATATTTGAACGACGGAGAAATTGCGCTCTTGAGACGCAACCGCGATATTAAGATTATCAATCTGGAGAATTTGAAAGTGCAGGCCGATGTGCAGAAAATCGATATGGATATCGACCAATTGGAGAAAGGCGGTTATGAGCACTACATGCTGAAAGAAATCTTCGAGCAGCCCAACAGCATACGGAACTGCATGAGCGGGCGTTTGGGGGAAGACCAGATTGTGCTGAGTGCGGTGCGCGACAACAAAGAACGTCTGCTGCGGGCCAACCGTTATATCATCGTGGCGTGCGGAACCTCGTGGCATGCCGGGCTTATCGGGAAATATTTGCTGGAACATCTCTGTAAGGTGCCGGTCACGGTGGAGTATGCTTCTGAATTCCGCTACTCCGATCCTGTCCTGACGGGCGACGAGGTGGTAATTGCCATTTCACAAAGTGGTGAGACGGCCGATACGCTGGCTGCCATCAGCCTGGCTAAGGAGCGCGGAGCGTTTATTTTTGGAATCTGCAATGTGGTCGGTTCTTCCATTCCCCGAGCTACGGATACGGGCTGTTATATACATGTCGGCCCGGAAATCGGAGTGGCAAGCACTAAGGCTTTCACCGGCCAGCTGACAGCACTCGTCATGCTTTCCATGAGTTTGGCCAAGGAATATGGACGTTGCGACAGTAAGGAATTTCAGGCAATTCTGCACGATTTGCATAGAGTGCCCGACCTGATGGAAAAAGTCCTGCACAACGATAAGCCTAATATGGCTTCGATTGCTTCATGCTTTACGTATGCGCGCAACTTCATCTATCTGGGACGCGGGTATAACTACCCCGTTGCGCTGGAAGGGGCTCTCAAATTGAAGGAAATCAGTTACATTCATGCCGAAGGCTATCCGGCTGCCGAGATGAAGCACGGTCCTATTGCGCTGATAGACGAGGAAATGCCCGTAGTCTTTATCGTGACGCACAATCCGATGTATGAAAAAGTTATTTCCAATATGGAGGAAGTGAAAGCGCGCAAGGGACGGATTATTGCGATTGTGACGGAGGGCGATGAGAAGGTAAGTAACATCGCGGATATCTGCATACCGGTGCCTCGTATACACGAGTGCCTTGAGCCGCTGTTGACCATACTGCCGTTGCAACTTCTGGCTTACCATATTGCCGTTTGTCGCGGGTTGAATGTCGACCAGCCTCGCAATCTGGCCAAGTCTGTTACGGTGGAATAAACCGAAATTTCCAAGGGATAAAAACAATCGGGGGTAACATTTCAGGATGTTGCCCCCGATGTCGTTATGAACGGGCTTGCAGCTTTTCGGGAAAAGGCTTGTACCTTTTTGCCGATGGCTGCAAGTCTTTTTTATTTTTTCCGGAATAGACTTTTGAGGAACTCTATGTTGCGCGCTATGGTCTGGCGGTTGAATGTGGTCACTTCCTTGATGACAGGATTTATCAGGTTTTGCACCTGCTCGATGGGGGCGTATTCAATCTGGCGGGGAGTGATGACGGTCAGTCCGTTTTGCACGATGCGTACATGTATGTCGGCTCCCAGCATTACGGGGTCTCCGTCGAAGTGGGCTACTCCTTCGTGCTTGCGGTGTATGGTCAGCTCCTTGCATTGAAACGAGCGTATATGGCTGTTCTGAAGGATTAGCTTGTTGAAAAGTTGGAATACGAGACTGGGTATTTCTACCGCGGTGAAAGGCTCGAGGATGGTGATGTCCAGCAGACCGTCGTGTAGGGAGGCATTGGGGGAAATGAAGGCATTGTTCCCGTATTGCGATGCGTTGCAGCAGGTGATGAGGAATGCCTTGTGTTGTACGGTTCCGTTTTCAGTCTCCAGGTCGTATGTCTCGGGCTGGTACTTGAGAAACTCGGAGAGTGCTTTTTCCAAATAGGTGAGCATGCCTCGTTTCTTGTCGGTAGAAAATCGGAAGCTGACCAGCGCGTCGAATCCTACGCCGCAGGTACAGAAGAAGGGGTGCTCTCCGATGAGCCCGTAGTCGATGGTCTTTACGAGGCCGGTATTGAGGGCCTGCAGTGCTTTGGGCAGGTCGAGAGGAATGTGCAAGTGCCGGGCAAGTCCGTTTCCTGAACCGCAGGGTATGATTCCCAATGCGGTGGAGGTATGCAGGATGCCGCGCCCTACTTCGTTTACTGTGCCGTCGCCTCCTACGGCCACTACGGCGTAGTATCCGTTGTCGGCAGCTTCTCGTGCCAGTGTCTCGGCATGTCCGGCGTAGCGGGTCGTAAGAACTTCTACTTCATACTGTTCGTGGTCGGTCGTTTTCTCTATGAGGGCTTCCAGTCCCTTCTTCTTTTCGGTCCCCGAGATAGGGTTGATAATGAAACGTATTTTCTTTTTGTGCTCTTCCATGCGTTTTCTCCCGTAGTAGATGAGGTGAAGAAAAAGTGAGGCGAATATACTATAAAAACGGGGAAAATACCTCACTTTTCAAAAAAACTCCCTCTAAAAGGGTAATTTTAGCGTTGAAATTTGCAGTTAAAAGCATTAAATACTTTATCTTTGCAGCCTGAATAAAACATGAACAGCCATATTTATGGGTCTATTACAGGATAAGTTAAGTAAATATACGCTACCTCAACAGGTAAAAGCCAAAGGGGTATATCCATATTTCCGCTGCATAGAAAGTGGACAAGGTACGGAAGTCATAATGGGAGGCCGTAAGGTCTTGATGTTCGGTTCTAATTCTTATTTGGGACTGACCGACGATCCGCGCGTAAAGGAGGCGGCCATTGAAGCCACTCGTAAATATGGAACGGGATGCGCAGGCTCCCGATTCTTGAACGGTACGCTCGATTTGCATCTGGCACTCGAGAAGGAACTGGCAGAATTCGTAGGGAAAGAAGATGCCATCATCTATTCTACGGGATTTCAGGTAAACCTGGGAGTCGTTTCGTGCGTAACCGACCGGAATGATTATATATTATGTGATGAACTGGACCATGCTTCCATCGTAGAAGGCCGTCGGCTTTCTTTCTCCACCTCCCTGAAGTATCGGCATAACGATATGGCTGCTTTGGAGCGCGAACTGCAGAAGTGTCGTCCGGAGTCGGTGAAACTGATTGTAGTAGACGGAGTGTTCAGCATGGAAGGCGACCTCGCCAATCTGCCCGAAATAGTCCGTCTGTCGAAGAAGTATAATGCCAGCATCATGGTTGATGAGGCACACGGACTTGGAGTCTTAGGCCGTCAGGGACGTGGTACATGCGACCATTTCGGACTTTCGAACGATGTAGACCTGATTATGGGTACGTTCAGCAAATCGCTGGCTGCAATCGGCGGTTTTGTTGCTTCGGATGAAAGCGTAATCAATTACCTGCGTCACAACTCCCGCTCCTACATTTTCAGCGCAAGTAATACGCCTGCCGCTACGGCTGCCGCACGTGAAGCGCTGCACATCATGAAGACCGAACCCGAGCGAATAGCACATTTGTGGGAAATCACAAACTATGCTTTGAAGAGTTTCCGCGACTTGGGCTTTGAAATAGGCAATACTTCTACGCCGATTATACCTCTTTATGTGCGTGATATGGAGAAGACGTTCCTCGTAACGAAGCTGCTTTTCGACGAAGGAGTATTCGTAAATCCCGTGGTGCCTCCTGCATGTTCGCCGGGCGATACGCTGATTCGCTTCTCGTTGATGGCTACGCACACGAAGGAGCAGATAGACATTGCGATAGAGAAGCTGGTAAAAGTATTCCGTCAGCAAGGGATATTGAAATAATATAAACTCGGAAAAACCAATTCGTTGAAGTGAGGGTGATGTTTATCCCCGCATTTTGCGGATTGGGGATACGGGGTGTGGCGCAGTCCGGTTAGCGCACCTGCTTTGGGAGCAGGGAGTCGAAGGTTCGAATCCTTTCACCCCGACAAATTCGTAAATCGTTGGTTCTCAGTTGTTATATACTGGATTCTGACGATTTTTTTGTGCCGTTTCTGCTCGTTGATTTAACGGGATTTGATTATTTCTTTGGGGTATTTTGGTGTATTTCGCGGTGTTTTGAGGCAGAAAACCTGCAAAAAACCTGCAGCTTATTCTCTGGATTATGTTTGGGGGCCGCTACGTCTGAAGGGGAAGGATATTGAGACAGTCTCTTGTTTGTACGGCTTTCCAAGCGAGTATGTCGTGGTCGCAATGTCCGCGCCATCGTGCAACTACTTCGGGCACACCGCCTTCGTTGGCCATGTAGTAGCGGGTTTTGCATTAGAATGTACAAAAGAACCGGAAGCCTGGTCCGTCGACGGATGGGGCTTCCGGTTTTCTCTTGGTGTGATTATGAGTGTGGAACAGAGGTTTTATTGCTGTTTTCCGAATTGTGCCAACCATTTCACCGTTTCCGGGTCATAGTGGGAAAAGAAGAGGCTCTTCCCTTGGTCCAGTTTGCGGATGGCTTCCATTTCTTCGTCGGTGAGTTTGAAGTCGAATATGTTCATGTTCTCTATCATGCGCTCTTTCTTTACGGATTTGGGGATAACCACTACGCCACGCTGTATGAGGAAACGCAAAGCGACTTGTGCAGCGCTTTTCCCGTGTTGGGCACCGATGCTTGTCAGAGTCTCATTGGTAAAGAAATTGTTGCGCCCTTCGGCAAACGGGCCCCACGACATGATTTGCGTACCGTATTCCTTCATGATGCGTTGCGCCTCGATTTGCTGGTTGAACACGTGGGTCTCGACCTGGTTGACCATAGGTGGAATTTCGCTGAACTCGGCGATGTCGACGAAGCGGTCAGGATAGAAATTGCTGACCCCGATGGCGCGTGCTTTCCCCGCCTTGTAGGCTTCTTCCATAGCGCGATAGGTGCCGTAGTAGTCCCCGAAGGGCTGGTGTATGAGCAGCAGGTCTACGTAGTCCGATTGCAGGCGTTTTAGCGAAGCGTCGATAGAGGCTTTTGCTTTTTCGTAGCCGGCATTGGAAATCCATACTTTCGTCGTAATAAACAAGTCGTGGCGTGCAATGCCGCATTTACTGATGGCATTGCCCACGCCCTCTTCGTTGCCATAGGCCTGCGCCGTATCGATGGAGCGGTATCCTACGCTGAGGGCGTCTGAAACGCAACGCTCACATTCGGAAGGCGATACCTGATAGACCCCATATCCGAGAATCGGCATTTCGACGTCGTTGTGCAATTTTACAGTTTCCATAATATCTTTGTTTTATGAGTATAGTACAAGGGGGGTTCTTCCCCTTTCGAGAAGTTGTCGCAAAGATAGTATGTTTTGTGGTCGGAGTCCATATACGGATTACGGATAGGAATACCCATTTTACTGAAACTTTTGCATGGCTTGCCGTCAGGTTGCGGCACTTTTTGGTAGAAGTGCAGGCACTTTTTGCAAAAAGTCCTGCTGCATTTTTCCCGGAGTATTTCATCTAACAGCTTAATTTCCAATTTAAATTGCTGCATTCTTATGAATTCTTTCGTTTATTCCGTCTATTTTCCGTATTTTTGCCGGGCAAACATGTATTGTATTCAGCAAACCGAATAATTCATTTCTGCTGCCGCTTACAGCCTGATTTTCCGGCGGAAAAGCAGCGGAGACATTAGTAGTATAACAGCGATGCCTACCACCAGAAATACCGCACAGCTCTTGTTGCATTGCCCGGATCGGCCAGGAATTTTGGCAGAAGTCACTAATTTTATTACCATCAATAAAGGGAATATCGTTTATCTTGACCAGTATGTTGACCGTGTGGAGAATGTTTTCTTCATGCGCATCGAGTGGGAACTGGAGCACTTCGTGATTCCCCGTGACAAGGTTTACGATTATTTTCATACGCTCTACGGACAAAAGTACGACATGACCTTCGAATTGTATTTTGGCGACGTGCTTCCGCGCATAGCCATCTTCGTCTCCAAAATGTCGCATTGCCTTTACGATATGCTGGCCCGCTATACGGCCGGAGAGTGGAATGTGGAAATTCCGCTCATCGTCAGCAACCATCCCGATTTGCAGCATGTAGCCGAGCGCTTTGGCATTCCTTATCACGTTTTCCCCATAACAAAGGAGAACAAGGCCGATCAGGAGGCCAAAGAGATGGCCTTGCTTGCCGAAAACAACATATCGACCATCGTATTGGCGCGGTATATGCAGATCATAAGCGACCGCATGATAGAAGCATACCCCAACCGTATTATCAATATCCATCATTCTTTTTTGCCGGCGTTCATAGGCGCTAAGCCTTATCACCAGGCCTTTCAGCGGGGAGTGAAGATAATTGGCGCCACGAGCCACTATGTTACGAAAGAACTGGATGCGGGTCCTATCATCGAGCAGGAAGTCGTGCGCATCAGCCACAAGGATACGCCGGAAGACCTGGTGATGAAAGGTAAGGACCTTGAGAAGATTGTACTCTCCCGGGCTGTGCGGAAAGATATAGAGCGCAAGATATTGGTATATAAGAACAAGACGGTCATTTTCAACTGACCGCATAGATCTGAAAGAAATTACATGAAAGTCTCAATCATAAAGTACAACGCAGGCAATATCCGCTCGGTAGATTACGCCTTGCGCCGCTTGGGAATCGAAGCGGAAATCACGGCCGACGAGCAGAAGCTCAGGCAGTCCGACCGGGTCATATTCCCCGGAGTGGGCGAAGCCTCTTCCACGATGGAATACATGAGGCGCGAAGGGCTCGACCGGCTGATACCTTCTTTGCGGCAGCCCGTGCTGGGCATTTGCCTGGGCATGCAGCTTTTGTGCCATCACTCGGAAGAAGGCCAGGCTGATGCCTTGAACATATTCGATTCGGCCGATGTCCTGCTTTTCCGCCCCAAGGAAAAATCGCAAAAGGTGCCCCATATGGGCTGGAACTCTCTGCGCGATTTGAAAGGGCCTTTATATAAAGGTATAGAAGAAGGTGCCTTTGTCTACTTTGTGCACAGTTATTACGTCCCTCTTACGGAATATACCATCGGAACAACCGAGTATATTCTTCCGTTCAGTGCTTCTCTGCAGAAAGGGAACTTCTTCGCTACCCAGTTTCATCCGGAGAAAAGCGGAAAAGTCGGGGAGCAGATATTGCGTAACTTCATAGAACTGAACGAAAAAGGCTTATGATTGAACTGATTCCTGCCATCGATATTATAGACGGAAAGTGCGTGCGGCTTTCCCAGGGCGATTACGAAAGCAAGAAAGTCTACAACGAAAATCCGTTGGAAGTGGCCAAACAGTTTGAAAGCTGGGGCATACGCCGACTGCACATGGTAGACTTGGACGGAGCGGCCTCGCAGCACATCGTGAATTATAAGGTACTCGAACAAGTGGCTTCCCATACTTCTTTGGTCATCGACTTCGGGGGTGGCCTGAAAAGCGATGACGATTTGCGCATAGCCTTCGAGTGTGGCGCGCAAATGGTTACGGGTGGCAGCATTGCGGTGCGCAATCCGGAGGTATTTTCCGGCTGGATTGAGCAATACGGCCCGGATAAAATCATCCTCGGAGCTGATGTTCGCGATAAAGAAGTGGCTATTTCCGGCTGGAAGAGCAAGGGAGGCATCGATTTGAACGCCTTGTTGGAGAAATATGTAGGCGGAAAAGGCATAACGAAGGTCATTTGTACCGACATCTCCCGCGACGGCATGCTGGAAGGATGCAACGTTGAGCTGTATTCCGAAATACTTTCGGCTTATCCCGACCTGTATTTGGTAGCCAGCGGCGGGGTGAGTAGCATGGACGACATCCGCTCTTTGGAGCGTGCCTCGGTGCCGGCTGTAATCTTCGGCAAGGCTCTCTACGAAGGACGTATCTCTCAAAAAGAAATTCAAGACTTTATATCTTCGAATCTATGTTAGCAAAACGCATAATACCTTGCCTCGATATAAAAAACGGGATGACCGTCAAAGGAACGAACTTCGTGAATTTGCGGGAAGCGGGCGACCCTGTAGAATTGGGCCGTGCCTACAGCGAGCAAGGAGCAGACGAATTGGTCTATCTCGACATAACGGCCAGCCACGAAGGCCGCAAGACGTTTACGGAACTGGTGCAGAAAGTGGCAGCCACGCTGAACATTCCTTTCACCGTAGGCGGAGGAATCAACGAATTGAGCGACGTGGCGCGCCTTTTGGAAGCCGGAGCGGACAAAGTGTCCGTTAATTCCGCGGCAATCCGCCGCCCCGAACTGATAGACGAGATAGCCTTGCATTTCGGTTCGCAGGTGTGCGTCTGTGCAATCGATGCCAAACAGACCCCGGAGGGCTGGGTGTGCTACCTGAATGGCGGCCGCATTCCCACCGGGCGCAAGCTCTTTGAGTGGGCGCACGAAGCCGCCGACCGCGGAGCGGGTGAGATTTTGTTCACCAGCATGGACCACGATGGAGTACATGAAGGCTATGCGAACGAAGCCCTTGCGGAGCTTGCCGAGAAACTGCCTGTTCCCGTCATCGCCAGCGGCGGAGCGGGAAAAATGGAGCATTTCAAAGATGCTTTCACCCAAGGGAAAGCTGATGCCGCGCTGGCTGCCGGTGTTTTTCACTTTGGAGAAATACGCATTCCCGACCTGAAGAAATATCTTCGGGAGGAAGGCATAAACGTTAGATTATAAACTCAAAAAACAAGGATAATGGAGCAAAATACAGAACTTTTGCAACTCGATTTCGAAAAGATGAATGGCCTGATTCCGGCCATTGTACAAGATAGTTATACTTCGCGGGTACTGATGCTCGGATTCATGAACGAGGAAGCGTACAAGACTACTGTGGAGACGCGGAAAGTCACCTTCTACAGCCGTAGCCGTCAATGCCTTTGGACCAAAGGCGAGACTTCCGGCAATTTTCTGCAGGTCGTTTCCATAGCAGCCGACTGCGACAAAGACACGTTGCTCATCAAGGCTATTCCCGCAGGCCCTGTATGTCATACGGGAAGCGATACCTGCTGGGGAGAAAAGAATGACTCGAATATTCATTTCCTCAGCTATTTGCAGGATTTCATCGACAAGCGTCATCGTGAAATGCCGGAGAAATCCTATACGACGTCGCTCTTTAAAGCCGGAGTGAACCGCATGGCGCAGAAAGTGGGTGAGGAAGCAGTGGAAACCGTAATCGAAGCTACCAACGGGACGGACGACCGCTTGATTTATGAGGCCTCCGATTTGATTTACCACCTCATCGTATTGCTCACTTCGAAGGGCCATCGCATCGAAGAGCTTGCCGATGAGTTGAAGAAACGCCATAAAGAGTAATTCGGAAACAGTGTAATCCTTATGGAAGAGCCCCTTATTCATTATAAGAATGTAGAAATCAAACAGCAGGAACTGACCGTCTTGCGCGATGTCAACCTGGAGGTTCACCGGGGAGAGTTCCTATATGTCATGGGAAAGGTAGGCTCCGGGAAGAGTTCGTTCCTGAAGACGGTCTATGCCGAGCTGCCCGTTGCAGCCGGGACGGCCGTCGTTATGGGTTACAATCTGCAGAAGATGAAGCAGAAGCAGGTGTCGGCTCTGCGGAAGAAGCTGGGAATCGTGTTCCAGGACTTCCGTTTGTTGACAGACCGAAGCGTCTACGACAATCTTTACTTCGTGCTTCGGGCAACCGGCTGGAAAGAAAAGGTGCAAATCAACCGCCGTATCGAAGATGTCCTGAAACTTGTCGGGATGGAGAACAAGGGCTATAAATTCCCGAACGAACTCTCCGGCGGCGAACAGCAGCGCATTGTCATCGCACGTGCCGTGCTGAATTCGCCCGCGCTTATCCTGGCCGACGAGCCGACCGGCAATCTCGACCCGGAAACGGGGCGGCACATTGTAGAACTCCTGCACTCCATCAGCAAACAAGGCACGGCAGTAATCATGACCACGCACAATCCTGCCTGGATACAGGAATATCCGGGCATCATGTTGCGCTGTCAGGACCATTTGCTCAGTGTCCATCCCTTAAAAGCTGCAGAGGAAATTCCGCAAAGCCTTGCAGCAATTCCCGAAAACCACAAGGACTTTTCGGAAGAGGCGCAGGCGCCGGCCGGACTGGAAGCCGGAGAAAACGCGTGAACTTCCGTGCACAAAAAAGAAAATAACCTACGATAAACGATAAAAGACAAGAAAATGAAAGTATTAAAGTTCGGAGGCACTTCAGTAGGATCTGCCCAACGCATGAAAGATGTAGTTCGGCTTATCAACGACGGCGAGAAGAAAATCGTCGTGCTCTCAGC
This sequence comes from Bacteroidaceae bacterium, assembly GCA_050946375.1. GTDB lineage: Bacteria > Bacteroidota > Bacteroidia > Bacteroidales > Bacteroidaceae > UBA1794. The sequence goes on along the minus strand of JBMNUT010000004.1, from coordinate 138,045 downwards.
CATGTCCGGGACAACGAATACCCTGGTTGAAATTTCCGACTATCTCTATAAAAAGAACCCCGAAGGGGCCAACGAGATTATTAACCGCCTGGAGAAGAAATACAAGGAACATCTGGCAGAACTCTTCGCCACGGATGAATACCGCCAGAAGGCTACAGCCGCAGTCAAGGAACGTTTCGATACTTTGCGCTCCCTGACCAAAGGACTGTTCACCCTCTTCAACGAGAAAATCGTGCTCGCTCAGGGAGAACTTATCTCCACTGCCATGGTTAACTACTATCTTCAGGAGTGCGGCGTCAAGTCGGTGCTGCTTCCGGCGCTCGATTTCATGCGTACCGACAAGCATGCGGAGCCAGACTCGGCCTATATTCAGGAAAAGCTGCTCGCTTTGATGGAAAAGGAGCCGGACGCTGAGATTTACATCACGCAGGGTTTCATCTGCCGCAATGCGTATGGCGAAATAGACAATCTGCAACGCGGCGGAAGTGACTACACCGCTTCCTTGATTGGTGCGGCAATTCATGCTTCGGAGATTCAGATTTGGACAGACATCGACGGGATGCACAACAATGACCCGCGGTATGTGGACAAAACGGCTCCCTTACGCCACTTGCACTTCGAGGAAGCTGCCGAACTGGCCTACTTTGGAGCGAAAATACTGCATCCCACCTGCGTGCAGCCTGCAAAATATGCCAATATACCGGTGCGTTTGCTCAACACGATGGACCCTTCTGCGCCGGGCACCATCATCAGTAACGAGACCGAGCGCCACAAAATTAAAGCCGTGGCTGCGAAAGACAACATTACTGCCATCCGCATCAAGTCGAGCCGCATGCTTCTGGCCTATGGCTTCTTGTGCAAAGTGTTCAGCATCTTCGAGAATTACCAGACTTCCATCGACATGGTCTGCACTTCCGAAGTGGGAATTTCGGTAACCATAGACAATACGAAATATTTGCCCAGCATTTTGGACGATTTGAAGAAGTACGGTACGGTAACGGTCGACGAAGATATGTGTATCATCTGCGTCGTTGGCGATTTGCAGTGGGACAATATCGGTTTCGAGTCGCTGGCCTTGAGCGCACTGAAGGACATTCCTGTGCGTATGGTCTCCTACGGTGGAAGCAACTACAATATCTCTTTCCTCGTACGCGCTTCGGACAAGAAAGCAGCCCTGCAGGCTTTGAGCGATACGCTCTTCAATAATAAGGAACAAGCATAAGGAAAGGTAGGGACGACAGTATGCTAAAAGGAAAATTCCCCATCGGGAAGTTCGCCAATCTCCCGACGCCTTTCTATTATTATGATATGCGCCTGCTGCAGGAGACGCTCGATGTAGTGAAAACCGAGGCCGGGCGTTATGGCTATTGCGTGCATTATGCCGTGAAGGCGAATGCCAACCCGCGCATTCTGCAGATGATAGCCCAGGCCGGACTGGGAGCCGACTGCGTGAGCGGCGGTGAAGTCAAGGCAGCCCTGCAGGCCGGTTTCCCGGCATCGCGTATTGTTTTTGCCGGTGTGGGCAAGGCTGACTGGGAAATCAATCTGGGGCTGGATGAAAACATCTTCTGCTTCAATGTCGAATCGTTGGCCGAGCTTGAAGTTATCGACCAGCTGGCCGGAGCGAAGGGCAAGAAAGCGCCTGTGGCGCTGCGCATCAATCCCGATGTGGACGCACATACGCATGCCAAAATCACTACCGGTCGCAAAGAAAACAAGTTCGGAATAAACCTGGGCCTGTTGGACGGCGTGCTGGACGAGATGCAGAAAATGGAGCATGTAGAGCTCATTGGAATACATTGCCACGTGGGTTCGCAGATTACGGACATGTCTGTTTTCCGTAACCTGGTGATTCGCGTCAACGAGATTCAGGACAATTTGGAAAAACGTGGCATCAGTCTGCAGAATCTGAACTTCGGTGGCGGACTTGGCATAGACTATTATCATCCGAACCATTTGCCTATTCCGGCTTTCGACAATTATTTTGCCGTATTCAAGCAGCTTCTTGAGCAGCGGCCGGGGCAGAAAGTCCATTTCGAGCCGGGGCGTTCCATCGTGGCCCAGTGCGGCTCGCTCATTTCGCGGGTACTTTACGTAAAACAGGGCGAGGTCAAGCAATTTGCCATTCTTGATTCCGGATTTACCGAGCTTATCCGCCCGGCAATGTACGACGCTTATCATCGAATCGAGAACCTTTCGAGCGATGAGCCCGAAGAGTTGTACGACGTAGTCGGCCCGATATGCGAAAGCAGCGATGTCTTTGGGAAAGATGTGGAGCTGAATCGTACCCATCGGGGCGACCTGATAGCTTTGCGCAGCGCAGGAGCATACGGAGAGATTATGGCTTCGCAGTATAACTGCCGGCCTTTGCCGAAATCGTATTTCTCCGACGAGTTATAGCGCTTGTCGGCGCATAGCCTTTCCGAGGCAAGACTTTTTACAAGAGACGGCGCGCAAAACGTGCTGTCTCTTGTCTGTATGTAAGTTTTGCCGTTAAATAGTTCTAAATAGCTTCGCCAAGGAAGAAAAAACGAAGTACTTTTGCACCTGACACTCGTGTCAAACACGAAGCTTACCAATTAGTTTTTAGCGATTCATACGAATGAACACAATAAAAGACTCATTATCTGTACAGAAAGAGCCCTTTAAATTAGGGATAGACATAGGCTCGACCACGGCAAAACTCGTATTACTCGACGAAAGCAACCGTCCTCTTTTCACGCGTTATGAGCGTCACAATGCCGATGCTTCGGGCGTTGTGAAAAAGGCTTTGGGCTTTTTGGAAAAAGCCTTTGACCTTTCTGAAAAAGATGCAAGGCTTTTTCCCATCCGCCTTGCAGTAACCGGTTCGGTCGGAATGGGGTTGGCCGAAAGTCTGGGAGTCCCGTTTGTGCAGGAGGTAGTTTCTGCCACGACGTATGCCAAGAGGCAATTTCCCCAAGTGCGTACGCTGATAGACATAGGTGGTGAGGATGCCAAGATAGTGTATATCAAGGAAGACGGCAGCAGCGATTTGCGGATGAACGGAAACTGTGCCGGTGGAACCGGAGCCTTCATCGACCAGATGGCCATTCTTCTGGGAGTTCCGGTAGAAGAGCTTTCCGTTCTTGCGGAGGAGGCTACGGCGATTCACCCGATTGCTTCGCGGTGTGGCGTGTTTTCCAAGACCGATGTGCAGAATCTGATAGCCCGCAACGTAAGCAGGGCCGATATTGCAGCATCCTTTTTCCATGCCGTGGCGGTGCAGACGATAACGACGCTTTCGCACGGATGTGAGATTACTCCTCCCGTGTTGCTCTGCGGAGGTCCTTTGTCCTTTATCCCTTCCTTGCGCAAGGCTTTTATGCGCTATTTGAATCGCGACGAATCAGATTTTATTCTTCCCGAGCAGGGAGAGCTTATTCCTGCCTATGGCACGGCCCTTCAGGCAGAGGAATCGCCGGTGATGTCCTTGTATGATTTCGGTGAAAAGTTGAACGCTCTTTCCACCCAGCCGCGGTTGCGTACCTCCAATGTGCTGCCCCGCTTGTTTAGTGGCGAGCAGGAACTGGAGCTTTGGCGGCGTGAAAAGCAGGGAACCGGCGGGGTAGAATATGCGACGGATATCCCCGAGCATGTATTTCTGGGCATCGACTCAGGTTCGACGACTACCAAAATCGTAGCCATCGACCGCAACGGGCGTATTGCCTATGAGTATTATTGCAACAACGAGGGCAATCCGGTAGAGACTGTACGCCTGGGTCTGGAGAAGTGGCAGGAGCAATGCCGGGAAGCAGGCGTGGAAGTGAAAATTGACGGCAGCTGTGCGACCGGGTATGGAGAGGATTTGATAAAAAATGCCTTTAAACTCGACCACGGTACTATCGAAACGATTGCGCACTATCTGGCAGCGCGCAAGATTCAGCCCGATGTTTCGTTTATTCTCGATATTGGCGGGCAGGATATGAAGGCCATATTCGTGGAAAACGGAGTGATTTCGCGTATGGAGCTGAACGAGGCCTGCTCTTCGGGATGCGGTTCGTTCATCGAGACGTTTGCCCGTTCATTGGGATATACGGTAGAAGACTTTGCGCGGCTGGCTTGTTTGGCCGAGCAGCCGTGTGATTTGGGCACGCGCTGCACGGTTTTCATGAATTCGAAGGTCAAGCAGGTGTTGCGCGAAGGTGCTTCTGTAGGCGACATCTCGGCCGGTCTCGCATACTCGGTAGTGAAGAACTGTTTGTTCAAGGTGTTGAAGTTGCATGATGCCGGCGTCTTGGGAAAACACATAGTGGTTCAGGGCGGAACGATGCGCAATAATGCAGTAGTGCGGGCTCTTGAGCAGCTGACCGGAAGGACGGTTTACCGAAGTCAGCATCCGGAACTTATGGGTGCCTATGGCTGTGCGCTTTTTGCGCAGGCCCATGAAGTAAAGGGGCAGCCGAGTGCGATTCTTTCCGATTTGCTTTGTTCGGTATCTTATACGCGGAAAAACAGTCAGTGCAAGGGCTGCGAGAATCATTGCTTTATCCAGCGTTATCACTTCGGCAACGGAAATACGTATGTCTCCGGCAATAAGTGCGAACGGATCTTCTCCAATCGGGGAGCGGACTGCGTGGTAGGCGAGAATGTATATCCTCAAAAGTACGAACTCCTTTTCCAACGGGCCGAGCAGCCTGCTCCTTCCGGCCGTAAGATAGGCATTCCCCGCTGTTTGAACTTCTACGAAGAGTTTCCTTTCTGGCATACTTTGTTCAAAGAAGCCGGGTTTGAGCCGGTTTTGTCTGCGCCTTCTACCTTTATGCGCTACGAAAGTTGCGTGCACGACGTGATGTCTGATAATATCTGCTTCCCCGCCAAGCTGGTTCATAGTCATATTCACGACTTGATAGGGCGAGGTGTGGAGCGAATCTTCATGCCTTATGTCATATTTGAGAAGCTGGATGGGAAAAAAGAGGTTGATAACAGCTTTAACTGCCCCATAGTCAGCGGTTACTCCGATGTCGTCCGGAGCGTGACGACTACGGATATTCCGATAGATTCGCCCAGCATTTCTTTCAAAAAGCCGGAAGATTTGCGAAAAGGTTGTACCGAATATCTGCGTTCGTTGGGCGTAAGTTCCAGGCAAATCAAGTCTGCTCTGGAAAAGGCGCAGGCCGCGCAGGCGGAATATGAGCATGAAATCGTAGCCCGCAACCGTGAAATTCTGAAACGAAGCCGTGAGTCGGGCAAAATCACGATACTTTTGGCGGGAAGGCCCTATCATACCGATCCACTCATACAGCATAAACTCTCGGAAATGATAGCCTCTTTGGGCGTAAACGTAATCAGTGACGACATTGTGCGAGGCGATTCTTCCATTTCCCTTCGGGAGACTCATCTGGTGCGGCAGTGGGCTTATGTCAACCGCCTGCTGAAAGCGGCGACTTGGGTGGCAGATTATTGCGGAGACGACGTGCATTTCGTGCAGATGACTTCGTTCGGTTGCGGACCGGATGCGTTCCTCATCGATGAAATACGCGATATTCTGCATCGGAAAGGCAAGACTTTGACGATTTTGAAGATAGATGATATCAATAACATCGGCTCTATTCGTTTGCGCGTCCGCTCTTTGGTCGAAAACCTCAAGCACAACCGTACTACGGAGCACCGCGAGAAACAGTCGTTGCCTTTCGTCGATACGCGGCATTATACGGATGCCGACCGTAAACGAACCATATTGGTTCCGTATTTCACTGAATTTATTTCGCCGTTAATACCGTCCGTTTTCGAACGGATAGGCTACAACATGGTTGCACTCCCGCCGAGCGATGGAGAATCGGCCGAGTTGGGCTTGAAGTATGCCAACAACGAAGTCTGTTATCCTGCTACGCTTATTGTAGGAGATATCATAAAAGCGCTTTCTTCGGGCCGCTACAAGCTGGAAGATACGGCGGTGATTATCACTCAGACCGGAGGTCAATGCCGGGCAACGAACTACTTGGGATTGATAAAGAAGGCTTTGATTGAGGCCGGTTTCGAGCAGGTTCCGGTACTTTCCTTTGCTCCGGGCAACAGTAAGTACAACGAGCAGCCGGGATTTCATATTCCCTGGATGAAGATTCTGCCGATGGCTTTGGCGGTTATCTTGTATTCCGACTGTCTTTCCCAGTTCTATTATGCCACATTGGCCCGCGAAACTGAAAAGGGGACGGCCGACAAATTGCGTGAGCGTTACCTCTCGGAGGCGAAAACCTTGATAGCTGCGGGAAAAACCGATGCGCTTTACGATTTGATAGAGACTGCCGCTCGTGCTTTCGACCAGGTTCCGATGGAAGACCGCAAGCTCCCCAAGGTGGGTGTTGTGGGTGAAATCTTTTTGAAGTTCAATTCTTTTGCCCATAAGGACGTCGTTGCTTATCTGGCGCACCACGACGTAGAGGTGATTCCGCCGCTTCTGCTGAAGTTCTTTACGCAGGCTTTCGTGAACCGCAAGGAGTATAAACGGGCTAATGTGGAGACCGACGGAATTCCTGACTTTGTGGCGGATTTGTTTTATACGCTGATACGAAAGAAAATCAACAAGGCTAACCGCAAGGCTTCTGCATTCCGCTATTTCCGGCCTTTCAGCGATATATTTGAAGATGCGGAGCTGGCGCGCAATGTCGTTTCGCTTTCGGCCCAATTCGGGGAGGGTTGGCTGCTTCCCGGCGAGGTTATTGCCTATGCCCGCGAGGGAGTGAACAATGTGGTCAGCCTGCAGCCGTTCGGGTGTATAGCGAATCATATCATTTCGAAGGGCGTGGAGAAGCGTATCAAGACGCTCTATCCCCAAATGAATCTGCTTTCTTTGGATTTCGACAGTGGCGTGAGCGACGTGAATGTGGCCAACCGTCTGCTGCTTTTTGCGAATAACCTGAAATGAGCGATACGAAGAAGATGGCGGATTGTGAAGCGGATGTGGAGAAACGCATCATAGAAACCGCCCGCAGGTTGTTTGCCGAAAACGGCTATGAGGATACGTGCATGAACCAGATAGCCGCGCAGGTAGGAATGAGCCGTCCCACCTTATATTATCATTTCCGTACCAAGGAGAAATTGTATCAGGCGGTTTTCGGGGATATCGTTTCGCTTATACTGCCGCGTTTACAGGTTCTTATCGAAAGTGATTTGCCTTTTTTCGAACGGGTGTCCCGCATTATCGATATGTATATTGAGATTTTCTCGAAGAATCCCATGCTTCCCCGTTTTGTTGTCAATGAGGTTCATCGGGATGTCTCGTTTGTGGTGCGAAACTTGAGGCACCTTGCGCTGGATGAAGAAATCAATAAGCTGGCCTGCTTCGTAGAAAACGAGATGGAGCAGGGGCACATCAAGCGGGTCCCCCTGCAGATTGTTTTCATGACTTTCTACAGTCAGTTGATTTTCCCTTTCCTCGTTCGCGAAATGTACCAGATCATTTTTCAAGAAGGCGAGGCGGATTTTATCAAATTCCTTGGCACTTGGAAGAAAAACATGCTGAGCCAAATGCGGGCTCTGCTTGAAGTCTGAATCTGAAGCCTATTCCCTCTTTCGGGTTTAGACTTCTTCTTCCTCTTCAGTAGTTTCCTCTTCGAGTTTGCGGACGAGTAACTTGTCGACTCGTCCGTTGTCCATGTCTACGATTTCAAACAGCAGATTGTGGTAGGTGAACGTATCTCCGCTCGTCGGGACCCGTCCGATTTCGTACATGGCCAGTCCGCCGAGGGTGGAGAAGTCTTTGTCTTTTATATCGTCGTAGTTGAATATTTTCATTTCTTCCATAAAGTCGGATACCGACATGCTGCCCTCTACCAGCAGAGAGCCGTCGGAGCGCGTCACGATGTCCGGTTCTTCGTATTCATTCTCCTCGGGAATATTGCCCATCACGCTCTCCACCAGGTCGTGGAGGGTAATGATGCCTTCCATATCGCCGTACTCGTTGACGACAATGCCGAACTTTTTCTTTTTTTCCTTGAAGAGTTCCAGCACTCTTTTGGCATGAATGCAGTCGGGCACGAAGATGGGTTCGTCGGCAATTGCGTGCAAATCGAAATTGTGGCGCTGTTCTGCGGCAAAGAGCGGCAGCAGGTCTTTCACACTGATTACGCCCAAAATGCGGTCGAAGGAGCCGTCAATCAGAGGATATTTGCTGAAATGAGCCGTTTGTATGAGGGCCAGCACGTCTCCACGAGAGGCTTTCAGGTCAACGCAGATGACTTCTTTCCGATGGGTCATCAGTTCTGAGGCACGCTTGTCGGAGAATCTGAAAACGTCCTTCAGCATTTCCGATTCATCCTTGTCGATTACTCCTTCTTCGCCGCTCTGATGGAGCAAAAGGCGCAGCTCATCGTGGGTCATCGTAGCCTTCTGGTGTGTGTCGATGCCGAACAAATGGTTAAGCATCTTGGTCGAGAAGCTCAAGAACAGCACGAATGGGTAAAGCAGCCGCGTGAATAGGGACATTGCGGAGGCGAACAGCATGGAATAGCGTTCCGGATTGCTCAAAGCGATTGACTTTGGCACTAATTCGCCTATGATTAAGGAAAGATAGGTAATGAGTGCTACGATTAGCGTGACGGAAATTTCGTCGGCATACGGCCTTAATGGTTCGAACTGGCAGAAGATTGGCTCGATGTACTTCGAGAGTGTCATTCCACCGTAGGCACCGGAGATGATACCGATGAGGGTTATGCCGATTTGTATGGCAGAAAGTATTTTTTCAGGCTCTTCCAGCTGTTGCAAGACTTTATCTGCGGCCTTGCTGCCATTCTTCTTTGCGGTTTCGAGGCGCACCTTTCGGGAAGAGGCGAGAGCCATTTCGTACATGGCAAAGAGGCCGTTGCATAGAAGCAGGAAGATGATAATCAGTAATTCCATATCGTTTTTTCAGTTTGTTCTTACCCAAATTGTTTTTCGTAGAGCGCTTTCAGTTTGAACAGTTCATCCCGGTATTGCGCTGCTTGTATGAATTCCAGTTTTTCGGCAGCCTCCTTCATCAGCTGCTCGGTACGTTTGAGACTTTGTTCCAGTTGTTTCTTGTCCATCTTCTGCATGATGGGGTCGTTGCCGTATGGTATGTTTCCTTCGGCGGCGATGGAGTTGAAGCCGTCCGTCTCGGCAAAAGAGTAGGCTGGGGCAGCTTTCTTCTCGGCAGGAGCTTGTGTCTTGTCGGTTGCCGTAAGGAGTGCTTCCCGACGGGCACGTACAATCTGCTTGGGAGTTATGCCGTGCGCTTCGTTGTAGGCCAGTTGTTTTTCCCGGCGACGGTTTGTTTCTTCAATAGTCTTTTGCATGCTTTCCGTAATCCGGTCGGCATACATGATGACCGTGCCGTGTACGTTTCGTGCCGCACGCCCGGCCGTTTGCGTAAGGGAGCGATGCGAGCGTAAAAAGCCTTCCTTGTCTGCATCCAGGATAGCCACTAATGACACTTCGGGCAAGTCCAATCCTTCACGCAGCAGGTTGACTCCGATAAGAACGTCGTAGGTTCCGGCACGGAGTTCCTCCATTATTTTCACGCGCTCCAGCGTATCTACGTCACTGTGTATGTAATTGCAGCGAATCCCCTGGTCAGCCAGGTAAGAAGTGAGCTCTTCTGCCATGCGCTTGGTAAGGGTTGTTACGAGCACCCGCTCGTTTTGCTCAATGCGCTGCTGGATTTCTTCCATAAGGTCGTCCACCTGGTTCAGACTCGGCCTGACTTCGATGAGAGGGTCGAGCAATCCGGTAGGACGTATTACCTGTTCTACGACGATGCCCTCGCTTTTTTGCAGTTCGTAGTCCGCCGGTGTGGCACTCACATAGATGGTTTGCGGAGTGAGGGCCTCAAATTCTTCAAACTTCAGCGGTCTGTTGTCTTTGGCAGCCGGAAGTCGGAAACCGTATTCCACCAAATTCTCTTTTCGGGCCCTGTCTCCGCCGTACATGGCCCTGATTTGGGGAACGGTGACGTGGCTTTCGTCAATAACAAGCAGGAAATCGTTTTTAGGGAAGAAGTCGAGCAGGCAATAAGGCCGTGTTCCTGCCGCCCGACCGTCGAAGTAGCGCGAATAATTCTCGATTCCGGAGCAGTGTCCCAGCTCTTTTATCATTTCCATGTCGTATTCTACCCGTTCCTTCAGGCGGTTTGCCTCCAGTCCCTTGCCGATGGACTGGAAGTAGGCTACCTGTTCGCGCAAATCGTCCTGAATCATCCGTATTGCCTGCATCTGGCTTTCCTTAGTGGTCATGAAGAGATTGGCCGGATATATCTTGTAATCCGTAAAAGTGGCAATAGATTGCCCGTCTGCCGGGTCGAACTCTTCGATGCGGTCTACTTCGTCGCCCCAAAAGCTGATGCGTAAGGCGTAGTCGCTGTAGGCCAGATGGATTTCTACGGTATCGCCTTTGACGCGGAAGTTGCCGCGCTCGGGAGCGAGGTCGTTGCGAACGTACAGGCATTCTACCAGTTTGCGCAAAAGGACGTTGCGGTCTAAGGGATGGGAGCAGGAGACGTCGATGACATTGTTGTAGAAATCGGCCGGATTGCCCATGCCGTAGATGCACGATACGGAGGAAACGACGATTACGTCCTTCCGCCCGGACAGAAGCGCCGAGGTGGCTGCCAGACGCAGCTTGTCGATTTCTTCATTGATGGCCAGGTCTTTCTCGATGTAGGTGTCCGACGAAGGAATATAGGCTTCCGGCTGGTAGTAGTCGTAATAGGAAACGTAGTATTCCACCGCATTGTGCGGAAAGAAACTCTTGAACTCTCCGTACAATTGGGCTGCCAGAGTCTTGTTGTGGCTGAGTATCAGCGTAGGTTTCCCTACGTTTTTTATGACGTTGGCTATGGTGAATGTCTTTCCGGAGCCGGTCACTCCGAGCAGGACTTGCGCGGGAAGTCCTTGTAAAACTCCGTCGGTCAGTTGGGCGATGGCTTCCGGTTGGTCGCCCGTGGGTGCATATTCCGAAACAAGTTCAAATTCCATGGTGTAAATATCTCCTTGTTCTTCTTTCCGCGCCTTGCCGGTCAGGAGTGAAAGTGGTTGGGCTTTTGGGTATAAGTGCCCGCACTTTTGGCCGAAAGGGGCAGGGCTTTCCGGAAGAAGTCTTGGAGGAGGCAAAGATAACTATAAAATATATATCTCCCAATAGGCAGGTGCATTACTCCGTCTCATTGCCCTTCTTGCCTGTTGTTCCCTGCTTTCTGCCATTTTGCTCCGAGACATTTTATGCTGCGCCGGCGGAGGAAAGCGAAAGCGGTGCGGTGCACAATGAGCAGGAGCAGGGGGATTCCGGTGGCCGCAGCTTGCCAGAGCGGGCGTTGTTCCGTCGTGGCGGCCGGACTGAGGGGGCGCTGTATGAGCGTTCGTCCGCGCAGGGTGAGCCATTGCTCCTGGTGGGTGAGGTAAGTCATGCACTGAATCAGAAAATCTTCATTGCCCAGTGTCGTCTTGCTGGCCGGTTCGTAGCCTAAGGGCAAGGGGTAGGCGCTGTAACCGCTTCCTTTCCATTCGCCGCGGATGAGGCTTCCGGATGAGGCTACTATGAGTCGTGCCGTTTTCCCCGGCAGGGTCTTGTCGAGGCGCCCTGTCTGGCTCGGCTGGGTGCCGTCGGGCAGGGGGCGATGTTGCCAGGCTGAGGTGAAGCTGCCTTCGACGAGGGCGGCAGCCACTTGGGGCTTTTCGTGGAAATAGTGTGTCGTGGCGGGCATTTCGACGTAGCGGAGCGATACTTGTTCCGGCACTTGGAGCGTATGGCTGTTGGCCGACGTGGTGAGCAATACGTGCTGTCTGGTGCCTTCTGCGGCGGGAAGCAGCGTGATGGGGCTTACGTATTCTGACTTCAAGGGGGCTATTTGTGCCGTGATGGGGTGGGAAGTCGGCAAAAGCAGGGGGGCGAAAAACCAGGGCAGCGTGGTTGTGGAGTGGTCGACGGTAGAGGCCAGCTCGATGGGCGTACATTGCATGTCCTGAAGCAGGGCGGGCTCGATGCGAAGGCCGTAGTGGAACAGCAGGTCGTCCAGGTTCAGTTCCCGTTTGGCTGTGGGAGAACTGCCGGTCGCGTCGAACAGTTCTTCCTGAAACTCGGCACCGTTGGCAAAAAGAAGTATGCTTCCGCCCTGCATGAGATACTGGTCGAGCATGAACTTCTCGGCTTCGGTGAAAGGCTTCTGCGGAGCGGCTATGATGAGTGCCTTGTAGGGCGTGAGCAAATCGACGCTTCCTTGCAGCGGACCGCGCTCTACCTGGAAGTAGCGGCTCAGGGCATTGTAGGCCTGGTAAAGCTCGGGTTCGCCCATTTCTCCATGGCCTTCGACAAAAGCAATCCGGTCGGGCTCGTCAATCGACAGTATTCTCAGCGCGTCGGAGAAGCCGTATTCCAGTTCGGCCTTGGACTGGTGGAGCACTTCGCTGGCGCTTTTCAGCACATCTCTTCGCAGGAGCGGCACGGGCAGCGTATCGTTTTCATAAACGACCTCTGCCCAGGGGAAAACGATTTGCGCAATGGTCTGTCCGTTCTGTATGTCGCGCTCGTTTACGGAAAGGGGGGTGATGCCGCGTTGCTCCAGTTTTGCGAGCAGTGCGGCTCCTTGTGGAGAATTGGCCACCTGCAGGTTGGGGTCTTCGAGTGTCAGTTTTATCCCGTGCGGCGTATAGTTGGCCATTTCCGTCAGCAGGTCGATAGTCGCGCTGCGCAGCGAGTGGAATTGCGGGTTTAGCTTTCCGTTCAGATAAAGCGTGACTTCGATGGGGCGGGGCAGCGATTTGAGCAATTCCTGCGTCGTAGCGGAAAGCGTGTGCCGCTTGTCGGCGGTCAGGTCCCAGCGGAAGCTGAAACGGGTGGTCAGCAGGTTCAGCACGACGAGGGCGGCTATGCCCCAGGGGAGCCACCGCTTCAGGCGTTTGTCGCCCCGGTTGGTCTGAATCAGGGTAAGGGCCAGAAAAAGAAGAGTCAGGGAAAGGAAATAAATGCAAGCGTCGGAAGTGAGCATGCCCCGCGTCATCGGTTCGTAGCGGGCTTGCATTCCAACCGACTCCCAGGCTTCGTGCAAGGCTCCCGAGGAGAAGAGCGAAGCAAGGAGGGCACAGCCGAAGTAGAACACGAAGCACAATGCCAGTCCGGCCAGGTAGGCCGTGGCAGCGTTCTTCGTGCACGAGGAAGCAAACAGCCCGATGCTGCAGAAAGCGGCGCAGAGCAGGAGCAGTCCCGCATAGCCGCCTGCCACTTCTCCGGCGTCGATGCCTCGCGTGGAGAGCGAATAAACGATGAACAGCTGGGGGAGGCTATATAAAAGTAGGTAGCAGCAGAAGCAGAAGGCAGCCCGGAATTTTCCTGCCAGTATGAGCAGAGGTGAGACGGGGTGGGTGTTCAGCAGTTCCCATGTCCCGCTTCGCCGCTCTTCGGCATAGGAACGCATGGTGAAAGCGGGGACTAACAGGAGCAGGAGCAGGGGGGCCAGCTGAAAGAAGGGACGGAGTGTGGCGCTTCCCCCGTCGAGCAGATTATATGTGCCGTTGAAAATCCACAGCATGCAGCCGTTGCCCACAATCCACAGCAGCAGAGCCACCCATCCCCCCGATGCGATGAGGAGCGACTCCAATTCTTTCTTGAAAAGCGCGTGTGCGTTCGGTTTCATAAGTGGGGCAAAGGTAACTCTTTTGTGCCTAATGCGGAAGAAAAGCGTTGCCCGTGTGCGGGAAAAAAGTCTTGCATCTATTTCCGAAAACCTGCAAGGCTTTTTGGGAAAACCTGCAAGGCTTCTGCCGAAAGGCCGGGAGGCTTCCGGAAAAAGTATTGTATCATTTTGGGGGAGGGTACTGCATTTTTCGGCCTGAAACCGACTATTTTTTGACGCAAGTTCTTGTGCCCTATGCGGGAAAAAACTATCTTTGCACGACTTTTCATACTGACAAGACTAAACAGATTGCTTAGGCATCTAAAATACTAACTCAAACCCATAAATCCAAAAGTTATGACTTATTCACAAGAAGTGGAACACATGTGTGTGGTTAAGAAAGGCCCCAATCATGGTCCGGCCCCCATTCCCGAAGAAGGCAAGTGGGTAAAAGCAAAAGAAATCAAGGATATTTCCGGACTGACGCACGGAATTGGCTGGTGTGCACCGCAGCAGGGCGCATGCAAGCTGACTCTTAACGTAAAGGAAGGCGTAATTCAGGAAGCTCTCGTGGAGACGATCGGTTGCTCCGGCATGACTCACTCTGCAGCCATGGCGAGCGAAATCCTTCCGGGCAAGACTATTCTGGAAGCCCTGAATACCGATTTGGTATGCGACGCCATCAATACGGCAATGCGCGAGCTGTTCTTGCAAATAGTCTACGGCCGTACTCAGTCTGCCTTCTCCGAGGGCGGTCTGATGATCGGCGCCGGCTTGGAAGACCTGGGCAAGGGTTTGCGCAGCCAGGTAGGTACGCTGTACGGAACGCTTGCAAAAGGTTCGCGTTACCTGGAAATGGCTGAAGGATACATCAAGACCATTGCTCTGGATGAGAACGATGAGATTTGCGGATACGAGTTCGTTCATCTCGGGAAATTCATGGAAGAAATCAAAAAGGGCACGGATGCCAACGAAGCCTTGAAGAAGGTTACGGGAACATACGGCCGCTTTACCGCCGAACAGGGAGCTGTTAAACATATTGATCCACGTCACGAATAGAAATAAGGAGGAAGAACACATGATTAGAGAAGTTAAATTTGAAAGCCAGGACCGTCGCATCAAACAAATTCTTGCCGCCCTGAACGAGAATGGCATCAAGGACATCGAAGAGGCTAACAAGATTTGCGAAGAATATGGTCTTGATCCTTATAAGACGTGTGAGGAAACACAACCCATCTGCTTCGAGAATGCAAAATGGGCTTATGTGGTAGGCTGTGCAATTGCGCTGAAAAAAGGTTGCAAGAATGCTTCCGAAGCTGCTGAGGCTATCGGTATCGGTCTGCAGTCCTTCTGTATTCCGGGTTCGGTTGCCGATGACCGTAAGGTAGGTCTGGGTCATGGTAATCTGGCTGCCATGTTGCTGCGCGAGGAAACCAAGTGCTTCGCTTTCTTGGCCGGTCACGAGTCGTTTGCAGCTGCTGAAGGCGCTATCAAAATCGCTGCCAAGGCTGACAAAGTACGTAAAGAACCGCTCCGCTGCATCCTGAACGGTTTGGGAAAAGACGCTGCCCAAATCATCTCCCGCATCAATGGTTTTACTTATGTACAGACGCAGTTTGACTATTACACGGGCGAATTGAAAGTAGTTCGCGAAATCGCTTACTCAAACGGCCCGCGCGCCAAGGTAAAATGCTATGGCGCTGACGACGTTCGCGAAGGCGTTGCCATCATGTGGAAAGAGGGAGTAGACGTTTCCATTACGGGTAACTCTACGAACCCCACTCGTTTCCAGCATCCCGTTGCCGGAACGTACAAAAAGGAACGCATTTTGGCCGGAAAGCCTTACTTCTCTGTAGCTTCGGGCGGCGGTACGGGACGTACGCTGCACCCCGATAACATGGCTGCCGGTCCTGCTTCTTACGGTATGACCGACACTATGGGCCGTATGCACAGCGATGCTCAGTTTGCAGGCTCTTCTTCTGTTCCTGCACACGTAGAGATGATGGGATTCCTCGGCATCGGTAACAACCCGATGGTAGGCTGTACGGTAGCTTGTGCAGTGGACGTAGCTACGGCATTGAATAAATAAACCCGGACTGGCTGAGCCTTTTCAGGTTTCATATAAGGGATTCCTCGCGATTCGTCCGGAATTGCGGGGAATTCTGCTTTTATATTATTTCCGGGCATGAGATAGATTATCAGTAAACAAACAGGAATTTAAAATATGACACTCGACAGCTTTTTAGAATATGTCAAGACGCGTAAGGCGCTGAATACGCCGGATATCCAGCAATTCATGGACGAAATGAGCGACGAGGCGCGGCGGGTTACTTTTCGGTTGAATGCCGCTTATCACACTCCCGATGAGGTACGGGCATTGTTGTCTGAACTTTTCGGGAAGACAGTGCCGGCTTCGCTTCGGGTATTCCCTCCGTTTTATACGGACTTCGGCAAGAATATAACGATCGGGGAGCAGGTTTTCATCAATGCCTGCTGTCATTTTCAGGACCACGGCGGCGTAACGCTCGGCGATGGCTGCCAGATAGGGCATAATGTAGTGTTTGCTACGCTCAATCATGGCATGAAACCGGAAGACCGCAAGACGACTTATCCGGCTCCTATTGTGCTCGGGAAGAACGTATGGGTCGGTTCCAATTCGACCATACTGTCGGGCGTGACGATTGGCGATAACTCGGTAGTAGCTGCGGGAGCAGTAGTGACGAAAGACGTGCCGGAGAATACGGTTGTGGGTGGCGTTCCGGCGCGTTTCATCAAGCGTATCGAGCTGTAAGTTGCGGCGCTTTTCCCGTTTTCCCCCGTGACTTTACGGGAAAAGTACCGGCACTTTTTCTCCTTTACCCTGGCGGAAAGAAACGTTTATGGGGACTATGCCTGAGTAAGGAATAAACGAAAGCCTCCTTGGAGCTGTGTGTAGATGCTCAAGGAGGCTTTTGTTTTTGAAACAGGGAAAGGTATCGGGCGCTATCTGCTCAGGTCGACAGGCGATATGGGCGGCCGCTTGGCAGGATTTTCGCTCTCGGATTCGTCCGGAGTGGTTCCCTCGTCTGTGGGATCGAGCGGTATGTCTTCCAGGTTCTCCACGCCTTTTAAGTGCTGAAGTGTCAGCGTCGAGTCACCGAGAATAGAGTCTTTTTCGGCTACGATGTAGATGCTCGAGCAGTTATAATCGCGGCTGATGGGCTGTTTGGGCTTGTCTGAAATCATTCCGCGATATTGGGTTAAGGACGGGTCTTTGAGCACCTGCTCCATGAAGTAAGCGAATACGGGAAGGGCGGTGCGGCTTCCCTGGCCGAGCGCTCCGGTACGGAAGTGGATGCTTCGATATTCTCCGCCGACCCACGCCCCGGCCACAAGATTGCGGGTAACGCCTACGTACCAGGCATCGCTGTGGTTCGACGTAGTGCCGGTCTTTCCGCCGAAGTTCGTATTGAATCTGTGTAGGTCGTAGCCCCACAATGCTTGTGAAGTTCCTCCCGGTTCCTTCATTCCGGCTAAGAGCATTTGCTGCATGAGGAAGGCGCTTTCGTAGGGGATGGCCTGCGTCTGGCGCGGCTCCTGCTCATAAAGGATTTTGCCGTCGCGGTCTTCGATGCGGGTCACGAGGATAGGGTCGTGCGTCATGCCGTCATTGACTACGGTGCAATAGGAGTTGACCAGTTCCAGCAGGCTTACGTCGGAGGCTCCCAAGGCCAGCGACGGAGTCTCCTGCAGCGGCGTTTGGATTCCCATGGCGTGGGCTGTGCGGGCTACATTGGCAATTCCTACTTCCTGCGCAAGGGCTACGGCAACGGTATTGACGGAGCGCGCAAAGGCGGTCTTCAAAGACATTTCGGCGCCAGAGTACACTCCATTTGCGTTGTGGGGCGCCCATTTTACGGGCTCTCCGTTTTCGTCGGTCGCATCGTATGCGGCATATTCGTCCGTGCGTGTTTCGCAAGGGGAGAAGCCCTGATTCATGGCGGTGGTATAGACAAAGAGTTTAAAGGTCGAGCCGGGTTGGCGTCGGGCCGTCACTTTATCATATTTCCAATGGTTGAAACTGATGTCGCCTACCCACGCTTTTACGTGTCCGCTGCCGGGCTCCATGGCAACGAAGCCGCAGTGCATGAACCGTTCCATATAACGGATGGAGTCCATGGCACTCATCTCCAGTTCGATGCTCCCCTTTTCGTAGTCGAATACCTTGACTTTGTGCGGCAGGTTCATGTAATAATCCACCGAGTCGGGATTATTGGGAAAATGTGCCTGCAGCATTCTATAATACGGCGTCTTTTTGGCCAGATTCTCAATGAATCCTGGAATTTCGCGGTGCTGTTCGTCTTGCCAGGGATTGGTTTTTCCCCAATGGGCATTGAAGTTCCGCTGGACAGTCTTCATCTGTTTGCGGACAGCTGCTTCGGCATAGCGTTGCATCCGCGAGTCGAGTGTCGTATAGATCTTCAGCCCTTCGGCGTAAAGGTCTATGTTATTTTCCTGGCACCATGCCTTTAGCTCGGAAGCTACGGCCTCGCGGAAATAAAGGGCGCTTCCGTCGTAGTTACGGCTTACGTTGTAGTTCAGTTTCAGCGGCAGGTTGCAAAGCGAGTCGCACTGCTCTTTGGTAATAACGTTGTGGGTGTAGAGGTTTCGGAGCACTACATTGCGGCGTTCCAGGCTGTTTTCGGGATTGATGTGCGGATTGTAGTAGGTCGTGGCCTTGAGCAATCCTACCAGAACCGCTCCTTCCTCCGTTTTGAGTTCTGCCGGTGTGGTCTTAAAATAGGTCTTGGCTGCGGTTTTGATGCCGTAGGCGTTGCTTCCGAAGTCTACCGTATTCAGGTACATCGTCAGTATTTCTTCCTTGCTGTAGTGCATCTCTATCTTGACCGCCGAGATCCATTCTTTGGTTTTCATGACGAGCAATCGGATTCCCGGTATGTATCCTGTCAGTCCGGTCGAGTATTCGGTGCGCGTCTTGAACATGTTTTTCACCAACTGCTGGGTGATTGTGCTTGCCCCGCGGGCATTTCCCTGGACTATATCCTTTGTTGCGGAGAGAAGTCCAGGGAAATCAATGCCAAAGTGCTTGTAGAAGCGCTCGTCTTCGGTGCAGATCAGCGTCTGGATGAGCATGGGAGATATTTCTTCGTACTCCACTGGGATGCGGTTCTCGCGGAAGTAATGTCCCAATACCTTGCCGTCTGCACTGTAAATCACCGAGGCTTCTGCCTGTTTGGGGTGCGCAATTGCGTACATGCTGGGCGATTTTCCGAAAAGCCACAAGAAATTGATGTCCACCATGAACAAGTATAGCAGAAAGGCTACGAACAATGTGCACACCAGCATGAGTGCTTTCTGATACCATTTGCCCCTTCGATACGTACTTGCATACCATTTTTTTCCTTGTATGAGTTTGGAAAGGATTATTTCCCATCCCTTTTTCAAGAGACGGAGAAGGCTTTTCGCGGAAATAGTCTTTTTCATAGTTGCATCATTAGGGCATTTGGAACAGGTTATAGCTTAATCTTCGGAAAGGAAGCGGGGCAAGTCCTGAATCAGCTTGTCCACGTTTTCTTCTTTCGTAGCCCAGCAGGTACAGAAGCGGGCTACGGTGTGCGTCTCGTCCAGCACTTCGGCGTGGGAGAAGGTGTACTCGCCTGCAATCTTCTCCAGCACTTTGTTGGAAAGGATGGGGAAGATTTGATTGGTGGTCGAGGGGTGGCGCATACGGACACCGTGGCTTTCGAATGCTTTCTGCAGTTTCATGGCCATTTGGTCTGCATGGCGTGCGATTTCGAGGTAGAGTCCGTCGGTGAAGAGGGTCTCAAATTGGATACCGAGCAAGCGCCCCTTGGCCAGCATGCCGCCGTTTTGTTTGATATGATAGCGGAAATTCTTGTTCAGTGCCAGGTTGGTGAAGACGACTGCCTCGCCGAAAAGCGCTCCGACTTTCGTCCCGCCGATGTAAAACACATCGCATAAAGAAGCAAGTTCGGGGAGTCCGACATCGTTCCCCTCGGCAATGAGTCCGTACCCCAGGCGCGCGCCGTCGACCATGAGGGGCAAGCCGTATTCCTTGCACGTGCGGCTCACCTCTTGCAGCTCCTCGAGCGAATAGAGAGTGCCGTACTCTGTGGGTTGGGATATGTAGACCATGCCGGGTTGTACTGCGTGTTCGGGCATATCTTCATGATAGTGTGCGTCGCAGACGGCACGGATTTGCGCTCCGTTCAGTTTCCCCCGTTCGTTTCCTGCAAGGCAGATTACCTTGTGCCCGGTGGACTCGATGGCTCCCGCCTCGTGAATGGCGATGTGTCCCGATTCGGAAGCGATGACCCCTTGATAGGGCCGGAGAATGGAGGAAATGATTGTTTTGTTGGTCTGCGTTCCGCCTACGAGGAAGTGCACGCCCGCTTCGGGTGTGGCGCAGGCTTCCCGAATCAGCGTTCTTGCGTGCTCGCAATATTCGTCTACGCCGTAGCCGGGTGTCTGCTGGAGATTGGTCTCAACCAAGCGTTCCAAAATCTTGGGGTGTGCCCCTTCCGTGTAATCACATTCAAATCGTATCATAGATCGTTGTAAAAGTTTTAGAGAGTTGGGTTAAGTTATTTTCTATAAATCCGGGTACAAAGATAGTGAAAGGCGAGTGCAGAGGCAAGGGGAAAACAAGGTTTTCACCTTGACTATGCCGAGCCGCCTCCTGTTTTCGCGCAAGCAAAGACCTTGAAAGGTACTGAACGGGCAGAAAAGCTCAGGGCACGCTTTGAGAAATTGGTGCGCATGTTTTCTGAATTGGTTGCGCATCAAATTCGATAAGGATGCGCATCAAATAATTTACGCCTTCGAGGCGGCATCTTTCTTGCGCTTCTTCCAGAGTTGCCAGCTGTTGATGCTGTTTTGCCAGAGGACATAGGAACCGGGGGCGATGGCGCTGACGGGATCCAGAAAGGTATAGGCCATCCAGATGGCGAGCACCGTGTTTTTCTGACCCAGGCTTTGTCCGGCGCTGATGCGTTCGCCGCTTCGCTCGCCTACCTGCTTGCCGATGACGAACTGGAGCACGCAGGCCAGGAGCGCACCTAAGGCTATGAGCAGCTCCACGCCGGGCGATTTCGTGCTGTGCACGATGGAGCGGGTCGTTTGGGCGCAGACTATGGTCAGCGATACGCCCCAAAGGTAGAATGCAAGCTCGTGTATGCTCATGAGCCGTGCGTGCAGGCGGGGCCAGACGTAGCGCAGAAGCTGAGCTACGAGGAAGGGACCGACCAATGTGGGGAATACTTTGCCCAGAATGATGCCGGCCGTCTGCAGGAAGGTGTGGTTGTCTGAGGGTTCGAGCAGGGGGAAGACGAGCGGTACGAACAGCGCTGCAAGGAGGTTGGAGCCCAGCGTATAGGTAGCGACGCTGGATGCTTTTCCGCCCAACTTCTGGGTTATGACGGCGGCAGCCGTGGCGGTCGGGCAAATCAGGCAGACTGTGATGCCTTCGAGTACTTCCTTGTAGGTTTCGTGGCTGACGTATGCCCAGCCGGCCAGCAGGCTGCTGGCCACGAGTTGCAGCAGCAGGAGCCACAAGTGCCAGCGGCGTGGGGTAAGGTCGCGTACGTCTACTTTGCAGAAGGTCAGCAGCAACATGGCAAAGATGAGCACCGGAGTCAGGATTTCCGCCGTATGCTCGAGGGGATGCTTGAGGGGAGCGAAGGGCGGGAAGTAGGCAAAGAGGAAGAAACTGCCTACGCCGACTGCCATGGCTATGGGGAGTGTCCAGTCTTTTACGAAGCGGAGGAGACGGCTTTCCTTGGCCTTTTTCAGTTCCTCCTTGAGGCCCGCAGGGAGATGATCGGGTAGTAAGTGTTTTAAGTCGTGCATAACGGGCTGCAAAGTTAGGGCTTATTCTTGTAAAATAAGAAGCGCACGCGCGGAAAAGTGTCTTCGCTTTTTTCACAAAGTGCCGTGCCTTTTCAGGAAAAGTAGCGACACTTTTCAGAATAAATAGCAGTTGTTTTTTAGTATCCCCGGCCTTTTTCGTATCTTTGCACCCATCTTTTCGTACCCTTATACGTTAGGAATGAAAATAAAAGAAGTGCTCGATGCCCTTGAACGGTTCGCGCCTCTGCCCTTTCAGGACGGTTTTGACAATGCCGGCCTGCAAGTTGGACTGACAGATGCGGAAGTTACAGGGGCTTTGTTGTGTCTGGACGTAACGGAAGCCGTGGTGGACGAGGCAATCGCCCAAGGCTTCAATCTGATAGTTGCGCATCATCCGCTTTTGTTTCACGGGCGGAAATCCATAACCGACGCCGACTATGTAGGCCGCTGCCTGCTGAAGGCGATTCGGAACGACATTGTCGTATATGCAGCGCATACGAATCTGGACAATCTGTACGGGGGCGTGAACTTTGAGATGGCACGCCGGTTGGGCTTACAGCAGGTCGAGATTCTGCAGCCCAAGGAGGGAATGCTTCTGAAACTGGCCGTTTATGTGCCGGCGACGCATGCCGGGCAGCTTCGTACGGCGCTGTTCGAGGCCGGATGTGGGGCGATTGGCAAGTACGACAGTTGCTCTTTCAACACGGAAGGTACTGGTACGTTTCGTGCAGGCGAGGACACGCATCCTTACTGCGGTCGTCCGGGCGAGCTGTACAGCGGGCGCGAAGTGCGCGTCGAGACGGTTCTTCCGGCCTATTGCAAGAGGCGCGTCCTGAAAGCCTTGCTGGAAAATCATCCTTATGAGGAGCCGGCCTACGATTTCTATCCTCTTTCCCAGGCTTGGAACAGCGTGGGGTCGGGTGTAGTAGGCGTTCTGCCGGAGGAAATGGATGAGGTCGATTTCCTGCAGCGTATAAAGAAGGAATTTTCCGTAGCTTGCCTGCGTCATAATGCCCTTACCGGCCGTCGTGTCAAGCGGGTGGCTTTGTGCGGAGGAGCAGGGGCTTTCCTGATTTCCGATGCTCTGAAGGCTGGGGCAGACGTGTTCCTGACGGGTGAAATCAAGTATCACGAGTTTTTCGGATACGAAGGAAAAATCCTGTTGGCCGAGGCCGGGCACTACGAAACGGAGCAGTTTACGCCTTATCTGTTGCAGGAAACGCTTCGCCGGCTGTGTCCGACGTTGACGGTACGCTGCACGGAGGTGTGCACCAATCCGATACATTATTTATAAATTAACGCATATAAGCATACAAAACAGCATAATCATGGCAAGAGAAAAGAAAAACCCGGAAGATTTTTCCGTAGAACAGAAGTTGAAAAACCTGTATCAGTTGCAGACCATCCTCTCGGAGATTGACAAAATCAAGCGTCTGCGGGGTGAATTGCCGCTTGAGGTTCAGGACTTGGAAGACGAGATTGTCGGACTGAATACCCGTGTGGAGAAGTTGCAGGGGGAAATCAATTATCTGAAGGGCGAGATTTCTGCGCAGAAAGTGGCGATTGAAAAGGCCAAGGATTCTATCAAGAAATATCAGGAACAGCAGAACAATGTGCGGAATAACCGCGAGTTTGACTTCCTGTCGAAGGAGATAGAATTCCAGACCCTCGAAGTTCAGCTCTGCGAGAAGAAGATTGCCGACTTCAACCGTCAGGTGGAAGAGAACAACAACGAGTTGGCCCGTTCGCAGGAGACGCTCTCCGACCGGACGAAAGACCTGGAAGAAAAGAAAGGCGAGCTGGACGAAATCGTTCACGAGACGAAGGCCGAAGAGGAGCGCCTGCGTGAGAAGGCCAAGAATCTGGAAGGTTCTATCGACCCGCGCCTCCTGGCTGCTTTCAACCGCATCCGCAAGAGTTCGCGGAATGGCTTGGGTATTGTCTATGTGCAGCGTGACGCATGCGGCGGATGCTTCAACAAGATTCCCCCTCAGCGGCAGCTGGATATTCGCATGCGCAAGAAGATTATCGTTTGCGAGTATTGCGGACGCATCATGATTGATAAGGAACTGGCCGGAGTGAAAGACTGATTTTTCGGGTCTTTATCAGGCAGAGAAATAAGCAGAACGGGCATGCGGCGGAGAGAAGTGCTGCATGCCCGTTTTGTTTGTATAGGCCCCCGGCGAAAAGTGTGGGTAGGAAGAAAGCGAAATGTTGGGATGCGTCAATCGTTTTTTACAATACCTGGTTCGGAAAGGTTGCGGGGAACCAGTGCTTGATAGTCGGGGATTTGAGGCAGAAATGTGTAGCTTTTTTGGTCGTAGTCGATGGCGCAGCAGTAATGTGACAAGCCATTGCTTACGATGAGATAGTCCACCTGAAGCACCAGATTGTAGCGATAAATCTGGTCGAACACGTGTTGGTCGATGACGATATGAGGGGCTTTGTATTCGATAATCATGCGGGGCTGTGCACTTCGGTCGTATAATACGGTATCACAACGGCGGCTCATCCCGTTGAGTTGAAGGGAGACTTCATTGGCTAGTAGCGCCGCGGGATAAGACTTGTGCTCGATGAGGAAATGAACGAAGTGCTGGCGTACCCATTCTTCCGGGGTCAGCGCGACATAGCGGCGGCGCAGGCAGTCCCAGATGCGGACTTTTCCGTCGCGGCGCATGATTTTTGTTTCGTATTTTGGGAGGTTTAAAGTGAACATTGCCTATTTTTGTGCCTGCGGATTGCGGGCTCTTTTCGGACAAAAGTACGGAATTTCTGCAGAATGATCCGCGCAACTTGTAAGAAACCATCGGTTCGCTGAGTAAAAATAGTAGGACGAATAAGATTTTTGATAGAAGAAAAATGGCGACAAACGATACGACATACGAACAAATCGTACGCGACTTGAAGGCGCGTAAATATGCTCCTGTTTACTTCCTGACAGGCGAAGAAGATTATTATATTGATCGGATTGCAAAACTGATAGAAGAGGACGTACTGACAGAGGCTGAAAAGGATTTTAATTTGTCGATTCTTTATGGCTTGGACTATGCGGACCGGGTAGCGGATATCGTGACGCTTGCCCGCCGGTATCCGCTGATGGCCGACCATCAGGTTGTGATTTTGCGGGAAGCCCAGATGGTTCGCAATTTGGATAACCTGGCAATCTATCTGCAGCGTCCCTTGTCGTCTACTATTTTAGTGATTTGTTATTTACACAGTACCTATGACAAACGGAAGAAGTTGGCCTCATTGGCGCAGGAAAAAGGGGTGTTTTTTGAGTCGCGCCGACTGCGTGAAAGTATGCTTCCGCGATTCATTTCCTCTTATCTGAAAGGGAAAGGTCTTACGATTGAGGAGACTACTGCGCGGCTGTTGGCTGAGCATGTGGGGAATAATCTGAGTCGTCTGGCTGGTGAGCTGGACAAGTTGTCGTTGGCCTTGCTCCCGGGGGAGAAAAGGATTACTGCGGAGCTGGTAGAGAAGAATGTAGGGATTAGTAAGGAGTATAATATTTTTGAATTGCGAACAGCGCTGGCTGAGCGAAATACGCCGAAGGTGGCTCGAATCGTTGCATTCATGACGAAGAACAGCAAGCAAAATTCGGTACAACCTATATTTGCAACTCTGTTTAATTATTTCGCAAATCTTATGCTGGCTTATTACGCTCCGCGGAAAGATGCTGACGGGCTTGCGAATTTCTTGGGACTTCGTTCGGCATGGGCGGCACAGGATTACGTGAGTGGGCTGAGAAATTATCCGGGCATGAAGGTTTATCGTATAATTCATCAGATTCGTTTGGCCGATGCCCGCTCGAAAGGGGTGGATGCGACGGGTAACTTGTCGGATGCCGATAATCTGCGGGATCTGATTTATTCTATATTGCATTGAAAAGAGTGCTTCCGTTTTTACTTTCTTCTTTTTGAAGGATTCTTCATTTTCTGTAGTTCCCTTTTTGTGAGAAAGGGATGGGAAGTTGAATTCCCTTTGTACATTTTTCTTATTAGGCTTGCAGGCCTTTTGGATTTTCCTTATAGCTTTTGGGAATAGCTGGATATCTTCTTTCTGTCCTGTTGAGCGGGAATTCCTCGGGTGTGGGGAAGTTTGCGATTTTACTTCGATTGAATATCTTGTCGGTTTACAAGTGTTCTTTTGCTGATCGCTAAAATGCTTTTGTCGGTTGCTAAAGTACTTTTGTCAATTACTGAAGTGCTTTTGTCAGATGCGAAAGTGCTTTTGTTTAGTTCATGGCTTTCTTTTTTCCATTTGTTGCTGATTTTTGCTCATTTATGAGTCTCTTTGTGCACGTTTCTTCTGTTTAGTGTTGGAAATGTGTATATGATTTCCTGCTGTTTTATGGATGTTTCTGTCTGAAAATCAAGTCGATTTACGGGAAGTTGGGGATGTTTTACCCCTCTGAGAATTTGATTTTTGTGTGCGGCTGTATCTTTCATCGGAAAAATAGGAAGCGTTTGAGTGTAGAGGCTCATGTTAATATTGAATGTCTGCAAGGGTACATTTGTTTCTTGGGAACTTTTTGTAGAGAGCAGGGTAGGGATTACTTTTTTAATAAGGCAAAATCCGCAGTAAATCCCATGTTTACTATTATTACCCACTAATAGAATCTTGTGATACACAGTAGTAAACACAAAATTTCCATCAAGTAGTTTATTTCAAAGATTTACATGTGTAAATTTACAAGTATAAGCAATTATGTTTTCAGCTGGGGTGTGGTTTATAAACGACGTAGCAGTGTGTTTACAAATTAACCGTTTTTCATCGTAAACACGGAGCTTGCCTGAATAGTTTCATTAACACTTATTTATTTTGCAATTTATTCCGCTGAATATCTATGGATTGTCGTTTTAAAAGGAAGCCTGATAAGACAATAAGATGCAGCTTTTTTGGAAAAAGGGGCTGCTTTTCTACTTCTAATATTGCTCTTTAAAGCTCTTAGTATTTGGAAATTAAGTTATTATGGCTGAAATTTAATCTATGTATTTAATAGAAAATCAGTATGTTTACGGATGTATACTGATTCTTTGGAGATACATTTGTTTCTGCCGTTTACATCTGAAAGTTTACAAGTTTATCGTTTGTTCGTTTTGTGTTGTTCTTGTAAATTGTTACATTTGTACGCTTATTCTATTTTCATTATGGAAACGACTGATTTGTCTGTAATAAAAAATCGTATTGATTTGATCCGTCAGAAGAAAGGCATGAATTTAGCTGAATTTGCGGAAGCAATTAGTGTAGGGCGGGCCACGATTACTCATATAACTCAAGGGCGGAATAATCCG
Source organism: Bacteroidaceae bacterium (assembly GCA_050946375.1). Lineage (GTDB taxonomy): Bacteria > Bacteroidota > Bacteroidia > Bacteroidales > Bacteroidaceae > UBA1794. The sequence goes on along the minus strand of JBMNUT010000004.1, from coordinate 111,300 downwards.
AGTCTTGAGGTTATCATGAAGATAATCAATCGTTTTCCTGAAATTAGCATCGATTGGCTTTTAAATGGTAAGGGTGAAATGGAGCAAAGTGCTGCTTCTTCGGCTTCGGAATCAGCTTCTGCTTATCCTGGTGAGAATGGGATTTTTCCGTCCGAGGGGCGGGAGCAGAGTGAAAATCCCAAGGAAATGCCTTCAAGAATGCCCGGTTTAAGCCATGAACTGCCAGTGAAAGAGGTGGTTAAGTACGTAGAAAAGCCCGAAAGGAAAATCGTGGAAATAAGAATCTTCTTCGACGATAATACTTTTGAGATATTCAAATCGGAAATTTAGCGTATATTTGCACATATATATAATGAAGGAAGCGCTTTTGGGAACGGCTGTCGTTTTGGAAAGTAAGTTTCCGCCTTAGTGAATAAGCTATGAAGAAATATGTTTTGGACTTGCTTGTTGTTGATCGGCAGGTGCTAAATCGTGAGTATGTATTGCTGAAACTGACTAATCCGGCGGCCGCTTTGCCGGAAATGATGCCGGGTCAGTTTGCAGAACTCCGGGTGGATGGCTCGAAAACGACTTTTCTGCGCCGCCCTATTTCCATCAATTTTGTTGATTATGAGCGCAACGAGGTTTGGTTCCTTATTCGTATGATTGGGGACGGTACTCGTGCTTTAGGCCAGTTGAAGAGCGGCGATAAGCTGAATGTATTGTTTCCGCTTGGTAATTCCTTTACGATGTCTGGCGCAGGTTTCCCAAAGGCTGAAGAAAAGGGGACTTCCCTCCTGTTGGTAGGAGGCGGAGTTGGTACTGCTCCCCTGCTGTATTTGGGAAATGAGTTGAAGCAAAAGGGATATGCTCCTGTGTTTCTTTTAGGAGCGCGTACGGCCGACGACTTGCTGGAACTGGATGATTTTGCTCAGTTGGGCGAAGTTTTTACTACGACCGAAGACGGTTCGATGGGTGAACGTGGTCTGGTAGTCCAGCATAGTGTGCTGCAAAATCGGAACTTTTCGTGGATTTATTCTTGTGGCCCTAAGCCGATGATGCAGGCCGTTGCCGCTTATGCAGCTTCACGCGGCATTCCTTGTGAAGTCTCTTTGGAGAATAAGATGGCGTGTGGCGTCGGCGCATGCCTTTGCTGTGTGGAAAATACAAAAGAAGGGCATAAATGCGTATGTAAGGAAGGCCCGGTTTTTAATACGGAGGATTTGTTATGGCAGAGTTGAGAACGACGATAGGAAACATGCAGATGAAAAATCCGGTGATGACAGCATCGGGTACATTTGGATATGGTATTGAATTTGAAGACCTTATTGATTTGTCACGAATCGGGGGGATTATTGTAAAGGGAACGACTCGTTATCATCGCGAAGGCAACCCTTATCCGCGAATGGCGGAGACTCCGTCGGGCATGTTGAATGCCGTCGGGTTACAGAACAAGGGGGTTGAGTATTTTTGCGAGTCTATTTATCCGAAAATATGCTCCATTGATAGTCAGATGATAGTGAATGTTTCCGGTTCTGCTGTAGAAGATTATGCAGAAACGGCCCGTATGATTGACAGTCTGGAGCGCATTCCTGCCATTGAGTTGAATATCTCTTGTCCTAATGTGAAGCAGGGCGGAATGGCTTTCGGGGTTTCGGCCAAAGGAGCGGCTGAGGTTGTTTCTGCCGTGCGCAAGGCTTATGGAAAGACCTTGATAGTGAAACTTTCGCCTAATGTAACGGATATTGCTGAAATTGCCAAGGCTGTAGAAGATGCAGGCGCCGATAGCGTTTCGCTTATCAATACAGTGTTAGGCATGGCTATCGATGCAGAACGCAGGAAACCGCTGCTTTCTACTATTACCGGCGGATTGAGTGGTCCTGCGGTGAAGCCGATCGCTTTGAGAATGGTGTGGCAGGTGGCAAAAGCTGTAAAGATTCCCGTAATCGGATTGGGAGGAATTATGAATGCTACGGATGCTATCGAGTTTTTCCTTGCCGGAGCTTCTGCCGTTGAGATAGGTACGGCCAACTTCATAGAGCCTGATGTCTGTGTAAAAGTTGTTGATGGTATAAATGAATATCTCGACCGTCATCATTTCTCGTCTATACAAGATATTGTAGGGGCTTTGGAAGTTTAGTCCGTTTCCCTCGATAGAGATAAAAAGAAAGCAGCGAAGAGGTAGAAATTTCAATTCTTCTCTTCGCTGCTTTCTTTTATAGTTTTGTGAAGGCTCGGGTTTATTTCAATAAGTCGGGCCGCAATCTTTTTGTGCGTTCGTAAGCCTGATTGAGATTCCACTCCTGTATTTTGGCTTCGTGTCCTGACAGTAAAATTTCAGGCACTTTCCATCCTTTGTAATCTGCGGGTCGCGTATAGACGGGTGGGGCAAGCAGATTGTCCTGAAATGAATCGGAGAGTGCCGACTGTTCATCGCTGATAGCTCCGGGCAGCAGGCGCACGATGGCGTCCGTCATGACGGCTGCTGCCAATTCGCCTCCTGTCAGGACGTAATCGCCTATGCTGATTTCTCGGGTAATCAAGTGTTCCCGGATGCGGTAGTCAATTCCTTTGAAGTGACCGCACAGGATGATGATGTTTTCCATCATTGAAAGCTCGTTGGCAACGGGCTGGGAAAATTGCTCCCCATCGGGCGTGGTAAAAATAATTTCGTCGTATTCCCTTTGTGCCTTTAAGAAATTGATACAATTTTCTATTGGCTCAATTTTCATGACCATGCCGGCAATTCCGCCATACGGATAGTCGTCTACCCTGCGATGCTTGTCTTGCGTAAAGTCGCGCAAGTAGTGCAGCTTGATTTCTGCCAGTCCTTTATCTTGTGCCCGCTTGAGAATGCTGCAGTTGAGGAAGCCTTCGATCATTTCGGGCAGTACCGTGATGATATCTATTCGCATGATTTCATAGAATTATGAAGTGCAAAAGTAGAAATAAAACGCGGCATAACCCCTTTTGTGGAGGAACTTATGTGAAAAAGCCGGCTTATTTGTTATCTACTCCTTGGGAAATTCTATATTTTTGTGCTCGAAAAGTGAGTCTTTTCCTCTCAAAAATAGCTGTATTATGACCGAACAAGAAGAAATAGCCCAGTTGCGTACTGCGCTGCACGAGCATAACTATAAATATTATGTGCTGGATGAACCGTCGATAAGTGACTACGATTTTGACCAAATGATGCGGCGGTTACAGGAATTAGAGCAGAGGCATCCGGAAATGTACGACCCTAATTCTCCTACGATGCGCGTGGGAAGCGACTTGTCAAAAGACTTTGAGCAAGTAAAACACCAGTATCCGATGCTTTCGTTGGGCAATACGTACAGCGAAACTGAGGTAACGGAATTTTACGAGCGTGTCCGCAAATCATTGGGCTCCGAGCCTTTTGAGATTTGTGCTGAGCTTAAGTTTGACGGAACCTCCATTTCGTTGATTTACGAAGAAGGTCGCTTGGTGCAGGCTGTTACGCGGGGTGACGGGGTGCAGGGTGATGTGGTTACGGACAACGTGCGTACGATTCGTTCGATACCGTTGCTGCTCGATGGGAAAGATGTGCCGGAACGGTTTGAAATCCGAGGGGAAATTCTCATGCCCTGGAGCGTGTTTGACGAATTAAACCGCCAGCGTGAAGCGCGCGAAGAACCTCTTTTTGCCAATCCGCGCAATGCTGCTTCAGGGACGTTGAAACTGCAAAATTCTGCCGAAGTGGCCCGCCGGCATTTGGATGCCTACTTCTACTATGTATTGGGAGAGGATGTTCCGGGCGACAGCCATTATGAGAATTTGCAGGCTGCCCGCCGCTGGGGATTCAAGGTGGCCGACTCCATCCGTCTGTGTCATTCGCTGCCGGAAGTGTTTGATTATATCTCGTATTGGGATGGCGAGCGCAAGCATTTGCCCGTGGCTACGGACGGAATTGTACTGAAGGTTAATTCTTTGCGGCAGCAGCGTGAGTTAGGATATACGGCCAAATCCCCGCGTTGGGCTATTGCTTACAAATTTCAGGCCGAGCGTGCGCTCACAGAGTTGCTGTCTGTCTCGTTTCAGGTAGGGCGGACGGGGGCAATTACGCCGGTTGCCAACTTAAGTCCCGTACTTTTGGCTGGTACGGTGGTGAAGAGAGCCTCGTTGCACAATGCGGATATCATCGCGGGGCTGGACCTTCATATCGGCGACCATGTATATGTGGAGAAAGGAGGCGAGATTATTCCTAAGATTACGGGAGTTGATTTGGAATCACGCACGTCTTCGCTCGGAGAAAAAGTGGAGTTCATATCGAAATGCCCGGAATGTGGAACGCCTCTGGTGCGCTACGAAGGAGAAGCGGCTCACTATTGTCCCAATGCGACGGGGTGTCCTCCGCAGATAAAGGGGCGTATTGAGCATTTCATCAGCCGCAGGGCTATGGATATTGACGGCCTTGGCCCTGAAACTGTCGATTTGTTTTATCAAGAGGGCTTGCTCCATTCGGCTGCCGACCTTTATACGTTGTCGGTAGAGCAGATTGCCGGCTTGGAGCGGATGGGTGGAAAATCGGCAGAGCGTATTCTGCAGGGATTGGAACGCTCGCGCACTGTTCCTTTCGAACGTGTTCTGTTTGCTTTAGGCATCCGTTTCGTAGGTGAAACAGTAGCCCGTACTTTGGCGCGTGCTTTCCGTTCGATAGATCGTCTTGCGGCTGCTACTTACGAAGACTTGCTTTCCGTTCACGAAATCGGCGACCGTATTGCGTGCAGCGTCTTGGCTTTTTTTGCCAATCCACAAGAGCAGGAATTAGTGGCCCGCTTGAAAGAATACGGGCTCTGCATGGAGATGGCTGCTCCGGCCGTTCCTGCGGGAAATGCCTTGTCGGGGAAAGCGATAGTTGTCAGCGGTGTATTCAAACAGCATACCCGCGAAGAATACAAACAGCTGATCGAACAGCACGGAGGGCGTAATGCCGCTTCCGTATCTTCCAAAACTTCTTTCCTGCTGGCCGGAGACAACATGGGGCCATCCAAGAGGGAAAAAGCAGAGAAATTGGGAATTCCTATTCTTAGCGAAGAAGAATTTCTACAGATGATTGCCGATTAACCCGTGAAAGTATTACTTTTGCACCTCTAAACGAATGAATTTCATTTCCCAATTATGATACAGTCCAAGCTAAAAGGAATGGGGGTAGCTTTTATAACCCCGTTCAATGAAGATGAAAGCGTTGATTACGAAGCAATAACACGACTGATAGATTTCCAGTTATCCAACGGTACAGATTTTCTGGTTATTTTAGCCACTACGGCCGAAACCCCTACACTTTCGGAAGAAGAGAAGCGGGAAATACGTCGTTTGATAATAGAACGTGTAAACGGCCGAATCCCTATCGTAATGGGGATGGGCGGCAATAATACGCGCATGATAGTCGAGCAGCTGAAGCACGATGACCTGCGTGGCATCGATGCCATACTTTCAGTGGTGCCCTATTATAACAAACCTTCGCAAGAGGGCATGTATCAGCATTTCCGCGCAATAGCCGAGGCCAGTTGCAAGCCCGTGTTGCTTTATAACGTGCCGGGCCGTACGGGCGTAAATATGACGGCTGAGACTACGTTGCGCCTGGCCCGCGACTGCCATAACATTATCGGTATTAAGGAAGCCTCTGGTAATTTTAGTCAAATCGACGATATCATAAAGAATAAGCCTGATACTTTCGAAGTTCTCTCTGGCGACGACGGTATAACTTATCCGCTCATTACGTTGGGAGCTGTCGGCGTAATTTCTGTCATCGGAAATGCTTTCCCGAAAGAGTTCAGCCAGATGACGCGTTTGGCACTGGCCGGCGATTTCCCTAACGCACGCGCCATTCATCAGCGCTTTGCCGAATTGTTCAAACTGCTTTTCGTAGACGGCAATCCGGCAGGAGTGAAAGCCATGATGCACAGCATGGGATTGATTAAGAATAAGCTCCGTCTGCCCCTTGTACCTACCCGGTTGACGACCTACGAAGAGATTCGCGAAGTTCTTCATCAGTTGGGAATCAAGTGCTGATGCCGCTGTTTCCGGAAATTACGGACTTCGGAATTTATTAAAAGACAGTAAGAATGGGAGCACAAGTACCGTTATAATCCGGTGCTTGTGCTCCCATCTTTTTTAAAAGGTTACTCGCAATTTCTGTTACAACTGCATCCTTAACTTTCCCGTTCCTCAGCGGTTTCGTTGTCCTTTTCCATATCGGCTTTGACGATGCGGCGTATGTGTTTCCCTCGATTCTTAATGATCAGCGGTACGCGCTCCACGTCTACCACCGAGGTGTCCAGCCCCAATGCGTTCGGTTCGCTGATACCTATGCGGCGAATCATGGCATAAAGGCTCATCAACATGTTCTGGCGGCTGTTGCCGGAGTCTTCGGGATAGTAGACGCGGTGGATAATAATGAAGCGGAAGTCCCCCGCAATGCCGTTTTTGCGTAGAGACGGGTAGGTACTGGTCAGCGTCACTTCGCCGTCGGCTACCATATCTTCCACGATTTGGCGAAGGTATAGACTGACGCGCGGCTCTATTTGAAAACCAATGCGGAGGTTGATGCTGAATAAAGTGTTCTTAATCAGCGATGCGGAGGTATATTCCAGCGTGTCGGGCGTATCTGTAAACTCCAGATTGATCAGCCAGTAGTGGTCGGCACGTTTGGGCTGTTTGTTGATGATGGAGTAGAGCAAGTTGTCATCAACCATCCCTTTGTCGCGCGCATGGTTCACGTACACCAGGTTGGAAGCATATTTCGGAATACTTTCGTCGGCCTTGATGTCCGATATGATGCCGTAGTAGTCGCTCAGCCTTTTAAACGACAGATATTGCCGGCGGATGCGTTGCGCATTTACCCATACGAACATGACGAAACACAGTGCGCTGCCTATGAGTAGCGTAAACCAACCTCCGCTTGCGAACTTGGACAAGTTGGCGGCCAGGAATACGCCTTCAATCACGCAATATGCGCCTACGAACAAAATGGTCACTAATTGCGGTACACCCCGCATATGGATGTAAAATCCGAGTAACAGCGTGGTCATCAGCATGGTGATGGTGATGGCCAGTCCGTAGGCTGCCTCCATGTGCGACGAGTCGCGGAAGAGCAGAATGGTCAAAACGACTCCTATGTACATGCAGACGTTGACCACCGGAATAAATAATTGTCCCTTTACGTGCGTGGGGTGCTTGATGTGCATGCGCGGCCAAAAACGCAGGTTCATGGCCTCACTTAAGATGGAGAAAGAGCCGCTGATTAAAGCCTGGCTGGCCACGATGGCTGCGCCTGTGGCCATGATGACGGCAAACAGCAGTATGCCTTGTGGCATGATGGCATAGAAAGGGTTTACGTTGCCTGCCGCCAGTTCCGGATGCGCCAGTATCCAAGCTCCTTGTCCCAGATAGTTAAGTATAAGCATGATTTTGACGAAAATCCAGCTTATCGTGATGTTACGTCTGCCGCAGTGCCCCAAATCGGAATAAAGTGCCTCGGCGCCCGTGGTACAAAGGAATACAGCTCCCAATATCAGGAACCAACTGGGCGAATCGGCCAGCAGGCAAATTGCGTAATAGGGATTGAATGCTTTGAAGACCTGCGGGTTGACGGTCAGTGTGATACTGCCTATTACGCCCAACAGCAGAAACCATACGAGCATGAATGAGCCGAACGAGCGTCCGATGTGCTGCGTGCCGAACCGCTGCACGAAGAACACGACCGTGATGATACCGATAGCAACTGGAATGATGGGCAAATCGGAGCCGAAACTTTCCAGTCCTTCGATGGCTGTGGTCACGGTGATGGCTGGCGTAATGATGCCGTCGGCCAGCAGCGTGCCTGCGCCTACGATGGCTATGCCGTAAATCCAGCGGCGTTTTTGCTTGCGCAGCAGGGCATAAAGAGCCAGTATACCGCCCTCGCCCTGGTTGTCGGCACGCAGGGCAATCAATACATATTTAATGGTAGTCTGGAGCGTAAGTGTCCAAATGATGCACGACAATGCCCCTAAGATGTAATTCTCACTCAGCGCCTCTCCCGTGTGTACGATGGCTTTCATTACGTACAGCGGCGAGGTACCGATGTCGCCGAACACGATGCCCAACGTTATCAGCATTCCGGCAAGGCCCACTTTATTGTGACTGGAGGCAGTGCCGTCTTGAGATAGTGTTGCCATAAATTGTTTCTCTTTTTTTGTTTTTACAAGTATTCTGTTTTTTAAATCGGCGGCAAAGATAGAGGCATATAATATAAGGCCAAAGGATTCTTTCTGCTTTTTCCGCATCAGCATTCAGCCACCGTTTGTCCTTTTGGGGTGCAAACGGTGGCTGAGTCTTTGGAGAACATGGGCCTATGTGTATCGGCCCAGATTACTTGGGGCGATTATCCGGCAATTGCCGTATAGAACAGGTAGAGGTTGAGCAGCGATACGATTATGGCTATTCCATAGAGCAGGACGCGGCTGGAGGGGCTGTTGGCATATTCGCCCATGACGCGCGGCGAGGAAGTCAGGCTGACTTGCAGGAAGATGGTGAAAGGCAGCTGTATGCTCAGGAGCATTTGCGAAATGATTAGTCCCTGAAACGGATTGTCGATGAAGAAGATGGTAAGCAGGGCTATACCCAGCGAGAGGAGTATGCCGACCTGAGTGTGGCTGTCTTTTATGTTGTACGATTCGTTGAAGATGCCGGAGAATATGGAGCCTGCCGCCATTCCGCTGGTGAGGGTGGAGGAGATGCCTGCCAGTAGGAGAGCCAGGGCAAAGATGCCTGCCGCGTTCTTGCCCAGCAGAGGGGTGAGCAGCGACTGTGCCTGCCCGAGTTCTTCTACGGGAGGTGCTCCGGTCTGGAAGAAAGCGGCTGCGGCGAGCAGAATCATGGCGCTGTTTATGGCCCAGCCTACGCTCATGGAGAACAGGGTGTCGAGAAATTCGTACTTGAGAACTTTCTTGATGGAGCTGCTGTCGCGCTTATGATACTCGTGGCTTTGGATGACCTCGGAGTGCAGAAACAGATTGTGCGGCATGACTACTGCGCCCAATACGCTCATTACGATGAAGATGCTGCCCTCGGGCAGACTGGGAGTTACCCAGCCTCGTGCGGCTGCAGGCCAGTCGATGTCTACAAGGAAGAGCTCATAGATGAAAGAGAGCCCGATGAGGGAAACGAACCCTATGACGACTCGCTCGATACGCTTGTAGGAATTGCTGAAGAGCATGATGATTACGGTAAGGGTGGTCAGTATCGCTCCCCAGCGTATCGGGATATTCAGGAGCATCTCCAGCGCGATGGCGCCTCCCAGTATCTCCGCCAGCGAGGTCGATATGGAGGCCAGTACGGCAGTGCTTAATATGGGGCGGGATACCCATCGTGGCGTGTAGCGCATGGCTGCCTCGGAGAGGCATAGTCCGGTGACGATGCCGAGATGGGCTACGTTGTGCTGGAGAATGATGAGCATGATGGTGGAGATGGTTACTACCCATAGCAATTCGTACCCGAATTCCGATCCGGCGGCGAAGTTCGACGCCCAGTTGCCCGGGTCGATGAATCCTACGGTTACGAGCATGCCGGGGCCGATGTAGCGGAAGATGTCCAGTCCGCCGAGGTAACGCTTGTGGTCGTGTCGGCGTAAGTCTTTTATGAAATTTTTCATCTGAATTTTCTGTATTTCTGCGTGTAGTGAGTAAGCATTGTGCAGCAAAGGTAGCGAAAGGCGCGTGCAGAGGCAAACGAAAACAGTGTTTTCACTTTGACTATGCCGAACTGCATTCTGTTTCCGGCGTAAGCAAAAATGGGTAAAAGTCCGATGTGAGGGACAGGAGAGGCTTTCTTCTGCTGCTGAAAACCCTTGCGGCTTTTTCCGTTTTCCCTTGCAGGTTTTTCTCGTTTCCCTTGCGGGTTTTATGCAAAACACCCGTAGCTTTGGAAGAAAGCTACGGGTGCTATCGTTGTTTTTAGAAAGGCGGGATTGTAGTCGCTCAGTCGTTGTAGCCCATTTCACGCAGTGCTTTGCAGAGTTGGTCGGGGCACGAGGTGCGGCGCATGCCGCAGCGTATGTGCTCCAGGCGGGCGAGGACTTCGGATACTGCCATACCGCGCACGAGTTGGGCTATGCCTTGCAAATTTCCATTGCAGCCTCCTTCGTAACGTACGTCACGGATTATTCCGTCTTCCACGTTCAGGTAAATGTCGGTACTGCACGTGCCGTTTGTCTTGTAGTGGTATTCCATTCGGGTGCGGTCGGGGCGTTGTTTTTTATTCGCCTTCTTCGGGTTTCATGTTGGTATATACGCTTTGCACGTCTTCGTCTTCCTCCAGGCGTTCAACCATCTTGTCGATTGTTTCCCGCTGCTCGGGAGTAACGTCTTTCTGGTCGGTGGGAATACGGGTGAACTCTGAGCTTTTTATCTCATAGCCGTTGTCTTCCAGATATTTCTGGATGGCATTGAACGATTGGAACTCACCATATATCGTAATCTCGCCGTCTTCTTCGTCGTAGTCTTCGTCCACTCCGTAATCGATGAGGTCCAAAATCAGGTCTTCTACGGACATTCCTTCTTTTGCGGCAATGGTAAAGACGGATTTATGGTTGAAAAGGAAATCAAGGCTTCCGGAAGTTCCCAGCGAACCGCCGAATTTGTTGAATATGCTGCGCACGTTGGCTACGGTGCGGGTCGTGTTGTCGGTTGCGGTTTCTACGAAAATTGCGATTCCGTACGGGCCGTAACCTTCATAGTTCATCTCTTTGTAGTCTTTCTGGTCTTTGCCCATCGCGTTCTTTATGGCACGCTCGATGTTGTCCTTGGGCATGTTTTCCCGCTTGGCCGTAACGATGATGGCGCGCAAGTGGGGGTTGTTCTCCGGTTCAGGGCCTCCGGCCTTTACGGCGATGGCTATTTGTTTCCCTATGCGGGTGAATGTGCGGGCCATGTTGCCCCATCTTTTCAGTTTTGTGGCTTTTCTATATTCAAACGCTCTTCCCATATGTGGTACTTGTTTTTTATGTGTTTTGTATTTGTTTGGGTCTCTCTTTGGGTTGCTTCCCGTTTATCTCAGTTGTGCGCCGAGTTTAGTCTGGAAGGCCTGTATGAGGCGCTGCATGACTTTCTCGATTTGTTTCTCGGTCAGGGTCTGGTTTTCGTCCTCAAGTAGAAAACTTACGGCGTACGACTTCTTGCCTGCTTCCAGGTTCTTGCCTTCGTAGACATCGAAGAGCCATACATCTTTCAGCAACTTGCGTTCGGTTTCGTAGGCTATCTTTTCGATTTCGGCAAAATCAGTGGAAGCATCCAGCAACAGTGCCAAGTCTCTTTTTACGGAGGGGAAACGCGACAGCTCTTTGTAGCTTATCTTTTCGTTTTGTACGCTGCGTGTCAGACGGTTCCAATAGATGTCGGCGTAATAAACGTCCTGTTCGATGTCGAAAGCCTTCAGCAGTTTGTAGTTGACGATGCCTATCTGGGCAACGAGTTTGCCGTTGGGCAGACAGTAATCAAGCTGTGCGTTGAACAGGTCGCTCGTGTTTTTGTGTGCGACGGAGAGCTTGTGCAAGTCGAGTCCGGCACGGGTAAGCAGGTTCTCCACGTAGGCTTTCAGTTCGTAGATGCTGCTCTCTTCGTTGGGATGTATCCATGAATTGGCCGTTTTCTTTCCCGTAATCCAGAGTCCCATGTGCATCTCTTCGCTGTAAGGGCTGAGTATTTTGTCTTCTTTCCGCTCTTCGGCATGGAAGAAGTAGGTGTTTCCGATTTCGAAGAAGCGCAGGTTTCCGTTTTTGCGGTTGATGTTGTGGGCAATGCTCTCCAGACCTCCGAACAAAAGGGTTTGGCGCATGGCGTTCAGGTCCGAGCTGAGCGGATTGAGCAGCATGACCAAATTCTCTTTCGGATAGGAGGAAAGTGTCTCGTAATAGGAGGCGGACGTCAGAGAGTTGTTCATGATTTCATAAAAGCCGCAGCCTACGAGCTGTTCCGACAGTATGTTTTGCAGTTTATAGCTGCGGTCTATGTTGGTTTTCACCGTGAGGCTCGACTTGAGGGCAGTCGGTATCTCAATGTTGTTGTAGCCGTAAATGCGCAGAATGTCTTCGATTACATCGCAGGGGCGCTGTACATCGACCCGATAGGGGGGCACTGCAAGCGTAAGGCTTTCCCCTTCCTTCTCTTCGAGTATGTTCATCTCCAGACTTTCCACGATACTTTTGATGGTTTCGTGCGGGATTTCTTTGCCGATCAGGCTGTCTACCTGCGCATAGGGCAGGGTTACGATGAAAGGTTCTGCCGGTTTCTCGCAAATGTCTTTGATTTCTGAAGAAATGGTGCCCCCCGCCAGCTCTTTCACCAGCATGGCAGCTATTTTCAGGGCGTAAACTTGGGATAAGGGGTCGATTCCTCGTTCATAGCGGAAGGAGGCGTCGGTATTCAGGCCGTGGCGCCGTGCCGTTTTACGAATCCAAGTGGGATGAAAATAGGCACTTTCCAGGAAAATATCCGTAGTTTTCTCGGTAACTCCAGACTCCAGTCCGCCAAATACACCGCCGATACACATGGGGCCGGCCTCATTGCAGATCATCAGGTCGCGCTCGTCCAGTTTCCGCTCTACTCCGTCCAGCGTAGTGAAGGGGGTACCGCCCGGAAGTGTCTTGACTATCACTTTTTTCCCTACGACTCCGGCGTCGAAGCAGTGCAGCGGCTGGCCAAAGGCATGGAGAATGTAGTTGGTAATGTCTACTATGTTGTTAATGGGGCGCAGCCCTATGGCAGAAAGGTGCTCCTTGAGCCAGGAAGGACTTTCCTTTACGGTCACTCCCTTGACGCTTACGCCCGTATAGCGGGGGCATGCTTCGGTATTTTCTACGACAACGTCGATATCGAGGTCGTGATTATCTACTTTGAAGGCCTCGGTCGAAGGTTTCTTGAGGGCTGTCGGTATGCCGTGGCTTCGCAAGTACGCATAAAGGTCGCGGGCAACGCCGTAATGGGAGCAGGCGTCGGCGCGGTTGGGGGTGATATCTACTTCGAGGACGTAGTCGCTCTTGATGTTGTAGTAGTCCTTTGCCGGCGTTCCGGCTTTTGCTTCAGCAGGAAGCACGATGATTCCGTCGTGGGAAGAGCCGATTCCGATTTCGTCTTCGGCGCAGATCATGCCGTTCGACTCCACTCCGCGCAGTTTCATCTTCTTCATTTTGATGGGCTTGTCCCCGTCGTAGAGCACACTGCCCAAGGGAGCTACCACAACCTTCTGCCCGGCAGCTACGTTGGGCGCGCCGCATACGATTTGCGTCGGTTGTCCGTCGCCCAAGTCTACTGTCGTTACGTGCAAATGGTCGGAGTTAGGATGGTTTTCGCAGGTCAGTACTTCGCCAATGACAAGTCCTTCCAAACCGCCCTTGACGGTTTGCACTTCTTCTACGCCGCCTGTTTCCAGACCGATGGAGGTCAGGATGGAAGCTACTTCTTCGGCCGTGAGGTCGAAGTCTACGTATTCTTTCAGCCAGTTATATGAAATATTCATATTTTGAGATATTGTTATCTATGTCCGTTATCCCTGCTTTTTCTGGAAGCAGGCGCGCAAAGTTACTGTTTTTTTGTGGTTTCTGAGGGAAACGGCCGTGCTTTTTACTATATGTAGGGTGTCTTTCGGACAAAAGTGTTGCATCTTTTTGTCGAAAGTACTGCTCCTTTCCGGGAAAAGCGTTTGGACTTTCTGCCGGAGGGGTAGAATGCGGAAAAGCGGAACGGGCGTGCCGCAGCCGTTTAGATTCGGGCCGGAAGGACGGAAGGACTCGCGGTTGCAGTGGAGTCGGCAGGGGCGTCAGAACGGCGGTAGGGGTAGGGTACGCGCCGAAGCACAAGCCAATATTCGCCGTAGTCCTGGTCTTGTACGTAAAGGCGTATGTAGGAACGACCTACATTGTCGAACTCTCCGGTAATTGTCGGGTAATATCTGTCGCCGACGAAGTAGATGTACAGTCTCGAAGTATTGCCGAGGGTGCGTATTTCCCAATATCCCCGTTCGTAATTCCAGCCGGTTATGCGGAGATTCCCGTCGGGATAGAAGACGAAGGTGTCGTTGAATTCATACGGGCATCCGTAGGAATAGTCTACTACGTACCAGGTTCCTGAGAACCAGGCTTCTGCTTCGGGGTCTTCTTCCTCGCAGGAGGGCAGGAGAAACAGACAGAGGGTCAGGAGCAGGTAGGGCAGTTTTTTTAGGGTGTTGTGCGGGTTCATTGTAGGGTAAGGGCTTGAAGGGTGAAAATCGGGGGAACTCCGGGTTATTCGCATTCGGCGGCAGAGCGGAATATCAGCGAGGTCGCGCCCAGTGTGATGACGTCTCCGTCGTGAAGGATGGCGCGCTCCTTGTCGTCCAGAATGCGGTTTTGCAGAAAAGTTCCCGTAATGCTGGGAAAGTCGCGCAACGTGTAGGTCAGTTGTCCCTGCTTGTTGCGTGCGACGTGCAGGTAGCAGTGTTTGCGGTCCATGCTCCGGTCGCTGGTCTCGATGGGCAGGGTGACGGAAGTGCCTGCGTCTTTCCGGCCGATGAGGTTCTCTCCTTCGCAAAGGGGAAGCACTTGCTTGTAGGCAAATACGTTTTCTACTACAATCAGGCAGCCCAGTCCGTGCTCGACGGCCTCTTTTTCTATTCTGTCCCAGTTCTCTTCTTTGGGCGCGGAACGGAGTTTACCGGTTCCGATGCGTATGGTGAACTGTTTCTTACACTGTTCGCAGACGAATACAAGGGTTTGTCCCGCGGAGTAGCGGGTCTCGTCGAAAGCGATGAGGTGCTGGCATTTAGGACAAGGTACTCTTTTCATGAGCGACGTGTCGATTGTTCAGAAGTGGGGATTACTTCTCTTTGTGGGAGTCTTGGGTCAACAGCCATGCGTCTTCGTAAGTTTCCCGGTATTTCCGCAGCAGGGTGCGTGCGGCCTCGGCGTCGGCTGCACCGTCGATGCAGACTTTCTGAGTGGTTCTTCCGGGGATTACTTGCGCTGCCGTATAGCCTTTTCCCTTTAACTCCTGGCAGAAAGCCTCGGCTTTCTCGGAGGTGCTGAGAGAAGCTACGACGATGAAATATTTGGGCGCAGGCTGTTGGGGCGTAGTTGTTGCTGCCGGACGGCTCTTGGGCGCGTATTTCTTTTTATAGGCAGTTGAGGTTGTCTCCACTTTTGCGGGTTGCGCTTTGGGCGTCTGGGCGGGCTTCTTTTCAGCAGATGCCGGCGATTGCTGCAGCGGAGGTGTGGAAACGGTTTGTTCCGTGCTGAAGAAGGGGGAGGAGACAATCTGCGCCTTGTAGGCAGTCTCGGGTAAGATGTTCTTTACGGGTGCGGAAAACAGCAGGAGCAGCAGTATGGCGGCAGCCGTTGCGCTGACCCATCGGAACGTTTCGCTTGCTATCCGGCGCAGGTGCATGCGGCGCGGGTGGGTAGAAGGCTCGGGAGTGAACCCGATTTCCTCGGTTTCTTTTTCTGCCGTTTCCGGAGCTGTTTCGGCAGCCGGCTCTTCCTCGAATTTGAGGGGGAGTATGTGTAATTCGGCCAAGCCGTACAGCTCGGGCGATTTCACCCCGTCGATGCAGGGCGTAAAGTGGAAGCTGCCGTCGAGAGAGAGACGCAGTATGCCCATCGAAGCGAAGTCGATTTTTCCTTCGGAGTAGAGCTTTTCCTTGAGTGCCTTTACTCCGCGCAATACGCGCTTGTGGGCATCGGGAAAAGAGGTGCCGTAGAAACTCATGTAGGACTGCACGAGCAGGCCATCGTTGAGCTGCAATCGGGGATTGAACCCTACGGTTCGCACCGGGGGAAGGAAAGAATTCTGTTCTTCCACCCACTTCGCCGGCAGGCGATAGGTAACAAATCCGCCAAAGTTAGGCACTATGACGCAATCGTTTGTGAGCAGAAGATTTTCGATATGGGCTATCAGTTCTTTCATTATGGTGCAAAGGTACGTTTTCTCCGGCTGATTCCGAAACTTTTCGGCTGCTAAGTAGGGAAAAGTTTATCAACACGTTGTTGACAGCCGGTAGCCGCGATGGGGAAGGGGGATGCGCTTTTCGGAAAAGCTGCAGGACTTTTCGGGAGAAGTTGCAAGGGTTCTGCTTAAAAGCCTTGCTGCTTTTTATGGAAGTGTGCAAGGGATTTTCTACTTTTGTACGCAGTAAAACGGAAAATGAAATAATATGAACGTGACAGACGACGAACGGGTTTGCGTGAATCGCTTGTGTCAGAAAGGCGTAAAGCCTACGTCGACCCGCATTTTGGTATTGAGGGAATTGATGAAGGCGAGCAGTCCGGTTTCACTTCAGGATATAGAATCGGCGCTGGATACGGTGGACCGTTCTACTATTTTCCGCGCCTTGGTGTTGTTTCGGGAGCATGACTTGGTGCATGACATAGAGGACGGGAGCGGTTCGGTGAAGTACGAACTGTGCGAAAGCCCTTCCCATTGTTCGGTGGACGACATGCATCCGCACTTTTATTGCGAATATTGTCATCAGACGTTCTGTCTGGATTGTGAGCATGTGCCGCTTGTTGCCTTGCCCGAGGGCTTTCTTTTGCGTGGAGTGAACTATGTGCTGAAGGGGATTTGCTCGGGCTGCCGGGAGAAATGGGAGCGGGCCATGGCGGAAAACTGAGGCTTGCTGTGCCGGGCTTATGTGCTCCGGCCAGGAAACCGCATAAAACGTTATACAAAAAGCCGTCCGGTAAACTTGCAGGTTTCCGGACGGCTTTTTATGTAAGGTTGTATGGCCGGATGGGTTATGCCTCGTCCAATTTGATTGGAGTTACAGAAACATAGCTACGGTTGCCACGGCCTTTCTTGAACGATACGGTGCCGTCTACGAGTGCAAACAGGGTGTGGTCTTTGCCCATGCCCATGTTCTCACCGGGGTTGTGCACGGTACCTCTCTGGCGTACGATGATGTTTCCGGCTTTGCAGAACTCGCCGCCGAAGATTTTCACGCCTAATCTTTTGCTGTGTGATTCGCGTCCGTTCTTAGAACTTCCGACGCCTTTCTTATGTGCCATAATCTACTTCTTGTTTTTTCGTTTGGTTTAAGCTACGATTTCTTTAATGCTGATTTCGGTAAACTGCTGGCGGTGGCCGTTGAGTTTACGGTAGCCTTTTCTTCTTTTCTTGTGGAAAACGAGCACTTTGTCGCCCTTCACCAGCGGAGAGATTACTTGTGCAATAACCTTGGCCCCTGCAACGGTGGGAGTTCCTACGGTGATGTTTCCGTCTTTGTCTACTAACAGAACTTTTTCAAACTCTACGTCGTTTCCGTTTTCCGCTCCTTGAATGTGGTGAACGAAGAGTTTCTTTCCGGCCTCTGCTTTGAATTGTTGGCCGTTGATTTCTACAATTGCGTACATTTGTTGTGGTAAATTTGTAGGTTGACCCGGCGGGTGTAGCCGCTTGG
Source organism: Bacteroidaceae bacterium (assembly GCA_050946375.1). GTDB lineage: Bacteria > Bacteroidota > Bacteroidia > Bacteroidales > Bacteroidaceae > UBA1794. The sequence continues at coordinate 93,897 of JBMNUT010000004.1, read as the reverse complement.
TGGCTCGCTTTTTCTGACCCGTTACGGAATAATTGGCTGCAAAGGTAGTCATTTCTTCTTGTTTTGCAAGCAGGTAAGGGTGGAAAAATATGTTTTTTCTTTGTTTTCTGTGCAGGGTTGGGCTTTTTCCGAGGGTAGTCTGTCTGCCGGGCGCCGGGAAAGGGATAGAAATGGGGCTGTGCCTTTGCTGAAAAGTGGCGGGACTTTTTGCTGAAAGTGCCTCCACTTTTTCGATGAAGTGGCGGGACTTATGAAGAAAGGTTGTGCGGAAAAATGACGGGATGGAGGCTGCCCGAGACGGGAAGGTGCAGGGATAAAAAAACAGCCCGGCATCGCTGTCGGGCTGTTCTTGAAGATAAATAGTTAGTAATTCTTTCTCTAATTTAAAAATGGCTCCTTAGAGCGACGAGTTATTCGTTGCGGTGAAGCCATACAGACGCAAGATGTTATCCTCAATCTTGTGCATGTTTTTCTTGAAAACTGATTCGATTTTTCTCATAGCTAATACCTATTTTTGTGTTTTACAGCACAAATATAGGGGTTTCTCCGCATGAGTTGTATCAAATCGCCCTAACTTTTAACTTTTGTTTTATGTTTTGCAACATAAAGACTGCGTTTTCGTCTCATTTCTGTTGCAGCAGGGCATTATACATCTGGGTGAGGATTCGTTCGGCTTCTGCCACAGACGGGACGCCGATATGGCGCAAACTGCGTTTTCCCCCGCTTTCGCGCAGCGAACATAGCTTGGGATGGGTTTGGACGTAGGAGATGATTGCCCCGAATGTGTCGCTCTGGTAGTAATAATCCGAGTTGGGGCGGCTGACGAAGTAGAGCCACATCTGTCCGTTCTTGAGGAGAATCCGTTCGATTCCGAGGCGGCATGCCAGACGGCGCAGGGGGGCGATGCGCAACAGTTCTTCGCCTTCGGGCGGAACAGGGCCGAATCGGTCTTCAAGCCGCTTGCGAAAATCGGAAAGCTCTTTGTCGGTGTGCAGATTGTCGAGCTCCCGATAGAGAAGCATGCGCTCACTGCTCCCGGGAATGTAGCTTTCGGGGAACAGAAGTTCCAAGTCGCTGTCTACGGTGCATTCGTCCACATAGTTTTCGCCTGCCGTGTTCGGGTCGGAACTGTCGGGTGCGTAGAGTTCGGCAAACTCTTCGGTTTTCAATTCATGCACGGCTTGCGTGAGAATCTTTTGGTAGGCTTCGTATCCCACGTCGGCAATGAATCCGCTTTGCTCGGAGCCTAACAGGTTTCCGGCTCCGCGTATGTCCAAATCCTGCAGGGCAATGTGGAAGCCGCTGCCCAGGTCGCTGAATTCTTCCAAGGCCTGCAGCCGGCGGCGGCTCTCGTCCGGCAGGGAGGAGAGGGGCGGAGCCAGCAGATAGCAGAATGCCTTCCGGTTACTTCGCCCTACGCGTCCGCGCAACTGGTGCAAGTCGCTCAGGCCGAAGTTCTGCGCATTATCAATAATAATAGTATTTACGTTGGAAATGTCAATGCCATTTTCAATAATGGAGGTCGCAATCAGCACATCGTAGTCGTCGTTTACGAAATCGAAGATAGTCTGTTCCAAAACTTTCGGCTCCATTTGCCCGTGAGCGCAGCATATTCGTGCGTCCGGCACGAGGCGCTGGATGCGTGCCGCCAGTTCTTCCATGTCACGGACCCGGTTGTGTACGAAAAAGACTTGCCCCCCGCGGCTCATCTCGAAGCCGATGGCGTCGGCAATGAGGGCTTCGTCGAACGTATGTATCTCGGTTTGGATGGGATATCTATTTGGGGGCGGTGTGTTGATGACCGAGAGATCGCGTGCACCCATGAGGGAAAACTGAAGCGTGCGGGGGATTGGGGTCGCACTCAGGGTAAGTGTGTCGACATTGACTCGCATCTGGCGAAGTTTTTCCTTCACGCTAACGCCAAATTTCTGCTCCTCGTCGATGATAAGCAGGCCTAAATCCTTAAAATGTACGCGTGAGCCGATGAGTGCATGCGTGCCTACGAGAATTTGAATCTCGCCTGCGGCTAAATCCTTGAGCAGGAGATTGGTCTCCCGTGCGGTACGTCCCCGGCTGAGGTAGTCCACGCGGCACGGGAAGTCCTTGAGTCGCTGGCTGAAAGTCTTGTAGTGTTGCAGGGCAAGTACCGTGGTCGGTACGAGCACGGCCACCTGCTTTCCGTCGGTTGCCGCCTTGAAAGCCGCGCGTATCGCTACTTCTGTTTTCCCGAAGCCTACGTCGCCGCAGACAAGACGGTCCATGGGGATGGAACTTTCCATGTCGTGTTTGATGGCTTGGGTGGCTTTGAGTTGGTCGGGAGTGTCTTCGTAAATGAACGAAGCCTCCAGTTCGTGCTGCAGGAAACTGTCGGGGCTGAAGGCAAAGCCTTTGGTCTCTTTCCGTTGGGCATAGAGGCGGATGAGGTCGCGGGCAATGTCTTTTATCTTTTTCTTCGTCCTTTCTTTCATTTTCTCCCACGCGCCTGTCCCTAACTTGCTGATGCGTGGAGGTTCGCCTTCCCGCCCTTTGAATTTGGAGAGCTTGTGGAGCGAATGGATAGATACGAACACGACGTCGTCCCCCTGATATATCAGTTTGATGGCTTCCTGCGTGGCGCCGCCGGGCATGGGGAGCCGCACCAGACCGGCAAAGCGCCCGATGCCGTGGTCTATGTGGGTTACGTAATCGCCTATGCGGAACGACTGGATTTCTTTCAGGGTCAGTGCAGCTTTTCCCGTGCGTGCCTTGTCGCTGCGCAGGTTGTATTTATGAAAGCGGTCGAAGAGTTGGTGGTCGGTGAAGAAGCAAATCTTTAAAGTGTCGTCGTAAAATCCTTCGTGGAGCGTGTATCCGAGCGAAAGGAGCGGTATTGGGTCGCCTTTGTCCTCGAAAATGTTCCGAATGCGCTCCACTTGTTTCTCGCTGTCGGTACATATATATAAGGTGAAGCCCTGATTGAGGAAAGAGTGGAAAGCCTCTCCGGCCAAGTCGAAGTTCTTATGGTAGAGAGGCTGTGGATGGCAGGAGAAAGGGATGGAAGCCTGCGAATCGGGCGACGCATGGGTACCGAATTCGTAGCGGACAAACTGGTCGAGTGCGGGGCGCCAGACGTCTTCGGGCACGAGGAGTGTGCGCAAATCGGTCGGTGGAGTTGTGCCTTTCTGCTCTTCTTGTTCAGACAACAGGGCCTGCGGGGCAAGCGACTCTTGCTGCAATGCCTGCAGTTTGCCGCACAGTTGTTCGTAATTCTTCAGGCCGGCAATGGTATCCGCAGGCAGAAAGTCCCATAAGCCGGTCGATTTTCCGCCTGCGCTGTGGGACAGTTCCGGAATGATGGCCACCTCCGGCAGTGAATCGCGCGAGAGTTGCGTCTCTACTTCGAAGGTACGGATGCTTTCCACTTCGTTTCCGAAGAAATCGATGCGGTACGGGTATTCTGAAGAGAATGAGAAAATGTCGAGAATGCTGCCCCTTATGGCGAACTGCCCCGGTTCGTACACATAGTCTTCCCGCTGAAATCCCAGTTCGGAAAGCTGTTTGGGCAGATTGGTGAAGTCCGTTTCCTGCCCTTTGCGCAGGTAGAGTGTGTTTTCATCCAGTTGTTCGCAAGAGATGACCTGCTCGGCCAATGCTTCGGGGAAGGTGACTACGATGAGCGCTCCGTCCTTCTTCTGCAACCGTGCGAGCACTTCGGTACGCAGAATCTCGTTTGCCGCATCTTTCTGCCCGTAGCGTATGGAGCGACGGTAGGAGGAAGGGAAGAAAAGTACTTGTTTTTCGCCTTGTATCTGTACCAGGTCGTGGTAGAAGTAGCCGGCTTCTTCCTCATCGTCGAGTATATAGAGCAGCGGGCGCCCTAACTTGGCGAACAGGGCCGAGGCCACGACCGCCGAAGCCGAGGCGCAAAGCCCCTGGGCATGGCAGGTGCGGACGGAGGGGTCGGACAGAACTTTGGCTAATGCTTGAAGGGATGGATGTTGGATATATGACTTTTGTAAATCGAATGCGTCCATAGAGGAAAAAACATGCAGTACTTTTTTTCAATTCCCCTGCAGCTTTTTCCAAAAACATGCAGTGGAAAAAAGAGAAAGGTGCTCTAATTTCTGCGCAAAAATACTAAAAATCGGATGAAACCTTTCTGCTTGCTGATGAAAAACAGTACTTTTGTGCATTCCATAAGACTTGATTTTCTCATGCAAGATACAGACAGTATAGTTATTATCCCCACCTATAACGAGAAGGAGAATATCGAAAACATCATCCGGGCCGTGCTGGGGCTGGAAAAGGCGTTTCATGTTTTGGTCATAGACGACGGTTCGCCCGACGGAACTGCCCAGATTGTGGAGCGGCTTATGGAGGAGCCTGAGATTTCCCAGCGGCTGTTTATCCTGAAGCGGAAAGGCAAGCAGGGCTTGGGCACGGCGTATATTGCCGGTTTCAAGTGGGCTCTCGAGCATGGATATGACTATGTTTTCGAAATGGATGCCGATTTCTCCCATGACCCGAACGATTTGCCGCGTCTTTACCATGCCTGCAGCGAAGAAGGGGCAGACGTGGCTATCGGTTCACGCTATATTACGGGCGTGAACGTGGTGAACTGGCCGATGGGGCGCGTGCTGATGTCGTATTTTGCTTCCAAGTACGTACGGATAATCACCGGGCTCAAGATACACGACACTACGGCGGGCTTCGTCTGCTACCGCAGGAAAGTGCTGGAAACCATCAATCTCGACCAGGTGCGCTTCAAGGGTTATGCGTTTCAGATCGAAATGAAATATACGGCGCACGAGCTCGGTTTTAAAGTCAAGGAAGTCTCTGTCATTTTCACCAACCGCGTCTTGGGTAGTTCCAAGATGAGCAAAGGCATCTTCGGCGAGGCAGTCTTCGGCGTGATACGCCTGAAGATGAATTCGATACAGCGGAAAATGAAAAAACTGGGGCAGAAGATGAAAGATACGTACCATAATTGTACCCACGATACGGATGAGTTATAGGTTTCTCATAAAGAACGCTACGATAGTCAACGAGGGACGTGTCGGGAAAGGGCATGTTCTCGTAGAGGGAGAGCATATCCGGGAAATAGTTTTCCCGGAGGAACGCACCGAAAAGTGCCCGGTGAATTTGGAAAAAGCGGCAGCGGAACTTGCAGAAAGTGCCGGCGGAAATGTGGAAATCATAGAGGCCGACGGCCTGCTGCTCTTGCCGGGCGTGATTGACGACCATGTGCATTTCCGCGAACCGGGCATGACCCGTAAAGCCGACATCGAGAGCGAAAGCCGGGCTGCGGCAGCGGGCGGGGTGACTTCTTATATGGATATGCCCAACTGCGTGCCGCCGACTGTGACGGAAGAGGCTCTGAATGCCAAGTTTCGCCGTGCGGCAGAGGTAAGCCGGGTGAACTATTCCTTCTATTTCGGCGCTACCAATGAGAATACCGCTTCTCTGGCCCATCTCTCTACTCTTGCCCATCGCCCGTGCGGAGTGAAGCTCTTCATGGGGTCGAGCACGGGAAACATGCTGGTCGACAGGCGTGAATCGCTGGAAAAAGTCTTTTCCGGTACGGATTTGCTCATCGCGACGCATTGTGAGGATACGGCTCTGATTGAGCGCAACATGGCGCTTTTCCGCCAGCGTTATTCGGAAGAAAACGAAAACGAGGCTCCGGCAGCACTCCATGCGCAGATACGCAGCGAGGAAGCATGCTACGTTTCATCGTCGCTGGCCGTGGAACTGGCAGAGAAGTACGGCGCCCGCTTGCATGTCCTCCATGTGACGACAGCCAGGGAACTGGGACTTTTCTCCGATAAGCCTCTGGAAGAGAAACGAATCACGGCAGAAGCCTGTTTGGCGCATTTGCTGTTCAGTCTGGAGGACTATGCCGTTTTGAAGAACCGCATCAAGTGTAATCCTTCCATCAAGCAGCTTTCCGACCGGGAGGCCTTGCGCGAGGCACTGAAGACGGGGCGGATTGACGTAGTCGGTACGGACCATGCGCCTCATCTGCTTGAAGAAAAGGAGCGAAGTGTCTTTCGTGCGGTATCGGGCATGCCGATGATTCAGTTTTCGCTGGTCAGCATGCTGGACTTGTGCACGGAGGGAGTATTCGATTATGGCATGGTCGTAGAGAAGATGTGTCACGCTCCGGCCCGTCTGTTTGGCATCGGACAGCGCGGTTACTTGCGCAAGGGTTACAAAGCCGACCTTGTTCTGGTAAAACCCGATGCGGAGTGGACGCTGCGCCGGGAAGATGTGCTGAGCAAGTGCGGATGGTCGCCTCTGGAAGGGCATACTTTTCATCATAAGGTAGTAGCTACGTGGGTAAACGGTTGCAAGGCCTACAGCGAAGGGCGCGTGGTGGACGACTGCCGTGGGCAGGAGCTCCGTTTTGCATAATAGTCCTGTTTTTCACTACCGTATATAGCAGAAAGGAAAAGGGATGCTCTATTCTTATTCGATACATGAGGTGGCGGACTACATCAACTGGCTGTATTTCTTTCATGCGTGGGGCTTCGGCCCCCGTTTTGCTTCTATCGCGGGGATACACGACTGCCCTTCGTGCCGTACTTCGTGGGTCGCTTCGTTTCCGGCCGAGGGGCAGGAAAAGGCAAAGGAGGCAGTCAAACTGTTCGATGACGCCCGTTTCATGCTGAAACGTATGGAAGAACGTGGAGTAATCGTAGAGGGACTGACGGAACTGTGGAATGCAAACAGTGAAGGAGATGACCTCATTTTTCATCTTCCTGCTGAGGACCGTGGGGCAGGGCCTTGCGAAGTGCGTTTTCCCTTGCTGCGACAGCAGCGGCCTTCGTCAAAGGACGGCATTTGTTGGTGCCTGGCCGATTTTGTTCGCCCGCTCTCTTCCGGACAATGGGACCGGGTAGGGCTCTTTGCCACGACGACTCATGCTGAAAAAGTGCAGGCGGAAGCGTGCGATGTCTACTATCAGATGATTGTTCAGACTCTGTGCGACCGTCTTTCGGAGGCTGCTGCGGAGAAGATGCACGAAGAGGTTCGGAAAAAACAATGGGGCTATGCACCCGATGAGTGTCTGGATATGGCGGCGCTTCATGCGGAACGCTTTCAGGGAATCCGCCCGGCGGTGGGCTATCCCTGCCTGCCGGACCAGTCGGTGGTCTTCCTCATTGACCGTTTGGCCGGCTTGTCGCGCATCGGGATTCGCCTGACCGATACGGGAGCCATGCATCCTTCGGCGTCGACTTGCGGGCTTATGATAGCACACCCGCAGGCCCGTTATTTCTCCGTGGGACACATCTCGGACGAACAGTTGCAGGATTATGCCTGCCGGCGGGGGCTGGATGAAAAGAAAATGCGGCAGTTCCTGGCCGGTAATCTGTGAGTTTTTTTATCCGATACGGGATATTTTCTTCAGTTTCTCCTCGTCGATTATCTTGATCTTACGGCCGTCGATGGCAATAATGCGTTCGTTTGCAAAATTCGAGAGGGTGCGGATTGCGTTGGAAGTGGTCATGTTCGACAAGTTGGCCAGGTCTTCCCGCGAAAGATAGATGCTGAGCGTAAATCCGTCTTCCTCCAGTCCGTAGGCATCACGCAGGAAGAGGAGCGATTCGGCAAGGCGACCCCGTATGTGTTTCTGCGTAAGGTTTACGGTGCGCTCGTCTGCAACGCCCAAATCGACAGATAATTGCCGGATGAAGAACATGGCCAATGCTCCGTTCTTCAGCACGAGTTCCGAAATGATGGACATCGGTATGAGACAAACCTTCGATGGCTCGAAAGCTGCGGCCTGGGTCAGGTAGTCTTCATTGGCCCAATAGGCGCGGTAACCGAAGTATCCGACGGGACGGATGACCCGGATTATCTGGCTTCTGCCGCCCACTCCGTCTTTATATATCTTTACTTTTCCAGAAAGCAGGCACATGAGCGAAGTAGGCTTTTCCCCTTCTGTATAGATTATCTCGTTCTTTTTGTACATGAGGATGGTATAATTGCTGATTAGCAAGTTACGCTCATCTTCGGACAGCAGTTCCCATAGGTCGGAAATGCTTTCGATAATTTCGCTCTGCTCTATCTGCTTTTTTGCCATAAAGAAAGAATATGTGCCGAAGGAATGTGTTATTCGGCACAAAATTACAGCATTTTCTTTGATTTTGCTCTATTTTGTTCAGAAAAAGGCGAGCCGAAATTTGTTATTTATTGCTTATTTGTGCGTAATTGTCCCGATAGTTTCCGAAAAAGGCTTGAGGAAATCGAAAAAAAGCCTTGCAACTTCTCGGAAAAGGTTGCAAGGCAAATCGTAAAAAGCTGCAAGGGAATTCCTGCAGACAGGGGAGGCAGAAATGTTATGGGCAGGCGGGTTTGCTGCTTTGGCTTATTTCGTACAGATTGGACGGCGTGGTGCGCTTCAGGACTGTCACCTCGATATCCCGCCCGATTTCCAGGGCATTTTTCCGCAAACCCAGTTCCAGGTCTTTTTCCAGAAGCTGCGGATGGTTGTTTTCCCGGCTCAGGTGGCAGAGCCATACGTGTACCAGTGGCGTGGTTGCATTGCCTGTTTCCTGCTGGAGCCGTGCGGAAAGGGTGCGGGCCAGGTAGTCTATGGTGTCTTGATTGCTCATGTGTCCGGTTTCGCTGGCGATGCGTTTCTTCAGATAGGCAGGGTAGGGTCCCATTTGGAGCATCTCCTGGTCGTAGTTCGCTTCGAGTATCAGATATGATGTCTGGTCGATGTATGATTCGGCCTTGGGCGTGATGCACCCCATGTCTGTAAGGAAGCAGAAGTTGCCTAAGGGGGACTCGATGAAGTAGCCTACGCTTTCCGTTGCATCGTGCGGGATGGGGAAGGCGGTGATGCGGAATCCGGCCAGCTGGAAGGGCTTTTCTTTGGAAATGTACCGCACGCTGGATGCCGAAAGTTCTTCGTGAATGCATTTGTTGCGGTTGATTCCTCCGTAGATAAGCTCGGTCGTATAGATTGGGATGAAGTACTTGTTTCCCAGTACGGGTATGGATTTGATGTGGTCGGCATGGTCGTGGGTGACGAGTATGCCCTTGATATTTTCGAGTTCGAGCCCGATTTCGCGTAAGTTCTTCTTTATGGTTCGCGATCCGATGCCTGCATCGATGAGGATGCCTTCTTGTTCCGTGCCGAGGTAGTAGCAGTTGCCGCTGCTGCCGCTGGCAAATGATTGGAATTTAATCTTCATTCTTTTGTTTCTCCTTCTTCTTTCTCCTGTTTATGAGCTGCCACCAGTAGTCGAAGTCTTTCCGCACCACTACGCCGATGCCTTGGGTATTGAGCGTAGTCTTCGTGGAATAGCGGTCGTTCGACTTGTTGTAAGCTCTCAAGCGTATGTCTCCGCTTTTGGTCAGTAAGTACTCGATGTCAAAATCACCTATGAAGTTGCTCTGCTGATTGGTGTACATTGAATTGTCCCGGTAGCCGAAATTGCCGTTGATGAGCAATCGGTTGTTTAGGAGCTGGCCGGAAAGCATTCCCTGGAACTCCATGTCGGTCCATCCCTCTTCGCCTGTGCTTCCGTTTACGCCGAAGTTCCATTTGTTGCTATTGATGACTTGGGAAAGCATGTCGTTCAGTTGGCCGGAGAGCGTGGAGGACAGCACAGAACTCATGGCGTTACTGTTGTTTCCCGTCTTGTTTGCGTAGTCGGGCGTATAGAATTTGCCGATTCCCAGCAAGTAAAGTATTTGCATGTTCATCTGGTCTTCCGTACTGATGAAGTTGCGGACTACGCTTTGCACTTCCTCGTTTTCGTTCGGCAGCTCGATTCCCAGGTGAATCTCGGGCGAGGAGAGCATTCCGGTTACGTCCATCACGCAGTTCACCCGCACGCTGGTTTGATTGGTCTGCAGGACATTGACCACATCGGTCCCCAAATCGCGGAGCGAAACGGAGTTTACCGTATAAATGGCTCGTAAATTACACAAAGCGCGGTATGGATTGCCCGAAAACGTAAGGCTGCTGCCCTCGCGGATGGTGAAATCCTTGCGAATGACTTCCTGAAGGCTAAATTTGTACATGCCTTTATTGATGGTGTAGGTGCCGAACATGTTAAAGTCGCCTTTGTTGAAGTAATCGATGCGTATGTTTCCGTTTCCGGTGCAGCTTATATAGTCGCCGGCCTTGGGGTCTACTATTACGCGCATCTGGGCTTCCGGGTTGATGTCCAGCAGCAGGTTCAGGCGAACGTCGATAGGAACGTCTTCCGGCATGCCGGAAAAGACGTATTGTTCAGCTCCTTTTTCGGAAGCGGGGAGGGTGTTTTCTTTCTTTTCTGCATTGGAGTAGAAAGAGGTACTGCCGTCTGATACCGTGTTGGGGGAGGGATTGTTGCCGAACTTTATGGGGGTAAACTGGATGAATGCGTTGTCTTCTGCTACTGTGTTTCCCGTCAGTTTGTAACAGAATTCGGTATTTCCGGTCGTGGCCAGCGCTCCGTCTACGCTCAGGCGTTCGGCATTTCCCGAAAGGTAGACGGTGCCTCGTGCATAAGCCTTTCCGAAGAAAGGCAAATCGAACGACTCGGCTTTGTTGACGAGCTGCATGCCGTCGGAATCCAGTTGGAGGTTGTAGTTGAAATTCTTGAAGAAAGTATGGTTTAATTGGGCGGTTACTCTGCCCCGATGCCCTTCGCCGTCGGTAACGCTTGCCTGGGTCAGGGAGAACCGACGGGGGGTGATGTAGATGGAGTCGGCCACGTGGAATTCCGTGCCTAATACATCGATTCGGAATCCGGCATCGGCCAGTCCTTTCCCTTCCAGTTGCAGGCTTTTGAAGCCGCCGAAGAAATGGAAGTTGCCGGACGCGTTCCCCTGAAAGCCGGAGAAAATGCCTTCTACGTATGGCTGTATGAACCCTATGTTGCAGCCCTCGGCGTCAATGTGCAGGTCTAGGTTCTTTCGTTTGGGCCTTACTGCTCCTAAAATGCTGGTGACTTTTCCGTCGTTTCGCTCGATGAGGGCGTCGATGGGTATGGAGTCGGTTGCGGCATGGAATCCGCCTTTTATTTTCAAGTGCCCCATCGGGGAGTCGTTGAAGAGGAAGTTTGCCACCTGCATGTCGGCATCAATCCGTGGTTTGGAGAAGAGATTGGTCAGTTTGGCCTTGCCGGTGGCTTGGCCGTCGAAGTCGACGGAGTGGAAATTGGCAATGTCGAAGATATAACCTAACTGTACGTTTTGAAGGTTCAGCAGGAGGGAGTCGTTTGCCGACTTGGAGATAGTGCCTGCAACGCGGATGGACTGACGTCCGTGTTGCAGGGAAAAGCGCTCGATTTGTATGAGCGAATCGATGCGGATGGCAGCTTCGTTGATTTTCCATGCCGAGTCGCGGAAAACAACCTCTGTGGGATGAAGTAAAACATCTGCATATAATCGGTTGGAGTGCTGGCGCTTTTTCAGAATAGCGCTTAGCTCGATTTTTCCTTGATATTCCACTTCGTCGTGGTTTTCCCAAGTGATGTTTCCGGAGAGCTGGTCGTCTTTTGCTTTGGCGGCTAAGGCGAAGTTGATGAGCGTCCCGTTTTTCATGAACATGTCGCTGTTGAAATCGCAGTCGAGGCCGTCGGGTGTTCCGTTGCAGTGAAGCGTCATGTTGCGGAACTTATTGTTCTGGTAACGCAGAGACGGGAAGTTTCCTTTCAGTTGCAGCGTGCCGGTCGAGTCCTCGATAAAGCCGGACAGGTAGGAATTCTCGTAGATTTCCAGCGGGAGGTTCAGCAGTTCGGTCAGTGTCTTGGTGTCCCGGACGTGTACGAAGAAGTTGAAATTGTTTTCGGGCTTCTGCGAACCGCTGTCTTCCCAGCGGAACAGGGAGGGGATGTAAGGCCTCATCATGCGTAAGATGCTGGTCGGAATGGCGGAATTCTCCAGGCTGCCTTGCATGTCTGCCTCCAGAAACGGAGAAGAGAAGAGCACCATACGCCGTGTTTTGCCTTGCTGGGCTTCCAGATGGAGGTAGGGAATGGGATAGATTTTCCCTTGTTTGCGAATCATGACGGAGTCTACATGCACGTATCCCGTCAGGTCGTTCAGGTCAGAACCAGCGCAATCGGCTTTGGCTACCAGGGAAATTTCCATATCCCGCTGTTTGTCGCCGGCCCAGTTCAGGTGGTATGGGTTGAGATGGGCGACTTCTATCCTTGCCTGATAATTCGGTTTCTTGCCCGACTCTGTGGTTATTTGGGCATTTGCGTTAAAGGAAGCGTTCAGGTCATCCATCCGGATTTGTGCAGAAGCTCCTTTCCCTTTCGAATAAGATGCTTCAAGGAATCCTTTTTTGTAGGTATATCCTTTGTATTCAAAGGATTCAATAGCGCCTTTTGACTGTAGTTTGTCCAATTTTCCTTGCTTCAATCCGGCGGTGGCTTCTACGCTGAAGTTGGTTTTCCCGAGTTGTTTTTCCGGTAAGAGCCTGGTAAGATCGATTTCCTCTCCCTCCAATTCGGCCGTTATTTCGAGGTTGCTGGAATTTGCGTCCAGGATTGTCCGGTTTCTGTTGCGTAATTTAGCTTTTAAGTCCAGTTTTCCGGCATTTGTCTGGGCGCTTAGTTGCAGTTGGGCACTGTTTTGATTCTTTTCCCAGCGGGTTGTAGCGTCGATTTCTTCGAGGGAAGCGAGATCGACCGACTCCATTTCTATGCCATAGGCCGTAAGTTCTGTCACCAGTTGCTCGAGCCCTTCCCGGGTTGCCTGTAATTTGGACAGGCTGCCTTTGGAGTAGAATTCGTTCGAGGCTTCCGTTTTTTGCAAAAGTGCCTCCCCTTCTATGTCAAAGCCCAGGGACTTTCCGTTAGAACCGCTGGTCCAAATGCGCAGATGTTCCACGTCTATTTTCCTGTCACTTCCTGCTATTGAGAAAGTGAGGTGTGGCGTAAGCCGGGAATCGCGAAAGACGGGCAGAAATGCGGCCAAGTCCTTAAAAGAAATGTGCGAGGACGGCAAGAGAGAAAAGGTGTAATGAAACTTATCCTCAGCAAGGCTCTTGCTGTTTGGGGCTTTATCGTTTTGGTATGTGACCAGGATAGGGGAGAAAGCCAAGGTAGACTTGGGCAGTCGCAGAAGTAGTTCGTCTATCTGAGCCGCATGCTTGTTGGCTTTCAAGTCGAACTTCAGTCGGGAAAGCACAAAGCCGGATTGTTCGGAAAACCCCATCCTTTTTACGATAAGGTGCAGGGAGTCTTCCGTCAAGTGCTTCAGGGAAACGGTAGCCGACAGGTTCTTGAAATTCAAATGAGAAGGGGAAAACGTATTTTCCGTAGCGGGCAGGGGTACATCCCATTCGTCGTAGCTCAAAACGCCGCGGCGCATGAGGATAGAATTGATGCGGAGATTGATGGACGATGGCTCGGTTTTCTTTTCTTTCGACTGGAATTTTTCCAAAAGAAAGGCGACATTCAGCTTTTCCGATGCGGAGTTTTTATAAAGATGCAGCTTGAGTCCGTATAACTGTACGGTGCGGATGGAAATTTCCCCCTTGAACAGGGGCAGAATATCGAAGCTGGCAGAGAAACGGGGAATGTCGATGAGTGTTTTCCCCGCTTGATCTTTCAGGGTCATCTTGTCGATAATCACGCGGTTCAGCAACCCTATGTCGATTTGCCCGATGCTAACTTCTGTTTTCAGCCAGCTTTCGAGGGATTTCTCGACAAGAATGCTCATCCGATGCTGGAAATACGGAGTATTCAGCATGATGATTGTTCCTAAATACAAAGCTACTATTGTGTAAAGGAACGCGATGATTATCCTTTTCAGCAGTCTGATGGTTCTTTCTTTTTGCGGTTATTCGTACAAAATTAGCCTATTTGTCTCGGTTGAAAGGCCGATTCCGCTTACTTTTAGCATCTTTTTTGCTTTATGTTTTGTACCTTTGCCTCCGTTCTACAGTATTTGTTTTTCATGATACATATAAAAAGACGGTGGAAGACCTTGCCCGGGTCTCCATTGACGGAATTGGACAAGAAAGTTCTGTCGTACCAAAACAGAGGTTACGTCGTACCTTGGCGGAAAATGATAAAGACTCCGGAACAGATAGAGGGCATACGTCGTAGCGGAGTAGTCAACACGGGTATATTGGATATGCTGGAAAACGAAATTCATCCGGGTATGTCCACCGAGGAAATAGACCGTTTGGTCTACGACTATACCACCGATCATCACGCCATACCAGCCCCTTTGAATTATGAAGGCTTTCCCAAGAGTGTATGTACTTCGATAAATGATGTCGTTTGCCATGGCATTCCCAATGAACACGAGATTCTCCGGGAAGGAGATATAGTCAATGTAGATGTCAGCACGATATTGGATGGCTATTTCAGCGATGCTTCCCGTATGTTCCTAATCGGCGAAGTGTCTGAAGACAAGCGCCGTTTGGTAGAAGTAACGCGTGAATGTCTGCAAATAGGTGTTGAACAGGCAAAACCATGGAATACATTGGGTGATATTGGCTATGCTGTCCAGCATCATGCCGAGAAGAACGGTTATTCCGTTGTGCGTGAATTGTGCGGTCATGGCGTAGGACTGGAGTTCCATGAGGAGCCCGATGTGGAACATGTGGGAAGGAAAGGAAAAGGTATGCTCCTGGTACCGGGCATGGTCTTTACCATCGAGCCGATGATAAATATGGGCAAACGGGACATCTTCTGCGACGAAGACGACGGATGGACCATATTTACGGCTGACGGGATGCCTTCCGCACAATGGGAACATACGCTTGTGATAACGGAAGAGGGGAATGAAATCCTTTCTCATTGATTGTCTTTTTAATGAATAGCTAACAGATCCTTAGAGTTTGGAATGGATGATATTTTTATTTTAGGTATAGAGTCTTCTTGTGATGATACCTCGGCTGCCGTTCTTCAGGGGGAGGTACTTCTGTCGAACGTTACGGCTTCACAGGCGGTCCATGCAGAGTATGGCGGTGTAGTGCCGGAGCTTGCTTCGCGCGCTCACCAGCAAAATATAGTACCGGTTGTGCATGCAGCCTTGAAACGAGCCGGAATAACCAAAGAGCAGCTCAGCGCTATCGCTTTTACGCGTGGTCCTGGCTTGATGGGCTCTTTGCTTGTCGGCGTTTCCTTTGCGAAAGGCATGGCGCGCGCCTTGGGTATCCCGCTTATCGACGTAAATCATTTGGAAGGGCACGTCATGGCTCACTTTATTCGTGAAGCCGGTGTCGAGCCTCATCAGCCTGAATTTCCGTTTCTCTGCCTGTTAGTCTCCGGAGGGAACTCGCAAATTATCCTTGTGCATGCATATAATCGTATGGAGATAATAGGCCAGACGATAGATGATGCCGCCGGAGAGGCAATAGACAAGTGCTCCAAAGTAATGGGCTTGGGCTATCCCGGAGGTCCCATAATAGATCGTCTTGCGCGGCAAGGCAATCCGCATGCTTTCGCTTTCGCCCGTCCGCAGGTGCCTGGCTACGATTACAGTTTCAGCGGCTTGAAAACCTCTTTCCTTTACTTTTTACGCGATCAGATCAAAGACAATCCTTCTTTTATCGAAGAGAATAAGGAAGATCTGGCTGCCAGTCTGGAATTTTCCGTAGTGGATATTCTCATGGGAAAGCTCCGCAAGGCTGCTTCCCGGTTGGGTATCAAGCAAGTTGCGGTAGCCGGTGGAGTTTCGGCCAATACCGGCTTACGTAATGCCTTTCAGGAACATGCCCAAAAGTATGGATGGGAAATCTTTGTGCCCAAGTTCAGTTTTACGACGGACAATGCGGCCATGATTGCAATCGACGGGTATTACAAGTATCTGGACCATGATTTTTGTCCGATTTCAGCACCGGCTTATTCCCGCGTTACGAGTGATTCCGAAAAATAAGTAGGTTCGACAGAAACATAGAAGACCATGCAAGAAGAAAAAGAAGAGGCGAATCCTCTCAAGGTTATCTTTAGTTATGACGACGTCTTTTTCAGCTTCTTTTATGACGATGAGACTGCTTGCGTCCACCGTGCGCGGGATTATGCCATGAACTATGTCTATTCCGGCGAAATGGTGCTCGATAGTGGTATGCAGGAGATAAGGGTCGGAAAAGGCGAATGCGTGTTCATTCCCCGCGACCACCACATAACATTGTATAAAAAGCCATGCAACGGAGAGCGTTATTGCGGCATCTTTCTGAATTTCAAGCGTAACTTCTTGCGCGAGATGTTCGCGGAATTCCGAAACAAGATTCCCGTTTCGACGCCCAAGTTGGACTCCGGGGTGATAAAGCTCCCCCAGACGCCCGAAATAACCAGCCTTTTCGCTTCGATGGTGCCTTATTTCGACCAAAACGTAAAGCCGCAGGACGATTTCATGCGGCTTAAGTTGCAGGAAGGTCTGTTGGCCTTGCTGCATATCGACGACCGTTTCGGCCCTACGCTTTTTGATTTCAACGAGCCGTGGAAGATAGATATACTGGAGTTCATGAACAATAACTACATGTATGAGTTTTCCATGGAAGAACTGGCGCACTATACGGGTCGTAGTCTGGCCACTTTCAAGCGCGACTTTAAGAAGTTGAGCGAACTGACTCCGGAGAAGTGGCTTATACGCAAGCGCCTTGAGGTGGCTTACGCCTTGATGAAAGAGGGCGGCAGGAAGATAGCCGATGTCTATGCCGCAGTGGGATTCAAAAATCCTTCCCACTTTTCTACGGCGTTCAAGAAGCAGTACGGGATTCCTCCTACTGCCGTCTGTGCCTGATTCGTCCTGACTCCTTTCTTAAACCAATAGCCCCGCAGTGACGGGGCTTTTTCTTTATATCAATTTCGGGAAAGCATGATTTCGTAAGGCCGGTGAACTTTTGAGAAAGAATCTTTGAGCCTTACAGAAATGTCCGCTTCCCCTTTTCCCGCTATCTTTGCCGTTGTAATCAATAAAGCAGAACGAATATGAAAAAATCAGGAATAGCGCTTCTGGCTTTCTTGTGCTGCATGGGAAGCCTGAATGCTACGGAACCACAAACAGGTAACTCAAATTCTGTATATATGAACGAAGATTTGAAATTAACGCAGGAATGGGATAAGATTTTTCCCAAGAGCGACATAGTGAACCACAGTAAAGTTACGTTCCGCAACCGCTACGGTATTACGCTTGCGGCCGACTTGTATATCCCGAAAGATGCGGAAGGCAAGCTGGCAGCCATCGCCGTGTGCGGTCCGTTCGGAGCCGTAAAAGAGCAAGCCTCGGGACTTTATGCCCAGACGATGGCCGAGCGCGGTTTTCTCACGATAGCATTCGACCCATCCTATACCGGCGAGAGCGCAGGGGAACCCCGTTATGTGGCTTCGCCCGACATCAATACGGAAGATTTTTGTGCAGCGGTCGACTATCTTACTACCCGCGACGATGTAGATCCGGAGCGCATCGGTATTATCGGCATTTGCGGCTGGGGCGGAATGGCGCTCAACGCGGCTGCTATCGATACGCGCATCAAGGCAACGGTCGCTTCCACGATGTACGACATGAGCCGGGTCAACGCCAACGGTTATTTTGATTCGATGGATGCCGATGCCCGTTACGAATTGCGTAAGCAACTCAATGCCCAGCGTACGGAGGATGCCAAAAACGGGACGTATGCCTTGGCCGGCGGTGTGGTAGACCCGTTGCCCGACGATGCTCCCTGGTTTGTGAAGGACTACTACGATTATTATAAGACAAAGCGGGGCTATCACGTGCGTTCGCTTAACTCGAACAACGGTTGGAACAAGACTTCGGCGCTTTCGTTTATCAACATGCCGTTGCTCACCTACATCGATGAGATCCGCAATGCCGTGCTGGTCATTCATGGCGAGAAGGCTCATTCCCGTTACTTTAGCGAAGATGCTTTCAAGCGCCTGAAGGGCGACAACAAGGAACTGATGATTATTCCCGGCGCTACGCATGTGGACCTTTACGACAACAAGGCGGGAGTGATTCCGTACGACAAAATGGAGCAGTTCTTCCGTACGTATTTAAAGTAACCTGAGACGGGTGACAGAAGACGTTACTATCTGTTTTTCTGAAAATGGGCGGTTCATGGGCATGGCGATGCACGTGGGTCGCCCGTTTCTTTTTCTTCCCTGCGTCGTTTCCCTTGCATCTTTTTGGAAAAAGTCTTTGAGGAAATCGGAAAAACATCAAAGGCTTTTTCCGGAAAGCCTCTTATCTTTGCGGCTCAAACCATGCAATACGCTTCCGATGAATAACGGCCCTGTCGACGAATATCGCTTTACTACTGTGGAATTGTCGCCTTTAATCGACTGGATACAGAGCGAAGGAAAAGTACGGATGTTGGAGAAAAAGGAATATCTGGTGCGGCAGAATGGGCCGTCGCCGATGGTCGGTTTGCTGGAAGAAGGAATATGCCGTTTTCTGCGGACTGACGCAAAGGGTAATGAACATGTGGTCGGCTATACTTTCTCTGGCAGTCTGGTCGGTGAATATACGGCGAATTTGTGTGCACGGTCTTCTCTTGTCGATATTCAGGCAGTTACGCCTTGTCGTTTGCGTCTTGTGTCTTACGCACGGATGAGGGAGTGGATGGCTGCCCGGCCGGATGGCGACGGCATCGGGCGTATCCTGGCGGAACAAATGTTTGTCCTGAGCTACAAGCGTTTGCTGGACAGTTATTGCTGTACGCCCGAGGAGCGTTACCGCGACCTGATGGCTCACTACCCGGAACTCAAGGAGCTGCGTCCGCTTAAGGAGATAGCTTCTTTCATTGGAGTCACTCCGGAAACGGTGAGCACGATTCGCCGGAAAATACGCCGCGAGTCCAAATCTTGAAATACTTCAAGAAAAGCATTTTTTCTGCGTTCTATCTTTGCGCCCGAAAAAGTACAGAACGAAAAGAAAAATCAGAATGGAAAAAGTTTTAATTGTAGGTGCTACTTCCGGGATAGGACGTAGAATTGCCGAGATGTATGCTTCGCGTCCGGATGTCCTTGTCGGTATTATGGGGCGTAGGGCAGAGCTTTTGCAGAGTTTGTCGGATATGTTTCCAGGCCGTTGTGTGCCGGTATCGTGTGACGTGTCGGTTTCCACGGAAGCCCTGACCGAAGCGTTGGAGCAGGCTGCGATGCACTTGGGAGGAGTGGTAGACCGTGTATTCCTTGCTGCAGGGACGGGAGATGTCAATCCGGATTTGGATTATAGTTTGGAACGGAGGGCTTTGTTGACCAATGTAGTCGGATGGACTTGTGTGGTAGATTGGGCTCTTGCCCGCTTCAGGCAGCAGGGATGCGGACACCTGGCGGTCATTACTTCGGTAGGTGGCTTGCGTGGACAGGGTGGAGCTGCCGCTTACAGTGCGACCAAGGCTTATCAAATCAATTATGTGGAAGGCATCCGTTGCTGGGCGCATCACTTCGCTCCTTTTGTGCAGATAACGGAAATTCGCCCGGGCTTCGTCGATACGGATATGGCGAAAGGGGAGGGACTCTTTTGGGTGGTTCCTCTGGAGAAAGCGTGCCGGCAGATTATGGCCGGGCTGGACAGGAAACAGGACTTGATATACGTATCCCGGCGTTGGCGCTGGGTGGCCGCTTTGTGGAAACGGTTGCCGCTGGGCGTATTGCTGCGTATGCGAGTCGGGTGAAGGCCGCAGTGTGGCTTCCTCGTAAGCCGGCCGATTGGGACGGGAAAGAGCGTCTGTTTCAGCAACAGGTCGGCTTCTGCGAACGTAAAAAAATCGGGTTTGCCTTTGGGTATGGGCAAACCCGAAATCTTTTTCGGAATAGTGGTCTCGTGAGATGGATGGGGGAAGATGCCGCAAGATGAGCGTGGCGTGCTTCTCAACGGGTTATGTCGAAGAGGTAAGTCGCCTTGATTACGATGTTGCGGTGTGCGGAGCGTTCGAAATCGGCCGCTGCCCCATTGTCGAAAATGTCGCCCAGACCGAGGTAATAACGCCCTTCGACGATGAAACTTCCGAAGCGGCGTGTGTGCCATTCAAAGCCGGCTCCGGCGGCAATGCCATAGTCGAAGCGGTGGTCGATGTCGAGCGTAGCAGCTTTTTCGCCGTTGGAGTAG
Organism: Bacteroidaceae bacterium; assembly: GCA_050946375.1. GTDB lineage: Bacteria > Bacteroidota > Bacteroidia > Bacteroidales > Bacteroidaceae > UBA1794. Next base: position 73,893 of record JBMNUT010000004.1, on the reverse strand, counting down.
TTGGCAAAGGAAGAGTGTTGTATGTAGTCGTCGGTCATGTTGACCGATTCTCCGAGCAGGACTCCGATTTGGGGACCTGCGTGAATGAATCCCTGGAAGCCGTAGTCCCAGCCGAATGCCATGTGGGCCAGGAAGGGAATCTCCAGATAGTTGAGCGAACGGGTGCAGGAGCGCGTCTCCCCTTCGTCGGTGGCAGTGGTCCAGCCGTACTGTGAATAGTTGACTTCCACCTGTGCACCGCATATCATGGAGAAGTATTTTTCTGAAATGTAGCGGGCCGTGAATCCGAATACCGGGCCTTGTTTGGTAGCTTGCCGGAAGGAGGGAATGAAACTGACGGAGGAAAGATTGACGCCTCCATTGACTCCTATCGCCAGGTTGTTGCGTTGTTCGCCGATTTGGGCCTGGGCCGGTGTGCAATGCAGTATATAGAGACCCGAGAAGAGCAGGAGTATGCGGACGTAAGGGCGTAGGAAACGGTTCATCATTGGATTTCGGTTTTGATGACTTCCATATCGGTAGAATAATGGATGAAGTAGACGCTTCGGTTGATGTATCCGCCGTTTGCGGTTCCGATCGGTGAGAACTTAAAACAGTTCTGCAGCGTGGAGATTTCCTGATTGTCGTCGGCGAGTACGAAATGAAGGGCTATGTCGTAACCCAGCATGGCGAACGAGGGGTAACCTTTGCCCGGATTGCGCCCGAACCAGTGGAGGAATTTACCGTTGAAGCGCCGTGCGGAAGGGAAGTCGGCATGTGTATAGAATGCGCTGTATATATAAGTATCGAGTTGGTGGAAGCGCAGGAGGAACTGTCCGGCATAGGTTTGCCATTCGGGATAGCCGAAAAGTTGTATGTTGCGCTTGGGATTGTCTTTCTGCAGGGTGGTGAGTACGGGCATCCATTCTTCGAGAATTTCCCGAGAGCCGCCTACCGGGAAGAAAAGGTTGGCTTTCTTGCGTTTGAGCAGCCGGGCCAGTTGGGTAGAGGTAGTGCCGGGGGCTACGGTTTCGTAGGAGATACCTTTTCGTTCGAAGTAGCTTTTGAAGTCTTTTATGAGTTGCCTTTTGTCGTCTTTTTCGTGTTTCGTGTCGAGGAAGAACACGTGTACGTTGGTGAAGTACAGTTCAAAACGTTCCAGTACGGAGGGGTAAAGGTAAATTTGCGGAGTATTTGCCATGTACAGATAGGGGTTATTCTGTACGAAGTAGTCGTTGGAACTGAAGGGGAGCACCATTTTGATGTGGTTGGTACGGGAGAAATCGGAAATTTGCTTGATGTGTCCCCAATGATACCCTCCGACTATCAGGTCGGATTGCTTGAGTTCGGGCTTGCTGAGCAGGTTTTTCAGCGAAGAGCCTTCCCCTCCGGTGTCGTACACACTGAGACTTATGGAGTAACCCCGCTGTTTGAGCGTGTCCAGCCCCAGCAGAAAGCCTTCGTAGAAGTCCAACATCCGGCTCGATTCGGCCAAGGGAGCGTCCAAACCGAATGGCAGGAGCAGACTGATCCGCATCGGTTTGGTTTTGTTGTCTACAGGTGCATCGATTTCTCCGGCGGGTACGGGGATGACAATTTCTTTCCCTATGGGGAAATTGTGGTCGCTCAAGCCGGGATTGGCCCGGCAGATGGCGTTTGCACTGACGTGGTATACTTGGGTGAGGCGGAAGAGGGTTTCGCCTTTCTGTATGACGTGGGTGCGGTAATTGCTGTTGTTTGTGCCCGAAGTCGTTTGCGGTTGTTGGGCATAGAGTATGGTTGAAAGTCCGAAAATTGCAAGACAGGCGCAAAGATGGCGCTGAAGGGAGCGAAAAGACATTTCCATGTTTGGCAAAATAGGTATTGAATTTCGTTGGCAAAGGTATAAAAAATACTTCTTTTCATCTATAATTCCTCAGGAAACACTACTTTTGCAGACTACTATGAAGACGTTTTTTTTAGTTTGCCTTGGATTCTTTTCGGCTTTGTTGCTGAATGCCCAGACTTATGACGCCGCTCCTACTGCGCATATTACGCTGAATAACGGACAAAGTGTAGACACTTTGCTGGAAGCGGGCTCGGTCTTTTCGGGAAAAGCCCCGCTGGAAGTTGAATTTAGTGCAGGGGTTACGATCGAGAATGACCGGTTGCACTACGATTGGGAGTTTGCGGACAACGCCGAATTTACAAGTCCCGACCGGGCTTACGACGATTCTTTTTCCCGCCGCATAGAATGGATGGGAACTTATTATATACGTCTTACGATTACCGACCTCGATACGGATTCGGCAACGGTATATCCTGAATTTCAGATTTCGCTTTCCGAGTCGCGGCTTTCCGTGCCGAATACGTTTACGCCCAATGGCGATGGTGTGCACGATGTACTGAAGGTGAGCTATGAGTCTTTGGTCAGTTTCCAGGCGGCGGTATTCAATCGCTGGGGAAAGAAGGTCTATTCGTGGGATAATCCCGATGAAGGCTGGGATGGAGGCGGTTGTTCGACCGGAGTGTATTTCATCGTTGTGAAAGCCCAGGGAGGCGACGGACAGGAATACGAAGTGAAACAGGCGGTCAATCTGCTGCGCTGAGAGGGTAGATGTCTGTCATTTTAAGGGAATAAAGATTGTAATGGAGGAAAAAGAGATACAGGAAACTGACAATAAGATACTGAGCGAAGATGCCGGAGAGATTGAGGTCTTGGGCGCCCGCGTGCATAATCTGAAGAATATCGACGTGACGATTCCGCGGGGTACCCTGACTGTTGTGACCGGATTGAGCGGCAGTGGAAAGTCTTCGCTGGCTTTTGATACGATTTATGCAGAGGGACAGCGCCGTTATATCGAGACTTTTTCGGCTTATGCCCGTAACTTTCTGGGCAATGTGGAGCGTCCCGATGTGGATAGTATCACCGGTTTGAGTCCGGTTATTTCCATCGATCAGAAAACGACGAACCGTAATCCCCGCTCTACGGTGGGGACGATAACGGAAGTCTATGACTATTTGCGCCTTCTGTATGCGCGGGCCGGAGAGGCTTACTCCTATCTCTCGGGTGAGCGCATGGTGAAATATACGGAAGAACAGATTGTTAATCTGCTTGTCGAGTCGTATGCGGGCAAACGCATTTGCCTGCTGGCGCCTTTGGTGGTCAACCGTAAGGGACATTATAAGGAACTTTTTGAGCAAGTGCTCCGCAAGGGGTATTTGAACGTCCGTGTGGATGGAGAATTGTGCGAGGTAAAGCCCGGAATGAAGCTGGACCGCTATAAAAACCACTCCATCGAGGTCGTGATTGATAAGTTCAAAGTGGAAGATGTCGATGAGAAACGTCTCCAGTCGGCCGTGGCAACCGCTCTGAAGCAGGGCAACGGCATGATGCTGACGATGGATTATGAGACTAAAGAGGTGCGGCATTACAGTAAAATGCTGATGTGTCCGGTTACGGGCATTTCCTATCGTGACCCGGCGCCTCATAACTTCTCTTTCAATTCTCCGCAAGGAGCTTGTCCGCGGTGTAAGGGTTTGGGAGTCGTCAGCAAGATTGACATTGACAAAGTCATACCGAATCGGTCGTTATCCGTCCGCGCAGGTGGAATCGTTCCTTTAGGAAAATTCAAGAACAGTCTTATATTCTGGCAGATAGAAGCTATCTTAAGCGGGTATGGAGCTACGCTTGATACGCCGGTCGGCGAACTCCCGGACGAAGCGATACAGACCATTTTGTACGGGACTACCGAGCGGGTAAAAGTAAAGGCCGAGCATATCGGTACGTCGAGCGATTATTTTACCGATTACGAAGGCGTAGTCAAATATATACAGAGCGTGCAGGAAGCCAATCCCTCGAAGACGGCTCAAAAATGGGTGGAGCAATTTGCCCAAACGGCTGTCTGCCCGGAATGTGGCGGCGCGCGTTTGAACCAGGAGGCTTTGCATTTCCGCATCGACGGGAAGAACATTTACGAACTTTCTTCGATGGATGTTTCCGATCTCTATGCCTGGCTGGACGGAATAGAAGAGCGACTGAGCGAACGGCAGAGGCGTATTGCCACGGAGATATTGAAGGAAATACGTTCCCGCTTGAAGTTTCAGCTGGATGTGGGGCTGGATTATCTCTCTTTGAACCGGGCAACGGCCACTCTCTCCGGCGGAGAAAGCCAGCGCATACGCCTGGCTACGCAGATGGGCTCGCAGTTGGTCAACGTGTTGTACATCCTGGACGAGCCAAGCATTGGGCTTCATCAGCGGGACAACCGTCGTTTGATTCATTCCCTTCAGGCTTTGCGCGATGCGGGGAACTCGGTCATCGTCGTGGAGCATGACAAGGACATGATGCTGGCTGCGGACTATATCGTAGATATGGGGCCGAAGGCCGGAAGGCTCGGCGGTGAAGTCGTATTTGCCGGCACTCCTCAGGAAATGCTTGAGCAGGATAAAACGCTTACGGCGGGTTATTTGAACAACCGGCTGTGCATTCCGGTACCCTCCGAGCGCAGGAAAGGGAATGGAAAAGAACTGGTATTGCGGGGCGCACGGGGTAATAATCTGAAGAACGTAGACGTGCGTTTCCCCTTAGGCTGTCTGATTTGCGTGACCGGTGTATCGGGCAGTGGAAAGTCGACGCTCGTCAACGATACGCTTCAGCCCATCCTTTCCCAAAAGTTCTACCGTTCGCTTACCGACCCGCTGCCTTATGATAAGCTGGAAGGGATTGAACATATCGACAAAGTGGTATGCGTAGACCAGTCGCCGCTCGGGCGCACTCCGCGTTCTAATCCGGCTACTTATTGCGGGGTCTTTTCCGATATTCGGAATCTGTTTGTCGAACTTCCCGAATCGAAGATGCGCGGTTACAAACCGGGGCGTTTCTCTTTCAATGTTTCGGGCGGACGCTGTGAGGCTTGTTCGGGCAATGGTTATAAGACCATCGAGATGAACTTTTTGCCGGACGTCTATGTACCGTGCGAAGTATGCCACGGAAAACGCTACAACCGGGAAACCTTGGAAGTGCGCTACAAAGGGAAGTCTATTGCCGACGTATTGGATATGACGATTAATCTCGCGGTAGAATTCTTCGAGAATGTGCCGCAGATTCTGAACAAAATCAAGGTTTTGCAGGAGGTAGGCCTTGGTTATATCCGCCTTGGGCAGTCGTCGACTACGTTGTCGGGAGGCGAGAGCCAGCGGGTCAAGTTGGCTACCGAGTTGGCCAAGCGGGATACGGGCAAGACGCTCTACATCCTGGACGAGCCGACCACGGGGCTTCATTTCGAAGACATACGGGTCTTGATGAATGTCCTCAACCGGCTGGTCGACAAGGGAAACACCGTGTTGGTCATCGAGCACAACCTCGACGTGATCAAGCTCTCGGATTACATAATAGACATGGGTCCCGACGGCGGGAAGAACGGCGGACAACTGCTCGCCTGCGGGACTCCGGAGGAAGTGGCCGGCAGCGGCGTGGGATACACCTCGGCCTATCTCCGGGAAGAGCTGCAACTTTCCGGGAAAAGCCCTGCCGCTTTTTCCGGAAAGCCCAAGGGAAAATAACGAAAAGAAGCAAGAGTATAATGGCAAAGATCAATAAGACAAACGCAGCGCGCCTGCTGGACAAGGCAAAAGTGGCTTACGAGCTGGTGCCTTATGAAGTGGACGAAAACGACTTGAGCGCGGTCCACGTGGCCGAGGCCTTGGGCGAAGACATCGAACAAGTGTTCAAGACGCTCGTCTTGCACGGGGATAAGACGGGACACTTCGTGTGCGTCATCCCCGGCGAGCATGAGGTAAACCTGAAAATGGCGGCCAAAGTGTCCGGAAATAAAAGTTGCGAGATGATTCACCTGAAGGAATTGCTCCCCCTGACAGGATATATCCGCGGCGGATGCAGCCCGATCGGGATGAAGAAGGCCTTCCCCACCTATATCCACGACAGCTGCATGCAGTATCCCTTCATCTACGTGAGCGCCGGGCAGCGCGGACTGCAGCTGAAGATAGCCCCGGCCGACTTGGTGGCGCAGTCCCGCGCCGTATTGTGCCGCCTGTTTGCCGAAGAAACTGAGGAATAAAGCCTGGCGCAGCCCGCAGAAGAGAAGAAAAACGAGTAAAACTATAAAAATCAACAAGCACATGAACAAAATGATTCTTACGGCAGCCGTGCTGTTCCTCTCCATGGGAGTGACGACAGCCACCGCAGCCGGGAAAAAGCGAGACAAGAAGAAAGACAAGAAAGAAGTACCCATGGCCGTGCTGACGCTGCCTTCCAAGGCGATGAAGACGACGGCCGATTCGGTTTCCTATGCCATGGGCGTGGCCCAGTCCAACGGCTTGAAGAACTACGTGATACAGAACCTGAAGGTCGACACGGCATATTACGCCGAATTTATCCGCGGACTGCGCGAAGGGGTGCTCGACAAGACCCCGAAGGAGCAGGCCTACATGGCAGGACAGCAAATCGCCTCGCAAGTGACGGAGCAGATTTTCCCCACGGTCAACAGCAATATCTACAAAGACGGCGACTCGCTGCACACGCTGGACAAGATACTTTTCCTCGAGGGCTTCATCTCCGCCGCAGGCGGGGAAGACAGCCTGCGCATCCCCGGCGGCCTGCAGGCCATGATGGAGTACTTGAACATAAATGTCCCGAAGCTGAAATCGGCCTATACGCTGGAGAAATACGGCGCCAACAAGAAGGCCGGCGAGGATTTCCTTGCCGCCAACAAGACGAAGGACAGCATCCAGACCACGGCGAGCGGCCTCCAATACAAAGTCCTGAAGATGGGTACGGGAGAGAAGCCCAAGGCTACGGACAAAGTGAAAGTGAATTACCGCGGGACGCTTATAGACGGCACGGAATTCGACAGCTCTTATAAGCGGAAGGAAGCCCTTTCTTTCTACGCCAACCGCGTGATTAAGGGATGGACCGAGGCTTTGACCATGATGCCCGTGGGCTCCAAGTGGATGCTCTACATCCCGCAGGAACTGGCCTATGGCGACCGGGAGACGGGGACTATACCTCCTTATTCGACGCTGATATTCGAAGTAGAACTCATCGGCATCGAGAAAGCCCCCGCGGCAACGAATCCTATCACCGTAACCGACGTAAACTCCAAGAAATAGCCCATGCTTGCGCAAAAACTGAAAGGAAAAATCCACTACGTAGGCGTCAACGACCGGAAGATCCACCGCTTCGAGGGAATGTGGCCCGTGCCTTATGGGGTTTCTTACAACTCTTATCTTATCGTCGACGAGTCGGTTACGCTGATTGATACGGTCGATGTCGCATATTGCGATATCTTCCTGAGCAAAATCAAGGCTCTGATTGGCGACCGGCCTATTGACTATCTGGTCATCAACCATATGGAACCGGATCATTCAGGCTCGCTTCGGATTCTGACCCAGATGTATCCGAACATGGTGCTTGTCGGGAACAAGCAGACGTTCGGCATGATTGAAGGATTCTATGGGCTGAAGGACGAACAGACCTACGTCGTCAAGGATGGCGACTTCCTGCTGACGGGCCATCATAAGTTGCACTTTACGCTGACGCCTATGGTGCACTGGCCGGAAACGATGATGACTTTCGACGAGACGGAGGGCATCCTTTTCGCAGGCGATGCCTTCGGCTGCTTCGGTGCCCTCAACGGCGGGGTGATAGACGAGACCATGAATACCTATATTTATTGGGACGAAATGGTACGTTACTACTCCAACATTGTCGGAAAGTATGGCAATCCGGTGCAGAAAGCACTGGCCAAGCTGGCCGGAGTCTCGGTGCAGATGATCTGTTCTACGCATGGCCCCGTCTGGACCGGCGAAAGGATTGAGAAAGTCATCGGCTTGTACAACCAGATGAGCCGCTATGAAACCGAAGAAGGCGTTGTAATCGCATACGCCACGATGTATGGCCACACGGAGCAGGTGGCTGAGCAAATTGCTGCCGAGCTGAATGAGGCCGGTGTGAAGAACGTGGTAATGCACTGCTTGAATACGACGAATGCTTCGTATGTCCTGCGTGACATTTTCCGTTACCGCGGGCTTCTGATAGGCGGACCTACGTACAGCGGACAACTTTATCCGGAGGTTGAGAGTCTGCTCTCCAAGATTTCCGTGCGTGAGGTGAAGAACCATGTAATCGGTTGCTTCGGTTCGTTCACGTGGGCCGGCATGGCAGTGAAGCGTACCGTAGCCTGGGGCGAGACGCTGAAGCAGAACGATTTCCTTGCGCAGACTGTAGAACTGAAGCAAGGACGCCTGGCCGATGTGGAGCAGGCTTGCAAGGATCTGGCGCAGGCCATGGCTGAGCGGATCAAGTAGCCGTACGGAAAGTAGATGAAATGAAGTAATTTCCTCAGAAGTTCTTTGCGTATATATACGGAGGGACGAGAGGGAAGAGATAGAGCGGGAGCGTATCGCAAACGGGCTATGCGCTCCCGCATTTTTGCAGGTATAAGAAATTGAAACGGTTGCCGAGCGGCGGGGCAGGAAGAGTCCTGCATCTTTTACTAAAAACCTTTGCAGCTTTTCGGGAAAACCTTTAAGGCTTTTTTCGCAAAGCCTTGTAGCCGTTTGAGAAAGGTGTCTGCTGTTCTCTCGTAAAGCAGCGAGGGCAGGGGAAGCCGGGCTACCGGATGCCTGATTCGTGGAATATGTTCCGGACGACGGAGACCGTATCGTTATCTCCGGAAATATGTGCGATTCGCAGGCATTCTGGTAGAGCCCGGCTAAATAGTTGCGGTCGCGTATTGTGGAAAGCGAAGATATAATCCGGTCGACTTCACGTTCCGGATCGCGCTTGTTGCTCTTTTAAGAGTTATTCCATTTGTCTTTTTCTTCTTTCTCCCGTTGCTTTTCTTTGGCCCGATGGAGGAGGTATAATCCAAGTCCCAGCAGAACCAAAGGACCGGCAATGCTGCTTCCGGCACCCAGATTGCCTAACAAAGAGAGTGTGCCCAGTACGATACAAATCCAACCCCAAGTCTTCATTTAGTGTCCTCCTTATTTATGTCGACGAAGTCGATGTCGTTTTCTTTTTTCTTGGAACACAGGGTGACAATCAGTCCTAAGAAAAGGTTGAGTATGGACAGGAAGAAAGCCCATCCGAAGCCGATTTTCCGTTTTCGTCCCAGGCAGCCTACGCCGTAGGCCAAGGCTAAGCCTATCAGCAGGAAGAAGAATGTTTCGCCAGATGTCATAGTATTTTTCCTTTTTAGAAGTGAATGTTCAGTTCTTGTTCTGCCCGTTTTTTGAGCTGGCAGAGTGCGGCATAGTCATGTTTGTTCTTCACCAACAGGGCAAAAATCTCGGTGGCCTTCGCGTTTAGTTCTTCGTTGGTGGAGAACAGGTCAGGGTGACACTTTTTCTTCAGTTCGTCGTATAAGTCTTTGGCTTTGAAGGAGCTGTTGATAATGTTCCCGAAGTCGATGTCCCCTTCTTTCAGGATTTTGGCTTTCATCTCTTCTTTTTCCGACTTGCGACGGCGTGTGCGGAAAATACGTACCAACAGGGCGATGATTATCAATAGCTCCAGCAGAGCGATGAGCAGCCAGATGTCGGGCGATTGTGCAGGGCTTGTGCCGGTTTCTTTTACGATGGTTTGCAGCGTGTCCATAGGCCATGGTTTATAAGGTTATTCCAAAAAACGTCCGATGTGGGCATAGTCGGCCAGCCGCCAGCGGCATCCGTAGTGTCCCTGGTCGCCGTGTATTTCCAGCGTGTCCCAGCCTAATACGACCAACCTTCGTACCAATGTCTCGTTGGAGAGGATGACTGTTCCGATAAACATGATTTCATCTTTGCTCAGTACACGTCCGGTCAGGGCTTGTATGCGGAAGCCGGTGTTCATCCATGCCGAGAATTCGTGTTTGTACTCGGCGCATCCGCGCGAAATGCTGGCCTTCAGGGCAGTAGGGGCATTGCCGGAAATGAAGGCTTCGCGGGCCATCTCGTTGAAACTCCTTACGAGTTTTCCTCGCTCGCTTCGGTCTCTAAACCATTCGGTGATTCGGTTCCAGGTATTTTCGAAAAGCATATTGGTGGTAAGTAGTTATTGGGTTATTATTATTAAAAGTATCCCTATGAAGATCATGGCGATAGTTGTTATTATAATAATTATCCCCTTGTATTCTTCTTTTGCTAATGATTGCTGTTCTCTTTGTTGTTTAAGTTCTCTTTGCCGTTTGAGCTCTTCCTCCTTTTCTTCCTTTTTTGCTAAAATAGCATTGGCAAGTCTTTTGGGAATGGCCGTTTGTATCCGTTCCAGTTCCTCTATGTTGTCAGCATTAAGGAGTGTCTGTTGGTAGAGTTCGTTGGCCTGGTCGGTTAATTCGGAGTCGCCGAAGAATTGGGATGGTTCCAGCTGGCTGGTCAGTTCGAGGTAGAGTGTTTCGGTGGCGAAGCGTATGCCCAGCAAATCGATAGCTTGCCTGCGAAGGGCGCGTAACTGCTTGATATCTTCGCCGCACTGGTCGACGGCGGAGAAAATGGCATTGGATATTTTTACCTTTTCATAGTCATAAGGCGACATGAAGCGGTTGGGATTGCACTTCACGCGTAGTTCTTCGCTCAGTGAATCGTAGGTGCCTGGGATGTAGTCGGGATATTTCGGCCGGGTCTGTTCTGCCTCCGGAAAATTCCACTTCATTTTCCTGCTGCCTGGGCGGACTTCTTCGAATATGATGTCTCTGTCATCCATAGGCAAGTTATTTGTCCGTGAGTTTCCATTCTACCAGTGTTCGTGGCAGCTTGATGCTTTTGGCTTGTCCGCGGTTTCCGGTTACGTAGTAATATTGCGCCAGGTGTTCATCGAACTCGCGGATGAAGGCTTCGCGTATGCGGGCGCACTTTTCGTTGATGGAGTTCTTGCAAGGGTCGGTGACGTCTGCTATGCTTTGTTTGATGGCTTCGTTGGATTGCCGGCCGGTCAGGTGGTTGTAGATTTCGTAGAGCTCTGTTCGATAGTCGCTCAGGTACTTGAAGGCGATGCCTTCGGGGTGGCGCAAAAAAAGGAAGAACACGGACTTCACCAGAGGTGACATTTTGATTTCCAGGTCTCCGTAGTCGGAAAGCAGGATTCGGGCATTTGGCGTGATGTAGAGGCGGCTGAGTTTCACCTGCGGGTTGAGTAGCGAGCGGAGAATCATTTCGTTTACGCCGTGCTGGCGGAGGCATTCTATCTTTTCGCGCACGTCTTTCATCAGGGTTGTGACTTCTTCGGAGAAGTGCATGTCGGCATAGTCTTCCGGGTCGGAGAGGGTTTCGATGAGAGGGCTGTTGCAGTAGAGTATGTGGTCGTATTCGTCTTTTTGTTGCGCGAGGTACAGAAGGATGGCATTCATGGTGCTTCCCAGTTCTGTCTCCTGCCCGTATATCTTTACGGCCCGGAAGGCGTAGTAGCCTTTTCGGGACAGTTTGGGGTGATAGATGAGCAGCGAGGGGGAGAGGTGGTAACCTCTTTTCAGAAACGGCGAGAGGCATGAGCTCTCGAGCATGGGCCGTACGGGCCGGCTTTGGTAGGGAGTGAAGTAGCGGACGTATTCCTTTTCGCTCAGTTTGCGGGACAAATAGGGGAAATAGCAGAATTCATAACCGACTTGTTCGAAGTGCGTACAAAGTTCTTCGTAGTGATTCAGGAGGTATTTGTTGACTTCCGGATTGAATTGCTCTTCTACGTAGAGTATTTGTTTCTCACTTGGATGGAAGGGTAGTGAGGGTCTGAAGTATAATATGTCGGTGGTTAAATTCTGCATGGTTCTTCTTTTATTCCTTAAACTTTAGCGAAAGTATAAATTGGACGTAAAATGCCCAAAATTCTGCAAGGCTTGCAGAGAATTATGGGTTGTTGTGTATGATATAATTTATCCTCTTTGGGGAAAGAACGCCCGTTCTTTTTGTACGAGGGCGATGGGATGCAAAAGAAAAGCGGTGTGCAAAACTATGTTTTGGCACACCGCTTGTGTGGGTTAACCGATTTGATTCCGATTGATGCGCTACCGAATTCTATTTAATGATTTAATCAGCTTCTCGTCCTTCCGAATACCTTGTATGGCCAAGGCCAGGAAGAAAATAGCAATAATCGGCAGGAAATTCGCTACTTGTACGGTATAACGGATTTCGCCTCCCTCAGCATTGGAATGATAGATGAAAAACACTCCATAGGAAAGGATTACCAACAAAAGGTCTAATGTGGCAACTCTCATTTGCAAGGGCCTGTTTTTCCACAAAAAGATATCTGCAAGGGCGATGATTATGGCTACGCTCAAAGTGATTCCATAACCGATGGGCGAACCGGGGTTGCTGCTGAATGCAGAAATAGTGGATTGCATGCCTTGTTCTCCATATATGTATCCTAAGGGCATGAACAGGACGCATATAAGTACGATGGCTGCTAAAAGGAGAAAAAGTGTTTGTTTTCGCTGAATCATGGCAACAGATTGGCAACGCTGGGGTAAGGGTAAATAGAAATTTCTATTGAATCTTGGCTTTTTCTTTGGCCGGATTCCGATAATAAATCTTTCCCTCGATGTACTCTTGAGTTGCAATCAAGGTAGGTTTGGGGAGCTTTTCGTAGTAGCGAGATATCTCGATTTGTTCACGATTCTCAAAGACTTCTTCCAAATTATCGTTGTTCGTTGCAAACTCCTGCAGCTTTTTGGAGAGATCGTTCTTTATCTCAACGGCAATCTGATTGGCACGTTTGGCAATAATCGATACCGTTTCATACACATTGCCCGTGTCTGAGCATAAGTCCATCATGTCGCGTGTGATGGTAGTGGTAGGGGCATTTGTCTTTTTGTAGTCCATGAGATTATAAAATGTATATGTTTCTTGAGTTGTTTTCTTTACTTAATCTTTTGGGAAGCATCCTGGAATATTTTTTCGGCTTCCTTCAAATATTTACTTTCCGGGAATTCGTTCTTGAAAGTATAATACTCGTCGACTGCATCCCGATAGCGTTCCTGCTGGCGCTCGAGCACACTTTCTTGAGCGACTTTGTACTTTGCGCGAAGAATATAGATATAAAAATCTTCCCGCAGCTTGGAATAGGGGTAATCGCGCAGGGCATTTTGAGCCGTAACGACGCACGATTGGTAGTTATTGCCCAAATAAGTTCCTAAATGATAATAGAGTTTGGTTGATTCCAGTTCCTTTTCGGCCAATTTGTCCTGCAGGGCGTAGATCATTTCTTCCGCTTGTTTGCGATATTTCCCATCGGGATAATATTCGATGTATATCTGCAGTTCCTGAATTGCGGTATAGGAATCGGTTTGATCCAGACGGGGATCCGGAGTGTTCAGGTAGAGGGCAGTTCCAGTCTTGTAGCGTGCCAATTCTGCAAGTTTACCGTGAGGGTAAGAAACGTAATACTGCTTAAAGTAAGTAGCAGCCAAGTCGTAATCGCCTCTTTTAAGGTATCCTTCTCCAAGCAGGAACAGGGATTCGTCAGCTTGAGCCGTTCCTTTCAGTTGCATCAGTACGTCTTCAATCAAAGTACACGCTTTCGTATAGCTACCCAGAGCGAAATAGGCTTTTGCTACTTCGTATTTATATCGGTAGTTATTGCTCTTATATAGATAGGTGTATTCCGAACAGCTGCTCAGGAAAGCCGCGCCTAATAGACTGCCCAATATGAACTTTAATTTCATCATAGTGAATTGTGGGGCAAAATTATGGATAATCTTCGATATCTGCAAATCACATATTAAGAAAGATGCAGTTAGAATCGTTCGTAGGGGAGAGAGCGTCGGGAATTGTCCCGTGTGATTTCTGCTCGGTTTGTATCAATCAGATAAAACGAAACGAGGGCATCTGGATTCAGATGCCCTCGCTCATGTTTAATTTAAAGGTTGGTTTTTATTTTCTCTTGATGATAACTACGCGGTTAAGAGCGTCACTGGAGAACATGTTGTCCTGAGCGCCCAGACCTTGTTGTTCGAGTTGTGCGCTGTCAACACCAGCAGCTACGAGTGCATCGTACACTGCTTTTGCACGTTTCTCAGACAACTTCTGGTTAATGGCTGCACTACCGGTAGCTTTGTCAGCATATCCGAGTACAACGTACTTGCCGTTCGGATCAGCTTTGATAGCTTTTGCTGCCAATTCGATGTTAGCTTGACCGCGGTCGTCGATGTTGGCCTTACCGATCTTGAAGAATACAGCAACCGGACCTGCGTTCAGATCGCAATCGGAAGAAGCGCCTTTCTTGGCTGCATCAGCGAGAGCCTGTTGAGTTTCACGCTTTGAGTTGGCCAATTGATTTTGCAGATCAGCAATTTGTGCCTTGTTGGCGTTGATTTGATCGTTGAGCGATTTCTGTTCAGCCAAGCAAAGATCGTGTTTGCTGCAGTTCTGGAATTCTTTTCCACCGATGGTGTATGTAACACCTACCGTACCGCTTACGTAAAAACGGTCGCCTTGGCGGTAAACCATTTCGCGTTGACGAGCAATGCGGCCTTCTACATCGATGGCGAAGTACTTGTTGATGTTGAACTTCAACTGACCACCGGCAGAAATTCCCGGGAAAATCTTGTTGCTTTCAGCTTTCAAGAAGTTCACATACGGACCAGCGAAAACAGAAACTTCAAAGATCTTGTCGGGGTTGTATCCCAAGAAAGCATTGGTCAAGTTATACATCAAGTCTGCCTGTACATTGACGTACTTCTTTGTAACCTCGTTTGCACCCGGGAGACGCTCCGAGCTACGCCATCCGCTTACAACTCCGCGGTACGACCACAACGGATTGATATATTTACCAACTCCTACATAGATTTCGGGATTCATAGCTCTCCAGAATCCGTTGCCATAATTGGACGAACGGAGACCAAATTGAGCACCGCCACCTACGGAGACAAAGATATTATCGCTCCATTTTTCGCTGTAGTACGGATTGTTTTTCTCTTTTTGGGCAGAAGCAGACACTGCTACTAATGCAGCTGCTGCCAATACAGTAAACATCCTTTTCATAATAGTACTCTTTTAATTAAGTGGTTAAACATGATTCTTGGCGCAAAGGTAAAAAGAATAATTTATAAGCAAGCGTTATTGTCATAAAAATTGCAAGGGGTCAGGAAAAAATGCCTAATAAAGCGGCTCATCGGACCATTATTGCAGCGAATAGGGCGAAGGAATTGTCTTAAAAATGACTCGCTATTTTTTTCGGAGTGCCAAGAGTTACTGTTTCTCCATGTGCAGATAAGAAAGAAAAGAGGAGAAATAGAACATAAGTCATTTAATGCTTTTAATTAAAAACAGCTCGATTTTAAATGATTCCATAGGCTTCTTTTTCGTACCGAGAACCTTTATTCCAAGTCGACTACTGTAATTCCTGCTCCTCCGAATTGGACATGTTCGTCGCGGAAGCTGTGTATTGCCGGATTGGAAGCCAGGTAATCCCGAATGAGGGTACGCAAGATTCCGTTTCCGGTGCCATGCAGGATTCGGACTCTTGGCATATTGAGTTGCAAGGCATCATCTATAAAATAGGTAACTGCATTTAAGGCTTCGTCACCTCTCATCCCGCGAACGTCTATATCAGGCTTGAAATGAAGTTTTTTCTCATAAATCTCATCTTGCGTTGCTTTGCTGACGAATGAGGTAGCTCGCATGCGGTCTGATTGTGGTGTCGGGGCAGACGCATGTTCCAGTCGGTCGATTTTTACCTGTGTCTTAATGGAACCGAACAAGACAATGGCGGTTTTAGTGCCGATTTCCTGTATTTGTCCGCTGACGGCCTGTCCTTTGATGCGGACATAATCTCCGATTTTAAATGCTTCCGGTTGCTGCGACTTATCTGTGGAAACGGCAGAAACCTTTTTCTCGGGCAAAACTTTTGCTTTCTTCTCCTTGTTGCCTTTTTTTTCAGCTCTTCGCTCGGCTTTGCTTTTCTTCTCAGCAGGTTGCTCAGATGCTTCAAGCTGTTTCTCGGTGAAGTGCGCTTCCAAAGCATTTCGGAATTCTTCCAATTCCCGTCGTGCCTGCCGGGTCGATTCTTTCTCTGCCTGTTTTTCCTTGATAATCTTGATAGTATGTTCTATTCGTGCATTCGATTCTTTAAACAGGCTTTCGGCTTCTTTCCGTGCGTTTTCTATAATTTCCTTTTGCTTGGCTTTCAGCTCTTCCAGCTTCTTCCGGTATTCTTGCGTTGCCTGTTCGTACTGCTTTTCTTGCTGATGAATCTGTTGTCTTTTCTGCTCCCAATATCTTTTGTCTCTTACAATATCTTGCAGATATTTGTCGCTGTTTATGTAGTCTTGGCCTACGATTTCCGATGCTTTTTGGATGATTTCTTGCGGTAATCCTATTTTCCGTGCTATTTCGATGGCAAAGGAACTGCCGGGTTTGCCTATCGAAAGCTGGAAAAGGGGTTTCATCAAATGCCGGTCGTAGAGCATGGCACCGTTCTGGATGCCGGGGCGTGAGTCGGCGAAGTGCTTCAGGTTCTGATAATGTGTGGTAATCACTCCGAATATCCTTTTCTTGTCGAATTCTCCCAATATGGCCTCGGCTATGGCTCCGCCAATCTGCGGTTCGGTGCCTCCGCCAAATTCGTCAATTAGGATGAGCGAATGATTGTCGGCCTGGCGCAGCATCTGCTTCATGTTGGTCAAGTGCGAGGAATAGGTACTTAATTCGTTTTCGATGGATTGCTCGTCGCCGATATCGATGAAGACGGACTTGAAGATACCGATTTTGCTCTCAATGGATAAAGGTATGGGAAGCCCGCATTGCAGCATGTATTGCAACAGCCCTACCGTCTTGAGGCATACGGATTTACCTCCGGCATTAGGACCCGATATGAGGAGCAGATATTTGTCCTTGGTCAGTTTTATGTCGAGCGGAACGACTTCGTTTTCCGTGTCGTCTTGCCGCTTGTGTTGGGCCAGTGAGATCCGCAAGAGCGGATGAGTGGCCTGTTCCCACTGGATGATGGGATAGGGGAAAATGTGAGCAGGTACGATGGCTTCGATGCTGCGGGCAAAGAGTGCTGCTGCGCGCGTAAAGTCGATGGCGGCGAGGAAACGGTAATTGTCCTGAATGGAAGGCAGCTCCGGACGTATGCTGTCGGCAAAAGCCGTCAGAATGCGGATGATTTCTCGTTTTTCTTCATTTTCCAGCTCAAAAATCCGGTTGTTTGCCTCTACGACTTCGGCGGGTTCAATGAAAACGGTTTTCCCGGAAGCCGACTCGTCGTGTACAATTCCGTGCAGTTTGCGCTTGAGGGCAGGTGCTACGGGTATGACCAGGCGTCCGTCGCGAAAGGTGGGTGAGGCATCTTTGTCTACGATGCCCTCGTTTTGGGCGGAGCGCAAGATGGAATTGAGCTTGCCGGAGATGGAATTGAGCGTGCGCGATTTTTCGCTTCTTATCCGGGCCAGTTCACTGGAAGCGTTGTCTTTGATATGCCCGTATGAATCGAGTATGCTGTCAATCTTCCGGATGATGGGGCGCATGTCGGCCAAATCAGCGGCCAGTTCATGCAGGTGAGGGTAGAGGAAATCGCTCTCGTCGGTGGTTCCGCTTTTCCGGGAAAGGAAATGGACTACGGCCACCAATGTGTCCAGCGAGCGCCTCAGGTCGAACAGTTCCGGCTCGGTCAGGTACAGCCCCTCGGGGCGGATTCGCCTGAGTGAGTCGCGGGTGTCGAGAAAGTATTGGCACGGAAAGTCGGTATCGCTGTCGAGTATTTGAAAAAACTCACCGATGCGTGCCAATTGTTCGGTAATATAAGTAAAATTTGTAGAGAAAGTCAGTTTTTCTACCACTCCTTTTCCTAACGTGCTCAGGCAACGTCCGGACAGGAGGCGGCGTATTTCGGTAAATCCAATTTTTTGTTCAAAATCTGCTGGGTATATCATAAATAAAAGTGCACGTACTTTTGGAGAAAAGTCTTAGGGGTTCAGAGAAAAAACATTAGTGGTTTTCCGGAAAAGTTGCAAGGGTTTTCTTTAGTTGAACTTTAGGTGTAAGCAAGCCCAATTATCTTTTTCTTTATCAGATACGTAAGTAAATCCGATTTGCTCAGCTTTTTCCATCAGGACGGGTATGTCCTGGGTGTAGAATCCGCTCATCCAGATTTCTCCTCCCCGGGGATTCAGCGTCTGCGCGTAGGCAGGCATGTCCTGTAACAATATATTCCGGTTTATGTTGGCCAGTATGATGTCTTGTTTGGGCAGGTCGGCAAGTAGGGAAGCATCGCCGAGCATGACGTTGATTTGCCCGTCCAGGTTGTTTAAATGAATGTTTTCTTTGGAGTTCTCGACGCACCAGTCGTCGATGTCGATAGCGGTAACGGGATTTGCCCCTCGCATGGCGGCGAGTATTGCCAAGATGGAGGTGCCGCACCCCATGTCGAGAAGCGCTTTCCCCTTCAGGTCTGTCTCCAAAAGTTCGGACAAGATGAGCGAAGTCGTAGCGTGATGTCCGGTTCCGAAAGCCATTTGCGGGTTGATTACGATGTCGTATAGGCTGCCGGGGACGTCTTTGTGAAAAGTACTGTGTACGCAGCAAAGATTATCGCCCAATACTATCGGCTGAAAATAGTGCTGTTCCCATTCTTTGTTCCAGTCCTTGTCTTCAGCGTCTGTCGTTTCGAAACTGATTTCAGTATGGGGAATAGGGAAATTCTGTATGGTCTGACTGATTTTTTCTTCGTCGTACTGGGTGGCAGGGACGAAGGCTTTCAGAATTTCCTCTTCTTGAATGAAACTGTCGCAGCCGGCATCGGCTAAAAAGGCTGTCAGGATTTCGACTGATTCCGGACTGTAAGGCTTGATTTGCAGGGAGAGTTGTTTGTATTTCATCGGGTGAATGTGTGTAATCTTACGGATAGTGCAGAAATTGTTATGCAAAGATAGTGAAATAACAAAAAGGTATAGTAAAATGCAGGCTGATATTTTTGCTAATACCTTGATTCTTCTTATATTTGCCCATAAGAATATTCACGCTATAAATTCTGTTTTTTGATTATGAAAAGGTCGGTTGTTTTTTTATTAGCGTTTTCTTTGCTGGCGCCGATTTCCTTGAAGGCGCAGGAATATTACGATGAAATTTATTTTGTTCCTTCGCAAAAGGATAAGCAGGAAGAGAGTACGATAGGAATTGTCTCTGCCAATGATAATTCGGCCTCGTCTGAAGCCGAACAAAAGTCTGTATATGAAGATGATAATACGAACTACTCTTCGCAGTCGAACTATACGGAACAGTTCGATGTCGATGCCTATAACCGTCGTTATGACAGCGACGACGCCGAAGAGTATGACTCGGACGATTCGTATTATACTTCTGTTTCGTCAGATGACGACGAGGGTGATTACGACAATGATGTAGATATCAATCTCATTCTGCTGGACGATGGCGATACGTACACTTCCCGTATCGTCCGTTTCCACAATCCCTCTTTGCGCATCTATTTGAGTTCTCCGTATTGGATATGGGATCCTTATTGGGATTATGTGTATGACCCGTGGTATTATGATCCGTGGTATTACTCGGCTTATTGGGGTGTTCCCTATGCCGGATGGTCATGGAGCTTCGGTTGGGGCTGGTATGGCGGCTGGTATCATCATGCCGGATTCTGGGGACCTCCTGTCCATCATCACTATTGGGGCTGGCGTCCGCGTAATGTGACAAACCGTATGGGATGGAGAGGACGGAGCTTTGCCGACAGAGGCTTTGTGCGGAGAAGTTCTTCTACGGCTTCTTCCCGCGGTACTACCCGGGGAATAATTCGGAACACTACGACTTCGAACCGTTCGTTCCAGACGAATCGGGGTGTGCGGATAAATAGAAATAATGGAACTACGGGTACAACGGGTACGCGAATCCGCCGGAACAGTTCGTCGGGCACGATACAACGGCCGAATACGAACGTTCAGACTCCGCAACGCTCTACGATCAGACGTTCCACTACCACGAGTCCTTCCATCAATCGTTCGTCGGTTTCTACTCCTAACCGTAGCTTCGGCGGCTCGACAGGCGGTAGCCGGAGTGGTAGTTTCAGAAGCGGTGGAAGCCGGAGCGGCGGTCGCAGATGAACGAAACTCTGAAGTGAAAAATACCAACTAACAAGGACAAATATTAGATTCTTAGCTATGAAACGCTTTCTATATGTGGCAGCAATTTCGTTTTTTGCTGTGGAAGCAATGAGCCAACCCACTGCTTATGAAGCCGCGAAGCTGTCCGGAAATGAATTGAACGGTACGGCCCGGTTCGTAGGTATGGGTGGAGCGATGAGTGCTTTAGGCGGTGATCTTTCGGTCATTTCCACCAATCCGGCCGGACTGGCCATCTATCGCCGTTCGGATATCATGATTTCCGCAGGTTTCGACCAGCATCATACGTCGTTGGGCGATATAAAGGAAGACCATACGCAGGCACGTTTAAACAATATCGGTGTCGTTATTCCTTTTCCGGTGCATACCTCTAAGGTACTCTCGAATGTGAATTTCGCATTTCAATACCAACGGCGCAATAACTTCTATAAGAATATGTCCCTGAACCAGGTGCTTCGCAATGGACTCTCCCAGCTGAGTCAGGCAGTAGCCATGGCGAACGGAACTTCGGTGGACGACATTTGGGGAGACGACAACTACAATCCTTTCTATAACGAGCAAGTCGGCTGGTTGCCTATCATAGGCGTAAATACGGAAGTAGTAGTTCCGGGAGCAGGAGGAGATGACTCTTATGGAGCCGGATACTTGATAGATGAGGAAGGCAATGCCACTCTTCCTTCTGAAGCCTCGTCCATGTTCAGCAGTAACGAAGAGGGCGGAATTGACCAGATGGACTTCTCTTTTTCATTCAACTTTAATGACCGCTTCTATTTAGGCGCATCGATTGGTTATTACCATGTCGATTATACGAAAAACACCTACTACGAGGAAGGAGTGTATGATGATTTTTGGGACGATGTGCTGGGCTACTATATTTATAGCGACAACTGGATTCACGGCGATGGTGTAGACTTTAAGTTAGGCGGTATTGTACGTCCGTTTGAAGATTCCCCGCTCCGAATCGGTTTCGCCGTACATACGCCTGTATTCTACCGCCTCACTTTGACTACGGGCTTCGATGCCGGTTCTTCATTTGAGTACGTTGGTGAAACGGGAGCGGATGGCTTTGCTCCGGTAGAGGTGACGCAGTCTACCATTTCCAGCTATGATAATATGGATGGCTACCCGATAGACCAGGATTTCCGGCTGCGCACTCCGTGGCTTTTCAATGTCAGCGCCGGTTATACTATTGGCACGAACGTAGCTTTGGGAGCCGAATATGAATATGAAGACTACTCTTCGTGTAACTTTAAAGACCCGGTCGGGGAGAATTATCTTTATGGAAACGAGCAGATAAGCAGCCAGCTGCAGGGCGTGCATACGCTCCGCATAGGAGGCGAGTATAAGGTTATGCCGGAATTATCCCTTCGAGCAGGATATAACTACAGCTCTTCTGCCTATAAGGAAGGAAGTTATAAAAGTCTTCCTTATAACTCCATCAATACGGATACGGAATATACGAACCACGAGGCAATGCATCAGATTACGGCCGGCTTGGGCGTTCGCCTGACGAGCAATACTTATCTGGATTTTGCCTATAAGTTCTTGACCCAGAAGGGCGACTTCTATGCTTTCGATAATGAGTACCTGGCTCCCGTTTCGCTGCAGGAGAAGCGCCATAGCTTCATCGCTACATTGGGATACCGGTTCTGAAAATAACGAATCGGGGAAGGACTTTCTCCAGTTAGTTTAAGCTACAAAATAATCCGCCCCATGGATTTCCGCAAGGTCCATGGGGCGGATTTGTTTGTGGGGTGCTCAGGAAATCGGAATTTGTTGCGCATCCGTTTAAATCCCGATGCGCATCCGTTTCCGAATTGATGCGCAACAAATCTCAGGCCGTTTCCCGGATAAGTTTCAAAAGTTCTGCGTAACTTTCCAGTTTACTTTTGGGCAATCGATTTATTGATGCTTTCTATATAGGAAAGAATCTCATCCCGTCCCAAGCCTTTCTCGGAGGAAGTGATGAAATAGGGCGGCAGTTCTTCCCATTTTTCGGAAAGGGCCTTCATGTAGTTTTCCGTATTGGCTTGTATCTGGGGCCTTGTAAGTTTGTCGGCCTTGGTAAAGACGATGGAAAAAGGAATGTGGCTGATGCCCAGCCATTCGATGAATTCCAGGTCGATGGCCTGCGGGCTGTGCCGGATGTCGATGAGCAAAAATAGATTGGCCATTTGGGTACGCAGCAGAATGTAGTCCCTGATCAGTTCTTCGAACTTCTTCTGGGTGGTTTTGCTGCGTTTGGCAAATCCGTATCCCGGCAGATCGACCATATACCATTCCTTATTGATGATAAAGTGGTTGATGAGTGCAGTCTTTCCCGGTGTTGCTGAGGTCATAGCCAGTTTTTTCCGTTGGCAAAGCATGTTGATCAGGCTGGATTTACCTACATTGCTTCGCCCGATGAAAGCATATTCCGGTTTGTCTCCCTGTGGGCATTGGTTCACTCTGGCGCTGCTTATGCTGAATTCGGCACTTTGGATAATCATGTTTTGAAGGGGGAATTAGTGTAAAAGACTTGGGCAAAGGTACGAAAAGTCCCGTGACTTTTTCGGAAAAGTGAAGAGACTTTTCGGGAAAAACCGAGGAATGCTTTTCTCTGCCCGTGAGTTTGCATTATCTTTGCAAGCAGAATTCAGATTGTAAACACGAAAGGGAAAACGTATTTTGGAGAGCCAATATCCATCTCAGCTATTGGAAAAAGCCGTGCGCGAGTTTGCCAAGTTGCCCGGAGTGGGGCGCAAGACGGCTTTGCGTTATGCCTTGTTTTTGCTGCGCATGCCGCAGGAAGAGGTGATTGCTTTTTCGCAGACTATGGAAAAGCTCAGGACAGAGGTGAAATATTGCCGTGTGTGCCACAACATCAGCGATACGGAAGTCTGTCCGCTGTGCAGCGATGCCCGCCGCGACCATTCGCTGGTTTGTGTGGTGGAGTCGGTGCGCGATGTGATGGCGCTCGAGAATACGCAGCAGTACCGGGGGCTGTACCACGTGTTGGGCGGCGTTATTTCCCCCATCGACGGCATCGGGCCTCAGGACCTTTCCATCGCCCATCTGGTAGAGCGGGTGAAGACCGAGCAGATAAAGGAAGTCATCCTGGCTCTGAGCAGTACGATGGAAGGAGACACTACCAATTTCTATATTTATCGTAAGCTGGAAGGGACGGGGGTGCGCATCAGCGTGATTGCCCGCGGCATCTCGGTGGGTGATGAGTTGGAATATACGGATGAAGTTACTCTGGGCAGAAGTCTGTTGAACCGTACGGAATTTTTTGGAGTATAAGCCAGAGAGTGTACGAAGCGGTAGGATAACGCTGTGTGTCTCAGTATGTTTTTGAGAAATTAGCAAAGAAGAATGACAGAAAATAAGCTGGACGAACGTATTATAAAGAAAGCCTCGCGCCGCATTGAGCTGTGTTTCTACAGCCTGTGGGGCGCAGTGATTCTGCTGGTGGCTCTTTTCGAACTCGAATGGTTGCCGGTAGGATTGTGGGAACACGAGGATCAGTTGCTTTACTACATGCAGGTTGTCGGGGTTCTGGTAGCCTTGGCGCTGATACCTTTCTCCCTGAAGTTTTTTCATGTGCAGGTGGGAAAACTGCAGCGCCTTGCGGAACATCCGGAGACCATGCTGCGCCGTTATGTGTTTTTCTCCTATCTGCGTATCGGGGGGCTGGCGTTCCCTATTCTTTTTAATCTGATATTATATTATTTGAGTTTGAACAAAGCACCGGGTTTCATGGCGCTCATAACGCTGCTTGCCACGATATTCTGTATTCCGAGTGAGGAGCGCTTGAAGTATGAGCTGAACTGGGATAAAAAAGAGGTGCCTCAAAAACAAAAAGACGAAGAATGATTATAGCAGTTGATTTCGACGGAACGATAGTGGAGCATGCCTATCCGAAGATAGGCAAGGAGATTCCTTTTGCAATCGAAACGCTTTTGCGTCTTCAGCACGAGTTTCATCACCAGCTCATTCTGTGGACCGTGCGCGAAGGCCGTCTGCTGGAGGAAGCCGTGGCCTATTGTCGGGAGCGCGGACTTGAGTTTTATGCCGTAAACAAGAACTATCTGGAAGAAAACGGCACGAGCGAACATTTTTCCCGCAAGCTGAAAGCCGACTTATTCATTGATGATTCCAACCTGGGCGGTATTCCGGACTGGGGAACCATCTATCAGCTTATTGCGTCGGGTAACTATCGGGGCGGCGCTTTCGATGAGGTATTGATGAATTCCACCGTATCCCGCCGGAGAAAACGCAAGAAGAATATCTTTTTGCGCATCGGCGAAGCTATCGAACGGAGCGAGCGGCGTTCTGCCCGCCGTTGAGGGATAGCGTTTTTTCCCAGCACGTTGGCGTATGGAACTGTCGGTCGTCATTGTCAATTACAATGTGAAGTCCTATCTTCTGCAATGCTTGAATTCATTGGTTCAGGCCTTGAAGCCGTTTGGGGCAGAAGCGGAAGTATTGGTTGTGGACAATGCGTCGGCCGATTCTTCGGAGGAAGCTGTAGAAGAGTGGAAGCGTTCGTATCCGGATTTCCCCCTGACGTGGATTGCGAACCGGGAGAATGTCGGTTTCGGGCGGGCCAATAATCAAGCCGTACAGCATTATGCTTCGGGCCGTTTCCTGCTTTTTCTGAATCCGGACACGGTTGTTTCGGCCGAAGTCCTTGCGGCTTGCCGAAAGAAGATGCATGCCGACCCGCAATGTGGGGGCATCGGTGTGCGGATGCTTAACGCGCAGGGCCGGTTCCTGCCGGAAAGTAAACGCGGGTTCCCCAGTCCTTTTGCCTCGTTCTGCAAGTTGACCCGATTATACCGCCTCTTTCCCCGTGTACACAGCATGAACCGCTACTATCTGTCGTGGCTGAGCGACCGTGAGGAGCAACGGGTAGAAGTGCTGGCCGGTGCTTTTATGTATGTGCGGCGCACGGCAGAACTGGAGCGCGAGGGATATTTTGACGAACGCTTCTTCATGTATGGCGAAGACATCGACCTTTCGTACCGCATCGGGCTCGCTTCGTCGTATTGTGCCTATCTTTCTTTGCCTATCCTTCACTATAAGGGGGAGAGTACCGATGGCGATTCGCTGCGGTATATACGTATTTTTTATGGAGCGATGGAGCTGTTTCAGGAAAAGTATTATGGCCGTTCTTTCTCTTCCCTTTTTCTTTGGGCAGGAATCCGCTTGGCTACGGCACTGGCGGCTGCGAAGTGGTTTGTTTCCACCGTATGTTTGGGTAAAAAGCGCCGCAGGAAAGCGGAAAAAGTGCCGCAACTTTTTTGCGTATTCGCTGCAGAAGAGCAGGCGGCTTGCTCGTGTATTCCGGCCAGACCGGAAGATGAGATTGGTGTATTTCCTCCCGTTGCGCTGGATTATGCTCCGGTGGCCGAAAAACTCTTTCCCTTGCTCCGGGATAAGGGGAAACGGAATGTGCATATAGTGCTTGACATGAAGGCATATAGCTATGGAGCGGCATTGAATTTTCTGAACAGTCAGGCGTGGGAACTGTTGCGCAGAAAGGTAGTTGACGGAGGAAGTGGATTGCAGATTGCTTTCATTAGCGGTCGCGAGCCGATGGTGGTTGTGGCCGACGGTAAGTGAAGATTTCGGGAAAAGTATGACAGGAATGCGGTATTTTAAAGGGTTATGGATATGAAGACTTCTTATTTGAATGGCGAAAAGGTGCGGCTCAGGGCTGTGGAGCCGGAAGACTTGGAGGTGATGTACGAGATGGAGAACGATCCGGAGATGTGGGATATCAGCAATTTCGTGGAGCCTTATTCCCGCCATCTGCTGCGCGAATATATAGAACAGAACTGCAATGACGTATTTGCCGACAAGCAGCTGCGCCTGATGGTGGAGCTGAAGGAAAATCATACAGTTGCCGGTACGATTGACTTGGATAACTTTGAGCCGCGTCATCGGCGGGCAGGAGTGGGAATTGCCATCCGTCGGGCATATCGGGGGCAGGGAATAGCGCAGGAGGCGCTGGAGCTGCTGATTGACTATACGGGGCGTTTCCTGCGTCTGCACCAGTTGTATGCTTATATTCCGGTTGAGAATGAAGTGAGCCGCCGCTTGTTCCGGGCTGCAGGCTTCCGGGAGGTTACGGTGCTGGAAGACTGGATTTGGAAAGAAAACCGCTATGCTTCGGTGATTTTGTCGCAACGGATTCTTCACTGAAGGCAGGAGATAAAAAACGAAAGGCGCAAAATCCGGGATGTGGTTCCCTGCGGTTTTGCGCCTTTTGTTACTTGTTTCCGAGTTTGTTCTATCTCCGGAAGAATCGTTTGATGGAACGGATTATTTTGAAGCCGACCATCGCTCCGGTGAAAAGGGTATATCCGAACTTCAGATTCCCCAGTAAAGAACTTCCGGGAATGAAAGAAGCATGACTGAAAAGTTGCTTGCTTTTCTTGGAGATGTTCTCTTTCTGCTGGTTGATGTCCTTGAGGGTTTCCTCTTTCATCCGGCAGATTTCTTCAAATGTGAGCCGCTCTATGCTGTTGGTATCTAATGTGTTCATTTTTTCCTTATTCATTGTTTGGAAGGAGAAGACAGTAAAAGGCGGGCTACGAACTTAAGTATCGGCCGTTTGATGAGTGCCTCTTTGCAAAGAACGATTATCAGGATGCAGAAAGCGATGACTCCTACAAGAATCAAGGCGCTGGCTATCTCGCCTACAATGCCGCTTAGCCACAAGTGCAGAGCGGTCAGCAGATAAAAGGCTCCCATCAATGCGAGACACAAGACTATCAGAAACAAAACCATGGCTGACAACAAGACAGCCAGCTTCTCGATAAAAACCAGTGTCACGTACCTCTTTTCGAGGATAAAGAGCCTCTTTACCTCTTCTGCGAGAGCTCCAAAACCTTTTTTCTCTTCGTCGATACTCATTTTGTACGGAGACAAACAGAAATCGGTGGACTATGCTTCTTCGCCTTTGATTTCGCTGGCGATCTCATCTACCAGCTTTTCCATCTCGCCCTTGCCGAGGTTTATGCCTTTGCTCCGCAGCAAGTCAGCAATACGGTGGCGGGTTTCGTCTCCTTTTTCAGGTGCGAACAAGATTCCTAACGCTGCTCCGGCGATAGCGCCGCCGATGAATGCAGCCAATATTCCTAAGTTTTTCATAAAGCAAAATAGTTAAAGGTTTAACGTCTTGCCAAAGGTATGATTTTTCTTTCCGGTTTCTCCACAACCCTCTTCTAAACTTATATTTTATTAACAGAATATATTCGCTGCATGCCTCGTTCTACTTTTATCTTTGCCCTGCGTTTAAACAAAACCGTTGCCGCAATTGGAAAATAGTGCCATACGAAAGTCTAAAAACATGCAGAGGAAATTTGCTTTTTATGAAGTGCTTTTTCTTATTTGCGCCGCATCTTTTTTTCTGACCGCTTGCAGCAATGACGATGAGTCGAAGCTGGAAGGCCAGTGGCAGATGCGACAATTGTGGGAAGGAAATATTGCCGTACAGGAAGTGGACAGCGTGTTCTTCAACTTCATGGACGGGGTATTTACGGCCATCTGCATGGGTCCGGAAGGACAGTATCAGGATTTTTATGGCAAATACCAGATTGAGGGCGATGTTTTGCGGATACATTCGCTCCATCGTTCCGGCGATTATGACTGGGACGATGCCGAAAAGTGGGATGTAACGCTGCCCGATTCCCTCTCTACCCAGCGCTTCTTGCTGGTTTGGCCAAGCGAGGGCAGCGAAGAGTGGCCCAAAAGTCAGCAATTCCGTGTGGTGAATCTTTCTTCTTCTACGATGGAACTGGCGGCGGGCGACAGCGTTTTTGTGTTTAGAAAATATTGATAGTAAAAAATAGAATGTTCACATTATGAAGAAAGTAATGTACTTGGGAGTTGCTTTGTGCGCCGCATTGCTGGCAACTTCCTGCAAACCCAAAGAAAGTGCGTACAAGAAAGCCTACGAAAAGGCAAAACAGCAGGAACTGGCCCAGCAGGCAGCTGCCAAAGAAGAGGTGCCGGTGGTGTCGGACGTGCCTGTAGTAGTGAAGGAAAAGGCTGCGACTACGGTTACTACTCCCGTAGTGCGCAAGGAGCGGGTAACTCCCCAGAACAACGCTTCGATGAAGGAGTACAGCGTAGTATGCGGTAGTTTCCTTACCAAGAGCAATGCCGATGCTTTGATGGAACGCATGCAGAGCGCCGGATATGCTGCTTTTCTGGCTCAGAACCCTGAGACGAAGATGTACCGTGTGATTATCTCTACTTTCGATACCAAGCAGGAAGCCGCCGTATCGCGCGATGATTTCAAGGCAAAGTATCCTAACGACGACGATTTCCAGAAAGCCTGGATTTTACAGCGCGCTTATTAAAGCAGGAATCTGAGAATATAATATAGTATAAGTCAACGGGCAGTTCCCCGGGAAACAGTGTGTTTGGCACTTTTCCGGGGAACTGTTGTTTTTGTGTGTATGCGGAATATTGCCGAAGAGTGGGGCAGTGTGTTTTTGTCCGGGGTATTTTTATGAAAACAGCGTGGGCTGTCCATCAGGTGACGGACAGCCCACGCTGTTTAGTGTTATAGGGAATAGGAAGTATTACTTCTTCTTGCGGTTCCCGTAACGGCTCATGAACTTATCTACGCGGCCGGCGGTGTCAACCAGTTTCGACTTACCGGTGTAGAAAGGATGCGACGAACTGGAAATTTCCAGCTTAACCAAAGGATAAGTTTCTCCTTCGAATTCGATAGTGTCCTTCGTAGAACACGTAGAGCGGGAGAGGAACATGTCGCCGTTCGACATGTCTTTGAAAACAACGGGCCGATAGTTCTCGGAATGGATTCCTTTTTTCATTGTAGGTTTACTATATTTTATTCAGTTTTACTTTCTTGGGATAGCCCATAACCTGGCGGTATTATGGTCTGAAAACGGTGCGCAAAGGTACTGATTATTTTGTATTTGTCCAAGAAGTCGTGCTCATTTTCTTCGTTTTCGCCTAATTTTCTCCTGTAATTGAGCCCGATTTGAGGCGACGCAACCTGCTTTCAGGCAAAACCCTTAAGGGAAGCGGAGAAAAGTGCCGTGATTTTTTCGGAAAACATGCGGCACTTTTTCGGAAAAGCCTAAGGACTATTGGAGTTTTATTATTATATTTGCACTCGAAAAATACACCTATACAAAATTATTTCAATCATGGTAAACTACAAAGAACTGGGCCTCGTAAACACTCGTGATATGTTTGCGCGTGCTATCAAGGGGGGATATGCTATTCCCGCCTTCAACTTCAATAACATGGAGCAGCTCCAGGCTATCATTCAGGCAGCCGTTGAGACAAAGTCTCCGGTTATTTTGCAGGTTTCCAAAGGTGCCCGCAACTATGCTAACCAAACTTTGCTGCGTTACATGGCACAGGGTGCTGTAGAATATGCAAAGGAACTGGGCTGCGCTCATCCCGAAATTGTACTTCACTTGGACCATGGCGACAGCTTCGAGCTGTGCAAGAGCTGCATCGATATGGGCTTCTCTTCCGTTATGATTGATGGTTCTCATCTTCCTTATGACGAAAACGTAGCTTTGACGAAGCAGGTTGTTGATTACGCTCACCAGTATGACGTAACCGTTGAAGGCGAACTCGGCGTTCTGGCTGGCGTTGAAGACGAAGTTGTGGCAGAACACCATACTTATACGAAGCCGGAAGAAGTTGTAGACTTCACAACCAAGACGGGTTGCGACAGTTTGGCTATTTCTATCGGTACTTCTCACGGTGCCAACAAGTTCAAACCCGAGCAGTGCACCCGCAATGCAGACGGTGTTCTGGTTCCGCCTCCTTTGGCATTCGACGTATTGGACGGCGTGATGAAAGAACTTCCCGGATTCCCCATCGTGCTGCACGGTTCTTCTTCTGTTCCTCAGGAAGAAGTGGCTACGATCAACAAATACGGTGGCGCACTGAAGGATGCAATCGGTATCCCCGAAGAGCAACTCCGCAAGGCTGCTAAGAGCGCAGTTTGCAAGATCAACATCGACTCCGACAGCCGTCTGGCCATGACCGCTGCTATTCGTGAAGTATTGGCTACGAAGCCGGCTGAATTCGACCCGCGTAAATATCTGGGTCCGGCTCGCGACAACATGAAGAAGCTCTACATCCACAAGATTGTAGAAGTACTTGGTTCTAACGGAAAACTGGCTCAGCCTTAATTCTGACCTTTCAGTTTAGGGAAGCATCCTTAGGCGAGTAATAATAAGAAAGCGTCCGCAATCATCTGATGGTTGCGGACGCTTTCGTTTTGGGACTTGTCGGGGCAGGGCGGTTGGCCTGCACCTTTCAGCGGGTTCCGGCTTCTCTTCTTAATAGAGCTTGCCGTAGGTGCGCCGAGAACTACTGTGGCAAGGAATTGCAAATCTCATGATTTACCTTCCGGACAGCCTCTTCGTTTACTTTTATCACCTTCCGATCGTACGTAATCAGGCCGTTCACTTCTACTTCCACATCGGTCGTTTGCGTATAGATGGCTGCGCTAAGTCCTTTAGGAATCAAGGTTTTTAGTTTTTCCGCATACTCAACGTATCGGTTGGTAGTCTCTTCCGTCGTTTTGAACTGCACATATCCCCAGTTCCGGTTGGCCTCCCAAAGATGATCGGTGAGTGCCAGGCCGATTCCTCCGTATTCGCCCAACACGTTGACGCGCGTCTCATCGAACATTCCTATTATGGGGTCGGGATAATGGTGCGTATCGAGCATGTCGCCGCAGCGGTAGTGATTGCCACCGCTTGCAGGGTCTACCAGTCGGTTCGGGTCGTATTTTTGGGTCCATTCCGCAATTTCTTCTGTTTTGAACTGCCCCCATGCTTCGTTGAACGGTACCCATACGCCGATGCACGAGTAAGAATAGAGGTAATCCATAATCTCTTTCCACTCTTTTCGGTATATCTTTTCGGAAATCTTCGAGCGTTCCCATTCCGTACCGTTGAAGTAATTGAAGTTTTGCCATTGGGGTCCCTGGTCGCCGTTGGGCATGTCTTGCCATACGATCAGTCCGATTTGGTCGCAATAGCTGTACCAGCGGGCTGGCTCTGTCTTGACATGTTTGCGGATGGTATTGAACCCCAGTTCCTTTGTCTTGCGTATATCGTAGAGAAGGGCCTCGTCGCTTGGAGCCGTGTATAGCCCGTCGGGCCACCAGCCCTGGTCCAGTGTGCCGAACATGAAGATGGGTTTTCCGTTCAGCTCCAGGCGAATCGTTCCGTTCGCATCGCGTCCGGTGGAAAACTTGCGCATCGCGGCGTAGCTCTCTACCTGGTCTATCTCTTTTCTGCCTTGCTTCAGGCTGATTTTGAGCCTGTATAGAAACGGACTGTCCGGACTCCAGAGCTTAAGGTCCTGTGGAAAGGTAACGACTACCGCCTCCCCGGCCGGATTCTCCTGAGCGGCTATCCGTTTCCCATTGTCGTAGACTTCCACAGTTACCAGC
The DNA here is from genome assembly GCA_050946375.1 of Bacteroidaceae bacterium. Classification (GTDB taxonomy): domain Bacteria; phylum Bacteroidota; class Bacteroidia; order Bacteroidales; family Bacteroidaceae; genus UBA1794. The sequence goes on along the minus strand of JBMNUT010000004.1, from coordinate 42,423 downwards.
TCTGAAGAAGTTACGGCGTCGGAGAGGAGTGGTTCTACGATTAGTTTTTGCTGATCGATGTCGGGAGTGATTCGTAAGTCTTTGATGTATTTTTCAGGGACGGGCTCCAACCATACGGTTTGCCAGATTCCCGTCACCGGAGTGTACCATATTCCGCCCGGATTGTTTACCTGTTTTCCGCGGGGTTGCGGGCCTTGGTCGGTCGGGTCCCATACTTTTACGGTTATTTCGTTGTCCTTCTTTTCCCAATTCAGCGTGCGGGTTATGTCGAAAGAGAAAGGCGTATAGCCACCGGTGTGGCTCCCGACTTCCTGTCCGTTTACCCAAACTTCCGTTTTCCAGTCCACTGCTCCGAAGTGAAGCAGTACTTGCTGTCCTTTCCATTGCTTGGGCAGGGAAAAAGTGCGTGAGTACCACAGTTCGTTTTGTGCTCCTACCGTGCGGCCTACGCCCGACAATGCGGATTCTGCCGCAAAGGGTACGAGGATATGGCCGCTGTAAGTGAACGGGGCTTGCTGTTGCTTTCCTGCCGGGAGGATGGCATATTTCCATAATCCGTTGAGGTTTATCCATTCTTTCCGCTCCATGATGGGGCGGGGATATTCGGGCAAAACGTGTTCGGGGTCGAGATTTTCGCCCCAGGGAGTCATAAGACGCGGATTGGCGGGTTGCCATTGTGCCGAGATTTCGCCGTTGTTTGCCAGTAGTGTGGCGGCGAAGAATGCCATAAGGGTTTGCTGAATGCTTTTTTTCATTGTTGTCCGATTGTGAAAAGTGTTGTCGGTATTCGGAAAAAGTGGCGGGTGAATAGCGGAAAAGTGCAGGCACTTTTTCATTGCAGTGCCTGCGTTTGCGTGCCGTTATTTCAGTACCGGCCAACCGTTCTCCCAGGTGATTTTACGCATTACGAGGCGCGAAGCTCCGTTTTCGGCGCGTACATAGGCGTGGGCGACGAGGTAGTCTGCGTCCGTGTCCTGCAGAATGCCGCAGTGGCCAACGCCGCTCCATTCGTCATTGCCTTGCAGTAGGATGGTACCGCCTCCTTGGTCCATGGGTTTCCCTGCCTGGTCGAGGTAAGGGCCGGTCAGCTTTTCCGAGCGGCCTACGGCTATTTTGTAGTTACTGTCGTTGCCTCTGCAGCAATAGTCGAAGGAAACGAAAAGATAGTAATAGTCGTTTTTCTTGATGATGAAGGGCGCTTCGATAGCGTCCTCGCGCGATTGGCGTCCATCGGGTTGGGTCGACTGATAACGGCGGGCAATTGTGCGCCACTCTTGCGGCTCGGCAATGGAGAAGTCCTCCCGGTTCAGCTTGACCAACTTGATGCCGCCCCAGAAAGAGCCGAAGTCCATCCACGGATTCCCCTTTTCGTCTACGATAATGTTCGGGTCTATGGCGTTCCAGTTGTCGCGGTTGGGCACGGACTGCACGACCATTCCGTGGTCAGTCCAGCCGTATTGGGGATTTTGCGGGTCTAAACTGGCCGTTGAAGCATGGCCTATGGCCGAAGTGTTCTTGCCGAATGCGGAGCAGGAGTAGAAGATGTGGTAGCGTCCGTCGTAGAAAGTGATGTCCGGTGCCCAGATATGTCCCCGGAAGCCGGGTATGATTTTTACGGCCCACTCCGGTGCTTTTGGGAAAACGGGTGGCTCGTGTCGCCAGGTTACGAGGTCTTCGGACGAAAATACGCTGATGCCCATGCCCGTGGAGAAGAGGTAGTAGCGCGAACCTTCGCGGATGAGTACGGGGTCATGTACCGAGGGATTTTTGGTTTCCCGTGCTTTGTGGGGGCGTCCCTCGTGGGAGGTGTTTTGCGGGGCAGGCTCTTGCGCCTGAAGCTGCGGGGCTGCTGCCAGAAGGGAGGCAAGCAGGCAGGTGGTAAGTAAGGTTTTCATGAAAATAGTTTTAGGGGTTATTGTTTTAGTGTATAGGGACAAATGTAGGAGGAATCGGGCTGAAAAACAAAAAGTTCTCCCGTTTCCTCGTCATGAAGGCGAGAAAACGGGAGAACACATCGGTATATCGTTGGGAAAAACTATTCGAAGAAGTTCCGGAACTTGCGGAATATCTTTTCTTTGACGCTCAGGGTGGGCTTGAAGTGCTCGGCGTCTTTCAGCTTTTCGAGCGTGTTTTTCTCGTCCCGCGTCAATGCTTCCGGGACGTAGATGCTCACGTTGATCAGCAAGTCGCCCACTCCGTATCCGTTCACTTCAGGCAATCCTTTTCCGCGCAGGCGCAAAATCTTGCCCGGCTGGGTACCCGGCTCTATTTTTACGATGGCTTTTCCGTCGATCGTAGGTATTTCTACCGAGCCGCCCAGTGCTGCGGTCGGGAAGGGGAGCAGAAGATTGTAGACAAGGTCGTTGCCGTCGCGCACGAGTTCCGGATGCTTCTCTTCTTCGATGAGGATGAGTAGCCGTCCGGGCAGGCCGTTGTGCTTGCCGGCATTGCCCTTTCCGTCCATGGAGAGTTGCATTCCCTCCATTACGCCGGCCGGAATCTTTACGCTGACCGTCTCTTCTCCGTACACAATGCCTTCTCCTCCGCAGAAGTGGCACTTGTTGTGGATGACTTTGCCCTCGCCGCCACACGTGGGGCAGGGGCTTTGTACCTGCATCGTGCCGAACATGCTCTGTTGCGTGCGGATGACGGTACCACTGCCGTGGCAGGTAGGACACGTTTCTATGCCGCCGTTGCCGCCTTCAGCACCTGTTCCGTGGCAGTGCTCGCAGGGAACGTATTTCTTTACCTTGAATTTTTTCTCCGTTCCGGTAGCGATTTCCTTCAGGGTCAACTTGACTTTAACCCGCAGGTCAGAGCCTCTGTGTACGCGCTGCTGCTGGCTGCCGCCACGGCTTCCGCCGCCGAAACCGCCGAAGCCGGAGTGACCTCCGAAAATATCGCCGAACATCGAGAATATATCATCCATCGACATTCCGCCACCGCCGCCGAAACCGCCAAAGCCTTCAGCGCCTCCTGCGCCGCCCATGCCTGCATGGCCGAACTGGTCGTAGCGCTTACGCTTTTCCGGATCGCGCAGTACGTCGTAGGCTTCTGCCGCTTCTTTGAATTTCTCTTCAGCTTCCTTATTGCCGGGGTTACGGTCGGGATGGTATTTCATGGCCATCGTCCGATAGGCCTTTTTGATCTCGGCGTCGCTTGCTGTGCGGCTTACGCCGAGGACTTCGTAGTAATCTCTTTTTTCTGCCATGTCTCTTTTGTATTATGAGTGTGGAGAATCTTCAAAAAAGGCCTCTTATTGTCCGACAACCACTTTGGCGTGCCGTATAACCTTCTCGTTCAGAGTGTATCCTTTCTGTACACAATCGATAATTTTCCCCTTCGCTTCTTCAGCGGGGGCAGGAACAAGTGCGATGGCCTCATGATAGTCCGTGTCGAGCGCCTGGCCGGTAGTGTCGATGGGCTTTACGCCGTTTTGAGCCAGTGCTTTCAGGAATTTCTGATAGATGAGGTTTACGCCTTCTTTTATTGCGTTCACATCCGTTGCTTTCTCCATGTTGTCCAGAGCGCGCTCTAAGTCGTCCAACACGGGCAGGAGGCTGACGATGGTCTTTTCGCCTCCGTTCAGTATGAGTTCGGCTTTCTCTTTAAGCGTACGTTTGCGGAAATTGTCGAATTCGGCAGACAGACGTAAATATTTGTCATTCATGTCTGCCAAAGCGGCATGTGCCTGCTCCAGATCTTTCTGTATGGAGTCTTCTTCTGCCGCTTCGTCAGTTGTTTCAGCAGCCTTGTCTTCGGCCGCTTCTGCTTCTTCTTTGGAAGTGCTATCTATGCTGTTTTCAAGCTGTTCCTCTTGCGAAGTACTGTTTTTTGCAGTTTCTTCGTTTTGGTTTTCTTTCTTTTCTTTCATGATGTTCGTACTTTTTTTGCAAAAGGTGTAGCAAATTCTTTGCCAAACCGGCGTTGTGGCTGTATGATTTGCCTGCGATTTGTTTTTTGCAGCTCTTCTGCTGTCTGGGAAAGGCTGGGGGGAGTAGGAAAAAAGGTGCAAGGCTTTTTGGAAAAAGATGCAAGGGAAAAAGAAAAGCGATGCGCCACTTTTTCCGAAAGGTGGCGCATCGCTTGGATTATGGGGTTGGTGCGGCCGGGATGTACCGGAAGCCGTTTTTCTATTCGGGACGGTAGATTAGTTTGTTTTGGTCGTCGCGGAACAGGTCTTTCCCGATGATGGAAAGTTCTTTTCCCGTAACGATTACCTGCTGAAGGCGTTCGCAATCGAGGAAAGCTCCTTCGCCAATGGATTGCAGGCCGGCGGGGAGAGTCAGGATTTGCCCCAAACGGATGCATCCGCTGAAGGCGCGTTCGCCTATGGATTGCAGGCCGGCGGGGAGAATGGCTTCGGTCAGGAACTTCTTTTGCGAGAAGGTGTAGTCGGGAATGCGGGTTACGTTTGTATTTTCCAGGTCGATTCTCACGAGTTTCGGCATGAGGTCGCGTATGAGTTTGAGGTCGCTTTCGTCCAGTGTGCCGCTCACGGTCAGATAGTTCACGTCGCTTGGCTGATTGCCGGTGCGCAGGATTTCGTCGCTCAGCGTGCCGGGAGTTGTTACTTCCACCGACAGGCGGATTGGCTCGCCCTCCAGGATGTTGAAGTTTTCCCAGCGGTTTTTGTTTTTATAGGTATCGCGGCATCCTACGGGCACAAAGACTACGGTGATGCTGTCGTTCAACGCGTTGGGGAAAAGGTTGGGGGCTTTTTTCTGCGAGCATACCAGCAGGCGCAGGTTGCGGCAGTTGTAGAACGCGTATTTGTCTATGGTGAGCAGATTGTCGGGCAGCCATACTTCGCGCAGATTGGGCATGCCTTTCAGTATGGGCTCTTGGGTTTTCCCGTCTTGTGAGACGGTTTCTATCTCCTTGCAGAAGGCATATTCCGGGATTGTACGTGGGGTGTAGAGATTGAAGTTGCTGGTCGATGTGCCTCCCTTGCCGGTCATGCCCTTTATGCTTACGTCTTTCAGGTTGAGCACTTCGAGTTGGGTCATGCTGTCGCGCATCAGTTGGAAATCGCGTGCGTTGAGGTTTCCCGAGAGTGTCATGTTTCGGATGGAATGTGCCTCCTCCTGAGTCATCTCGGCTTGGAGTTGTCCGGCTTTCTCTACCTTATATATATATGTTTGCTCGCTTTGCGCTTGAATTCCCCCGCACGCAAGGAGGGAAAGAACGTAGGGAAATATTTTTTTGAGGTTCATGTGCTGTATAATTTCTTTTTGCAAAAATAGACCTTTCTCTTCATGGATAGTCGTTTTATGCAAATAAAAAATGCAAAACATTTTTAGAATAACGGAACAATACTTACCTTTGCGTCGCTTTTTAAGCGGGAGAATCTTCCTTTTCTCCACGATAAAATAATCCCCACTTTATTATTTTTCGATTGTTTCCCTTACAGGAGGGAACAGTGTGCTGACACGAATTATACAATTTCCTTATATTATATGTACAATATTATCCAGTTGAACGGAAAGACTGATTCCGAACTTCAAGAAATGGCGGGTGAACTGGGCATTGCCGATGCTGCTTCTATTCCTCGCAATGAACTAATATATAGAATACTCGACGAGCAGGCAATAGCTGGCGCTGCACGTATTGCAGAAGCCGGGGAACGCGAGGGACGCAAACGGCGCCGCACTTCTGCGTCGCGCGATGCGGCAGTTTCTTCGCAAAAGCCTGCATCTTCTGCAAAAGAGGGTGCTTCCGATGGACAGAAAGGCGGCGACAAGAATAGTAATGCCCCTGCAGCCGGGAAGCCCGCTCAGGAGAGAAAACCGAAAAAACAGGTTGCTCCTAACACTGAGCCAATCAACGAAGAGCACGAAAAGGAGGAGGATGCGAATGCAGCATCCGCGCAGGAAAATAAGAAGAAACGGGGTCGTCCCCGTAAAGGTTCTGCGCAGGAAACATCGCAGGCTGCAGCCGATCCGGACAATAAGGTAACGGAAAAGAACACGGAAGCAGGCGAACAGTCGGCCGAGATGCCGCGGATTGAAGAGCCGGAGCAGTCGGGAGAGGCTGTTGCCACGCCTAAGGCTGGTCGGAAGGCAGAGGCCGATGAAGAAGACCCGATTTCGATGTTGGCTTTGTCGGATGATGATTTTATTCCGGTGGAGCAACTTCCTTCTGATGGCCCGGCAGAAATTCCGGAAGAGTTACGTCTGAAATTCCAAAATACGCGGGTTCAACAGCCCCAATTCCCCGAAGAAGGAATGTATCCCGGGCAGCCGTTTCCCGAAGAAGGGAAGGCTTATGAGCGGAATCGTCCTGCCGCGGATCAGAATTACCCGAATCGTGCTCCGGGCAATGGCGGGGACCCATACTACAATCAGAAGTCGGAACCGCGCTCTTTTATGGCGTCGCCGGAAAATCAGCTCTATGACTTTGGAGACGCTCTGACGGGCATTGGCGTTTTGGAGATAGTGCAAGACGGATACGGATTCCTCAGAAGTGCGGATTACAACTACCTGACTTCGCCGGATGATATATATGTTTCGCAAAATCAGATTAAGACGTATGGCCTGAAGACTGGCGATACGGTGGAATGTACAATGCGCCTTCCGCGCGAAGGGGAGAAGTTCTTCCCGATGATGAAGCCTATTCGTATCAATGGCCTTCCGCCCGAGCTGGTACGCGACCGTGTGCCTTTTGATCATTTGACGCCTATTTTCCCCGATGAGAAGTTCACTTTGTGTCGGGGCGGAGGGCAAGACAGCATTTCGTCCCGCGTGGTAGACTTGTTTGCTCCCATCGGTAAGGGACAACGCGGCCTGATTGTGGCGCAACCGAAGACGGGTAAAACGCTTTTGCTGAAGGATATTGCCAATTCTATTGCCCAAAACCATCCGGAGGTCTACATGATTATTCTGTTGATTGATGAGCGTCCGGAAGAAGTGACGGATATGGCGCGCAGCGTCAATGCCGAAGTGATTGCTTCGACGTTCGACGAGCCGGCAGAACGCCATGTGAAAATCTCGGGAATTGTGCTCGAAAAGGCAAAACGCATGGTAGAATGTGGGCACGACGTAGTTATTTTGTTGGATTCCATCACCCGTCTGGCCCGTGCCTACAACACGGTGTCTCCGGCGAGCGGTAAGATTCTCTCAGGAGGTGTGGATGCAAACGCGCTTCATAAGCCTAAACGTTTCTTCGGCGCTGCACGAAATATTGAAAACGGGGGTTCTCTCACCATTTTGGCCACGGCTTTGATTGATACGGGCTCTAAAATGGATGAAGTGATATTCGAAGAATTCAAGGGAACGGGCAATATGGAGTTGCAGCTCGACCGCGCTTTGAGCAACAAGCGTATCTTCCCGGCTGTAAATATCGTGGCTTCCAGCACTCGCCGCGACGATTTGCTTCAGGACAAGACGACTTTGGACCGAATGTGGATATTGCGTAAGTTCATTGCGGATATGAATTCTCTGGAAGCCATGACCTTTGTCAAGGAGCGTCTGGAGCAAACGAAAGATAATGATGAGTTTTTGTTGAGCATGAACTCGTGATTTGTTCATGGGTCCGATGCCGATACCAAACAGCGAGCCGTGCAGTTAAAGGAAACTGCACGGCTCGCTGTTTATGTATGCAAGTGACTTCCGGGCGGATGCCCTTGTGCGGGAAGCCGGAATTTACTTGAGTTTCATTTGTGCGAGCTTCTGCTCTTTCTCGCAATAGTGGCAGCGTACGGTTCCCTTTTCCTTGTCGGTTACGTGAAAGACGCTGGCCATCGGCTCGTTGTTGGTGATGCATTTGGGATTGGCACAGCATACGATGTCGTGTAGCGTATCGGGAAGAGTTACGTGCTTCTTCTCTACGACTTCATAGTCCCGTATGATGTTGAGCACTACGTTGGGGGCTACGACGGAAATGCGGTTGATTTCTTCGTCGGTAAAGAACTTGTCTGAGATTTTGATGATGCCTTTTTTGCCCATCTTGTGGCTTTCCAGGTTGTTGCCGATGGCTATTTTGCAGTTCAGCGACTGCAGGTTGAGCAGAGAGACTACCTGAAAAACTTTTTCGGTGGGAATATGGTCGATGACGGTGCCTTGCTCGAGGGCTGTGACTTGCAATTCTTTTTTCATGAGGGGAGTCCTTTTTTCTTTTTGACGGTTCATTTAATTTGTTCAAGCCCTATGCCGAGCGCATTGCAAATGATAGCTTCGCGGGCAAAGAGACCATTGCGTGCCTGCTGGAAGTAATAAGCCTTTTCGTTGTTGTCTACGTCGTACGAGATTTCGTTCACCCGGGGCAGGGGGTGCAGGATGCGCAGGTTGGGTTTGCTCTTGCTGAGCATGCTGTTGTGCAGGATATAGACATCTTTTACGCGCTCGTATTCCATCAGGTCGGTGAAGCGTTCGCGTTGCACGCGGGTCATGTAGATGATGTCGGCTTCAGCAATGGTATCTTCGTTGAAGTCACAGTGTTCGATATAGCGGATGTTGTGTTCCTTGCAATAGACTTTGTACTCCTCGGGCATGGACAGTTCCTTCGGGGCGATGAAGTGGAAGGTGGGGTTGAAGTGGCGCATGGCTTGCAGGAGGGAGTGCACGGTCCGCCCGTATTTCAGGTCACCGACGAGGTGGATATTCAGGTCGTCGAGTTTCCCTTGTGTCTTCAGAATGGAATAGAGGTCGAGCATGGTTTGCGAAGGGTGCTGGTTCGCTCCGTCGCCGGCATTGATGATGGGTACGGGAGCTATTTCGCTTGCGTAGCGGGCTGCTCCTTCCAGATAGTGACGCATGACTATGAGGTCTGCGTAGTTGCTCACCATCATGATTGTGTCTTTCAGGCTTTCTCCTTTGGAGGTGCTGGTGTTGGAAGCATCGGAGAAGCCGATTACTTTTCCGCCCAGGCGATTGACGGCGGTTTCGAAGCTCAGCCGTGTGCGGGTAGAAGGCTCGAAAAACAAGGTGGCCACCACTTTTCCTTTTAGTAAATCCTGATTGGGGTGCTCTTCGAAGCGGCGGGCCATTTCCAGCAGGTAGAGTAATTGTTCGCGCGTATGCCCTGCAATGGTAATAAAGCTATTCATTTCCGTAGAGAGTTTTCTGTTTTCATCCCCAAAGATAAGGATATTCGCGGTAATATGCGAGGGAAAGTCGGAAGAATACGCTATTTTCTTTGTCTCCGGTGCTTGTTTCCATGCTGTGCAGGCGGGTAAGGTCGGGGCGTTTCTCCTGGCGGCTGTCGGGGGAAAGTGCTGTGGATGTGAGGATGTAGGGGAAAGGCATTAAGGGAATCGGGAAGCGGCCTTGCAGGAAAAGGAGCGGCGCTTTGCAGGAAAAGTGCAGGCAGTGGAAAGAAAAAGTGGCGGCACTTTTGTCAGATTGTGCCGCCACTTTTGAGCGTCATGGCTCGAAGAATTGTTTCCAATTATCGGGTCTTATGATTTTCTGGTCGTAGCGTACCAGGTCGATGTCGAGGCGGATTATTTCGCGTGCTTTCTCCTCCGGAGTCCGTCCGGCTGCGTGCTCGATGTGTTTCAGCAGGGGATGGATTTCGTCGGGGGCAAGTATGGTTTCGAATCGGGCCGTCTGGTTGGTAAATAGGGCGGGGTTTCGCAATCCGACCGGCAGGGTTTGCTGCTCGTTTCCGAAGCGTATGCCTGGAAACAGGCGGGTCAGCCGTTCGCGCGCCAGGCGTACGTAGGCTGCGCTTACGTTGCTTCCGAGGGTTAGGTAGCAAGTGTGTTGGCTCATGATGTATAGCTGTTTTGGGACAAAAGAAGCGAAAAAAGCGAAGTCTTCCAAATAAAATACTTACTTTTGGAACCAAAAACAGAAGAAACAATGAGATATTTGGGTATTATACCTGCCCGTTATGCTTCGTCGCGTTTCCCCGGAAAACCGTTGGCTCTGCTGGGTGGCAAGCCGGTGGTGCAGCACGTTTACGAACGGGTTTCTGAAGTGCTGGATTCCGTTTGGGTTGCTACGGATAGCGAGCCTATTCTCCAGGCCGTGGAGGCGTTTGGCGGACGGGCTGTCATGACTTCCGCAGCACACAGGAGCGGCACGGACCGTTGCCGGGAGGCTTTTGAGAAGATTTCGGCTGCGGCTGCGGCGCAGGGCGAGGTGGATTTTGACGTAGTAATCAATGTACAGGGCGATGAGCCTTTCATCGCTCCCGACCAGGTACGTGCTTTGGCTGCCTGTTTTGAGGACCCTGCTACGGAAATCGCTACTTTGGTGAAGCCTTTCCGTCCCGAGGACGGCTGGGAGGCGCTGTCTAATCCGAACAGTCCGAAGGTCGTAGTCAACTGCGACGGCTATGCGCTTTATTTCAGCCGTTCGGTTATTCCTTATATGCGCGGTATGGAGTGCGGAGAGTGGCTTTCTTCCGGCCGGCAGGTTTACTATAAACATATCGGAATCTATGCTTACCGTGCGGAGGCGTTGCGCCGGATTACCGAACTGGAGCAGTCGCCTTTGGAATTGGCTGAGTCGCTGGAGCAGCTTCGCTGGTTGGAAAACGGCCTGCGCATCAAGACGGCAGTGACAGACGTGGAGACAATCGGTATCGACACGCCGGAAGATTTGGTACGGGCCGAGCAATTCTTGACGGAGCACCCATGGAGATAGATCGTACACAGCAGCCCATGGTGCACGACATGGAGCCTTTTCCCGTGACGCAGCCCAGTCGCCGGATAATGTCCAATGGCGTTCCGCTCTCGGTGATAGCCCAGGGCGACCAGGAAGTCATACGTCTGGATGTCATTATCAATGCCGGGCGTTGGCAACAGTCGAAGCCTTTGCAGGCTATTTTTACTAACCGTATGTTGCGTGAGGGCAGCGCTTCGCTCTCAGGGCGGGAAGTGGCGGAACGATTGGACTTCTACGGCGCCCGTCTGGAGCTGTACACGGGAGTGACACATTCCCAGCTTACGCTCTATTGTCTCTATAAATATTTTGATCAGACGGCCGCTGTCGTGGAGTCCATACTGAAGGAACCGGCGTTTCCGCAGGAGCGGGTAGATACCGTATTGCAGGCCAACCGTCAGCAGTACCTCATCAATCAGAAAAAAGTTTCCTTTCTGGGGCGAAAAGCCTTGCGTCTGGCGGCCTTCGGGGCGGACCATCCGATGGGAATGACGGAGGAGGAATGGGATTATGACCGCATAACTCCTGAAATCCTGCGTGACTTTTATACGCAGTACTATCACTCCGGGAATTGTTCCGTATATCTTTCGGGATATGTAGAGCCCGATGTGGAGAAACGGGTGGAGCAGCTGTTTGGAAGTGAAGCATGGGGCAAGGTACGGCCTTATGAGGAGCCGAAAGACTATCCGCTTGTTCCTACGAAAGAGCGGCGTACATTCTGCGAGAAGGCCGATGCTTTGCAAAGCAGTGTCCTGCTGGCCTGGCATACGGTGCGGTGGAAAGATCCGGATTTCCTGAAGTTGCGTGTCTTAATGACTGTATTTGGTGGTTACTTCGGCAGCCGTCTGATGTCGAACATACGGGAAGACAAGGGATATACCTATGGCATTTCGGCGCGTATCTTCGACTTTCCGGATACGGGGCTGGGACTTGTAGCTTGTGAGACTGCCACGGCAAACGTAGAGCCGCTGATTGCTGAAGTTTATCGCGAGATGAATCGGTTGCGCACGGAGCTGATTGGCGAAGAAGAGCTGAACATGGTGCGCAATTACCTGCTGGGTGAGATGGCGCGGAGCTACGAAGGAGCTTTTTCGCTGGCCGATGCGTGGATAAACATCGAGTGGGCTGAATTGCCTTCCGATTATCCGGAGCAGTCAATGCTTGCCGTGAAAAGCGTTACCGCAGAGGAGTTACGCCAGCTGGCACAGAAGTATCTCACGGAAGACGGTGTCTTCGAGATAGTTGCCGGTCGGTGCTGAACATAAAGAACGAGGGAAAACGGTTGCGACCGCTTTCCCTCGTTCTTGTTTTAAGGCAGGAAGCCGACGTCTACTTCTCCCGATTGCGGATTTCTACGCGGCGTATTTTGCCGCTGATCGTCTTGGGAAGTTCATCGACGAACTCAATGACGCGCGGATATTTGTAGGGCGCTGTCACTTGTTTTACGTGGTTTTGTATTTCTTTGATGAGGGCTTCTCCTGCTTTGTCTTTATATTCTTTTGAAAGTACAATAGTCGCTTTTACCACCTGCCCGCGGATTTCGTCAGGAACGCCTGTGATGGCGCATTCCACGACGGCGGGGTGCGTCATAAGTGCACTCTCTACTTCAAACGGCCCTATGCGATAGCCCGAACTCTTGATGACGTCGTCGTCGCGGCCTACGAACCAGTAGTAACCGTCTTCATCGCGCCAGGCGACATCGCCGATGTAATATACATCGTCATGCCAGGCTTGGCGGGTAAGTTCAGGGTCACGGTAGTATTCCTTGAACAGTCCGAGCGGTTTGCGGCGGTCGGTGCGCACAACGATTTGCCCCTGTTCGCCGTCTTCGGCAGAGCGCCCGTCGGGAGTGAGCAGGTCTATGTCGTATTGCGGGTTGGGTACGCCCATACTTCCGGGCTTCGGTTTCATCCAGGGGAAAGTCGCGATGGTCAAAGCCGTCTCCGTTTGCCCGAAACCTTCCATCAACTTGATACCGGTGAGGCGATAAAACGTCTCATATACTGCCGGATTCAGGGCTTCGCCTGCGATTGTGCAGTATTGGAGGGAGGAAAGGTCGTACTTGGTCAGGTCTTCGCGGATGAGGAAGCGGAAGATGGTGGGAGGCGCGCAGAGGGAAGTTATGTGGTATTCGTGTATTTTGTTGAGAATATCTGCGGGTGTGAACTTTTCGTGGTCGTAGACAAAGACGGTGGCGCCTGCGATCCACTGTCCGTAGAGCTTGCCCCAGACGGCTTTTCCCCATCCCGTATCGGCAATGGTGAGGTGAATGCTTTCAGGAGTGAGGTTGTGCCAGAAAGCGCCGGTAACGATATGTCCCAAAGGATAGGTGAAGTCGTGTGCAACCATCTTGGGTTCGCCGGTAGTGCCGCTGGTGAAATACATGAGCGATATGTCGTCGTTCGTATTTACCTGGGCGGGGCGCTGGAAGGGGGCTGCGTTTTTGATGCCTTCCTGGAAGTCTTTGGTCCAGTCGGGTATTTCGGGTCCGATGCTTATTACGTGCTCTACGGTGGGCGACTCGGGCAGTGCGGTGAAGATGTGCTCCAGAATTACGTTTTCGCCTGCTGCCACGATTGCTTTGATGCTCGCTGCATTGCAGCGGTATACGACATCTTTTTTGGTCAGCAGGTGGGTGGCCGGGATGACAATAGCACCCAGTTTGTGCAGGGCTATGATGGAGAACCAGAATTCGTAGCGGCGCTTGAGGATGAGCATCACCTTGTCGCCGCGTCCGATGCCCAGGCTTTGGAAATAGGAAGCGGTGCGGTCGCTGGCTTCTTTCATTTCTGCGAAGTTGAACTCACGGTGCATGCCGTGGTCATTGGTCCAGATGAGGGCTCTTTTCTGCGGGTCTTCTGCAGCCCATGCATCGACTACATCATAGCCGAAGTTGAAGTTTTCGGGTACTCTTATATCGAGGTTCTCGCAGAAGTCCTGCATCGATGAGAACCGGTTTTTGGGTAAGAAACGTTCTATCATGTGTCAAAAAATCATTGCGAGGAATTTTACCGTTTTCCCGTCGAGGGCTTTCATGCCGTGGGGGAGGATGGAATTGAAGTACAGGCTGTCGCCGGTGTTGAGAGTCAGTTCTTTTCCGTTGATGACGAGCAGCATACGACCTTCTACCACTAAGTTGAATTCTTGTCCTTCGTGGGAGTTGAGTTGCAGAGGCTCGTCGTCGGCCTTCGGTTCTACGGTAACGATGAATGCATCTGCCCGTCGTCCGCGGAATCCGGATGCGAGTGACTGGTATTTGTAGGCCGCGCGGCGCTCTACCGAAACGCCCGTTCCGGCACGGGTCAGGAAGTAGGAACTCATGCGCGGCTCTTGTCCGAACATGAGGACATCGAGCTCGATGCCGTATCGGTGGGCAATGGTCTGGAGAATGCTTACGGTGAAGTCGATTTCTCCTTTTTCCATCTTTTCATACTGCTCCAGGGGTATGTGGCACGCGTCGGCTATTTCCTGTGCGCTGATTTCGAGCACTTCGCGCAATCCGTGTACGCGTTGGGCTATTTGTTTCAGGGAATCGTCTGTGGTATTCATGTGAGAAAATGTTTTTCAGATTAGGGAATTGCGTGCGATGCACGTTCTTCTTGAAGCAAAGGTACATAAAAAAGTGCGAAGATTGTGCAGAAAAGCGAAGAAAGCGTAAGCACATTTTCTGAAAACCTGCAAGGGAAATCGGAAAAAGTAGCAAGGGAAATCGGGGAAACCTGCAAGGGAATTTGCAGAAAGGTTTTCATGAAACAAACGGAAGATGCGTTTTAGTTCTTTAATATAATAGGATGTGAAAATATTCGGTGATAGGGGGTTGTTTTAGAGCTGCTTACTTTGGGTCGTGTTTGTCTCGTAAACGCAGCGGCATGACGTGCTTCATATAATTTATGGCGGGAAGGTTTAAAGTCCGCAGATGTGACATTTTTATTGCAGCGGATGTACTAATCTGCGACATTATAGTAGCATCCTTAACCCAAAAGCAGCGGGAAAAATTGGAAACCATATAGTGCTATAATCTGGTGAGAATGCACGTCCTTGCAATTTTGATTAGGTGATGCAAATACGCAATGACTGTGTGGACCGCAAGATTCCCTTTACTTTCAAACAGTCGGGAGCTAATTTTATTAAAGACAACAAACTCTATCGGATAGAACGGAAGAAGCAAATGGCGCAGGCCCGCAAAGCAAACATAGATTTTTTTCCTTGAGATACAAAAAAGAAGGGTACACCTTTTTTGAATAGGCGTACCCTTCTTTGTTAAGTCTGCGCAGAAATGCTTTTTTACTTTAAAGACACGTATAATTCACCTTCAACTTCTGAAGTTAGGATTTTGCCCTCACGCAAAAGCCAACCTAATCCGAGGAACAAATCCTTGTCCACGCATTTGATGGCCTTTTTCAACTGTTTTTGAGTCATGCCTGCATTTCCGTTCAATGCACGCCAGATTTCACCGGCGATGGTACCTGCTTTTTCTTCTAACATTTTCTTGCTTTGTTTTATAATTAGTGGAAAATTGAGTTATACCGCTAATGATATGTTTTATTTACTCTGCAAATGTACCTATATTTTATGTTATAAAGCATGGAATGACACCGGTTTTTTCTTCTATATTATGAAGATTTAAATCTGTTCGCCTTCTTGTTCTCTTGTTTTTAACAAATAGTCACCGAGAATTCGGGCTGCTTCTTTGATTATTTTAGGACAAGGGCGTTTGGCGTAGTACTCGGCATCGCGTTTTTGGGGGATGGGCGACTGGATTTTTCCGGTGCGGATGCCCAGTAGATCGGCGCAGCGCAGGGCACCGTTGCACTCTATGAATTCTTTGGCCAAGGTCTGAACGGTTTGATAGTTACGGCCCTTGGCGGCGCGATCGGTGGGGTCTGTCGTCCCGTTCTCCAGGCCGGCTATGATAAACATGCCGCATGCTGCTCCGCAGACTTCGCGCATGCGGCCGATTCCGCCTCCGAACGAGGCGGCAAACCGGAGCATCAGGTCCTTGTCGATGTCATACACGTCGGCATAGGCCGCGGCTACGGACTGGGCGCAGTTGTATCCTTGCCGGAACAGGCTTTCGGCTAAGCAGGAACGCTCCTCCGGATTGATCTGTTCAGTGTTCTTTTCCATAATAAAAGGGGTTGTATTGTATGTGAAATATGTCGATAGTTCTTTTGGACAGGTCCGTATGTCGGGTGGTTTTTCAGTTCGGGTTTTGGGCACGGAATTCTCCGGGTGTGATTCCGGTCAGCCGCTTGAAATATTTTCCGAAGAAGGTCTGTGAGGAGAAATTGAGGTTGTAGGCAATTTCCTGCACGCTCATACTCGAGAACCGCAGCATGGCTTTTGCTTCGCGTATTACGCAGTCGTTAATCCAATCTACGGGACTTTGGCCGGAAATCTTCTTGATGACAGTGGAAAAGTATTTGGGGGTGACGTACAGTTCGTTGGCGTAAAAGCTGATGCTGCGCTGCTCTTTGTGGTGCATTGCCAGCAGTTCGAGGAATTTTCCGAGCAGTTCGTCTTGACGGCTGTGGGGTTGGAATGCATGGACGGGGGCCTCATCGCAACGGGTTTTGATGATGTTTTCCAGTTTGAGCAGGAATATGCCTACCAGCATTCCGCGCATTCTGTCTGCATTCGGTTCGTTGTCTTGAATTGCGGTGTTGATGTTTTCGATGACGCTCAATGATTTTCTTTCCTGTTCGCTTAGCGATAGCACCGGTTTTTCTCTCAGCAACATGTAGGCAGGCATGTTTACTGATAGGGACATGAAGTTGGTTTTACGCAGAAAGTCGAGCGAGATAAGCAATATATCGCAGCGCGTCTCGGGAGAAAATTCGCCTTGGCTCAGTATGTTCTGGGGCGTATTTATGAACAAGTCATTTTCCTTGATTATGTATTGCCGAGTGTTGACTGAAAAAGACGTTTGCCCTTTTCTGCAAAAAACTAATGTAAAGAACTCCAGGCGCAGCGGAATATCGTAGCTCCGCAGTTGGGAAGAATCCAAATCTCTTACGTAAATGATTCCACTGCCATGGTTCTCATTTTCCGCATCCTTCCTTATCAGGTCGTCGTAGGTTAGTTTTTTTATTTGCATTTTCGTGTTTATTTCAGCTCACATAGTGGTGCAAAGATATGATGAATTCGGCAAATCTGAGGTTCATAGCCCCAAAGAACCGACATATTGACTATTTTTATAGATTAACAGTTAGAAAAGTTCTATCTTTGTCCATGTATTTATTAGCATAAACTTTTATGATTCGAGAATACCGTATGACCGTTTTGCCTCATCAGGCAGCGGACGAGCGGGAATTACGCCTGTGTTTGCAACGGGAGTTTGGCTTGACCCCGGAAGAGGTTACGGCCGTTCGTGTTTTGCGCCGAAGCATCGATGCGCGGCGGCGTGAGGTGAAAATTAATTTGCAGTTGCGTGTTTATCTGAATGAGGAGCCGACGGATGATTTGTTTCCGCTGACGACTTACCGTGTGCTTCCTTCGGAAGCGCCCGTTGCCCTGATTGTCGGGGCAGGGCCGGCGGGACTGTTTGCGGCCTTGCGCCTGATAGAACATGGCATCCGCCCTCTTGTCATTGAGCGTGGCAAGGACGTACATCGCCGCCGTCTGGACATTGCCCGCATTTCCCGGGAGCATTTGGTCGATACCGACTCCAATTACGGGTTTGGCGAGGGAGGAGCGGGAGCTTATTCCGATGGGAAATTGTTCACCCGCAGTAAGAAACGGGGCGATTCGGAGCATATTCTTCACGTTTTCTGCCAGCACGGGGCGGACACTGCCATACTGCGCGATGCACATCCCCATTTGGGAACCGATAAACTGCCGGGAATTATCGAGCGGATGCGGCAGACGATTATCCGTTGCGGAGGTGAGGTACGTTTTGAGTGCCGCATGGAAGAGCTGTTGCTCTGCCGCACCGGTCAGTCGTGGCGCGTAGCCGGTTTGCGCACGTCTAATGACGAAGAGCTGCAGGGGCCGGTCATCTTGGCAACCGGGCATTCGGCACGCGACGTATATCGGCACTTGTTCTATCATCCGGCGGCCGCTTTCGACTTAGAGCCGAAGGGCATTGCTGTGGGGGTGCGTCTGGAGCATCCGCAGCACCTGATAGATTGCATGCAATATCATAATCCGCAAGGGCGTGGGCCGTGGCTTCCGCCTGCCGAATACCGTTTTGTCACGCAAAGTCACGGGCGTGGCGTTTATAGCTTTTGCATGTGTCCGGGCGGGGTAGTGGTGCCGGCGGCTACAGGACCGGAGCAAGTAGTGGTCAATGGCATGTCTTCTTCTGCCCGCTCCGGTCGTTGGGCCAATTCCGGTATGGTAGTAGAGCTACGGGCTGAGGATGCCGGAGCGGTTTTGGCCGACTTGCCGGTCTTGAAGAACAATACTCCTGCGGAAACGGACGGGGCGTTGTGCATGATGGCCTTGCAGGAACGGTTTGAATACCTGTGTTGGAATGAGGGAGGGCAGCGGCAGACTGCTCCCGCGCAACGGATGATTGACTTCATACGGTCGCGTGCCAGCAGGGAATTGCCCCGCACTTCATACAGTCCGGGTACGGTCTCTTCCGAATTGCACCGTTGGATGCCGGAATTCGTGCGGCGCCGTTTGCAGGAAGGGCTGGCGGAATTCGGAAAAAGGAGCAAGGCTTTTCTGACAAACGAGGCCGTACTGATAGGAGTGGAGACGCGTACTTCGGCGCCGATACGCATCCCACGCAATGCGGAGACGCTGCAGCACGAGCGGGTAAGCGGCCTTTTCCCATGCGGCGAAGGGGCCGGCTATGCCGGAGGTATCGTCTCGGCTGGGGTTGACGGGGAACGTTGTGCGGATGCTTTGGCGGCATGGTTGGGAATGTCGGGCAATTAAGGAATAGGCGATGAAGGAGATTGCACTGATTTCGGGTAACACGGCAGAAATCTTAGGATTGGAAATGCTGATAAAGCAGGCCTCCGATACACTGTCGAGGCATGCCGGGGCTGAGGAAGAAAAGGAGGAAATGGTTGTGCGCCGCTTCCGTGATTTTGCGGCGTTCATAGACGATACTCCGGATATGTATGAACTTTACTTCATTTCGTCTTTTACTTTCCTTAACTACAACTTCTTTTTTGCCCCGCGTGCATCCCGCACGGTGGTACTGGCCCGCGACGGCGTGGAAAGTCTGAAGTTCACTTCCCGCGGTATTCGGCTGCTCTCTTTGGAGCAGGACGAGGCGGAACTGGTGCGGAAACTGGTGCGCATCTTGAGGGGCGGGAAGCAAATGGAACAGACGGACAACGAAGGACCAGATTTGCTCTCGGCGCGCGAAAGGGAAGTATTGGTTTTGTTGTGTAAGGGGTATATAAATAAGGAAATAGCGGATAAGCTATGCATCAGTTTGACAACGGTCATTACGCACCGGAAGAACATTACCGAAAAATTGGGTATCAAGTCTTTGGGCGGACTGACAATCTATGCCGTGATGAACGGCTATATAGAAGCCGATTCCATCTGAGCTTCTCGGTTGGAATGAGGTTGGGAAAAAAGGAAGCTCCCTCCGGGTCGTACTGAAGTCGGTACGGGCGGAGGGAGCTTTGTGGAAATAGAGATTCCGTAGCGGATTTATGCTTTTTGTTCGGGATCTGTCTGTGTTTTCTGCATGGCCTCCAGTTGGGCGCGGCTTTTACTTTGGGTAACCATGTAGACGCCGATGAATACCAACGCAATAGCTACTATCTTCATCCAGCCCAATCCGGCTACTCCTAAAAGAACGGCTACCAGACAGGCTACGATGGGTTGCACATAGTTGTACATGCAGGCTACGGTGGGGCGCAAAACGTGTTGTCCTATCGGAATAAGCAAATAGCTTAAGAACGTGGCGCCCAATACCACGAAGGCACTGCCTCCTATCTCGACGGCACTCATTGAGGTCCATTGTGCGGAAGCCAGTTCCGAATAGGAAAAAGGAATGATGGCAATGCTGGCATAGGTGAACATCCATTTCATCAGGGTCAGTGCGGAGTAACGGCCTATGAGGTCCTTGTATAAGACAAAGTAGCATGAATAGCTGCACTGTGCCAGGAAGCAGAGCAGATTACCCCATATATTGCTTTCGGCACTGCCCGCGGAAGAAGCCGTATTTCCGCTGAGGATGAGTACCAGGGCGCCCAATGCTCCGAAAAAGATGCCTAATACCTTCAGTCCGGTTACCGGCTCTTTTAGGAAAATGGCGGCCAGAATCATAACGATGATGGGGGTTGTCGTGGTAATGATGGAGGCATCGATGGGCGAAGTCATTCCCAATCCCATGATAAAGGAGCCCTGATTGAACACAATGCCTAACATTGCGGCAAAGAAGAGGCGAATCATATCTTTATTGGGGACGTGTTCGTGCGGGGCGAAGAAGGAGGCGATCCAGAAAGCTGCGGCTGCTCCGATAATTCGCAAGTCGGTAAGTAACAAGGAGGATATGAGTCCGGAGGCCATGATGTACTTGGATAGGGGAGACATAAGCCCCCACATGACATTTGCGCCGCTCATGGCCAAATGTCCTTTGAGTTGTTGTCGGTTCATCTTGTAGTAAATAATAAAGCCTCCCCACAGGTTTTTGTGGGGAGGCTTTAGGGTTTGTTGTATTTTTTAGATGGATAATTCGCGTAGTACGCGCACCAGATTCATATCGATGGGCTTGTCGTTTTTGATAGCCCGTGTAAAAGGTACGTAAACTACTTCGTTGTTTTGGATTCCGATCATTACGTTCCGCTGTCCTTCGAGCAGGGCGTCGATGGCAGCCACACCCATTCGGGAAGCGAGGATACGGTCGTGTGCGGTGGGACGTCCGCCGCGTTGTACGTGGCCCAAGATGGATACGCGTACATCATACTGCGGAAATTCTTTCTTCACACGCTCGGCATAGTGCATGGCGCCACCGGTTATTTCACTTTCGGCTACCAACACGATAGAACTGCTTTTGCTTTTACGGAAACCGTTGCTGATAAGTTCCTGAAGTTGGTCGACTTCGGTAGAAAGCTCCGGTATAATGGCAGCTTCTGCTCCCGCTGCTATGGCGCCGTTCAGAGCCAGGAAGCCGGCGTCGCGACCCATTACCTCGATAAAGAAGAGTCGTTCGTGGGAAGTCGCCGTATCACGGATTTTGTCAACTGCGTCCAAAATGGTATTCAAAGCCGTATCGTACCCGATGGTGGTATCCGTTCCGTACAGATCGTTATCGATTGTTCCGGGCAGGCCGATGCAAGGCACGTCGTACTCCTGGGCAAAAATACGGGCGCCCGTCAGACTTCCGTCGCCGCCTATGATGACCAGTGCGTCAATGCCCTGGTTTTTCATGTTTTCGTATGCCAGTTTTCGCCCTTCGGGAGTGGTAAATTCTTTGCAGCGGGCAGTTTTCAGAATTGTGCCTCCCTGCTGGATGATATTACTTACGTTTTGTGTCTGGAATTCACTTATTTCGTTCGTGATAAGTCCCTTGTATCCACGATAGATACCTTTCACCGCGAGGCCGTTGCAGATGGCAGCACGGGTTACGGAGCGGATGGCCGCATTCATGCCCGGCGCATCACCGCCGGAAGTCAGGATTCCGATGCATTTTACCTTGCTCATAGTTCTATTTCTGTTTGGTAATAAGTCCCTTATTTATGCAGGTATAATTCTCAATTTCTTGTGGCAAAATTACTCCGAAAAATTGGTTTTGGGAAATTTTTCGCTAACAAACAGCATGAAGACTGCCAATTGCTTCCCGTATTTCCCCTGCAAGCAAACATTTTGTATCGGGTTTGTTATATAAAAACAGCTAAAGGGTAAGTCTGTTTTTACCCTTTACTGCTTTTGCGGACACTAAACTTCAGGACTCTTCCGCCCCGAGCCGGCAGGGAGATGGGGAGAGGGGTATCGGGAATGAGGGGCAGGGAGAAGGAATCGTCGGACAGGAGGTCGTGTATCTTTCTCTTACCGGAAGTCGGCGATAATTGTAGGAACTGGAAGGCATGTTCCGGTATCCGTATTTCGACGTCTTTTGCATCATCTGCGAAGTTGACGGCAATAAGCAGCAATGTATCTTCGTATTTGCGCAGCCAGGTAAAGACATGATTTCCGTCGAACGTCGGGCTGTCCGGATTGACGTACATCAAATCGTAAAAAGTGCCTCGACTTATTGCCGATTCCCTTAGGCAAAGATTGAGAATCTTGCAGTAGTATTGGCGAATGGAGGCTTCCTCTTCGGAGAGAAACTGTTCATTGTAGCGGCCTTGGCCTTTCCATCGTGCCATGACGGGTAGCGACCAATAATCGAAGATGGTGGTGCGTCCGTCTTTTCCGCTGAATCCTTCAGCGTCCATGCCTCGCTCCGCAAGTTCTTGCCCGAAGTATATCATGAACGGGCTGATGTTGAGTAGCGCGGAGACGAGCAGGGCGGGGAAAGCCTTGCGGGCATCTCCTGCGAAATAGTCGGATGCAATGCGTTGTTCGTCGTGGTTTTCGAGGAAATTGAGCAGATGGGATTGCAGTCCGTCGGTGCTTTGCCAACAACCGGTGATGGCACGTGCCGAAGCATATCCGCAGGTGACGGCACGAAGGGTGTCGTACATACCTACTTTGTCATACAGATAATCGAATCCGCCGAAGTCGATGTAGGAGCGATAGGCTGCGGGATTGTATATTTCGGCAATGAAAATAAGATTCGGGTATTTCTTCTTGACCTGGGCGATGGCGTAATGCCAGAATTCAACGGGTACCATTTCGGCCATGTCGCAACGGAAAGCGTCGATTCCCTTTTCGGCCCAGAAAAGCAGTATGTGGGTCATCTTTTTCCAGGTATCGGGAATCGGGTCGAAACAGGTCTGATTTCCGCAATAGTCACGGCCGTAGTTCAATTTTACGGTCTCATACCAGTCGTTTACTTCGGGAAATGGGTCAAAACGGTCGTTCCCCGTCGCTTTTGCCGGAATCTCGGAATACGGTTGGGGCGCACCGGCCTGCATGTCAAACCGTCCTTGCAGAGGAACCTGCGGAATATAATAGAAATTGTTCTGGGGGTCGAAGGCTTTTGTCTTGTCGTCCTTTTCGCCCAAGTCGCTGATTTGTATGGGTTTCTTGATGGAATGATACTGTCGGGATACATGGTTGGGGACAAAGTCGATGATGACTCCCAATTCGGTTTGGTGGCTGCGTTCGATGAGGGCCTGAAATTCGTCCATCCGCTTGTCCACGTTTGTCGCCAGGTCGGGGTCTACATCATAATAGTCCCGTATTGCGTAAGGAGAGCCGGCATTTCCCTTGACAATGGCCGGGTGATTGACAGGAATGCCATAGGCCGAATAGTCGGTACGCGAAGAGTGTGCGATGATACCCGTATACCAAATGTGGGTTGCCCCCAGCTTTTTGATGCTCCGCAGGGCGGGAAGGGTGAAATCGGCAAACTTTCCGCATCCGTTCTCTTCGATTGTTCCGTTGACTTTGCATTCGTTTCGCGTATTTCCGAAGAGGCGGGTAAATACTTGATAGATGATTAGTTTATGATTCGTTGCTTGGGTGTCCATATCTGTTTGTATGCTTGTAGGTTGTGTTTGATAAGTTCTTTGCTTGCGTTGTATCCTTGTGTGAATATTTCTTCGGCTTTTTCCAGTTCGGTATTGCTGTATCCATACAGGTTGTAGGACTCGATGAGCAGATCGGCCAGTTCACGTTCGGGTATGCTGTTGGATTCGAACATGAAGTGGTAGGTGCGCAGTGCGATGTTCCATAAGTTCTTTTTGTATTTGCGGGCCTGCAGGGGACTAACGTTGACGGCAATCACGTGCTGGCATAGATTGCGGATGGTAGACACCGGCAAGTTTTTCAGGATACCTCCGTCGGCATAAGTGATTCCGTCTATTTCTTCCGGCATGAACAGGATGGGCATGGCGCACGAAGCGGCCAGGCATTTTGCCAAATCGCCTTCCCGGAAGAGTACACTACGGCCGTTATCCAAATCGGTGGCTACGATAATGAGCGGAATTTGCAAGTCTTCGATTCTACGGACTTTGAGATTTTCCCTTAAGAACTGGATGAATGGCTGTAAGGAAAAGATTCCTGAGGAAGAGAGCGAAAGTTTTGTCATATCCCGGAAGGTGTGTCCGCTAAAGAACTTCAGGCATTGGTAAGGTTCGTTGCCATCAGCAAGGAAAGCGCCGGCCAATGCGCCGGCGCTTACTCCCGCTATGATGTCCGGATGTATATCATATTCCAAAAGGGCTTGCACCGCTCCGAGGTGGGCAAATCCTTTTATGAATCCTCCGCTGAGGGCATATCCTATTTCATAGTCAAATGGCATACATCGCGTATCTTACTTTTTATGCTTCAATGCCGTGGGCGTTTACTCCTTTGGCTATTTTCTTTATCAGCCCTTGAAGTACGGCTCCCGGTCCGCATTCGGTGAAGTCGTCAGCTCCGTCGGCTACCATGTTCTCTATGGTCTGTGTCCAGCGTACGCTGGCAGTAAGTTGTGCCACCAGGTTGGCCTTGATTTCAGAGGGGTCGGTATGCGGCTTTCCGTCTACATTCTGATATACCGGGCAGGTCGGGGTGTGGAATTGGGTAGCCTGGATGGCGGTTTCCAATTCGTCTTTAGCCGGCTGCATGAGCGGGGAGTGGAAAGCGCCGCCCACCTTCAGGGGTAATGCTCTTTTTGCACCGGCGGCTTTGAGTTGTTCGCAAGCTGCATTGATGGCTTCTACCGCACCGGAGATGACAATCTGGCCCGGGCAGTTGTAGTTGGCTGCTACGCAAACGCCGACTTCTGCATTCACTTTGGCGCAAACCTCTTCTACGGTTGCATCGGGCAGGGCTATGATGGCTGCCATGGTAGAGGGAGCTGCTTCGCAGGCTTTCTGCATGGCCATTGCACGTGCATAGACCAGTTTAAGTCCGTCTTCGAAGCTGAGTGCGCCGGCTGCGACCAGAGCGGAGAATTCGCCCAGCGAGTGGCCGGCAGTCATGTCGGGTTGGAATTTATCGCCCATGCAGAATGCGGAAATTACCGAATGAAGAAATACGGCAGGTTGCGTCACTTTGGTCTGACGCAAATCCTCATCCGTTCCGTTGAACATGATGTCTGTGATACGGAATCCTAATATTTCGTTCGCTTTCTCGAACAACTCTTTTGCTTTGGGTGAGTTCTCGTAGAGGTCTTTTCCCATTCCGGGGAACTGGGCACCTTGCCCGGGGAAAACAAATGCTTTCATAATCTGTTCTTTTATATTATGATTTATGATTGAAATATTTTGTATTTTATCCTTTGGCTTCCTGATATAAGAAGCGCTTGATGCTCCGCTTGGCGGTTTTCTCGAATTCTTCCGGATAGATTTTATACTTGGCTATTTGGGCATACTTGGGCAGGTTGGTGTTGAGCATGACCCGGTTTTCTTCCATAACCTTTTCCAAGTCGGCTTGCGACAGGTTGTTGGCCTGCGCATCATCGAAGTCCGGATAAATCAGGGCTACCAGTTTGTTGTTTTGCAATACGATGAGTGATTCGCTGACGTAGGGCATATTGTTCAGCATCGATTCGATTTCTTCCGGATAGATGTTTTGTCCGGAAGAAGTCAGAAGCATGTTTTTGCGTCTACCTTTTATATAAATACAGCCGTCTTCGTCAATCAATCCTAAGTCGCCCGTATGCAACCATCCGTATTGGTCGATGGTCTGGGCGGTTGCTTCCGGATTTTTGTAGTAGCCGAGCATCATGTTCGCACCGCGGCATATGACTTCGCCGGGCTCTTTATAGGGGTCGGGCGACGTAATGCGCACTTCCATGTTGTCAGCCGGAGTACCGCATGAGGTCAGTTTCAGGTCTTCCCAACGCGAAGAGCATATAATCGGGCCGCATTCTGTCATACCGTAGGCTATGGTATAGGGAAAGCCTATTTTTTTGAGGAAGGCTTCTATCTCGCCATTGAAAGGGGCACCTCCGATGATGATTTCTTCGAAATTTCCGCCGAATGCATTCATTGCTACTTCGCGGGCTTTGGCTTTCAGTACGTCGCTGATGACCGGAAGTTGGAAAAGCAGTTTCCCTAAAGGATTGTCTATGCGGGGCAAAATAAACTTCTTGATGATTTTTTCTACAACCAGCGGCACTGTTGAGATAATCCGCGGGCGGATTTCGGGAAAAGACTGCATGATTATTTTCGGCGACGGCATGCGCGTCAGGAAATAGAGATGCGCTCCGGCCGAAATGCCATAGAGAAAGTCGTACATCATGCCGAATACATGGCCCATGGGAAGCATCGAAACGATGTTGTCTCCCGGTTGCAGGCGAATCATTCGGGCGCAGTAGTCCACGTTGGAAGAAAGGCTGCGATAGGGGAGCATGACCCCTTTGGAATATCCGGTTGTACCCGATGTGTAGTTGATGAGTGCCAAATCCTCGAGCGAAGTCTCCCGTTCGTAATGTATGTGCTCCGGGCGGAATTTATAAGGGAACTTTTTCCCGAACAGTTCATTCAAATGATTGAAAGTATGGGTCAGTTTCCCGGTGCGGTCTACAACCGGAGTGAATGAACTGATGTCTACCACGCCTTCCACATGGGGCATGGCTTCTTCGTTGAGCCCCTCCCAGACCATATCGCCCGCAAAAAGCAGACGGGCCTCGCTATGATTGACTATTGTATGGATGTTGTCGGGCTTGAACTCATGTAGAATCGGTACAATGACGGCGCGATAAGTTACTGCGGCTAAGAAGGTTACGCACCATGCGGCACAGTTCCGGCTGCATAATGCGATTTTATCGCCGGGCTGTATGCCACAATTTTCGAATATAATATGGTATTTTTCTATTCTGCGGGCCAAATCATTGTATTGCAGCGTGACTCCCCGATAATCTGTCAAAGCGTCCCGCGCCCAATTTTGCACAATGCTTTGTTCTACCTTGCCGATGAAACTTTCTATCTTGTTCATTGTTCCGATTCTAAAATTAAGAAGTGCATCTTACAAGGGAGGCAAAGGTACGCATAAAAATCAAATAACTGTGCAATTCCCTTGCAGATTCTTTTGTCTTACAGCCTTATGGCCTTGTTATTGAACGTCTATCCTCATGATATAATCATTCATGTAAAAACCGTTCCCGATGGGAAAATCTCCTTCTCGTACGCATCTCATTCCCATTTTCTTGTAAAAGCCTAATGCTGGATTGTAGCGGTTTACGTTCAATTCCATGGCTGCCGGTTTCCCCTTTTCTTGTTCTCTAACGTGCTCTTCGGCCTTTAGGAACAGGGCTTTTCCGTAGCCTTCCTTTTGGGCCTTCGGGAGAACATAGATTTTCTCCAGATGGTATAATCCTTCGGCTTCCGGCCGGACGGAGACATACCCGCATGGCGTTCCGGCATCGGAATAGGCTATATAATAGGTATGTCTTTCCACCTCCATCTGTTTCCGGATATTCGGTAGCGAATACATCCATTCCATCATGTATTCGATTTGCTCTTCTGTGAGAATCTCCCGGTAGGTATAGGGAAAAACTTCACTGGCTAATGTTGAAATTAGCGTACAATCGTCAATCGTTGCTTTACGTATATCCATAGTTGTTTTAAGGGTTTTGTTTTGAAATGAATTTGTAGCTTTAGCTTTGTCTGCAAGGTGCAAAATAGCGTATAAGCCCGTTTTTCTGTTGCAAAGGTATTTATTTCGTTAAAAAAGGCCACCCAGAACTACATTCATTTACTTTTTTGTCGTAACTTTGAGGGTGAAAATCCTAACGAAAAAGTTCTAAATAGAAGAATTATGCCACAAATGAAAGGTCATATATCTCAAGTTATCGGCGCCGTGGTTGATGTTTGTTTTGAAAATATTTCGGGAAAAGCGGATTTGCCCGCAATTCATGAAGCAATGACAGTTACGCGCCCGAATGGAAAAGAATTGGTTCTTGAAATTCAGCAGCACATAGGAGAAGAAACGGTTCGTTGTGTGGCAATGGACAGTACCGACGGGCTGCAGCGCGGGCTGGAAGTCGTTTCATTAGGCAGTGCGATTCGCATGCCGGTTGGAGAGCAAGTGAAAGGCCGATTGATGAACGTAATCGGTGAAGCTGTCGACGGAATGCGTCCGCTGGACATGAAAGGCTCTGCTCCTATTCATCGCGAACCTCCTAAATTTGAAGAACTGACAACAAACCAGGAGGTCCTTTATACGGGAATCAAAGTCATCGATTTGTTGGAGCCTTATGTAAAAGGTGGAAAAATTGGCCTTTTCGGCGGTGCCGGTGTAGGAAAGACGGTGCTCATCATGGAGCTTATCAATAATATCGCGAAACACAGCCATGGTTTTTCGGTATTTGCCGGAGTAGGTGAGCGTACTCGTGAGGGAAATGATTTGCTTCGTGAGATGATTGAGGCAGGCGTTATACGCTACGGAAAGGAATTTACCGAGGAAATGGAACGCGGTAACTGGGACCTTTCCAAGGTGGACTATGAAGAGTTGAAGAAGTCGCAGGCCACGCTTGTCTATGGCCAGATGAATGAACCGCCTGGAGCACGTTCTTCTGTGGCTCTGTCTGGTTTGACCGTTGCCGAGAGTTTCCGTGATTCCGGCCGTGCGACGGGTGAAAAGCGAGACATTCTGTTCTTTATCGACAATATCTTCCGTTTTACTCAGGCAGGTTCGGAGGTTTCGGCGTTGCTGGGACGTACGCCTTCTGCCGTAGGATATCAGCCTACGCTGGCCACGGAAATGGGACAGATGCAGGAACGTATTACGTCTACAAAAGATGGTTCTATCACTTCCGTGCAGGCTGTATATGTGCCCGCAGATGACTTGACCGACCCGGCTCCGGCGACGACTTTCTCTCACTTGGATGCTACGACCGTATTGAGCCGAAAGATAACGGAACTGGGTATCTATCCGGCCGTTGACCCGCTGGATTCTACGTCGCGAATCTTGGATCCGCTGATTGTAGGTAGAGAGCATTATGATACGGCCCAGCGTGTGAAGAGAATTTTGCAGCGTAATAAAGAGTTGCAGGATATTATTTCCATTCTGGGTATGGAAGAACTGTCGGAAGAAGACCGCATGACGGTAAATCGTGCGCGTCGTGTACAGCGGTTCTTGTCTCAGCCGTTTACTGTTGCAGAACAGTTTACGGGAGTTCCTGGTGTGATAGTCTCGATAGAAGACACGATTCGGGGATTCAATATGATAATGGATGGAGAAGTGGATGATTTGCCTGAACAGGCTTTCCTGAATGTAGGTACGATAGAGGATGCTATAGAGAAAGGAAAGAAACTGAAGGCTCAAGCTTCTTCGAAATAGTATAAAGTAGGAAAGGACTTTAATAATGAAAGTAGAAATCCTGAGGCCTGATGGTGTATTATACCGCAGCGACGATGTCGTGGCGATAACATTACCGGGTGAGAAAGGATTGTTCACGGTGTTGGCGCGGCATGCCTCGTTGATATCTTCTTTGGTTGAAGGAAATATAAAGATAGAGGAAGCCGGTCAGAACGGAGGACAAGAAAAGAAAGAACAGCTCATCCCGATTAAGGGAGGCTTTGTGGAAGTAAACAAGGACGTAGTGTCTGTTTGCGTAAAATAAAGGAGAGAAGCGTTAGATGGCGGAAAAGGTATCGAAAGCAATGTTGGGCAATAAGTATCTGTTCCATTTGGCAATGGGGCTATTGCTTCTGACTTTGGTCGGTTTCGCATCGCTGAGGTATCTGTTTGCGATAAAGAGTTCTTTGTATTGGCTCGTGTCTCTTCCGTTTTTCTTCTTTGCAATGGGCTACGGAATGAGGAGGGCATTGCAAGCGATATCGGCCGAACGGTATTTGGTGAACGTCTACCTTATTCTGAAGATTACCAAGATTTTATGCCTTGTAGCTATAGCTTTGGTTTATATCTTCGTATTCCATGTCGCTTTTTCTCTCTTTTTGCCAATATTCTTCTCTTTCTATTTGCTATATTTGATATGGGAAACGCGGTTTCTCTTTCGTTATGAAAAGAATCTGAAAACGGAAATGCTATGAAGAAGGTACAGTTTAAAATTATAGAGCTTCGTTTTATATTGATATTCTTATTCTCGTTTTTGCTGGGAGGAGCAGGGCTGATGCCTGCTTTGAATGCCGCAGAAAACTCAGGGGAGCAGAAAGTTGATGTAAAAGAATTGGTTTTCGGACATATTAAAGACGCTTATTCCTGGCATATTACTTCGTGGGGCGACACGCATGTTACCATACCTCTGCCGATTATCGTGCGGAGTTCGCTGACAGGCGAGTGGCATACGTTCCTTTCTTCGCGCTTGGAAGAGTCGAAGGATGGTTCTTACGAGGGATTTTATGTCAGTACAAAAGAAGGAGTGCTGAAAGGCAGACTGGTAGAGCGCGACCCGAATACGGGAGAAGAAATACGTCCCTTGGATTTATCGCTTACGAAAGCAGTTTGCGGTGTACTTATAAGTAGCGTTTTGCTGGTAGTCATTATCTTGTCATGTTCGCGGTGGGCACGAAGAAATCCGACGAAAGCTCCGAAAGGCTTTGTAGGGTTTATGGAAATGTTCATCATGGATATAAACGACAATGTGGTGAAAGCATGTATCGGTCCTAAGTATAAACGGTATGCGCCTTATTTGCTGACTGCATTCTTCTTTATCTTTATCAATAATCTGCTGGGATTGATTCCAATTTTCCCGGGTGGTGTGAACGTGACGGGTAATATTACGATCACGTTGGTGCTGGCTTTCTTTACGTTTCTGTTTACCAATCTCTCAGGAACAAAAGAGTATTATAAAGATATAGTATGGCCCAATGTCCCGCTGGCATTGAAGCCTATTATGATTCCTATTGAGATAATCGGTGTATTCTCTAAGCCCTTTGCGTTGATGATTCGTCTTTTTGCGAATATCATGGCAGGTCACTCTGTAATACTTTGCTTGATCAGCATTATCTTTGTGACGGCTTCAATGGGTATTGTGCTGAATACGAGTATGACATTTGTCTCCCTGTTGTTCTGCATCTTCATGAATATGTTGGAACTGCTGGTTGCTTATATCCAGGCATATGTGTTTACGATGCTTTCGGCCGTATTCATCGGACTGGCGGTTGCAGAGCCCGAAGAGGCATGACGAAAGGGAAATGAATGAGAACGATTACAAATTTATGATGTGCTTATAATTAAAAACGAGTAAAACCTAAAAACAAAATTATTATGATTGCTAGTATTTTATTACAAGCCGCAATGGCGGGTGCAAGTATCGCGAAGTTAGGTGGTGCAATAGGTGCAGGTCTGGCCGCAATAGGTGCCGGTATCGGTATCGGTCGGATTGGTGCTTCTGCAATGGAAGCCATAGCACGTCAACCTGAAGCCTCCAGCAATATTCGTATGAATATGATTATCATCGCGGCTCTGGTTGAAGGTGTTGCGCTCTTTGCAGTTGTAGTTTGTTTGTTGGCCTTGGTTATGTAAAAACGAACTCTTATGGAGCTTTTATTGCCAGATTCCGGACTGTTGTTCTGGATGTTATTGGCTTTCATTATTGTTTTCGCGGTTCTTGCCAAATATGGCTTCCCGGTTATCACCAAAATGGTGGAAGAGCGGAAGTTGTATATTGATAAGTCGTTGAAAGCTGCCGATGAAGCTAATTCCGCTTTGGCAGGAATCAAAGCAACAAGCGAAAAAATTCTGGCCGAAGCCCATGAACAACAAATTAAGATACTGAACGAAGCGACTCAAGCAGGAGAAAAGATTATTGCCGACGCCAAGCGTGAGGCGCAGGTAC
This sequence comes from Bacteroidaceae bacterium, assembly GCA_050946375.1. Taxonomy (GTDB): domain Bacteria; phylum Bacteroidota; class Bacteroidia; order Bacteroidales; family Bacteroidaceae; genus UBA1794. Next base: position 11,058 of record JBMNUT010000004.1, on the reverse strand, counting down.
AGGCGCATAAGCAATTGGAAGAAGTACGCGCCCAAATTGCTGCCGAACGCGAAGAAGCCATTCGGGCAGTGCGCCGGGAAATCGCTTCTCTCTCGGTTGATATCGCAGAGAAAGTGACTCGTAATTCCTTAAGTCGGGATAAGTCCCAGATGGAATTAGTCAATCGTTTGTTGGATGAAGTTATAGTCCATTAAGGTAAAGCTGATGAATACAGGTATTATAGCAAAACGCTACGCAAAGGCTCTGTATGCTTTTGCCCAAGAAAGGAATGAAACCGCTCAATTATATGAGGAGATGAAAGCCTTGTCGGCATGCTATCTTAAAGTGGACGGTTTTCGCGCAATGTTGAGCGACCCTATGCTGATCCGGAACGATAAACTGAAGTTCCTGCAGTCTGCAGTAGGGGGGGCTCCGAGCTTGGCTTATATGCGTTTTATTAAGCTTGTATTGGATCACAAACGCGAAAGCTTTCTGCAGTCAATGGCTTTAACCTATATGGATATTTGCAGGAAAGAGAATCACATTGTTACCGGCTCGTTGACTACGGCTGTTCCTATTCCAGCAGAAGTGGAGAGCGCATTGCGTGCCAAACTCTTGCCGGACAAGGAGGGAACATTGGAGTTCTCTTTGCAGGTAGATCCGACTATTTTAGGCGGTTTTATCTTCGATTATGATACTTATCGACTGGATGCGAGCTTAGTGTCCCAATTGAGAAAGGTAAAAAATCAATTGCTGGAAAAGAATAAGAAAACAGTATAAAGGCTATTTTATATGGCAGAAAACATAAAACCGAGCGAAGTTTCCGACGTTTTGCGCCAGCAGTTGGCCGAAATTGATACGTCACTTCACTATGAAGAGATCGGTACGGTTCTTCAGGTAAGCGATGGAGTGGTGCGTATCTATGGCCTGCGCAACGTGGAAGCGAGTGAATTGTTGGAATTTGATAACGGGATAATGGCTATTGCCATGAACCTGGAAGAAGATAATGTAGGTGCCGTATTGTTGGGTCCGACCGATCAAATCAAGGAAGGGTTCACGGTGAAGCGTACCAAGCGAATCGCATCTATCCAAGTCGGTATGGAAATGCTGGGCCGTGTCATCAATCCTTTGGGACAGCCCTTGGACGGAAAAGGCGAGATAGGCGGCGAGCGGCTTGAAATGCCTTTGGACCGGAAAGCGCCCGGCGTAATCTATCGTCAACCCGTAAATACTCCTTTGCAGACCGGACTGAAGGCAGTGGACGCCATGATTCCTATCGGTCGCGGACAGCGTGAGCTGATCATTGGTGACCGCCAGACGGGAAAAACGGCTATCGCTGTTGATACTATTATAAACCAGCGTAGCAATTACGAAGCCGGGAAACCTGTTTATTGTATTTATGTAGCAGTCGGACAGAAAGGCTCTACGGTTGCAGCATTGGTAGAGAAGTTGCGTGAATATGGCGCACTCCCTTACACCATTGTGGTATCGGCTACGGCTTCCGACCCTGCAGCTTTGCAGTATTATGCACCGTTTGCAGGCGCAGCCATCGGAGAGTATTTCCGCGATCAGGGTATGGATGCATTAGTCGTTTACGACGATTTGTCGAAGCAGGCCGTAGCCTATCGTGAAGTGTCTTTGATTCTGCGTCGTCCGAGTGGTCGTGAGGCCTATCCGGGTGATGTCTTCTATCTGCACTCCCGTTTGCTGGAGCGCGCAGCGAAGATTATCAATCAGCAGGAAGTTGCCGAGCAGATGAACGACCTGCCCGAGAGTCTGAAAGGCCGGGTAAAGGGAGGTGGCTCGCTGACTGCATTGCCTATTATTGAAACGCAGGCAGGCGACGTATCAGCCTATATCCCGACCAACGTTATCTCTATTACCGACGGACAGATATTCTTGGAGACAGACCTTTTCAACCAAGGTAATCGTCCGGCTATCAACGTCGGAATATCGGTATCGCGTGTAGGTGGTAATGCACAGATTAAGGCAATGAAGAAAGTTGCCGGAACGTTGAAGACCGACCAGTCCCAGTATCGCGAATTGGAGGCATTCTCCCAATTTGGTGGGGATATGGACCCGGTTACTGCATTCATTATCGATAAGGGTCGGAAGAATACGCGTCTGCTCGTGCAGCCTCAGTATTCTCCAATGCCTGTTGAAGAGCAGATTGCTGTGCTCTATTGCGGTACGCACGGATTGCTGAAGGATGTTCCTCTCGATTCGGTTCTTGATTTTGAGAAGAACTTCCTGCTGACTCTGAAAAACATGCATCAGGCAGATGTGCTTGATGTATTGAAACAAGGAGTCATCAACGACGATGTAGAGCATATCCTGCAGGACGTAGCTGCGCAGGTAGTCCTTTCGCTTACTAAAAAATAGGGGAGAATAGTTCATGGCATCGCTGAAAGAAATCAAGGGACGCATCGCTTCGGTACAGAGTACACAGAAAATCACTTCAGCAATGAAGATGGTGGCATCGGCAAAGTTTCACCGCGCCCAGGCCGCAATAGGCGGAATGGCTCCCTATGAGCAGAAATTATCGGCTATTTTGAGTGCATTCCTCTCGGAAGGTGGGGAAGACGACTTGGCTTCACCGTTGAGCGCGGTTCATCCGGCGGTCAACAAAGTCGCTATAGTTGCTTTTTCTTCCAATTCTTCGCTTTGTGGTGCATTCAATAGTAATGTGGCCAGAGATTTGCATGCCATTATTCAATCTTTCCCGGACTTAACGAAGGAACAAATTATCGTATATCCTATTGGAAAGAAGATAGCGCAAGCAGCACAAAAGGAACGGTGTACCGTAGCAGGTACTTATGATAAACTGGCGGAGCAGGCCAATTATGATGCCATATCTGAGTTGGCCGACAGCTTGATGAAGGCTTATGCCGGCGGAGAAATCGACAAGGTTATTTTGTTATACCATCACTTTAAGAGTTCTTCGTCGCAGGTGCTTCAGCAAAAAGAATTGTTGCCGGTTTCAGTATCCGGTATCGTTGCTTCCCAGACGGCGGATAAAGTCTCTACCACAAGTCCTGACTATATCGTCGAACCGTCGCGTGCAGCGTTGTTTTCCACTTTACTGCCCCAGGTGATTTGCCTGAACTTGTTTACAGCTCTGCTGGACAGTCAGGCTTCAGAGCATGCAGCCCGTATGACAGCCATGCAGATCGCTACGGACAATGCGGCGGATTTGCTTGATGAATTGACCTTGAATTACAACAAATCCCGCCAGCAGGCTATTACTTCCGAGCTTTTGGATATTGTCGGAGGTTCTATGCAGTAGAGTCGGAGCGGAATGCTTATCTTGTAAAAACAGTGAAAGAAATGTCTGCAACACGCAATGTACGTGTTGCAGACATTCTTTTTTTATTTCATTTGGTGTACTATGAAATTGAAATTACTCTTTTGGCCTTTTTTCGCAGGTTGCCTTTCGGTTGCCGTTCCTTCGCAGGGGACGGGCTTGGAAGATGCTGTCCGTTGCTGTATGGAGGGCAGAAAGGCGGAAATCGGTGTGGCAGTTATCATTCAGAGCAAAGATACTTTTGTCTGGAACGATGGTCCGCGCTACCCGCTGATGAGCGTCTGTAAACTATTTCAGGCGCTGTCTGTGGCCGATTATCTTGAGCGGAATCATCTGTCCCTCCAGACTCCGGTAACGGTGAGCAAGAGCGATTTGAAGCCGGATACTTACAGTCCGATGCGCGACCGCTATCCCGACGGAGGAATTACGCTTTCGGTTGCCGAACTGCTTGAATATTCCTTGCAACAGAGTGACAACAATGCTTGCGATATCCTTTTCCGCATGACTGGAGGTCCTGAGGCGACAGACCGGTACATCAGGACAAAAATCGGTTTGGAGAACTTCTGTATCGCTGCGGATGAGGAAGCAATGCACAACGACCTTTCTCTATGTTATTCCAACTGGAGCTCTCCTCTGGAAACGGCCCGGCTGCTGGATGCCTTAGTGACCCGGCCGCTCTTTGCAGACACTACGCTTCAACGTTTTATTCGCCAAACGATGTTGGACTGCGATACGGGTAAAGACCGTCTGGCCTTACCGTTGCAGGGTACGCCGGCCCGCATCGGGCATAAAACCGGAACGGGAGACCGTAACGAAGACGGAGAAATCATTGGGGTAAACGATGTCGGGTTTGTATATTTACCCGATGGGCGGTATTATACGATTGCCGTATTTATAAAAGATTCTCAGGAAGATATGGTTCAGACAGCACAGGCTATTGCTGAAATTTCGCGCATTGTGTATCAGTACGTAGAGTCATTGCGCTGATAAATCCTTACTTCAATTCAGAAAAAGCTGCAGGCATTTTCGCGAAAAGTTCTGCAGCTTCTTCCCAAATTCCTTGCATCAATTTCCAAAAAGCATTTGTGCAAAAAAGAGAGCGCATATCGGAAAAGTCCGGTATGCGCTCTTGTTATTGGATAAAGGCTATCCGTCTTAGCGGTATGCCTTAAGGGTGTCGTACCAATCAATAGAACCAGCGTACATAGCAGAAGTCCATGCGGTGCGGCAGGTCCTTATGTTTGGGGAACATGCGGTAAGCAATCTTGTAGTGACCCGAAACGGAAATATTGTGTTTCAGTTGGAACGTGTAGAGATTGCCTTCGCGTTTTACCATCTTGAACGGTTCTACTTCCAGAATATGTTGCTTTCCGTCTTTGTCGGTATAGGTGCTGACCAATTCCAGTCCGATAGCATCGTCCAATCCCTTCTCGTCGATGACGTAGGTGATGTTGTAGTCTCTACCGCGGTCGATGGTAGCCTTCAGGATATCTTCTTCCTTAGTGGAGGAAACGACTTCGATGGAATCCCACTTGGAGGCTACCAGCTCTTTCCAAGCGGCAATGTCTTTGGCCTTCTTGTAGTGGTCTGCAATCAGCTGGTGGCTGCGTTTGGCCATCTTGTTGTAGAACTTGCTGTAGTAGTCATCCAACTGGCGCTTCATCGTATAGTGGGGAGCGATTTGCGCGATGGACTTCTTCACGGCTTTCACCCAGTCTTCGCTGTATCCCTTCTCGTTACGTGTATAGTAGAGAGGCAGGATTTGATTTTCGAGGATGTTGTAAATCGTAGCAGCGTCCAGCTGGTCTTGATATTCCTGGTTCTGGTAGGTCCGTTTCTCAGTCAGTGCCCAGCCGGCGCCTTCGCGGTAACCTTCCAGCCACCATCCGTCGAGTACGGAGAAGTTAAGCACGCCGTTCATCAAGGCTTTCTCGCCCGATGTTCCGGATGCTTCCAAAGGACGGGTAGGAGTATTCATCCAGATGTCTACACCCGTTACGAGGCGGCGGGCCAGCGTCATGTCGTAGTTCTCCAGGAAGATGATTTTTCCGATGAACTCGGGCCGACGGCTGATTTCGTAGATTTTCTTGATAAGTCCCTGACCGGCTCCGTCGTGGGGGTGCGCTTTTCCTGCGAAGAGGAACTGTACCGGACGTTCGGGGTTGTTGACAATCTTGGACAAGCGGTCTAAGTCGGTGAAGAGCAGGTGTGCGCGCTTGTAGGTTGCAAAGCGGCGGGCAAATCCGATGAGCAGTGCGTCCGGATTGATTTTCTCCAGGAGGGCTACGATACGTGCCGGGTCGCCCTGGTTTTTAATCCAGTTGTTGCGGAACTCTTCCGAGATGTAGTCTACCAGTTTATACTTCAAGGCTTTGCGCATGCCCCAGATGATATTGTCGGGCACCTTGTCGATGGCGCTCCAGATCTTCTCGTCGCTTTGATTGGAGAGGAAAGTCGGGTCGAAAATCTTCATGTGCAGTTCTTTCCACTCGCTTGCGGCCCAAGTCTGATAGTGTACGCCGTTGGTAACGTATCCTACGTGGTTTTCCTCCGGGAAATAGCCTTTCCATATCGTCGAGAACATCTCTTGCGATACTTTGCCGTGCAGTTTACTTACGCCGTTCACTTCCTGCGAGCAGTTGCATGCGAAGATGGACATGCAGAAGCGCTCCCCTGCGTCGCCGGGGTTGTTACGTCCCATATCCATGAATTCGCCCCAGCTGATGCCCAGACGGGCGGGGTATCCACCCAAGTATTTACCGAACAGGCCTTCGTCGAAGTAGTCGTGGCCGGCCGGCACGGGGGTATGAACCGTGTAAAGCGAAGTAGCACGTACAACTTCCATGGCCTGGTTGAAGGAAAGGCCCTCTTCTTCGATGTAATCGCAGAGGCGCTGCAGGTTGATCAGGGCAGCGTGTCCTTCGTTGCAGTGGTAGATATCTTTCTTGATGCCCAGGGCTTTCAACATAAGGATACCGCCAATGCCCAACAGGATTTCCTGTTTCAGACGGTTCTCCCAGTCGCCGCCGTAAAGCATGTGGGTGATGGGACGGTCGAACTCGCTGTTCTGGTCGTTATCCGTATCCATCAGGTATAAAGTTACACGGCCTACATTCACCTTCCATACGTTGGCGTACACAAAGTAGTTGATATAGGGGACAGCAACCACCAGCGGGTTTCCGTCTTTGTCCATTACGCGTTCCAGCGGAAGATTGTTGAAGTCCGATGCTTCATAGTTGGCTATCTGCTGCCCGTCCATCGAGAGGGTCTGATTGAAGTAGCCGTATTTGTACAAGAAGCCAACACCCGTGAGGTCAACATTGCTGTCGGATGCTTCCTTCAGGTAGTCGCCTGCCAGAACTCCTAAGCCGCCGGAGTATATGCGCAGTACGGAAGAGAGGCCATATTCCATGGAGAAATAGGCAACTGAGGGGCGTGATTTGTCGGGCTTAACTGACATGTAGGTTTGGAAGTCCTCATAAATCCGGTCTACCCGCTTCATGAAAGCATTATCTTTCGAGATTGCTTCCAGTTCTTCAAAGCTCATTGCGTTCAAAAGAGCCACGGGATTTTGCCGGCATTCCTTCCAAAGTTGAGGATTCAGGTCCTCAAAAAGGTCAGTCGCTTCATAATTCCAACTCCACCACAAATTGTGAGCCAGTTCGGATAGCTTCTCCAACTTTTTAGGAAGAGAAGACTTCACGGTTATTTCTCTCCATTGCGGGGTGTTAACGTTACTCGATTTGATTTTCATTGTTATCTTTGAGTTAAATGTGAATTTTGTTTTGTGTATGAGAGAGTAGGGACTGTTTTATTTTCCGTTATATGGTTCCGACATATCGTCGGGGAGTTCTTCTTCCAACTCTTTCATGCGCTGTGTAGCTTTGCTCAAGGCTATTTCGTAAGCAGTGTAGTATTGTTTTATAAAATGCTTCCAAAGAGCCTTGTCTGCTATGTCTTTAGCCTGGCGACTCATCTCTTTTCTTTCTTTTGCATCCTTGCTTAAGAAAGAGAGAACTATCTCTTTGATGTTTTCGGCCGCCTGGAAATAATTATAATCGGAGCGCTGAATGATAGCCACGCCGTCGCTTATGGAATCACCCAGTCCCAAACTTTTAATCCAAAGCCCGAATCCGGCCAAGTTGGTCGAGATTGTAGGAATGTGGAAGGCGATGCTCTCCAAAGGCGTGTAGCCCCACGGCTCGTAGTAGGACGGGTAGACGGTAAGGTCAAAGCCAATTAAAGTATCGTAGTAGGTTTTTCCTACAATCCCGTCATTACCATCCAGATAACAAGGAATAAACATGAGTTTCACCTTGTCGTTCTGTCCGTTGTGGAGCTGCAAATTGCCCAACATGCTGGTAAGTCGGTCCTCGCCCGGGTTGTGTAAATAGTGAGTCAGGTAATTATTGGGCAGCGGAGTCGTGAAAGATGTCTCTCCCGACTGCAGACGTTCCAGCAAGTCCTGCCGCGGTCCTGCGCTGTATGCCGGTATGGCGACGATTGCTATTATCTTTTTATTCAGGTCGCTCGTGTGGTTCAAGCTGTTCATCGATTCCAAAAATAAATCGATGCCTTTGTTCTTGAACTCATATCTGCCACTGGTGCCGATAATGATTGTCTCTTCGTCTTCAAACGTCTCGCCGGTCAATGCCGATGCGATGGTGAATATCGTTTTGCGCGCCTGCTTTCTGCGCGATACGTATGCAGTACCCCGCGGAACGAAGCCTTTTTCGAAGCCGTTCATGAGCACTACGTCCGCACTCTTTTCCAGCAATACGCGGCATTCCCGGTCGGTTATGTCGCTCACCGTAGTAAAGCAGTCCACGTGATGAGCCGTTTGCTTCTCGATGGAGTGCTTGGCTTCCATGTTCAGCTCGCGTGCCATCTGGTCGCCGTTGTAGGAAAACAGATAGTCGTACAGCGGTTTGTTGTTTCCGGCTATGCTGCGTCCGATGGAAGTGGCATGAGTCGTGAAGATGGTGGCGATTTCCGGCACATATTTCTGCAGATAGAGTGCGCCCAAGCCGCTCATCCATTCGTGAGCTTGGTATATGACTTTCTTGTTTCCTTTAATGACGTACCGATAAAAGCTTTCCATCAGGCGCCCGGCGGCGTAAGAAAACATGGAAGCCTCATCGTAATCGCCGTAAGCATGCAGAGAGTCGACGCCAAAGTCGAGCCATGCTTTATAGTAAATGTCGTTCTTTTGAGCAAAATAAGAGGAGAAATCAACTAAGAACACGATTGGTTTGCCCGGAATGTTCCATCGTCCGGCGCGAACCTTTATGCCTTCTTGCTCGGCCGCATGCTTAATCCATTCAGCATACAGAGTGTCGTCGGGCAGAAAGTAAGGACTTTCCGTTTCCTTCCATACATCGGGCCCTATGAAGAAGAGCCTGTCCGGATATTGGGCTTGTAAAGTGTTAGCACGTGTAGATAGGACTGTATAAATACCACCTACTTTATTACAGACTTCCCAGCTTACTTCGAAAATGTAATCAACTATCGGGTGGGGATCATTACTCATCCTGCTATAAATTAAAAATTCTCTTGCTGCAAAGATACATTCTTTTTGAGATACCGAAAAGATTTTTCCCAAATTCCTGCGTTACAGTATCGTTTCTCTTGAAGCGAAACTCGTATCTTTGCCCGTATCATGCAGCGCTGAAACACGCATGAATAAACGGAAATCCATAATAATATCGTCAAGTATATGAAACTGCTTAATTTATTCCGCATCAGGAATTGTTTTTCCCTGTTTGCCGTTTTTTCCCTGTTCCTTATGCCGCGGGCAGCCGGAGCACAGCCTTTTGAGATGAACTACGAAGTACAGTTCGACACGGCCGCCCACTATGTGGATGTGCGGTTGCGCTACATTTCCCGTACCGCGCAAGCGCCCGGGAGCGATACCGTGCGGCTGTGCATGCCGGTATGGGCACCGGGCTACTATCTGATACTCGACTATCCGAAAAACATGGTGGACTTTCGGGCTGAAGACAGTCGGGGCCATGCGCTCGCCTGGGAGAAAAGCGGCAAAAGCATGTGGAAAATTTTTCCGGAAGGTGCCGACACGCTGTTCGTGTCCTACCGTGTTTTTTCCTGGGAGCGTAGCGTAGCCGAAAGTCGGGTAGGGAGCGAAAGCGCTTTTCTGGCGACCAACGGAGTGTTTTTGTATCCCGAAAACGGGAAAAACTGTCCCGTCGAGGTAACGTTTGTATTGCCAGACAACTGGAAAACCGTCTCTACGGGGCTGACACCCGTAGGCACGAAGCCCGGCGAAGCCGCCACGCAGCGGCGGACATTCGCCGCATCCGATTTCGATGTGCTCTATGATTCGCCCGTTTTGCTGGGCAACCAGGAGTCGGTTCTCTTCCGTCACGAGGGAAAAGACTACGAGCTGGCGATGGAGACGCCCGACGGATGGGAAGAGACGCCCTTCTTGGACGACCTGAAGTCTATGATGACTGCCGCGACACACCTCATGGGTGACGTCCCTTACGACCGCTATTGTTACATACTGCTGGGGGCCGGCGGAGGAGGACTTGAGCACCTGAATTCGCAAGCCTCCTATACGCAGGGCAATTTCCGCTTTGCCAACCGCGACGAATACTTGCGCTTCTTTTCGTTTGTCACGCACGAATATTTCCATTTATATAATGTAAAGGCCATACGCCCCATCGAGTTAGGCCCGTTCGACTATGAGCGTGAGGTGTTTACCCCGATGCTTTGGGTATCAGAAGGCTTCACCGTTTACTATGAGACCCAGCTGCTCCTGCGGGCAGGCATAGCCGATGCCGACTATTTGCTCAGCGACCTTTCTTCCTTCATCCGCACTGTTGAGAGCCGCGAAGGCCATCGTCACATGAGTTTGCGGCAAAGCAGTTACGACATCTGGCTCAACTTTTTCAACCGTAACCCGAACGGAGCGGCAACGCGCATCTCCTATTACGGCAAAGGCCCTATCCTCGGATTGCTCATGGACATAGAGATACGGCGCCTGACCCATGGCGAAAAGAGCCTGGACGACGTAATGCGTTTGCTCTACTATACTTATTTTATTGAGAAAAAGCGAGGCTTTACCGAAGAAGAGTTCTGGGACGCCTGTCGGGAAGTGGCGGGACAACCGCTCCGACTCATGCGCCACTATGTGGACACGACTGCGGAGATAGACTACGAGAAGTGCCTGGCTCCGGCCGGACTGGGGTTGGACCGCACGACGTGGACGCTCTACCGACTGCCCGACCCCGGGGCAGAGGCGCTGAAAATACGTAAACAGATGCTTCTGGAATAAGGGCTTCGTCCGTCTGATTGCTGCAAGGCTTTTGCGAGATTCCCTTGCAGCAATTTTTTTGCGGCTGCAAGGCTTTTCCCAAAAAAGTATGGGGCGTATAACGAAGCGGTTTTTCAAGGATGATGGGCAAAACGACGAAAGTTGTTTGTTTATAGGCAGTTACGGACGGAGGTCTGAAAGGGGCAAGTAATTCGAAGCGGTTTTTCTGCTTTACATTGGCTTACATCGGCTTTACATTTCATGGGTATCATTGCCTATTCCGGCTCCATAACTTTACATCGAGGTGCCGATACTGCTTAAATTGGGCTTCTGGGGCGGGTTTCGTGGCCTGTGTCCGTTCCATTAGGGATGCAGTGGCCATTTTACCAATGCAGAGGGCTCGACGGCTATGTGGCCGTTTTTGCGGCTTTTCTTCATTTTACATTATTGATTTTCTTCCAAATAATGATTATTTAGTATATTCGTACTTGAAAATCATACG
>JBMNUT010000003.1:0-255984 GCA_050946375.1 Bacteroidaceae bacterium | reverse complement strand
CGTCAGGTTGACCACGGTCACCAGCAAGGCGATAATGCCAATCCCCAGAAACAAGCCGTTGTGTGCTTCGTTCAGATACGAATCGACAAACCGCATCAGGTAGTTGGCCACTTCCTGCTGCGTGTTGAAGGTTTCGTAGAGAAAGCTCTCCAGTGTCTCGCCCACCCCGAAGCCCCGCGTGATGGCGAAGAGGATGGCCAGGATGGGAATGCAGGAAAGAAGCGTGCTGTACGTAAGCGCCGAAGCCCGGTTGCTCACGCCGTCGCGCAGGAACTCGCGTACCGAGATGACCAGAATGCTTAGGAATTTCTTCACATAATGCAGGGAACGCCGCTCGCCCTCATGGGTCAGCCAGAGGTCGACGGAGAAGAAATGACGGACGGAGGTTATGAGTTTCCCGATATTCATGAGGTATTCCCTTGCTTTTTCAGAATGAAAAAACGAGGAAACAGTGGATCTATAAGCCGGGTTCTGTCCTGACTGCGAAAGTCAAGTGCTCGCCATTTATCTACTCCATAAGTTGCCTTATGGCTCTATCGACCTACCCTCCGGCTCAGGCGGGCAGCCCTCAAGCGCCGGTTTACATGGTCTTTCAACTCCCGATGTGCACAGCCGGCTGCGTCGCCACAGCCGCTGGTAGGCTCTTACCCTACCTTCTCACCCTTACCGGCCGAAGCCGGCGGTTATTTTCTTCTACACGTATCTACCCTCGCGGATACCTTTCAGTTAGAAAGCGGGATGCCCTGCGTTGCCCGGACTTTCCTCTTGTCGCAAAAACAAGCGGCGAACCAATCCACTGTCTTCTCGTTCAGAGGGGCAAATGTAGGAATAATCTCCGGTTTAATGCCGGTTCGTTTCGTAAAAATGTACGGCAAAAGGCAAATAAGGACCATTCTGTCTCCCTTTTCTGCCACTGCCGGGCAGAAGGCTCCCCGTGGATTCGGCCGGACGGCACTGCATCCGTTCCGGAAAAGCCTTGCATCTTTTTCCAAAAAGCTGCAGTGGTATTTCCCCAAAGTCCCTGCACTTTTCCCGAAAAGGCAGGCGCACCCTTTCCGGACACGCGGAATCCGCTTCCCAAGAAGCCCGCAGCCACGAGAAGAAAGGGAGAAAACTATCAAAATCACACATAGCACGAACTGCACAAAAAGACAAAATGACTGAAACGCATGACATACTTCTGACAAAACCGACCCTAAAGGGAGAAAAAAAACGTTTTCACCCCTTTTCTCTGTTTCCCTCTGTTAATTACGCGGGTTCTGAATTAAAAGAAATAAAAAGTCATGCGTTTTCCCCGCTAATGAACGCAGTTTGTTGTTTCTTTGCCGTGAATAGTTAACGCGACAAGCAAATTAACATAATCAAATGCTCTAACACTAATTATCTATATCCTATGAAAGAGACAACAAAAGTACTGGCAGGATTAGCCGTTGCCGCCATCATCGGTGCGGGAATGAGCGGCATGATTGCAGGAAACAAAGGGACTTCCGTAGCAGGAATCGCGCCCAAGTCGAACCAGCTCGTCCAGATTGCACCCCAAGCCGCAGCTCCGGCTGTGACAAACGGTGGAATGGTAGACTTCACCTCCGCAGCTGAAGCCTCCGTACATGCAGTAGTACACATACGGGCAACCATCAATCCTAAAAAGACTACCATACAAATGCGCGACCCGTTCAGCGACTTCTTCGGAGATTTCTTCGGGATGCCCAGCCAACCGCAAGAGCGGCAAATCGAAACGCCCAAGCGGGAAGGCATAGGCTCGGGGGTAATCCTCTCGAGCGACGGATACATCGTGACCAATAACCACGTAGTGGACCAAAGCGACGAACTGACCGTAACGCTGAACGACAAGAGGGAATTCAAAGCCCGCCTGATCGGTCAGGATGCAGCCACCGACCTGGCTCTCATCAAAATTGATGCGAAAGATCTGCCTACCCTGCCGGTTGGCGACAGCGATAAGCTGAAAGTCGGCGAATGGGTACTGGCCGTCGGAAACCCGCTCAACCTTTCGTCTACCGTAACCGCCGGCATCGTCAGCGCCAAAGCGCGTAACATCGGCATGGGCGGCGCAGGCATCGAATCGTTTATACAGACAGATGCGGCCATCAACCAGGGCAACAGTGGCGGCGCGCTGGTAAACACGCGCGGCGAACTGGTAGGCATCAACGCCGCAATCATCTCCTCGACGGGCAGCTACAGCGGATACGGTTTCGCCATACCGACCAGCATCATGCAGAAAGTAGTGAATGACCTGAAAGAATATGGTATCGTACAACGTGCCGTACTGGGCATCATGGGCGGTGACAACAGCGACGAACTCTCGAAGAAGGAAGACCTCGGAATCGTCGACGGCGTATATGTATCGGAAGTAACAGAAGGTGGTGCGGCAGAAGAAGCCGGTCTGCAGAAGAACGACGTCATCACTGCCATCAACGACAAGAAGATACACTCGATGGGCGAACTGCAGGAAACCATCGCACAGCTCACCCCGGGCACGAAAGTGAAGGTAACTTATTACCGCGAGAAGAAAGAGCATACCGTTAATCTGACGCTTAAGAATTCGCAAGGCAATACGCAGATTGTGAAGAACGTAGGCATGGAAATCCTGGGAGCTGCATTCCGCGAGGTTTCGGACGAGACGAAAAAGCGTCTGAACATCCGCTACGGTATTGAAGTTACGGGCGTAAAAGACGGACCGATGAAGGATGCCGGCGTAGAGAAGGGCTTCATTATCCTCCGCGTGAATGACCAAGTCATTAAGAGCGTAGACGATATGGAGAGCGTGTTCAAGGCCGCAACTCAGGATCCGGACCAGACGTTGTTCATCATAGCCATGAACTCTGTCGGGAAACGTATTCCTTTGGCCGTCGACCTCTCGCAGGAGACCAATAAATAGGCTTTTGGAAGTAAGTACCTCGAGAAGGGGAAAATAAAAAGTTTCCCTTTCGACTAAAAATAAAAGCGGGCGAATGACAATAAAAACGTCATTCGCCCGTTTAAGCAGTTGAGAGAAGTTGTATATTTGCATATCAATTCGTAATAAGATAAGGATGAGACAATTAAAAATTACCAAAAGTATTACGAACAGAGAGAGTGCCTCTCTGGACAAATACCTTCAAGAAATCGGACGTGAAGACTTGATTACGGTAGAAGAAGAAGTAGAACTCGCACAACGAATCCGCAAGCATGACCGCGCAGCGCTGGAAAAGTTGACAAGAGCCAACCTGCGCTTCGTAGTTTCGGTGGCTAAGCAATACCAGAACCAGGGACTTAGTTTGCCGGATCTTATCAATGAGGGAAACCTGGGACTGATAAAGGCCGCAGAGAAATTCGATGAGACACGTGGATTTAAGTTCATCTCCTATGCCGTATGGTGGATTCGCCAATCCATATTACAGGCTTTGGCTGAACAAAGCCGTATTGTCCGCCTGCCTCTTAACCAGGTCGGTTCGCTGAACAAGATCAGCAAGGCATTTTCCAAATTTGAGCAGGAAAATGAACGGCGCCCCTCGCCCGAAGAGCTGGCCGACGAGTTGGAAATCCCGGTAGACAAGATAGTTGATACGTTAAAGGTATCGGGTCGGCACATTTCCGTCGACGCACCTTTCGTGGAAGGCGAAGACAACAGCCTGCTGGATGTGTTGGTCAATGACGACTCACCCATGGCAGACCGCTCGCTCATCAATGAGTCTTTGTCCAAAGAGATAGACCGCGCCCTGTCGACACTCTCGGAACGCGAAAAAGAGATCATACAGATGTTCTTTGGAATAGGCTGCCAGGAAATGACTCTGGAAGAGATTGGCGACAAATTCGGCCTCACTCGTGAGCGTGTCCGCCAGATCAAAGAGAAAGCAATCCGTCGTCTGCGTACCAATTCACGATGCGAATTACTGAAATCTTATTTAGGATAACATAAACAAGGAGGTAGTATTTTACAATTTTACTTCTGCTTAGATTGCTAAATGATGAGAAAATCATTTCCCTTAGTCGCTGCCTTTTTGGCAGCGATACTTTCCATTTCGAGCGTATTCGCCGTAAACAGTAAGCAAGATTCCAAGAAGGAAGACAATCAAATCGACTACGAGACAGTTTACCTGTTTGGCTTCTCTTTCTCGTTTGCCGACTCCACTGCCTTCCTGACCGATATACAGCAACTCGACAGTGCCCAGATCGGTTCGCACGGAATCCTGCTCCAACGCGGATTATACAGCGACCAAATGAAAAGTTACTTATTGGACAAAGGCGTAGAACTCCCTACGTGCATCGTTTTTTTCAGCAAGTCTCCCAAAAAGACCAACAAGCAACTTCAGAAAGTCATGAAGAGATATGACAAAGAAAAAGTCTATTGGAGAATTTTGCCGCAGAGCGATTTCAAATTTACCAATCCGATAATTCAATAAATGCAATGCGATTCCAGCTGTTTCTCACTCGGCTTGCCGTTCTTTTCCTTCCCGTTTTTTTCTTAGCCTCATGTAACTCCGACGATGAAGACGACCTGATTCGGCGGCATACCTCCTCGTCTTCTTCCATATCGAGGACTGTCTTGAACTACATAATCGGGGAGAATAACCTGACAACCCTTGGCTATTATCGCTACAACATCGATGCGATGATTAAAGGATACAGGGATGCACCGAACGGAACCAACTGGCTTATTTACATCGACGACGGGGCATCTCCGACGCTTTCGCGTCTGTACAAAGCCTCCGACGGTAGCGTAAAGGAAGAAATCATCAAGACTTACGACGATCAACACTCCACCGATCCGGACATTATGAACCAAGTCTTGAAAGATGCCTACACCCGATATCCGGCAGACAGCCTCGGACTTATTCTCAGTTCCCATGCAAATGGCAGTCTGTACAGCAACTCTTCGTACAAAGAATTGAATGACATCATTTCGTCTTGGATACAGCCTTATTCATTTGGTTCGGAGGCTATTGTCGGCAACGATAATGGAAATTATTCATCAAGCACGCCTTCGTACACAATGAACATTACCGATCTGTGCGAAGCACTCACAGGCATTCCCTATCTACACTACATCATGTTCGACGCTTGCCTGATGGGAAATCTTGAAACAGCCTACGAACTGAAGGATTATGCCCACTATATGATAGCAGCCCCTAACAGCGTTCCCGGAGCGGGCTTCCCCTACGAATCAGTTGTCTCCAAGTTGCTGCGAATGGATGTATATGATTTGACCAACGTAATCAATCAATACACCACTTCGTATGCCACAAATGCGTATAAGTGGGACAATTTCGCATCGTGCGGAGTGTATGATTTGACCAAATTGAGCAGTTTCGCCCAGTCTTTCAAGCAAATGCTTTCAGAAAATGAAGGAGCACTTCAACGAATCGCCTCTCTCAAACGGGCCGACATGCAGCTGTATGAGGCAGAAACCCCTACAGTCACGGAATATCCCGACTATCCGCTTTACGACATAGCCTTGCTTATCGACAGCATAGCCCCGGCCGAAACTGCAGCTCAACTGCGCCAGCAACTGAGAGAACTCATCGTACAATACGCCCATTTGGACTATCTCAGCGTATCCTACGACGGCGAAACCATGATATTGCCCTACAACTCCTCACGGGTTTGCGGCCTGTCTACCTACATTCCCCCTACGGACCCTTACCGAGAATCAGCCTTGCGGAAGACATTGGAGCTCTCCTGGTATCAGGACAGCGGCCTCTCCATGAGCGAACGCTATCAGCCGTAATCCCATCCCGCTCCCGTCTTTTCTCCTGAGGCATGCAACCCAACTCCCAATCTTACCGTTTCGTCTCGATAGCCAAAGGCATCGGCATCCTGCTGGTGATTGCCGGACACTTCACAAGTCCACGCTATATGCCCGAAAGCTACCTGGCCCTGAAAGATTGGATTTACACGTTCCACATGCCCCTCTTCATGATTCTCTCCGGATTCCTGTTTCAGAATTCGCTGGCACGCGCATCCGCTTCAGGACGTACCATCAGCATTCCCCACTTTCTCGGTAAGAAATTCAAGCGCTTGATGGTGCCCTATTTCTTCATCTCCCTGCTGATTGCCGGAACCAACTTCCTCCTGGGGCATTTTCTTACGGTACGCGAGCCCGTAACCCTCTCCTATCTGCTCCGGATCTGCTACGAGAACGTCGGCGGGTCGGCCGTGTTCCTCTGGTTTATCTACACCCTGTTTCTCATATTCCTGCTGGCCATCATCACCACACGCCTGCCGGGCGGCGCTTATCTATGGACGGGCATCGCAGCAGTAGTACTGCTTTTCGCTCCGCTGCCCGGTATCTTTTACCTGAGTTACGTAGGGAACTTCCTCATCTACTTCTACCTCGGCATGTGCCTCTTCCCCATCCTCAGGAAGCCTCCGACGCGGCCTTTGGCACTTTTCCTCATCGCGGTGGCAGTTTACACCGTAGCTTTTCTTACAGACCTGCAAGGGAATTGGGGAAAAGTACTGCATGTTTTACGCGGAACATGCGGCACTTTATCCGTCGTCTATCTCTCCTGTCTGCTCTTTCCTGCAGGCAACGACCCAATCCGCCCCGGCTTTCTTTCCCGAAGCGGCAACGTACTCAGCCTGTTGGGCAAGTACAGCGCCCACATCTACCTCTTCCACATGGCCGGAGTCTACGCGGTACGCCTCCTCTACGAGCACATCGGGCTCTATAATCCCGCATCTTATTTTGCGGCACTCCTGTTGGCCCTCATCCTGGGCGTGCTCATTCCCCTGTTCCTCGTGCGGTATTTCATCCAGCGCAACCGCATCCTGGCTTTTCTGACCGGTGGAGTGTGACGAAAAAGACGGCTTTTGCCCAGACACCGGCATGGGAATACCGAATAGTTTCCCTACCTTTGCTCCTCATTAACGCTATTTTCCTGTCAACAATGAATCGACATCCTCTTAAAGAATGGGCGATTGCTGTCCGTCCGTGGTCATTTCCAGCCTCGGCCATGCCGGTCGTCGTGACCTCCTGCTACCTCCTTTGGACCGAAACCGAAATCCACGTCGGCTATTGCCTGTGGGCCTTGGTCAGCATCCTGCTGTTCCACGCAGCAGGAAACACCTGGAGTGACTATTTCGACTATCGCCGAGGCATAGACTGCACAGAATCTTCAAGTGCAAAATCACTGGTCAACAAAATATTCCAACCGCGGGAAATCCTTATTCTAAGCCTGTTTTTACTGACCGCTGCCGCCCTTTCTGGCATCGGCCTGCTGCTCTTCACGCAGCCCTCCCTGCTGTGGATTGGTTTAGGCGGTATTTGCTGCACACTGGCCTATCCTTTTTTCAAATACCACGCAGCCGGCGACTTCGTCATCTTCGTCGCTTACGCATTGCTGCCCGCACTCGGCACTTCGCTCATAGCCACCGGAGCATTTCACTATTCGGTTTTGTGGACCATCGCCCTGCCCGTAGGCTTAATCACCGTAGCTATTCTGCACATCAATAACCTGCGCGACCAGGACAACGACCGCCAGGCGCAGATATCCACCCTCCCCATCCGGTTAGGCACCCGCCTTTCGGCCATAATCTACCGGGTTGAACTGATTTTGCCCCTTCTCTGGATTGTTTTATGCGTAGCAGTGGGTCAACTTCCGCCAGCCTCCTTGTCCGTACTGCTTGTCATTCCCGCAACCTGGGGCAATCTCCGTACCCTTCAACGCTACCTGCAGGGAGACAGCACGTGCATTCTTCATTTGGATGAGCGCACCGCCCAACTCCAACTGCTGTTCTCCGGCATCTTGTCCATAGCCTTCGTCCTCACTCACCTCCTTACCTAAAAAACATTTTCCAAGAGCCTATTTCCACCATGAGCAAACTGATTGTCTATAAAGCCTCGGCAGGATCGGGAAAGACCTTCACCCTGGCAGTCGAATACATCAAACTCCTGCTGGCCAATCCCCTGTCGTACCGTCAGATTTTAGCCGTAACCTTTACCCACAAGGCCACGGCCGAAATGAAAGAACGCATCCTGGGCCAGCTCTTTGCACTGAGCCACCAGCTTCCCGAAGGAGCCCCTTATCTGAAAGTACTGCGCGAAACTACCGGACTCCCGGAACAAGTCATTCAGGAACGGACGCGGGAAGCGCTCACAAGAATCGTGCATGATTTCGGCCGCTTCCGCGTCGAGACGATAGACTCCTTCTTCCAATCCGTCATGCGCAACCTGGCTCGCGAATTAGAGCTAAGCCCCGGCCTGGATATCGAACTCGATCAGGACAAAGTCGTCAGGGAAGCCGTCGAAAACCTCCTTCGCGACGTGAAACAAGGCAGCGAATTGCTGACTTGGATACTGGACTATATGGACGAACAGACGGGGGAAGGAAAAAGTTGGAACGTCGTTCAGCGGATAAACGACTTTGGAAAAGAGATTTTCCGCGAGGATTTTGCCCGATACAAGCAGGAAATGCACCGTTGCCTCAGCCAGTCTGGATTCATACGCAGCTACCGCAGCCAATTACTCAGGAAGCGTAAGGAAATAGAAGCGCACCTCCGGGAGTTTTCCGGCCGCTTCTACCAGATACTGGAGCAGTACAATCTGACCAGCGATGACTTCAAGAAGAAAAAGAGCTTTCCCCTGTTCGGCTATTTCCAAAGGCTGAACGACTGTACGGAGCTGTCCGACGAGGAAATTCTGAAGCCCACTTTGCTCAAACTCATGGATGGCGAAGAAGGATGGACTGCCGCCAGTAGTCCGCGGCGTGAGGAGATTGCCGACCTCGGACAGCGACTTCTGCTCCCGTTGCTTGACGAGGCTGAAAAATACCGAAAGGAGATTCTTCCTCTCTACTATACACTCCGGCTGGCACTGACCCACATTTACAACATCGGGCTGCTCTCCCGCATCAGCGAATCCGTACAACAAGAGAACGAGCGCTTGGGGCGTTTCCTCCTGGCCGATACCAACAGTTTGCTGCATGCACTGATTGGCAACGACGATTTCTCCTTCGTTTTCGAAAAAAGCGGAACGCAAATCCGCCACGTCATGATAGACGAATTTCAGGATACCTCGCTGCTCCAGTGGAAAAACTTCGAGCTTCTGCTCACCGAATGCCTGTCACAAAACGAAGACTCCCTCATCGTGGGCGACGTCAAGCAAAGCATTTACCGCTGGCGCGGCGGCGAATGGAAGATACTGAACGGACTCAGCGGACAGTTCGGCCCCTTCCCCGTCGAAGAACGCCGGCTGGACACCAACCGGCGAAGTGCGGAAAACGTTATACGATTCAACAACTTTCTGTTTCCCCGCCTGGTCGAACGGCTCAACCGGCAGTATGCCACCGAGTGTTCCAGCAGCGGAGAAGCACTCGGCACGGCCTACTCCGACGTAATCCAGCACTATCCCGACAAGCAAACCACCGGCTGTGTCGAGCTGCGCATGCTGAAGACGAAAGACAAAGACGCCTATCAGGAAGCGACAAGTGCCCAGCTGCTGTCCACCATACGCGGACTCCTGACTGCCGGCATGCAGCAGAAAGACATCGCCCTGCTCTTCCGATACAAAAAAGACATTGCCCCCGTGGCCGACTACTTCAGCCTCCACGCCCCGGAAATACGGCTCATCAGCAACGAAACCTACCGCCTCGACTCGTCGGTTGCCGTAGGACTGCTAATCGAAGCCCTGCGGGTACTGGCCGACGGCAGTGACAAGCTGGCGGCAGCCACCCTGGCCGTACACTGGAAAGAAGCAGTCTGCGGCGACGACCGGGCACAACAAACCGTACTTTCCAACCCGCCCGTCGCCACAACCGCCCAACCGACCGCCGGCATATTGCCCGAAGCCTGGTACAAACAGGAGGAACTGCATGCGCTCCCCCTGCAGGAATTGCTCGAACGCACCTACCGCATTCTCGAACTGGACCGCATTGCCGGACAAGACGCCTACCTGCTTTTCTTTTTCGACAAGGTGCAGGAATACCTGCGTCTCGGCAGTTCCAACCTGAGCGACTTCCTCTCGTTCTGGGACGACACGCTCTCCCGGCAGACCATACCGGGCAATTCGGCCGACGGAGTGCGCATCCTTACGATTCATGCCTCGAAGGGACTGGAGTTCCACACCGTTCTGCTCCCCTTCTGCGACTGGGAACTGGAGCGAAACGGCGATATACTCTGGTGCGGAACCCCTCGGGACGAACTGTTTTCAGGCCCGCCCATTCTGCCCGTAGCCTACGTGAAGGAGATGAATCAGTCGCTGTTTCATGCCGATTATGAGCAAGAAAAGCTGCAACAGTGGGTAGACAATCTGAATCTGCTCTACGTAGCCCTGACGCGACCCAAAGAGCGCCTGATTATCTGGAGCCAGGGCAAAAACCGCTCCATGGGCAGCCTCATGGAAGAAGTGCTGCAGGAAGACCCGGCCGACGCCCTGCCCGGTGCACAATGGAGCGAGGAAGAACAGAAAAAGATGCAAGGCGAAGAGGAAAAAGATGCAAGGCTTCAGCCGGAAACCACTGCATCTTTTTCGGAAGCGGTGCAAGTCTTTCATTTCGGCCTGCCGCTCTTCGAAAGCACTTCCCCCGGCGAAGAACAAAAAGAGAAGAGTCCCAATCCGTTTCTTCCGCCCGCCGACGAGACGACGGCCCACATGTGTTCCCACTCGTTCCGCATGGAGTTCCGGCAATCCAACCGCTCGGCCGCCTTCATTGCCCGTGGTGGCGAAGAAGAGCAGACCGAAGGAAAAAGCTATCTCGACCGGGGCAAAACCCTGCATGCCCTGTTCGCTTCCATCCGTACAGCCGACGATCTGGAGCCGGCGCTGGAGCAGTTCTACTCCGAAGGCGTATTCACCCGAAAGGAACAGGACGAGGCACGCCGCATCACCCGCAAAGCCCTCGCTCATCCGCAGGCAAGACACTGGTACGACGGTTCTGCCAAGGTGTACAACGAGTGCAGCATCCTCTCGCGCCAACCGGGCGAGAAAGTCTGCCGGATACACCGTCCCGACCGCGTCATGGCACTGGACGGACGGATAATAGTCGTAGACTTCAAGTTCGGAACCCCTCGCGAAGAATATCGCGACCAGGTAAGCGGCTACATGAAACTGCTGCGCGAAATGGGGCATGCCGAAGTAGAAGGCTACCTCTGGTACGTATATCCCAACCGAATAGAGCCCGTAGAATAAATCCGAATCCCCCCTATCTCTTAAAAACAAGCACCGCATGGAAAGTTTTCTTTCGCTCGTCGCTCGTGATTTATACCGCCGCCACGCCGGCGATCTCTCCCGCACGGCAGTCGTATTCCCCAATAAGCGCGCCGGTTTGTTCTTCAACGATTGCCTCGCTCCGCTAAGCGATAAGCCCGTATGGGCCCCCGCTTACCTCACCATCAGCGAGCTGATGGGGCAAAGAACCTCGCTGCTTCCGGCCGACCCCATACGCATGGTGTGCGAACTGCACCGCATCTTTTGCGAAGAGACGGGCAGTCTGGAGACGCTCGACGACTTCTATTTCTGGGGTGAACTGCTCATCTCCGACTTCGACGACCTGGACAAAAACCTCGTCGATGCCGACCAACTTTTCCAAAACCTGAGCGAACTGCGCGAAATATCGCCCTCCAACGATTTCCTGACCGAAGAACAAGTGGAAGCAATACGCCTCTTTTTTGCCAACTTCAGCCCCGACCGCAAGACAGAGCTGAAAGAGCGTTTCATGAAACTATGGAATGCCTTGGACAAAATATACCACCGTTTTCGCGAAGAACTTGCCCAATCCGGCACAGGCTACGAAGGGATGCGCTACCGGCAGGCAGTGGAAAAACCGGCAAACGACGGGTTCGGCGACTACGACTGCTACGCTTTTGTCGGATTCAACGTGCTGAACAAGTCGGAACATACCCTTTTCCGGCAGGCACAAGCTACGGGAAAAGCCCTCTTCTATTGGGACTATGACCGATTTTATAAGGATAATCCCTATCACGAAGCCGGCGAATTCATCCGCCGCAACCTGGCCGATTTTCCGCAAGCCTTGCAGGACGACGCTTTCGACTGCCTGTCGCACCCCAAAAAGATACGCTGCCTCTCGGCCCAAACGGAGAATGCCCAGGCGCGGTATATGGCCGAATGGACCGCCAACCTGCCCGCCGACTGCCCGGAACGGGAGAATGCCATCGTCCTTTGCAACGAGGCTTTGCTGATGCCCGTATGCCACTCCCTGTCGACTGCGGTGCAGGAAATCAACGTAACCATGGGATTCCCGCTTCGGCAGACGCCCATCGTCGACTTCATCAGCACGCTCCTCGACCTGCAGATACACGGCTACGATGCACAACGCGACTGCTTCCGCCTGGAAAAAGCAGTGCGCGTATTGCGCCACAGTTGCTTCGCCCTTCTCTCCAACCAGGGCAACAAACTGGCCGAAAGCCTGCAGCAATCCATGCGCCTCTTCCCGACTCCGCAGGAATTGCAGGCCGACGAAGCCTCGACGCTGCTCTTCACTCCGCATACGGACCGCAAGGAACTCATGGAATACCTGCTTGCCACAATCCGAAGCATTGCCGCAGCCTATCGCGACCGCCAGAGCGAAGACGAAAAAGACAATCTGTTCAACCAGTTATACCACGAGGCGCTTTTCAAAACCTACACCACTTTGCGCCACGTGGACGACCTGATGGAAGAAGGCGTTCTGGACCTTCAGCCCGAAACCCTCTGCACCCTCCTCGCCAAGTTGCTGCAGCAGCTCTCCATACCCTTCCATGGCGAGCCGGCAGCAGGTCTGCAAATCATGGGAATCCTCGAGACGCGCAATCTGGACTTCAAGCGCTTGGCCATACTCTCGCTGGGCGAAGGACTTTTGCCCAAGGGCAGTAACCGCTCGGCGTCGTTCATTCCGTACAATTTGCGCAAGGCTTTCGGAATGACCACTCCCGAATACGAAGACGCGGTCTATGCCTATTATTTTTACCGCCTGCTCCAACGGGCGGAAGACGTGACTTTTCTCTACAACGACTTCTCGGAAAACGCCGTATCCCGCGAGGCTTCCCGCTTTTTGCTCCAGTTCCTGCTGGAATATCCTTCTCTGACCTCTGAAAAAGGAGAAAGCAGTCTGCTGTCGCGCGCCGCACTGGTTCCGCAACAGAGCGCCTGTTCTTTCGAATTGAGCGGGGTAGAAAAGGCGCAACAAGTATGCCTTCTTCTCCAGGAACGCTTCGATGTACGAAAGAACCCGAAAGCCTTCTTCTCACCTTCGGCCCTCAACAGCTACATCGACTGCCCGCTCCGGTTCTATCTGCAGCACGTTTTGCGATTGCGCGCCCCGCAAGACATGACAGACGGCATAGACTCGGCACAACTCGGGACGCTCTTTCACTATGCCGCGCAGCTGCTTTACAGCCAAATCCTGCCCGATTCTAGGAAAATCGTGAGTCGCACCAGTATTCATTCCTTTCTGGAAGATAAGGAAAAGCTGGAGCTTTTGCTGGACCGCGTCTTCGCCAGTCAACTGTTTCACCTGAAGAAAGGCGAGAAACTGCACTACAACGGTCTGCACCTCCTCTATCGGAATGTGATAAAGACTTTCATCATTAACCTGTTGCGCTACGACGAACAGCGGACACCCTTTGCCGTTTTAGCCTGCGAGCACTCGGTTTTGGAAGATATAAGCCTCGAATTGCCCGGAAAGCTCCTCCTTCCGCTCCGGATAGGAGGCACTATCGACCGGCTCGACCGCCAGATTGCCTCGGAAACGCCCGCCCCACAAGGAGAATACCTGCGTATTATGGACTACAAGACCGGCAGTAAGAGACAAAAGAATGCGGCTTCCGTAGAAGAACTGTTCGTCTCGGGAAAAGACCGCCCCTACTATGCCTTCCAAGCCTTCTTCTATTCGGCCATAGTCAGCAGGAAAGCCGCTATTGCCAATGCACCGGACAGCGAAAAGCAGCTCCGGAACCAGCCTGTACGGCCCGCCCTGTTTTACCCACGGCTGGCCACTTCGCCCCGATACTCTACGGCAATCAGCATCGGCGAGCCCCGCAAAGCCGTCCCGGTGATGGACTTTGCCAAAGAATACGAAGCCGAATTCCGCGAAAGGCTGAGAGGGTTGCTGAAGGAAATCTTCGATCCATCCGTTCCTTTCTACCCGTGTCGCGACAAAACACTTTGCACCTATTGCGATTGCCGCTCGCTCTGTCACTTCGGCGATGCGGGGAAAAACTAAAAAAGAGCCGCTCCTTGCCCACGTAAGGTAAGGAGCGGCTTTCTGATTCAGGCTACGTCCGACGGAAACAGCCGAAGTACTTTACAACTTATACAGGTCGCTGGCCGCCAACAACTCGACCCGCTTTTCCTGCAGGACCTGGATGCACTGTTTCATATCCGTAGGACGGATAATCACATTGGCACTGTCTCCGTTGGCAAAGGAGTACATATATTCTATAAAGACGCCAGCATCCGACAAATAAGAAAGCACTTGCGCCAGACTGCCCGGGGTGTTCGGACAAGAAAAGCCTACGACATTGGTAATACTGACAGCGAAATGGTTCTCTTTCAATACCTGATACGCCCGATCCGGCTCGGAAACCACACCACGCAATATGCCAAAATCGGCATTTTCGGCAATACACAACGCTGAAAGGTTAATCCCTTCGCGAGCCAACACCTGAGTCACTTCGGTCAGGCGTCCGGTCTTATTTTCCAAAAAGATGGACAATTGTTTTGCTTCCATAATAATCAGTTTTTTAGAATGAAGGAGAGTCTAATGAAATTCAGAGTTTGCGGTTGTCAATGACCCGCTTGGCTTTTCCCGTACTGCGCTCGATGGATTTAGGCTCTACGAGCTTGACATTGACCGAAAGCCCCAGCACGCTTTGCAAACGGGCATGCAGCAAATTCTTCAAAGCGACCAGCTTATTGATTTCGTCGCTATAATATTCGGGACGGACTTCCACGCGCAATTCCATCGTATCGGCATTGTTCACGCGGTCCACCACGAGCAGGTAATGCGGCTCGAACTGGGGCAGTTCCGTAATAACCGACTCCACTTGCGACGGAAAGACATTCACACCCCGGATGATGAGCATATCGTCGCTCCGTCCCAGAATGCGGTCCATGCGGACCAGAGTCCTGCCGCAGTCACACTTTTCATAATGCAGCGCAGTGAGGTCCTTGGTACGGTAGCGAATCAGCGGCATGCCTTCCTTGGTGAGATGCGTGAAGACCAGTTCGCCCGTCTGCCCGGGCTCGACCGGCTGAAGCGTCTGGGGGTCTACGATTTCCGGGAAGTAATGGTCTTCGTTCAGGTGCGTCCCGTGCTGACATTCGCATTCGTATCCGACGCCCGGCCCTGCTATTTCACTCAGGCCGTAGATGTCGTATGCCTTCAGGCCCAGCTTCTCTTCGAGCTCCTTGCGCATGCCTTCCGTCCACGGCTCGGCACCGAAAGCTCCGATGCGCAGCTTGAATTCCTCGCGCGGATAAGGTGACTCCTCGATGGCCTCGGCCAGATGAAGCGCATAAGACGGCGTGCAGCAAATGGCCGTTGCGCCCAGGTCGTGAAGCAGTTGTATCTGTTTGGCCGTGTTTCCACTCGACATGGGGATAACGGCGGCATTGATGTTCTCCGCTCCCTGGTGCGCGCCCATTCCGCCGGTGAAGAGGCTGTAGCCATAAGACACCTGGAAAATATCGCCACTGCCAGCACCGTAAGCATAAAAGCTACGGGAAACGCACTCCGTCCATACGCGCAAATCCTTGCGGGTATAGGCCACAATGGTAGGACGTCCGGTCGTTCCCGAAGAAGCATGGATGCGGCAAATCTCAGACATAGGCACTGCACACAGCCCGAAGGGATAATTGTCGCGCAAGTCGAACTTCGTGGTGAAAGGGAGCTTGGAGATATCGTCTATCGATTGTATATCTTCGGGAGTCAAGCCTATCTCCTGCATCTTTTTGCGGTAGAAAGGCGTGTTGTGATATACATAGTCTACAATTTTCTTGAGGCGTGCACTTTGTATTTTACGCAGCGTTTCGCGGTCCATGCACTCCATGGTCTCATTCCATATCATGGGGATTCAGGTTTTAAATGATTGATGTTTTTAATCGATGAGTATTAGGGGTTCACCCGACAAAGGTAACCAAAAAAAGAAAATACTGCAGGGAAATTGATAAAAAGTGCAGGCACTTTTACAAAAAAGCGGCAAGGGAAAAAAGAAAAAGTCACTGCAGTTCTGCCCAAGCCTTCTCCAGCTCTCCAAACAAATCGCCTGCCTCCGTCATTTGTTTCCCCTCCGGTACGACGCCGGCCTCGCGTATCTTTTTCTGAATCTCGCGTGCCTTCAGGGCGATAGTCATGGCCTGCTGCTTGAATTTCTCCTCGCCGGTAGCCCGATACTTCTTCAGCAAATCCTGCAAAATGACCACATCCTGGCGCAGACCTTCGACGGCTATTTTCATTTCATCCTGATCCTTTACCACTTCGAGGTGGTCGATGGCTTCGACAGCCTTGTCCACAACCTCCGAAGAAGGCAAGGCATCCTTTATCTGGTCCTTATAGGAACGCTCGATATCCTCGGCACTTTCCGTCTGAGGCTCACTGCTTTCTTCCGTTTTCTTCTCCTTGCTGCAAGCACAAAGCAACCCCGTTGCCAACACAAGGGCAAGGAACCAATTCGTTTTCATACAATACTTTACCATGATTTTTTCTGTTTATGTGATGTTCTGACCGTGCGAAAATACGTTTTTTCTATCCCGCGGCCAAAAAGAAGCCCCTAAAAAGCTCCTCCTCCCCGCTTTACGCCCTTCCGAGAAGAGGCATTCCACTTCTCCGTTCATCTTTCGGCGGTTTCTGCTTATGCTTTCATTTTTATTTTCTACCTTTGCGGGGCTTATGAAAAAGAACCTGCTCCTCGTTTTTCTGTCGGCCCTTTTTCCTTCAGTCTTATGCGCCCAAGTGGGAAATACGAACATGGATCCCACTTATACCACTACGACTGAACTCCCAAACGGGGAGATTCCTGAAGATTCCGTATGGGTCAATACCGACGAGATAGACCCGGCTCCTTACCAATGGAAGCTGGACGACCGGTTTGGCACCGTACGCCCGTCGGAAATCGACACTACTTTCCTGAATTTTCCCAATACGAACCACAACGAAGGGCCTACGGGGCACTACAACCACTTAGGCAATCTGGGCAGCCCGCGCCTCTCGCGCATCTGGAACGAACGGACCACTTTCTCCCAACTCTACTGGCTCGACCCGTACAGCTTCTTCTATACCGGCCCGGCCGACTTCCCTTTTACCAATTCGAAGCTCCCTTATACCAATATATCCTACTTTTTCGCCGGAAGCGGCTCGCACTCCGAGAAACGCTTCAAGGCCTATTTCTCCCGAAACGCGGGGAAAGAGTTCGCAGTAGGCTTCAAGGTAGACTATCTGTACGCACTCGGCTACTATCAGAACCAGAGCAATTCGCAATTCAACGGTTCACTTTTTGCCAGCTACCTGGGCGACCGCTACGAAGCTAAGGTGCTCTACGGCTATTACTACCTGAAGATGTCGGAAAACGGAGGTATCACCGACGACCGATACATTACCGATCCGGAAGCCATGGCGCAAGGCACGCGCCAGTTCGATGCCGCCGAAATGCCCGTCTTGTTCGACGATGGAGGAGCAAGTGCCTGGAACCGTAACCGGTTGCACGATATCTTTTTCACGCACTCCTACAACATCGGATTCAACCATACGGAGGAAACGATTACCCCACACGACACGATTCACACGGCTTCAGCCGATTCCATCGTGCAGGACACGATGCGCATCGAGGAATACATACCGGTCACATCGTTTACCCACACGATGCGCATCCAGACGAACAAGCATACTTTCCAGTCGAACAATGACCGTTCGGCCAATCTCACGAGCTTCAGTTATCCGAACACCTACCTCCGTTCGGACAATATGAGCGCCGACAGCACAAACTTCTTCTCCATACGCAACACCTTCTCCATCTCTTTGCTCGAGGGCTTCAACAAATATGCAAAAGCCAGCCTGCGCGCTTTCATCGAGCATGAGTTCCGCAACGTAAGCCTAATGCCCCGCGACTCGACCGGCACGGGTATGGACACGTACAAGGAGAACGAAGTCTACGTCGGCGGTGAGTTGAGCAAACGGCAGGGGCACTTTCTGCATTACGACGTAATCGGTTCGGTAGGACTGCTGGGGGAAGCCATCGGGCAATTTGACGTGCGAGGCAATCTGGACCTGAACTTCCGGCTGTGGAAGGATACGGTTTCTTTCATCGCGCGGGGGAAAGTCAGCAACCAGCTCCCGGCTTTCTATCTGCGCCACTACCATTCCAACCATTACCGCTGGGACAACGACAACATGAAGAAGGAGTTCCGCACCCGCGTGGAAGGGGAAATCAACATCAAACGCTGGCGGACACGCTTGCTCTTCGGCATGGAGAACATACAGAACTATACCTATCTCAACGGAAATGCAGTTCCTGAGCAGGCTTCCAGCGGCATACAGGTGCTGAACGCCATGCTTCGTCAGGACTTCAAGCTGGGAATTCTCCATTTGGATAACGAAGTCAACTGGCAGCAGTCCACCGGCAGCGAATTGCCCTTGCCCACTTTGTCGCTTTACCATAACCTTTATATTGACGCCTACCTGGCAAAACGCGTACTCCGCCTGCAGTTGGGCGTAGACGTGCGCTACTTTACGAAATACAAGGCTCCGGCCTACACACCGGCCATAGGCCAATTCCACCTTCAGTCGCCCGACGACCAGGTAGACATAGGCGGATATCCCATATTGACGGCATATATCAATTTCCACCTGAAGCAGACCCGATTCTTTGTGCAGATGTATCATCTGAACCAAAGTACGGGTAACTATTTCCTGACGCCGCACTATCCGATCAATCCGAGTATCCTGAAATTCGGTCTCTCTTGGAATTTCTTCGACTGAACCTGCCCTCTTTCCGAAAAAACATAAGGCCCATACATCAAACCGTAATTCAGGTACACGCTTTCTCCCGCAACTGTCTTATTTTTGTGCCGCGAAAACCACTCCAAAAGGGTCACGCTTTATAACGGAAAAGGCACAGGAAGCTATCTTATTCGCACGACATGGGAATGCTAAACTCTAAGAAAACAGAACAGTTGCTGCTGCTCATCCGGCAAAAACAGCCACTCACTTTCCGCCAACAGCTGCAACTGGTCGTACAACTCAGTATACCGGCCATTCTGGCGCAGTTCTCTTCCATAGCCATGCAGTACATCGATGCATCTATGGTGGGCAGCCTGGGTGCCAACGCCTCCGCCTCTATCGGACTGGTGTCTACCACCACTTGGCTGTTCGGGGGCCTGTGTGGCGCAGCTTCCACCGGTTTTACCGTGCAAGTGGCGCATGCAATCGGAGCCGGCGACAGCGATTCGGCGCGGTCCATACTCCGCCAGTCGTTTGTTGCCGTATTCTTTTTCAGCGCCCTGCTGGCACTCGTCGGAGCCTCCATCAGCGGAGTCCTGCCGGTCTGGCTGGGCGGCGACGAAGCCATCCGGCGCGACGCATCGCTTTACTTCCTCATTTTCGCCCTGTTCCTCCCTACGCTTCAGCTGAACTTCCTCTCCGGCGGCATGTTGCGCTGCAGCGGAAACATGCATATACCGAGCATTCTCAACATTCTGATGTGCGTTGAGGACATTATCTTCAACTTCTTTCTGATTTTCCCTACGCGGGATGTTCAGATACTCGGCTCCGTCTGGAAAATTCCCGGTGCGGGGCTGGGAGTGGAAGGTGCGATTTTAGGGACAGCACTTGCCGAACTGCTGACGGCGGGGCTCATGACGTTTTATTTGTACCGGCGTTCTTCGGAATTAAAGCTATTGGGCACACGAGGAAGTTTCCGCCCTACCCGAAACATGTTGCGGAAGGCTGCGAAAATAAGCCTGCCCATGGCTTTGGAACACGCCGTAATCTGCGGCGCACAGATCATGACCACTGTCATCATTGCGCCGCTGGGCGTATTCGCCATTGCAGCCAATTCGTTTGCCATCACCGCCGAAAGTCTGTGCTACATGCCAGGCTATGGAATAGCCGATGCGGCCACCACTCTGACGGGGCAAAGCCTGGGAGCCGGACGGAAGCGGCTTACTTTCCGTTTCGCCCACATTACGGTCTATCTCGGCATGATCGTTATGGGACTGATGGGAGCAATCATGTACATTGCCGCACCGCAAATCATCGGAATCATGACTCCCGTCGAAGAAATACGCTCCTTGGGAGTCATGGCCCTGCGCATCGAAGCGTTTGCCGAGCCCATGTTTGCAGCCTCTATCATTGCGTATGGCGTCTTTGTCGGCACCGGAAACACGCTGGTGCCTTGCCTGATGAACTTTTTCAGTATCTGGGCCGTGCGGCTTACGCTGGCGGCTTCGCTGGCACCCTCCATTGGTCTGAAGGGAGTGTGGCTCGCTATGTGCATAGAGCTTTGCTTCCGTGGCAGCATCTTCCTCATCCGTTTGGAAAAAGGGAAATGGATGAGGTAAGGACAAACCGTAATTCCGGTCATAAGAACCGTAATTTGCGTACAGCCGCCCCTACTCCCTGCCCGTATCTTTGCATACGGAATCGACAAAAGGAATAACGAACTTACCCCAATATATATAGGTATTACAAATAAAGACGATAAAGACTATGAAACAAATCACTCATGCAGAGTATGGAGGCGAACGCCCCTTATTTGCTTCCCACGACTTATATCTGGAAGATGTTACGATACACGCCGGAGAATCGGCCCTCAAAGAATGCAGCAATATCAAGGCGGTCCACTGCCGTTTCGAGGGAAAATATCCGTTCTGGCATGTCGACGGCTTTTATGTCAAGGACTGTTTGTTCACCGAAGGGGCGCGGGCTGCACTTTGGTACTCGCGTGACCTGGAAATGAGCGACACTCTGGTAGAAGCCCCGAAGATGTTTCGCGAAATGGACGGCATACTTCTGGAAAATGTACGCATCCCCAACGCGCAAGAGACCCTTTGGCAATGCCGTAATGTACAGCTGAAAAACGTAGAAGTACAGAATGCCGACTATTTATTCCTGCACAGTGAAAACATAAAGATTGCCGATTACAAACAACAGGGCAATTACTCGTTCCAATACTGCAAGAACGTCGAGATACGCAATGCAGTGATTGACTCGAAAGACGCATTCTGGAATACCGAAGACGTTACGGTCTACGACTCCATTATCGAGGGGGAATATCTCGGCTGGCACTCCCGTCGCCTGCGTCTGGTGAACTGCAAAATCTCAGGGACGCAGCCCTTATGTTATGCGCACGACCTCGTTTTGGAAAATTGCACAATGGCCGACGACTGCGACCTTGCATTCGAATACAGCAGCGTGCAGGCCACCGTGAACGGCCCCATACGCAGTGTGAAAAACCCGCGTACCGGAAGCATCACGGCCGATAGCTACGGTGAGATTATCCTCGACGAAAACATCAAAGCTCCTGCCGACTGCGAAGTGAAGGTACGGAACAATCCCGCTTGATACGGCCAGCCTTTATGAAATACAACTTCGACGAAATCATCCCGCGCCGGGGAACCAATTCCTACAAGTGGGACTCCGCGCCCAAAGCCGACATGCTCCCCATGTGGGTAGCCGATATGGATTTCCGCACGGCCCCTGCCGTACAGGAGGCATTGCGGCAGCGCGTAGAACACGGCATCTTCGGCTATACCCACGTACCGCAAGCCTATTTCGAGGCGGCGATACATTGGTTTCAACGCAGGCACAACTGGACGATAAAAAAGGACTGGATGCTTTACACTTCCGGCGTGGTTCCTGCACTTTCGGCCATCATCAAAGCGCTCACCACGCCGGGCGACCGAATCGTACTGCAGACCCCCGTCTACAATTGCTTCTTCTCATCCGTCCGAAACAATGGTTGCGAAGCCGTATTCAACCCGCTGCTCCGCGAAGGAGCGACGTACCGCATCGACTTCGACGACCTGGAACGCAAAGTTTCCGACCCGCGCGTCCGGCTCATGTTGCTCTGCAATCCGCACAACCCCGTAGGCCGCGTATGGAAACGCGAAGAACTGGAACGCATAGGAGACCTCTGCCTGCGAAACGGCGTCACCGTCATATCCGACGAGATACACTGCGAACTGACTTATCCGGGGCATGATTATACGCCTTTCGCCTCTCTTTCCACCGAATTCCGGCAACATTCCGTCACCTGCGTATCGCCTACCAAGGCATTCAACCTGGCCGGACTGCAGATTGCCAACATCATCGTAGACAATCCGGAATGGAAAAAACGAATCGACAAGGCCATCAACATCAACGAAGTATGCGATGTCAATCCGTTCGGCGTAGTGGCCACAATCGCAGCCTACAACCACGGTGAAGAATGGCTCGACGAACTGAGGACCTATCTATACGACAACTTCCGCTACATGCAGGACTTCTGCCGCAAGCAGATGCCCCAGTTCCCGATAACCGACCTGGAAGGGACTTACCTCGTATGGATGGATTGCTCCGTTCTCGGCAAGACTTCCGAAGAACTGGAAGAACTCCTGAAAGAAAAAGCCCGTCTGTGGCTGAATGCAGGCAGCATGTATGGTTCAGAGCTCGAAGGCTTCATGCGTTGGAACATAGCCTGCCCGCGCGCCGTGCTGGCCGATGGGCTGGAGCGCTTCCGCAGTTTCGTACAAAATTTTGCATAACCGATGTCCGTCGCACCCCGTAAACAGATAAACCGACAGGTACTTTTGCAGACAAGGCGCAGTCCTTTCTGTAAAAGTACCTGTCCTTTTTGTTAAAAGTGCCTCGCCTTTCTCCCAAAAGTGCCGTCACTTACGCTCCACAAGCACCGTGTTCTGCCCGAAAGTTGCTGTCAAACAGAGCATTCCATTGCCCTTTTCATTCATTTTCTTCCCCGCTTACCGATTTCTGCTTCCGATTTTAGCTGCGCTAAAGCTACACTTTTTATGAGGATATTCCGGAGAATTTGCCTAAGTTTGCAGGGCAAAAAGAATTTCGACCGCATCCTATGGAAAAAAAAGATACTTCCCCCTCCAAAAAGAAAACGACAAAACAAGCATCTACTCCCCCCGCGCCGACAATTCCACGACGGTTTAATGCCGAAACCGTACAATTTGTCAGCGGATTGCTCCTCATCGGTGCATCGTTGTACTTCCTGATTTCGTTCGTTTCCTTCTTCATTACGGGAAGCGCCGACCAGAGTATCATCAATTCCCCCGACTATGCGGAGCGACTCTCCGAGATCCGTAATTATACGGGCCTGCGGGGCGCACAAATATCCAACTTCTTTATCAACGACTGCTTCGGCTATGCAGCCGTATGCATTCCCGTTTTCCTGTTAGTGACCGGCTTCCGGCTCATTCATGTAGGACATTTTCATCTTTGGAAGTGGTTTCTGGCCTTAGGCTTCGGCATGATCTGGAGCTCCGTCTTCCTGGCATTTCTCGAAAAGTCTGTGGGCGAAATCTATTTCTTCTGCCCCGGCGGACTGCACGGCAAGCGGGTCACCGAATGGCTCTATGGACAATTCGGATGGCCCGGCACGTTCCTGATACTCGTCATTACGGCCATCATTTATTTGATTTACCTGAGCAAGCAAACCATCTACTGGATTCGCAAGGTATTCAACTTCGGAATCAACTCCGTCAAGCATCCCAAACACCATCCGGAAGAAGTACCTTCCCCCCAATCCGAAGAGGCCCAAGGTGATAACCCGGTAACGGAAACCGCCCCCCAGCCGGCAGAAGCGGGAGAGGCATTTACGTCAGAGGAAGAAAAGACCGTAGAGTTTATTCTGGACACTCCGGGTGAGACACAAACTGCCGAGCCGGAATCCGCAACCGAAGCCAGCGGAAACGAAGAACCGAAGCAGGAATCCCAAGCCCCCGGCCAAGGCAAAGAAAATACGACCGGCAAGAAAGACGTGGAATTCAAGATAGGAGAACGGATAACAGAAGAGACAGTTTCTGCCCAGACCGTACCACTGGAGCGGTATAACCCCCGCCTCGGCCTGGAATTTTACAAGTTCCCTACCCTCGATTTGCTCGACAATAGCAGCAACGACGAGCCCAGCATCAACATGGAAGAGCAGACCAAAAACAAAGATAAGATACTGGCCACTCTCCACAGCTTCGGCATCGAAATCAGCAGCATCAAGGCCACAGTCGGCCCGACGGTAACACTCTACGAGATAACCCCCGCGGCCGGCGTGCGCATATCCAAGATCCGCAATCTGGAAGACGATATTGCCCTCAGCCTTTCCGCACTGGGAATACGTATCATCGCCCCGATTCCCGGGAAAGGGACCATCGGAATCGAGGTCCCCAACGAGCATCCCCAAGTCGTTCGGATGCGCAGTGTGCTGGCTTCGCGCAAGTTCCAGGAGACGACCTATGAGCTCCCGATTGCAATAGGCCGCACCATTACCAACGAAGTCTACATGTTCGACCTCTGCAAGATGCCCCACCTGCTGGTTGCCGGCGCAACGGGTCAGGGAAAATCAGTAGGTCTGAACGCCATCATCACCTCGCTGCTCTACAAGAAACATCCGGCGGAACTGAAATTTGTCCTTATCGACCCGAAGAAAGTAGAGTTCAGTATTTACTCGGGCATAGAGAAGAATTATCTGGCCAAGCTGCCCGATGCCGAAGAACCCATCATTACCGACGTGACAAAAGTAGTGCAGACGCTCAACTCCATCTGTGTCCTGATGGACTCACGCTACGACCTTCTGAAGAAAGCACATGCCCGAAACATCAAAGAGTACAACGAGAAATTCATCAACCGCAGGCTCAACCCGAACAACGGGCACGACTATATGCCCTACATCGTGGTCATCATCGATGAATTCGGCGACCTCATCATGACCGCCGGCCGCGAGGTAGAACTGCCCATTGCCCGCATCGCCCAGCTGGCGCGTGCAGTAGGCATCCACATGGTCATTGCCACTCAGCGACCGACCACCAACATCATTACCGGAACCATCAAAGCCAACTTCCCGGCGCGCATGGCCTTCCGCGTAACCACCATGATGGACTCCCGCACCATCCTCGACCGTCCCGGCGCAAACCAGCTCATCGGCAAGGGAGACATGCTCTTCCTGCAAGGTACAGACCCCGTACGCCTGCAGTGCGCCTTCATCGATACGCCCGAAGTGGAACGCATCAACGAATTCATCTCCGAGCAGCAAAGCTATCCTTCGGCCTACGAATTGCCCGAATACAAGGGCGATGAAAACAGCGGGCTGCAAGACTCTTCGGCCGACGACATGGGCAATCTGGATTCCCTCTTCGAGGATGCGGCACGACTCATAGTCATCCACCAGCAAGGCTCAACCTCGCTCATCCAAAGGAAGTTCTCCATCGGTTACAACCGTGCGGGGCGTCTGATGGACCAGCTGGAGCGGGCCGGAATAGTCGGCCCGACGCAGGGAGCCAAGCCCCGCGAGGTTTTATGCCCCGACGAAGTGTCGCTCCAGAACAAGCTGAATGATCTGCGCTCAGGCCTCTCATGAAACCGGAAAAAGCCTTGCCACTTTTTCCAAACCGATGCAAGGCTTTTTGCAAAAACCCATAAGGAAAAAATTCAACTTCTATAAAGACCCAATTACAATGATGAATAAGATTCTTACCACCCTGCTGCTCATTCTGGCCACAGTCACCGCACCGGCCCAGAACGACAGCCAGGCAAAAAACGTACTCGACAAGGCTCTTGCCGCATTCAACAGCAAGGGAGGTGCGGAAATAGCCTTCAGAACCGAAGGAACCCAAGGCTTTAACGGCACAATCAGCGTAAAGAACAACAAATTCCGCCTGCAGACCCCTCAAATGATTACCTGGTTCGACGGAAAGACACAGTGGACCTATCTGAAAAACTCGGAAGAAGTAAACGTAACGACCCCATCGGCTTCCCAGTCAAGCCAGCTCAATCCGCAAACCTGGCTGCAAAGCTACCGGAAAGGCTACAGCTATAAATACGGAGGCTTGAGCAACAAGCTGCACAAGATACTCCTCACCGCGCCCCAGAAGCAGGCCGGAAACATAAAGAGCATCACACTTTGGATAAAAAGCTCTTCCTATACACCGGCAAAGGCCATCGTTACGGACCGAAACGGACAGTCGGTCACAATCACCGTAACGGGCTATACGGGCAAAAACTTCTCCGATTCCTACTTCCGCTTCAATGCCAAAGACTATCCCAACGCAGAGATCATAGACCTCCGGTAGGCATCGGCCGTCCAGAATGACAGTCGGAACTCCGGTATTTCCCCTTTTCACTTTATACATTCAACCTCATGAGCACACCTATTTACACATCCTGCCTCATCATCGGCTCCGGCCCCGCAGGA
This sequence comes from Bacteroidaceae bacterium, assembly GCA_050946375.1. Classification (GTDB taxonomy): domain Bacteria; phylum Bacteroidota; class Bacteroidia; order Bacteroidales; family Bacteroidaceae; genus UBA1794. Next base: position 229,647 of record JBMNUT010000003.1, on the reverse strand, counting down.
TATACTGCCGCAATCTATGCCCGCCGGGCCAACATCCCTACCCTCCTTTGCGAAGGCGAACTGCCGGGAGGACAGCTGACTCAAACCACAGAGATAGAGAACTTTCCCGGATATCCCGAAGGAATCCAGGGAATGGACCTGATGGACAACATGAAGAAGCAGGCACTCCGCTTCGGGTGCGACATACTTCCCCAAATCATCGCCCGCGTAGACTTCAGCCAGCGCCCCTACCGTGCCTGGACCGACGAAGGACAGGAAATCGAAGCCCGCACCGTAATCATATCCACCGGCGCATCGGCCAAATATCTGGGCCTGCCCGACGAGAAGAAATATGCAGGTCTCGGCGTCAGCGCCTGCGCCACCTGCGACGGATTTTTCTACCGCAAGAAAGTCGTAGCCGTGGTTGGAGGCGGAGATACTGCCTGCGAAGAGGCCTCATATCTTGCCGGACTGGCCGAGAAGGTGTACATGATTGTACGCAAACCCTACCTGCGGGCTTCGCAAATCATGCAGAAAAGAGTCATGGAGAACCCTAAGATCGAGATACTCTTCGAGCATGAAACCGATTCTCTCTTTGGGGAAAACAAGGTAGAAGGCGCACGTCTTACCTATCGGCGCGGCAAACCCGACGAAAAGCAGGTGGAAATCCGCATAGACGGCTTCTTCCTCGGCATCGGACACCACCCCAATTCGGAGATATTCCAGCCGTGGATTCATACAAATGCCGAAGGATACATCCAGACCGAGGGCGGCCGTCCGCTGACCAACCTGCCGGGCATCTTCGCAGCAGGCGACGTGGCCGACCCCATCTACCGCCAGGCCATAACCGCAGCGGCAAGCGGATGCCAGGCAGCCCTCGAGGTAGAGCGCTTCCTGATAGCCGAAAGCTAAACTGTCCACCCGCACACACAAAAACGAGGGACGCAACCGGCCCATGCAACCGGAGAGCGTCCCTCGTCTTTTCTTACCACTTGTTCGGAAAAGATGGCCGTCTGTTCTGCCCTACGCAGGGCGAAATACCTGTTTTCTACAAGGCCTCTTCCACCAGCGTGCGCTGTCCCTTTATCTTTTCCTGCCGCAGGAGAGCCAACACCTCCCGCAACTTCTTACGCGGAACGGCCGCATACGAATGATGGTCGCGCACTTCAATCAGACCGATTTCGCTGCCCTTCAAGCCACCTTTCTTGCAGAGAAAGCCAAGAACATCCGCACGACTGACTTTGTCCTTCTTCCCCTTTCCTATATATAAGGTAGCCTTTTCGGGAAGCGATATGCGCCGGGCCAGAGCCGGCGGGAATACGGCCTCCGAATCGTCGGCCCCTTCGGGCAGAAAGCCCCGCACCAAAGGTATGGGCTGCTCCTCATAATCGCTCACCGAGAGGTAGGAAGGCAATTTTTCCTGCGCCGAACTGATCCAATAGGCCGTCCCCGCCGGATGATCGCCCCGCGTGGAACGGCCGTTACGATGCACGAACTGCTCCTGCTGCAGAGGCAGATTGTAGTGAATCACACTCCGCACTTCCGGAATGTCCAGCCCCCGTGCCGCCAAGTCCGTAGCCACCAGGATATGACTGCTGCCCGAACGGAAACGATAGAGAGAGCGTTCACGCAAATTCTGCTCCATACCTCCATGAAACGCACTGCAGGCCACACGGTTTTTCTGCAGGAAACCACACACACGCTCCACAGCTTCCCGGTAATTGACAAAGACCATTGCCGGAAACCCGTCTTCCTTCTCGGCCAGCGTTGCCAACAAAGCCAACAACGCAGCCAGCTTGTCGGGAATCGGGCTGGTCACATGGTAAATCTTGAGCCGCTTCGCATCGGGAAGCTCCACAGGAGTTTCAGCCGGACGGAAGTCAAGCCGCAACGCATCGGGACGCAGGAAAGTCGGAAAATCGGCGCTGTCCGTAGCCGAAACCAGCCATTTCCGCTCCACGGCAGGCAAGCCATCCTGAATTTTCTGCATCACCTCGCGGAAACCCAACTCCATCATTTTGTCAAACTCGTCGATAATCAGGAGCCGGATATGTGCCGTTTCCAGATAACCCTTTTCCATCAAATCGGAAATGCGTCCCGGCGTCCCGACCACCAGTGCAGGATTTTCCTCGCGGAGCACCCGCCTTTCGTCGGCCATCAGGTGCCCTCCACAGCAGCAGACGGCCTTGCTCGGCGGAATCAGGCTCTTCCATACCGCAGCAATCTGCAGGGCTAATTCGCGCGAGGGAGACAATATCAGAAAAGCCGGGCTCTTTTCTGAAAAAGCGGCAGGGCTTTCCTGCAAATCATGCAGCAGAGGCAACAAAAAGGCCAGGGTCTTTCCGCTACCCGGCGGGGAGAGCAGCAAAATGTCCTGCATCTGTCGGGCCGAAGCCCACATGGATTCCTGCATGGCATTGAGCTTTTGGATGCCCATGCCTGCCAACGACTGCGGCAAGATATACGGCTTCTCCATCATCGCGTCGTAATATGGAAGCATCCCTGCTTCAGTTCGTATTTGACGTAGCACAGCTTTTCTTCCTGCATGTCGCGCAAGACTTCGGAAAGCACCAGCTTCAGCGTATCCCACGATACGGGTTCAAGCGGCCGCCCGTCGGGGTCTGGAATTTGCTGGAAGCGTTTCCAGGAAACGTCGAAAGTCGTTCCGTGCACGTGGGCCGAGTTTTCTACGGCATTCAGGTTGCGCACACGAAGTTTCCGCACGTCTTCGCGCGTACGGAGTACGGAGGTTACGGTAATACGGTATGGGTTCAATCCCTTGCTGGCAAGCGAATCGATAAAACGGGCACCGATGGTGTCCAGGCAATTTACGGCGCGCGGAATAAGATAAGGAATGGAATGCGTAAGGGAGTCTACCTCGTAATAACGTCCGCCTTCGAGTTTCTGCAAACGGTGCTTCATGTGTTCGGCTGCATCCCGCCCCTCTATGAGAGGGACGCCAAGGCTCTGTGCCATAGGGAGCTGGATCTTGTTATGGTCGTTGAACACTTTCTTATAACTCCATACACCTTTTATGTTATGGGGATTATTCCTTTTCAAAGACATATCCTTCGCCTTCTCTTCCTCCTTGCTGCAGCCAGCACACAACAGCCCGCAGCAAATGGCCCAAAGGAAGGCATTGGTCAACACTTTTCTCATAAGGTAAATAGGAAAACAAATTTAGAATTTCGGGGCAAAGATAAGCCAAAATCAAGATATGCTTGAAAAAAGCAAGGCAAAAAGGCCTCATTATTCCTGCAATTCATTACTTTTGCAAAGATTTGAACAGTATGATAGAAAAAATCATAGCACTGGATCAGGCCGACCCGCAGATCTTTTACGGCATAGGCAATTCGAACTTGCAGATACTCAAGGCACTCTTCCCCAAACTGCGCATCGTGGCACGCGACCGCGTCTTCAAGGTGCTGGGCGAAGAGGATGAGTTGAACGCATTCGAAGCGCATTTTCATAAGCTGGAGGAAGCATGTACTTCCTACAACCAGCTGACGGAAGAGATGATTCTGGAAATCGTAAAGGGCAAAGGCCTTCCCCTGCGGGAAGACAAGGCGGTGATTGTGTACAACATGAGCAGCAAACCGATTCAAGCACACGGAGAAAACCAGGAAAAGATGGTATCTTTGTTTGCAAAGAACGATTTGGTTTTTGCCGTCGGTCCGGCCGGAACCGGAAAGACCTACGTAGGCATTGCATTAGCCGTACGCGCCCTGAAGGAACGCCACGTAAAACGCCTGGTCCTCTGCCGCCCCGCAGTCGAAGCAGGCGAGAAGCTGGGATTTCTACCAGGCGATATGAAAGAAAAAGTTGACCCGTTCCTGCAACCTCTCTACGACGCACTGCAAGACATGTTGCCCGCAGCACGGCTGAAAGAACTTACGGAAAACAACATCATACAGATTGCCCCTCTGGCTTTCATGCGCGGCCGGACGCTGAACGACGCCATCGTTCTGCTCGACGAAGCGCAGAACTGCACCGTAGCCCAGATGCGTATGTTCCTGACCCGAATGGGGACAAATACCAAGATGCTCGTGACCGGCGATACAACGCAGATAGATTTGCCCCGGGGCGCACAGTCGGGACTGCTGCATGCGCTGCGCATTCTGAAAAAAGTGAAAGGAATCGGTTTCGTAGAACTGACCCAAAAGGATATTATCCGCCACAAACTGGTCCAGCGGATAGTAGAGGCCTACGAAGACGACTCCAACAAAAAGGCAGAAAAACTTGCTCAAACAGACAAAGCATAAGGACCGGACGCCAGCAACGGCCGCCCCTTTCCTATGTTTGGGAAGCAGGATGCCGATTCCGCAGTCGGCTGAAACGAAAGAAACAACTTAAACCTATTTATAAAATATGAATGCTTTAACTCACACAGACTTCCATTTCGAAGGACAAAAGAGCGTATATCATGGCAAAGTACGCGATGTGTACGACATCAATGATGAACTGCTCGTCATGGTTGCGACCGACCGCATATCCGCTTTCGACGTCGTATTGCCCAAAGGTATCCCTTACAAAGGACAAGTCCTGAACCAGATTGCCGCCAAATTCCTCGATGCAACGGCCGACATCGTGCCGAACTGGAAAATTGCAACCCCGGATCCTATGGTAACGGTAGGCGTCAAATGCGAAGGCTTCCGGGTAGAAATGATCATACGCGGCTATCTTACGGGCAGCGCATGGCGCGAGTATAAGGCCGGTTGCCGCTCGCTTTGCGGAGTTACACTGCCCGAGGGCATGAAAGAGAACCAGCGCTTCCCCGAGCCGATTATTACCCCGACGACCAAAGCCGAAGCCGGACACGACGAGAACATCTCGAAAGAAGAAATCATAGCCCAGGGCTTAGTGAGCAAAGAAGACTACGAACAAATCGAAAAGTACACGCGCCAACTCTTCCAGCGCGGCACCGAAATCGCAGCTGCCAAGGGACTTATTCTGGTAGATACCAAGTATGAATTCGGAAAGCGGAAAGACAACAACCAAATATACCTCATTGACGAGATTCATACCCCCGACTCTTCCCGTTATTTCTATGCCGAAGGCTACGAAGAGAAGTTCGAAAAAGGCGAGCCGCAGCGCCAGCTTTCCAAAGAGTTCGTGCGCCAATGGCTGATAGAGCATGGCTTTATGGGAAAACCGGGAGAACAAGTGCCCGAAATGACGGACGAATACGTCAACAGCGTAAGCGAACGCTACATAGAGCTGTATGAGCACATCGTAGGCGAGCCCTTCAAAAAAGAAGCAACCTCTGAAGATTTGGCCGCCCGCATAGAGAATAACGTAAAAGCGTTCCTCGCTTCCCGTAAATAACCCTGTTACTACACTGTCAGTCGATGAACTACGCACAAGATAAAATCAAGCCCTATTCCCCTGAAGGAAGCAAGGCCAAGCAAGTGGAGACGATGTTCGACCACATCGCTCATGCCTATGACCGCTTGAATCACTACTTGTCGTGGGGCATCGACCGGCAGTGGCGTAAAAAAGCACTACGCACACTTCTGCCCCATCATCCGCAGGAAATGATGGACGTGGCTACCGGTACGGGAGACTTTGCACTGCTGGCCTGCCGGATGCTTAATCCCCAAAAACTGATTGCCACCGACATTTCTGAAGGAATGATGCAAATCGGACGAAAAAAAGCGGCAAAAGCTGGCCTTACAGAACGCATCACTTTTGCACGGGAAGACTGCACCCAACTCTCATTTGCGGACAACAGTTTCGACGCCATCACGGTAGCTTTCGGAATACGCAACTTCGAGAATCTGGACAAAGGGCTGCAGGAAATTCACCGGGTACTAAGGCCCGGCGGAAAATTCGTCATCCTTGAGCTGACCACACCGGAACATTTTCCCATGAAACAGCTCTACCATTTATATAGCCGCTGGGTGATTCCCACCATCGGACGGCTACTCTCCCACGACCGCTGCGCCTATACCTATCTTCCCTCCAGCATTCAGGCCTTTCCACAAGGAGAGATTATGCGGAAAGTACTGCAGAAAAACGGTTTTTCCCGCGCCACTTTTCAGCAATTGACTTGCGGGATTTGTACCCTTTATACGGCTGAAAAATAAATTCGAACAAGCGAACACCATGGACTTATACGGACTTATCGGATATCCTTTGAAGCACTCTTTCTCACGCAGCTTCTTCAATGAGAAGTTTGCCGCAGAGAAAATCAATGCAGAATACCGCAACTTTGAAATTCCGTCGATTGAGGATTTCATGGAAGTCATAGAATCAAACCCGGAATTGCGCGGATTAAACGTAACCATTCCCTACAAGGAAAAGGTCATCCCCTACTTGGACAGTCTCGATTCCTCAGCATCCGAAATCAAAGCGGTCAATGTCATTAAAATTACCCACACAAAGGACAAGCTGCATCTGACCGGATATAATTCCGACATCATCGGCTTCACCGAGTCAATATCCCCGCTGCTCAAGCCACACCACCGCAAGGCCCTGATATTAGGCACCGGAGGCGCGTCGAAAGCAGTAGACCATGGATTGCGGCAGCTCGGCATAGAAACCTTGTTCGTCTCCCGCAAAGAAGGGAAAGAACGGAGCATCACGTACGACAAAGTCACGCCGGAACTGCTCAAGGAATATACCGTAATTGTCAATACCACCCCCCTCGGCATGTTTCCCATTGAAGATGTTTGCCCCGACCTGCCCTACGAAGCCCTTGGCAAGGAACATCTTCTTTATGATTTGATCTACAACCCCGAGAACACACTCTTTATGAAAAACGGAGCCAAGCAAGGCGCCACCGTGAAAAACGGCTTGGAAATGCTGCTGCTTCAGGCCTATGCTGCCTGGGACATCTGGCAGGGAAAGAAGTAACGCCATGGCACCGGAAAGCATTCGCCAACAGTACCGCAGAATCATAACCCTGCTGGACCGAAAAGAACTCTCCTCCGCATTAGCGCAACTCACTACCTTCCTTCACGGAATCAACGACTGGTCGCTGCAGGAAGAACTGGAGGACATCAAGACTTCATACGAATATATGTTGTCCTACCTGAGGAGCGGTTCGGAAGACCCCCAGCGGCATCCGCTGCATCGGCAGCTACTTACCCGTACTTATCAGCTGAGCGACCGGATAAGACTGCTCCACTTCCGCCAAAGTGAATCCATACTTTTGGCCGAACACCTGCGTACTCAAGAGAAACGCCCCCCGCGTTCCCTCCAGGACTATACGCTCGAACTGGAATTATACAAGAGCCTCGAGCCCAATCCCACCGCACTTTCCAACGCCGACCTGCAAAGCCTTACCGCATCGGCCGAGAAGCACGAGCAAACAATACGGGAACTTTTCTATGCGACATGGGCCTCATTTTTTTGGAACACGGCCGACAAAGAAAACGCACAGGCGCTGGTTGCTTCCGAAAGCATCCTGTCTTCCGACAAACAGCTCTTTATTAGTGCGATAAATCTATCCCTGTTCGACCATTTCGACCCATTGAAAGTAGAACTCCTGCTGCAACTTCTGCTGCAAAAGCCCGGCGATACTCCCCAAAACGCTTCTTCTTTTACCACTACGGCGCTGAACCTGCAAGAAGAACCGGCCCTCTATGTCCGCATACTGACGGCAGTTGCCCTCGTCGGCTACCTGTATTCCACGCGGATACCCTTGTACCCCAACATCGTAGCCCTCTACAAACTGCTGAACGACCAGCCCCGTTTTTCCTCTTCCCTCTCCCTTTTGCAACTGCAGCTCCTCTACAGCCGCGAAAGCCCCAAGACAGAAATCCGCATAAAAGAAGAGATTTTACCGGACTTCCTGAAGCGGACAAAAAATCAGATGGACAAGTTCCACCTGGGCGACGACACGTTCTGGAGCGAAAAGCCGGGGAAAAATCCCGAATGGGAAGAAGGAATGAAAGAATTGGGCATGCAGGACATGATAGAAGAACTGCAGCACATGATGGAAGAAGGGGAAGATGTGTTCCTTTCCTCCTTTGCCCAAATCAAAAACTACCCTTTCTTTCGCGAACTATATGCCTGGTTGCTGCCGTTCAGCTTCATGCAACCCGAATTGCTGCGCTCCGTTCTGCAACAACCCGAAGCGCAACGAAAATCTGCTATCGAACTCTTGCTGTTGGTAGACCAACTCGACACGATGTGCGACAGCGACAAGTATTCGTTCCTCATGACCCTTTTCCACATACCGGAAGCCCAACGAAACATGGTTCTGCAAAACCTCTCATCGGGCATCATGGAACAGTTGCAGAAAGAGAGCGGAAAAAAACAAACCCAGTTCAAGACCTTGTTGCAACACTATGTACAAGACTTGTACCGCTTCTTCAATTTATACAGCCGCCACAAGGAGTTTCCCAACATCTTCCGCACCGCGCTCGATTTGTTCAACAGCCCCTTGCTGGAAGAAGCACTGAACAACCGGGAAACCCTCCTGACTTTCGGCGAATTCTTCTTCCGTAAAGATTTGTGGAGTGAGGCAGAAAAAATATACGAGCGGTTTGCCCGCGCCGACAGTACGCAGGCGGCCACTGCCGAAATCTATCAGAAACTCGGCTTTTGCCTCCAGCAACAGGAAAAATACGCCGAAGCGCTAAAAGCCTATTCGCAGGCCGACCTGATAGCCCCTGACAGCAAATGGACCCTGAAGGGGCAGGCATATTGCGCCCGGAAGATGGGCAATTACGCAGAAGCACTCACTTATTTTCAACGGTTGCGCACCTTGAGCCAAGGGAAGCCCTCGCTCTCCCTATTGATGCAGACCGGCACGTGCCTGCTGCTCATGGAACGGATGGATGAGGCCATGAAATTGTTCTTCGAGGCCGAGTTCCTCAACGAACAGTCAGCGCGCCCGTGGCGAAACATTGCCTGGTGCTTCTTTTTAAGCGAGAAATTCGACCAGGCCATGCACTACTACGAGAAACTACTCTCTCAGCCAACACCCACCCGCGAAGATTATTTAAACGCAGCCCATACCCACTGGGCCCTCAAACGGGTACCGGAAGCCATCAGACTCTACTCGAAAGCCATGGCGTTATACCCCGATTTCGAGACATTCCGCGCCACCCTCGAGAAAGACTCGCCTCACCTCATACAGGCAGGCATAGCCGAAGACGACATTCCCCTCATGACCGACCTGCTGCAGAACGGAGTCACCCACAATCCATAGACTACCCTCCCAATAATCCGTACCTGCGGAATACAAAAAAAGTCTGCATGAATCTGGAAAAAGCATTTCACTAATTTCCCGATTCATGCAGACCTTTTTATAAGGCCGTTCCTCGCGTTTCGCAAGAACGTCCGCCCAAAAGCAACATACCCTTGTCCTCTTTTCGGACAAGGGTACGTTGTTCATATCACTTCTTCAGCCACTTATCCAGCCATTTGTTGAACGTGCGGTACCAAAGTATGGAGTTCTGCGGTTTCAGCACCCAGTGGTTTTCGTCCGGATACAGAAGCAGCTCAGCCGGTATGTCCAGCAGGCGCGCTGCGCTGAATGCCGCCATTCCCTGCGAAGCCAGTACACGATAGTCCTTTACGCCATGAATGCAGAGAATCGGCGTATCCCAGTTTTTCACAAAGAGATGCGGCGACTGCGAATAGCTTTTCTCAATCGTCTTGTTCTCTCCGTCTCTCTCCCAGAAAGGACCGCCCAAGTCCCAGTTAGGGAACCACTTTTCTTCCGTTTCCACATATTGCTGCTCCAGATTGAACAGCCCGTCGTGCGCAATGAAAGCCTTGAAACGCTTTTCGTGATGGCCCGCCAACCAATAGACCGAGAAGCCGCCGAAGCTGGCGCCTACGCAACCCAACCGGTCTGCATCGACATACGGCTCTGCCGCTATCGAGTCGATAGCCGTCAGGTAGTCCTTCATGCACTGCCCGCCGTAGTCGCCGCTGATTTCCTCATTCCATTCCACCCCAAAGCCGGGCATACCGCGGCGGTTGGGCATGACATAAATATAGCCCGCAGCCGCAAGCGTCTGAATGTTCCAGCGGTACGACCAGAACTGGCTCACCGGACTTTGAGGACCACCTTCGCAATAAAGCACGGCCGGGTACTTCTTCGACGAATCAAACTCGGGAGGGAACACGACCCACACCAGCATCTTCTTGTTATCCGTAGTCGTAATCCAGCGTTCTTCCACCTTGCCCAGCGACAGACGGCTGAAGATTTCCCCGTTTATGCTCGTAATCGCCCGGGGCTGCCCCGTGGTTATGTCCACACAGTACAGCTCGTCGGCCTCACTCAGCGAGTGACGCGAAGCTATCAGCGTACCTTCCGGTCCAAGTCCTATGAGCGAATAATCATAATGCCCCGAAGTCAGAGGACGAATCTTCTCGGTTTTCATGTCGAGCGCATAGATTTGTTTCGTTCCATGCCATACTCCGGAGAAATACATCGTCTTCCCGTCGCGGCTCCAGCACATCTTTTCCACGTTCGAGGGGAACTCATGGCTCAAGAAGTGCGGCGTGCGCGAATAAATATTGAGCACGCACAGGCGCGACAAGTCGCTTTCGTACCCGTCACGCTCCATGCTGAGCCAAGCCACCAGCGACGAATCCGGACCGAACACGGGGTTTTGGTCATAACCGCCGTTGCCCAACGTCAGGTTGCGGGACAATCCGGACGAAAGGTCATAGATATACAAATCCGAGTTGGTAGAAAGCGCATAATCACGGCCTACTTTCTTGCGGCACGTATAGATTATCGCGTCCGACGATGGCACCCACGCCAGCTGCTCCATGCCTCCGAACGGCTTCATCGGGCTCTCGTAGGGCTCGCCTTTCAGCAAATCGGTGGCCTCGCCTACCTTTTCCCCGTCGAAGGAAGCCCAAAACGGATGAGGCACCGTCTCTACCCACTCATCCCAGTGCAGATACATCAAGTCGTCGGCAATCTTGCCGGACGCCTTGGGCAGGTCCGGATACATATCCTCCACGGTCTGCCCCACTTTCACCTGCGCCGTAAACAAAACCTTCTTCCCGTCAGGCGAAAAGGAGAAGCCTTCTATATCACCCAGGTAGTCCGACAGCTTGCGGCGCCCGCTTCCGTCGGGATTCATTTCCCAGATTTGCGACCTTCCGCCTTCGGAAGAGAGGAAAGCCACCTTCTCCCCGTTCTTAATCCATACGGGCTGGCTTCCTTCGCCCAGCATGAGCGCTTCCTCCACGGCACCCTTCTCTCCGGCTGCAGCCGAAGGCACAACCGAAAGGTATATGCGCGTAACCGATTTTTCGGTCTTCCAGTCGGTATAAGTTACCGTATAAAGTATCTTAGTCTTGTCCGGAGAGACTGACTCCGCACTCACCCCTCCCAAGCGCCCCATAGACCAGAGCAGCTCAGGCGTGAGGATTTCCTTTTTCTCGCTGCTGTCCGCGTCCGGAACTCCGGCCGCCAACAGCGGAGACAGGGCCGCCATTCCCAGCGAAGCGGCCACCAATGAAGTTTTCATCCAATGTTTATTCATAATTCATACCATAAAATATACGGCAAAGATACATGCTTTCCGCCAAAGCTGTACCATTGCCCGTGCTTTTCTGCCTGCCCTACTCCTCGCCCTCTTCCTCCAAAGCGGCATTCCCCTGCGGCTCTTCAGCGAAAGTCATGCCACTTTTCCCGCATTCCCGCAGCACTTTTCGGCCAAACCGCCTGCACTTTTGCCCCGATGGTTCAAGGAAAATCGTATGATTTCTTCACGAGTTCTGGAAAAAGGCCTATATTTGCAAAATTAACACGAGAAGAAAACCTCCTTGCAGACGCAGATATGGAAGAATCACTTATCTCCCTTTTGACAAACAGCCTCAAGGCTAACTGGGATTTGGATGCACTGACTGACTACCAAGGTATTACCCTCCAATATAAAGACCTGGCACGGAAAATCGAAAAACTGCACATCCTTTTCGAAGAAGCCGGCATCCGCCCGGGCGACAAGATAGCCCTTTGCGGACGGAACAGCGCCCATTGGGCCGTAGCCTTCCTCTCCACACTGACATACGGAGCCGTCATTGTGCCCATCCTGCACGAGTTCAAGCCGGAAACCATACACCAATTAGTGAACCACAGCGAAGCCCGCCTGCTCTTCGTGGGCAATATCGTGCGGACCCAGATAGTCCCCGACGAAATGCCGGCGCTGGAAGGAATCTTCGAAGTGGATGATTTCGACCCGGTATGCATACGGTCGGAGAAAATCATGCAGGCCCGCCAGCGGCTGAACGAGTTGTACGGACGGAAATTCCCGGCACACTTCACCAAAACAGACTTTCATTACGCCCCTTGCGAGCCTGAACAGCTGGCAATCATCAACTATACGTCGGGAACCTCCAGCCAACCCAAAGGAGTGATGATACCCTATCGCTCGTTGTACTCCAACATTCGCTTTGCGCAGGACGCTCTTTCCCTAAAGGCGGGAGACAAAATAATTTCCATACTGCCCATGGCGCACGCATACGGCATGTCTTTCGAATTTCTCTATGAGATTTGCATCGGAATGCACGTCTATTTTCTGACCCGCATGCCCAGCCCGAAGATGATCTTCAAGGCTTTTTCCGAAATCAAGCCGGATATTATCATAACCGTGCCTTTAATCATCGAAAAGATCATACGCAAAGGAATATTGCCCCGCTTGGAAACGCCCACAATGAAAGTCCTTCTCCATCTTCCCCTCGTGAGTGACAAGATACGCGCGAACGTCCGCGAGCAGATGATAGCCGGTTTTGGCGGAAAGGTACAGCTTGCCGTCATCGGGGGAGCCGCTTTCAACCCACACATAGAGGCTTTTCTGAAAAACATAGGCTTTCCTTATACCGTGGGCTACGGGATGACCGAATGCGGGCCGATTATCAGCTATGAGGACTGGCGCAATTTCGCAGAAGGCAGCTGCGGCAAGGCAGCACCCCGCATGGAAATACGGATAGACAAGCCCGATTCGCAAACCGGCATAGGGGAAATTCTCTGCCGGGGCGCCAATCTCATGCTCGGATACTACAAGAATCCGGAACTCACGAAAGCCACCATCGACGCCGAAGGCTGGCTTCACACCGGCGACTTGGGACTGCTGGACGACGAAGGCAACCTTTTCATCAAGGGACGCAGCAAAAACATGCTCTTGGGAAGCAACGGGCAGAACATATACCCGGAAGAAATAGAAGAACAACTGGGTTCTTACCCGTTGGTAAGCGAGAATCTGGTGATAGAGCGGGACGAAAAACTGATCGCACTCGTATATCCCGACTACGAAGAAGCTGAACTTTCCGGCTTAGGCCGCGAGGATATCGAAAACCAGATGAAGGAAAACCTCAAGCAACTCAACCAGCTTCTGCCCTCGCATGCACAGATTTCGAGAATAGAGCTTAGGGAAGAAGAATTTGAGAAGACCCCCAAAAAGAGCATCAAGCGATTCCTGTATTCCTAAACTTGTACATTTTTCTCTCATTTCCCCCGAATATATATTATGGAAATCTCTGAACTTACTTCCCAAAAGAACTTCTTTCTCCTGGCCGGCCCCTGCGTAATAGAAAACGAAGGCATGGCCCTGTGCATTGCCGAACGCCTGACACGCATCACCAGCGACCTGCAGATTCCCTATGTCTTTAAGGGCTCCTACCGGAAAGCCAACCGCTCCCGGCTGGATTCCTTCACCGGAATCGGCGACGAGAAGGCACTAAAAATACTGGCACACGTAAGGGAAGAATTTCATGTACCGGTAGTTACAGATATACATACGGCAGAAGAAGCAGACCGGGCAGCAGAATATGTCGATATGCTGCAAATACCCGCATTTCTCTGCCGGCAGACTGACCTTTTGACAGCCGCTGCCCGCACCGGAAAGGCTGTCAATATCAAAAAAGGTCAGTTCCTCTCCCCGTTGGCCATGCGCTATGCGGCAGAAAAAGTCGTCGGCTCGGGAAACAAAAACGTCCTGCTGACCGAACGCGGAACGACGTTCGGTTATCAGGACCTGATTGTCGATTTCCGGGGCATTCCCCAGATGCAATCCCTCGGCTACCCCGTCGTAATGGACGCAACCCACTCGCTGCAGCAGCCCAACCAGAGCTGCGGCGTGAGCGGCGGCATGCCCCAAATGATCGAAACCATCGCAAAGGCGGCCATAGCCGTCGGGGCAGACGGGCTTTTCATCGAGACCCACGAGAATCCGGCCGAGGCACTGAGCGACGGTTCCAACATGCTCCGGCTGGATTTGGTGGAGCCGCTACTGAAGAAATTGCTGAGAATTCGTGAAGCTATTGCTGAAGAATAGCCATAATGGCACGATTCTTGTTGCTTTTTCTCCTACACTAAAATGAACAAGATGAAATACGAACAAAAAAAAGGACTGCAGGTTTCTCCCGATTCCACCGCAACTTTTTCCAAAAAGATGCAATACTCTTCCGAAAAAGCCTTGCCCCGAATGGATTTGGGCGATGATGCCTGGAGCGATACGGACGACGAAGAAGAAAGAAACGCAGGAAATAACCGGGAGAAGGGACCCGAAAAAGGCGAAACGAAGCGCTTCGCCAAAGGGAGTACCCCTACCTTGGACAAATATGGATTTGACGCAACGGCCGCAAGCGAAAGCGGACAACTCGACCCCGTAGTAGGACGCGAGAAAGAAATCGAGCGTATTGCGCAAATCCTGAGCCGCCGCAAAAAAAACAACCCCATCCTGATCGGAGAACCGGGTGTCGGAAAGACGGCGATAGTGGAAGGTTTGGCCATTCGCATACGGGAACGCAACGTTCCGCGGGTGCTTTTGGACAAACGCATCGTCATGCTCGACATGACCTCCGTAGTAGCCGGCTCAAAGTACCGGGGACAATTTGAAGAGCGCATGCAGAACCTGGTAGAAGAATTACGCAAGAACCGGGATGTCATCCTCTTTATCGACGAGATTCATACCCTTATCGGAGCCGGGGCTGCCGCTGGCAGCTTAGACGCCGCCAATATCCTAAAACCGGCCTTGGCTCGGGGAGACATACAGTGCATTGGCGCCACAACGCTGGATGAATATCGGGAAAGCATTGAGAAAGACGGCGCATTAGACCGTCGTTTTCAAAAAATCATGGTGGAACCGACCTCACCCGAAGACACTTTGACCATTCTCCGAAACGTTAAGGACAAATACGAGGAACATCATAACGTTTGCTATACGGAAGATGCGCTGAAGGCCTGCGTCTCTCTGACAGACCGCTACATCACTGACCGGTTTTTCCCGGATAAAGCGCTGGATGCGCTGGATGAAGCCGGCTCAAGAGGGCACATGACCAAAATAATCCCCCCGAAAGAGATTACGGACATAGAGGAAAAAATCGCAAACCTCGATGCTTTGAAGATGCAAGCCGTACAACGCCAGAATTTCGAACTGGCCGCCAGCTATCGCGACCAAGGCTATCAGCAGAAAGTCGAGCTGGAAAAGAAAAAAGAAGAGTGGGAAAAGTCACTGAAAGAGCATCGGGTGGAGATTGACGAGGACGCCGTGACCAAAGTTGTCTCCATGATGTCCGAAATTCCCTTGGAACGCATGGCAGAACCCGAGGCAGAACGGCTCATAAACCTTGAGTCGGAGCTGAAACAGCGCGTCATTTCTCAGGACGATGCAGTAGCAGCGCTGACGAAGGCCATCCGCCGTAGCCGGGTAGGGCTGAAAGATCCCAACAAACCCATTGGCACTTTCCTCTTCCTCGGCCCCACCGGAGTGGGAAAGACTTACCTGGCCAAACAGTTGGCGCGATTCCTTTTCGGTTCGGAAGACGCACTGATTCGTATCGACATGAGCGAATATATGGAGAAGTTCTCCGTCTCCCGTCTGGTCGGAGCGCCTCCCGGATACGTAGGCTATGAGGAAGGCGGACAATTAACGGAGAAAGTGCGCAGAAAACCCTACTCCATTGTTCTGTTGGACGAGATCGAAAAAGCACACCCCGATACCTTTAATCTGCTACTGCAGGTAATGGACGAAGGAAGGCTTACGGATAGCAACGGACGCACGGTCGACTTCAAGAATACAGTGCTGATCATGACGTCGAATGTCGGTACGCGACAGTTGAAAGAGTTTGGCCGCGGCATCGGATTCACCGGACAAAACCGCGCAGAGGACAAGGCTTTCGCCAGAGGCATGATAGAAAAAGCCCTGCACAAGCAGTTCTCTCCTGAATTCCTGAATAGGATTGACGAAATAGTGACGTTCAATAGCTTAAATGACAGCGACATCGAACGGATATCTGAAGTAGAACTGAAGCCGATAGCCGAGCGTATTGAGAAATTAGGCTACTCGCTCATGCTAACCCCAGCCGCCAAGAAGTTCATCAGCAAGAACGGTTTCGACGTACAGTATGGGGCACGCCCCTTGAAGCGTGCACTTCAGAGCTACATCGAAGACGCTATTGCAGAACTGTTGCTCAGCAAACCGATAGAAGCCGGCTCGGTTTTCGTAGGCGACTATAAGGAAGGCAATCAAAAGCTCACCTTCTCTATCAAAAAGAAGCCGGTGCAGGGTTCCATTCCCAAGCGGAAAAAGACAGAACCCAAGGAGGTATAACTTAAAGACAAGGCAGCAAAACATGGGATTATTAGCATCATCCAATAAAAAGAAGCAGCAGGAAACCGACTACCAAGTGCATTGGGAAAGCCTCGGAGGCCCATCGGGAACGGAATATCCCCCCACGGCCGGCTATTATCTGCCGGCCGAATGGGCAGAACAAAGCGGTGTTCAGTTGACTTGGCCGCATGCCGGCACAGACTGGTGCGACATGTTGGATGAAGCGATTGCATGCTTTACTGAAATAGCACGGGCCGTGGCCGAAAGAGAGCTTGTGCTTATCGTAACTCCCGAGCCGGAAACGGTCAGGACCACCTTGGAAACCGCCGGAGTCCGCTTGCAGAACATTCGCTTTTGCCAGTGCCCGACAGACGATACCTGGGCACGCGACCACGGCGGCATTACCCTGTTGGGAGAAAATCCGCCCAAGATTCTCGACTTCCGCTTCAACGGTTGGGGCGGAAAGTTCCCCGCTGAAAACGACAACCGCATCACCCGCTCGCTCTTCCGTGCAGGACTTCTGCACGGAGAGCGGGAGGATCGCGATGACTTCATACTCGAAGGCGGCTCAATCGAGTGCGACGGAAAGGGAAATCTGCTTACCACTTCCCGCTGCCTGCACGCCGCTCCCGGACGAAACGAGCAATACTCGCTGGAAGAAATCGAAAACTATCTGAAAGAAGCATTGCATGTTC
The DNA here is from genome assembly GCA_050946375.1 of Bacteroidaceae bacterium. Taxonomy (GTDB): domain Bacteria; phylum Bacteroidota; class Bacteroidia; order Bacteroidales; family Bacteroidaceae; genus UBA1794. Next base: position 212,444 of record JBMNUT010000003.1, on the reverse strand, counting down.
GCCGTATTCTGTGGCTCAATCACGGCGGAATCGCCGGCGATGATACCGACGGGCATATCGACACTTTAGCCCGTTTTGCGCCGGACGACACCATTATCTACGTGCATTGCGTCAATCCGCAGAACCCCAATTACGAGGAACTGCGGCAGATGGAGCAAGAACTACAGCAGCTGCGTACCGAAACCGGCACTCCCTACCGATTGATACCGCTGCCCAGTCCGGAAATCATACGCGATACAGACGGACGCATACTGCCCGCTACCTACGCGAACTTCCTGATTATCAATCAAGCCGTGCTCTATCCGACATACGGGCAGAGCGATTACGACCGAATGGCCCGCAACGCATTGGCCAAAGCGTTTCCCGAATACGAACTTATCGGGATTGATTGCCGGGCATTGATTCGTCAAAACGGTTCGCTCCACTGCGTGACGATGCAATATCCCAAAGGCATTCTTCGATAAAAGCTATGAAAAACGAGTCCCCCCTTTCCCTGCTTTTCCGAAAATACTACGGAACCTTCCCCGAAGTCATTACACCCCTGGCAGGCGCAGGCAGTAACCGAGCCTACTTCCGCTTGCAGGCCGGCACACAGACTGCCATCGGAGTCAAAGGAACATCCGTCGAAGAAAACCACGCGTTCCTCTATTTGGCACGCCATCTGCGGGAAAAAGGGCTACCCGTGCCTCAGGTTTACGCAGGAGGCGAAGCGGAATGCCTCGCAAGCGGCCTCACTCCTGAAGAGAGCGGTATCTATTACCTGCAGGAAGACGTGGGCGACTGCTCGCTCTACCAAATCCTTCTGAAAGAACGCACTCCGGAAGGCAGCTATCCAGAAGCCACCAAAGACTTACTCCGCAAGACCATTTCCTTCCTGCCCCGCCTCCAATACGAAGGCGCGAAGGGACTGGACTTCGGGCAATGCTTCCCTCAGGCCCGCTTCGACCGCACGTCCGTGCTTTTCGACTTGCACTACTTTAAATATTGCTTCCTGAAAAGTTCCGGCTATGAGTTCAACGAAGTCTCCTTAGAAGCCGACTTTCTGCAATTTGCCCAAGACATCCTGCAGGAAGATACCCCAACTTTCCTCTACCGCGACTTCCAATCGCGCAACATCATGCTGAAAGACGGAAGTGAACCTTACTTCATCGACTTCCAAGGAGGCCGGCAAGGGCCGATTTACTACGACCTCGCCTCTTTCCTCTGGCAGGCACGCCCGGGATATGACGATGCCCTGAAGGAAGAACTCATCGGCACCTATCTGGAACAGCTCGGGCACTACCGCAACGACGACCCGGCGGTTTTCAGACACAAGCTCAAGCAATTCGTACTTCTGCGCGTGCTGCAAGTCCTGGGCGCCTACGGTTTTCGCGGATGGTTTGAGCGGAAAGCCCAATTCCTGGCCAGCATTCCGCCGGCCCTGCACAACCTCAGCCAGTTACTCGAAGAAGGAATCTGCAAAGAATACCCCTATCTCGAACAAACCCTTTCGGGCATGTGCCGCTTGCCCCGCTTTACGCAGCCGGCGCTCCATGCGGAAAATCCCGACTTAATCGTACGCATCTACAGTTTCTCCTACAAGAAAGGAATACCCGAGGACGAGAGCGGAAACGGAGGAGGCTATGTTTTCGACTGCCGTGCCGCCCACAACCCCGGCAGATACGACGCCTACAAGAAACTGACCGGGCGCGACGAGCCCGTCATACGCTTCCTGGAAGAAGACGGCGAAATGCCCCGCTTCCTCCAGTCCGTATATAAACTGGCCGACGACCATGTGAAACGCTATTTGGAACGCGGATTCACCGATTTGATGTTCTCCTTCGGCTGTACAGGCGGGCAACACCGCTCCGTCTATGCCGCAGAGCACCTGGCCGAATACCTCAACAGCCGCTACGGAGTGGAAGTACGGCTGTGCCACCGCGAGCAACACATCGAAAGAACCCTGCCCAAACGGGACGGAAAGAGCCTATGAATAAAGTCATGATTTTTGCCGCCGGACTCGGAACCCGCCTGCGCCCCTTGACCGAGGCGATACCCAAAGCACTGGTTCCCGTAGCCGGTGTGCCACTTTTGGAGCATCTTCTGCTCAAACTGAAAGCATCCGGATTTACCGACATCACCATCAACGTACACCACCATGCCGAACAAATCATCCGCTTCCTGCAGGAAAAGGAAAACTTCGGCCTGTGCATACACATCTCCGACGAGCGCGACCTGCTGCGCGACACGGGAGGCGGCGTCCGCCATGCCCTCCCCTTTCTGCAGGAAGGGACGACAAACGATCCGATACTCATCCACAATATCGACATTCTGAGCAACGTCGATTTGGCCGAATTTGCCCGCTGCCACCGAAAAGGCGATGCGGCAACGCTCCTGGTGAGCGAACGGAAGACGTCGCGTTACCTGCTCTTCGACGACGACTTGTGCCTGGCGGGATGGACCGACCTGCGCACCGGCGAAGTAAAATCTCCCCGCCCCCATTTCGACCCAGCTCGATGCCGGCGCTTTGCATTTGCCGGAATACACCTGCTCGACCCCATGCTTTTCCCGTGCCTGCAGGAAGAACCGGAGCGGTTCCCCATCGTCGATTTCTACCTGCGCATGGCTGCCCGCTTCTCCATACGGGCCTGCGTGAAAAAAGACCTGCGCCTGCTGGACATCGGGAAACCCGAAACCCTGCAGCAAGCACCGGACTTCCTCAAAAGCCTTGCCGCGAAATGAAAGAAAAGCCCTGCCCCTTTCCGCAAAAAGTGCCGTAGCTTTCGGCCGAAAGGCACGGCAGTTACCGACCCAAGTGCCGTAACCAACCGGAACAAGAACAACAACCCTTAAAAATATACCCTATTCCCTCATGGAACAACAGAAACATTACACCGGATTAACCCCGGAAGAAGTACTCGAAAGCCGCCGTCAACACGGCGAGAACATATTGACTCCACCCGAAAAGGAGCCAATCTGGAAACTATTTCTGGAGAAATTTACCGACCCCATCATCCTCATTCTTCTGGTAGCGCTGCTGCTCTCCGTGGGCGTAGCCTGCTATGAATTCTTCGGCGAAGGCAAGGACGGAAGCGTCTTCTTCGAGCCCGCCGGAATCCTGCTGGCCATACTTCTGGCCACTTGCGTAGGCTTTTGGTTTGAACTCTCCGCCAACAAGAAGTTCGAAATCCTCAACCAAGTCAACGACGACACGCAGGTAAAAGTAATCCGCAGCGGAAACGTCTGCCAGATTCCCCGCAAGGAAGTAGTCGTAGGCGACATCGTCCTGCTGGAAACCGGCGAGGAAGTGCCTGCCGACGGGCAGCTCCTCGAAGCAATCTCCCTGCAAGTCAACGAATCGACTCTCACCGGCGAACCGATGATCGGCAAGACTACGCGGAAAGAAGACTTCGACAAAGACGCAACCTACCCGTCCGATCAGGTGATGAAAGGCACCACCGTTGCCGACGGGCACGGCATCATGCGCGTAACCCTCGTAGGCGATGCCACGGAGTACGGCAAGGTGTACCAGGGTTCGCAAATCGATAATTCCGTAAAGACCCCGCTCAACCGGCAGTTGGACAGCCTCGGCGACTTCATCACCAAGGCCAGCTACGCCATTGCCGCCCTCATCATCGTCGGGCGACTGTTCGTTTACTTCCACAACGGCAATGCCGAGCCGACACTGAACTGGGTCGATTTCACCGGCTACCTGCTCCAGACGGCCATGATTGCCGTCACTGTCATCGTAGTCGCCGTGCCCGAAGGCTTACCGATGAGCGTCACTTTGAGTTTGGCTTTAAGTATGAAGCGAATGTTAGCCACAAATAACTTAGTGCGCAAGATGCATGCCTGCGAAACGATGGGTGCCTGCTCCGTTATCTGCACGGATAAGACCGGAACCCTTACGGAAAATCAGATGCGCATCCATGAGACTAACTTCTCGCCCCTCGGGAAGGAACAAAAACTTAAACCCGACAACGACGAAGTATCGCGGCTCCTGACCGAAAGCATCGCCGTAAACTCAACGGCCTACCTGGACGAATCGGAAAAAGGCCGCCCCTCTGTGCTCGGAAACCCGACCGAAGGCGCCTTACTGCTGTGGCTTCGCGGACAAAACCTGAACTATGCAGCCGTGCGCGAGGAGTGTCCGGTGGTAGAGCAGCTGACCTTCTCGACCGAGCGCAAGTACATGGCCACAGTAGTGGAGTCGCCTGTCTTGAAAAAACGCATTCTTTACGTCAAGGGCGCCCCTGAAATCATATTCGGCCTCTGCACCACGATGCTCACCCCCCAAGGCGCGCAGCCCGCAGCCCCGCACAAACAGGAAATCGAGAAGCAACTTCTGGACTATCAGAACCAGGCCATGCGCACGTTGGGCTTCGCCTATCGCGTGATGGAGGCAGGTGAAGAACCGTTTGCCAACGGCAGAATTGCGCAAAACGACCTGTGCTTCCTCGGCATAGTAGCCATCTCCGACCCCGTCCGCAGCGACGTTCCCGCGGCAGTGAAGAGCTGCCTCGAAGCAGGAATACAGGTGAAAATCGTTACGGGCGACACGCCGGGCACTGCCAAGGAGATAGGCCGGCAAATCGGAATATGGGATGAATCGGCCACGGACCGCAGCATTATCACCGGTCCGGACTTCGCCGCGCTCTCCGATGCCGAGGTACTCGACCGGGTCGGCGACCTGCGCATCATGAGCCGCGCACGCCCCATGGACAAACAACGCCTGGTGAAAGCCCTGCAGGACCGCGGGGAAGTAGTAGCCGTCACGGGCGACGGGACGAACGACGCACCGGCCTTGAAGGCTGCCCACATAGGACTCTCGATGGGCGACGGCACATCGGTGGCCAAAGAGGCCAGCGCCATCACCATCATCGACAACTCCTTTGCCAGCATCACACGGGCCGTAATGTGGGGACGCTCCTTGTATCAGAACATACAGCGCTTTATCATTTTCCAGATGACCATCAACGTCGTGGCCTGCCTCATCGTGCTTATCGGCGCATTCTTAGGCACGGAAAGCCCGCTCACCGTAACCCAAATGCTGTGGGTGAACCTTATTATGGATACTTTCGCCGCAATGGCGCTCGCTTCGCTGCCTCCCTCGGAGCGGGTGATGAAAGAGAAACCGCGTAACCCGGAAGCCTTCATCATCACGAAGCCCATGCGCCGCATCATTTTAGGCGTGGGATTCATCTTCGTGATTCTGCTTTTCGGACTGCTCCAGTACTTCAAACACTACGACGTGCCCACGATGACGGCATTCTCCTTTGCCGATTTCTTCAGCTCGTTCTTCGACTTCAGCCAAGGACACAATGAACTCACGGCAAAAGAGCTGTCGATGTTTTTCACCTTCTTCGTGTTCCTGCAGTTCTGGAACATGTTTAACGCAAAAGCCTTCCACACCCAAGGCAGCGCATTCAGCAACCTTTCGCACAGCAAAGGTTTCCTTTCGGTATCCGTACTGATACTCCTGGGACAAATCGTCATCGTTTCGCTCGGCGGGCAGATGTTCAATGTCACTCCGCTCAGGCTGGAAGACTGGGGTTTGCTCCTGCTTTATACGGCACCGGTGCTGATAGTGGGCGAAATATATCGCCTGTTCAAACGATAAACCCTTAAGGCTTTTGCCGAAAAGTTGCAAGGCTTTCCGGCAAAAGCCTTGCAACTTTTTTCCAATACCTATGCAGCAATTCTTAAAATGGATAGACGAATGGTTGCTCAGCATGGGCGTCTCGGAACGGATAAGTACAGAAATCGACAATTATCTGGCTCTGCTCATCGCCCTTTTGCTGTCCATCCTCATCACATGGATTGTAAACCGCTACATCGTTCCCATCGTGCTGAAAGCCATAAGCCATACGCGCACCCAGTGGGACGACCTGCTACTCAATCCTAAAGTACTCAAGAGCCTCTGCCGGCTGCTGCCCCCCTTCATCCTCTACTATCTGGTACCTATCCTCTCGACCAACAATGCTCTGCCCGGATGGGTCGACATCGCCTGCCGCATCTATCTCGCCATTGCATTCATGTTCCTGGGGACGTCCATCGTAAAGACGGCATACCACATATGGGACACCTTCGACAAACTGCGCGACAAGCCCATCAAAGGCATGCTTCAGGTGGTGAATCTGCTGATTTACATCGTCACCATCATCGTCATCATCAGTATTCTTCTCGACCGTTCCCCGTTCCATCTGCTCGCCGGATTAGGTGCTTCGGCCGCCATCGTATCCCTGATTTTCAAAGATACGATAGTCAACTTCACCTCCGGGATACAGCTTTCGGCCCACGACATGATACGCCCGGGCGACTGGATTACGGTCAGCAAACACGGAATCAACGGCACGGTGGAAGACATCAACCTGAACACGGTGAAAGTACGCAACTTCGATCAAACGATTTTCACCATACCGCCGCATCTTTTGGTCAACGAACCGTTTCAGAACTGGCGCTACATGAAAGAAGGCGGCAGCAGACGCATGGCGCAAACCGTCTACATCGACATCCGAAGCGTACAGCTCCTGACGATGGACGAAGTAAAGGCCTTGCCGGCATTCCCCCTGATTTCGGATTTTCCGGAGCTGCAGCCCGAGGCAACCGACTCGCGCAGTTTCCCCGACCGGATAGTGAATCTGACGCTCTTCCGCCACTATCTTCAGCATTATCTCAGCCACCATCCCATGGCCCGCACGGAGGACCGTTTCTTCGTCGTACGCGAACTTACGCATACCCCGCAAGGCATTCCCTTGGAAATCCTTCTCTTCCTCAATGAGACGCAGTGGGAACGCTTCGAAAACTGGGTGTCGGACATCATGGAATCTATCGTGGCCCTGGCGCCGGAGTTTAGGCTCAGGATTTACCAACAGCCTTCTTCGGCCGACTTCTACGGCATAGGGAAAGCTATCGGGGCGGAACCCGGGAAAAACTCCTGAAGCCCTCCACCCTGTTCTCCGCCGAAGAAACGGGAATAAGTTCATCTACAAGAAAGCAACGCCTGCGGGCTTGCAAACAAAAAAGCGGGAATGTTCCACTACGGAACATTCCCGCTTTCAATTCAGCTTATGCGTTCTTCTTTTCAGGACTACTGCTGCGTACCTTCGCGCTCGGCCATTTTCTTTTCGAGCATCTGGAAGTCTTCACCCTGACGGATGCCGAGCTTGTAGTAAATGCGGTAAAGCGGAGCTACCCAAAGGTCTTCTTTCGCAGGAGCCAGCTCGCGTACTTTCTCGAAGTTCTCACGAGCCCACATGTAGTTCTGCATGCTGAGTTTCTGCTGGTTCTTGTACTCTTCCGAACCATACTCTGCAGATGCGTCCATTTCTTGGGCGATTGCAATGTAGCACGTGCCTAAGTTCGAATAATATGCCTCGTTATTCGGATTGATCTCAATCGCTTTCTTGTACAAGTCAACGGCTTCCGACGGACGGTTGAGGTTCTGAAGCAGATAACCTTTGATGAAATAGCTGTAGTCATTGTCGGGATCGCTCTCAATCAGCTGGTCTGCAAACTTGACGGCTTCGTCGTTCTGACCCTTTTCGCTGTAGTAGTTGATCAGCTGCACCATGTTGTTCTCAGAAGCAGGGTTGCGTTTGATGCCTTCCTGCAGCATGCGTATCCAGTTGACGGTATCGTTTTCCTCACGATAGGCACGGGTCATGATGTCATACACCGTGTTTACGTCCGATTCGTTCGGGCTATTCAGCGCCATCTGGCCGTACTTGATGACATTGGGATAGTCCCCTGCGGCATAAGCGGCATAGGAAGCATAGAAAGCCGTAACGCTCTTGGCGCTATCGCTCAGCAGATTAAACTCTTTCAGCATGGGCGCGTCTGCCACATCGAGGTAATAACCCAGGAATTTAACGGCATTCTTGTAGTCTTTCTTTGCCATCATGTAATATACCGCACCTCCGTTGAACAGCTGGCCGTGGTACTTTACCATATCGGCCTGGTTGCTCTCGCGCCATTTGTTCTTGCGGATTTTGCCTTTCTTATCAGGAATCTGTGCTTTCTCATCGCACAATTGATAATACTTGAACATCTCCATCGTACTGTTGTACAGCTTTGCTGTGTCATACGCATTGCCTCCGGCGGCTTTCAGGCCTTCCACTTCGTAAACCTTCTTGTAAAGTTCACCGGCAATATCGTATGTTTCCGGATCATCCTTTGTGGTGGGGTCCTGCATCGCCGCATTGATTGCAGTAAAAGCCTCGTCAAAATTGGGATTCTCTTCACCCAATGCAGACTTTGCTATCTTCACGTTCGATTTCTGCCCGAATGCCGTTCCGGCAACAAGCAGCAGGCTTAAAGCCAAAGCGTAATGTCTCATAACTCAATACTTTTATTAGTTATCGATTTGTGGATTGTTTTCATTCGTAGTGTCGAGGGACTGATCGGTAGTTTCAGCGGAAGTATCGCCGGAAGATGCCTCCCCTGTCGGAAGATTCGGATTCTCCTCTTCGGCAGTAGTGTCTTCAGTTTCGTGCTGAACCTTGCATACCGATGCAATCCGGTCGCCTCGTTTTTCCAGATTAATGAGGCGCACTCCTTGCGTAGCACGGCCCATAATCCGGATAGTATTTACCGCCAGACGAATCGTGATGCCTGACTTATTGATAATCATCAAGTCGTTGTCGTCCGTCACGCACTTGATTGCTACCAATTTACCCGTCTTTTCCGTTATATTCAACGTCTTGACGCCTTTCGCACCGCGGTTGGTTATGCGGTAATCATCTATGTTGCTCCGCTTGCCGTAGCCTTGTTCGGAAACAACCATGATGCTCTCTTTCTCCGGATCCTTGATGCAAACCATGCCGACTACCTCATCACTTCCATCTTCGTCCAGGCGCATTCCGCGAACGCCGGTAGCCGTACGTCCCATTTCGCGCACGGTCTGCTCATTAAAGCGAATTGCCCGGCCGTTTCGGTTGGCTATTACGATCTCATTCGTACCGTCCGTCATCCGAACCTCAATAACTTGGTCGTCTTCGCGTATAGTGATTGCGTTCACACCGTTCTGTCTCGGACGAGAATATTGCTCAAGAGAAGTCTTTTTCACCACGCCCTGCTTCGTACAGAACAAGATGTAATGGCTATTTATGTAGTCCGGATCATTCAGAGTCTTTACACGAACAAAAGCGTTTACCTTATCATCTGCGTCGATATTAAGCAGGTTTTGAATGGCACGACCCTTGGAATTTTTCGTTCCTTCCGGTATTTCGTAGACGCGCATCCAGTAGCAACGGCCTTTCTGTGTGAAGAAAAGCATCGTATTGTGCATCGTTGCCGGATAGATGTTCTCGATGAAATCGTTGTCGCGCGTATCCGTTCCTTTCGAACCTACGCCACCCCGATGCTGAGCATGGAAATCGGAGAGCGGCGTCCGCTTGATATAACCCAAATGCGATATGGTGATTACCATTTGGTCATCTGCATAGAAATCTTCCGGATTGAACTCTTCCGAAGAATAGATTATCTCGCTCCGGCGCTCATCGCCATACTTATCTTTTACTTCCTGCAACTCTTCTATGATGACCTGCTGGCACAATGCATCATCGGAAAGAATCGAATTGTAGTAATCGATCTGCTTTCTTACCTCATCTGCCTCGGCATGGAGCTTATCCTGCTCCAGCCCTGTGAGTTGGCGCAAGCGCATTTCGACAATAGCACGGGCCTGAACTTCTGTAAATGAGAACCGTTCCATCAAATTCTCAATTGCCACTTTAGGCTCCGAGGCAGCTCTGATGATGTGAACTACTTCGTCAATATTGTCGGAGGCTACAATCAACGCATCCAAAATATGAATGCGTTCCTGCGCCTTGCGCAGTAAGAAACGCGTACGACGAATGACTACATCGTGACGGTGCTCTATGAAGTTCTGAATAATCTCTTTCAAATTCAGTGTATAAGGCCGCCCATGTACCAAAGCGACGTTATTTACACTGAAAGCGCACTGCAGAGCAGTCATTTTGTAGAGCTTATTCAGCAGAATATTAGCATTCGTATCCCGCTTCACATCGATAACGATGCGCATACCGTCGCGTCCGCTCTCGTCGTTCACATTGCTTATCCCGTCAATCTTCTTCTCGTTTACCAAAGAAGCAATGTGTTCTATCAATTCCCGCTTGTTGACTCCGTAAGGAATCTCGGTAACGATAATCTTGTCATGCCCCTCGCCGGATTCTATCTCGGCGCGAGCACGCATAATGATGCGTCCGTGTCCCGTTTCATAGGCCTCGCGCACGCCTTTAATGCCGTAAATGAAGCCGCCCGTCGGGAAATCCGGAGCTTTCACGTACTGCATCAGCTCGTCAATGGTAATGTCATTGTTGCGAACATAGGCGATACAAGCGTCTATCACTTCGCTTATATTGTGAGTCGGCATGTTGGTTGCCATGCCGACGGCAATTCCTGTTGCACCGTTGACCAACAAATTGGGAATCCGCGTAGGCAAAACGGTCGGTTCGTCGAGCGTATTGTCGAAGTTACGTACCATGTCCACCGTCTCTTTGTCCAGGTCTTGCATCATTTCTTCGCCCATTTTGCTCAAACGGGCTTCCGTATAACGCATAGCAGCAGGCGAATCGCCGTCGACCGAACCAAAGTTACCCTGACCGTCTATGAGCAGATAGCGCATGTTCCAAGGCTGCCCCATACGGACTTGTGCCAAATAAACCGAACTGTCGCCATGGGGATGATATTTACCCATCACCTCACCCACGGCACGGGCACATTTCATATAAGGACTTCCGGAAGTATTGCCCATGCGCATCATGCCATAAAGGATACGGCGATGTACGGGCTTGAATCCATCGCGCACATCGGGAAGCGCACGCGAGACGATTACGGACATCGAGTAGTCGATATAAGAAGACTTCATCTCGTCTTCTATATTGACCTTCAAAATTCTGTCTTGGTCAAGCATCTATTATCTTTTTCTGTTTTTATTATTCCTGTTCGTTCTTTACTAAAAAACTGCGCTAAGGTACGCATTTTTAACGAGACGGGAAAAGGTTTCAAAGCCATTTTTTAGGCCCGCAGCCAACGCTCCGTCAGATGAGCACAGTGCAATCTGAAAAGGTGTAAAGAAAAAGGCTCAGGCTTTTCAGAAAAAAGCTGCAGGGGTATTCTGAAAAAGACTTGCAGGTTTTCAAAAAAAGCCTCCGTGCTTTTCCCGGACTTAAGCCGGAGAAAAAGACGGAGGCTGAAAGTCTTTTCTATAAAATGACTGCTCAAAGATAAGATTCCAGGAATTTCACTTTTGACTGAGGCTCTATGCGTATGTCGCACACAGTAGCCGGGAAGAGTAACGTCTCGCCTGCACACAAACAGTGTTGCGTCTCACAAATTCCTCCTGCCCCATCTGCGCAGGAAACGGACAGGCTGGCTTTTCCTTCGATGCACAGGTATATAACGAAAGAGTCCAATCGGGTATAATCATAGTCCTGCGGCTTGTCCAAATCATGCAGAGCCACTGAAAAATGAGAAGTGGACAACAGCGGTACTCGCTCACCGCATTTCGGCCGATAATGCGTGCGGTAATCGTCATAAACCTGGAAGTCGATGGCACTTTCCGCCTGTTCCGTATGTAATTCACGCGGATTCCCATCGCGGTCCAAACGACCATAATCATAAATCCGATAGGTCACATTGCTGGTCTCCTGTATTTCGGCCAGGAAAACCCCTCCTCCAATCGTATGAATCCGCCCCGCCGGCAAATAATAAACATCGCCCACCCGAGCTTCATGATGCATAAGCACATCCGTAATAGTACCTTCTTTTACTCGTTTCCGATAATCCTCGACAGTAATAGGTACTGACAATCCACTGACAATCTGCGCTCCAGGTTGTGCATCGATTACATACCACATTTCACTCTTGCCTAAAGAATGGTGGCGAATCCATGCCAATTCATCGTCAGGATGCACCTGAATGGACAAATCCGTGCGTGCATCAATAAACTTGACCAGCAAAGGAAACATCAAGCCAAAACGTTCGAAATTATGTTTCCCTACAAGTTTTTCGCCATATTGTGCAACCAGTTGAGACAATGACAAGCCCGCCAAAGCTCCTTCGGCGACAATGCTTTCATCGCCAGGCACGGCTGAGACTTCCCAGCTTTCTCCAACATTTCCGGAGTCGTCCGTAAGATGCTTGAAAGGAACGATGCGCTTCCCGCCCCAGATTGGGCGCTTCAAGATAGGTTGAAAGCGTAATGGATATAGAGGTACGGATGGAAGTGACATAATCAGCTCTTAATTCATAGCAATAGTATAAAGTCTTTGAATGGATTCTCTTTTCGCGGTAACCGATTAGATACCCCCGAAGAAACGGGTCAATAACTGTGTTGAAACTTCATCGCCCAGGTTATGTGCTTCTTTCAGAGCCGCCTGAGCCTCTTCCCGCCGGTCCAGTTGAAGCAAAGCAAAGCCTTTCAGCCGCAAAGCGTAGGGACGATTGGGACTCTGCGCAAGCGAGGCATTCAAGCTGTTCAGTGCCTCTTCATAACGGGCGGTAGACACTAATACGGAACCACGCTCCTCCAATAAGGCCGGATCATTGGGTAATTGCTTCAAAGCTGTCTGAATGTCTTCCATAGCGCGGTCATACTTTTTCAGACGCATGGCCACTTGCTCGCGTTTATAGTAGAAAAGAGCATTCAACCGCTGCCCCTGTACGCAGCGCTCATAAGCGTCATAATCAGCCAAAGCGGCCGAATCGGCTCCTGCGGCTATCCGCATTTCGGCCCGTTCGAATAGATAAGGAGCAGCCGCCGGGCCATAAGGTGTTGCAAGTCGTGCAATACAACTGTCCATCAGGCTCAACGCCAGAGAAGTGGTGTCGCCCATTGCGCGCAATAAACGGCTCGAGGCATAGAAAGTCGAGTAAGATGCCAAATTGGTCGCATTGACCTTCTGAAATGCCTCATAGGCTTTGGCATACTCCTTCATCAGGGAGTAAATATTAGCTTCTTGCTGGATATACAAAGGTTTAGGGTCCAGTTCTATTGCCTTCTGCACCTCCGCAAGACTGCGTTCGTATCCCCAGTCCTTAAACGGCAGGGCGGCGGAATCTTTTCGGGCCGCATAGTTCAAAATGCACTGGGAGTTGTGATAATAAGCCTCGGCCTTATCTTCGGAAAGTGCCATGACTTTTTCTAAATCGGCTTCCACTTGCGACAAACTCTCATTGTCATCGTACAAGGAAGAATAGAAGTTCGAACGCATCTTATACCCTTCGGCATCTTCCGGATAGCGGGCAACAAAGCGATTAAGCAAGTCGGCAATACGCTCACGGTCAGCCGGATTCGCCTGAGTCAAGTATAACATTGCCACAGCCTCATCACGCGTAGGAGGAAGATCCTTGGGGATTCCTATGGCATTCAGCAAAGGGTCGTTGAAAGATAAAGCCCCAATGGAAAGAGAGAGGGCGTAGGATACGGGCAAAGCATAACTCTTCGTGTCGTTTTCCTCTGCGGGGGGCTGCAAAAGGGCAAAGACTTCTCCCTCACTGTTGAATATCGGAGAGCTGTTTTGCTCGGGTACAGTAATCAAAGCCAGCGTATAATAGAAATCGCCCTCCATAGGGGTTGCCTCTTCTACGGAACCGATAATCGCTTCAGCCTTCTTCTCGGTTGAATAAGGCACCATAACAATATTTTCACCGACTTGCGGCTTCTGCTGAGCGAGCTCCAAGGCATTTACTTTTTTCTTCGCGGGCGTAATATGAATCTTCACCACATCGTATAAGTCATTTACGCCCATTATCAAGTCAACCGGCATCTCATTTCCTTCGTAGTCAGTCGCAACCGCACTATCGACACCCTTGAATAACGAAAATGCCGAAAGGGCAACTCCACTTTCGTCCATGAAAAAAGCGGTTCCCTCGCCCAGCTTTTGTTTTTGAGCATTGTAAGTCGTAATCTTCACCACGGCCTTCCTGGCTTTTTCTGCCCACTTGGGAGCCTGAGCCTGCGCAGAGACAACCGAAAAGAGGCACAAGACGATCAACAAACAAGAAATATTCAGATTTAAAATCGTACGCTTTTCTATTCGTTTCATATCACTTAGTTGTTACTTCTCCTTATTTATTCCTTTGTTTCCGCCACTGATTTCCGTTGGCGGAACACCTCATAAATCAAAATTCCGGCTGCCACCGAAACATTCAGACTTGCGATTTTTCCCTTCATCGGTATGGAAACCCACTCGTCACACAGGCGCAAATGCTCCATAGGTACACCCGTATCTTCCGCTCCCATCACCAGACAAAGCGGATCGCGATAGGACGACTCGGTATAATCCACATCGCCTTTCTCCGTAGCTGCGGCAATGGAGAAACCGCACTGCTTGAGATAACGCAACGTACTGCCCACGTTTTGCACCTTACATACCGGCAGACTAAGCAACGCACCCGCAGAGGTCTTCACCGCATCGGCCGTCACCGAAACACTTCCCTTGGCCGGAATAATAAGAGCATCCACCCCGGCGCATTCACAAGTGCGGGCAATGGCTCCAAAATTGCGGACGTCCGTCAAACCGTCCAGCAAGACGAGAAACGGAGTCTTCCCCTCCTCGTAAAAAGCGGGCACAAGCATATCCAGCGACTGATATTCCACCGCAGCGATATAGGCTATCACCCCTTGATGATTCTTGCGGGTTATTCGGTTCAAGCGCTCTACAGGAACGTGCTGCACGAAGATATTCAAGCCTTTGATAGCTGCAAACAATTCGCGCGCAAGTTCCGTCTGTAATCCTTGCCGGACTAATATTTTATCGATTTCCTTGCCGGACTCCACCGCCTCGATTACGGCGCGGACTCCGAAAATCATTTCATTCTGTTCCATATTCCTTCAATAATTCACGTGCATGCGCCAAGGCTGCCTCCGTAACTGTTGCTCCGCTCGACATTCGCGCCAGCTCATATACCCGTTCTTCAGGCGAAAGTTGCCGAATGTGGCTCTGTGTTGCTTCTTCACCATCGACTTTGTAAACAAAGTAATGGGCCTTTCCACTTGCCGCCATCTGCGGTAAGTGAGTGATGCAGATGATTTGCATAGTCTGCCCCATGATTTGCATCATTCGTGCCATCCGGTCCGCAACTTCCCCCGAGACTCCTGTATCAATCTCGTCGAAAATCAGAGTAGGCATCCTGCTTGCTTCCGCAAGAATACTCTTCAATACGAGCATGACACGGGCAATTTCGCCACCGGAAGCCACTTCTCCGACTTCGCGCAGCTCCCCTTTTTTATTGGCTGTGAACAAAAAGCGCACGCGGTCGGCCCCTTTCGGACCGGGAGCCGGCAACGGAGTGATTTCCACTCGGAACTGTACGTTAGGCATACCGAGCGGTTGCAGACGTTCCACAATTTTCTGCTCTACGGTAGAGGCTTCTTTCTGGCGGGCCTTCGTCAAAATCCGGGCATTTTCCCGAAGCCGTTCGCCAAGAGCGGACAATTCTTGTTCCAACGCCGTAATTTTGTCATCACTGTCTGCAATTCCGTCCAATCGGGCCCGGAATTCACGAGCCAAGGAAAGCAGCCCTTCCAAATCGGGAACATGATGTTTTTGCTCAAGGGCATACAACAAATTAAGGCGTTCCGTAACTTGCACCTGCCGCTCCGGATCATATTCGGTCTCCTCCAGCCGGGCACTCAAAGAAGAGGCCACGTCTTTCAGTTCTATGTAGCAGGTCTCTATCCGGTCCGCCTCGTCTTTCATCGAAAAGACCGAAGATATTTCCTCCAAAGCCTTGGCACTTTCTTTCAAAAGATGCAAGGCGCCTTCGCCTTCGTCGCCCTCCAATAAGTTATTGGCCGTATATAACGCCCGTTTTATCTCTTCGGCATGGGTAAGGAACTCAAATTCTTTTTTCAAATCCTCTTCCTCTCCCGGCTGAAAATTACCGTTTTCTATCTCTTGCAGCTGGAATTTCACATAATTCTCTTCGGCCCGTGCTTTCTCGGCCTCTTCCTTCAGTGCAGACAGCCTGTCGGCCACTTCCTGATAGCGGCCATAAACAGCCTGATAGTGAGCCAGATTTTCAGCTTGCCCGGCAATATTGTCCAAAATATCGAGCTGATAATCGCTATTCTGCAGCAACAAACTCTGATGCTGCGAGTGGATATCGACCAGACTCTGCCCCAATTCCTTCAATGCGGCCAGCGAAACGGGCGTATCATTGATGAAAGCGCGTGACTTGCCCGCCGCCGAGAGTTCACGGCGCAGGATGCAATTCTGTTCGTCGTAGTCCAAATCGTTCTTTTCGAAGAACTGTTTCACGACGGGCACGTCGCTTAAGTCAAAACACCCTTCTACGACACATCGGTTACTGCCGGGTTTTATGGCTTTGCTGTCAGCTCTCTGCCCAAGGAGCAGGCCGATAGCGCCCAACATGATAGACTTTCCGGCTCCGGTCTCGCCCGTTATCACCGAAAAGCCCCGTCCGAAATCGATTTCCAGGTTCTCGATTAAAGCGTAGTTCTGTATATATAAATGCTGTAGCATTCCTTATCTTTTAAAAAGAAGAACGGGTTGACTTTATCTTATCCCAATCGGATTTTAAGGAAGGATTGAGGTCGGAAAGCAATTCGTAGATTTTCTCTTTCTCCGACGATGGCGCTTCAGAATAGATATTGACCAGCTCATCCCGTTTGGCTTCCGTAAATATCTGCGGGAGGGCTGACATAGACTTGGCCTGGGCAGCCGTTTGCAGTTCTTCCAGCGCCGTAGTAACCTTTGCCCTGCCCCGCCCTACGTTGCTTGCCATATCGTCCAATCCCAACCGGTGGTAATCGTACATCATCTGGCGGAAAGGTTTCATGCTTTCGTCCATATAGTCAGTCAGGATTCCATGCCGGTTCCGGTTATCGTCATAGGCCTTCCAGCCGGTTTCCGAAAACGATTGTGCTGCATTGACTATGGCCTCCGCGTTCTGCAATACGGCAGTTCCACCCATTGGAGCCATGGTATCCATGTCGAAACCTATGATCAGATAAGCATAATAGGCCAGTAAAGCCGTCAGATTATTATCGATTTGCTCAATACGGAACTCCAATTGGTCGAATTCCTGATAGGTAAATGATATTTCCTGGTCGCGAAGATTCAGGATGGGGGTAGTATAATTCGAAGCATATACAGGGCGGTTGCTCTGTACCGTGAACTCGCCGGAGAAACTGCCATCGTCGCTATATTCTTTCACCGTAAAAAGTAGCGAACAGGTGATGCGCTCGTTGATGGCATACTGGTCGTTTGTCCATGCCCGCTCGTTCATAAATGCAGTCATTGCTTCCTGCAAATTTGAGAATATGGCCGTATTTGTTCCCTGTATCTGCTGATAATCGACAGTTACTTTACAGTTCAACTCTTGAGCCACGGCTGTCTTTGGAGAAAAACTGATGCCGATCCAGAAAAAAAGTGCAAGGGGAAAATACGGAAAGTGCTTCATCTTTGTGCGCAAGTTCTTATGACAATTGTTCCGTTTGCGACATTCTGTCCTCCAGAAAGTCGATGATATCCATCGCAACCTCTTCTTTGCTTTTCAAAGGATAAGGGTACGATTCGTCTTCGGTCAGGATCGTGATTTTATTTGTATCGCCTCTAAATCCGGCTCCCTTGTCCCTCAAAGAGTTAAGCACGATGAAGTCAAAATTCTTTCGCTGCAGCTTGGCACGGGCATGCTCGGCCTCATTCTCTGTTTCCAGCGCAAAGCCGACCAATGTCTGACAGTTGGTTTTCAATGCGCCCAGGGCCATTGCAATATCTTGCGTAGGCCTTAGCTGAAGTACCAGGTCGTCATCTTCCCGTTTTATCTTCTCATTAGCCACAAAGTCCGGTGTGAAGTCCGCCACGGCAGCAGCAAGAATAGCCACATCGCACTCCGGAAATTGCTCCACCGCTACCTGATACATATCGGAAGCGCTCTCGACGTCGATGCGACGGATGGAGGAATGCACGGTATTCAGCTGTACCGGACCGGCCACCAACAGCACCTCCGCACCTCGTTCGGCACATTCTTCAGCCAAAGCAAAGCCCATTTTTCCCGAAGAATAGTTACCGACAAAACGAACGGGGTCGATGCGCTCATAAGTAGGACCGGCCGTTATCAGGACTTTCTTATCCACAAGCGACGGAACGTCTTGTTCCTCCCGCTCACTACGGATAAAGAATCGGGACACTTCTTCCACTATTTTTTCCGGTTCCTCCATACGCCCCTTCCCTACAAGCTGGCTGGCAAGCTCTCCTTCGGAGGGCTCGATAATGTGATTGCCGTAGTTCCGCAGAATAGCCAGATTGCGCTGCGTGGCAGGATGGGCATACATATCCAAATCCATTGCCGGGGCAATGAACACAGGACACTTTGCGGAAAGATAGGTAGTAACCAGCATATTGTCAGCAATGCCATGCGCCATTTTTCCGATAGTCGACGCCGTAGCCGGAGCTATCAGCATAAGATCAGCCCAAAGGCCGAGGTCCACATGACTGTTCCACGTGCCATCCCGCTGGGAAAAGAAGTCGCTGATGACCGGTTTGCGAGTAAGGGTAGCCAGCGTGAGCGGTGTAATGAACTCCTTTCCCGCAGGTGTAATCACGACTTGCACCTCGGCTCCTTTCTTGATCAGCAGGCGCGCCAGAACTGCCGCCTTGTAGGCCGCAATGCTTCCCGTTATGCCCAATATTATTTTCTTACCTGTCAACGGCATATTACTTAGGCTTTATTTAAAGTCGAAAGTTTAATCTTTGTCAGCACAGCCTTGGTATTCAGCGGGAAATCGCTGGACAAAATCCAAGCATAATACCCCGGATCACGCAAAAACACTTCGCGCACCGGAATGCCTTTGTACTTCCCGAAATTGAATACCTCTTCATTCTTGTCATTGTAGACCATACGACCGGCAAAATCCACATTGCGGTTCATGGTCGAAAACTTCGACAAGAAGTCTATATCATTCTGCAAGTCCGGATATTTGTCCAACTGCGCCTGCAATACTTCATACGTGGCCCGCGTATCCGCCTCGGCAGTATGGGCATCGGTAAGCTCTTTTCCGCAATAAAAGCGATAAGCAGCCGACAAAGTGCGCTGCTCCATCTTGTGGAAAATCACCTGCACATCGACAAAACGGCTGTTATTCAGACACAAATCCTTACCTACACGCAACAATTCCTCCGCCAGAAGCGGCAAATCGAAGCGGTTGGAATTGAATCCGGCCACATCCGAACCTTCAAAATAGCGCATCACATCCGTCGCCACCATCTTAAACGTCGGACAATCTTTCACGTCCTCGTCCGTAATGCCATGCACGGCCGTCGAGGCTTCGGAGATGTGCATTTCCGGATTGATACGCATAGTCGTCGCATCTTCCCGTCCGCCAGGATAAATCTTAAGCAAGGAGATTTCCACAATGCGGTCGTTGCAAATATCCGTACCCGTCGTCTCCAAGTCAAAGAAGACAATCGGTTTTTTCAAATTCAGCTTCATCTGGACAAACTTCCTTTCGCAGTTCTATTCTTACCCACCGGGGTTATAACAAAACCGGCATTATCAACATCAGCTGTTCAGCCCCTTCCGTCTGTTCAACCGGCTGTACGACACCGGCACGGGACGAGTCGCCCAAATCGATCGACACATTCTGAGAAGAAAGATTGTTCAGCGTCTCCAGGAAATAATTCCCGTTGAAAGCAATCTCCAGATGTCCTCCCTGATAATCGCACTCTATAAGCTCTTCGGCCGAAGTCGAGAAGTCGATATCCTGAGCCGTAAACAGTACCCGACCCGGGTCTATCGTCAACTTCACTTGATTGTTGCTCGAATCAGAGAATACCGATACGCGCCGCAGCACACTGATCAGCTGCAAGCGGTCAAACGTCAGGTGATAAGGATTGTCTTGCGGAATAACCGAATTATAGTTCGGATAGCGCCCTTCCAGCAAACGGGCTTCAATGCGATAAGTCGGCAACTGGAATACCGCATGACGGGCGTCGAACTCAATCTGTACCGCACCCGATACCTTCGGCAAGATATTCTTCAGCAAGCCCGCAGGCTTGGAGGGAAGGATGAAAGCCGCACGCTGTTCCTGTATCTGCAGCCCATCAAACGTAGCACGCGAGAGCTTGCGTCCGTCGCTGGCCACCATGACCACCGTTCCCGGCGTAATATCAAAATAAATACCCGTCATAACCGGACGGAACTCGTCGCTGCCCACCGCAAAGAAAGTGCTGTTCACGCCAAGCTGCAACTTATCGGCATCCATCTCGAAGCGCACACGGTCGTCGTGCAAGTCAGGAGCGGCGGGATAATCTTCGGCAGGCTGACCGACTATTTTATAGCTTCCATTACGATATCCGATAACCATCTCGTAATTTTCCTCATCCACATCGAAGACAACGGGCTGCTCAGGAATCTCCTTTATGGCATCGAGCAACATCTTGGCCGAAACGGCAAAACGGATTTCTCCTTCCGCTTCGGCTACATCGGTACGACCCGTTATCCGATTTTCCCCGTCGCTTGCAACGACGGTCAGCGACTGGCCTTCCACCTCGAACAGGAAACAATCGAGTATGGACATGGCATTCTTTGCATTTATCACCCGGCTCAACGTCTGGAGCAGGCCAAACAATTCGGTACTGGATACTGTGAATCTCATGGAAATATAGCTGTCTATTTTTTCTTTTAAAAGTATGTTCCGACAAATTCTTTGCGCAAAGTTACGCAGAAACTACGGAATAACCTCAAAAAAAACGACAGATTACGCGAATCGTCCTGCTCCGGAATGACAAACAGGAAGCACCTTTTCCGAATCCTTCTCCTTTTTTATATTTATTTCCGACTCCTCCCGAAGCCCATTCTACCCCGGCAAGCGGAGAATAATCTGCTCCAAACCAAAAACTCACGCCGCCCCCACTCTTTGAAAACCTGCACTCCCGACTTCCTACTTCAGCACTCAATTAACCAAATATTTGTTCTCTCAGGAAAATCCCTATATCTTTGGTTCTCCAAGTCATTCACCCGAAAAATCATCGCGTATGAACGCCAAAATCATCATCCCCATCCTGCTCGCCGTCCTTTGCATCGGTTGCAGCAACCGGCTACACACTGTTTCCAAAATCGGCGGTGCCGACGGGCCGACCACCATCTTCGTCAGCGAAAAAAGCCCTGAGAAAGACTCCGCTTTCCTGCCCGTCTACGGTCTGCAACTTACCCTGCAAATGCAGCAACTCGCCAACGATTCCGATTTGATGACCACACAGCCCGGAAAAAGCATCACTCCCTTGCTGCAAAACATCGGGAAACAAAGATACGACACACCGCGGAAAATCTTCGCCATCCGTAACCTCCGGACAAAAAAAGTGGAGAGCCTGCTCAGCCAGTCAAGCTGTACGAAACCACTGATTGCCGACCGCATTCTGCGCTCCATCCCGGCACAGCTGAACGCTCAAAGCGGCTCAGACGTATTAGCCGCCACCTCCCTGCTGTACGTTGAGGATGTATTTCATTTTCAGGGGCTAAAGGAATACACGTTCTACCTCTACTTATACGACGGAAATTACCACAGTATGGTTCTATACCGCCCGACCAAGGAATACATCGTACAAGCAAATGCCTCCTTCGTGCTGCACCCGAAACTGGGGCAGATAAACACAACGGACGAAATGAAGCAATTCTTTACAGAAATATTGAATATGCCTTTGGTCGAAATCGAAGAGGTCACGTTGTGAGAAGCCGCACAATTAGAAAACATCCGGCAGGCAGCCTTACACCCCTACCCGTCAGTAGAAATAATTGTGGAAAGGATGATAATACAGTTCTTCCCCTGTATTCGGTTCTTTCCCTATTTCTATCTTCTTTTCCCTCGCCAGCCAACCGATAGCCGCGTTCAATGCTCTATCGGAAAGCCCACTCTTCTCTTTCAGTTCGGCATAACTCAAAGCCTGAGTTTCATCTAAAGCCAGCCAGACAATACCGGCGTCCGTACCAATTTGATTCACGTCCATATTATTTTTAGCATATTTAATTTGAAAATCTGAGTTTCTCCCAATCAGATACCCATCTGTCCCTTACTTAAGGTCTGCAGACGAATGCCCTGCACTCTTCCTTGTCATTCTCCATATTTTCACCATCTTTGGAATTTTCAGTGTGCTCATTTGCTTCCTGTATTCACAACTGCTCGTATCTCCGATAATCCGTTTTTGCCTGTTCGAGCCTGATTCGCAGTTCTTCGATGTTGGTATCGGAAACAGTCAGGTTGTTGGCCGTAGTAGAAATGGTCGTCCCCATAGTCGTGTTGTCCATAAGCGTTTTCTGATAGTTTGCCCTTGCCTGAGCCACTTTCAGCTTATATTCCGAACTTTCGATAATCACCAAAGTATCTCCTTTATGGACATATTGAAAATCATCAAAACCTATTTTCTCAATATAGCCCGCCGGTTATGATTACGATTGTCAACAAGTTGCGTAAAATCTTCTTTGTTTTCCTATTCATAGCAAAAGTCATTTATTTTCTGTTTCGTTCAGTACTCCCATTGCATACAGGAGCTTATAATGTATGCTCTATGTTCCGGTCGTAAACGACCAGCAGGTTTCGGTACTTATACAAGTCCAAATAATACCCTGCCAGCAGAAAATACGTTTCCTGCCGATGCGCCTTGAAGTCCCATTCGGCTATTTGCTTCTGGATTTCCTTTGCTTTTATGTTGTGATAGATCGAGCCTCCGGCAAAAACCACCTGCGATGCTTCGAGGGCAAAGCTGTTTCCGAAATGAGGAGAAGAATAGGTTTGCCCGTCAGAGAAGTCCCGATCGGCAACCCAAGCATTCCCGTTGTAAGTGGCCGAAGCTGAGAAATTGAGCAGACAGAGGCAATGTCCCCAAACATACAGAACATGCGAAAGCCCTCTTTAGTATTTTGCTACATAATTCCTTAATGATGATGTTCGTTTGTCGTATATACATATTACTTTGCTTTTGGGCCGCAAATCTGACAATATTTTCATTGCGGAAACGGCTAATAGGCTACCTCTGTGGAGCTTATATACCTAACAGACAAACATCAACAGACTTTGAAACATTCTGTTTCTCCTTTTATGAATTAACTTTGCAAAGAATTAAATTGGAGAGGTACGGTAACTTTCATTACTCTGCCGGCCTCTCTTCATCCCGACACCCCAATCGGGAATAATGTTGATACACCTTCCATCCGATGACGAACAGATAAAACAACGGCTCCGCTTCTCTACACTCTCCGTAAAGGAAATTTCGGAGCAACTCAACTTCCCCAATCAGTCGTTCTTTTGCCAGTTTGTCCGGAAAAGGCTGGGCATGTCGCCCATGACATACCGGAAATCATCCGGAGCTTTACCGGACTGAGGCACAATCCCCTCGATGTTTGAGAGGTATATCCGCAACCGTTCCGTTCTGTCGGTAAAGTCAATGGAGGTAAAAGCCCCGAAGCGTCGGGCCCGACCCCCATCCTCCGCATATCGCAGCCTCGTAGCCTTCATACCGGCGAAGCGCTACCGGTAACCAAGCGAGCAAGGACTTTTATAAAAAAGCCTTGCATGTATAGGAGAAAAGTGCCAGTGCTTTTTACGAATTACGCCGGCACTTATATTCCGCTGAAGAGCAGGCCCGAATAGCCGCCGGGAGGTGAATTTGAGCCTATGGGCAAAATTATTTGACCCTTTCCGCAAAACTATTCTGCTTGTTTTCCACTATTTTTGTATCCATATCCAAGAATCGATGCCGTATGGAAGAGCTGAAAGTCCTTAATTTCTCGAATGTTTTTATCGCCAGTTATTTCACGGACAACCGCGAATGTAGCCACGCCAACAAAGAACATACCTTGATTTATCTCTGCTCCGGCGAACTGGAAATCACGGAACAGGGCAAGAAACACATACTCCACGCCGGAGAATGTGCCTTCATGCGCCGCGACCACCGGATGAGGCTTCAGAAACGCATCAACAATGGCGGGGCATACCGCTCCATCGTGCTGAAATTCTCGCGCAAGTTCCTGCGTGAATTCTACCAGAATACTGCCAGAAAAAACCTGCCGGAACAGGCGAAACGCGACAAACAGAGCTTCATACGCTTACCGGCCAACCGGCCCGACGTCAAGAGCCTGTTCGAGTCTGTACTGCCGTTCTTCGACTCCGACATGCAACCCTCTGCAGATTTGCTGAAACTGAAGATGGTGGAAGGAATTTATATCCTGCTCCATACCGACATAAACCTGTATGCTTCGCTCTTCGACTTTACCGAGCCTTGGAAAATCGACCTGCTGGAGTACATGAACGAGAACTACATGTACAACCTTTCGCTGGAAGAAATGGCCGCTTATACGGGACGGAGTCTTGCATCCTTCAAGCGTGACTTCAAGAAAATCAGCGACCTCCCTCCACAAAAGTGGATTATCAATCGTCGGTTGGAAGCCGCCCACGACCTGATTCTATCAAGTAATCATGCCAAAGTGACGGACATCTGTTATCAGGTCGGATTTAAGAATCTGTCGCACTTCTCCAAGATTTACAAAGAGATGTACGGCTGTTCTCCAGCCAACCACGCCAACAATTGATTCCGCCCACTTCCTGCCGCTCCATTACTCCCACCCGGTTTCCTTTCGGATTGACTACGATACTCTCCTAAATACCTCCACACGGAAGTACAAGGTTTATCGAAGTATCAATTCTCATTCTATCTCCGATAACGGCTTTGCCGCAACATTGAACTGCAAGACAAAACTCTTTGAGCCGACAGGCAAAACCTTTCTTTTCAGGACTGTCTACCTTTGCAGCAGAACAAACTATCATTTATCGGATATGGAAACAACTTCATTTGCAAGCGGAAAGGTAGCTCTTGTCACCGGTTCCGCAATGGGTATCGGCCTTGCCTGCGCCGAAGCGTTTGCCAAAGCAGGCTATACGACTGTACTGGCAGACATCAAAGAACCGAAAGAGCAGGCTGACCAACTGGTGTCGGAAGGCTTCAAGGCAGTGGCTTACCGCTGCGACGTATCGGACACACAGGCCGTAAAAGAAATGATAGACTGGATTGTCTCCACCTACGGCCGGCTGGATGCGGCACACAACAACGCCGGCATACAGACACCGCAACGCCCGATGGCCGAAATTACCGACGATGAATTTGACCGCACGATAGCCGTCGACCTGAAAGGTGTATGGAACTGCATGCGTTACGAAATCCTCCAGATGCTGAAGCAGGGAGGCGGCGCCATCGTGAATACTTCCTCGCAAGGCGGCGTGACCGGTTTCCCCGGACAGGCAGCCTACATTGCCTGCAAACATGCCGTTATCGGCCTGACCCGTACCGCGGCGATTGATTATGCAGCAAAAGGAATCCGCATCAATGCCGTATGCCCGGGTGTCATCCGCACACCGATGGCGGAAGACCTGATGCGGCGGAATCCCGCACTGGAAAAGGAATTGGTACGCGACATACCGGCCGGAAGATTGGGCAAACCGGAAGAGATTGCCAACGCTGTGCTGTGGCTGTGCAGCCCGCAGGCCAGTTTCGTAGACGGACACGCCCTGCTCGTGGACGGCGCTTTCTCGATACATTAAACAAAAAGGGGCATACTGATATGAAAGACTTGAATAAGAAAGAAGGCATCAGCCGACGTGGATTTCTGAAAACAGCGGCTGCCATGGGAGCGGCGCTGGCCGTTTCTCCGGCGTTGGATAAGGTTGAGGCTGCCACACGGGCTGCGGCAACGGATGAAAAGACTGCACCTGCCGGAAATGTCCAGGCCGCAACCATCACTTCGCACCGTACATTGGGAACGGGACAGGCGGCATTTGAGGTATCGGCATTGGGGTTCGGGGTAATGGGCATGACGTACAACCGTAGCTATCATCCCGACCGGAAACAATGCATCCGCCTGCTGCACGAAGCGATGGACCGGGGTGTGACTCTGTTCGATACCGCCATTATCTACGGACCTCTGAACAACGAAGAACTGGCGGGAGAAGCACTTGGAGAATTCAGCGGGAGAATAAACGTAACGACTAAATTCGGTCACGAAGTCATCGACGGGAAAGCTACCGGAAGGCAAGACAGTCGTCCTGCCACCATTCGCCGATATTGCGAAGAGTCATTAAAACGCTTGCGCACCGATTGCATTCCCCTGTTTTACCAGCACCGCTTCGACTCGAACACGCCGGTAGAGGATGTGGCGGGAACCCTCAGTGACCTGATAAAAGAAGGTAAGGTATTACATTGGGGCATGTGCGAAGTCAGTGCGGACACCATACGCAAGGCGCATGCTATCTGTCCGCTGACTGCCATCCAGAGCGAATATCACCTGATGCACCGCGAAGTGGAAAAGAACGGAGTGCTGGACGTCTGCCGTGAGCTGGGCATAGGATTCGTACCGTATAGCCCGCTGAACCGCGGATTTCTGGGCGGCGACCTGAACGAATATACAGAGTTCGACCCCAATAATGACAATCGTCCGACCTTACCCCGCTTCACTCCGGAAGCCATGCGTGCCAACTATCGTATCGTAAATGTGCTGCAACGATTCGGACGGGAACGCGGCATGACGGCCGCCCAGCTTGCCCTTGGCTGGCTCCTCCAAAAGGAACCATGGATTGTCCCGATTCCCGGCACGACAAAACTGTCGCACCTCGAAGAGAACCTGCGCGCATTGGATTTCAAGCTGAGTACAGACGAATGGAAACAATTAGAAGATGCCGTTGCTGCCATCCCCATAATCGGCGACCGATACAATGCCGAACAGCAACGACAGGTGGGGCATTAGTCTCCTACCCCAGGATAATTTCATCGAGAATAGCGGACCTATAACTTTGTATTACTGCCGTTTAGTGTAGAAATAGCCAATCTTTGCTATGATACTATATCGGACTTATGCCGGAAGTCAGTTGATGTACTTATGCCGGGCATGGGTCCGATATGGTATTCTTATTCCTGTTGAACGGAAAGCACCTCCGTATGACTTTGCTTGAGCTTGTTCGGCATCTTTTTTACCACTTCGGCATAGCTGTGGCGAATCAGTTTCTGTACAAGAGCATCCGGCAGTTCGCCCGAAAGGCTGATCTGGTTCCAATATTTTTTGTTCATGTGCCATGCCCCTTTGATTTCAGGATATGTTTCGCGGAGTTCCAAGGCATAGTCCGAATCGCACTTCAACACGAACCATTCCGTGTTGTCAAGGTCAATCATGGCGAATATCTTTCCCAGAACCCGGAAAGCCAGTGTTGTCTCGTCGAACGGAAAATCTTCCGTAGCCAGCGGCAACGACAGGCAATAATCCCTCACACTTTCTACATTCATACCTTAGTCCCTTATTTTTATATTCTTACAGTCTCCCCACATCCCATATAACTGATGGCATCACCCATTTCCTTTTTCAGTATCTCATACTGTGTCGTTCCCGTGCAGTGCATCGTGAAGTAACGGCAACCGGCGTATGCGGACAGTTCCTCCGCCAAGGAATGGATAAAATGGGCTTCGTCTTTTTCTGTCAATCCGCTCTTCACCAGGTGCATACCGGCAAAGACATGGGTAAAGGGACCGCCTGCTACGTGCATACCCCGCTGTATGATGTTTATAATACCGCAATGGGCACACCCGGCAAAGAGTACGGTATTATTGCCTTCCCTGATGATAAGACTTTGCTCGTGGCGGAAATCATCGTTTTCATGCTTGGCAGGGCCGAATAAAAGCCTGTTCCCGTTCGGCTTCAAACAATCTCCGTTTATCCCGGAAAACAGGATTATATTATCGCCGATGCGCGTTTCATCCGCGCATAATACCAACCTGTCATTTGTCCGTAGTTCCGGGTCTATGCCAATGTATTTCAGTCCGTCATCACGCAACGAGTAATGCGGTTCAAAAGCGTGGCGGCTGATATAGACTTGGGCCTTCTTATTCAGTTCAAGGAAAGTGCGCAACCCGCCGCCGTGGTCATAATGTCCGTGCGACACGACCGCCATATCCACGTCGGCCAGGTCGATGCCAAGTCGCTCCGCATTGTCTGCAAACAACCGGCGTTGCCCCATATCAAACAGGATTTTCCGTCCATCATCCAAACCGATGTGCAGGCTAAGCCCGTGCTCTACGGGAAATCCCATCCGGCTTGTATTCTCAACTAATGAGTTTATTTCCATACTTATTCATTTTCATTGTTCCTGTTCTCTTTTGGCCAGCCAACAGCCTTCTTCATGTGAATTGATAATGCCTACAGCTTGAAGATAAGCATAGATAACCGTGCTGCCTACAAATTTCATTCCTTTTTTCCGAAGTTCTCTGGATATACTGTCAGATAATGGTGAGGTGGCCAGTCCGGTTTCAAACACTGTATTTCCATCTGTAAAACTCCAGATGTAACGGTCAAATGAACCGCATTCCTTTTGTATTCTCATAAATACTTGTGCATTTGTTACAGCAGCTTTAATCTTCAGACGGTTACGGATAATGCTTTTGTCCTGTTGCAACGATTGGAGCTTGTTTTCATCGTAAAGGGCTATCCGCTCATAGTCGAAATCATCGAACCCCTTACGAAACGCCTCACGCTTGTTCAGGATGCACTCCCATGAAAGTCCGGCCTGGAAGGTCTCAAGCAGGAACATCTCAAAAAGATTCCTGTCATTATGCACAGGAACGCCCCATTCGTAGTCGTGATAAGCCACGTAAAGCGGATTAGTCATATTGCACCATCTGCACCTTTTTTTATCATCCATTTTGCATCACAACTTAAAACTTATGGCTTATGTACGCCAATAAATCTGGATGGTTCTTCAATTTCATAGGATGCTGCAGGCTACGCCCACCTTTGAAACCATGTTCTTTCAATGTCTTTTCATCCAACCCTTCATCTTGATATTCTGCTTCAAGAGTTAACCTATATGTCTTGTGCATAGGGGCTGTGATGTCCCAGAATGCAGCATCTTCCCTTATGACATCCTTAGCCGTCACTATCGCTTTGAATTTAATGCAGCGTTCATCTGAAACAAATACATATACGACGTCACCTATTTGGAAACGGTTCCTTTTCTGTTTCCAACTAATAAGACCAATTTGCCTGAAACTTTCAGTATGGTTGGCATATTTTCTGTTGGCAAATACGAGCCAATAATTCTTCTCCATATCTTTAATTCTTTACGCAATTCCCAAAAGTTCGATTTCAAATATCAGCGTGGAACCGCCCGGAATACCCGGTTGGGAGAATTTGCCGTAGCCCATTTCTGCCGGGATATAGACCTCCCATTTGTCGCCCACGCACATCTGCTGCATGGCGATGACCCATCCTTCGATGAGGTCGCAAAGGCGTATAGCCAGCGGCGCGCCGCCACGACTGCTATCAAACTGCCGTCCGTCAATAGTCCGTCCGGTGTAATGGGCGGTCAAAATGCTGCGCGGAGTCGGATGCCTTCCGTCGGTTTTTCCTTCCGTAAGGACTTTATAAAAGATACCTTTCGGGAGCGTTTTTACTCCTTCTTCCTGTGATTTTTGCAACAGCCACTCCTTGTTGGCCTGCGCGTATTCTCTTTTGTTCATTGCATATCTGTATTCATCTTCCGACATGGGAACGTCGTCAACATCCTCTCTATCAGCGGCACGTACCAAGTCCTCACTTCCTGTTCCGTCGGGGTGTGTCCGCCGGGGAAATGATAGGCTTCGCTGTAATGCTCCAGGAACAGCGGCTCGTAGTGCGCTAATGTGTCCTGCTCACCGAACAGTCCCCAGACCTTGTCCTTGTAATACGGGCTGCAGCAGTCGAATTGATGGCGCTCCAATTCTGCAAACTCATCTATCAGCCCGTTGTCAATAACAAATTCCATTTTCCCGTCCTTTCGCGGTGATTTATACCGATGGTTTCCGATGCGCTCTCGTAGGAACTTCGTCATCTCAAAGTGCGGATTGCCCAACAATGCGGGAATGCCGACGATGGGCGCAAGCATCTGTGCAAGGAACGAGCCGCAACTGTTGCCGACCAGCAGATCGGGATGCTCCCGGTCGCATATCCTGTGGATGAAGTCGATGGCTTCCTTCGGGTGTATGGGCAGATCGGGAGTCAGTACCTCGGCCTTTCCGTCCAATGCCTGCTTCAGCGTCAATGCCGGAATGCAACTGCCGGAAGCAAAGAAGCCGTGCAGGAATAAAATCTTTCTCATCATCTTTTATAAATACTGGTTGATTACTGCCAGCAGTTCTAACTTCGGCATGGCACCGCTTTGCCTCCAAAGAATCTGTCCGTTGCGGAACAGCATCAGAGTCGGTACCGACTGTATTCCATATTGTACCGCAGTCTGTCCATGCTTATCCACGTCCACTTTAAGGATGCGCACTTTGTCACCAAGAACAGCTTTTACCTGCTCCAACACGGGATGCATCATCTTGCAAGGCTGGCACCAGGTAGCAAAGAAATCAACCAGCACCAGCCGGTCTTCTGAAATTGCGTCGTTGAAAGTTTCCATCATCACTCAATTTTACTGTTTGTATTCTGTATTTCTCCGTTGATGCGTTTCCTCACAATGGAATATGCCTTTTGGAACAAGGCCGATTGTTTCATAGTGTCCGTCATTTCCTTGAACCTGCACGCCGGTATGGTAAATGTCAGCTCGTCTTTGGGTACCAGCGGACGTGCCGACGGATCAAGCAGGCCGATAAAGCAGCTGCGTCCGCCTCTCTCATTTTCTTTCGCGGCAAAGGTCACTATGCTACAACAGCCTGATGCGAACCGTGTGCATACGGCGTCGTCATCGTTGTTGTCGTAAAACGCCCACGAGCAAAGGCCGGACAGAACGTCAGGAGTGGCAAAGAAAAGTATGCCTTCCACATCATCCATGCTTTCCAGCCTGTCCATACGCACAAAGTTAAGATAAGGCTTATCAGACAGCCGTATGTCCAGCCTGTCTATATATTCCTTGACCTGCTCCTTGGTCTGCTTGTAGTGTTCCGTCTCCGAGACAAACACCGGAACACGTTCCGGCATAGGCGCAAAGGCTGTATAGAGACTTCCGCCACCGCATAACACGTTCTCAGCCGAGAGCGTCAATGCTTCTCCGCCGCAGACTTTGCGTATCGCGCCTATCATACAACGGGGTATCTTTCTTACTTCCGTAGCCGGCTTGTCGCTGTAACCGAACGCAACGGGCAAGGGTACGCTTTCTCCGAAAGCCTCCCTGTATAGCGTTATAAATTCCTGTATGGTCATATTGTCGGTTTTTTATTGTTCTTCCTGAATATCATTTCTCCGTTTCTTCAGCGGTCCTTGGTGCGGGTCACGGTTCAGTGTCATCCCATGCTTATTGAGTATGCGGAATACCGAACCCCGGCTTTTGAAACCGCTGACCTCCCAGATCTCATCAATGGAGTGTCCTTCGTCGTACATATTATGCACGAATGATGCCAACTGCAAATGTACACGTTTTCCTCAAGAAACAATCATCCATAATCATTTTCATACCTGCACAAAACATCCAATCCAACTCAAAAATCATCGTGCATAAGTGCACTTATTTCATCACTCATTTTAATAAAAGAAGTCAGGAATCATACTCACAATTATTAAAGTGGTTGTTTATCCGTTGGACTATATTTTATATTGACACGCTTTACATTCGTTCGTACTATTCTGGTTCAAAATTGGCCTGCATATTCAATGACAAAGCCCCGGTACAATAGGCATTAACCACTGCATCTTTTTATTGATAGAGCTATACCTTTATTTTCAGCTGTTCCAATATCATCAGAAATTGCCTTGGTCTGTCTTGTCCGGTAGCTTCTGTCATTTTTGTTTCCTTTTCTCTTCCCGTTATATCTCGACGTTTTTTTGCTTGTATCTACTCAACTTCCCATTCAGTTTTTTCGCCAAGAAAATTTTAATTCTGGAAGAACATATCAATATGATGATACGGAATGATACGGTAAAAGTTATCATATCCGAGCTTCCTACTTCACTTGGGATTAGGATACATTTTATCCAATTCCGGTTGGCTTCATCTCACAATAACGCTCGTACCACTGTTGCTTTTCGGGAGTGTCTATTGGCTCATATTCGCTGATGATACAACTGGTATAAAGGTCATCTGCAAGAGCAAGCGTGATATTCGCAAGTTCGAGTGTATCCTCCAGTTTCTTACCGGGAGGACAAAACAGACGTTGACGTTTAAGAGCTTCATATCCATAGATTGCGCCCATGATGTTTCCACAAACAGATCCCGTAGAGTCGCTGTCCCCGTCATGATTCACGGCTGCAATGATGGCTTCCTCTATGCTGTCGACATGCCTGACGGCACAATACAAGGCAATGGCCCAAGCCTCTTCACCTCTCCATCCCTCGCCAAGCTGCATGATATTCTCTGCATCCGTACAGTTGTTTTCGGCAAGAGTGACGGCTTTGCGCGTCAGCTCTGCAAGAATACGCTTGTATTCTGCATACTGCCCCACAAAGATGGAGTCGAGGGAAAAAATGGTTTCAAGGGCCAATGACCGAAATTCCCGCTTGACTTGCTCTGCATCCATGTAAACCAATTTATAAAGCAGATGGGTTAACATAGCTGCCGGGAGAAAAGCCAACGGATGCTTATGCGTGGCCTCTACCACTTTCGCCCCGGCCTCGTCCATTTCAGGAATATCATAAAACCTTTCATCCCGGCTCTTATATCCTGCCGCAAGCAATGCCATGGATGCTGCACGCATGATGCCGACGCAGCCTTTGCTGTTGTTCTTCACCGTTTTTTTGTGCGGCAGACTTGACATGCGAGTGCTGCCAGAAGCACTGCGGTGTGTCAGTTCGGGCTGGTTGCAAAGCCAGTTGTAGCTTGTATAATATTCTGGTGCACCGCCTATTCCGCGCATATAGCCACGTGTTACGTTCGTTAGCATGCCGCATGCCGTGAATAGCGTCATCCGTGTGGCATCACTAACCCATGCCTTGCCGTTTTCTGCCAATTCAAACTGCGTAATGCCTTTCCTTCCATATTGTGACAATATATGGTCGCGACTCATGAATTCTACGGTATAACCCAATGCGTCACCGGCTGCACCGGCCATCAGGCAACCTCTAATGCTGTCCTTAATAATTTCTTTTTGATTTTCTATATACAAGCCTGCACTGCGAGAGAAGGTCTTGATAAATTCTTCCTGTTCATGAGTTTCCGGTGTTTGACGACAGACAGACTTTGGCATATCCTTAAAGAAGTTACGCAAAGCAGTCAATGCATCAGAATCTTTATAGTTATACAACTCTCTCGCTTTCAGACAACCAACAATCGTGCCGGTCCTCCCCACACCTCTCCGACAATGGACATAAGTATAGCCACCCATTTTTTCCAAGTCACAGATCTTGTCCAATAGACGGTTGACTGATTCTATAGACTGTGGTACACCATTATCTGGAATGGGGAAACGCAAATATGTAACATCCTTGGGCAAAAGATGGCAGTAGGGCTTCAACTCTCCTTCTTCTGTCAAATCTACAAAATGCTTGACGCCAAAGTGCAGCATGTTCCTTATTTTCTGTTTGGTTATTTCCTCATCCTTATCACCTGGATATTCCCCTGCAAACAAATCTCCGTGCAAATAATACGACTGATAAAGCGGTCGTGAGATAAAATCCTCGAAGCGGTCATTGATTTCAAGCAGATCAGCAGGAAGCAGGGCGCGGCATTTGTCAATGAGCTCAGTACTGAATCCTCCTCCCATGCTACTAAAACATTCTGCACTGGCTATGGATGCGGTCATGGCACCGATTGTATCAGAATCACCGCCCATGGAAACCGCAAGACGCAACGCTTTCTCGGGAGGATAAATGCTACATTCCAGATAAGCCTTGATTGCTATAGGTACACTTCCTTGGCATGTCACGTCAAACCCGTAATTATCGCGCAGCTTTTCCAGCTCAAAATCGAGATTGTATCCTATTTTCTCCTTGATAAAACATCTTATCTTATCTTTGTCAGCCCATTCGTTCTTCTTCAGGAACACACAGCCTGCAATGGCTTGTGCGCCCTTGATGCCTTCGGGATGATTATGTGTGACGGAAGCCGAAATACGTGCCAGTTTCAAGGCTTCTTCCAACGAATTGGCATAGAGCCCCACCGGGCTTACCCGCATGGCAGAGCCATTGCCGAAACTTCCGTAAGGTTTCGGATTATCGCTTTCCAACCATTTGTAGAACATGCCGCCGTAACCTGCATTTGAATATTTACGTCCCAAACGTTGCATGCATTCCACCAATGTCTCCGCCTTGTGTTCCGGGTCAGTCATCAACCATTCCGCCACAGCGAGGGTCATCACAGTGTCGTCAGTGAAGTGACTTCCGCTCGGTACGAGCTCAAAGTCTACTGTCTTGATGTTGTTCCATTCGCGGGTACTGCCCACAATGTCACCGATTATAGCTCCTAAAAGTTCCATATTCGCAATTTTTATTGAATTTCTAAAGTGCTAATCTGAATCTTCTTTGCTCCTTTGGCAACTATTTTTGCCTCATGATTTTTATGTTATTGAGATTACTTGTATTTACAATTTTTCTCCTTTCCCATTAATCAAGAGACCATTCCCGTTATCATCCTTGCAAAGATACAAATCTTTACCAATTGCAGAAATAGACGAATAGGCTGGAGGCGTTAGCACTTCTCCGTTTGACGCCATGAGACCATACCATCCATGACCTGCCTGATAACGACGACATCTGGCCGTAGCCTGTATGTTAACCGGATAGCTATTTATTTCATCTTCTTCCTGACCAGCTTCGTTATGTTTGGGAGTAGTTACATAGCGAAGCTCTCCTGTTTCATAAGTCATCTGTTCTACCTCTTGGATATAAAACGGCTCGATAAGGTTGCCTCGTAAGTCGTACTGACGTATTGTATGGTCGGACAAAGTAGCAAAGATAGCATTGTCTTTAACATAATAGTCTGCATGTGAAAAAGGCAATATAACGTTTATATCATTGTCCATCACTGCTTGTTTGTCGTCAAAAGTTTCAACTATCCATAAACTGTCTGTCTTATGAATATCCAAATATTCTGGCGGCAATCTCCATTCGCCTTTTCGGTCTATCAGACCTAAATTACCGTTGAGTGGGTTTTTCATCAAGCAA
Source organism: Bacteroidaceae bacterium (assembly GCA_050946375.1). Taxonomy (GTDB): domain Bacteria; phylum Bacteroidota; class Bacteroidia; order Bacteroidales; family Bacteroidaceae; genus UBA1794. The sequence continues at coordinate 177,377 of JBMNUT010000003.1, read as the reverse complement.
TAACCATCTTTAAAAATATATGCAGGCATATCTGGATGGATTTCAAAGTCCTTATTTATCACCATTTGCCCGGAATGGTCTATGAACAATAATTTGCCACTTTTCTCCACGGCAGCTAACCCCTCAGAGAAAACCCATGCTTTAGAATAGATGGCAGGTATAACAACCTCTCCTGTGAAACGATTAAGGTATCCGCGTTTCCCGTCTTTGGAGAAAACCGCCAGACTATCGTGGTCTTCGGAAATTACAACCCAGTCCACATCTTCAAGCATAGTATGTCGGGTAACTTGATTGTAAATCCGTGTTTTATTGCTCCAAAGCTCCTTCTGAAATAGAATATGATTACTGATATACTGGCTGTTCCATTCTGGATTCCATGAAGAAGCAATCCATTTTGGAATTACAACTTCGATTACTAACGCATACAGCAAACATCCTGTAAAAAGAGTTAGTAAAATAGTAAAACACGTAGCGGAAACCCGCCATAATACCTTGGCATAAGAACTATCGTCTTTATAACCAAAAAGTTTTCCTACATAACGCAATACTTGACATATTCCTCTCCCCAATACCGTGAAGAACAGTCTAAACGAGATTGTCTTTTTCATTTTCATGTATTTTATTTGTTGCTAATAATCAATTCTTGCCAGTTTTTCAAGGCGTAGTAATTCGCTGTCATCACATTGCAGCTTCCCTTTAGGAATCCAATGGCGATATATTTCAAGCAAACACATGGCATACCTCGGTGGAAGCATTCCGTATTCATCGGCTTTCTGGTATGCCTTTACCGCTTTTTGTACATTTACAAAATCATGCCCTTCGTAATGATATCTGTGCATATGTAAATCTCCCAACTTGAGATAAACAAAAGGAAACCTATCTACAAGCCGGTTGAGACATTGCTCATAAAGTACAGTATCATTGTATTGTTCAAGAAGAAATAATCGGATAATTGCCGCAATTTCACTTCCTTCCTGATCTATCTTTTCCATGGCTTCTATGCAGCGTACTGTGTCTTGATCAGAATTAAAACGAATTAGTTCATGCATAACTTTTGCTTCTACTGGAAGTGTTAGTTCCATTTTCGTCAGATTCTTGTTTATTTCATCGCTCTTAAATTCAGGCTTATCAGATATCAAATTCATCAACAGTCGATATCTGTGATTTTCAGGAATCGGATATGAGTTGATAGATTCCAAGTCGATTCCACTTCGGCGACAGTATATACCATACATCGTCAACATGTTGAAGAAACTACTTTCCACTCCATCTCCGTCTCGATAACAATTTGCAAGCGAAAGACAGGCTTGCGTATTCCCTTGGCGGGCCTGTTCGATGAAAACATTAACATCGTTATTGGCTGAAGCTGTTTGCATACCAGAATTGCGAGCCGTCACTTCATAAGTATATTGTTTACAACCACTGAGACATAATGCCCCAACAAGCAAACTGGCAATAGTACGTATTATTCTACACATGGCTTCTACCTTATTTCTCTTCCTCATCAAAAGCCTCGTCAGCCATGGCCGTATATTGGTTGCGGCGTTCCTCTGCAGACATCGGTGCGATTCCGTCGGCGGATTCCGTTTCCTTGAAACGGGAAAGGCGTGTGAAGAAGTTCATCCGTGTGCTGCTGTCCTTTTTCATACTGTTTACCGTGCCGACCGCACTGTAAGCAAAGTTGCGGGCGTTACGGATAGACAAGCTTTCCGCCACCTTGCCCGCATCCTGATTCGCTCCCATATAGGTGAATGTCCAACCTTCTCCACGCAAACGTTCTACCAAGTTCTTTATCGCCTTACCGCTGTATTCTCGGGATGCGTTCTCCAGGCCGTCTGTAATAATCGTCACGACCACTACTGCATCTTCTATATTCTTTATATAAACTTGCATAGAAGTGAGCGTAAAACCCATTGCGTCATAAAGCGGCGTAGTGCAACAGGGAACGTAGTCTTCCAGAGTCAGCGGTCGGGCTTCCTGCACCGGAGTTTTGTCGAACACCAGCCGTGTCTCACAACTACAGAATGTCACCAACGACACATAATGTTCCTGTGTGTCTGCAAATCTCTCTTGTGCTTTTTTGATACCGGCCAAAGTTTCATTGAAGCCCTCAACGGCAGCTTGACGGATACACTCCATCGAACCACTACGGTCGAGGATAACCACATTGAACACTTGAGTTTTCTTTAATTCTTTCTTTTCATTACTATTACCCATAATTGATAAAACATTTTTAACGTTCTGTATATCGATTTGTTTAGCCACATGACTTTTTTATATGCCTTTACATATTTTACCATGAAGTTGATTCTTACCGACCAATTTAATTGCCCCAGTCTGTATTGGAGCTTGTCATATTGTCACTTCAGTGAGGTTGAATATCTCTCGAATTTCCTCTGCCTTCAGGGTATAACAGATCTCACCGCAATTATATCTTTCCGTAAACACAACCAATTTATACATATCAATTCCTTTCTCTACCGGAAGTTTGAACAAAGCAAACTGAAATCCTTTCCCGACTTCTGATGCATTCATATTTTTAGCCTCCACATTCTTTGTTTTAATGTTTATGATAAAAGAATGTTTTTTGTAACCATTTCTATCATCAACCTGTCTTTGTTTTCAAAAAAATATCCCTTTGGCAATATGACAACAGACACATTACCAAAAGGATATAATACTATCCCATAAAGTTAGCTTTTAAATTTTAATAACAAACCACTCTCGTTCTCTATCAAATCCAATACTCACATAACGACATCACGATGATATTCGTTAAACGCGACAATGATATCGAACGAGGAACATGGCAGTGGCCTTATCTTTAGGCTGTACTGTTTTCAATAAGGTATTCTTTCTCATGCCCATGTCATAACATAATGAATTAAGTATATTCAGACTGCCAATCCTATCAGTTATACTTCACCAACCTCCAATTCCAATAGTAATCGAAAAATACTGCCGCTTTTCAAAAAAAGGTTTTCACCATTTTGTAAAGCAGCTTGCACAAATTATCTAAAACATCACGGTCATATCTCAGGATTGACAGAAGGCTCATATTACATCGGATTACCAGAAACCCTTAAACAATTTGCATCAAACCGATAATAGAACTTCGGACCGATGAAAAATTGGTCATTTCCCTCTTCTTCAGGAATCAGCCGCCATACATTATGATCATATTCAAAAATGTCTCTGTATTCAGGCTGTACTATTACCTCTTGACGTTCCAAGTCATATATACCCAATCCCATGTCATCCTGAAACTTGACAAAAGGTTTCATCTTGTTTCCCATGGGCACAACCCATTCATGTTTGCACGGCATAATCAAGCCGAAACGGTCCCGTAATCCCATAGCCCCATCATCATGCACATACAACAGTCCACGTGATGAATAATAGTAACTCCTAAAATTAAACCAACGTTTTGTCTCAATTCCATTGTATCGATTATAACCGATGGATATGCTCGGAAGAATAAATGAGCACACAAAAAACACAAGAATGGAAACGGCAACATTATGCGTATGCCTATAATGTTTAATAGCCACATAGCCCATGCTGACACAACGCAGTCTGGGTGGCAATAAAAGAAGCAACTGCCAATTGAGCAATCTACAGATATTGCAGCTTATCATACTAATACCATTCTTTGAGATAAAAGGCTTCTCACATTATGAAGGCTCTATACTAAACTGTATGTTTAGCGGCAGAAAGGATGTGTCCCACTCATTCATGGCATAGGACCATCTATTTAGGCACACTCTGATTTATCATATGTCGTTATGCCTGTCTCTTACATCATCTGCCTTATATTTCAGGAAAAAGCCATCTTCCAATTATTCTTATCGCTGATAATTCGAATTCACGTTATAAAGCTAAAAAAACCGGTATACGTGATGAATACCGGCTCTTCTTGCTCGCCTTCTTTATTGCTATTCAAACAGACGCTCTATATAGAACAGATTCAACTCCCTACTTTCTTCTCCACAAACACATCTCATTTACTTATTACTATTTTGTCTACAATGGCTGCACAGTCGGGAAAAGCTACCAGCAGTTTTTCCGAAAGCTCTGTCCATGAACGCTTCTTAAAGGTATGTACCGACACTGGATATTTATGTTTAGCAAACAGACGCAACACATTACGTGCTCGCTCCAGATAGCCTTCGTGTGCATATTCTATCTCTATGCGCAGATACCTACCCATGGTTTGAAAGTTCTTCTCATTTGTCAGTCCAAGGTCTTTGTATATGTTCAGCCACAAATCGAAGTAACGCCGCGTAATATCTATATTGTAGCGACCAATTATGAAATCGGTAGCAACGGTGCCTAAAAAGACTTCGCACGCAGGCTCCTCGCCTTGCTTGAAAAGCCACTTCAGCTTTTCTTCAAAGGTAGGTGCCAGCTTTAGTAGGGACAGGTAGGTGAGCATTGTAAACGAATCGAAAACGACCGGATTGTCACGCAAAAAATCTTGTACTGCGGCATAGCAAACCTCATGCTGTCTCGCATATACGCCCCGCATACAATATATTTTGTCCATGCTAGCATTCAATACGCAAGGCAGTAAATACCCGCTATTTATCTCATCTTTCAGTATTTGCAAGACAGTGTGGTAATTCTTAACATTTTCCAACTTCTTGTATATGAATATCGAGTTATCAGAACGCGCATACAATCTGTCGAATCCGAAACTGGCTTGCTCTTTGTCTACCAGCTTCTGCCATTCCGTGTTTCCGGCAGCGGCCTTACGCAGTATCTTATACATGGTAATGTACGGATACAACCCTTTTTCCATCTTCCTCGTCACAAAAGTATCGCGATAATAAACATACATGTTCCATATACTCTCAAATCCGAAACCTTCGGAATACATGGTTGACATAATTTTTTCAAAGATACGTGACTTGGTTACCTTGACGCTCTCAATGTCACGGCGGAATTCAGCGCTTACCTCACCTTTATCATTTATCAGTGCATTTAGCTTGCGGTATCTGTACAAGGTAGAATAGAAAAATTCGTCGATTTCCAGCATATCCTTATCAGCTTCTATCAACGCATCCCAGCGTTTGAATGCCTCGTTTTTCACGACAGAATCCATACACGATGTTATCTTCCCGCAAAGCGCCGAATAGCAATCTGGCGCCATTTTTTCGCCATTGGCCGCTGTAACCATGTACCTTTTTTTGTATATCTCCAACAGTCTGAAAGCTACGTCCAATGAGCGATAACGTTTGCGTATCAGTATGCTGTTTATCTGTTTAGAGGCAGCTATCAGTTTTTTCAGCCCGATGGCTTCATTTTCCTGCAGATCCCGGTCTATCAAATGATAGAGGTATCGCTCGTGTTTACGGCTTTCGGCCAGTTTATACATCAGGGCCATGGCATGTATATTGCAACGCAATCCGGCAAACAAAGGCATGTTAATCAGTTCGTATGCAAAGGCAAAGCGTTTTGGGTTTTCATCCTTTATGTTGTCTATTATACCCAGCAGGTTACTCAGCGTATAATCGTCTACCGACTTCAGACTTTTCATAAACACCATTGCATCGTCCAGTGAAGGCGAAATCTTCAACATCTGATTATAAAGAATGAGGCTCACTTTATCTGCACCACCAATTTCTTCCTCAAGTTTGCGGAAAGCTTGTACCGCTGCTTTGTATTCGTGACGATGGCAATTTTCCAAACACATGGCAAACATCTGAGGATTGTGGTGTCCGGCCTTTTCTTTCCATGCGTTGTAATAAGTATAGGATGTATCAAAGTCTTCCGACACCCGTATCAATCCCACATATACTATTTCACGGTTGTTAGCTTTTATACCCGCCCATACGCCTTTCCCCTCTTCAAGGTAGGTTTGCAGCAGTTCTTGCAGGGGTTTATTATGGAACACTTTCTCTATCAAGCTGTATACAACGGAATAGTTCAGCAGGAAAAGCCTGTCCACATATTCTTTCAGCATGGCCTTTGCCGTAGCTATGTCGTAGATATTGTCCAGCAACTCGTCGTCTACTTCGTACATACACCTGACATGCAAATCGATAACGTCTATTATATCGTCGCAGTTATTTTCGGCTTCAATCAGCTGTAATGCAGCCTCATACCGGGCGTTGGCATATTGCACCAGCGCATTTATGTCGTCAGTTGTAGTACACAGCGTTGCCAATATTCCATATATGCGCTTCAGCGACAAATAGTCAATGGTAAAGAGACTACCCACCGTCCTAACACGTGCAAAGACCTGCTCTACATTGTCTTGTCTGAGATACGCCATTGCTTCGGTAAAATTGCCGATAAAGTATTCCAACTTGCGCGATACCGAATAGACGTTGTCTGCTATATTGTTCTTTTTCTGGAATATTTCTATATCCTCCTGTGCGTAGGTTTCCCTCCCCGACTGCGAGAAACGTATCATCTCTCCTATAGTCGATTCATTGGGTTGCAAACCCAGACTATACATTTCCTCTACCAGGCGGCGTACATTTCTACGATTTGCCGCACGCCCAATAAGAAGGTTGTACACGAAGGTTATTTCTTCTTTTTCCGTTTCCTTGAACTGTGGAATCTTTTGCTTTATCACCTCCACGCACCTCTGCATACAAGCCATGTAGTTGTCGGTTTTCGGTATACGAGCCACCACCCGACTTAAAGTTTTAGCAGTGGGAAAAGTAGCGAAAAACCAAGATATAGCATTAACCGTTTCGTCGGGGTCGTTCCATCTGTAAAACAACTGTTCCTCTACCTTGAGTGCCGCATCGCGCTCCAGCAAAGCCTTCCACACCAATTCGTTCACCGAGAAAGTAATGTCGGGTGGCACAATGGTTTTCATGCTTTCGCCGTCATATGTCTGCTCGTTATCATAGTCAAACATTTTCCCATTGATTCCCCGGCTCATCCACACCGCATTATTCCGCCCCAGGTAATCTATGCACTTCGTTACATTATCAGCAAAGTCTTCTTGCATGACTTCCTTATAACGCTGGCGCATGAGCATTACCACCAAGCACAGAGGCGACGAGTACCGGAATACGCTTATCAGCTGGCATGCCTTGAGGAAACACTTTATATACGAACCCAATGTTTCGTCTTTGACTCCGGTGAGTTGCCTTATGATATGTTCCACATAATTGTTCAACCTGGGGATGTAATCAGCCACGGTCTTACCACCATTTGTCTTTTCGTAATGCAACCTCAGCCAATTCACAAAGTTGGCATCGTCCTGACTTTTGCCTATAGGCTGTATTTCGAGTTTACCACATAAATTTGCATTGCTGCCAAGCAGATTTTTTACTGCCGGATAGGCCATTACAAAACTGTTATATGCGTTGCTTATCATGGTACAGATGAAAACGTAGTTCCGATGTGCTAGCATGCTTTTATAAAAAGCCTCTATGCATTCGGCGCTTATTGCCGCCGATTCAAACAAATCGCGCACCTGGTCAGCCACGAAATACAACCGTTTTTCTTGCACGTACTCCCTTTCCGATATTCCTAACCTCCGTGCTTTCACTTTTACCTCCAATTTAAGGCGTTCTACGACATCGCGCACATTGTTACGGTCCATCAGCACTACTCTTTCATGAGCAAGATTACGACGCACATACTCGAACACCAACCGCGTCTTGCCCGCCCCCGGCATTCCTGTAACGGCAATGATACGACATCCGCCATTTATCATCCTTCCCAGTTGCTCGTCTACCCCTTGGCGCGGATAATACAGTTTCTCATAAAAACCATTGAATTCCAACGCACGGTTTTTGTCATAATACAGTTGCTTGGCATCCACATCGCGCCCCATAATGGCCAGTCCATCGACACGAAAAGCCAAGAAGCGGTTTTCTTGTACCAGTATGTCAAACTCTTCACTGATTCTATATGCCAGCGATGAACAATCTTCGGTGTACTGATAATCTTTCATGTAATGCTTCGAATCCTGCTTATATACATCCTGTATCGTCTGCAATAGTTTGTCCAAGCTAACATCAGAAGGCCTTTTCACACAGTCATTCTTCACCAGCTCTTTTTCATACTCATCGTCCGGCACATTGAAAGGATTCTTACAATAAAACAGACTAAAAACAAGTCCTTTCTCTTTCATCACAGCATCATAGGCCGCCAAAGCCTCGCCGGCAGTTTTATCGCCCACGTGCCTTAGCGGTGCAAGTAGAATAAACCAGTCACATCCAGGTATGATATACTTGTTTATTTCGTCTTGCTTGGGCAGTGTTCCAAATACGGTAGATTCCGTATCGCAGTCATATATGTAATCTATTCTTTTCGCTACATTGCCCAATGTAGCCAATGCATTATCTCTCAGTTTCAGCTCGTCTATCACGATCTGTTTCTCCTTGGCCGAACGCGATGAAGAAATAACGATTTTCAGTCCCATTGTATCTATATTTTATTTAATAAGGTAAATTAAGCAACAATCGTTTTGACAATATATCAGCCATTTGACAGACACAAGGCAAATATAATAGGAAAAGTCAAAATATGAAAATATCCGACAAATTATTTTCTGTAAGGCAAACTGACACGGACTATAAAATAAAAGCAGATTTTTTTCGCAAACAATACAATAATTTGCACCAGGTTTCCTTTAGCTAAAGAAAAGTTTGCAAAAAACTGCGTTTCAAGATATTCTTCAGTCCATTAAACATCTGAAGGCTTCATCCATGTGGATAGCAAGAGGTAATCATGCCCTGCGGATAAATCGGTACAACACGACATCAAAGCCACCCTATACAAGCATTATCAGACCTATTGGAAAGGGATGGCTATGTTACCGCTGAAAAGATACGCAACACCTTTTAAGCAAAGAGGAAAAGGTTAAAAAAACTCCTGCAAGTGTTCGTACAGCATAACAAGCAGTATGCGCTGAAAGCAGGAAAGACCGCCACACACCGGACGTACACCCGGTACGAACTCACAAAAAAACGCCTTGCCGAATATATTCGCACGAACTACCATGTACTTTCGGGATATAAATGTGCTGTTCATCGAAGGCTTTTACCTATTTATTCATGAGAACTATCCATACACCCATAACACTGCCATGAAGTTTGTACAGCGTTTCAGAACCGTTGTACTGTTCGCACGCAATCTGGGCTTGATAAACTTCAATCCTTTCGGGGCGTACAAGTTGAAATTCGAGTATGTGAAACGAGGATATCTTGAACAAGACGAGTTAGACCGCATTTATCAGAAGGTGATTATATACGACATTACCATAAATTTCGTCATGATAAACTTTCCGTCCTATGAGGTGGTTACGTGACGAAATTTGGAGTATGCCACGCTTGTTATGGCTTTAAGTAGAAACGGCGAAGCTGACGTGACGATTTATTTTTGTCCGTGGTTTACTCTACATTTTTGTGGCAAATATAAAATAAAAGCTGGAAAAATAATGACGTGACAGATACATAAAAGACTGTTAATCAATAGCGTTTCTCTTTAAATATTGACAACAGGCACAACACCTTCAGTTATTAACCGTTACATTCGCAAATGTTATAAAAGAAAAAGCCACTGTCATAACGCCAAAATGATAGCAGCTTTTATAGAACTCATGACCTTGCTGTAACAAGGTTATAGTATGAACGCAATTCATTAAACTCCACGGATGTCAGATAACGGCATCCATTTTTATTTAAAGTCAATTGCTTTTTTTATGAATATGAGGCTTCAAAGACGAGTGTTTCCAAGAGTTTACTTATTGTCTCTTTGACAATTCTTTTCGAAACAATATACTTTAGACGAAATATCAACAGTCAGATAACCGTCAATAAATGCTTGTTTCAATGCGGCTTTGAATATAGAGAAATAAGTAGAGGCCGTATTTTGCGAGATTGTGCCGTTCTTACTTCCTCCTTGCGGAGCATCCATAAGAAACATTCGGAAAGATTCTATCATCTTCAAATCAATCTGTGAGAAAAGGATGGTATCACTTTTCGCAAAGATTTTCAATAGTTCATGCACCCGTTGCCAGTTTACGATAATGGAATCAGAACTATGCGCGTGACGTAATCTCTGCACATGGTCGAAGTAATCAATAAAATTACAACGAGAACGTTCCAACTGCTCCGCCTGTTCCGCATCCGTTTCAGAGTATAATGAGGCATTGTCATATTCCTTTTGACGCAGGCTTCTTACTTTATCTGCATAGATACATGCTTCCTGGTCCAATTGTGATTTACATTGGATAATACCGTTCAAATCACGTTTAGGTTTGTAGGTGGTCTTTCCGTTCTTGTCTATTCGGGTATTCCGCGATTTATCCCAAATGGGAGTGGTGATGGTACGGTTTAAGTATTCACGCACTCTTTGAGGAGTAGGCTTGTCTGCTTGAAAAACCGGGTAGGCTTCAACATACAGATACCATTCTTCCCGGTATTCCGACTTGCGGAGTTTTACCGAAACTCGTGTATTAGCCAACGCTTTCTTCATTGCTTTGCTCCTTTATATAGGTTATCAATTTCTTTCTTGGGTACATAAACATAGTTACCTATCTGTCGGGTGGGGATAGAGTATTTGCGGATATGGAGGTAAACTGTACTGTCGTCTAAGTGATATTTTTTGGCGATTTCCCAATGGTATAACAATCTTTGGGTTCCAGACTATACAGTTTAGCTACAGGCTTTGATTTGGTCAGAGCTTTCTTGCGCAAAGGATAGAGCTTCAGCAATTCTTCCTTGCTGACACGGATTTGTCTTTGGCCTCATTCACACTTGAAATGCACCCCCTGCGAATCAGGCGATACAAAGTTTCCTTACTGATTCCAAACAGGGCATAAGCTTCAGGAACGGTAATATAGTCTTTGGACTTAGGTATCTTTTTAACGACCTCATCCAATCTCTGCATTTTTAGTTCTTCATCCTTACGACGTTTCCACGCTATCTTGGAACATCTTGGAGAACAATGCCAAGATTCAATAGTCTTTGCTTTGAACAATTCTCCGCAGACCTTGACATTTGCGTACTATCTCGAATTTTGCTGCTGGCATATCTGTTTTTCTAATATAATTTATTCACTATCAGCACCGACATTTATTTAAGTGTCACATTATCTACTATTAAGTGTCGGTACAAATATGATACAAATTACAATAAGAATTCAAGGAACAAGCCAAACTTTAGAAAAGCACAAAAACAAAAATAAGGTGTAACTCATTGAGTTACACCTTATTTTACTATTGTTAGTTATCGTTGTTTATCGATACTTATTTTACTTCCTCGAAGTCGGCATCCTGTACGTTGTCGTCATTCTTGCTGCTGGATGACGAAGAACTCTGCTGATTTGCACTACCGGCATTCATGTCCGGATTGGCTTGCTGTGCATTTTGAGCAGAACTTTGTGCGTACATCTCTGCACTGGCTGCCTGGAAAGCCGTATTCAACTCGGCCATTGCGCTATCGATAGCAGCAAGATCCTGAGCCTTATGCGCATCTTTCAGTTTCTGCAAAGCAGCTTCTATCGGAGCTTTCTTGTCGGCAGGGAGCTTGTCACCCAAATCCTTCAACTGATTCTCGGTAGAGAATATCATACTGTCAGCCTGGTTGAGCTTGTCAATCTTCTCTCTCTCCTTCTTATCAGCTTCAGCGTTGGCAGCAGCTTCGGCCTTCATACGCTCGATTTCTTCCTTGCTCAAGCCGCTGGATGCCTCGATACGAATCTGCTGTTCCTTACCGGTAGCCTTATCTTTGGCCGTAACCTTCAATATACCGTTGGCATCGATATCGAACGAAACCTCAATCTGAGGAACGCCACGACGTGCCGGAGCAATACCTGTCAGGTTGAACTGACCGATTGACTTGTTCTGAGCTGCCATAGGACGTTCGCCCTGCAGTACATGGATGGTTACTTCCGTCTGGTTATCGGCTGCCGTAGAGAATACTTCGCTCTTGCGGCACGGAATGGTCGTATTGGCATCAATCAACTTGGTCATTACGCCACCGAGGGTTTCAATACCCATGGACAGAGGAGTTACGTCCAACAGAACGACACCCTTAATCTCATCGGTCAAGACTGCACCTTGTACGGCTGCACCTACGGCAACTACCTCATCCGGGTTAACACCCTTGCTGGGCACTTTACCGAAGAAGTCTTCAACCAATTTCTGCACGGCCGGGATACGGCTCGAACCACCGACCAAGATTACCTCGTCGATATCCGAATTGCTCAGACCGGCATCGCTCATGGCTTTCTTACAAGGCTCCAAGCAAGCCTGTATCAGGCTGTGTGCCAATTGCTCGAACTGAGCACGCGTCAAAGTTTTAACCAAGTGCTTGGGCACACCGTCAACAGCCGTGATGTAAGGCAGGTTGATTTCCGTGCTCGTGGTGCTCGAAAGTTCAATCTTTGCCTTCTCGGCAGCCTCTTTCAAGCGCTGAAGCGCCATCGGGTCTTTACGCAAATCGATATTCTCGTCTTTCTGGAATTCAGAAGCCAACCAGTCGATGATAACCTGGTCGAAGTCATCACCACCGAGATGAGTATCACCGTTGGTAGAAAGCACTTCAAATACGCCGCTACCGAACTCGAGGATTGAGATATCGAACGTACCACCACCCAAGTCGAAGACGGCAATCTTCATATCTTTCCCGGCCTTGTCTACGCCGTATGCAAGTGCAGCGGCAGTAGGTTCGTTGACGATACGTTTTACGTCAAGGCCTGCAATCTGTCCGGCCTCTTTCGTTGCCTGACGTTGCGAATCGCTGAAGTATGCCGGCACGGTAATAACTGCTTCTGTTACTTCCTGTCCCAGATAATCTTCAGCCGTTTTCTTCATTTTCTGCAGAATCATTGCAGATATTTCCTGCGGGGTGTACAACCGGCCATCGATGTCTACCCGCGGAGTGTTGTTCTCACCTTTTACAACCGAGTAAGGCTCACGTTGTACTTCTTTCTGTACCTGGTCCCATGTCTCACCCATAAAACGCTTGATAGAGAATACGGTCTTCTTCGGGTTGGTGATAGCCTGACGCTTTGCAGGGTCGCCTACCTTACGGTCGCCACCGTCTACGAAAGCCACTACCGAAGGAGTCGTACGCTTACCTTCGCTGTTTGCGATTACTACCGGTTCGTTACCCTCAAATACGGCAACGCACGAGTTAGTAGTACCTAAGTCAATACCAATAATCTTTCCCATAATCTTTATTCCTTATCTTTATTTGTTATTATTTTCGTTATCTGCATTTCTGCCTCTCCTCACAAGGGGGAGAAGCAAACATGCACAAGGAAATAAACAAAGCCCGTGCCAAATGGCGAGAAAGCACCTTAAAATGTCATTCTGTCAGTAATCGCTCAAAAAAAGTGCCGGCACTTTTCAAGAAAAGCACCGGCAGTTTCATCAGATTGCGAAAGCAGTCTGAGGGAAAAGACTCTCCGCACCGCACAATATACGAAGCAGTTATTCGCACGCTCCGGGAGTAAAGCCCCGCAGAAATTCCTCGATATCCATACGCCGTTTGCCCGGTTGTTGCACTGACAGGAGTTCAACGTAACCGTCCGATACGGCAAAACGCAGATATTTCTTCCCGTCAGTCTGCCAGGTTCCTGCCTTTACATCCGGATTAACCGCACTCGGAATAAAGCGGGAAGTATAGACCTTCAGTTCAACCGGCTCTCCTTTTTGATTATGTATGGCAGTCCGCGCAGCCGGATAGGGCGACAGACCACGGATGAAGTCATAAACCCGCTTGCCCGGCAAGGTCCAATCTATCTGACACGTCTCCTTGAAAATCTTGGGAGCCGGCGTAGGAGCCGTTTCCGGCGCCAGCTCAGCCTGCGCAACGGGGCGTACTTCGCCCTTGAGAATTGCCTCTACCGTTTCCAGCACGAGCTTTCCGCCTTCCAGCATGAGGCGGTCATGCAGCACTCCGGCGTCGTCCGTCTCCGATATGGGGACATGAACCTGGCGGATGACCTTGCCCGTATCCATCCCTTGCTCCAGGAAAAATGTGGTAAGTCCCGTTTCTGTCTCTCCGTTGATGATGGCCCAGTTGATAGGAGCAGCCCCCCGATATTTCGGGAGCAAAGAGGCATGCAGATTAAACGTCCCCAGACGTGGCATTCCCCATACCACCTGAGGCAACATGCGAAAGGCTACGACAATTTGCAAATCCGCTTCGAGACTTTTCAGCTCGGCCAAAAAAGATTCGTCCTTCAACGATACCGGCTGCAGCAGAGGCAAACCGTGCGCCAGAGCATACTCCTTGACCGGCGAGAAACGAATCTTCTGCCCTCTCCCACCCGGCTTGTCCGGCATAGTCACCACGCCTACCACGTTATACCCATTGGTTACCAGCTGGCCCAAGCTCTCAACGGCAAACTCGGGCGTACCCATATATATAATACGTAAGTCCTTTTTATCCATAATCTCTATCATTTAAATCATTCAGAACACCCTCTTTTCTTCATCGGCCTATCTCTTCTACTATATAAATAAGGAAAAGAAAAAATCAATCCTCACTGTAATGGATCAGCAACCGACGATAAGTCTCCAATATCTTCGACTTCAATACAAATCCGACGAAAGTCCCGTCCGCATCCACCACCGGCAATTCCCACGACTTAGTCTCCTCGAAGGCATGCATGACCTGCTCCATCGTATCATTTATATGCAGGGGAAACGGAATAGGCTTCATGAACTGTGCCGCCGTATAACGGTGGTACAACTCCGGGCGGAACATGAAGTTTCTGATATCGTCCAGATTTACAATTCCAATCAGCTTATTCTGTTTGTCGACAACCGGAAGAACATTTCGATTAAAGCGGCTGATCAGATTGACAATCTCGCGTAAATCTGAATCTTTGGTAATCGTTCTTTCATTTCGCTCCAGCACTGTGTCGACAGTCATCAGCAGAAGCACGGTTTTGTCCTTGTGGTGCGTCAATAACTGGCCCTTCTTTGCCAGACGCATGGAGTAGATACTGTGCGGTTCGAAGAGGATAATAGTCAAATACGAGCACACGGAACAAATCATAAGCGGGAGTAACAGGTCATATCCCCCCGTCAATTCTGCAATCAGAAAAATCCCCGTGAGAGGGGCATGCATGACTCCGCTCATTACGCCGGCCATTCCGATCAAAGCAAAATTCTTTTCCGGACAATATACCGTGAAATCGAAACTATTACTGAAGTGCGAAAACACAAACCCCGTGATGCAGCCGAGAAACAGGCTGGGCGCAAAAATACCGCCGCAACCGCCACCGCCATTTGTCGCACTGGAAGCAAACACTTTCAATAAGATAATCAGCACAAGGTACAGAAGCAGATAGGAACTGGAGTTGTAGAAAAACGAATTGTCCATAACCGAATCCCATTCGGCCGTGGTAGTTCCATTGATCAGCAACTCGATCGTATCGTATCCCTCACCATAAAGCGGCGGGAACAGGAATATGAGGACACTCAAAATGCAGGAACCGATGGCAAAACGCTTCCAGGGACTTTTCCAACGGCCGAAGACTCCTTCAATCCAGTCCATGGCACGGGTAAAATAGAGGGATACCAGTCCACAAAGAATGCCTAACAATATGACATAAGGTATGCGCCTCATGATGAAAACCTGGTCCAGACTGAAATCAAAAATCGTATCCGCCCCCATCAAGAGGTAGGAAAATATGGCAGCCGTGACAGAAGTTACGAGCAGAGGAAGCAAGGAAGCCATCGTAAGGTCTATCATCAACACTTCCAGCGTGAAGCACAATCCTGCAATCGGGGCCTTAAAAATGCCGGCCACAGCCCCGGCTGCGCCACAGCCTATGAGCAACATCAGCGTCTTGTGGTCCATCCGGAAAAGACTCCCGAGGTTGGAGCCAATAGCCGAACCGGTCAACACAATCGGCGCTTCGGCTCCGACCGATCCACCAAACCCGATGGTTACCGAGCTGGCGTAGATAGACGACCAGATGTTGTGCCGCTTGATTTTTCCCTTCCGTCCGGCTATGGCAAAAAGTATCTTCGTCACACCGTGGCTTATATCGTCGCGGACCACATAGCGCACGAAACATCCGGACAGCAAGATACCAATTACCGGATACACCAGGTAGAGGCCATTCGCGCCGTCCTGTAAAAAATTAAGCGTCAGGAAATGCTGAAAGAAATGAATCAGCAATTTCAGGATATAGGCGGCAAGGGCCGTAAAAAGCCCCACCAACAAACTGAGAAAAAGGATAAACTGCTTCTCAGATATATGTGCCACCCGCCATTGGATAAACGAATCCAATAACTTATGAAAGTCTATATGTCTCGTCATTTTCTTATTACTCACTCCCGGATGATTTCCACCTGCCCGTCATGAAACAGCTTCACGATGCTCGAAGGTTTCCCCGTAGGTTCCGTAGAATCCTGCCCGTACTGCACCACGTAGTCCACAGCCTTTATCAGCTCAGGGTCAATATCCGCAAAAGTAGCAGGCGAAGGGCATCCGCTGAAATTGGCCGAAGTGGAAACGATGGCCTTGCGGAAATGCTGGCACAAGTCGTGGGAAAAACGCTCTTGCGTCACCCGTATGCCGACACTGCCGTCCTCCGCCAACAGATTGGGAGCCAGATTACGCGCCCGGTCGTAGATGATGGTCAACGGACGGGTAGCCATATCAATCAAGTCCCAAGCCAGATCGGAGGGAGTATCCACATAAAAATCTATTTTGGCTGTCGAGTCCACCAAAACGCTCATGGCCTTATTGTCCGCCCGCCGCTTCAGCTTATAGACTTTAGCCACGGCCTCCGGATTCGTAGCGTCGCAACCGACCCCCCAAATCGTATCGGTAGGGTATAGAATCACGCCGCCTTCTTCCAATACGCGGCAAGCATTATTTATCTCTTCTCGGTAATTCATTGCATGATTATTTTGGGCAAAGTTACAACTAAAACTGAGAAATATGGGGAAATAGTCCCAAAAAGATAGTATCTTTGGCAGCCCGATTCAAGCAAACCTTTTTACGCTTTCCGAAAAAAGTTGCGGGTGTTTTCAGGAAAAGTCCCGACGATTTTCGGAAAAAGGCCAAGCGCTTTCAAGAACCCGATGGAGTATAAAGAAGAGGAAATAATGGCACAACTGCACGACCCGGCGACCGCCTATTCGGCGTTCTCCGCCGTGGTCAAAGAATACAGCGAGCAGCTGTATTGGCAGATACGCCGGATGGTGACAGACCACGACGACGCCAACGACCTTCTCCAAAACACTTTCCTGAAAGCATGGTTCGGACTGGAAAACTTCCGGGGAGATTCCCGCCTTTCCACCTGGCTCTACCGCATCGCATTCAACGAATGCCTCACTTTCCTGAGCCGCAAAAGAAGCGAAAAGACAATACCCATCGACTCCGACGAATACTCGGAAGCCAACAATCTGGAGAGCGATCCCTATTTTAACGGCGACCGCGCACAGCAACTCCTGCAGGAAGCCATCGAAACCCTCCCCGCCAAACAGCGCATGGTATTCACCATGAAATACTTCGAAGAGAAGAAATACGAAGAAATCTCCGAAATAGTAGGTACAACGGTAGGAGCCCTGAAAGCATCCTACTTCCACGCCGTCCGGAAAATCGAGAAATATATCGAAGAACGGCTTTAAACCATTTGCACCCAACGGCGTCATATAAATAAAAGCTGGAGGAACAAGTTATGAGGAAAGAAGGTGAGATATTGAACAAATACGGGAAAAGCAATCCTTTCCGAGTTCCGGAAAACTACTTTGACCAGTTCCACGAGCAGATAATGGCAAAGATATCCGACTTGACCCCGAGCGAATCGCCCACCGATACCCCGGTACCGCCGGGCATCCGGCCCAAGGGAGTCGAAACAGGAATCGACAAACACAGAAAAGCCATCCAGGTCTTTCTCGAAAACATCCCCGTCATGTGGCGCGTAGCAGCCGTCGCAGTAGCGGTTGTATCCCTCTCCTGCTTCATCTATCTGCAAGGCGAAAACCAACGCGCGTCCTCGCTTCACGTTGCAGCCGACGAAGGAAAAGGAGAATATACGGATGAGGAAATAAGAGATATCATAGACGAAACCTACCTGGACGATTATGAATTATACCAACTGATGATATCCGAAGCAAACTAACACACTCATAAATAAGGATAGATAAATGAATGTCTTGAAATCAACCATAGCCCTGTTATGCTTCGTCAGCATGCTTCCGGCCCTGTCGGCAGACGCACAAAAGAAATTGAGCCGGGAAGAATTTCAGGCCCGCAAGCACTCCTATATCATCCAATATGCCGGCCTGAACGAAAAGGAATCGGCGCGCTTCATACCTTTATATAAGGAAATGCGGAGAAAAGTAGCCCGACTGAACCGAATCATAAGCCGCAACGAGTGCGAACTGAACCACAAGGAAAAGCAATACACCGAGGAACAATACAAGCAAGCCTTGGACCGCGTCAACGACTCCCGCATCGAAAAGGCAAAAACGGAAAAGGAATACGACGAAAAGTTCCGCAGTTTCCTCTCAAACGAGAAGATTTACAAAATTCACCTGGCGGAAATCGAATTCCACCGAAAGATATTGAAAGACATCATGCATTAGTCTTGTCAAAAGGCTATGCATAAATACATCCTACTTCCATAACCACGTGCCACGCATCAGCGGATGAAAATCCCAACGGTGCGTGGCTTTTTTGTATCCGCACACCTGCTTCCTGTCTGACAACTGCGGGGCTGCTCTCCCCGAAAGCACCCGCAAGGCACAAAAAATCACAGCCGTACTACTCTCCTCATGCGAGGCGGAGCGTACGGCCGTGAGGCTATTTTTAATGAATAAGAATCCCGTTTTTACTTAATGTTCGGGTTCAGCTTGTTCCACTCGGATACGGGAGGAAGTACGCCCATTGCAATTACTTCGTCACGCAGGTTGCACAAGTGGCCATAGCTCTTCTTCAGTTCTTCCATTTCTTCGGGAGTACCGGTAACTTCTTCGTAAGCACTTCCGTTCTTCGTTATCGTCACTTCCATAGCCATCATGATGTGGTCGAAACCTTCGAAGGAGCAATAACGACCTGCAGGCCAGTTGAACGGCTCGCCGCCCATAGCTGCACGAATCATTTCTACAGATACGTAAGCCGGGCTCTGGAAGGAAGAACGGCCGCGGAGGTTGATAATGTTGGCACCGCCTTTGATGACTGCCTGTTTCATCTCGGCCCATTGCTCGTTAGTGAGGGCGGGCGTACCGATAAGCTCGGTGAGAGGCTTGCCGTCTACCTGAGCCGTAGAAGCAAATACAGCCATCTGTTCGCCATGACCGCCATACGTACGGCAATTGGTTACCTTGCTCTGCGGAACACCGAAGTGCTTTGCCAGTGCGCTCTGCAGACGGGTGCTGTCCAAGGCAGCCAGCGTGCTCACCTGAGAGGGCTTCAAACCGCTATACAACAAGGTGATCAGACCCGTAATGTCGGCCGGGTTGAAAATAATCACTACGTGTTTTACGTCCGGGCAGTATGTTTTGATGTTCTTACCCAGCTCTTCGGCGATAGCAGCATTGCCCTTGAGCAGGTCTTCGCGCGTCATGCCGGCCTTACGGGCAGCACCACCGGAAGAAATCACATATTTAGCATCGGTCAGTGCTTCCTTAATGTCAGAAGTGAAAGTGAAGTTCACGCCTTCGAACGAGCAGTGAAACATTTCTTCTGCCACGCCTTCCAAAGCAGGAGCAAAGGGATCGTACAAACAGATGTTAGGGGTTAAGGACATCATAGCAGCAGTTTGTGCCATGTTCGAGCCAATCATTCCGGCTGCGCCAACGATTGTCAGTTTTTCTTCTGTCAAGAATTTCATACTTGCAATTTTAGTTTAAGTGTTGCTTCGTTTTTTCGCCTACAAAATTAGCGTAAATCCCGAAGCAGTGAAAGGGAAAGGGGTTAAATAAGTTGAAAGGTCGGCGGGAGGCACTGCATAAGAGGAAAAAACGGCCAATATGTTACAAAACACGACCACGCCGCTTTTCCCGAAAAGCCTTGCATCTTTTATTTAAAAGCCTTGCAGCAATCGGAAAAAAGCCTTGCTGCTTTTTCGCAGTACATTTCCACCTTTTTAATATTTCGCCCGCAACAGCCCCTCTCCCCCTCAGGCCGCGCCGAAAGACTCCCTACCCCGCCGTTTCACCGGCACGGCAGGAGAAGCAGCCACGGCACCGCAAAAAATTGAGAAGAGAAGTACGGCGAATCGCAAAAATGTCGTAATTTCGCAGCGAATTTTTAAAGTTAACAACCGAGTAACAACATGGAATTGACAGGAAAAGTAATAGCCGTCCTTCCCCTCCAAAGCGGCACAAGCAACCGGAACGGGAACGAATGGAGAAAACAAGACTACGTAATCGAAACCGTAAACGAACAATATCCGCGACGGCTATGCTTCAACTTGTGGGGCGACCGCATCGACCAATTCAAGATACAAATGGGAGAACTCATCACCGTCTCCTTCGATATCGACGCCCGCGAGTACAACGGCCGCTGGTACAACGACATACGGGCTTGGAAAATAGACCGTGTTTCGGCAACGCCTGCCGCACCTGCCGCCGCAGCACCCGGCATGCCGGGAGAAGGCATCTCGCCCATACCTCCGGCTTCTGCAGCCACACCCGACTTCAGCAGCACCGAGGGCTCGGACGACGACCTGCCCTTCTGAGCGCACAGCACCGCCCCCGCGGTGCTCTTCTTTGTTTGGACTTTTCGTTTTTATGCAGCGTTTCATGAATAATACATTTGTACTTTTCTGTACCGCTTCTCTCTTCTTTTTCACGGCGTGCACGTCCGAGCAAAAAGAAGAAAACGGCCAAAGAAAGCCTCAAAAGGAGGCTTTAAACAAAGTAGACACGACTTATGCTATCGAGCAGGCCACAAAGTCGGACATCGTATTCGACGATTTCCTGCTGGCCTACACTTCCGACTCGGCTTTCCAATGGAAGCGCACCCATTTCCCCCTGCACCATAGAGACAAAGAGGGAAAAGAAGCATTCATTGCCGAAGACGAATGGAAAATGGCAACCCTCTTCCATGGAGAAGAACTATACACGATTATCTCAAACAACGAAGCCGAAATGGATTTATCCACCGATACGAGCCTGAAAGAAGGCCGGTTTGAGTGGATTTATCTGCAGGAAAACAAAATCAGCTCCTATCTTTTCCAAAGAAACGGGCAGCACGCCTGGTATCTGGAACGGTTCGACGAAAGCCATCTGACGGACAACCCCAACGGACAGTTTCTGAAGTTCTACAAGAAATTCGCCACCGACCCGGAATATCAGAAGCAACACGTAAGGAAAACCATCGACTTCGTCACCAACTTTACCGACGAAACCGAGGGATTCAACACGGAGCACTTCCGCGTAGATGCCGAACAATGGCTGGCCTGGCAAGTACCGATGCCCAGCCAGAAGCTCACCAACATCGTCTATGGCCATCAGGACACGGCCCAAATCGCCGCATCGCACATCAAAATCATGACCATACGCTCGATGGACGGGACTTTCTTCAAGGCACTTTACTTCAGGAAAAACCGCATTGGCGACTGGTATCTGTACCGCTACGAGGACACCGCCTACTGATATCCACCGCCCCACCCCTACAACCGCAGTTATGAAAAAAGCCGATAATTACTCTTTGCTCGCGCACAACACCTTTGGCATCAAGGCACAGGCACGCCACTTCTGGGAATTTTCAACCGTGCAGGAACTGCAGGAAACCCTGGCAAGCCAGCCTATCGCCACAGCGAAACATCTCGTCATCGGGCAGGGAAGCAACTTACTCTTCCTCAATGACTACGAAGGCATCGTGCTTCACTCGGCAATCAAAGGCATCGAAGTGGAACACGAAGACGCGAAACAGATTTCCTTGCGGGTCGGCTCGGGAGAAACGTGGGACGACCTCGTTGCCTGCTGTGCCCGAAACGGCTGGAGCGGCATAGAAAACCTTTCGGGCATACCGGGGGAAGTGGGCGCAGCCGCCGTGCAGAACATAGGTGCCTATGGAGTCGAGGCCTGCGACTGCATCGAAAAGGTGGAAGCCCTCTCCCTTGCCGACGGTACACTGCATGTCTTCCCGACCGAAGCCTGCGGCTACTCCTATCGGAACAGCATCTTCAAGCAAGCAGAAAAGGGCCGTTACTTCATTACGCACGTATATTTCCTCCTGGAAAAGGGCGGGCAACCCCGGTTGTCCTATCAGGGCTTGTCGGAACTCCTGCCCAAAGGGACCGCTTCTTCCCTGCAGGAAGTGCGCGAAGCCGTCCTCACCCTACGGACGCGGAAACTGCCCGACCCTGCGGAATGGGGCAATGCCGGGAGCTTCTTCATGAATCCCGTCGTGCCGGATGCGCAATACGAGGCGCTGAAGCAGCAGTACCCTTCCATTCCTTCCTACAAGGCAGGCGAAGGAATGACCAAGATTCCGGCTGCATGGCTCATCGAGCAATGCGGATGGAAAGGCCGCGCCCTCGGAAAAGCAGCCGTATGGGAACGGCAACCGCTGGTGCTGATCAACCGCGGAGGGGCCACGGCCGACGAAATAACCCGTCTGGCCCAACAGATTGTGGCCGATGTACAGACGAAATTCGGCATCACTCTGCACCCGGAAGTCAACTATATTGCATAATAACAAACAAAGGAAACCCAAAACACACACAACCGATGAACGTTACAATCTTAGGCAGTGGAACTTCGACAGGCGTACCGGAAGTCGGTTGCAAATGCTCTGTCTGTACCTCGCACGACCCGCACGACCGCAGATTGCGCTGCTCTGCACTGATAAAGACGGACTGCGGAAACCGGATTCTCATAGACTGCGGTCCCGACTTCCGGCAGCAGATGCTCACCGTGCCTTTCGGCTCCATCGACGGGGTGCTACTGACTCACGAGCACTACGACCATGTAGGGGGAATCGACGACCTGCGCCCGTTCTGCCGTCGAGGCGATGTGCCCATCTACGCCCAGGCAGATGTGGCCAATGCCATACGGAACCGGCTGCCTTACTGCTTCGCTGCCCACAAATATCCGGGCGTTCCAAAACTGGTCTTGCATGAAATTGAAGCCGGGAAGGAATTTTCTCTGAAGGGAGACACCGTTTTACCGATACGCGTATGGCATGGCCGGCTGCCCATATTGGGCTACCGCATCGGAGCGTTTGCCTATATTACCGATATGACGGAACTTCCCGACGAAAGCCTCACGGCGCTGAAGGGAATCACCCATCTGGTCATGAATGCCCTGCGCATCGATTCGCACCCGACCCATCAGAATCTGAAAGAAGCCTTGGAGAAAGTAAAAAGAATTCAGGCCATCACTCCGCTCGAGCATACTTATCTCATCCACATGAGCCACAGCATGGGACTGCATGAGGAAGTAAACGCCACACTTCCGCCTGCGGTCTGTCTGGCATACGACGGGCTTTCTTTCGACGTCTGAAGGCCCTTCTCAAAAAAAAAAAGCGCCTTTTCCCCTTGTTTGATTTGTTGAAAGAGGGAAAAGGCGCTTTCCTTTTTAGCGCAACTTATAGCGCTCGTACAAAGGAGCGACTTTAAAATGAAAATAAAGAGCAGATATTATGCAAACGACAGTACCCAGCATGTAAGCATGGTCGAAGGTGGTCACATCGTTTATCCATCCGCCGACGAGCAGACCGAGTGCTATTCCTACGTCCCACGAGGTCAGATAAGTGGAAGTGGCCGTACCTCTGCGGGAATTGGGAGCCAGGTTCACAAAAAGAGTATTGAAGGCCGGGAACATCGTACCATAGGAAATTCCCATAAACAGGGCAGAACCGAAGAACAGTATCTCGGCCACCCTGCTCTGCCACCCCATCAAGGTCTGAACCGAAGCCAACAAGATGAAAACTACGATGGCCAGAATCATTCCGAGCTGAATGACATGAAGCCCACGCCCACGGTCGGCCTGCTTGCCGCTGGAGAAGCGGGAAATCCCAAGTCCCACCGCCATGAAGGAAAAGAACAGTCCGGTACTCACATGAATGCCTAACTGCTGGGCATAAAGAGCCACGTAAGTAGTAGTCATGCCATACGGCATAGCCAGCAAGAGCAGACTCAAGCTGCAAGGAAGGCCGCGTATCAGAATAAAACGGTCGAGCGAAATCGGGTCACGCTTCAAAGGCGGTTTGTAAGGCGTATGGACAAAAGAAGCCATTATGATGCCCAATGCACCGGAAAGCAGCGAGAAATAGAAGATAGACTGGTAGCCCCATCCGGCAGAATGCAGGAAAAGTCCGATCATCGGGCCCAGGCAAAGGGCAAAGTTATTCATCAGTCCGTAATATCCAATCGCCTCTCCGCGCCGGGAGGAAGGTGTAATGTCGATGACAATGGTGTTTCCTCCGACCGAAACCAGGCCAAAAGCCAATCCGTGCAGAATGCGCAAAAGGATAATGAAGAGCAACGCTCCGGCCCAGGCATAGCCCAGGAAAATCAAAGTAAATACGACAAATCCGAAAAGATAAAGGGGTTTACGCGGAAAACTGTCGACAAGATATCCGGAAAAAGCACGCATAAACAAAGAAGCGACGGTATAGCACGACAATATCGCACCTGCCGACGCACTGGCGACCCCAAAATCCTCCATCAGAAACATGGCGAAAATGGGCAAAATCAGGTAGAAAGCGAAGAAAAAGAGAAAGTTGCTAATTAAAATAAAGAAGTAATCGGTACTAAATAGACGATCTTTTGGCATAATTGACTCGATGAATTAGTAGTTTTGTACATAGAGGAAGCCGGGTTGAACCAAACCCAGCTTCCATGAAATCGTCCTGTATCTATTGAGAAAATACGATACTTATACTACAATGCGGATTGGAATTCGCGCAAGAAGCGCACATCGTTTTCAGAGAACAAGCGCAAGTCTTTCACCTGATACTTCAGGTTCGTAATACGTTCTACACCCATTCCCAACGCATAGCCGGTATATTTCTTACTGTCAATGCCGTTTGCTTCCAACACATTGGGGTCAACCATTCCGCAACCCAATATCTCCACCCAACCGGTATGCTTGCAGAAAGAACATCCTTTACCACCGCAAATGTTACAGCTGATATCCATCTCCGCACTCGGTTCCGTAAAGGGGAAATAGGAAGGACGCAGGCGAATCTTCGTATCTACGCCGAACATTTCCTGAGCAAACAGCAAGAGTACCTGCTTCAGGTCGGTGAAAGAAACATTTTCATCCACATAAAGTGCCTCGACCTGATGGAAGAAGCAGTGTGCACGGGCACTGATTGCCTCATTCCGATACACCCGTCCCGGGCAAATGATGCGAATCGGCGGCTTCGAGCACTCCATGACCCGCGTCTGAACGCTACTGGTATGCGTCCGCAGGATAATGTCCGGATGCGCTTCGATGAAGAAGGTATCCTGCATATCGCGGGCGGGATGGTCGGCAGCGAAGTTCAAAGAAGAGAATACATGCCAGTCGTCTTCGATTTCAGGACCCTCAGCTATATTAAAGCCCAGGCGCGCAAAAATATCCACGATCTCGTTACGCACCACGGTAAGCGGATGACGGACGCCCAACTCTACGGGGTATGCCGTACGCGTCAAGTCGAGATTGTTGTCCGAATGCTGCTGCTCTTCGAACTGCGCCTTCAAAGAATTGATTTTATCCTGCGCATTTTTCTTCAACTCATTGAGCTTCATGCCGACTTCGCGCTTCTCTTCGGAAGGAACGGAGCGGAAATCGTTCATCAGCTCATTCAGAATTCCCTTCTTGCTCAGGTACTTGATGCGCAAAGCCTCAATGGTTTCCGCACTGTCGGCCGACAAATTGTCGACTTCCTGCAAGAGAGCTTCTATTTTCTCAATAATCGTACTCATATAAGATTCTATTTAATTTTCTCGATAATTTGCATTCCGTTCCGAATTGCCTCCTCATTCATCGGGATGAGGTCATGATGCCGCGGAGGAAGAGTCTTCTTCAAGCCGTTCAACACGCTCTCCAGCGAGACGATGGGCCGTATCTTCAGGAATCCGCCCAATACGATCATGTTGAAAGCCTTCACGTTATTCATCCGTCCCGCAGCCTCCATCGCATCGATGCGGTAAATATTGATATCCGTACGCGTAGGCGGCTGCAAGATACCGTAGCTGTCATAAATCAGTATGCCACCCGGTTTTACCCGGCTCTCGAACTTCTCCAGCGAAGGTTGGTTCAGGATAATCGCCGTATCATACGTACTTAAAATCGGAGAAGAGATACGTTCGTCGCTCACGATGACCGTCACGTTCGCCGTACCGCCCCGCTGTTCAGGACCATAGGCCGGCATCCAGCTCACTTCCTTCCCCTCCATCAAACCGGAATAGGCCAGAATTTTCCCCATCGAGAGAACCCCTTGCCCGCCAAAACCTGAGATGATGATTTCCTCTTTCATATATCAATTAACTCGTCGCTTTTATCATTTATTTCTGAAAGACCGACTGCTCCACATCTTTCAAGTCGCCCAACGGATAATAGGGGAACATGTGTTCCTCCATCCAGTGGTTGGATTGCACGGGCGTCATCTTCCATCCGGAGCTACACGTCGATACTATTTCCACCAGATTGCTGCCCTTCCCCTGCATCGAGTTCTCGAACGCATGGCGAATGGCCTTCTTTGCCCGGCGGATGGCTGCCACGTTGTGCACACTCTGGCGCGTCACGTAGGCAGTGCCCTGCAAAGTTGCAGCAATATCCGTAATATGCAAAGGAAAACCGTGTAATTCTGGCGTACGCCCAAACGGGCAGGTCGAAGTTTTCATGCCCTCGAGCGTAGTAGGAGCCATCTGCCCGCCGGTCATTCCGTATATCGCATTGTTTATAAAGATTATCGTAATATTTTCGCCGCGGTTCAGGGCATGGATGGTTTCTGCCGTACCGATGCACGCCAAGTCGCCGTCGCCCTGATAAGTAAACACAAGGCGGTCCGGCCAAAGCCGCTTGATTGCCGTAGCAACCGCAGGCGCCCGTCCGTGGGCAGCTTCCTGAACATCGATATCCAGATAGTTATACAGGAAAACCGCACAGCCCACCGGACAGACGCCGATGGACTTCTCGGTCAGTCCCATTTCCTCTATTACTTCAACCACCAGTTTATGCACCACCCCGTGGCTGCACCCCGGGCAATAGTGCATAGGGTTATCGTTCATCAGCGAAGGACGCTTGTAGACAAGCTCGCCCTTCTTTATGATTTCTTCTCTATTCATCGCCGAATTTCCTTCTACTTCGATTGTTTCGTTCGCGGGCATTCTGCATGACACGAATCACATATTCAGAAAACTTCACCACCACGGCCAGCGTACCCACCACGAACATCGGGACAGGATTGGAAGCCGGTACCGTAAAATAGAGTACCACCACGGCCACAGCGCCTATCATGAAAAGAGAATTCAGAATAAGCCGTATTCGATTCAGATCCATGTCTTTTCCTTATTATATATATGATTACTTACTACGCAAACCCGCTACATCAGTTTTTCTTTCAAGGCAGCCACCACCTCTTCCGGGTCGGGCACGATGCCGCCCAAGCGGCCGAACCACTCTACCCGGCAACGGTTTCCGACAGAAAGAAGAATATCTTCCACCATCTGCCCCGCGTTCAACTCTACGGAAAGCATACCTTTCACGCGGCCGGCCAGCGCCCCCAGTTCGCGAGTAGGGAACGGGTAAAGCGTGATGGGCCGGAAAAGTCCCACTTTGATGCCCTGCTCGCGGGCAATCTCCATCGACTTCTGGGCAATACGGGCACACGACCCGAAAGCCACGAACAGATATTCCGCATCGTCCGTGCCGATCGCCTCGTAGCGCACCTCTTCAGCTTCGATGCGCCGGTACTTCGCCTGCAGACGAATGTTATTGACTTCCATCTCCTCCGGACGCAGTTCCAGCGAAGTAATCACGTTGCGCGGACGGCTGGCCGGGCGCCCTACGGTAGCCCAAGGGCACTGCGCCACGATTTCAGCCTCCGTACGGCGCGGACGCGCAGGCGGCAGGACCACTTTCTCCATCATCTGGCCGATGACACCGTCGGAGAGCAGCATTACCGGGTTGCGGTATTTGAACGCAAGCTCAAAGCCCAGCCCCGTAAAGTTGGCCATTTCCTGCACACTGGCCGGCGCCAGGGCAATCAGGCGGTAGTCGCCATGGCCGCCGCCCTTGACCGTCTGGAAATAATCGGCCTGCGACGGCTGTATAGTGCCCAGCCCCGGACCGCCACGCATAACGTTCACGATGAGGCCCGGCAGCTCGGCGCCCGCCATATACGAGATTCCCTCCTGCATCAGGCTGATGCCCGGGCTGGAACTGGAAGTCATGACCATCTTTCCGCTGCCGGCTCCGCCGTACACCATATTGATACTTGCCACTTCACTCTCCGCCTGCAAGACAACCATTCCCGTCGTCTCCCAAGGCTTCAGGAGGCTAAGCGTTTCCAGTATTTCGGATTGGGGTGTGATCGGGTAACCGAAGAAGCCGTCACATCCGCAGCGGACAGCCGCATGCGCTATGGCCTCGTTACCCTTCATCAAGACTGTTTCTTCTGTCATATTGCTCAAAGTCCGATTTTGTTCTTCCTCTATTCTTTCAGCCGATACACCGTAATGCACCCGTCCGGACATACTATTCCGCACGAGGCACAGCCGATGCACTCTGATTCGCGGGCGGCCACCACATAGCCGTAGCCACGCGCATTCACTTTGTTCTTAGCCAGTTCCAACACGCCTTTCGGGCATGCCTCCACGCAGAGGACACATCCCTTGCAACGCTGCGTGTCGATTTCCACTGCTCCGCTAATCTTACTCATAGTCGCGTTTTGTTTTCTACTCTTGAGTTGCTTCCGTCGAAAGGGAATTTCACTGATTGAACAAGTCCTTGTTGCGGAACTCCAGGATGTCGATAGCCATACGATAGCTCACCGCCGCAGGCGAATCCGGATTCAGCTCCATAGCCTCCAGATAGCAACCTATCGCCTCTTCCCAGTTTTCCTCCTTACGGTAGGCATTACCCAGTACGTTCAGCAGCTCGTCGCGCCGCTCGTCTCCGTAGGTATCGCCTTCCGCCCTGCGCGCAGGGGTCAACAAGCGCACCGCTTCGGCCACGTGGCCGGAAGCCACCAATGCAATTCCCTGTTCAAGCAAAGCTCCCATAGTTTGTCACATCTATGCGGCAAAGATAGGCATTATTTCAGTGATTTGTGCCGAATAAAACCATTTTTATCGATATTCCGTACATCGCAACACCCTTTATGCACAACCCAATGGGGAAAGATGCAAAAAAGAAAAGCCAGCACCTCATTATACCCAATCGGCCGCGCCTTGCATCCCCCACCCGTTCCCGCACAAAAAAGACGGTGTGCAAAACGCTTGTTTTTGCACACCGCCCATTCATTCTTTCAGCGGTCAGCCCGCACAGGGGCTAATCACACACTGCTTAGTCGACCACGACCTTCACGGCTTTCGTTCCGGCACGCACGATGTAGATGCCCGGCATGAGCGTCGAGTACTTGTCGACTGCCACACCGTTGATCGTGTAAATCATGTAGTCATCTGCACCTTCTACGACGATCTGTCCGTTCTTAGCATAAACTACGATGTTCTGCTCGGGCATTTCCGTAGAAATGATGCCTACCGTAGGCGGAACTTCGTCTGCACCACCGAGGTAAGTCAGACGGAAGCCATACCAGCGTACCGTAGTAGCGTTGATGAAACCGATGTTCTTCACACCGAAGGTCAGGTTACCGTCGTTTACAACCACGCTGTCCAGCGTGTAAACCAACGTACGGCTATCCTTCAGCAAGCTGTCGGAAGCAGTCAATTCGCCACCCATACCGATAGTATATACGGTGAAAGGAACTTGCTCCTCATAGCGGGAATCGCCATAAGCGTAGAATACAACGTTTTCGTTAGGAACGTCACTGCCGTCGCCCAGGTTACCTGCTGCATACAGACCGTTTACAGTAAGTTTGTAGTAACCGTCGGGAATGCCAGCAATCGTTTGATACCAGTTGAAAGCAGCCTCTTCCTTAACCGAACTCTGCCAGTAGCAGAAGTGGTTGCAAGGTACGCCATAGTAGTCGCTCGAGCCCGTTACACCCTGCCAGTCAACAGAGGTAGACTCCATGATATAACCGTTCGTGCCTTCGTTCTGGTCGGGGTTCACAATCAGGAACGTTACGTCCTGCGGAACGCTGTGCACGTAAGTAGCATTGATAGCAGCATTCAAGATGCTGATTACGCTGTCAGCCTCGGCGGCAACAGCCGTTTCAGACTCCAGATAAACGGCAACTTCGTTGAGGACGGCCTGCAGGTTCTGGAGACTTTCTGCCGTAGAAGAATCGGATTCCAAGCACAAGGAAGCCTCGGAAACCAAAGCGGAAATCGAACCGTAAGCCTCAGCTGAAGTAGCAATATTGCTGTTAATGTTCTTCACTTCCGGCAGAATAGCAGCAATACCCTCTACATCGACCGGATCGGTATCTACCAACGGACGAGCTTCTTCGAGCACAGCCTCGGCAGCGGCAACGTCGCCCAGCAGAGATGCAGCACGGTTAGCCTCGATTGTAGCCTCAGCTTCAGCAATAGACTCTACCAACACATCCGTAACGCTGGTAACGTCGTCATCCGTCAGGTACAAATGGAAGTTATCAGCGCTGAACCATGATCCAGCAAATGCCGTTCCACCCCACAGCTCATCACCCTGGGTAGTAGCACCGATGGTCAGGTTGCCATCGAGTACGAGGATATTGTCCACCGTATAGGTCTTAAATGAACCACTTCCATCAGCTTCCGTAGCATAATATACGCCGGAAGCCTGTGCGAACATGGAGATACCAGCACCATCGCCCGACAATTCTGCCGTCAGACGGTACACACCTTGCGGAAGCCCCGTAATTGTCTGTTTTGCAGTATAGTCTACCAAACCGGCAGTTGCATCCCATGCGTTAAAATAGGAAGTGCTGTTGGCCGTTCCGTCTTCGTAGGTGTTGCCCGTGCCCAAGTAAGCCTGAGAACCTCCGGCCGTAACGGAGATGACCCATCCCGGAGCGCAGTCGGAAGTCTGAAGACCGGTCGTACCGTCAACTGCCGGGTTCTGAACCATGAAGTTCATGTCGATCGGATTTTCAGCCGTAGCGGAAGAAACACCGCTGAAGGTATAATCTATAAATTCAGCCTCAAGAGCTTCGATCATGCTGGAAACTTCGGCAATAGTAGCACCCGGCATGTTTTTCTCCAGCGTAGCCTGAGCCTGTTCACGCAGAGCGGTCAAATCGGCAAGGCCTGCATACTGCAACGTCTCGGCAGAGATGGCGGAATCGATATCGAGCTGCAAAGAAGCACGCAGGTCAAGCAGCGAATCAATTTGAGCCGTCAGGTTGATTACGGCATTTTGCCATTCCATAGCATCTTCCATGGTCTCGATACCATCAGGAATACCATAAGAATACTCATCATACAGATCTTCCCAACCCTCGGGAGCATAGTCAAATCCCAAGTTGTTGAAGCTTTCCGTCAGGAAAGGCACGTAGGTGAGCATTGTCTCGTCGTTGATTGAGTTGACAATATTATCCCGATCACCCGTACGGGTAAGGGTGATGTTATCCAGATAAATCTGTTGCGGATAAGCAGATGAACCCGGATAAGAATAGTCGAAGCTAATCGTAACGGGTTGATTGTCTTCCGTAACCACAAAATCTATAGACATAGTAGTCAACTGTGGCTCTACGGTCGGAGTTCCCGCCGGGTTGGCAATGGATTCATGCATGTAGTGGGGAAACTCTACCTGAGCAGCATGACCGATGGCATCATTCTCTACTTTTCCGTAAAAGTTATAACCATTGGCAATGAACCATCCGTTTTCGTCCTGTTCCAGCACACAGCCGTCTGCCGTCAGGGTGTACGTACCAGCAGGCAGATCGTTGACCGTCTGTTCAAGTATGATAATCGGGCCACCGTCGTGGTGTGCCGTAGCATTCCACGCCATGAAACCTTGCTGGTAAAAACCTTCACCCTCGGTCGGGTAAAGCAATACAGCCACATTGCCATCCTCGGAACTCATTCCGTTGGCACCAACGTTGTCGGCCGAGTAGACTTCATACTTGAAGTGCTGCGAACCCCATTCCAGGCTTTGAGCATTGTAGGTCACCGTCCAGCCCACAGGAGCATAAAACGTACCATAATTTCCAGTAACGGGGAAAGGACTGTTGAGGTCCGGACCTTCTTCGAAACCGGCGTTGACAATGTGCGAAGTGTAATCTTCGCCATCTACCTGAGCCTGCACCGAAGCCACGGGCACGCAGCAGGCGGCAAGCAGAGTAGCCAACAAAATACTTTTTTTCTTCATCATAAGATTTTGTTTTTAGTTAAACATAGTAGAATTTTTACATACCTATTGTTGGATTTATTTCGTCCACCAAGAAGAGGGAAAGGCAAAAAACTGCGGTTCTCTCTCACTCTTAGCCGCCAAAGTTATAACAAAGGCAAGAAATTACGAACATATTTCTGTGACTTTTGCCCAAAAAAAGTGTTTTTTCCGATAGAATATCGCCCTTTTCCGGCCTACCGGCTACAATTTATCGGGAAAAGGGGCTCTAATTTATAACATTGAAAACTTGCTTAGCTTATTTTCAGGATTCGCAGCGGCTTACAAACGGCACTCCGGCCGGGGAAAAGTGAGAAAATATACAGGAATCGGGGGAGGTATCACTTAAAATAAAGGGTGCAGTTTCTCACGAAACCGCACCCCTCTTGATTTACCTTAATACATGCTCACGCATGCACCATTTTACGAATATAATGATGACATACTTACTTATCGTGCTGCATAAGCGTTGCCCGCTACGTACTGGCGCATGGCAGTGGCGCCTGCGGCATCCAGCGTTACGGACAGGGTCTTGCCCTCACCGACGTACACGTCTGCAGTGCCGTCTTTCTTGAGCGACATCAGTTTGTGGCTCTTGCCGTTTGCGGCCACGCTCCACGTCTGGGTCTTCTCGTCGAACTTAAGCTCCATCGACTGGTCGCTCTGCTCGATGCGGTAACCGTCCTTGGTGGTGGTGATGGCATACTCGCGGCCGTCGGAGCCTTTCACGTGCTTCACCGTGCCGGCAGCGATGGGGTTGCTGCCCGACCAGAACTCGATAGTGTTGAAAATCCACATGTCGGCCAGCAGGGAGATTTCATACACGGGAACGCACCACATGGCAAAATAGAGGATTTCGTTGACCCATTTGTTGCTCACACTCTGGTTCCAATCTGAAACTTTGTTGAACAAAGCATGAGAACCGATGCAGGAACTCATGAACATACAGCCGGCCAGGATGGCGGAAACGGCTACGATTTTATTCTTTTTCATATCGCTTGTAATTTTAAGACGATGAGTATTTTCTTGTTAATGATTTACTTGCAAATATACGGCCTTTTTCGATAAAACAAAAAAAGAACGGTTTTTTTTGCTACGAAGTGTAACTTTTCCCGCAGCCAGGCTCACTTTCCGGTAGCATAGACGAGAAAATGCGAAAAAAAGGACAGCGCTCCCGCGCCGAAGTTGCGGCACTTTTCCGCCATGGCTACGGCACTTTTACGATACGGTTGCGGGACTTTTTCGAAAAAGTCGAGACACCGCTGCGATGCGGTTGCGGCACTCCATAAAAAAACACCGGGCGGGGAGAATGGTTCTCCCCGCCCGGTGACTGAACTGGTTCCGCTATTTTTCAGTAAGGGACTACAAGCGGCCTTTGTCTTCCAGATAGGAATCTTTGAAACCGAGGAAGTAGAGCACGCCGTCGAGGCCTATCGTGTTGATGCTTTGCCGGGCGTTGGCCACGACTTTCGGCTTGGCATGGAAGGCAATGCCCAGTCCGGCCACTCCGAGCATGGGCAGGTCGTTGGCACCGTCGCCTACGGCTATGGTCTGGGCTATGTCCACTTTCTCCACCTGGGCTATCAGGCGCAGCAGTTCGGCCTTGCGCCGTCCGTCGACAATCTCGCCGACGTAGCGGCCGGTGAGCTTTCCGTTTTCCACTTCCAGCTCGTTGGCGTAGACATA
This sequence comes from Bacteroidaceae bacterium, assembly GCA_050946375.1. Lineage (GTDB taxonomy): Bacteria > Bacteroidota > Bacteroidia > Bacteroidales > Bacteroidaceae > UBA1794. The sequence goes on along the minus strand of JBMNUT010000003.1, from coordinate 143,359 downwards.
GTCGATGCCGTATTTGTCGGCCAGATAGTGCCCGAAGTAGGTGAAGCCGCCGGAAAGGATGGCTATCTTATAGCCGTAATGCTTCAGGACGTACATCAATCGGTCGACGCCTTCGGTGATGGGCAACGATTCGGCGATCTCTTTCATGACACTCACATCGAGTCCCTTGAGGAGCTTTACCCTTTCGGTGAAACTCTCGACGAAATCGATTTCTCCGCGCATGGCTCGCTCGGTGATGGCTGCCACTTGCTCGCCGACGCCGGCCCGTTTGGCCAGTTCGTCGATGACTTCGGTCTCGATCAGGGTAGAGTCCATATCGAAACAGATGAGGCGGCGCATGCGGCGGTACATGTTGTCTATCTGGAGCGAGTAGTCGACGCCCATATTCTGGGCAAGCTCCATCAGGCGGGCGTTCAGCTCTTCGCGGTTGCGCGGCGTTCCGCGCAGGGAGAACTCGATGCAGGCGCGGCTCTTGGCCTCTTCCTTATTCAGGGGAAGACGGCCGGTCAGGCGCTTGATGGCGTCGATGTTGAGATGCTGGTCGGCAATGATGGAAGTGACGGCGGCAATCTGCTTGGCGGTTATCTTACGCGCCAGCAGGGTAAGGATGTAGCGGTTCTTGCCCTGCATGGAGACCCATTTTTCGTAATCGGGTACCGCTACGGGCTCGAAGTTGACCGTCACGCGCAGCTCGGTGGCCTTGAAAAGGAGTTCTTTCAGTATGGTTCCGGATTCGTCGGAGCCGACCCGGATGAGAATGCCCAGGCATAACGTGTTGTGAATGTCGGACTGGCCGATGTCTAACACATCGACATGGAAACGGGCGAGGATGCTGCTTACGGAAGCGGTCAGGCCCGGACGGTCGATTCCCGTAATCCGGATCAGGATAAGTTCGGTTTCGGAAGTGGTATTATTCATAAGTTAAGGTTTTTGGTGAATGCGTTTTTGGTCTATCGCGGCGCCTTATAAATATAAAGGTACAGGGCGATGAAGGAAAAGACGATGTTAGGCAGCCATACGGCCAGCCAGGAAGGCATGCTTCCACTGGCCGAAAAGGTAGCCGAGAGGCTCTGAAACAGGATATAGCTGAAGCTCAATGCCAGACCGATTCCCAGGTTCATTCCCATTCCGCCTTTTATCTTTCGCGAAGAGAGGGAGAGTCCGATGAGCGTCAGGATGAAGGAAGCGAACGAAGCGGCAATGCGCTTGTGGTATTCGATTTCGAAAACTTTCAGATTCCCCACTCCCCGCTGCGTTTGCTTCTCGATATATTGCAGAAGTTGCGGGCTGGTCATCGTTTCCTGCTGGCCTTTGAGCAAAAAGAAGTCTTCGGGCGACATATCGATGATGCTGTCCATCACCACGCCCCGCGTCATTTTTTCCTCGCCCCGGTGGAGATTGCGCAAAGTATAGTCGCGGATGTGCCAAAGATTCTCTTTTTCGTCGTCGTACTTGATGGAAGTGGCCGTAAGGCGCGACACTAATTGCTTGCCGTCGAACTTGTCCAACGAAAAGTTGTACCCCGTTTCGCGACCGCTCTCGTAGCGCTCGATGTAAGCCACGACGCCTTCGTCGACTTCAAGCTGGATATTGGTCACAAACTCCGACTTTTTCTTCTTTACATACTGGTCTTCGAAGTCAATGCGCTTCTTGTTTCCCTGAGGGATGAAGTACGTGCTCAAAGCGAAGTTGAGCAAAGCGATAAAAGCGGCTGAGATGAAATAAGGACGCATAAGCCGGTTGAAGCTCATGCCGCAGGATTGCATCGCAATGATTTCCGAATTGTCGGCCAGGTTGGAAGTGAAAAATATAACGGAGATGAACACGAACAGAGGACTGAACATGTTCACGATGTAAGGGATATAGTTTACGTAATATTGCGTTATGATTTTATCGAGGGGGGCATCGTGATCCATGAAATTGTCTATCTTCTCATTGATGTCGAAGACTACGACAATCGTAATAATCAGGGCGATGGAAAAGAAATAGGATACGATAAATTTCTTGATGAGATAGGTATCCAGCCGTTTCAGATGGAAGAATTCCCTCAATTTGCGCTTCTCCCGGCGGGGAGAAGCTGCCTTCTCTGCGGGAAGAGGCGCTTGCTGCACCGCCGCTTCTTCCGCCTTTTCGGCGACAATCTTCCTGCCCTTCCGCTGAAAAGGGCGACACAAACAACCGAATGCCTTTGATATAAACCGCGGGAAACTCATGCTTCTAACATTATTGGATTTATAGTCTCCGGTCCAAAATTACAACCATTTCCCGTTTCCATGAAGCAAAATCTCCCTGAATGATGTGGCGACGGGCTTCTTTCACCAGCCACAGGTAAAAAGCCAGGTTATGGACGGAGGCAATCTGCATGGCCAGAATCTCACGGGCATGGAACAGATGACGCAAATAGGCCTTGGTGTACAAACGGTCCACACGCGATGCGCCGTCTTCTTCAATCGGCGAAAAATCGTATTCCCACTTCTTGTTCTTCATGTTCATAATGCCCTGTTTGGTGAAGAGCATGCCGTTCCGGCCGTTCCGCGTAGGCATTACGCAATCGAACATATCCACTCCGCGCTCAATCGCTTCCAGCAGATTGACCGGCGTACCGACTCCCATCAGATAACGGGGCTTGGAACGGGGAAGAATCTCATTCACAACTTCAATCATCTCATACATTTTCTCGGTGGGCTCCCCTACGGCAAGTCCGCCGATGGCGTTGCCCGGCGCGTCCTTTTCCGCCACCCGCTCCGCCGCTTCACGCCTTAAATCGGGATAGACACAGCCCTGAACTATGGGGAACAGGGCCTGCTCATAGCCATACTTCGGCTCGGTCGCATTAAAACGGGCGATGCAACGGTCCAGCCAGTTCATCGTCAGGTCGAGCGAACGGCGGGCATACTGATAATCGCTCGTCCCCGGCGGGCACTCGTCGAAGGCCATGATGATATCCGCTCCGATACTGCGCTCGATGTCCATTACCCGTTCGGGCGTAAAGAAGTGCTTGCTGCCGTCGATATGCGAGCGGAATTCCACTCCTTCTTCCCGTATTTTCCGGATATCCGTCAGGGAAAACACTTGAAAGCCTCCGCTGTCGGTAAGCATCGGGCGCGAAAAAGAATTGAACTTATGCAGCCCGCCGGCTTTCTCCAGCACGTCGGTACCCGGACGCAGATAGAGGTGATAGGTATTTCCCAATATGATTTGCGCCTCTATGTCTTCCATGAGTTCGGAAACCTGCACGGCCTTCACCGCTCCCACCGTCCCTACCGGCATGAAAATCGGCGTTTCTATCGGGCCGTGCCCGGTTTGCAATATCCCGGCACGGGCTTGGCTGGCGCTGTCGGTAGCAATCAGTTCAAATGTCATCCTCTTCGTTTTGCTTTATTTTGCAGCAATGCTTTTCCCGAAAAGTGACGCATGGAATAAGAAAAACCCATGCTCCTTTTCGGGAAAAGCACTGTCGTACTATTTACCTTTCTGTTGTTCTTCAGCAGCTTTTATCGGGGCTATCAAATCGACCGGCTCCGCTACTTTCTCATCGGTCAGGGCTTCACGAATCACTTCCTTTATGTCGTTTACATAATGGAAGGTGAGCCCTTTCAAGTAGATTGCCTGGATTTCGTCGATATCCTTCTTGTTTTCCTCACACAGTATCAGTTCCTTGATACCTGCGCGCTTGGCTGCCAGAATTTTCTCCTTGATGCCGCCTACCGGAAGCACCTTGCCCCGCAGGGTAATCTCGCCTGTCATGGCCAGATTCTTCTTCACTTTCTGCTGAGTAAAGGCGGAAATCAGAGAAGTCACCATCGTTATTCCGGCCGAGGGGCCGTCTTTTGGAATTGCACCCTCCGGAACGTGGATATGTATATTCCAGTATTCGAAAACGCGGCTATCAATATGGAAATGCTCTGCGTGCGCTTTGATATACTCCATGGCCAAAACTGCCGACTCTTTCATCACGTCGCCCAATTGCCCTGTCAAAGTCAGTTTTCCGCCGGCCTTCGCAGGAGCAGGGCTCAGGCTTGTTTCCACAAACAGGATTTCTCCTCCCACAGGGGTCCAAGCCAATCCGGTAACCACGCCGGCGTAATCGTTGCCTTGGTAGCGGTCACGCGTAAACTTCTCCGGTCCTAAGAATTTTTCAAGGTCGCTAATGCGCACTTCCGGGTATTCATTCACCCCGTCGCGGGCATAAAAGAACGCAATCTTGCGGAGCACTTTGGAAATGACCTTCTCCAACTGGCGCACGCCGCTCTCCCGTGTGTACGATTCGATTATCTTTTCCAGAACCGGCTTGCCGAATTTTATTTCTTTAGGCTTGAATCCGTTAGCTTCCAGCTCCTTGGGCACAAGATAATTACGGGCGATTTCGATTTTCTCTTCCGTGATATAGCCGCTCACCTCTATCAGCTCCATCCGGTCCAGCAACGGTTGCGGAATCGTGGACAGGCTGTTTGCCGTAGCGATGAACATCACTTTCGACAAATCGTAATCGACGTCGAGATAATTATCATGGAACGCATTGTTTTGCTCCGGGTCCAATACCTCCAACAAGGCAGACGACGGATCGCCCTGGTTGCCCTGATTCAGCTTATCAATCTCGTCCAGAATGAAAACCGGGTTGGAACTTCCGGCCTTGTTCATACCTTTTATAATACGGCCCGGCATCGCTCCGATATAAGTTCTGCGGTGTCCGCGGATTTCCGACTCGTCATGCACGCCACCCAGCGAGATTCTGATGTATTTCCGCTTCAGCGCATCGGCAATCGACTTGCCCAACGAGGTTTTTCCTACGCCCGGAGGGCCGTAAAGGCAAATGATAGGAGCTTTCAGATCACCGTTTTTCAACTGCATCACTGCCAGATGTTCCAAAATGCGCTCCTTCACTTTCTCCAAACCGTAATGGTCGCGATTCAATACACGCTCGGCATTCTTCAGATTATAATTGTCTTTCGTGTATTCGCCCCATGGCAATTCGATCATTGTCTGGAGATAATTGTACTGAGTGCTGTAATCCGGCGATTGGGGATGCAGGCGGTCCAAGCGGTCGACTTCCTTCAAAAAATACTTTTTCACGTCGTCGTTCCACTTCTTCTTCTCGGCTTTTGCCCGGAACTCCTCAGCATCCTGTTCCGCACCCGTGCCCAATTCATCCTGAATGGTCTTGATTTGCTGCTGAAGGAAGTATTCCCGCTGCTGTTGGTCTATGTCTTCCCGCGCACGGGCCTGGATATTCATCTTAATCTCGGCCAGTTGTACCTCACGGCTCAGCATCTCCAGCAGCTTATAAGCGCGGTCTTTCACCGAATCCAGCTCCAGAAGCTGCATTTTCTCATCCTTCTTCAGCGGCAGGTTGGCACATAAGAAGTTGATCATCCCCCGCCCGTTCCGGATATTACGAATCGCAAAAACAGACTCCGGATGAATCATTTCGGAAGACTTGATGTACTGGATAGCCAAATCCCGGCATGAATCCACTATGGCATCGAACTTCCGGTCGCCCTCCTTAGGCATCTTCTCGGGTATCGCCTCCACGTTTCCCCGCAAAGTGGGGAACACCTGCAGCAAATTCTTCAGGTGCAAACGCTGCAAGCCTTGCAATATGACGGTCGTAGTGCGGTCCGGCATCTCCAGCACACGCAACACACGCGCCGCAATACCTATATGATGTAAATCATCGTAATCAGGTTCTTCTGTATCCGCGCTCTTCTGGCAAACGACAGCTATCAGCGAATTTTTCCGATTGGCCTCGTTCACCACACGCAACGAACTGCTCCTTCCTACTGAAACGGGCATAACAACGCCCGGGAACATCACCATGTTTCGCATTGGGAGTACAGGCAAGCTGTCATCAAAGGAAATATTTTCCTGCTCATCCCCACCTTCTATCTCTGCAATCAAGGAAAAACTTCCATCGGTGCCGCCTTCCATGTCACTCAACATCCATTTCTGCATCTTTAAAGTCCTCGGTCTTGTCTATTTCATTATTAAGGTCCTGCAAAGGTACGCTTTCTTTGTCACTTTTTCTTTCTCCCCGCCACAAATAAACAGGGAAAAGATTACTTTTGCCACCTCTACAAGTGAATCTATTCCTGCAATTCCTATGCCAAAGCAATATTTCGCCTTCCGTAATTTCACCCTGTACCAGTCGCACGCAGCCATGAAGGCCGGAACAGACAGCGTTCTGCTCGGGGCATGGAGCGCCTTGGAAAGAGCACATCGCCTGCTCGACATCGGAAGCGGCACCGGCATACTCGCCTTGTTTGCGGCACAACGAAATCCAAATGCCCGCATAACCGCCATCGAAATAGACCCCGAAGCTGCCAAAGATGCCGCACTGAACTTCAAAAATTCCCCTTATTCCGAACGCCTTGAGTTACTCAACGAAGACTTCAGAGTATTCTCTCAAAATATTGAGTCACAGAGTATTTTCCTCCCAAAATACGATTATATTCTCTCCAACCCACCCTACTTTTCACAAGCACTGCTGTCGCCCGATGCGCAACGCACACAGGCGCGCCACGATTCTACACTGACGTACCGGGAACTGATACAAGGCGTCGCGCGCTTACTCGCTCCGGAAGGCAAATTCTCCCTTATCATACCCGAAGAATATGCCCCTACGGTACGTGCCGAAGCCTTCGACGAACGACTCTACACCTGCCGCCAAACTGTCGTTTCTGCCAAGTCTTCAGGCGAAGGCACGCGCCGCGTCCTCCTCGAATTCGCCCGCACTTTGGAAATCTGCCGCACCGACACCTTTTCAATCCATGAGGCAAACGGTGCATACAGTACCCGTTTCCGGGAACTTACCCGACCGCTTTATCGGGAAGGCTATTTCGAGTCCTGACCCCTTTCCTGCCCGCGGAAGTCATCTTCCAGCAAGCCAAAATGGCAGAGTGCGCGATACACTCCATCATCATCTACGGAAGATGTCACATAGTCAGCTACCTCTTTTACCTCTTCTTCCGCATTCCCCATCGCAACTCCCAACGCCATGTCGCGCAACATCTCGATGTCGTTTCCGCCATCGCCAAATGCCATAATCTCCTCCGGCGCAATACCGTAATGCGCACACAAGCGATAGATGCCTACCGTCTTGCTGGTCGTAGACGGGACAATATCGGAAAACGTATGAAACCATCGGGTAGCCCGGCAATGAGGCAGGCACCGCATGAGCTCTTCCTCGCTCTCCTTACCGAAAAAGGCGATGAACTGCATCACCTCTTCATCGGCCTTCGTCCGCAAATCCGCCATAGGAACCCGGATAAAGTTAAGCATGCGAAACACCTCTTCTACCCGCTCGTCGGAAAAATTGAGGTACATGTCGTGCTCCCGCACAAAGACACACGGCAAAGGGCGCTGCTCCATATAATTAAGGAATGCACCTACATCCTCGTGAGGAATCGGGTGTTTATAGACCGTGGTCTCACCCTTTCCGGCATAACACAATCCCCCGTTCAGCGTGACATACCCGTCAAATTCCAAATCGCCCAGGTTGTTTATCGCCATCAGGTGGCGACCTGTGGCGATAAACACCTTGATTCCCTTTTCCCGCAGCCGCTTTATGGCGTAACGTGCAGAAGGCGGAACTTCATGAGTGCGGAAACTGACCAGCGTGCCGTCTATATCGAAAAATACGGCCCTTATCATTTCGACAAATCCTCCAGCAACTTTTCGATAGCGCGGTCGGCATCGCCCCCTGTCTGCTCCAGCAATGTGACAAAACGGCTGCCGATGATTCCTCCACGCGAGTAAGCACAGGCAGCAGAGAAAGTCGCTTTGTTGGAAATGCCAAAGCCTATCATGCGCGGATTACGCAGTTTCATCCCGGCGACGCGGCGAAAGTAAGCCAGCTTGGCCTCCTCAAAGTCTTTTTGGGCGCCCGTTGTGGCCGCCGACGAGACCATATAGATAAAACCGTCCGTGTTTTCATCGATAAAACGGATTCTTTCTTCGCTTGTCTCGGGAGTTATCAGCATAATAACCCTTATTCCGTAAGAATCCGCCACCGGACGGTATGTTTCCTGATAGTCCTTAAAAGGCAAGTCGGGCACAATCACCCCGTCGATGCCGCACTTTTGGCAGTCGCGGCAAAAGTTTTCGAAACCGTACTGCATGATGGGATTCAAATAGCCCATCAAAATCAGCGGCATGGTAATCCCCTCCTCGCGCACGCCGACGAGCTGGCGGAAAAGTGTACGCACGCTCATCCCGTTGCGCAGGGCTTTCGTGGCAGCCGACTGTATGACCGGCCCGTCGGCCATAGGGTCGCTGAACGGGATGCCGATTTCCACCATGTCGACCCCATGGCTTTGCAGGGCTTTCAGCGTGGGAATCGTGTTCTCCAGCGTAGGATGGCCGGCACAGAAGTAAATGGAAAGCAAGTTTTCCTTAGGTGTTTCAAAAAGTTGATTTATTCGGTTCATGATTTCTTTGTATGCATTTAGTTTTCATTGATTTATTCTTTTCTCATATCGCCCGTGCAGCAGTTCGCGCACGAAGCGCTCCAAACGCAGCGGGTCTTTCAGCCCCGGCGCCGTCTCGAAGCGGCTGTTCAGGTCGTAGCCCGCAAGTTGCGGATGGCTGAACTGCTTCAATTCGCTCAGGCAGTGCATCCCGATGCCGCCACTCAGCAGGAAAGGCGTCGTCCCACGATAGGCTTCGAGAATACTCCAGTCGAACTGTTTTCCCGAACCACCGTAGCCCACGCATTTCGCGTCGAATACAAACCGCTCGCAACAGCCCTCATAATCCGCCGTATTCTGCAGGTCTCCGGCCGAAGCCAGCGAGAATGCCTTAAAAACCTGCGGGCGCATACCTGTCTGCTCCTGCAGATAATGGCGTATTTCCCGGCAAAAACCGGGCGACTCATGCCCGTGCAACTGTACGGCATCCAAGCGGTAATGCAGGACTCTGTCGGCTATTTCTTCTTTGCCGGCATCTACAAACACACCGATCCGCTGCATCTTTTCCGGCAAATATGCAGGACTTTTTTCTAAAAACCGCGGGGATTTCCGGAAAAAGATGAAGCCCATCCAGAGGGAGACGGCCACTCCCTGCCCGGAAGCACAGGCCGCAAGCAGGCCGTTCTCCACCTGCCGTATATTCTCGCCCTCGCGCATTCCGCACACTTTCAGCTGAAGCGTTTCCATCGTCCTGCAGCCTTATGCTTCAATCCCTGCAACAAACTGAGACAGAGCCTGCCCGGGATTTTCGGTTTTCATGAAAGTCTCCCCGATGAGGAAACCGCGAAACCCGTCACGACGCAAGGCGTTCACCGTGGCCGCATCGGCCAGTCCGCTCTCCGACACCAGCAGCGGCACGCGCTCCAGGGCCTCGGCACGGGCCCGCAGACGCGCGGCCAGCCGGAAAGAGTTTTGCACATCGGTTACAAAAGTGCCCAGATTCCGATTGTTTATACCCACCATGTCCATCTCGGGCGTCACGTATTCCAGCTCTTCCTCCCGATGAATTTCCAGCAACACTTCCAGCCCCAGTTCATGAGCACGGGCGGCCAGACGACGGCACTGCTGCAGTTCCAGACAGGCGGCTATGAGCAACACCGCATCCGCCCCTACGGCACGTGCCTGAAGGAGCTGGTATTCGTCGACGACGAAGTCCTTCCGCAAAATCGGCAATGCCGTGAGCGGACGGGCTGCCCGCACATCGCCCAGCGAACCGCCGAAGAACTTTTCGTCGGTCAGTATGGACAAAGCGCCTGCTCCTGCCTGCTCGTAAGACGAAACGACAAGAGCCGGATCGGCCATGCGGTTAATCCATCCTTTCGAAGGGCTGCGCCGTTTGAACTCTGCTATTATGCCCGAAGCGGATTGCTCCAGCGATTTCCGCATGGAGCGGGGCGCGGGAGCCGCATCGCATGCCTCAGCCAGGGCGGCCGCATCGACCGCTTCTTTCTGCGCGGCTATCTCCCGACGTTTGTGAGCCACAATGGTTGTCAGAATATCTTCCATAAGTCTTAAAGTCAAGCGTTCAGTTCCAGAAATTTTTTCAGCGTCTCTTTTGCCCGTCCGCTCTCCAGCGCTTCGCGGGCCTCTGCCAGGCAATCCTCAATCGGCTTGTGCGGACAGATGGTTTGTATGGCAAAGGCTGCATTGGCGATGACCACGTTTTTCTGCGCCTCCAGGGCAGTCCCGTCGAGAACACGGTCGAAAATGGCCGCAGCCTCCTCGGGCGTGTCGCCTCCGTACAGCTCCTCTTCCCGGCAACGGGCAAAGCCTATCATCTCAGGCGTATAGACTTTCTCATTGCGGGTATTGACCACCTTGAAAGTCGAGGTAAGCGAAATCTCGTCGTAGCCGTCCAGACTGTGCACCACGGCATACTGCGTGCCGCTCTCCTGATAGGTATAGCTGTAAAGGCGCAGCAACGGCAGATTGTAGACGCCCAGCAACTGATAGGCCGGCAGGACGGGATTGACCAACGGCCCGAGTATATTGAAGAAAGTGCGCACCGCCAGCGCCTTACGGATGGGGGCCACGGCCTTCAGGGCGGGGCTGAACAGGGGCGCATGCAGATAGGCTATGTGGGTTTTCTCGATGCTCCGCCGCAAAACGGACTCGTCCCTGGTGAACTTCACTCCGTGTTGCTCCATGACGTTGCTCGCGCCGCTCACCGAGGTGGCACCGTAGTTGCCGTGCTTTACCACGGGATATCCGACCGCAGCCACTACGAAACAGGCGCAAGTGGAGATGTTGAACGTATTCTTTCCGTCGCCGCCCGTCCCAACAATGTCGATAGGTTTATATTCGTTCAACTGCACCGGAACCCTCATTTCCAGCAGGGCTTCGCGAAAACCGAGCAGCTCTTCCACCGTAATGCTGCGCATGAGGAACACGGTAATCAGGGAGGCTACTTGCTCATTGCTGTACAGGCCGGAAGCAATGTCCTGCAATATTTTACATGCTTCGCTGCGGCCTAAATACTGATGGTCGAACAGTTTATAGAGAATGTCTTTCATCTTTTGTCTTTGTTTAGAATTAGTTTTCGATTGAAATCTCCGGACTAAAATCCGGAAGCGCAGGAGCGGCCGGGAAACCGATGCAAGGGAAATCGGAAAAAGTGGCAAGGCTTTTTCGAAAAACATGCAAGGGAAATTGCCGGAAGCCGCAAGTGAATCTGCCAGCCTGCGCGCTGCCTTTTGTCTCTTGTGCCGGAAGAGATGCTCATTCGCTCTCCAGGCAGTTGCGGATTATCAGCATGCCCTGCGGCGTAAGTACCGACTCCGGATGAAACTGGATGCCGCGCACGCGGTAAGAACGATGGCGCAAAGCCATGATTTGTCCGTCCTCGTCTTCGGCCGTCACTTCCAGTTCTTCGGGAAATCCCTCGCGGGAAACGACCCACGAATGATAGCGCCCGGCCAGAAACGGCGACTCCATGCCTCGAAACAGGAGGTCGTCCGCCACCACACGTATGGGGGTCTGCACGCCGTGGTACACGTTTTCCAGATTTTCCAGCCGCGCCCCGAAGGCTTCGCCTATGGCCTGCTCGCCCAGGCACACGCCCAAGATGTTCTTCTCCGCCGCATAACGGCGAATCAAGGGGAGCAGGATTCCGGATTCTTGCGGGATGCCCGGGCCGGGAGAAAGCAGTATTTTGTCGTACTGCGCTACCTCCTCCAGCGAAATGCGGTCGTTGCGACGCACGTCGATGTCGTGGTATCCCAGCTCGTTCACTGCATGAAAAAGATTATAAGTAAATGAGTCGTAATTATCGAACAGCAATATTTTTCCCATAGTTCGTAGAGTTTATTCCGTGAGTCCTAATTCTTCAGTTGGGCAGCCACCTCGATGGCGCGCTTCAGTGCCCCAAGTTTGTTGTTTACCTCCTGCAGTTCGTCTTCCGGGCGGCTCTTGGCTACGATTCCGGCGCCAGCCTGATACCACAGTTCGCCGTTCCGGCTGACAAAACTGCGTATGGTTATCGCCTGATTAAGGCTTCCGTCCAGCCCGATGAAGCCGATACAGCCGCCATACGCCCCACGACTTACATTTTCAATCTCGCTGATTAACTGCATGGCCCGCACCTTTGGCGCGCCGGACAGAGTGCCTGCCGGGAAAGTGTCGGTGAATACCTGAACAGGATTGGCGCCGTTTTCCTTCAGCTTGCCGCTTACGCGCGAAACCAGATGGATGACGTGGCTATAGAACTGGGGCTCTTTATAAAAGTCTACGTGCACCTGCTCGCAATTACGGCTTAAATCGTTGCGGGCAAGGTCGACCAACATCGTATGCTCCGCATTCTCTTTCGGATCGCGCAGCAGTCTTTCGGCCGCCTTGCGGTCCTCTTCTTCATTTCCCGTACGCCGGTAGGTGCCGGCTATGGGGTCGATGCAGGCGCGCCCGCCCTCGATTTTGCAATGCGTCTCGGGCGAAGAGCCAAAGATGCGGAACCCGCCGAAATCGAAGTAGAACAAATAGGGAGAGGGATTGATGCTTCGCAAGGCGCGATATACCTTGAAGTCGTCTCCCTCGTACTTCTGTATAAAACGACGCGAGAGAACTATCTGGAAGACATCGCCCCGCTGACAATGGCGTATGCCCTCGCGCACATAGTCCATATACTCTTCGTCGGTCACGTTGGAGGTTTCTTCGCCTACCTGCCGGAAATTGTAGCAAGGGAAATTGGTATTTCCCAAAATGGTGAGCAGGTTTTCGATCTGACTGTCCTCGCCTTCGGCCAGAAGCTCGATAAGAGTAAGCGTATTCTTGAAGTGGTCGAGCATGAGAATATACTTATAAAATGTATAAAGCATCTCGGGCGCATCGTTTTCATCCGCATGCGTATCCTTAATCTCTATGTGCTCGAAATAGCGGACTGCGTTGAAAGACGTGTAACCGAACAGGCCGCACGACTTCGCACCTGCACCTTCCACCTTCAACGTGCCCAGGAACTGCATCAGCGCATGGCTTATGTCGGTCCCGTCATGCACCGGTATTTTCTCTTCCGTGCGGTCCGGATACTTCAAGGTGCAGCATCCGCTGTTCACACCGAACGAGGCCAACGGACAAATGCCTATGTAGGAAACCGAATTTTCCGAGGAGTGAAAGTCGGAACTCTCCAATAAAACGGACTCCGGATACAGGTCTCTCACTTTTAAGTAGAGGCTGACGAGCGTATGAAGGTCGCCCAAAACCTGACGGCTCACTGCCTGAAACTGGAATGTCTTCATCTTCTTTTTCGTTTATGATTCAGTTGTTTGTTACTTTTTCTCCGGGTGTTCCGCCATCCAGCGCATGAAGGTTTCCATATCCTTATCGCCGCGCCCGGAGACAGTCAGCACCACTACATCGGAAGGGGCGAATGAGATTTTCGGCAACGCCCCAAGGGCATGGGCCGACTCGATAGCGGGAATGATTCCCTCCAGGCGGGTCAGTTCCATGGCAGCCCGCATGGCTTCGTCGTCATTGATGGCGAAAACCTTGGCTCGGTGCGAGGCAGACAGGCAAGCGTGCAGCGGCCCGATGCCGGGATAGTCGAGGCCGGCCGAAATGGAATACGGCTCGGTTATCTGACCGTCTTCCGTCTGCATGACCAAAGTGCGGCTTCCGTGGATAATGCCGAGGCGTCCGCAGTGAATGGTGGCCGCAGTCTTTCCGGAGTCGATGCCCAACCCGCCGGCTTCGGCCAATATGATTTTTACCCGTTCATCGTCGATATAATGATAGATGGTGCCTGCCGCGTTGCTCCCGCCGCCTACGCAAGCCATCAGATAGTCCGGATAATCGCGGCCTTCCTGCGCCAGAAGCTGTTTTTTGATTTCCTCGGATATCACGCTCTGCAGGCGCGCTACCAAATCGGGGTAAGGATGCGGCCCCACCGTGCTGCCGATGATGTAGAAAGTATCCTCCGGATGGCAGCACCAGTCTCTGATGGCTTCGTTCGTCGCGTCCTTGAGCGTCATGTTTCCACTCGTAACCGGGCAGACTTTGGCACCGAGCATTTCCATCTTCTGCACGTTGATATGCTGGCGTTCCACATCGGTTTTGCCCATATAGACTACACACTCCATATTCATCAGGGCGCATACCGTAGCCGTTGCCACTCCGTGTTGTCCCGCTCCGGTCTCGGCAATAATGCGCTTCTTGCCCATGGCGCGCGCCAGAAGTATCTGCCCGATGGTATTGTTTATCTTGTGCGCTCCCGTATGGTTGAGGTCCTCGCGCTTCAGATAGATGCGGCAACCGTATTTTGCGCTGAGTCTTTCGGCCAGATAGAGCGGGGAAGGACGGCCGACATAGTCGTGAAGCAGCCGATCATACTCACGTTTGAAGGATTCGCTCTCCAGAATTTCGAGATACCGGCGGCGCAGGTTCTCGACACAAGCATACAAGATTTCGGGAACATAGGCTCCGCCAAATTCACCGTAGTAGCCGTTTTCATCCGGCTGATTGCTCTTTTTCATCGTTTGATTCGTATATTTTTCTGTTTTAGTTTTGCCGTTTCCGCACTTTGCCCCAAGGCCAAACAAAAAAGCCTTGTCGCAAGTGCGGCAAGGCTTTTCGTATTTCTCGCAATTAAATGATAGGATACACAAAAGCGACCTCCCCTTACGACTCTCGGAGTAGTAAGCGGCGCCACCAATATGTATGCATCATCTGAATCATTTGTCTTCTGTATTTTCGATTTCGAGGGACAAATGTATGGCATTCCCCCTGAAGTTCCAAACAAATTCTGCAAAAAAACTCATTTTTCTGCGCAGGACTATTTAATAAGGTGACAGGAGGAAAAAAAGAAAAGTACTGCCCCTTTTTGAGAAAAGCCTTGCTCCATTTCAGGAAAAGCCTTGCCGCTTTTTGCCCGAAGCCCTGCATGTTTTTCGGTTTGCATATTGAGAGAAAAAAGAAAACTCCCAAAGGCAGGCAACCGGAGAAGAGGCGGAACAAAAATATTTTCGGGCAGGTCTATCTTTTAATTCATTACCATTTTACATAAAGATGCTTACAATAGGGCAAAAATTCGCATTTTAAAAGATAAAATCGTTAGCGAAAATAACTACAAATGTATTTTCTTTTCCAGAAAGTGCCGCACTTTTGACGAAATAAGGAAAGTAAATATGTAATTTTGCAATCAAAATGACACAATACAACCAGCAAATAAGAACAAAAGAAAAGAATATGAGAACGAAAGGTTGCATTTTAAACGAAGAGAGGAGCAAAGTCATGAGAAAAGAGTGGCCGCGCCATGCCGGCCTTTATGATGCAGCGAACGAACACGACGCATGCGGAGTGGGTATGCTGGTCAATATTCATGGGAATAAGTCCCACGAATTAGTCGATTCGGCGCTGACCGTTTTGGAAAACATGAAGCACCGCGGAGCCGAAGGAGCCGACAACAAGACCGGCGACGGAGCCGGAATCATGATACAGATACCCCATGAGTTCATTCTCCTGCAGGGAATTCCCGTTCCGGAGAAAGGGAAATACGGAACGGGGCTTGTGTTTCTCCCCAAAGACAAGGGCGAACAGGCCGAGATACTCAAGATTATCATAGAAGAAGTAGAACGCGAGGGACTTCTGCTGACGCATTTGCGCTCCGTCCCCGTAGACTCTTCCATAATAGGAGCAAGCGCACAGGAAAGTGAGCCGGACATCAAGCAACTGTTCATCAGCGGAAAAGGAGAAACCGACAACCTGGAGCGCTCGCTCTACCTCATCCGCAAGAAAATCGAGAAGCGCGTTACGAACAAAGACTTCTACATCGTCTCGCTTTCGAGCAAAATCATCATCTATAAGGGCCTGCTTTCGTCCGAGCAGCTGCGCGCCTATTTCCTCGACCTGCAGCAGCCTTATCTCACCAGCGGACTGGCCATCGTGCATTCACGCTTCAGTACCAACACATTCCCTACCTGGAGTCTGGCACAGCCCTTCCGCTTGCTCGCACACAACGGCGAGATCAACACCATACGCGGCAACCGCGGATGGATGGAAGCAAGGGAAAGCGTGCTTTCGACCCCGCTTTTGGGCAACGTAAAGGATATTCATCCCATTTTGCAGCCTGATATGAGCGATAGTGCCTCGCTCGACAACGTTTTGGAGTTCTTTGTCATGTCGGGCCTTGCACTTCCGCACGCCATGTCCATGCTGATTCCCGAATCGTTCAACGACAAAAACCCGATAAGCGAGGAACTTAAAGCGTTTTACGAGTACCACTCCATCCTGATGGAGCCTTGGGACGGACCGGCCGCCCTGCTCTTCAGCGACGGACGCTACGCGGGAGGCATGCTCGACCGCAACGGTTTGCGCCCGGCACGCTACCTGATAACCAAAGACGACATGATGGTAGTGGCCAGCGAAGCAGGCGTTATAGACATCAAGCCGGAGAATATCAAGGAGAAAGGCCGTCTGCAGCCGGGAAAAATACTCCTGGTCGATACGCAGGAGGGGCGCATCTATTACGACAAAGAGATAAAGGAACAGCTGGCGTCGGCCAAGCCTTACCATCAATGGCTCTCGGCCAACCGCATCGAACTGAATGCCTTGAAAAGCGGACGCAAGGTGGAAAACACCATCAGCGACTACGGTCGCAAGCTGCGTGCCTTCGGTTTTACGCGGGAAGATGTGGAACGGACCATCACTCCCATGTGCACAAGCGGCTCGGAGCCTACTGCCTCTATGGGTAACGACACGCCGCTGGCCGTACTCTCCGAAAGGCCTCAGCTGCTGTTCAACTACTTCCGTCAGCAATTTGCCCAGGTGACCAACCCGCCCATCGACCCGATTCGGGAAGAATTGGTCATGTCGCTTACCGAATACATCGGCGCAGTGGGCAACAACATCCTCCTGCCCGACGAAAGCCACTGCAAGATGGTACGCCTCCCGCACCCGATTCTGACCAATACCCAACTGGATATCCTCTGCAACATACGCTACAAGGGATTCAAAACGGTAAAGCTGGCGATATTATTCAAGGTGGCCGAAGGAACAAGCGGCTTGCAAAAAGCGCTCGACAACCTGTGTAAGGAAGCAGAAGACGCCGTCTCCGAAGGAGCGAACTACATCATTCTTTCCGACCGCGCCATCGATGCGGAACACGCCGCCATACCTTCGCTGCTGGCCGTAAGCGCCATTCACCACCACCTGATAGCCAAACAGAAACGAGTGCAGACGGCCCTGATTGTGGAAAGCGGGGAAATACGCGAAGTCATGCATGCCGCCCTGCTTTTGGGCTACGGCGCCAGCGCAATCAACCCGTACATGGCATTCGCAATACTAGACGATTTGGTGAAGAAGGGAAACATTCAACTCAATTACGAGACTGCGGAAAAGAATTACATCAAGGCCCTTTGCAAAGGACTCTATAAGGTCATGAGCAAAATGGGCATCAGTACCATCCGCTCCTACCGCGGCGCCAAGATATTCGAGGCCGTCGGCATAAGCAAAGAGCTGCTGGAAAAATACTTCGGCACCCCGTATTCTTCGATTGGCGGCATACGTCTGGAAGAAATCGCCCGCGATTATACGACATTCCACGATGCCGGCTACACGCCCGACGAGGTAGATGAGCTGCTTCCCTACATAGGTCAGTACTCATACCGCAAGGACGGAGAGAAACATGCCTGGAACCCTGAAACCATAAGCACGCTCCAACTGGCCACCCGACTGGGCAGTTACAGCAAATTCAAGGAATTCACAGCCCGGGTAGATGAGAAGGAAAGTCCCATTTTCCTACGGGATTTCTTCCGATTCAAGAAAAGCCCTATTCCCATCGAGCAGGTGGAACCCGTAGAAAACATCGTCAAACATTTTGTGACCGGCGCCATTTCCTTCGGAGCCATCAGCAAAGAAGCACACGAAGCCATGGCACTGGCGATGAATAAGCTGGGGACGCGAAGCAATACCGGCGAGGGAGGCGAAGATTCGGCCCGCTTCCACGAGACATACAAGGGCATATCTTTGTGCAGCAAGACTAAGCAAGTGGCTTCGGGACGCTTCGGAGTTACGGCAGAATACCTGGTGAACGCCGAAGAAATACAAATCAAAGTGGCCCAAGGTGCCAAGCCCGGCGAAGGAGGGCAGCTGCCCGGCTTTAAGGTAGACGAAGTGATTGCCCGTACACGGCACTCCATTCCGGG
The DNA here is from genome assembly GCA_050946375.1 of Bacteroidaceae bacterium. Taxonomy (GTDB): domain Bacteria; phylum Bacteroidota; class Bacteroidia; order Bacteroidales; family Bacteroidaceae; genus UBA1794. The sequence continues at coordinate 125,265 of JBMNUT010000003.1, read as the reverse complement.
AATTTCCCTCATATCTCCTCCCCCGCACCACGATATCTACTCCATCGAAGACCTTGCACAACTCATCTTCGACCTAAGGAATGTCAACCCGAAGGCGCAAATCAGCGTCAAGTTAGTGGCAGAGAATGGAATCGGAACCATTGCCGCCGGCGTCGCAAAGGCAAAGGCAGATCTGATAGTCATCTCAGGCGCTGAAGGAGGGACGGGAGCCTCTCCCGCATCGTCCATGCGCTATGCGGGAATTCCGCCCGAGATCGGGCTGAGCGAGGCGCAACAGACACTGGTTTTGAACAACCTTCGCGGACAAGTGCGCCTGCAAACCGACGGACAGCTCAAGACCGGCCGCGACGTGATCTGCATGGCTCTCCTCGGAGCCGACGAGTTTGCATTCGGAACTGCCGCACTCATCGTGCTCGGCTGCGTCATGATGCGCAAATGCCACGCCAACACCTGCCCCGTGGGCGTTGCAACCCAAGACCCGAAGTTGCGCGAGCATTTCAGAGGACACTATGAGTATATCGTCAATTACTTCCAGTTCCTGGCCCAAGAGGTACGCGAATATCTGGCCGAGATGGGCTTCACCCGGCTGGAAGACATCGTGGGACGGACCGATCTCATCGAGATAATGCCCGCCTCCCCCAAGGAAAAAGCCGGATTGCTCGACTTCAGCCACATTTTGCACAAGGTCGACAGCGAATCCGCCCTGCACTACACCACCCACCCAAGCCACGAAATCGGCGAAGTGCTGGATACGAAAATCCTCGCAGCCGCCCAGGAAGCCCTGAATAGCGGCAAGGAAGTATCGCTCGAGTACCGCATTTCCAACACAGACCGCTCCGTGGGCGCCATGACATCGGGGGCAGTTGCAGCACGATACGGGCAGGAAGGACTGCCGGAGCAGACCATCCAGGTGAAATTCAAGGGCGCAGCCGGACAGAGCTTCGGTGCCTTCCTGGCGCACGGCATCAGCTTCCAGCTGGAAGGCGAGACCAATGATTACTTAGGCAAGGGACTCAGCGGCGGAAGAATCTCGGTACGGCCATACGCCCGCAGCGGATTTCCCGCCGAGAGCAACACGATTGCCGGAAACACCCTGCTCTACGGCGCCACCAGCGGAGAAGTCTACATCAACGGACGTGCCGGCGAGCGCTTTGCCGTGCGCAACTCCGGCGCAACGGCCGTAGTGGAAGGCGTGGGCGACCACTGCTGCGAATACATGACCGGCGGACGCGTAGTCGTATTGGGCGAGACCGGACGCAACTTCGCGGCAGGCATGAGCGGAGGTTTGGCCTACGTGTGGGACAAAAACCACAACTTCGACTATTTCTGCAACATGGACATGGTAGAACTTTCCCTGCTGGAAGACGCCGCCGCACGCAAGGAGCTGCACGAACTAATCCGGCAACACTACCTATATACCGGCTCCGAACTGGCACGCAAGATGCTCGACAACTGGGGACATTACGTAGAAGAATTCATACAAGTGACCCCTATCGAATACAAAAAAGTATTGGCCGAAGAGCAAATGCGCAAGCTCCAGGAGAAAATTGCCGAAGTACAACGAGATTATTAACCCCAATGTCAATACAAAAACACCTTATTATATAATATGGGAAACCCTAAAGCATTCTTAACCATACCCAGGCAAGAAGCCGGATACCGACCCGTCCACGACCGAATAGCCGACTTCGGCGAAGTGGAACAGACGCTGAATACGAGCGAACGCAAGCTGCAAGCCTCGCGATGCATGGACTGCGGAGTACCTTTCTGCCACTGGGCCTGCCCGCTGGGCAACCGCCCACCGGAATTTCAAGACGCACTTTTCAAAGGAAAATGGGAAGAAGCCTACCAAATACTGACGCAGACAAACGATTTCCCCGAATTTACCGGACGCATCTGCCCGGCACTCTGCGAAAAGAGCTGCGTACTGAAACTCAGCATGGACGCCCCCGTCACGATTCGCGAGAACGAAGCGGCCATCATAGAAGCCGCATTCCGCGAAGGATACGTACAACCCAGGCAATACAAGCGCAACGGGAAGAAAGTGGCCGTCATCGGTTCGGGACCCGCGGGGCTGGCTGCCGCCAACGGGCTGAACCGACGGGGATATGAGACTACCGTATTCGAAAAACTCGAATACCTCGGAGGACTGCTACGCTTCGGCATTCCCAACTTCAAGCTACACAAACCCATCATCGACCGTCGAATCCGCATCATGGAAGCCGAAGGCATTACCTTCAAGACCAATGCCGAAATAGACCTCACCCAACTGCCCGAAGGATTCGACGCCTACTGCGTCTGCACCGGCACTCCCCAGGCCCGCGACCTGCCGATACCCGGGCGCGAACTCAGCGGCATTCACTTCGCCATGGAGATGCTTGCCCAACAAAACCGGATACTGGCCGGACAGACCTTTGCGCGGGAAGAGCTTGTCAACGCCAAGGGCAAACATGTCCTGGTAATCGGCGGCGGCGACACCGGAAGCGACTGCATCGGCACGAGCAACCGCCAGGGGGCACTGAGCGTGACGCAAATCGAAATCATGCCCCAGCCGCCCGTAGGCTACAATCCGGCCACGCCCTGGCCCCAATGGCCCGTCGTATTGAAGACAAGCAGCAGCCACGAAGAAGGATGCACCCGCCGCTGGAGCCTGTCGTCGAACCGCTTCCTGGGAAAAGACGGGCACGTATGCGGCGTAGAGGTAGAAGAAGTGGAATGGGTAGACAATCCTCAAGGCGGACGCCCCCTGATGAAACCCACCGGGCGGAAAGAAATCATCGAGACCGACCTGGTACTCCTGGCCATGGGCTTCCTCAAACCCGAACTCCCGGCCATGCCGGAAAACGCCTTCGTAGCAGGCGACGCAGCAAGCGGCGCAAGCCTCGTAGTGCGGTGCATAGCCTCCGGACGCAAAAGCGCAGAGGCCATCGACAAATACCTGCAAGGGAAATAAGGAAAACATGCAAGGAAAATAAAGAAAAGTGCCATAGCTTTTCGACCATTGCGGCAGCGGAAAAGGCAACAAGCCTCTCCGCTGCCGCTTTTTTACAGCAAAAAGAAACAGAAGTTGCCCCTCATGCAGGCAATAAATTTTGCTTCAGTTAGTTTTATTATCATAAAGGCAGATGCTACCCAAACACAGCGAGACTTATGGCATTAGTAAACGAACATTTCCTGAAGCTACCCGAGAGCTACTTATTCACCGACATCGCTAAAAAAATCAAGGCGTTCAAAGTCACCCACCCCAAGGAGCGCCTCATCAACCTGGGCATAGGCGACGTGACGCGCCCCCTGCCCCCCGTCTGCATCGAAGCCATGCACCGCGCCGTCGACGAGCAGGCAAAGGCCGACACCTTCCACGGCTACGGCCCCGAACAAGGGTACGACTTCCTGATAGAGGCCATCATTAAGCACGACTATGCGCCGCGAGGCATCAGCCTGACCGCATCCGAAATATTTATCAACGATGGCGCGAAAAGCGACACCGGCAACATTGGCGAACTCCTCCGCTGGGATAACAGCATGGGCATTACCGACCCGGTATATCCCGTCTACGTAGACAGCAATATCCTGTGCGGACGCTCCGGAGTACTGAGTGAGAACGGCGCATGGAGCAACGTGACTTACCTCCCCTGCACGGCGGAAAACAACTTTATCCCCGCCATCCCCTCCCACCGCATCGACATCATTTACCTGTGCTACCCCAACAATCCCACCGGAACGGCCCTCACCCACGAACAACTGAAGCAATGGGTGGACTACGCCCTTGCCAATGACACACTCATCATATTCGACGCCGCCTACGAAGCCTATATCCGCGAACCTCACATCCCCCACTCCATCTACGAAATCAGAGGCGCGAAGAAAGTAGCCATCGAGTTGCGCAGCTTTTCGAAGACAGCCGGTTTCACAGGCATACGCTGCGGATACATCGTAGTGCCTAAGGAAGTGACAGCCGCCACTATCGACGGCGACCGGATTGCGCTCAACCCTCTGTGGAACCGCCGGCAGTGCAGCAAATTCAACGGCACAAGCTACATCAGCCAGCGGGGGGCAGCAGCCATCTACACGCCGGAAGGACAACGGCAAGTGAAGGAAACCATCGATTACTACATGGAGAACGCGTCCATCATGCGGGACAGCCTGAAAAAAGCCGGGTTCAATGTGTACGGAGGCAAGAATGCTCCCTACATTTGGCTGAAAGCCCCCAAAGAGATGAGCTCGTGGAAATTCTTCGACCAACTGCTCTACGAGGTAAACATCGTAAGCACCCCGGGAATAGGCTTCGGGCCAAGCGGAGAAGGCTACGTGCGTCTGACCGCATTCGGCCAGCGCAGCGACTGCCTGGAAGCCATGCAACGCATCCGGAAATGGATATGACTCCACCCGAAAGCCCGCCCGGTTAACCCCATACATGCGGCTGCTTCAATGCTGAAGCAGCCGCTTTTTTTATACCCCTGCCAGCCCCCAAAAGAAAAAAACTGCAGCAAACAAAAAATAACGGCAAATATAAAATATATCAATTAGCAACAATTTAAGGACTTCTTATTAGCATTTTCATACAATACAGACTATAATTAAAACAAAACGAAACTCAAATAATTTTTCTGCCATATATTTTGCCAAGAATAAGCCTTGAAATATCAAAAAGCCATATTTTTGCATCAGAAACAAGACAAAAAGAAATCGAAAACAGGAATATGAAAACAAAATAACGCACAAATAAAAAGAAAAACTACCACCAAGTTCCACCACTAACTAAAAGAGAAAAGCGTATGGACAAGAAGAAGACACAAAGATTAGCATTGCTGGCAATGACCGCAATCAGCTTCCCTCTTTCGACAGTCGCACAAGACAAACTGGAAGCAAACGTAGGAGCAGACATCGTGAGCCAATACATTTGGCGCGGTCAAAGCCTGGGAAATGCAAGTATCCAGCCCGCCGCATCCATTGCCTATAAGGGTTTGTCGCTGAGCGGATGGGGTTCGGTCGAATTCAGCAAGGAAAACGCCCGGGAGTTCGACCTGACTTTAGGATACAGCCTCAAGGGATTCAGCGTTTCCGTGACGGATTACTGGTTTGACCAGGGCGCCGGCTATTTTCACTATGGCGCCCGGAACACGCAGCACGTATTCGAAGCGCAAATCGGCTATGACTTTGGCTTCTTGGCCCTCAACTGGTACACGAATTTTGCAGGCAACGACGGAATAAAGAAGAATGGCGACCGCGCTTATTCCTCCTATTTTGAGATTTCAGCCCCCTTCAAACTGGGAGGGCTCGACTGGACTGCCGAAATCGGGGCCGTACCTTGGGAAACGAGCTTCTACAATTTCATCGAAGGCGAGCGAAACGGAGCGAGAGGCTTTGAGGTCTCGAACGTAGCCCTGGGAGTTTCGAAAGAAATCAAGATTACGAATACCTTTTCACTCCCCCTTTTCGGGAAAGCCATCTGGAATCCGGCAACCGAAGGAGCCTACTTCGTAGTCGGACTGAGCCTGTAAAAACAAGAGAGAACAGCCGAACAAACAACAAACACTCACAATATATAAACAAAAGACCATCATGAAGAAAATTGAAGCCATCATCCGCCGGAGCCGATTCGAGGATGTAAAAGCCGCTTTATTAGCCGCCGATATCGAGTGGTTCTCCTATTACGACGTACGCGGGATAGGGAAAACGCGCGAGGGACGCATCTATCGCGGAGTAGTCTACGACACAAGTTCCATCGAGCGGATACTCGTCTCCATCGTCGTACGCGACAAAAATGTAGAAAAGACGGTCCAGGCCATACTGTCAAGCGCACAAACCGGCGAAATCGGCGACGGACGCATCTTCGTCATACCGGTGGAAGACGCCATTCGCATTCGCACCGGCGAACGCGGCGACATATCGCTCTACAATGCCGAGCAGGAGAAATAGCCCCAAGCAGCGAGACTTATAACAGAATCCGGCAAATAAAACCGCATTTTCCAACTACCTTTCAAAAACAAGAAACACTATGATTAAGAAATTAGCTACATACCTCACAAGCACACGATGCCTCATGACCACCGTTTTGCTATGCTTGTTTGCCGCCACTGCCCATGCACAAGAGGCAACCTCAGCCGCATGCGAAAGCGCAGCCCCCGTGCTCGATACGGGCAATACGGCATGGATGATTACCGCAACTATCCTCGTTTTGCTCATGAGCATTCCGGGTATTGCCCTGTTCTACGGCGGTTTGGTACGCCAGAAGAACATGTTGAGCGTCATTATGCAGACCATGTTCATCGTGGGAGCCGTCAGTATCCTGTGGATAGCCTTCGGTTATTCCTGGGCGTTCGGCACCGGATTCATGGATTCCGGTAATCCGCTCGGCTTCTTCATTGGTGGATTTGACAAAGTGTTCCTCTCGGGCATCACGATCGATACGCTCACAACCGGCAACATCCCCGAGCTTACTTTCGTCATGTTCCAGTGCATGTTCGCCTTAATCACGCCTGCACTCATCCTGGGCGCCTTCGCCGAGCGCATCAAGTTCAGCGGCTATATCGTATTTATCCTGCTTTGGGTCATCCTTGCCTACTTCCCTATGGCCCACTGGGTATGGGGCGGCGGATTCCTTCAGCAGATGGGCGCCATCGATTTCGCCGGCGGTACGGTCGTACACATCAACGCCGGAATTTCAGCCCTCATCATGGCCATCATGATTGGCAAGCGTGAAGATTACAAAGCCGGGCATGCAATCCTGCCCCACAACATCACTTTCGTATTTATGGGCATGGCTTTCCTCTGGCTGGGCTGGTTCGGATTCAACGCGGGCAGCGGATTGGCAGCAGACGGGCTGGCTGCAAACGCATTTCTCGTAACCCACACGGCAACTGCCGTAGCCGCAACGGTATGGATGACCATCGATTGGCTCGTAAACAAGAAGATGACTACCGTAGGGGCTTGCACCGGAGCCGTAGCCGGACTGGTGGCCATCACGCCTGCCGCAGGCACTGTGGACCTGTTAGGAGCATTTGCCATCGGAATCATCACGCCCATTATCTGTTATTTCATGGTGGCGTACATCAAACCGAAGTTCAAATATGACGATGCGCTCGACGCTTTCGGCGTACACGGCATAGGCGGTATCGTAGGCTCCATACTGACCGGCGTATTTGCCACGCAATTCATTACGGGAGCAGATGGTGTAGAAGGAGCACTCTATGGCGACTGGCACCAATTGTGGATACAGATCATCACAACCGTCATATCCATTGTGTACAGCGCAGTCATCACTTTCATCTTATATAAGATAGTCGACGCCCTGATCGGCATTCGGGTCGACAAGCGAGTGGAAGAAGAAGGACTCGACTTCTACGAGCATGGTGAATCGGCCTACAACCGCTAAAAACAACATTCCGCAAACCCTTTATTCAGTTCAATATAATATGTCAAAACTAAGATTCAGAGTAGTAGAAAAAGCCTTCCAGACGAAACCGATGGAAGTGCCTACGCCCTCGGAGCGGCCCGAAGAGTATTTTGCCAAATACGTATTCAACCGCGAAAAGATGTTCAAGTACCTGCCCACGGCAGTCTATACCAAACTGGTGAACGCCATAGACAATGGCGCCACACTCGACCGCGAAATTGCCGACAAAGTGGCCGAAGGCATGAAACGCTGGGCCATGGAGCTGGGCGCTACCCACTATACCCACTGGTTCCAGCCGCTGACCGAAGGCACAGCCGAGAAGCACGACGCTTTCATCGAGCACGACGGTAAAGGCGGCGTTATGGAAGAGTTTTCCGGAAAACTCCTCGTGCAGCAAGAGCCGGATGCCTCCTCTTTCCCCAACGGCGGCATACGCAACACCTTCGAGGCACGCGGATACAGCGCATGGGACCCCTCTTCTCCCGTATTCGTAGTAGACGACACGCTGTGCATACCCACCGTATTCATCGCCTACACCGGCGAATCGCTCGACTATAAGGCGCCGCTGCTGAAAGCACTGAGTGCCGTCAACAAAGCCGCCGTCGACGTCTGCCACTACTTCGACCCCGAAGTAAAAAAAGTGTTCGCCTATCTGGGCTGGGAACAGGAATATTTCCTCATCGACGAAGGACTCTACGGCGCACGCCCCGACCTGCTGCTGACCGGACGCACGCTGATGGGCCACGAAGCCTCGAAAAACCAACAGCTCGAAGACCACTACTTCGGCTCGATACCTACCCGTGTGGCAGCTTTCATGAAAGACTTGGAGATACAGGCCCTGGAGTTGGGTATACCGGTCAAGACGCGCCACAACGAAGTAGCGCCCAACCAGTTCGAGCTCGCCCCCATCTTTGAGGAATGCAACCTGGCCGTAGACCACAACATGCTCCTCATGTCGCTCATGAAGCGGGTGGCCCGCGCCCACAGCTTCCGCGTATTGCTCCACGAGAAGCCCTTCAAGGGAATAAACGGCTCGGGAAAGCACAACAATTGGTCGCTCGGCACCGACACCGGCGTACTGCTCATGGCCCCGGGGAAGAGCGCCGAAGACAACCTGCGCTTCATCACCTTCGTCGTCAATACGCTGATGGCCGTCTATCGGCATAACGGACTGCTGAAAGCCTCCATCATGAGTGCCACCAACGCCCACCGCCTGGGAGCAAACGAGGCGCCCCCCGCCATCATATCCTCCTTCCTCGGCGAACAGCTCAGCAAGGTGCTTGACCACATGGAAGACAGTTCCATCGAAAAGCTCCTCGCCCTGGGCGGAAAGCACGGCATGAAGCTCGACATCCCCCAAATCCCGGAACTGATGATCGACAACACCGACCGCAACCGCACCTCTCCCTTTGCCTTCACCGGCAACCGTTTTGAGTTCCGCGCCGTAGGCTCGGAAGCAAACTGCGCGAGTGCCATGATTGCCCTCAACACGGCCGTGGCCGAACAGTTGCGCGACTTCAAGAAGGAAACCGACGAGCTCATCGCAAAAGGAGAGCCCAAAATGTCGGCCATCATACAGGTAATCCGCAAATACATCAAGGAGTGCAAAGCCATCCGCTTCGACGGAAACGGCTACAGCGAAGAGTGGAAAGCCGAAGCTGCACGCCGCGGACTCGACTGCGAGACGAGCTGCCCCATCATCTTCGACCAGTATCTCACCCCCGAGAGCATACGCATGTTCGAATCCACCCACGTGATGACCCGAAAAGAGCTGGAAGCACGCAACGAAGTGAAGTGGGAAACCTACACGAAGAAGATACAGATTGAAGCCCGCGTACTGGGCGATTTGGTCATGAACCACATCGTTCCCGTCGCCATCGAGTACCAGACCAAACTGCTCGACAACGTATGCAAGATAAAATCCCTGTTCCCGGAAGAAGAAGCCGGCAAGCTCTCTACCGAAAACATGGCAATCATACGCAAAATCTCCGAGCACACGACCTACATCAAAGAGCATGTAGACGCCATGGTCGAGGCGCGGAAGATAGCCAACAAGATAACGAGCGAGCGCGAAAAAGCCATCGCCTACCACGACGAAATCGCCCCGATGCTCGACCAGATACGCTATCATATCGACAAACTGGAGCTCATCGTAGACGACCAGATGTGGACTTTGCCTAAATATCGCGAGCTACTGTTCATCAGATAATAGGCTGTAAAAAGGGGAAGCCTCCCCGCCCGAGGGTGAGGCTAAAGAGTCCGGGCTGCGCCACAAGCGTGGCCCGGATTTTTTCCATGCCCCATGAAGAGAAACACACAGGCAAGACCACACCCAACCGGCCCGCATCGGTTCCCGAAAAGTCTTGCATCAATTTCGAAGAAGCCTTGCATCAATTTCGAAGAAGCCTTGCATCAAATTTCCGCTTCCCCTGCATCCCTTTTTCCGCCGCCCCGCATGCCCTTGGAAAAAAAGAATAACTTCTCCTCGCTTCCCAGCAAATCCGATTTTTTACACGCCAGGAGGCTTTTCCTAAAAATATTATGCCTATCTTTGAAAACCGAACACCAAAATTCCACAAACCTATGAACTGGAAACCAGGAACCATGATTTATCCTCTGCCCGCAGTACTCGTCAGTTGCGGGAAAAGCCCCGAAGAATACAACCTGCTCACCATAGCCTGGACGGGAACCATCTGCTCCAATCCGCCCATGTGCTACATCTCCGTGCGCCGCGAACGGCACTCCTACGAACTAATCAAGCGGGATATGGAATACGTCATCAACCTGACGACCGAAGAAATGGCGCATGCCACCGACTGGTGCGGAGTACGCTCCGGCAGAGACTACAACAAGTTTCGCGAAACCGGGCTCACCCCCATCGCCTCAGCCGTAGTACAAGCCCCCTCCATCGCCGAGTCGCCGCTCAGCATCGAGTGCCGCGTGAAAGAAATCATCCCGCTCGGTTCGCACGACATGTTCATCTCCGACGTAGTAAACATAAGAGCCAACGACAAATACCTCGACCCCGAAACTGGAAAGTTCGAGCTCGCCGACAGCCACCCCCTCGTCTATCTCCACGGTTCCTACTACGGGATGGGCGAAAAAATCGGGAAATTCGGCTGGAGCGTCGAAAAGAAACCCAAGAAGCAGTAAAGGCTTTCCCCGAAAAACCGTACCTTTGCCCCCGAAAAGGCACCGGAAAGCCGTATCAATGCCTATCACTCAAACCCCAAAAAACAGTAGAAAAGAATGAAAAGAGACGACTTGATTTTTGAAATTATCGAAAAGGAACACCAACGTCAGCTCAAAGGTATTGAGCTGATCGCATCGGAAAATTTCGTAAGCGACCAAGTCATGCAGGCTATGGGCTCCTGCCTGACCAACAAATATGCCGAAGGATACCCCGGAAAGCGCTACTACGGGGGTTGCGAAGTGGTAGACCAAAGCGAAACCATTGCCATAGAACGGGTAAAGAAACTCTTCGGCGCCGAATGGGCCAACGTGCAACCGCACTCCGGCGCGCAAGCCAACGCAGCCGTGTTCCTCGCCTGCCTGAATCCGGGCGACAAGTTCATGGGATTGAACCTCGCCCATGGCGGCCATCTCTCGCATGGTTCGGCCGTAAACACTTCGGGTATCATATATAGCCCCTGCGAATACAACGTATCGAAGGAAACCGGACGCGTAGACTACGACCAGATGGAAGAAGTAGCCCTGCGCGAACGCCCCAAACTCATCATCGGAGGCGGCTCGGCCTACTCCCGCGAATGGGATTACAAGCGCATGCGTGCCATTGCCGACGAGGTGGGCGCCCTGCTGATGATAGACATGGCGCACCCGGCGGGCCTCATCGCTGCCGGATTGCTCGACAACCCGCTGAAATATGCCCATATCGTAACCTCCACTACCCACAAGACCCTGCGCGGACCGCGCGGCGGTATCATCCTGATGGGGAAAGACTTCCCCAATCCGTGGGGCAAGAAAACACCGAAAGGGGAAATCAAAATGATGTCCCAACTGCTCGATTCTGCCGTATTCCCCGGCATTCAGGGCGGACCGCTGGAGCACGTCATTGCCGCAAAGGCAGTAGCCTTCGGAGAAGCACTCGATCCTTCGTTCAAGGAGTACCAGATGCAAGTCAAGAAGAACGCCGCCGCTTTGGCAGATGCGCTCATGAAACGCGGCTTTACCATCATATCCGGCGGCACAGACAACCACTCCATGCTGGTAGACCTGCGGGAAAAATATCCCGAACTGACGGGTAAAGTAGCCGAGAAAGCGCTTGTTTCTGCCGACATCACCGTAAATAAGAACATGGTGCCCTTCGACTCTCGCTCAGCGTTCCAGACCAGTGGCATCCGTCTGGGTACACCTGCCATCACGACCCGCGGCGCCAAAGAAGCATTCATGGAAGAGATTGCAGAAATGATCGAGACCGTGCTGAACGCACCCGAGGACGAAAAGGTTATTGCCGCAGTGCGCAGCCGCGTCAACGAGACAATGAAACAATATCCCATCTTCGCCTATTAACCCCTTGCGCCATAAGTCTGAGAAAATGGATAAGCGTTTCGAATCATTGGTCGGCGCACGATATTCCGTACGGGCCTACCAGTCCAAGCCGGTAGAGGAAGAGAAGTTGAACTATATCCTGGAGTGTGTGCGCCTGTCGCCCTCAGCGGTCAACAAACAGCCCTGGAAGTTCTTCATTCTGCAAAGCCCCGAATCGCAAGCCGTCATTCGCCAATGCTACGACCGCGACTGGTTTCGCCAGGCACCGCTCTACATCTTGTGCTGTGCCGACCATAGCCAATCGTGGCATCGCCCCAGCGACGGGAAAGACCACGCCGACGTCGATGTAGCCATCGCTACCGAGCATCTTTGCCTGGCGGCGGCAGACTGCGGAATAGGCACCTGCTGGGTATGCAATTTCGACGCAGCCCTTTGCCGGAAGCTCTTCCACCTGACCGATGAAATAGAGCCCATAGCCATCATTCCATTAGGCTATCCGGCCGAAACGACTGCCCCACAGCCTCATCGGCGCAAAGAACTCGAAGAAATAGTGGAGACACTCTGAAACAATACGGGCTGCTGTATGAACAATAAGTACAGCAGCCCGATTTTTTTTGTCCTTATGCTTCCCCTGCGGTTTCCCGCAGGATGGCGCACGCACGGTCATACACCGTCGTATCATCGATGCAGACAATTCCGCCATCGGGCCCAGGCTCCCAATGGATTCCCACGCAGGAACCCGTCTGGAAATCCGTAGCGCCGAAGTAATTGCGCACCGTCTCTACATCCATTCCCAGCTCATCCGCAATGCGATGCATGGAGCCGTCGGGAAGACGGTCCTTGAGATTACGGAGTTCGTTGAAAGTTAACATCTTCATTTCGTCTGCCTTTCATTGTATTAGTTCATAACAAATATTCCAATCAGCATAGCCAGCAGGTTCAGAGCGAAGAAGGTGCACACAAAGAAGCGCACCTGCCCTATCCAATAGCCCGACTTCGTTTTGCGGGACTCCCGGCTGTCGCGCCAGGAATAGGAAGCCCCCGACCATCCGCCCCGTGCGCGGTTGCCCACAGCCAGCTTGCGGTTCAAAGCTTCATATATGAGATAAAACACGACTCCCACGAAGATTCCCAACAACGCGCCGCACAATATGTCGCCCGGGTAGTGCACACCCAGGTAAACCCTGCTGTACGAGAAGACACAGGCCCAAAGGAACATGCTCATCGTATAGCCCCAGTTGCGAATAAGCAGGGCGGTAAACGTGAACAGCGCAAAGGAATTGGCCGCATGCGAGGAGGGAAAACCGAACTGCCCGCCCCGATAACCCTGAACCGTATCGACCATCGAAGCCAGTACCGGGTCGTGCGTAGGACGCAAGCGCTGGACCAGCGGCTTCAGCAGCCCGCTCGCCAACTGGTCGGAAGCGGTTATGAGCAAGGCAATCAGGACACAAATCAAAATCACCCGCGACGGTGCGTTATTGCGGATAACCAGGTAGAGCAAAACCAAAGCCAAAGGCATCCACATCCACATGTTTGTGTACATCCACATGAACCCGTCCAGAAAAATACTGTCGCTTCCGTTCCAATCCAAAAAGAGTGCCCGGTCGAGGGCCTGCAAATCATTCATATTCTAATGCTATGGCTTTCATAAAGTATCTGCCCGCAAAGTAAGCACATTTTCAGATATTTCTTCCCATACCGGAGGGCAAAAAAACGACAATACCCGTCGCATGAAGCCAATATGCTGCCGAAAACCGGCAATACCGCCGCCTGTTTTTCCGAAAAGCGGCAGTACTTTTCAGCAAAACATGCGGCGGTCATACAGAAAGGAGCTGCCGCACCTGGGCCACTTTCTCCTCGTCTTTCAGCGTAGCATCAATCCAATGTATCCGGAATCCACGGCGCTCCATGCCTCTGAACCAGGTCATTTGCCGCTTGGCGAACTGATGAATGGCAATTTCCAGCGCCGTAAACATCTCATCGTAGGTAATCTGCCGGGTGACGTACAGCGTCAAATACTTATATTCCAGCCCGTAATAAAGCAAATCCTCAGGCGGGATACCTTCCTCCTGCAGCAGTCGACGCACCTCGTCTACCATGCCTTCCTCCAAACGCTGCTTCAACCGTCGCGTAATCCGCTCGCGCCGCAAATCACGGTCGATGGACAAACCGACAATCAGGCTCTTCAATTCAGGGAATTCCCGCTCCTTCAGGGGGTGCTCCTTGTAGTATTCCTGTATTTCGATGGCCCGGATGGCCCGTTTGGGCGTATCGATGTCGGTCGTGTTGTGGAGCGTTTTGTAACGGGCCAGCAGTTGGGCCAGCTCGGCGAGCGACTTTCCCTCCAACGAGGCCCTCAGTTGCGGATTTTCCGGAACGGGCGTCATCCGATAGCCGCGTAAAACGCTCTCAATGTACAGCCCCGTTCCCCCGCAGAGAATGGGAAACGCCCCACGGGCGCAAATCTCCCGGTAAGCGGCGAGGAAGTCCCGCTGATATTCGAAGAGGTTATAGCGATATCCCGGCTCGCAAATATCGATAAGATGGTAGGGAACCGGGCAACCCTCTACAACATAATCGGCCAGGTCCTTGCCCGTGCCCAGATCCATGCGCCGATAAATCTGGCGGGAGTCGGCACTTATGATTTCTCCGCCTATCTCATGAGCCAGGCGCGCCGCAAAAGACGTCTTGCCCGATGCCGTAGGCCCCAAAATGGTGACCAGGTCGTACGGATTCCCCATAGAAGTCATTCTTCGCCAACCACCGTGATTTTCATCGGAACGTCTTCCAAAGGACGGTCGTTACGGTCGGTTTTCACGCGCTCCAGCTCTTCAATCAGTTCCATGCCCGATATGACTTCGCCGAATACCGTATAACTTCCGTCGAGAAACGGCGCACCGCCCTCCGTAGTATAAGCCTCTATCTGCTCAGGGGAGAAGTGGAACGGATCCTGCGTGCGTGCCATCTCCTTGGCCTGGGCAGCCAGTTCCTCCTGAAGCGCATACAAGCCGTTGCGGTTACGCTCCAGGCGCAATTTCTTTATGTCCTCATAACGTTCCTTGACCAACTGCTGGAAAAACACTTGGGCACGCTGCATATTCATTTGTTCCTCAAGCTGACGCAGCTGAGAACGGTTGTAGCGTTTCCCCGTCACGATGTAGAACTGGCAACCGCTGCTCGCCCGTTCGGGGTTTACCTCGTCGCCCTGCCGTGCGGCACACACAGCCCCTTTCTTGTGGAACAGGGCAGAAGAAAACTCGGCGGGAACCGTATAGCCCACATCGCCGCGCCCCAGCGAATCGCCCTGCTGGGCCGAACGCGAATCGGGGTCGCCCCCTTGCACCATGAAGTCGCGGATTACGCGGTGAAACAGCGTCCCGTCATAAAATCCGTCCTCCACCAGTTTCAGCATGTTGTCGCGATGCTGCGGAGTTTCGTTATACAACTTAATGCGAACCTCTCCCGTCGGGAGGGTTAAGGAAATAATCTTCTCACTCATATTCTGTAATTTTATTGTGTCTTGTTCTGCCGGAAAAAGCGGCATGCAGCAAGGCCCAAGCAGCAAAGCCACAAGCATAATGCACTTCCGGAAAAAGGGATTTGCCAACCCGATGCACAAGCAATTCACGATGCCCATATCCAATCGTCCCCCAAATAGAGCCTCACCCCTTCAGGGCATGATAATAAATCACACAACAGTTGGAACGGTCGAAGGCACGGCGCACGATGCTCTGCAACTGCGCGGCCGTGATGGAGCGGTAACGGGGCACCTCGGCATTGATCAGGCCGGCATCTTTTCCCGCCAACTCGAAGAAGGCCAGGTTATAGGCCAGCTGCAAATAGTTCATATTGCCGAAGAGTTCGTTCGATTCAAACTTGTTTTTCACTTTTTCCAGCTCCTCTTCGCCCACTAGCTCTTCCTTCAACAGGCGCAACTCTTCCCACACGGCAGCTTCCGCCTCCTGGAGAGTGACGCCTTCGGCCGGCTTTCCCGAAATCTGCAGCAGGCCGGGGTCCAAACTGGCCGTCACATAAGCGTCGATGGAGGTAAACAGTTTTCGCTCATCCACCAGCCGATGGATAAAACGGCTGGAGCGTCCGTTGCTCAACACGTCGCTCACGATGTCATAAGCATAGAAGTCCGGATGAAAACGCCCGCACATGTGAAACGCCATAAACAAGGCATCTATTGGGACGGAGCGCTCCACCTCCAGCCGGCGCTCGGCCCTCTGCGGAGCTTCCTGCGGCAAATTGCGCGGCCGGACGGCACGCGTAGGAATCGGGCCAAACCACTTCTCCGCAAGACGGACGGCACTCTCGAAAGAGATATGCCCGGTTACGGCCAGCACCGCATTGTTCGGAGCATAATGGCTGTTGTAGAAACTCTCCACATCCCACAAGGTTGCATTGGCAATGTGCGACAGTTCTTTCCCGATGGTAGGCCAGCGGTAGGGATGCACCTTGTAGGCCAGCGGACGAAGCAGGTGCCCAAGGTCGCCATAAGGCTGGTTTAAATTACGTTGCTTAAACTCTTCCATCACGACCTGCCGCTGCACTTCCAGCGAACGGATGGAGAAATCGAGCCCGAGCATGCGGTCGCTCTCCAGCCAAAAGGCGGTTTCCACATTTTGCCGAGGCACGGTCAGGTAATAGTTCGTAATATCGTTGTTCGTCCAGGCATTACTTTCTCCGCCGGCCAGCTGGAGCGGGTCGTCGAAGTTGGCGATATGTACGGATCCGCCGAACATCAGGTGCTCAAACAGATGGGCAAATCCCGTATGTTCCTCGTCTTCATCGCGCGCGCCTACATCGTAGAGGACATTCAATGCCACCATCTGCGTACTGTAGTCGGCACTATGCACCAAACGAAGGCCATTTGACAAGGTATAAGTCTGGAATTTTATCATAAGCAACGCATCAAACCGGCTTACCCGGCAACTGAAATTTCATAAAAGTCCGACAAAAATACGACAAACCACCGGAAAAGTCCTATTTTTGCCACGGATTTATCCCAAAAGTGCCTGATAAACTCCGGAAAAGTGCCGCAACTTTCCGGGAAAACAGGCAAGACTTTTACTAATACCTGCTTCGTGTAATCAAAAAAACGACAATATGAACCTTACCCGAAACCTTAGTACAGTTTTCGTGTGCCTTGCCCTTTCGGCTGCAAGCCTGCAGGCACAGACCGAGAAAAAGACGGCCTATCTGTTTACGTACTTCACCGGAAATGCCCAACAGGAGGAGCAAATACGCTTTGCCGTAAGCCGCGACGGGCTCCACTTCTACGCACTGAACGAAAACCAGCCGGTCATCGCCAGCGACACCATCGCCTTGAAAAAAGCGGTGCGGGACCCGCACATACTGCGCGGTGAGGACGGCTATTTCTACATGGTCGTAACCGACATGAAGTCCGCCGAAGGATGGTCGTCGAACCGCGGACTGGTACTGCTCCGCTCGCGCAACCTCATCGACTGGGAGCACCACGCCATCCACTTCCCCGACGAATGGGGCGGAAAGTTTGCCGATGTTACCCGAGTATGGGCCCCTCAGACCATTTACGACCGCGAAGCCGGAAAATACATGGTCTACTTCTCGATTCTTACCTCCAAGGAAGGCGATTACGACAAAGTATATTATTGCTATGCCGACAAGGATTTCAAGTCGCTCAGCGAGCCGAAAATCCTGTACGACCGGGGCAAATCGACAATCGACAGCGACATTATATATAAAGATGGCGTATATCACCTGTTCTTCAAGACCGAAGGCGACGGAAACGGCATCATGATAGCCAAAGCGCGTAACCTGACCGACCAAAGTTGGGAGACAAACAACGTATATGTAGACCAGAACGAAAGCGGAGTGGAAGGCTCCGGAGTATATGAGCGCCTCGACGGAAAAGGATACATCCTGATGTACGACGTATATACGCGCGGATACTACGAATTCTGCAAGACGACCGACCTGGAACACTTCGAGTTGATGAAAGAAGACTACTCGTTCGACTTCAACCCGCGGCATGGAACGGTTATGGCCATTACCGAAAACGAATTCATGGACCTCTGCGCCAAGTGGGGCACGCCGAATGCCATGAAGTTCGAAGCCGTCACCTCGCCCCAAGTCATCAGCACCAATGTGGAGATAGACAATGCCCAGCACACCATATATCTGCCTGTAAAGGCCGGAACCAACCTGGCCAATCTGGACCCGGGCTTCGAGAGCGACCCCAGTACCAGCATATTCCCCCTCGGCCCGCAAGACTTCAGCGACGGCCCGGTAAGCTACACGATTACAACCCCTAAGGAGAAAATCTCCTACCAGGTAGAGGCCCGCATCGTAGGCAACCCCGTATTGCCCGGTTTCCATGCCGACCCGGAGATTCTGTACTCCAAGAAAGACAAGAAATTCTATATCTACCCGACGAGCGACGGCTTCACCGGCTGGGGAGGCTACTTCTTCAATGTGTTCCAGTCGCCCGATCTGGTGCAATGGACCGACAAGGGAACTATTCTGGACCTGCACAGCGGACAAGTAAAATGGGCCGACGGAAACGCATGGGCTCCCTGCATTGAGGAAAAGAAAATCGACGGGAAATATAAGTACTTCTTCTATTACAGCGGAAATACGCCCACCGGCAAACAAATCGGAGTCGCTACGGCCGACGACCCCTGCGGACCTTTCACCGACCACGGTGCTCCCATCGTAGCAACCTCCCCCACCGGACACGGACAGCAGATAGACGTAGACGTATTCACCGACCCGAAAAGCAAAAAGAGCTACCTCTACTGGGGAAACGGCTACATGGCTGGAGCAGAACTCAACGAAGATATGACCTCCATCAAGGAGAATACGCTGACTGTGCTTACCCCGCAAGGCGGAACCCTTGAGGATTATGCCTTCCGCGAGGCCGCTTATGTCTTCTACCGCGACGGTCTGTACTACTTCCTCTGGTCGGTGGACGATACCGGCTCACCCAATTACCACGTAGCCTATGGGACCTCAAAATCTCCGCTTGGCCCGATTGAAGTGGCTGCAGAGCCCGTCATCCTGAAACAAAGGCCGGAAGAAAAAATCTACGGTCCTGCCCACTGCTCCGTACTGAAACATCCGAAAAAGGACGAATGGTACATCGTATATCACCGCATCAACAAGAATTATCTCAAGAACGGTCCCGGATACCACCGGGAGGTTTGCATAGACCGGCTGGAGTTTGACAAGGACGGACGGATACTTCCCGTTACGCCCACCCACGAAGGCGTGCAGCCCATCAAGCTATAATAAATATAGGAATAAGAGAAGAGACGGTTTTCAAGCCGTCTCTTCTTGCATAATATCGCACCCAAACGACGAAAATCAGCGGCTTTTAAGGAAAAGAAAAGCCAGAATCCCCCTTTTATTCTTACTTTTGCCTCTACAGAACGCAACATACAAATAGACGAAACAATGACAGACCTCAGAAAAACACCGGAAGATTGGGAGAAACTCCTGCAAGAAGTTTGTAAGACAGCCTGCGAAGTGGGTGACTTTCTGCGTTCGGAACGCAAAAGTTTCCAACGCACCCGGGTAGAAGAAAAAGGCATTCACAATTATGTCTCCTATGTAGACAAGGAATCGGAGAAGCGACTGATCAAAATACTCCACGATTTGCTCCCGGAGGCCGGATTTATTGCCGAAGAGGGGCATGGCTCTTACCAGAACGAGCCCTATTGCTGGCTGATCGACCCGCTGGACGGCACCACTAACTATATCCATGACCAGGCCCCCTACTGTGTCAGCATAGCCTTGTGCGACCAAAAGGAAATGCTCCTCGGCGTTGTGTACGAAGTATGTCGCGACGAACTTTTTTACGCCCGGAAGGACGGAGGAGCATGGCTTCGCAGTGCCGGACAAACGGCACACCCGATACACGTATCCGACATAACCGACTCCGAAGAGGCTTTCATCGGAATGGGATTACCCTACGACAGCCAAAACTACAGCCCCATGGCTCAAGGACTGATACGGGAGCTCTACGGGCAGGTAGCCGGAATACGGATTCTGGGGTCAGCCGCCGCCGAATTATGCTACATAGCCGCCGGACGCAGCGACGGGCGCATCGAATTCCAGCTCGGCCCGTGGGACATTGCCGCCGGCAGCCTGATTATCCGGGAAGCCGGAGGAAGAATTACCGATACAGCAGGCAAGGATTTGTTCTATAACTCGAAAGAAGTGATAGCCTCAAACGGGAAAATACACGATTTCTTGCTGAAAAAAATTACAACCTGCCTCAAATATGAGAAATAATCTATAAGTTTGTAGGGCAGAAAGACTAAAACCATAGCTCAATCATGATAGTAGACCGACTGGAAAATCTGAGGCTTTACGCCGCACTCCATCCTGCGATAGGAGAAGTGGCCGATTACATTGCCCGGCACGACTTATCGGCTCTTGAGACCGGGAAGCACCCCATACGGGAAGAAGACTTATATGTAAACATCAACCAGATAAAGGCTTTGCCCCGTTCGGAGGCCAAACTCGAAGCACACCGCTTGTACAT
This sequence comes from Bacteroidaceae bacterium, assembly GCA_050946375.1. Taxonomy (GTDB): domain Bacteria; phylum Bacteroidota; class Bacteroidia; order Bacteroidales; family Bacteroidaceae; genus UBA1794. Next base: position 104,824 of record JBMNUT010000003.1, on the reverse strand, counting down.
CGACATACAAATCCCGCTGGAAGGAGTCGAAACCATGGGCTACACCCCGACAGATCTATGCAGTACGGTCTACATCCCCTATAACGAAGAAAAAGATATCATGTTCTTTCGCGGACAGGCACAGAGCTATTTGCAAATAGAACCGGGCATGTTCGCGCTTTTTTCGCCACAGGATGCCCATGCACCCGGCATCACTCCGACCGGAGGGAAAAAAGCTATTTTCAAAATCAAAGCTTGTTCAACCAACAAAAAACTATAACCTCTATGGAAGAGACACTGAAAATACTAAAAAACGACCCTTGGCTGGAGCCTTACCAAGAGGCAATCAAGGGACGCCACCAACACGCGATTGACAAAGAGGCGGAACTCACCCGCAATCACGAGTTTTCGCTTTCGGATTTCGCCAACGGACACAAGTATTTCGGCCTGCAAAAAGAAGGGAAAGAATGGGTTTTGCGCGAATGGGCGCCGAATGCCACACAAATTTATCTGGTCGGTTCGTTCAATAACTGGGCTGAATCGCCGGAATATGCCCTCAAACGCATCGATGACCAAGCCGGAATTTGGGAAATCAGGCTTCCGAAAGACGCACTCCACCATGAAGATCTCTATAAGTTCCATATCTATTGGGAAGGAGGCCATGGCGAACGTATCCCGGCATGGGCACAACGGGTCGTTCAAGACGAGCAAACTCACATTTTCTCCGCACAAGTCTGGGCACCGGAGAAGCCTTACAAGTTCAAGAAACGGGTATTTAAGCCCAATACCGACCCTCTCCTCATCTACGAATGCCACATCGGCATGGCACAAGAGGAAGAGAAAGTCGGAACATATAATGAGTTTCGGGAGAACATCCTGCCCCGAATCATCAAAGCCGGGTACAACTGCATACAGATAATGGCCCTGCAAGAACATCCTTATTACGGCAGTTTTGGCTATCACGTCTCCAGCTTTTTCGCAGCGTCTTCCCGCTTCGGAACGCCCGACGACCTGAAACGACTCATCGACGAAGCGCATAAAAACGGTATCGCTGTCATTATGGACATCGTCCACAGCCACGCCGTAAAAAATGAGGTAGAAGGATTGGGCAATTTCTGCGGCGATCCCTATCAGTTCTTCAATAAGGGCGACCGACACGAGCATCCGGCCTGGGACTCTCTCTGCTTCGATTATGGCAAAAACGAAGTAATCCATTTCCTTTTGTCCAACTGCAAATTCTGGCTGGAAGAATACCATCTGGACGGTTTCCGCTTCGATGGCGTGACCTCCATGCTCTACTACAGCCACGGTCTGGGCGAGGCTTTCTGCAATTACGGGGATTATTTCAACGGACACGAAGACGATGATGCCATTTGCTACCTGACGTTGGCCAACCGACTGATTCATGAAGTCAACCCCAAGGCCATCACTATTGCCGAAGAAGTATCCGGAATGCCGGGACTGGCGGCCCCCTTTGAAGACGGAGGCTATGGCTTCGACTACCGAATGGCCATGAATATTCCCGATTATTGGATAAAAACCATCAAAGAGAAGATAGACGAAGACTGGAAACCGTCGTCCATTTTCTGGGAAGTTACCAACCGTCGCAGCGATGAACATACCATTTCCTACTGCGAGAGCCATGATCAGGCGCTCGTAGGCGACAAAACCATCATTTTCCGCCTCATCGACGCTGACATGTACTGGCACATGCAGAAAGGAGACGAGAACTACACCGTACAACGCGGCATGGCGCTGCACAAAATGATACGTCTCGTTACGGCATCCACCATCAACGGTGGCTATCTTAACTTCATGGGCAACGAGTTCGGCCATCCGGAATGGATCGATTTCCCCCGCGAAGGCAACGGATGGAGCTACAAATATGCCCGCAGGCAGTGGGACTTGGTCGACCGGAAGAACCTCTGTTACCACGAACTTGGTGACTTCGACCGCGAAATGCTCAAGGTGCTGACAGCCAAACCCGGCATACAGAAAACGCCGGTGCAGGAAATCTGGCACAACGACGGAGACCAAATCCTGGCATATTCACGCGGAGAACTGATTTTCATCTTCAACTTCAATCCCACACGCTCCTTCCCCGACTACGGTTTCCTTACCCCGGAAGGCGCATACGAGGTCGTCCTGAACACCGATGCCCCCCAATTCGGAGGAAACGGACTGACAGACGACACCGTGATACACTTCACCAATGAAGACCCCCTCTACAAAAAAGAGAAAAAAGGTTGGCTCAAAATATACATTCCGGCCCGTTCTGCCGTTGTATTAAGAAAGAAGAAAAAGTAGCAAGCCTTGCCGAACTCCTCCGGGGAATGCCGCACTTCGCTTAATTTCCCGGAGGATTTTTTCTAAAAGTACCGACCCTTTTCCTGAAAACCGCTGACGCTTGCATCCAAAAGTCACAGCACTTTTCAACAACAGACATGAGCAGAAACAACCGGACATACCGAACCAAAGACATTCGCCACGTCAGATTTTTGACCAGTCTCCTATTTGCCATCTACGTTTTCCTTTTCCTTTATAAAGGATTCCACGAGCAACTGGAACTTTTCGGCTATGCCTATTCCAGCCTCTTCGAACTGCGCGTATCGTTTGCCCCATGGGGCGTGGCATTAGTGGCTACACTCCTGCTCTGCAGCATACAGCATCTGACCCGAAGCTGCTTCAACCTCGGTTTCCGGTTCCTGTTCATTTCCTACATTCCCGCCCTCGCCGGACTGTATCTCTTCATCGACCAAGACGCAAGTTCCAGCGGTCACAACGCCATCTTCCTCCGCCATGCCGTCATTGCAGGCATATTGGTCCTCCTGTGCCTCGTGCGAATCGGGAAATACATGCTGAGTGGAAACGAGACATATAGCTCCGACCGCTCAACCGTCTCGTTCTCTTCGTGGGCCATTGGCATGCTGTTTTTCTTCACGGCCAGCTTCTTCACCATAGGGCTATTCTCACCGCTGAAAATCTCGACCCGCAATGAAATAGCCATGCTGCGCGCCGTACAAAACAATGACTACAATCAAGTTTTGCAGATAGACAGCAACAACCCGAAGCCGACCCTCAAAATGACCCAACTGCGCAACTATGCCCTCCTGCTCAAGGGAGAATTGGGGAACAAACTCTTCCATTATCCCCAAAACTACGGGAAAGCAGGCATCGATACCAGCTTCATTGCCCGAAATGTATCGGCCAAAAACCTGAATTCCCCGGTCTCCGACCTTCAGAAGTGCGACATCAAACTGACTGAAGCCCTGCTCGACAAAGACCTGAACCAGTTCATTTCCAGCCTCGACGACTACACCCCCTTTTACTCCGCCGAACAACTCCCCCGCCACTACCGCGAGGCTTATGCCCTATACGTCTACCTGCATCCCGAAAAGCCCTATGTCATTACCGACAAAGAGCTCAACGACTCGTTCATCGACTACCTCACCATACGCAACCGCGAAGCGGGAAATAAGGACAAGCAACTGTCCGACCTGAAAAAGAGCCCCTACTATGGCTCCTACTGGTGGTACTACGATTTTATCGACACTCCCAAAATCTAAAGGCAAACTATGGCAAAGACAAAATTATGTAACCCCTGGCAAGAAGTAGAAGGATACAACTGTTTCGGTTGTGCCCCGGAAAATCCCATCGGCCTCAGACTGGAATTCCACGAAGAAGGAGAAGAAATCGTAAGCCAATGGATGCCTTCGCCCAATTATCAAGGCTGGCTGCACATTTTGCACGGAGGCATACAAGCCACACTGCTGGATGAAATCTGCGGATGGTGCGTATTCCGCAAACTGCAGACCACCGGCGTCACCTCGCGGATGGAAACCCGCTATCTGAAACCCGTCCGCATCGAAGAAGGAAGCCCACTCACCCTGAGAGCAAAAATAATAGAACAGAAACGGAATTGGATTACGATAGAAGCAAGCATCACGAGCAAAGAAGGCGAAACCTGCACCACCGCCCGCTGCCTCTACTACACCTTCTCCCAGGAAGAAGCACGGGAAAAATTCAAATTCACCGGATGCTATACCGAAGAAGAAACCGAGACTTCAGAAAAAACAAGCAATCAATCATGAATACGACACTCCCCCATACGCTGGTATTTGCCACCAACAATGCCCACAAACTGGCCGAAGCCGCTGCCATCTTAGGCAGCCAATTTCAAATCCGAAGCCTGCGGGAAATCGATTGCCGGGAAGAACTGCCCGAGACGCAAAACACCTTCGAAGGAAACGCCCTGCAAAAAGCAAGATACATCTACGACCAGTACGGCACAGACTGCTTCGCCGACGATTCCGGACTGGAGGTGAAAGCCCTGCAAGGCGCTCCCGGCGTCTTCTCCGCACGCTACGCCCTGCTCAAGGGCAGTGCGAAAGAAGCACACGACGACCTGGCCAACACCCGGCAACTCCTGCAAGACCTGGAAAACCAAGACGACCGGACAGCCCAGTTCCGCACCGTCACTGCCCTCATCCTCGGCGGAAAAGAATACACCTTCGAAGGCATCGTGCGGGGAACCATCACCCGTTTCGCTGCAGGCGACAAAGGATTTGGCTACGACCCCGTATTCATTCCCGAAGGATACAGCCAGACTTTCGCCCAGCTCCCGCCCGAAGTCAAAAACCAGATAAGCCATCGGGCGCGTTCCCTGGAGGCAATGAAGCAATTCCTCGCCACCCTCTAAAGAAATGCCCTGCGCTTTTCCCGAAAAGCACTGCATCTTTTACCGAAAACCCTTGTACCTTTTCATCCAAAGTCATACATGAACCTCAAAAAAGCCATTCCACTCCCCCTCCTCTCCCTGTCAAGCCTGCTCTTGCTCTTGCTCGCCTTTCCCCTGCAGGCAAGCGCCCAGCAAGCCATCGGCCAATGGCAAATCCACCAATCCTATGATGTCCCGACCTATGTAACCGCAGCGGGCAACAAAATATACGCGATTGCTTCCAATTCCCTCTTCTCTTACGACAAAGAAGACGGCTCTCTGGAAGAATACAACAAAATCAATTTCCTGAACGACAACTCAATTTCTACCATCCGCTACAACTCTGAGACAAAATGCCTCGTAATTGTCTATCGGAATACGAACATCGACCTGCTATACCAGGACGGCAACGACAACAGCGTGTACAACCTGTCCGAATACCAGAACAAGACACTTTCGTACAACAAGACAATAAACAACGTATGCAATATCGGCCCTAATTCCTATTTGTGCACCGGTTTTGGCCTCGTATGCATCGACACCCGCACAGCACAGTTTGGGAATACCTACATTTTAGGCCAGAATACGTACGCTTGCGTAGAGCAAAACGGATATATCTACGCCACTACGCAAAACGGGGTCTACCGCGGTGACCGTTCGGACAACCTCTTGGAAAGCAGCAACTGGGAGAAAATCAACAATCAGGCCTTCTATAACGCAATACTGTTTGACAATACTATTTTTTTCTTTGATGCGACCAACGGAATATACCGTTATAATCCGGAAACCAACGAGACAACGCGCATACTCGCCGGCAATTATCACACTTCGACGGCAGGAAACGGCCGCATGATAGCCACCAATCAATACAGTTTTGCCATCTTTTCCGCAGCCGACGAGTGGGTTACGTTCGACCAGCGTTCGACTTTCAACAGTGCATGCTATTCCGACGGCCTGTACTGGGGAGCCATGAACTCAGGAGAGCTATGCGCCTATACACTGGACGAGACCAATCCCGGATTTACGCTGGTCCAAACGCTCAGAACCCCCTCCGGCCCCCGGCGCCCCCTTGCCGCTTACATGACAATGTGCGGCGAAGACAAGCTATACGTATGCGGCGGCGGTTCCTATCTGGACCGTTATTACAACAACGGCACCATCATGTACTACTCAGAGGGCAACTGGTATTCTTTCCAGGAAGAAGGGATAAGCGACATTACCGAGCTTGATTATATGGATATCAGCACGATTGCCTTCAACCCCAGCGACACTTCACAAGCCTTCGCCTCCGCCATCGGCGAAGGGGTCTACGAGTTCCGCAACGGGCAGTTCGTCCAATTATACAATCAGGCAAACAGCACCCTGCGTTCCTGCCTCAACAACAGCAAGCGCTACGTGCGTGTCAGCGGCTTGAACTTCGACTCTCAAGGAAACCTCTGGGCCTTCAACATGGAAGTGGACAGCGTTGTCAATGTCCGGCGGGCATCCGACGGAGCATGGATACGCCCTTATTATCCCGCCCTCTCCACTTGGGCGCCAAACCGCTCCCTCTTCGACTCAAAGGGGCGCCTGTGGGTGGGTTCGATGAAAGCCACCAGCGGATTGTGCTGCATCACATTCGGCAATGTGCTTGAGTCTTCCGAAGACGACCAGGCACAAAGCCGTACAACATTCTACAATCAGGACGGAAGCAACATCGCAAGCAGCGGAGACCTCCGCATCTTTTCCCTGGCCGAAGACAAAGACGGAGGCATTTGGGTAGGCTCCAACGAAGGACCCTTGCTCATCGAGAATCCCGACCGCTGGTACGACGAGAATTTCTACTTTACGCAAGTCAAGATTCCCCGCAACGACGGCACGAACCTGGCCGACTATCTGCTCGACGGGCAGCGCATCAACGCCATCGCAGTGGACGGAGGAAACCGGAAATGGTTCGGCACCCAAGAAAACGGGCTCTACCTCATCGACTCCGACAACATGACCGAACTGCAGCACTTCACTACCGACAACAGCCCGCTGCCTTCCAATAATATCCAGAGCATAGCCATCTTCCCCCGCACCGGAGAAGTCTTCATCGGCACGGCCGAAGGCATCGTTTCCTATCAAAGCGACGCAACCGAAGGCCAGGCCGAATTCTCTTCCGAAGTCCATGCCTATCCCAATCCCGTACGCAGCGACTATACCGGCCCCATCGCCATCAGAGGGCTCATGTACGACAGCGACATCAAAATTGTCGATGCAAGCGGACGCCTTGTACGACAAGGCACCTCGACCGGCGGCATGTACACCTGGGACGGCTGCAACCAAGAGGGCAAACGGGTATCCCGAGGCATATACATGGTTCTGGCAACCAATGCGGAAGGAAAAGAGAGCGTAGTCACGAAAATAGCCGTTATCCGCTGAACCGGCGACGCCAGCGGAAACCGCAAAAAGGCCTGACACTTTTCGCCCCGACCGCCCCGACTTTTCACGAAAAGGATTGCCGCTTTTTGCCGAAGCGCATGGCACATAGCGAAGAAAAACGTATCTTTGCAGCAAAATAGGAAGAACAAACTCAACAAAACATATCGAACATGGCAGAAAATGAAGCTTTGCTTAAAGAAGTGAGCGCCAAGGCCGCCAAATGGTTGACCCCTGCTTACGACGAAGAGACGCAAAAAGAAGTGCGCCGCATGCTGGACGCAACAGACAAGACGGAACTCATCGAGTCTTTCTACAAAGACCTGGAATTCGGAACCGGCGGCCTGCGCGGAATAATGGGCACAGGCAGCAACCGGATGAACATCTACACCGTAGGCGCAGCTACGCAAGGTTTTGCCAACTACCTCAACAAGAACTTTGCCGACCGCAAGCAAATCAGCGTAGTAATAGGGCATGACTGCCGTAACAACAGCCGCAAATTTGCCGAAATATCCGCACAGATATTTTCAGCCAACGGCATCAAAGTCTACCTTTTCGATGACCTCCGGCCTACCCCCGAGGTAAGTTTCGCCATCCGCCACCTCGGTTGCCAGAGCGGCATCAACATCACTGCCAGCCACAACCCCAAGGAATACAACGGCTACAAAGCCTATTGGGAAGACGGCGCGCAAGTTCTGGCCCCGCACGATACGGGAATCATCGAAGAAGTAAATAAAATAGCATCGGCCGATGCCATCAAATTCAAAGGAAACCCCGAACTGATTCAAATCATCGGCGAGGATGTAGACAAAGCCTACCTGGAAGCTGTAAAGACCGTCAGCATCGACCCCGAAGTCATCCAGCGCCAGAAAGACATTAAGATAGTCTACACCCCGATTCACGGAACGGGTGTCCGCATCATCCCCCGCGCACTGAGCATGTGGGGCTTCGAGAACATCTCGACCGTAGAGGAACAAATGGTCGTAAGCGGCGACTTCCCCACCGTTGTCAGCCCCAACCCCGAAGAGCCTGCAGCCCTGAATCTGGCCATAGAGAAGGCCAAAGCAATCGATGCCGACCTCGTAATGGCCAGCGACCCCGACGCCGACCGCGTAGGCATTGCCATCAAAAACGACAAGGGCGAGTGGATATTGGTAAACGGTAACCAGACCGCACTGATTTACCTCTACTACATCATCCGCAACATGCAGGAGAAGCACAAACTTACAGGCAATGAATTTATTGTAAAGACCATCGTTACGACCGAAGTCATACACGAAATCGCAAAGCGCAACCACATCGAAATGGTAGACTGCTACACCGGATTCAAGTGGATTGCCCGCGAAATCCGCCTGAACGAAGGGAAAAAGAAATACATCGGCGGCGGCGAGGAAAGCTACGGCTTCCTGGCTGAAGACTTCGTGCGCGACAAAGACGCCGTCAGCGCCTGCTGCCTCATCGCAGAGATTGCCGCTTGGGTCAAAGACCAGGACAAGAGCCTCTACGAACTCCTTCAGGACATTTACGTAGAGTACGGATATTCCAAAGAGAAAGGCATCAGCGTTGTGAAGAAGGGCAAGAGCGGTGCCGAAGAAATCAAGAAGATGATGGCCGACTTCCGGGCCAATCCGCCCAAAGAACTGGGTGGAAGCCCGATTGTGCTGACGAAAGATTACCAGACCCTTACGGCTACCGACGAAAAAGGGCAGCAAACCCGTCTCGAAATGCCCGAGCCCAGCAATGTGCTGCAGTACTTTACCGCCGATAACTCTAAGGTCAGCGTACGCCCCTCCGGCACAGAGCCGAAAATCAAGTTCTACATCGAAGTAAAAGGACAGATGAACAGCCGTTCCGACTACGAAGCTGCCAGCCAGAAGGCCGACGAAAAAATCGAAGCAGTGAAGAAGTCGCTCGGAATTTAACCCCATCGGCCGGCACCGTCCGGAATAACTATCCGCAAGGGCATGCTCCGCAAAATCTCCGGGGCTGCCCTTGCTTTTAAAACCTCCCCCAAAACCTTTCATCCCCACCATGTATCACTTACAAGCCAACCCTACTGCCACCCGCAGCATAGACGTATCGGACGACAACCTGAGCACCATCCGTAAATACAATCTGTTCAGCGGACTGATCGACGCGAACGCCATAATCGACGAATACACCCTCGACAAACTGAAACTGAACATACGCTCTCTGATAGCCACGCAAGAGAGCAATTGCAAAGACCTGCTGGATTTATGCATCGACGTTATCTATCATAACAACATGAAGGCATTCGGCCTGAAAAAGCTGGTAGAGCTTTACCAGAACTGGGAAGAATCCCATCCGGCAGTTGCAGCCGATGCAAGCGAAACCAACGCAGAACCCGAGCAAGCCTAACAGCGGACTTATGGAATTACGCTTGACCGACTGGCTCCCGACTACCCGCAAAGAAATGGAACTCAGGGGATGGGAAGAAGCCGACGTAATTCTTTTTTCCGGAGATGCCTACATCGACCATCCCTCCTTCGGCATTTCCGTCATCGGTCGTGTACTGGAAGCCGAAGGGCTGCGCGTGGCAATCGTCCCACAGCCCGACTGGCATGGCGACTACCGCGACTTCAAAAAGTTGGGTCGCCCGCGGCTGTTCTTCGGAGTGAGTGCCGGAAACATGGATTCCATGGTCAACCGCTACACCGCCGGCAAGCGCCTGCGCAGCGACGACGCCTACTCGCCCGACAACCGGCCCGCACTACGCCCCGACTATCCCAGCATCGTCTATACCCAAATCCTCAAAAAACTCTATCCCGACGTACCGGTCGTACTGGGAGGCATAGAAGCCTCCATGCGGAGGCTGTGCCACTACGACTACTGGCAGGACAAACTCATGCCCGGCATTCTGTCCAGTTCGGGCGCCGACCTGCTGATTTACGGAATGGGCGAAGAGGCCATCCGCGCCATTGCGCGCAAGCTACAGGAAACTCACCTGCCCGCCACGGTCAACTCCATCCGCACCCTGACCGACATACCCCAGACCGTCTACCTTGCTCCCCGCAATACAATCACGCCCCGGGAGAAAGACATACGCCTGTATTCCTACGAAGAATGCCTGAAAGACAAACGCTGTCAGGCCCGGAACTTCCGCCACATCGAGGAAGAAAGCAACAAGTTGGAAGCCGCACGGCTGCTGCAGGACGCAGGCAACTGCTGCACCGTGGTCAATCCACCCTATCCCCCCATGTCTACCGAGCAGCTGGACAGCATATACGACCTGCCCTACACCCGCATGCCGCACCCCAAATACAAGGGAAAACGCATCGCCGCCTATGAAATGATTCGCCATTCGGTCAATATCCACCGCGGCTGTTTCGGAGGATGTGCCTTCTGTACGATATCCGCCCACCAGGGAAAATTCATCGTCTCCCGCAGCAAGGAATCCGTACTGCGGGAAGTACGGCAAATAACCCGCATGCCCGACTTCAAAGGCTACCTGAGCGACCTCGGAGGCCCTTCGGCCAACATGTACCGGATGGGGGGCAACGACAAGAGCAAGTGCGCCCGTTGCGCAAGACCCTCCTGCATTCACCCGGCCATCTGCCCCAACCTGAACATCGACTATGCCCCCCTGCTCGACCTCTACCACGCTGTCGACGCCATCCCCGGCATAAAAAAGAGTTTCATCGGCAGCGGAGTCCGATACGACCTCATCCTTTCCGCAAAAGGCACGGGACTTCTGAACAAAAGTGCCGGCACTTATCTCGAAGAGTTGCTGCGCAATCACGTAAGCGGGCGCCTGAAAGTAGCACCGGAGCATACCTCCGACACCGTTCTGCAGCTCATGCGGAAACCCACGTTCCGACTTTTCGAAGAATTTCAGCAGCTTTTCGAGCAAATCGACAAACAATACCATTTAAACCAACAGCTCATACCCTATTTCATCAGCAGCCATCCCGGCTGCCGGGAAGCCGACATGGCAGAACTGGCCGTGTTGACGCGCAAACTGCACTTCCATCTCCAACAAGTGCAAGACTTCACGCCGACCCCCATGAGCCTTTCCACCGAAATCTACTACACCGGACTCCATCCCTACACCCTCCAACCCGTCTACACCGCCCGCAGCCGGGAAGAAAAAGAGGCGCAACGGCAATTTTTCTTCTGGTACAAACCCGAAATGCAACACGACATTATCCGCTCGCTCCAGCATATCGGGCGAAAAGACCTGATTTGCAAGCTCTTTCCCGGAGGCATACACCGAAATCCAAGCCCTGTCTCTCCGGAAAAAATGCCTCGAAAACCCAAAGAGGCAAGGCACCATACCCCAACTCCTAAGACAGGAAAAAGGAAGAAGTAAAGCCTTCATACCTTAATAATCATGTTTTTCCGCTCCATTATGCCGGAAAAACTACCAAACATTTCTATCTTTGTACGAAAAATGTAAATAGAAACATAGTTTTTACCCCAATTACACAGCTATGAAACCTTACAAACTTTACCTTTGCCTCTGCAGCCTGCTCGCATTGGGCACAAGCCTTCAGCCCGCCCAAGCCACAGAAAGCGCAGACAACGCTACAACAACTTACTCCGGCCACGAAATCACTTCCGAAGGAGCCTGGTGCTGGTTTGCCGACCCGCGCGCCCTGCACTACGAAAACGAAGCCGGCACCATCAATTCCAGCTACGTGGGCTACATCGACGTCCACGGGAACATCAAAGCCATGCAGTATGATTTCCTCAAAAAGGAACAGACCGAGGTACTCATCCGCTCCTATTTTCAGCCGGATGACCACGACAACCCCACGTTTCTCGTGCTCCCCGACGAGCGAATCATGCTCTTTTATTCCCGCCATACCGACGAACCCTGCTTCTACTACCGCGTCTCCCGGAAAGCAGGCGACATCAGTACCTTGGGAGCCGAGCATAAAATCCCGACCAAGAACAACACTACCTATCCGTCGCCCTTTATCCTTTCCGACGATCCCGGTCACTTCTACTTGTGCTGGCGGGGGATAAACTGGCATCCCACCATCGCAAAATTCACTTTGCCCGACGCAAACGACCAAGTCACGGAAGCCTGGGGCCCTTACCAAATCGTGCAAAGCACAGGCGCACGCCCCTATGCCAAATATACCTCCAACGGGAAAGACAAAATCTACCTTGTCTATACGACAGGGCACCCCGACAACGAATCACCCAACTTCATCTATTTCAATTACATCGACGTCAATTCCCTGCAACTGAAAGACATTACCGGAAAAACGCTGTCCACCATAGCCAACGGGCCTTTCCAGGTCAACAAACAAAGCAGCTACGTCAGCAGCTATCCGAATACGGTTGTCGACAACTCCTCCAGCCGGGATTGGGTGTGGCAAGTAGTTATCGACTCCGAGGGCAAGCCCACAATCGCCATGGTGCGCATCAGTACCGACAAAAACTCGCACGATTATTACTATGCCCACTGGACAGGCAGCGAATGGGCCAAGACTTTCCTCTGCAACGGAGGCGGACATTTCCACCAGACGCCCAACTTGGAAAAATGCTACAGCGGCGGTATGGCAATTGACCCGGAGAATCCGCGCATCGTCTACTGCTCCGCTCCCGTAGAGGGGCAGAACGGAAAAGTTTACGAGCTGATCCGTTTCACCATGGACGAGAACAATCAGATAAGCGCTCAGGAACAAATCACCAAAAATTCCCTGAAAAACAACGTCCGTCCCTACATTCTCCCCAACTCTGCCAACAGTCCATTGCGGCTGGCCTGGATGTATGGCGATTACTACGACTGGATTGTCAGCTCATCGCGCCCCCAAGGCTACCCGACCGCCCTGCATTGCGACTTTACCGGCTTCGACTCTGCCACAACAGACCTGGAGAAAGGCCTGGTAAGCCAGGAAGATTTTGACCAGCCGACGGACGAAAACGGAATCAAGATACAGAACGGCGTACTCGTTTCCACTCCGGAAACCGCCTATTCCCTTGCACTCCCGGAGAAAGAGACCGCCTTCACCATTTCCCTTTCGCCGTACATCAACCCGAATTCCTACCAGGGAACAATCCTGAAGATAGGCGAAATGACCTACGCGCTGAATGGCGAAACCCAAAAGCCGGAAGTAAAATCCGACGGACAATGCTGGCCCAGCACCAACATACTGGGTAATTCCGACTGCTGGCAACAGGCAAACCGGGGAACGGGAGGCGAATGGTACGAACCGACCAAGCTGGAATACTTCAATCTGACGCTGACTTACCAAAACGGCGAACTCCGCGTATATATCAACGGGCTGCTCGACCAGACAATCTCCACGGATATTACCGGAAAACGCCTCGACTTGGGCGGATTCAAAGGCTGGATTGAAGATTGCCGCATCTACAACCGCGTTCTCTCCCAGCCCGAAATAAAAGCGCTAAGCAACATTACGGCTACATACCGCCTGGACGAGACTTTAGAAAACGAAGCATATTTGGAACAAATCGATATTCCGAAAGAAATAGTGACGGACGTCATACTCCCAACCCAAACGACTTCCGGTCGGAACATCACGTGGACTTCTTCCAACCCCAGCCTGGTCACAACGACCGGGCTGGTCACTTTTCCGGCGAGCCCTACGGAAGTATCCCTTACGGCCAGCATCGGTGAAACAAGCCGCACGTTCCAAGCATCCGTATCCCCGCGCAACATGGAAAAAAGCCTTGTGCTGAACTATACCTTCGAGCCGGAAGACGCGACAGAGAGCAGCACCGGCGAATATGTGCTGGCCGACAAAAGCGGCAACGGACGCGACGCCCGCATCTGCGGAAGCGCCACAATCGACGGAACCCTCAACCTGACGGGAAACACCCTCACGGGCTTCAGCACCAACGGCTACCTGCAAGCCCCCGACGGAGTGTTGCAAACTCTGCGCAGCTATACATTTATAATGAAAGCCACCCCCACCCGTCTGAACAATGCACCAAGACTGTACGACTTCGGATGCAACTCCGGCAACAGCGTGTTCGGGCGCGCTTCCCGACTGACTGCCGGCATCAAATACCAGGGAGGCACCACCCGCATGATTGACTCTCCCCAGCAACTCACAACGGGCGTAGAAAACTGGATAGCATTTACCTTCGATGCCAAAAGCCGCACCACATCGATTTACCTGAACGGGAAACTTACCGCCAGCGGGAACAGCATTACTACCGAAGCCTACCAAGTATCCAACGGAGGAGCGGACAACCGCAACTACATAGGCCGTACCCAATGGTGGGACAGCAGCGTGGCCAACGACAATGCCGACTTCTGCGGGACCATAGACGACTTCCGGATTTACAACATAGCCCTCACTTCCGAAGAGATACAGGCACTCATGACGCCCACTGCGCTCAACGCTGTGAATACGGACTCTACGGAAGAATCCTTCACGGCCAAAAGCCTTCTCAACAGCGGCGAAGCCATCCAAATCGATTCACCTTGGAAAAGCCCGGAACAAAACCTGTACATTTTCGATACCCAGGGACGCCTCGTCGCCACTCATCTGCTCCAAACTTCCCAAGCCTCTGTGGACAATCATTATTCACCGGGCACGTATCTTCTGACCCTGGAAGAAAAACACTCCGGCAAAAAGGCTTCTCAGAAAATCATCATACGGTAACTCATTTTTCCACCGCAGGAAAACAAGAAAAGTGGCAAGGCTTTTTCGATGAAGCCTTGCCACTTTTACCTTTTTACCATGTGCTGTTTTCCGCAAACAGCCGAGACTTTATGAGAGAAAACTATATGCTGCTAAAAGTCGTCCATGCCGCCGCCGAAGCCATCACCGCCTCCGCGCTGTCCAAAGTCGCCTCCATCGTTGTTGCGGCGGGGAGCCTCACGACGGGCGGGGAAGTTGCCGCCAGCGGCAGGATTCAGTACTTCATACTCCAGATAGGAAACATACTGGTCGGAAGAAAGCACCTTCTTCACTCCCTCCAGGCGGGCTTTACGAGCCGTCTGCATACGGGCCTGAATGGAATCACGGTCTACTTTCTTGCTGGACAGAAGCTCTTTCAAAGTAGCCTGATAACTCTCTTCGTTTTGCTTGAGCGCCGATACCTGATCATCGGTCAGCTGAGCTTGCTTAATCAGGTCCTCAGAAGGATAAACCCGCTCGGGACGTTGACGACGATTCTGTGCAGAAAGGCTAAGACCTGTGCAGAAAATGGTTAGAAACGCAAACAAAAAAAACTTTTTCATAAGACTTTTGTTTTTAAAGGGTTACTATTATTTTTCCCAGTTCTATCCCTTTGATTCTGAAACGGGCAACAAGTTTAACCTACCGTTTCCCCCTTATCGACAAACGACAGCATTCTGTCGCTCAAACGAGCAAATTCGACTACAAAATAATAGCAGAAAAAGTTTCAATAAAAAGAGATGTCAGTGATGACTTGCCCGCCGGCTTTCCGGTTCAACTCCGCAACCAGTTCCGAACGGCGCATAAGCAGCTCCTGACGGCAGGCGGCACTATTGACATGAACCATCAGTACCTGATTCTTAATAAAAAGCCGGCTCGTATAGCGCGCCATCATTCCCACCGTTTCAGGCCAAGCCGCCAAAAGACGGTGCTGCATGAGCGGCTGCTCAAGCCGGTCCTCACGCAGCATTTGCAAGATGAGTGCCCCAATCGGTTCTGCGTCTTTCCTCTTCATTCCTCTACCTCCTCCTTATTTATATCCGAAGAAACGTCCTCTTTCTCTGCCTCCAGCTGCACTTTCCCCGAAGTGACAGAAAATATGCGATAAGGAGTCTGCATCTTGGAAAGTATCTGCGAGAGATGCTCACGGTGCGTATCGGTAAGGAAAATCTGCCCGAACGCATTACCCGACACCAGCCGGATGATACGTTCGACCCGCTCGCTGTCCAGTTTGTCGAAGAAATCATCCAGCAACAGCAGCGGAACCCGCTGCAAACGCTGGCGCAAAAACAAATACTGAGCCAGTTTTAAAGCCACAAGATAGCTTTTTCCCTGCCCCTGCGAGCCCTCTCGGCGCAAGGGGAAGCCGCCCAAGAGCATCGACAAGTCATCTTTGTGAATACCATGCAGGGTGTAACCCACAATCTTCTCCTTCTCCCGACTCTCGGCCAGCTGCGTAAGTAAAGAAGCCTCGGTCAACTGGGAAACATAAGCCAGACTTACATGCTCACTCGACGAGGAAGAAGTGATGGAAACATACAATTCGTTGAAAATCGGGACGAACCCCTCTACGAATTCCTGCCGCTTTTGATAGACAGTCTGTGCGGCGCTGTCCATCGTCTCTTCCCACAAAAGGAACAAGGACGGGTCTATCGCCTGCGAAGCCGACGCCTTCAGCAGGGCATTCCGCTGCGCCAAAGCCTTATTATAACGGAGTAATGCATTCAGATATTCCCGGTCGTACTGGCAAATCGTCATGTCCATGAAACGGCGACGCTCCTCGCTTCCTCCGTAAACCAGCACGCCGTCGGCCGGCGAGACTTGCACCAACGGAAAAGAACCGATGTGGTCCGAAAGACGGCGATACTCCTTTTTCCCTTTGCGGAACTTCTTCCCCCGCGCGCGACGCAAAGAACAATAGATTTCTTCCTCCTCGCCATCGTCCAGAACATAACGCCCCTGCAGCATAAAGAACTCCGCTTCATGCCGAATGTTCTGCGAGTCAATAGGATTCGTCGCACTCTTACAAAAAGAAAGGTAATAGATTGCATCCAAAAGATTCGTCTTTCCCATCCCATTGAAGCCGACAAAGCAATTCACTTTACGGGAAAAAGACAAATCAGCCTCTGCTAAATTCTTATAATTTAGTATGGTAATTTGCTTCAATAACATACGAATTTGCCGGATATAGACATGCAAAAGTAAGAAAAATCACGAGGGAGAGCCAAAAATCAAGCCGAATAATTTCTTTTATCCTATAAAAAGAATTACTTTTGCCCCGCCTTTTGCAAAAAGGTACTTCATCAACTAAGTAAACAGTATATAAAGAAAAGATAAAATGGCCACTACCAAAAAAGAAATGGAAGAGCAGGCAACAAGCAAATTCAGCTTGACTACTTGGATTGAGAAAAACGGTAAAATCGTAGGGGGAATCGTTATCGCCCTTATTATTATAATCGGTGGATATTTTGCCTACAAGCATTTGTATTTGGCTCCTCGTGAAGAGAAAGCCGAAGCAGCCATTTTCAAAGGAGAGACCTACTTCGGTATCGGAGCTTACAATGAGGCTCTGAACGGAGACAACAGAGGATACATCGGATTCCTCCGCATAATCAAGGAATACAGCGGTACGAGCACTGCAAATCTGGCAAAAGGATACGCAGGAATATGCTATGCACAACTGAAAAAATACCAGGACGCTATCGAATACCTGAATGACTTCGACGCTGACGACGCCATCGTTGCTCCCATGGCAACCGCTGCTAAAGGTGATTGCTACGTAGAACTGGGCAATCTCGACAAGGCTTGCGAAGCATTTCTGGAAGCTGCTGCAATGGCCGACAGCAAGGCCAAGAGCACAGAGGGCGTAAACAACACGATAAGCCCACTGTTCCTCATGAAAGCCGGAATCGTATATGAGAAGCAGAAGGAGTACGGGAAAGCACTGGAAGTCTACAACAAAATCAAAGAAACCTACAGCAATTCTTATCAGACCCAAAGCGGAGAAATCGATAAATACATCGAGCGCGCTACTGCTTTAGGCGGACAAAAATAAGAAAGGATACAGATATGGCTACCGCAAATCATAACTTATCGCAATACAACCCGGAAGAGTTGAAACTGAAAGCCATCGACCAAGTGCGTTTCGGGATTGTGGTTTCCGACTGGAACAGCGATATAACCTCTAAACTTCTGGAAGGTGCAGTCGAGACTCTGTTGGCACAAGGCGCGAACAAAGACAACATCTTCATCAAGCATGTACCGGGCAGTTTCGAGTTGGTTTATGGAGCAAAACAAATGATCAACCGCTACCATACGCACGCTGTCATAGCACTCGGATGCGTAATACAGGGCGAAACTCCCCACTTCACCTACGTATGTCAGGGAGTAACCCAAGGTATTGCAGCGCTGAATGCAACGGGCAACATCCCAGTTATATATGGTTTACTGACAACCCTCAACAAAGAGCAGGCAGAAGCCCGCGCCGGAGGGGAATTAAGAAATAAGGGGACAGAAGGAGCTGTTACGGCTATCAAAATGCTGCAGGCTTTCCCTGCCCAATTCATGTAATCCGATTTTCCAATCGATGGGTGGTTACCAGAGTGGCCAAATGGGGCAGACTGTAAATCTGCTGGCAATGCCTTCGGTGGTTCGAATCCATCACCACCCACTTCACATATAACAAAACGTAATAAGGACAGGCAGAAAGCCTCGCGAGGGCTTTTGCCTGTCCTTATTGTGTTTAAGGCCTTTTGGAAAAACATGCAGCACTTTTCTCGAAAAGATGCAGTGCTTTTTCCAAAATCCTCCAAGTCTATTTCAAACTTTACTCATAACAAATTCATCTTTAAAACCGAAATCCTATGAAATCCATCTGCACCCTTTTGCTATGCGGTTTCTTCTCTGCATCGGCCCTCACGGCACAAGAAGCGGGAAGAAGCTCTTTCAACAAAGGTTGGAAGTTCATCAAGGCAGAGCAAGTAGAGACACAGGACGACACATTGTTATCCTACACCTATGTCAAGCCCTACATCTTACCCACGGGCAATGCGTTCCTTACGTTCAAACAACCTTATAAAACTCCGGAAAAGCCCTTCTACGGCAACCGTCCGGTCAGCATTTCGACCACGGAGTACAACGACAAGAACTGGAGAACGCTCGACCTTCCCCACGACTGGGGCATCGAAGGACCGTTCAAGCAGGAGTACCCCGGCGAGACAGCCAAACTGCCCTGGTGGGGCAATGCCTGGTACCGCAAAACATTCAAGGTAGACGCTGCGGACAAAGGCAAGGAAATCTGCCTGGATATTGACGGCGCCATGTCCTACTCCACCGTCTACTGCAACGGACAACTCGTAGGCGGCTGGCCCTATGGCTATACCTCCTACCGGGTAAATCTGACCCCCTACCTCAAGTTCGGTGAAGAAAACGTCGTAGCCATCCGCCTGGAAAACATCGAAGAGTCCAGCCGCTGGTATCCGGGAGGCGGCATATACCGCAACGTATGGCTGGTGAAAAAATCGCCGCTCGGCATCGCTCAATGGGGCACCTACATCACCACCCCGCAAGTCTCCACCGACCGCGCCAGCATCCACATGCAAATCACTCTGCAAAACAAGGCCCAATCCACCAGTCCCGCCCAGGTAATTACCCAGATATACCGCCAGGACAAGGACGGAAAGCCCACGGGCGAAGCCGTATGCACCTCTGAAACGGCACTCCCCGCAGTAACAGACGGGCAGACCATCATACAAAAAATGTACCTCGAGCAGCCCGCCATCTGGGACGTAGACAGCCCGAACCTCTATATCGCCCTCACTTCCGTAAAACAGAACGGGCAAGAAATCGATTCCTACAAGACTTCGTTCGGAATACGTGACTTCAAAATCACATCCAGCGACGGTTTCTACCTGAACGGCCGCAAGTTGCCGCTCCAGGGCGTATGCCTCCACCACGACCTCGGCGCACTGGGCGCGGCATTCAACACGCGCGCCATGGAACGCCAGCTGGAGATGATGAAAGAAATGGGCGTGAACGCCATACGTACCTCCCACAATCCGCCCGCACCCGAAATGCTCGACCTGTGCGACCGCATGGGATTCGTCGTTTTGGACGAACTGACAGACACATGGACGGTAGCCAAAAAGCCCAATGGCTATGCCCTTCTGTTCGACGACTGGCACGAACAAGACCTGCGTGCCCTGATTCGCCGCGACCGCAACCACCCCTCCGTCATCATGTGGAGCACCGGTAATGAAATCGCCGAGCAGGTAATCCCCGAAAAGTTTGCCATCGCCCAAAGACTGACCGACATTGCACACGATGAAGACCCCTCCCGTCTCACAACCTACGGGTGCGACCGCCCGAAAGGCTCCGAAAACGGATTCTGCAAGACAGCCGACGTCTACGGATTCAACTACAAACCCATGATGTATGCAGGCTTCCACAAGCAATTCCACGGCCATCCCTACTACGGCAGCGAGACATCTTCGTGCATCAGTACGCGCGGCGAATATTTCTTCCCCGTAAGTTACAACAAAGACCTCGGAAAATCCGATTTCCAAGTCAGCTCTTACGACCTTTATGCGCCCGGATGGGCAATGGCCCCGGATTGGGAATTCAAAGGACAGGATGAAAATCCCGAAAACCTGGGTGAATTCGTCTGGACAGGCTTCGATTATCTGGGCGAGCCCACACCTTACAACAGCGACCTCACCGTGCTGACCAACTTCAGCAACCCCGAAGAGCGCGCACGGGCCGAGAAAGAATTAGCTTCCATCGGCCGGATTGCCGTACCCTCCCGCAGTTCTTACTTCGGCATTATCGACCTGGCCGGTTTCCCGAAAGACCGTTATTATCTCTACCAGTCCCGCTGGCGTCCGGAACTGCCCATGGCACACATTCTGCCTCACTGGAACTGGCCGGAACGCGTAGGAGAAGTCACCCCGGTGCATGTCTATACCTCGGGCGATGCGGCAGAATTGTTCATCAACGGCAAGTCGCAGGGAATGAAAAAGAAGAAAAAAGGAGAAGAAGTGCCGACTTTGGAAGAAATACGCCGTAAACCCGAGCTCGTAAAAGACATTTATCGTCTTTGCTGGGACGAAGTTGTCTACGAACCGGGAGTGGTTAAAGTCGTAGCCTATAAAGACGGTAAAGTATGGGCCGAAGACAGCATCAAAACCGCCGGCAAGGTAGCCAAAATGGAAGTCACTTCCGACCGCCCGGCCATGAAGGCTGACGGCAGCGACCTGCTCTTCGTAAGCGTACGTCTCACCGACAAAGAAGGAAACTTCATGCCCCTGGCCGACAATCTCATCAAGTTCTCCGTAAAAGGTGCCGCACAAATCGTCGCTACCGACAACGGCGACCCGACCAGCCTCGAATCCTTCCAGAACCCTTACATAAAGGCCTTCAACGGCTGTGCCCTCGTCATACTCCGCTCCAACGGAACGGAAGGCGACATACAGCTCACCGTAAAAAGTAAAGGACTGCCCACTCAAACCATCAATTTAGAGGCTAAAGGCGCCAATTAGTTCATAAAAAATTCCTTTTATGCAGCGGGAATAAGAGCACAAAGCCCTTATTCCCGCTTGTTGTTTTTCGAGAATGACGTAACTTTGCAGCGATATAATCATGGGACAAGAATACAAAATACTGTTCATCTGCCTCGGAAATATCTGCCGCTCACCCGCTGCCGAGGAAATCATGCGGCACTTTATCCAAAAAGCAGGTAGGGAAAAAGAAATAAGCGTCGCATCGGCCGGACTAATCGCTTACCACCAGGGAGAACTTCCCGACGCGCGCATGCGAAGCCATGCAGCCAGAAGAGGATACCAACTGACCCATCGGTCGCGCCCCATACGCACCGAAGACTTCTACGACTTCGACCTCATCATCGGGATGGACGACAGCAACATCGCACGCCTGCACCAGCAGGCACCATCGCCCGAAGAAGAAAAGAAAATACGCCGCATGACCGACTACCTGGTGCGGCTCACCGCCGACCATGTCCCCGACCCCTACTACGGAGGAGCCAGCGGATTCGAAAACGTGCTCAACATTCTCGAAGATGCCTGCCAAGGACTTCTGGAAACAATAGAGACTGAAAACGACAACAAACAATAGCAAAAAAGGAGGAAAACTATGAGAAACCTTTGGAAAGTATCTTTCTTTTTCCTTATCACCTTTCTCGCTCTCCCCACTTTCGCCGAAGGCGGGAAAAGAGTAAGCCGCGTCGGAGACCGGCTGGGAAAGTTGGAAATACGAGATGCCAAGAACCAACCGATTCCTTTGCCCGGCTTTGGGAAACGGCCGATTCTTATCTTCTATGCCGACCCCGACCACCCCTCCTGCGATTTCACCGACTATCTGGAAGAACATCCCCTCACCCAACAACCCAAACTGCTGGCCTACGGCATTGTCAACCTCAAGGATGCCCCCCTCTTGCCCAACGCAATTGTCCGGGCAATGGTGCGTGCAAAAATCCGGAAGACCGGCGCAGCCATCTATACCGACCCCGACAGACTCCTGTCCGAAGGGTGGAATCTGGGCGACTGCAACAACCGCTTCGTTTTCCTCATCGTAGACGTAGACGGGACCCTGCTGTACTTCAGCAAAGGCGAGCCGACCAAAAAAGAAATCAAAGAGTTCTATCGGGTAGTCAATTCCCTGTAAATTGATACCAGTTATAGGGAAAAATCACCCGAAAGTCCCCCTAAAAGCGCTTCATAAGGCAGTTTTTCGCCCAAAAAGGTCGTAATTAACATTATTTACGTCCATTTTTCCGCACTACACTTGCACATGTCAGCAAGACTCCCTACCTTTGCACACGTAAAACAAAAAAAGACATCGCGGAGTGGAGCAGTTGGTAGCTCGCCAGGCTCATAACCTGGAGGTCGTTCGTTCGAGTCGGGCCTCCGCAACTCACAAAGAGAGATTTCATCAACGCTGACGAAATCTCTCTTTTCATTTTACCTTTCCCCGCAATTCCCCCCTGCAATATTCCCTTACATACTGCTTTTTTTCGTACCTTTGCCCCCACTGTTCGAAAAATATCTACCAAGCTATTGCTCATACACATATAAAAACACATTCAGATATGGAACTGGCAAGTAAATATAATCCCGCCGACGTAGAAGGAAAATGGTATGAATATTGGCTCAAGCACCATTTGTTTCATTCCGAACCCGACGAGCGGGAACCTTACACCGTAATCATTCCCCCTCCCAACGTTACCGGCGTACTCCACATGGGGCACATGCTCAACAATACCATTCAGGACATTCTGGTGCGCCGTGCCCGTATGGAAGGCAAAAACGCCTGCTGGATTCCCGGTACCGACCATGCCTCCATTGCCACCGAAGCCAAGGTCGTAAACAAACTGGCAGAACAAGGCATCAAGAAGAGCGACCTCACACGCGAAGAGTTCCTGAAGCACGCATGGGACTGGACCCACGAACACGGAGGAATCATACTCAAACAACTGCGCAAGCTGGGAGCCTCCTGCGACT
Organism: Bacteroidaceae bacterium; assembly: GCA_050946375.1. GTDB lineage: Bacteria > Bacteroidota > Bacteroidia > Bacteroidales > Bacteroidaceae > UBA1794. The sequence continues at coordinate 81,590 of JBMNUT010000003.1, read as the reverse complement.
GGGACCGCACCGCGTTCACCATGGATGAAGAGCGCTCCAAAAGCGTGCTGAAGGTTTTCGTCGATCTCTACAACAAAGGGCTCATTTACCGAGGCGTGCGCATGATAAACTGGGACCCCAAGGCACTCACAGCACTGAGCGACGAAGAAGTAGTATATAAGGAAGAGCACAACAAACTATACTATCTGCGCTATAAAATCGAAGGCGAAGACGGTTATGCAGTAGTAGCTACGACCCGACCGGAGACGATTATGGGCGATACTGCCATGTGCATCAACCCGAACGACCCCAAAAATCAGCATCTGAGAGGCAAAAAAGTCATTGTCCCCTTAGTCGGCCGGGTAATTCCTGTCATCGAAGACGACTATGTCGATATAGAATTTGGAACAGGCTGCCTGAAAGTTACCCCCGCCCACGATGTCAACGACTACATGCTGGGCGAGAAATACAATTTGCCTTCCATCGACATCTTCAATGACGACGGTACCATCTCCGAAGCCGCCGGCCTATACGTCGGAATGGACCGCTTCGAAGTCAGAAAACAAATTGAGAAAGACCTGGAAGCAGCCGGCTTATTGGAGAAAGTGGAAGCCTATGTCAACAAAGTAGGTTACTCGGAGCGTACACACGTAGTCATCGAGCCCAAACTCTCCATGCAGTGGTTCCTGAAAATGGAGCACTTGGCCAAACCGGCGCTGGCGGCTGTGATGAACGACGACATCAAATTCTATCCGACCAAGTACAAAAACATCTACCGCCACTGGATGGAAAACATCAAGGACTGGTGCATCAGCCGCCAGCTCTGGTGGGGACACCGCATTCCGGCCTACTATCTGCCCGAAGGCGGCTACGTAGTTGCGGAAGATGCAGAGAAGGCACTCCAACTGGCGATAGAGAAAACCGGCAACAGCAACCTCACCGTAGCCGATTTGCGGCAAGACGAAGACTGCCTGGATACGTGGTTTTCCTCCTGGTTATGGCCTATTTCGCTGTTCAACGGCATCACTCACCCCGGAAACAAGGAACTCAAATACTACTACCCCACCAGCGATTTGGTAACGGCGCCCGACATCATCTTCTTCTGGGTAGCACGTATGATCATGGCCGGCTATGAGTATGAACAAGACAAACCGTTCCGCAACGTATATTTCACCGGCATTGTACGCGACAAGCTGGGACGCAAGATGAGTAAAAGCCTGGGCAATTCGCCCGATCCGCTTGAGCTGATCGACAAATACGGCGCCGACGGCGTCCGCATGGGCATGATGCTTTCCGCTCCGGCTGGCAATGACATTCTGTTTGACGATGCACTCTGCGAACAAGGACGCAACTTCAACAACAAAATCTGGAATGCTTTCCGACTGGTAAAAGGCTGGGAAATCGACGAACATGCAGAACAACCGCAGTCTTCCGCCCTGGCAATCCGCTGGTTCGACTCCCAGTTGAAGAAAAGCGCGGCAGAGATGGCCGACCTTTTCTCCAAGTATCGCCTGAGCGAAGCGCTGATGGAAGTCTACAAACTCTTCTGGGACGAGTTCTCTTCCTGGTACCTGGAAATGATAAAGCCTGCCTACGGCGAACCCATCGACGCAGCTACTTACAAGAGTACCCTCAACTTTTTCGACAGTCTGCTGCGCCTGCTTCATCCTTTCATGCCGTTCATCACCGAAGAACTGTGGCAAGCTCTTGACGACCGTGCCGAAGGAGCCAGCATCATGTTCCAGCCCTTGCCCGAAGCTACGGGAGCGGATACCAAACTTTTAAGCGACTTCAACCACGTAAAAGAGGTAGTCAGCGCCATACGCGCCCTGCGCCTGCAGCGCAACCTTCCGCAAAAAACGCCGCTGAAGCTCTGCGCCGTAGACCACAACCCCGTCTCGGCATACAATCCGGTACTGGTCAAAATGGGTCATCTGGAAGCAATCGCAGTAGTAGAAGAGAAGCCCGCCGGAGCCGCCTCGTTCATGGCCGGCACGACCGAATACGCTGTTCCCCTCGACGGCTTCATCAACAAAGAAGAAGAACTGGAGAAATTGCGGGCCGAACTGCAACGCAAGGAAAACTTCCTGCAAGGCGTACTCAAAAAGCTGGGCAACGAACGATTCCTGGCCCATGCCCCCGCAGAAGTCGTAGCACTCGAGCGGAAAAAACAAGCCGACGCAGAAAGCATCATCCGCTCGCTCAAAGAAAACATAGCAGCTCTGGAAGCCTGAGCCGGAGAAAGCTTAGATTCAGAATTCCATACACCCGGTAGCGTTTTTCCCTGCGCTATCGGGTTTCTTTTTTCCCATCCGTTACCCCTACGCAGCAGACCAATCCCGACAGTCCTCTGCCGCAACCTCCCAACCGCCATGCACCCAATAAAAATTTCCCTTGCATCAATTTGGCATTTGATGCAAGGGAAATCTCAAAAAGTGCCTCAACTTTTTCCGCCCTACGCGGCATGAGGAAAAAGAAAGACAAAATACTATTTACTTGATATTCTCGCGGATACGGCGGATATAATCCTTCAATCCCTGGGAATCCTTCGCCTCGATAATTCCCAACAGCGTCTTCAGTTCGTTGCGAATCTTCTCCACCTGCTTCGAAGTGCGGGGGTTGAACAAGATTTCCTGAAGCAGATATTCGTCTTCCGAGAGCAACCCGCGGGCAATGGCCAGGTGCTTCTTAAAAGTCGTACCCGGGGCATCCTGGTGTTGCATGACCGCGCAAAACACAAACGTGGAGACAAACGGTATGGAAAGGCTGTAGGCCACCGTCTCGTCATGCTCCTCAAAGGAATACTCGAAGATGTTCAGTTTCAAGGAATTATAGAGGTCCTTGAAAAACACCTTCCCCAGATGGTCACTCTCCGAGATGATGATTGCACTTTCGTTCGAGAGATTGCTCAGGCTGGCGAACGTCGGTCCGAACATCGGGTGCGTACTTACGAAGCGGAAGCCGCATTCCTTGTAGAAAGCAGGCAGACCGCTCTTCACGCTTGCTATATCACTCAAAATGCAGTTCTTCGGCAAAACCGGCAATACGGCGCGGAAAGCATCAATGGTGTACTTCACCGTTACGGCGTTAATCAACAGTTCCGGCTCGAAGTCGCGCACTTCGTCGAGAGTCGTGAAGCGATACGTATTGTAAACGAAACGCAATTGCTCCGGATTGATGTCGTAAACAGCAGTTTCATGCTGAAAACTCAACACATCGGTAAAGAAAGAACCCATCTTTCCTGCACCCAAAATCAGTATGCGCATAACAGTCTATAAAAAGGACTAACAGTTATATCATTCTATTTGTTCAGCACATCCATCTGCTGGTTGATGCTCTCCTCGTGGATTGCCTCGAAGATTTTGCGCATAAAGTCCGTCCCCATTCCGCACTGCATGCCCTGGGCACAACGCTTGGCTATAATCTCATCGTAGCGGTCACGCTGAAGGATGGTCATGCTGTGCTCCTTCTTGAAGAGGCCAATCTCGCGGCTTACGCGCATCCGCTTGGCAAGGATTTCAATCAAGGAGTTGTCGCATTCGTCGATTACCTTACGCAACTGGGAAAGATTCTCGGTACTCTGCGTCGTATCGCGCACCACAAGCAGGTTGAGGATGTACTCCAATACGTCGGGGGTTATCTGCTGAGCGGCATCGCTCCAGGCTGCATCCGGCGTACAATGGCTCTCGATAATCAGTCCGTCGAAGCCCAGGTCCATCGCCTGCTGCGCCAAAGGAGCAATCAGCTCGCGCTTTCCGCCGATGTGGCTGGGGTCACAGATGAGCGGCAACTCGGGAACACGGCGGCGCAGCTCGATAGGTATCTGCCACTGCGGCTGGTTGCGGTACAACTTCTTCTCATACGAACTGAAACCGCGGTGGATGGCTGCCAAACGCTTTACACCCGCGCCGTTTATGCGCTCCAGAGCGCCAATCCACAGCTCCAGGTCGGGGTTGACCGGGTTCTTGACCAGCACGGGAATGTCTACGCCTTTCAGCGTGTCCGCTATCTCCTGCACGGCAAAGGGGTTGGCCGACGTGCGGGCACCTATCCACAATATGTCGATTCCGGCTTCCAGACACTCCTCTACATGCTTGGCCGTAGCCACTTCCGTAGCGACCAACATGCCGGTTTCCTCTTTCACGCGCTTCAGCCACGGCAAGGCTTCTACGCCTTTTCCCTCAAACCCTCCGGGTTTCGTGCGAGGCTTCCACACACCAGCGCGGAATATTTTTATACCTCGGTTCGCCAAATCGCGAGCCGTATTCATCACTTGTTCTTCCGTCTCTGCACTGCAAGGGCCGGCAATTACTACCGGACGCTTCATGTCCACGCCCGGAAGATTAAGAGGTCGTAATTCCAATTCCATAAATCGTATTTGTATTGTTCTGTTTCTAATTTGTAGTTTTACCGAAAACTGCCTGCATGCGGCGCAAGGCTTCCTGAAGTTTTTCCTCGGGGCAACATAGCGAAATCCGCACATAGCGGGCGCCATTCTTACCGAAAATCATGCCGGGAGCAATAAAGACCCGTGCCTCTTTCAGAACCCGCTCCGTCAAATCTTCAACCGAGGCATAACTCTCCGGAATACGCCCCCATAAAAACATGCCGACCTGCTTGGGAGAATAGCTGCAGCCCATGAGATCCATCATTTTCCCGGCCAGAACACGACGCGAAGCATAGTTCTTATTATTTTCGGCATACCACTCTTCGCCAGCTTCCAGCGCCTTTGCCGCAGCCAGCTGCATCGGGCGGAAAGTTCCGGAGTCGATATTGCTTTTCACCTTCAGGATCCAGTTCACAAAGTCCTTGTTTGAGGCCAGCATGCCTACGCGCCAGCCCGGCATGTTATGGGCTTTGCTCATGGAGTTCAGCTCGATGCAGCAATCTTTGGCTCCCGGTACGGACAATATGCTGAGCGGACGCTCGGTAAGTATAAAGCTGTAAGGACAATCATTGACGATAATCAGATGATGTGCCCGCGCAAATGCTACAAGTCTCTCGTATAATTCCGGAGTAGCATCGGCTCCTGTAGGCATCTGGGGATAATTTGTCCACATCAGCTTCACGCGTGACAAATCCATCTGCTCCAATTCGTCAAAGTCGGGGAACCAATCGTTTTCTTCCTTCAAGTTATAGGTACGAACCTTGGCGCCCAGCAGAGAACTCAAGGCAGAATAAGCCGGATAGCCCGGGTCGGGCACCAAAACTTCCTCGCCCGGATTAACAAGTGCCAGCGTAATGTGCAGAATACCTTCCTTACTGCCAATAAGGGGCTGTATTTCGGTAGCCGGGTCAAGCTCCACGCCATACCACTGGCGGTACCACTGGGCAAATGCGCGCCGCAGTTCGGGAATTCCCGTATAGGGTTGATAGCCGTGGGTGTTGTCTTTCATCGTCTCCTGGCACATGACCTCGCGCATTTCGCGGGAGGGCGGACGGTCGGGACTGCCGATTCCCAAGTTAATCACATCGTAACCTTCCGCATTCATGCGGGCTACTTCTTTCAACTTACGGGAGAAATAATACTCCTGCACGGTCGACAAACGGTCGGCCGGGGCGAACTCAATCTTTGACATTGGCTCTTCCTTCTGCATATTCACCTAATATTTTCAATTCACGCGTCAGCGGGCTGATGGCATCAAGCCCTTGCCGATAACTCAAGTAGTTCTCGAAGGCAAGATCGACGTAGAACATATATTCCCACTCGCGTCCGATGATGGGAAGCGACTGTATCTTGGTCAAATTCACTTCGTAGAAGGACAAAATGGCGAGCACTTGCGAAAGGCATCCCACACGGTGCTGCACGGCAAACACGATGCTGGCCTTGTTCACCGGCTCTACCTTCTGCTTGTCGGCCTCCCACGAGTCGGCCACAACCAGGAAGCGCGTGAAATTATGCTTATTCGTCTCGATTCCCTGCTCCAGTACTTTCATACCGTACATCTCCGCCGCATAAGCCGAACAGATGGCGGCATGGCCGCGAAGGTTCTGCTCTTTGATTCTCTGGGCAGAGAGAGCCGTATCGACTCCCTCGACTACTTTCAGCTGGGGATGGGCATTGAGAAACTCACGGCACTGCATCAGTGCAATCGGGTGGGAATTGACTTCGTGCAAGTCCTCCCAACCTTCGTCCGGAAGGCAGACAAGACTGTGACTGATGCGCAGCTTGTATTCACCGACTATCTTCACGGGATTCAAACGAATCAGTTCATTGTTCTGCAACAGGCTGCCGGCTATCGTATTCTCTATGGCCAACATACCGATGACGGTACTGTCTTCCTTCATTACGCGGAAGATGTCCTGAAAATGGTCGCAACAAATCAACTCAATCTCCTCACCTTGGAAATACTGGTGAGCTGCAATGTCATGATAGGAACCGTACGTACCTTGAATGGCTACTTTTTTCATTAGTTTTGCGTTTTATCTCTATACAAAAAAACAAGTCCCGCTCTTTCAAGAGCAGGACTTGTTTTTTTCAGTTATTCTGTTTGTCTGACGCTTCTTACCGCACACAAAATCCTGCTCTTACTTGTCTGCTAAAGTAAAAGTAATAAAAGAAAAAGTATGCGAATACAAACGTCATCATTGTAAACTCAAGTCTTTGGTTGTTTTTTACGGCCACAAAGATACTGCCAATTTTTGTTTTTCCTACAATCCTACTGTACTTTTTTTCGCAAAACTGGCATTTTTACCTACAAATATCAAGTTCCGGAGAGCAATGGCAAGTAAAGTTGCCGAGAAAAGCAGCAAAGGAAACGAAAAAAAGCCTTGCAGGAAATCTGAAATTCATGCAAGGCTTTTTGCCAAAAGGCTTAGAACATTCGAGCCAAACTACGGCCCGGACACCGCTTTCCCCCTACTCCCGAACTCCGCCGCACAGAGATATTATATAAATAAGGTATAGGGCATACGGAAAGTAACCACAAAAAAAATGGAGGCAGCATCTGCAGGACAGACGCTGTCTCCATCGTGGTTAATTCTTATTCTTCCGCAGGAAGCAAACTGAAATTAAAGAATTTCGATTTGTTGTTCTGCTTTCTTCTTGTCTTCCGGGCTTTGTTTCGGGAGTACAACGGTCAGAACTCCGTGTTCTACCTTGGCCGAAATCTTATCCTTCTGCACATCGTCAGGCAAAATCATAGCCTGTTGATATTTACTGTAGGAGAACTCGCGACGCAAGTAGCGCATTTCTTCTTTCTTCTCGTTGTTGTCTTCCTTCTTTTCCTCTTTCTTCTCCATCGAGATGATCAAGTTGTTGTCTTCATCAATCTTGATGCCGAAGTCATCTTTCGTATAACCCGGAGCTGCCAACTCTACCTTGTAGTCGGTAGGAGTCTCAATCACATTTACCGCAGGGGCGGTAGCGCTTACGCGCGGCATCCAGTTCGTATCAAACAAATCGTTAAATACATCGGGTAACCAACTTTGATTTTTTCTTGCAGGTGTCATAATCAATTCCTCCATTTTATCTATTCTTTCTTGTTTTTCTTAATTTGTTTCTTTGAGCCTGCCTGCTTTTTCAAGCAAACTCACATAGAGTAATGCAAGAAGCGTGCCAGACGCTTTTCGGAGAAATCTACTGCTAAAACGGCAGAAATATGGCCATTTATGCTCCAAACGACTGCCTTTTCGTCCGAACCGCGACATAAATCACGGAAAATCTCGGGCCATCCGCATGGACTAAACAGAACTTTCTTTACCTTTGCCTTCATCAGAAAACAAAAATCATCGGTTTTTATAAAAAATCTATGCCTATGAAATGGATTAAGACCTTCTCCTTCCTTTTATTTGCCCTCGCCTTTTTCGCAAAAGTGCCTGCGCAAACGGCCAAAACCGAAGAGGCTTATTTGAAAAAGGACACGCTCCTTTGGCAAACGTACCAGCAGAAAGACGACTCGCTCGTGCAACTGGGCAACCAAACCCCTGCCCGAGCTGAAGAAATCCAGCAGGAAAGGCAACAACTACTCTCGGCCGCACTGCTGAAAAACAGGCAACTCGCCATGGAATACGCCTCCGTGCCCAGCGGACTGCAACGCCTCTTCATGGTGCGGACAAACATCGGGAAAGATACCCTGCAGCAGATTCTCACCTCGCTGCCCAAGGAAATGCAGAACTCCCCCTACGGGCAGAGCCTGCGCATGCACATCGACTACCCCCAAGTGGCTGAGGGCGGACGGGTTTATTACTTCGCCTGCACCAAAGACGACGGCACCCCCTTTGACTGGAGCGAGACGATGAACAAGAAGCTGCTCATCATTTACGACGGACTCGACTGCATGGGCAGCGACGGGCGCGACTTTCTCAACCGGCTCTACGACGAAACGAGCCGCGAGGACTTCGACATTATCTATTATTCCAAGACTACCACGCCGGAGATGCTGGCCGAAATACGCAAGACCTACCCCGAAGTGCGCTTCCCCATCGTCTCCGACCTGAAGGGCGACCACAGTCCCATGAAAATAAGGTACGGAGCACAGACTACCCCCACGTGCTATCTGGTCAATGCGCAAGGCATCGTAGAAAGCATCTGCATGGGCATCCACCCCAGCCTCATCGGCTCCTTCGCCCGCCCGGCCATGGAAGCTGAGGGAGAAGACATACTCATCCGCGGAACAGTATACGACACCGACGGAAAACCGCTGAAGCATGCAAACGTTACGGAAGTGGACGAAAACGGAAGAATCATGGCCGCTACCCAAACAGACGATAAGGGAAAATTCTCTTTCAAGATAAAAAGCCGGGACAACAAGATTAGCTTCCAGCAAACCGGCTATCTCAAACAGCAGCGGAACATAGGCTCGCAAAGCGTATTCCACATACAGATGGAGGTAGACGCCTTTTCCGAGTAAGCCCTCTCCCTGAAGACTTAAGGCCAAAAGAGAATACACCCCTATATAATATAGGTAGGACAAAGAGCAAAAAGCACTGCCACTATAACCCAAAAGCGCCGCCACTTTCTTCTAAAAATGGCGACGCTTTTTCATAAAAGTCTTATCACAATGGAAACCACCCACCTCAGCGCAAAAGCGCAAGACACGGCGATAGCCCCGATGCATACGTGCGAACATATCGTAAACCAGGCCATGATACGCCGCTTCGGCTGCGGCCGCTCCGTAGAAGCGCACATCGAGCGGAAAAAAAGCAAACTGGATTACCTGCTTCCGCAAGCCCCGACAGCAGAAGAGCTGCAGGCGCTGGAAAATGAAGTAAACGAAGTCATCAGCCGCGACCTCGCCGTCCGCATGAGCTACCTGCCCCTTGCCGAAGCGGCCAAACGCTTCGACCTGAAACGGCTCCCCCAAGACGAAGTTCCGCCCGAGCAGGTACGCGTAGTGAGCATAGGCGACTACGACGAATGCCTCTGCATCGGCCAGCATGTCACGCATACTGCCGAAATCGGGCACTTCAAAATCTCGTCCAGCTCCTACGAAAACGGACGGCTGCGCATCCGCTTCAAGTTAGAGTAACCACCTCCATTTCATCCGCCCGTCTTGCCGGCCGAAGCATAAATGCGCTCGATTATGTTCACGACCCGCAGCCCGTCGTAGGCATTGGTAGTGATATCAGCGCCTTTCGTCAGCACATCGACGACGTTCTGGATGACATAATGATGATTCTGTGCCGAACCTTTGTAAGCGCCATAGTCATTCGGCGGATTCGACGGTGCGAGTTGGGGCATTTCGTAGTCGGCAATATGGCAATACACCACTTCATTCATGTATTGCCCCGACACTTTTACCGAACCACGCTCGGCCACAATGGTCAGGCTGCTCTCCAAATTGCAGTCCCACACCGCGGTCGAGAAAGTAAGCACGCCACATGCGTCGCCATGTTCCTTGAAACGGAACGTGACGATGCCGCTGTCTTCAAAATCGGTCAACTCCTGATGGTTGAAGTCCTTCAAGTTTGCCTGAATATCGTCAATGTCTCCGAAGAGCCAGTACATGATATCCACAAAATGAGAGAACTGGGTGAACAAAGTGCCCCCGTCCATATCCTTTGTCCCATGCCATCCGTCCGCCTTGTAGTAGCGCGCGTCGCGATTCCACAGGCAATTAAGCTGCACAAGATAGATATGCCCGAGCTTCCCGCTCTGCACCACTTCCTTCAACCATACGGAGGGAGGCGAATAACGGTTCTGCATGACACAAAATACATGCCGCTCGCGCTCGATGGCGCGCTGTATGATTCGCTCCGCGTCGCGCGTGGTGAGCGCCATAGGCTTCTCGATTACGACATGACAGCCCGAATCGAGCGCCATAAGCGCCATGTGAGTATGCAAACCGTTAGGCACGCACACGCACACCACGTCCAACTCTTCCGTAGCGAGCATGGTGGCTGCCGAGCGATAATAGGCCTCCTTTATGCCAACCGTACCCGTTTCTTCCGGCGGGAGCACGTCGCACACGCAGACCAGCTGCGCCTGCGGGTTACGGCGTATCATCTCTGCGTGGCGTTTGCCTATGTGTCCTTGACCGATGACGGCAAAACGTATGGGGGATGCTTGCATCTTCTTTTCCGACTAATAGGAACGGGCGAACAAAACACGGCATGCCGAGGGACGTCCCGTCAGCACACATTTGCCCGGCTCCTTGGGGAATCCGAACGGGATGCAGCGTATCGTGGCCTTTGTCTCTTCCTTAATGCGGGCTTCCGTCTCCGGAGTGCCGTCCCAGTGGGCAAGGATGAAGCCGCCTTCGTCGAGCTTTTCTTTAAACTCGTCGTAGGTATCGGCTGTTTTGATCATGCTGTCGCGGAATTTCTCGGCCTTTTTGTAGATATTCTCCTGCATCTCCTCCAGAAGTGCCTGCACGTGTGCGGCAATTCCCTCTATCGGCAATGTCTCTTTCTCCAGCGTATCACGGCGCATCAGCTCGATGGTACCGTTCTCCAGGTCGCGTCCTCCGAGCGCAAGGCGCACGGGAACTCCCTTCAGCTCATAGTCGGCAAACTTAAAGCCCGGGCGTTTGTTGTCAGCGTTGTCGTACTTCACTGAGATTCCCAGCCCCTTCAGTTCTGCAACGAGGGACTCTACGCGCTTATCGATAGCGGCAAGCTGCTCTTTGCTCTTGTAAATCGGCACAATCACCACCTGAATCGGCGCAAGGCGCGGGGGAAGTACCAAGCCGTTGTCGTCGCTGTGCGTCATGATGAGGGCCCCCATCAGGCGAGTCGATACGCCCCACGAAGTTGCCCATACATAGTCGAGCTTATTGTCTTTATCTACGAACTGAACGTCGAAAGCCTTTGCGAAATTCTGCCCGAGGAAGTGGCTCGTTCCGCTCTGTAATGCCTTGCCATCCTGCATCATTGCTTCGATCGTGTAGGTATTCAGTGCGCCGGCGAAACGCTCCGTTTCCGATTTCACACCGCGGATTACGGGCATTGCCATGAACTTCTCCGCAAACTCGGCGTAGACGTCCAGCATACGGCGTGCCTCGGCTTCGGCTTCCTCACTGGTGGCGTGGGCCGTATGGCCTTCCTGCCAGAGGAATTCGGCAGTGCGCAGGAAGAGGCGCGTACGCATTTCCCAGCGCAGTACATTGGCCCACTGGTTACACAGGATGGGCAAATCGCGATAGCTGTGAATCCAATTCTTATAAGTGTTCCAAATAATCGTTTCCGAAGTGGGACGAATAATGAGTTCTTCCTCCAGTTTTGCCGCAGGGTCTACCACCACGCCGTTTCCGTCGGGCGACTTTTTCAGACGGTAGTGCGTCACGACGGCGCATTCCTTGGCGAAACCTTCCACGTGTTCAGCTTCCCGGCTGAAGAAGGACTTGGGAATCAAAAGCGGGAAGTAGGCATTCACGTGCCCCGTAGCCTTGAACATGTCGTCCAACTGACGCTGCATTTTTTCCCAAATGGCATAGCCGTACGGTTTGATCACCATGCAACCGCGCACGGCGGACTGCTCCGCCAAGTCGGCCTTTACCACCAATTCATTATACCACTGCGAATAATTCTCACTCCGCTTGGTGAGATTTTTCAGTTCTGTAGCCATTAGCCTATGATTATCTGTTCGTTGTTCTTCTTATTGCTTCATCAGTTCCTCGAAAATCTTCTGCTTCTTCGTGTAGCGGAGCACGGTCTGCTTCAGCACCGTGTCCAGCGAATCGATGCGGTACAGCTCCTGTTCCGTCAGTTCGGGGTGTACCTCCACGAATTTCTTGCGCAGGAATTCGGTACGTTCCTCCACGATATCCTTCCAGTCACCCTCGTCTTTCGCTTCCGGGTGGAACTGGGCTTTTCCTACCAAGTCCTGAAATTCGGTAAGATACTTCTCCTTTTTATCGCCACATGAGCTCAATACGAGCACAAGAACAAGGGCAAGACAACGGATGCACGTCTTCATTTCCTACGAGTTTTTAAGAGTTTCGATGGGACGGCAAAGATACAATTATTTTAAGTTCCGCACAACCAAAGCCGCCGCCTTTGCTCCAAAACGGGGAAAATATCGCGCCGTTTCCGCCCCGGTCCGCCGCTTTCGCCGGCCACGGGTGAGGATTCGCCTCATTTCATGCAGTGCTTTTTGCCAAAAGATGCAGTACTTTTTCCGAAAACCTCTGCACCTTTTTCCGCAAAGCGGCAAGCGTCTCCCCGCATCGGGTTGCTGGCCGGAGAGAAACACCCATGCGGAAAAACACACCGGTGCGGGGCGCTTATACTATGTTAAAAGAGGAAAGAAGATTTCATGCTGCAGTATTTTTTTAGCACTTTTGTAGTGGAATTAAACAAGTAACCCCATTTTTTCATGAACCAAGAAAACCTACCGAACAATAGCGCTGCCGCGAAGAATCCGTTCTTCGCCTCCTGGCAGACGCCCCACAATACCGTTCCTTTCGACCGCATACAGATTTCCGACTTTGCCCCTGCGATTGAAGAAGGAATACGCCGCCACAAGGAAGAACTCCGGCAAATCACGCAAAATCCCGACAAGCCCACATTCGAGAATACCGTCGTAGCCCTGGAAAAATCCGGCAGACTGCTGGACAAGGCTTACACCGTGCTCGAAAATCTGCTCAGCGCCGAGTCGACCGACGCCCTGCAGCAAACGGCCGAAGAGCTCACGCCGCTCATCACCGACCACTTCAACGATATTTTCCTCGACCCGGAACTCTTCGGCAGAATCAAGGCGGTTCACGACGAAGAGCAGCTTCATCCCACCCTTACCGGCGAGAGCCGCAAACTGCTGGAAGACACATACGACGGATTTGTGCGGCACGGCGCCGGACTGACGCCCGAGAAACAGGAGACCTACCGCCAGCTTACCCGCGAGCTCAGCCTGCTTTCCCTGCAATACGGGCAAAACATTCTGAAAGAGACGGCCGCCTACAAACTGCACCTTACCGCGGAAAGCGACGTGGAAGGCATGCCGGAAAACATCCGCTCCGCCGCAGCCCAGGAAGCCCGGCAGGAGGGACTGGAAGGATGGGTATTCACCCTGCAGGCTCCCAGCTACATGCCGTTCATGAAGTACTGCAAGAAACGCGAACTGCGGCGGGAAATGTACATAGCCTACAACACCCGATGTACGCGACCCAACGGCTATTGCAACTTTCCGGCCGTAGCACGCATCGTCGAGCTGAAGCGGGAGCTGGCCAATCTGGCCGGATTTGCAGACTATGCCGACTATGTACTCTGCCGGCGCATGGCGGAAAACAAGGAAAACGTCTACCAGTTGCTCAACGACCTTCTCAACGCCTACCGGCCCACAGCCGTGAAAGAAGTGAAAGCCGTGGAACAGGTAGCACAAGAGCTGGACGGAATTGCCGAAAGCGACTTCCGTTCGTGGGACTTCGCCTACTATTCCAACATACTGAAGGAGCGCGATTATCAGCTGAACGACGAGTTGCTCCGGCCTTACTTCAAGCTGGAAAACGTTATCGAAGGCGTTTTCGGACTGGCCACCCGCCTCTATGGCATCCACTTTGCGCCCAACCGGGAGATTCCCGTGTATCATCCGGACGTAATCGCTTACGAAGTGACCGACCGCGACGGCTCTTTCCTCGGCGTGCTCTACACCGATTTCTTCCCGCGCCCCGGAAAACGGCCGGGAGCCTGGATGACGGAATACAAAGGCCAATGGCATGAAGCCGACGGCACAGACAGCCGGCCGCATGTCTCGCTGGTCATGAACTTTACCAAGCCTACGGCTGAGAAACCGGCCCTGCTGACCCTGGGCGAAGTGGAAACGTTCCTCCACGAATTCGGGCATTCGCTCCACGGTTTGTTCGCATCGACCACCTACCCCTCCCTCAGCGGAACAAACGTATATTGGGACTTCGTGGAACTTCCCTCACAATTTATGGAGAACTTCGCCATACGAAAAGAATTTCTCAGTACCTTTGCACGTCATTACCAAAGCGGGGAAATTCTGCCCGACGCACTCATCGACAAGATTGTACGTGCCCGCAACTTCAACGTGGCCTACGCTTGTCTGCGCCAGCTGAGCTTCGGATTTCTCGATATGGCCTGGTACACCCTGCAAAAGCCCTTTGCCTCCGGCACGGAGAGTCCGGAAGAACTGGCCGAAGCGGTACGCGCTTTCGAGCAAAAGGCCATGGAGTCCACCCGCCTTCTTCCTGCGGACGACACGGGAGGCTGCATGAGTGTACAGTTTTCCCACATCTTCGCAGGCGGATATTCGGCCGGCTACTACAGCTACAAATGGGCGGAAGTGCTGGATGCCGATGCCTTCGCGCTGTTCCTGGAGAAAGGGATTTTCGACCAGGCCACGGCCGAATCGTTCCGCCGGAACATACTTGCACGCGGAGGGACAGAGCATCCGATGGTACTCTACAAGCGCTTCCGCGGACAAGAGCCGACGATCGACGCGCTTTTGCGCCGCAACGGAATCATTGCGCCTGAAGCATAAGAAAAGAAACACTATACGAAACGAAAATGAGACAGCCTCTTTTCCTGAAAAGTACAGCCACACAGCGCCTCAAAGCATGGGTGAAATGGCTGGTGCCTTGCCTGTTTTGCCTGATAGCCCTCCACTCGTGCAACGACGAGGACGACGTAAACGAGATTTTCACCGGCAAAACGTGGAAACTCACCTACCTCGGCAGCACGGACGACTGGGAGGATTTGAGCTCAGGCGTAAACCTTAATAATTATGCCACAGAGAAAAGACCGCTGAAGAGCTACACCGTAATCTTCTACGAAGGCAGCGTCCGCATTACCGGTGCGGAGAACACGGTATGGACCGGCACATGGTCGGCCGACGGGAAGAACAACACGTTCCATATAAACATAACGGAAAAGCAGGGCGAAGGCACAACGGCCAACGAAAAGACTTTCCTGGAGCAAGTCGCCGGAGCATGCTACTACCGCGGCAGTGCCGTACTGCTCCGCCTGTTCGATAGCGAGCGTTCCAACTTCGTGCAGTTCGGCCCGCTCGAATTCTGAAGCCCTTTTTCCTGGAAAAACAAGCGAAAGACAATGGAAGACGAAAAGCAAAACCTGTTAGACGAGCGCTACATGCGGATGGCCACCATATGGGCTGAGAATTCCTACTGCCAACGCCGTAAAGTGGGCGCACTCATCGTAAAAGACAAGATGATTATTTCCGACGGATACAACGGCACTCCGTCGGGATTCGAGAATGTGTGCGAAGACGAACAAGGCCTCACCAAACCGTATGTACTGCATGCCGAAGCAAACGCCATTACCAAAATTGCCCGTTCGAACAACAGCAGCGACGGAGCCACGCTGTACGTTACCACCTCGCCTTGCATCGAATGTGCGAAACTCATCATACAGGCAGGGATAAAACGGGTAGTATATGGCGACAAATACCACCTGGAAGACGGACTGCACCTGCTGCGCAGGGCCGGAATAGAATGCGTCTTTCTGAACAAAACCGAACTGAAAGCTAATAAAGAGCAACATGACCAATAAAAACTCGCGCCTTACTCCGGTCATCATCGCCGTGAGTATAGTTATCGGCATACTGATCGGAACGTTTTATACGGAGCACTTTTCCGGAAACCGGTTGGGCATCATCAACAGTTCTTCCAACAAACTGAACGCGCTGTTGCGCATCATCAACGAACAATACATGGACGAAATCTCCATGGACAGCATCGTAGAAGAAGCAATGCCCCTGATTCTGGAAGAACTCGACCCCCACTCCAAGTATATTCCGGCAAAGGATTTGGAAGCGGTGAACTCGGAATTGGAAGGAAAGTTCAGCGGAGTTGGATTAGTCTTCCAGATCAATCACGACACTATCGTAATCAATAAGGTAATAGCGGGAGGCCCCTCGGAAAAAGTGGGCCTCCTTCCGGGCGATCGCATTCTGGAAGTAGACGGAGAGCCGTTTACCGGCAAGAAAATCAACAACGAATATGCCACAAGCCACCTGCGCGGCGAAAAAGGGTCGAAGGTGAAACTCACCGTCAAGCGGTACGGACAAGAGAAACCGCTGGACTTCATCATTACCCGCGGGGACGTCCCGGTAAGCAGCGTCAAGGCAGCCTACATGTTCGACGACCAAACGGGATACATACGCTTCGAGAATTTCGGCCGGACGACGCACATGGAGATGCTTAACGCCCTCGCTATTCTCTCACACAAGGGCATGAAAGGCGTCATCATAGACCTGCGGGGCAACACGGGCGGCATATTCGAAGTCGCCGTCCAGATGGCCAACGAATTCCTTTCGCGAGGGCAACTCATCGTCTACGCCGAGGGACGCAAATATCCGCGCAATGACAAACGGGCAAACGGGAACGGCAGTTTCCAGAAACTCCCCCTCATTGTGCTGGTCGACGAGTACTCCGCCTCAGCTTCCGAGATATTTGCCGGAGCAATCCAGGACAACGACCGCGGACTCGTCATCGGTCGCCGCACATTCGGGAAAGGCCTTGTACAACAGCCCATCGAGTTCAGCGACGGTTCGGCCATACGCCTCACCGTAGCACGCTACTATACTGCCGCAGGGCGCTGCATCCAACGCCCGTACAACCGCGGCTATGACGAAAACTACGAGCTGGACATACTGAACCGCTACAACCGCGGCGAATTCTCCTACCAGGACAGCATCCACCTCAATAAGGAAAAGACATTTTATACCACTCGTCTGCACCGGCCGGTCTATGAGGCCAGCGGAATCATGCCCGACATCTTCGTACCGCTCGATACGCTGGGCTACACTTCATGGTTCCTCGCTGTCAGAAACCTCTATCTGCCTGAGCAATTCTGCTTCAACTACATCGACACGCACCGGAGCGAACTGCAGGAATACAGCAACATAGACGAACTGGTCGAGCACCTGCGCAAAGAGAAAATAGTAGATAAATTCGCCACATTCGCTCACGCTCACGGCGTAAAACGCCGCAACCTGATGATCAAGAAATCACATCATCTGATCGAAGAGCGGCTGTTCTCCAACATTATCTACATCGTGCTTGGCGAAAGTTCCATGTACCAATACCTGAACCAAAGCGACCAAACGGTACTGACCGCAGCCAAACTCATAGAAGAGGGCAAGGCTTATCCGGAAGCGCCGGTGCTGGACGAAGACAGCACCTCCAAAGCAAAGCCTTCTGCCACCAAGGGTAAAAAGAACTAAGGCCTTGCGCTCCTTCGGGGGAGTGCAAAGCCTTTTCCTGCGCACACAAAGGTCATCCTCGCAAAAGTGCCTCCCCTTTTCAGAAAAAGCACTGCGGCAAATAAGAAAAAGCACTGCATCTTTTGAGAAATAGATGCAGTGCTTTTTTCGTTTCGTCGTACGACTCTTTTACTCAAGTCATACCTTTATGTCATAAATCATTGGCTTACAACGCCAAGCAATCGTCAATCTTCGTGCGTTCGACGCGCCTGCTTCTGACGAATCAGCTTACGGTCGTAATAAAGATGCTCTCCCTCAGCGTTATAATAAGTCCGGTCATCTTCCGAAAAACGCTTTCCCTTACGCAAAAAGGCATAATAGAGAAAGAGTACAAGCACAGCCAGAATCAAAGCCAGTAAGGCAACAGACAGGGCATTCATAAGACTAAAACTTTTTACCGTGTACTATATTCAAAAAAGTCTGCATCAGGATTTTAAAATCAAACCACCAGGAACGGTGTTCCAAGTAGAAGAGATCGTAACGCAGGCGACGCAACATCTTTTCCATCGTATCCGTATATCCATTGTAAAGCGTGGCATACGACGTCACCCCCGGGCGTATCTGATAAAGAAAACGGTAGCGCGGATCGTGCTCCATAATCTGGTCAATATAAAATTTACGCTCAGGCCGCGGCCCGATGAAAGCCATGTCGCCGATAAAAACGTTCCACAACTGAGGCAATTCATCCAGATGATGCTCCCGAAGGAACTTCCCCACGTGCGTCAGGCGGTTGTCCTTTCCGCTTTTGTACAAAGCCGGTCCGGCTTTTTCCGCATCGAGTTTCATGCTCCGGAACTTATAAATATAAAAAGGCCTCCCGAAGCGCCCAATCCGCTCCTGCTTGAATATCGCAGGGCCGCCATCCTCCCGTCTGACAGCTATATAACACACCAGGAAAAGAGGCGAGAAAACAATCAATGCCACAAAAGCCAAAAAGCAGTCTACGACGCGTTTTACGTTCCGCTCAAAGGCATTCATTCCGTCCGGGATGAAGCGCTCCTCGCCGCCAGCGCTGTGCTCGGCAGCCTTATTGCCGGGCGACAAAACCGACACTTCGCTCATGATTTACCTCCTACCGGCCAACCGGTTCTCAATCGGAAAGCCTCATCGCGGCTGCTCCCAAGGGCATTTTCACAGACCCAAAGTCCTTTCCATACAATTTCCATAAATCTTTTTCTTTTTTCAGTTGCACTTATTCTCACTTACACTTTCATTTTTCCCGTTTCAGCCCGCATGTCAAGACATAAAAAAAGCCGGACTCGTAAAGCGGATAGTACCGATTTCCTCGTCCGGCTTGACTCTTTGTAATAATGAGTAATAAGCGTCGTTTGCAAACTGTTAATAATGAATAGATTAAGTGATATGCGATTAGAAAGGATGAAGATGCACCCTTCTTCAGCAACAAATGAGAAAAGAAACAGAAGGCGAAGGCTAAAAAAACAGCAAATGCTTGGCTGTCATTATTTTTTGCCTTAACTTTGCGAGCGATTCGATAAATCGTTCGGCAAAATCTGCATTACTCATTATTACAAAGCATGAATAATTCTTGCCCGCATTGCCTCTGCATTTTACCGATAAACACACCTTTTGGAACGATAAACACACCTCTATCGTCCCAAAGTTGCCAGCTTTACAGCCTCTCTATGGGAGTAAAATAATACAAAAGCAATACAAGTCCGGTAAAAAATCAGGCCATACCGCTCAGAAAGGATAGCCGATTGCGAAATGAAACGTGAAGTCGTCGGAGAAATTCGGATGTATTATCGGATAACGCTCTGCCCCGTATGCCGGATCGATAGCCTTCATTGCACCATCGAAGCGCAGGATGAAATAGTCGAAATCGAAGCGCAGTCCCAACCCATACGACATGGCCAATTCACGATAGAAGCTGTTAAAATGGAAAGTGCCACCCGGCTGTGACTCATAATCGCGTATGGTCCAGATGTTTCCGGCATCGATAAAGAAAGCGCCGTTCAGCTTCCAAAACAGTTTGGTGCGCCACTCTGCACTCAAATCCAGCTTAATATCGCCCGAACGGTTCATGAAATCGATAGACTGCCCTCCGCTATACCGCCCCGGGCCAAGGCCGCGAACCGACCAGCCCCGAACTCCATTGGCACCGCCGGCAAAGTAACGCTTCGAAAAAGGCAACATATCCGAGTTTCCATAGGGATAAGCCACGCCCACCGCCGCATGCAGGGCCAGCGTATTGCGGCTGTCGACCGGCAACTTCAGCGAGAAATCAATATCGCCCTTCAGGTATTGCTCGTAAGGCAAGCCGAAAGTGGAATAACGTCCTTCGTCATTGCGGGGAAAGGAGAATGCTTTCGACAAACCATACAGCAAGTTTCCGGCCGACTCTACGTTGAAACGAATCGTATAACCATTGGTATTCGCGTTCGAGCTGCCAAGCCCAAGCCCGGAAATCGAGCGGTTACTGAACACCAGCCCGTAGCCGAAGCGCATAATCATCTGGTCGTTGTAGTTATAGCGCAAGATGGAATTTCCCAAATAGTTGTCCCGATACTCATCCGATATCCAGGGCATCTTGATATAGCTCACATCTATCAAGTCAATCCGATGCTGAAGCTGCGATTTCCGATTGTTCCACCGATAACTCCAGCGGCCCTCAAAAATATTTCGGGCAAACTCCGGACGCTTCTGATTGCTGTATCCGACGGAAAGCTCCGTCGTGGCCCACGAACGGCGACGGAACTCGGAAGACAAAAACGGAAACAAAAAGCGGGGAAAGCTAAGCGAAGCCTCTATGCCGTACTCCGTGTATTGATTGGTTATGGCATTCGTCAAGCCGGAAATCGCCTCATAAGCTCCCCGCAACTTCAACGAAAAAGTCTCAGACCCGCGGAACAGATTCCGGTGCTCCGTAGTTATTGAAGCCGCAGCCCCCAGGTCGCCCGCCGAGTTCGTCCCCTCGATGGAGAAAGAAAGGCTGTGCGAACGACCTTTGGAGAGGAACAAATAGCAATTCAGCAGGTTCGTATCCGATTTTTGCTCGAACCTCATGTTCGTGTACTTCAAGATTCCCAACCGGGCGTACCGGCTGTACGTATCCGACACTGCCTGCTCGGAATAAAGACTGTCGGGATAAACATGCAAATTCCGAAGCAAAACCTTCGGCCGCAGATAGGGACGCTCGCCGGAGCGCAGTATGATGGACAGTTTCCCATAATGCAACGTATCGTAACCCTCGGGCGGTTCCTGCGAAGCCACTCCGGAAAACAGGTCGAAGTCCGGATAAATCCGCACACTGTCTATATAATAAGGTATATGGGGCTGCATGACGGAATCGCTGACCCGCGCCAAAGGATTCAGATACAGCGCCAGCCGGGCACTGTTTCCGCGGCCTACGGTGTCGACCGCATAGGTAATATAATCCTTGTTGAAGTCATAATAGCCACGGTTCTGCAGGAGCGAAACGATTCGGTTGCGTTCGCGGTCGAGTTCGTTAATGTCCAGCAGCATACCGGGGCGCAGCAACGTGGCCGACGAGTCCTCCGCCTGCAGAATTGAGTCAATCCGGGCGTCCGGAACTATGCGGAAAATCTCCTCAACCTGCAGCGGAGTTCCCGGAATAATGTGGTATCTCAGCTTAATCTTCTTCTCTTTCCGTATTTCTTCCCGTGCAATACGCCCGTTGATATAGCCCTTGTTCTGCAAGGCCTTCAACATTTCGTTTTCCCCCTGCCGGGCCAGCTCCGCATCGTACACCACCGGCGCGTCGCCTATGCGCCGCAATACACGATTTATCCAGCGCGTCGTGTCGCGCCCCGACCAGTCGTAGACATAAAGGGGCACTTTGAAAAGACTGAACCACTTGGAATTAGGATGCTGCCGCAGATAGCTCGACAAATCGCCCACCTTCACCTGCTCGTCCGTACTGCGTATCTTCACGTCGTCCAGCAGAAAATGGCCTTCAGGCACGTACTTCGTGGTAGAACAGCCTGCCAACAAGAGCAAAAGCCACACCCAATGTACGAACCTAAAAGATAACTTCATAAAAAACGAGCATACTGTTTTTGGACGGACAAAGATACTTCTTATCCGAGTATTATGCTTAAATTTGTCCCAACATTATGGATTTTTTTAACCCAGACTTATCGTAAACATCTATATGCTCAGCAAGAACCGCATCAAACTTATCCGTTCTTTGGAAATGAAGAAGTACCGGACGGCAGAAAAGCTCTTCGTGGCTGAAGGACCCAAACTCGTGGGCGAACTGCTTCGCGCCTATCCGTGCCAATACCTCGCAGGCACTGCCGAATGGTGGGACAGCGCCGCGGGAAAAGCGCTCCGCAGCACGCCGGGAAAAGCCTTGCAGGTCTTACGCCCTTCCCTTGCATCTTTTTCCAAAAAGTGCAAGGACTTTTCCGGAGAAGTGCCGCATGAAATAACCGAAACCGACCTGCTGAGCGAAGAAGAACTGGGCAGATGCAGCCTGCAGAAGCACCCCCAACAGGTAATAGCCCTGTTCCGCCTGCCGGACGAAGAGGCGCAGCAAGACGAACTGTACGCCCTGCCCGAGCGGGAACTGTGCCTGGCGCTCGACAACGTACAAGACCCCGGCAACCTGGGCACCATCGTTCGCCTGGCCGACTGGTTCGGAATACGCCACATCTTCTGCAGCCCCGACACGGCCGACGTCTATGCCCCCAAAGCCATCCAGGCCACCATGGGCTCACTGGGGCGCGTCGCCCTCCACTACGGCCCGCTACCCCCACTGCTGGAAACCGCCTCGCAAGAGAAAAGCCTGCCCGTCTACGGCACATACCTCAACGGGACTCCCCTGCGGGAAGCCCCGCTGGAAAACCGGGGACTGCTCGTCATGGGAAACGAAGGAAAAGGAATTTCAGAAACCGCAGGCCGATTCGTAAGCCATCGCCTGTTCATTCCGCCCTATCCGGCCGACCGGGCCGAAAACGACCGCCCGGAGTCGCTCAACGTAGCCATAGCCACCGCCATACTCTGCGCCGAGTTTCGCAACCGGGCCCTATGATACAACGCGATAACGCCTACGGCACTTCTTCCAAAGCCGCGCCACGACATACACCAGGCAGGCACACACAATGATGGAAGAACCCGAAGGAATATTCAGAAAATAAGACACAACCAATCCGCACAGGCATACTCCGAAAGCCAACCCGATGGACAAAACCATCATCGGGCGCAGACGGTTGGTAAACAGGTTGGCCGTCATCTGCGGAATCGTCAGCAAAGCGAGCGCCAGCACTATGCCTACGATACGAAGCACAGCCACTACCGTCACGGCAGTAAGCACAATCATGACATACTCCATGGCCCGCACCGGCAAACCGCGTGTCTGCATGAAATCCGCGTCGAAGGCCATTGCCGCAAAAGGCCGGAAAAACAGAGCGCAGCCCAGCAGTAATACAAAAACCACCGCCCCCGATAGATATAAGTCGGATGCAGTAATCGTCAAGATATTGCCAAACAGATAAGTAGTGAGGTCCGCCCCGTAGCCCGGCGTAAGGAACGCAAACAGAATGCCCACGGCCATACCGAAAGTCCAGAAGACAGCTATCAGCGAGTCCTCCCGTTCTTCCTTGTCGCCCGCCAGTTTCCGGATACCCAGGGCTGACAATATGGAAAAGCCCAAGGCCGGCCACAGAGGGGGCCAACCCATATACAGAGCGATGCCCACCCCGCCCAGAGAAGCATGCGTAATTCCTCCACAAATGAATACCAGACGACGCACTACAATATAGGTTCCCACGATTCCGCATGCCACCGAAGCCAGAAAAGCACCCAGCAATGCATTGCGGAAGAAGATAAGTTCGAAAACATCCATAAATATATCCCTCACAAATTGGCTGCGCAAAGTTAGGCCTTTCTCTTGCAGAAGAAAAATAAAACTTTTACTTTTGCTCACGAATCACAAAAACCAACTAATCCATAGATACCATATGTTAGACGTAAACGAAACACTCAACGAAGTAAAAGATAAGATGGAAATGGCCGTAATGTACCTGGATGACGCATTGGCCCACATCCGCGCCGGCAAAGCAAGCACGCGCCTGCTCGACGGAATCAAGGTAGACTCTTACGGAACGATGGTACCCATCAACAACGTTGCAGCCGTCAATACGCCCGATGCACGCACCATTTCCATCAAGCCTTGGGACAAAAACATGTTCCGCGTAATCGAAAAAGCAATTATCGACTCGGATTTGGGAATTACCCCGGAGAACAACGGCGAAATCATCCGCCTCGGCATCCCGCCCCTTACGGAAGAACGCCGCCGCGCCCTCGTAAAACAATGTAATAAGGAAGGCGAAACGGGAAAAATCAGCATCCGCAATGCTCGCCGCGATACGCTCGACAAACTGAAAAAGGCAGTGAAAGACGGACTTCCCGAAGACGCGGAGAAAGACGCAGAAGCCAAGTTGCAGAAACTGCACGACAGCTATATTAAAAAGGTAGAGGACATGCTCGCCGGAAAAGAGAAAGAAATCATGACCGTATAGGCCATGACCGTTTCATCTATACTGTTATATTTCTTAAAACAGGCTCTATTCTGCCCAATAGAGCCTGATTTATTTCTTTAAAAGCCCTATGGAAAAAGAGCAGACCGGCGAAGGACTAATCATTCGGAACACGGGGAGTTGGTACCAGGTCCTGACGCAAGACGGAAAAATCGTAGACTGCAAAATCAAGGGGAACTTCCGTTTGCGCGGAATACGCAGCACCAATCCGGTGGCTGTGGGCGACCACGTGTTCATTACCGGGGCAGGAGACAACACGGCCCTCATCACCGAAATCCGTGACCGCAAGAACTACATCATCCGCAAGGCTTCCAATCTGAGCAAACAATCGCATATCCTGGCTGCAAACGTCGACCTTTCGCTGCTGATGGTCACCGTAAGCAGGCCGGAAACCTCAACGACTTTCATCGACCGCTTCCTGGCTTCGGCCGAAGCATACAACGTACCCGTCGTCATCCTTTTCAACAAAATAGACGAACTAAGCCCGGAAGAAGAAAAATATCTGCAGGGACTGGTATATCTATACGAAACTATTGGCTACAAGTGCCTCCGCATTTCCGCCCTCAAGGAGGAGGGAATTGCAGAACTGCAGGACCTGATTGCCGGAAAGATTACCCTTCTGTCCGGACACAGCGGCGTAGGCAAGTCGACCCTGCTGAACGCCCTCATACCCGGCGTGCACCAAAAAACAGCCGCCATATCGGAAACCCACCAAAGCGGCATGCATACGACCACTTTCAGCGAGATGTTTCCGCTTCCTCAGGGAGGATATTTGATAGACACGCCGGGAATTAAAGGATTTGGCACGTTCGATTTCGAAAAAGAAGAAGTCGGTCACTACTTTCCCGAGATATTCCGCACTTCGGCGCACTGCCGTTTTAACAACTGCACGCACCGCAACGAACCGGGATGCGCTGTCCTCAAAGCCATCGAAGAGCACCAAATCAGCATTTCACGCTACAACTCGTATCTGAGCATCCTGGACGACCAGGAAGAAAGCAAGTACCGTTAAAATCGCCCAAGAGAGGGAATCAGAGATGGAATGCATACGCTTCCTTCTCTTCAAACTCCCCGTCTCCGGAAAACAGGTAAGGCCGGTCGAAAAACAACAGTACCGGCAGATAAAAAGTAATGGTATAAAGAGAATCACTCACCAACGAGTTACAGAAAATCATCAACATAAAAATAAACAAAGCCAGCCCCAAAGAATGTGGGGCAGAGTCAGTTTCCGTCGGTCCATACAACAAAGACAGCCTTTTCTGCGTCCGCAAAAAGTAGAAAGCCAATACAAAAAAGCCTGTCACGTAAAGCACTGTACCCACAATGCCGAAGCGCAAAAACAGCAAGGACCACGAAATATCAGCCGTATCCAGCTGGGCAACCTCGCCAGTCTGCGAGGTGGTCAGGCCAATATAGTAATTAAAATGATTTTTCGTATAGGCCGACCCTTCCGTAGACAGCCCCTTTCCGAGAACCAGGCTGCTCGGAGTGGAAATAACGTCTAAAAGACGCTCAAAAGTCAAGGCCATACGGAAAATAAAGGTTGCATCCGATTCTATGGAGAACTCCGCCCCGGCCTCAGACTGCGCCACTTCTATGAAATCACCCGCCATAACATTCTGAATGTCGGTAGCCGTTCGGCCACCTTGTGCCTTGAGCATCACAAAAGCCAATGCCGAAATAAATATCAAAAAAGCCGGAATTCCCACAAGCAACATGCGCCAACGGTTACTTCCTCCCATCTTCAAGACATAACCAATCCCTATCAGGAACAGATATTCGGCCAGAGCGGCGCGCGAGAAGGTCAGATAAACGGCAAAAGAGAAGATGCAAAGCGCCGATTTGCGCAGCAAAGAAGAATGAAAAGGATAGCGGGCAAACCACGACAGATAGGCCGCCAAATACAAAAGGTTAGGATAATTGTAATAACGCTTGAAGATAAAATCTGCCGGATTGCCCCCCAATGCATCATTGAGCAAGGGGATTCCCAGAATGGCCTGCAAGATAAACAACAAAGACTGTGCGTATGTTATAATCCACAGGGCATACACCACCTTACTGTACTGCTCGTAAGTCAACCGACGCAGGGGGAAATAAGCCAAAACCAGGAAATAAGGGCGTATGGTACGCACCACTTCCGAAGCAGGGATATGGTAATAGAACAGACTAAAGGCCATCACTGCAAACAGCAGAAGCGTAAAAAGCCCGATCAAGCGGGTCATCAAATTGCGCGGAATGAAATCCTTATAACGATGCAGCCCGTAGAAAAAGAGGAAAAGTACGTAAATAAGGGCAAAGTCGTATGCCTTGGAAATTCCCAAGTGCGTATTGAACAGCACATCCGGGTAAGGGACTATCTGATAACCGTCCAGGCAAAAGAAAAAAAAGATGAGCGCCGAAGAAACCCGGCGTCCAATGATATAAAGGACAATACCCAATACAAGCAGTGGAAGGAACAGCATCTTTTCTTAATTTGCCTTGCAGGTTTTCTTAATTTGCCTTGCCGATTTTCTCAAAAAGTGCCTCACCTTTTTCCCAAATCACGCAAGGAATTTTCCAATGCCCGCCTCTCTCAGGAGGGAAGCGAAGCATCGGAAAGAGCCGGTTGCTCATTGCGTTTCTTCCACTCTTTCCAGAAGAAAACGGCAGAATACCACAGCAACGAAATGACCCCACCCAAGAAACCGCCTACAACTATCGACTTTAATTTTCCATACTTAGTGACCTTCAACGGATAAATCGGCGCATCAATCACGTCTATCAGAGGAGCATTCGTATTCATCGAGACGCGTGCTAACTCCAGATTCGACTTCATTTCAGCATAAGTAGCAGCCAAGTACTGCATCTCCGTAGTGCGTTCCACCACTCCGGTCAGCCCCGACTGGCGTATGGCATTGGGTGAACTGTCAACAGCGGAAGCCTGCGAATGAACGGCCTTTATGTAAAGGGCACGAATGGAATCTACTTCATGCTTCAGATTCATGAAATTCTCATAAGAACGCTTCGTTTTGGTCTGAATGTAATAGGCTCCCGTCACATCCATCAGGTTCTCTACAAAAAGTTTGGAGAGACGTTCGTTTTCGGAAATAAAGGAAATATCGCCAATGCTCAGCTTCTTATTACGTTTCTCTACCGTCAACTGCTTCTCCAGAATTGTCTTTGTGACAATTTGCATGATACTATCCTGAGCACGGGAGAACGTTTCACGTGGCTGGTCTACCGGAAAAGACAACGAGGCTATGACCGGGTCTTTGCTCTTCTTCCAGCTTTCGGGAAACTCATACGTATCGAGATAAAGATTCAGCAGATTCGTCGGCTTTCCTCCTTCGCCGATATCCTGTTTTTTCAGCAGAGTACGCTCCACCATCGTCCGCGACTGGAGCAACTCGAACAGGTTGTCTCCTCCAAAAGCGCCCATAGAACCGCCTCCCAGACTAAGCCCAAACTGAGAAGCCAAGTCCGAAAGTCCGCCAGCCGACTCCTCATTTTGCAAAGCAAAACTCAACGTAGCCGTATACTTCCGCGGGATAAGGAAAGAAGCTATAAAAGAAATTACCAATACAAAAGCCCATATGACGATAATCTTCCGGCGCCGCGCCAAAAGGAAACGCTTCCAGTCGGAATATGAAGCCTTCAATATACGGACCGACACGTACTCCGGCGATTGAGATGCTTGTACTTTCATCACTTCTCGTATGCTAAACTTACTTGAACAAACTTACTATAATCGCAGCCATGGAGACGATACTCGAACTGAGCGTTACCACTTCGCCGGTAGACATCTTGTCGGATTGTTCTTTCTCCGGCACCACAATACGCGAACCCGGCAGCACTTTGGGATACCTCCGTATGCCCAGGAAACTGCGTGTGCCCTTGACCGAACCATTTGCATGCACTACATACATACCTTTCTTCCAAGCCTTCGAGCTACATCCACCGGCCTCTTGAACATAATCGGAGAAACTCTTTCCCTTTTCATAGCGTATGGCATTCGGTTGCAGCACCTCGCCTTCCACAAAGACGGTCTCCAACTGCTGAGGAATGCTGATCGAGTCGCCTTCAGTCAACAGGATATCGTATTTCGACCCCGGCTCCGCAAGAATTTGCTTCAAGTCCAGTCCGACCAAGTCCCACTCCCGTATCGAAGCGCGCCGCTGTTTCAGAGAGTCGGTATTCACGTCTTCGTCAGTTTCTCCGACCTTCCCTTCCAGCTGCTCATTCACTTCTTCCATCATCCGCCGCTCTGCGTCGGACAAGTTACGCTTCCGAATCAAAAAGGCACCTTCGGGATAAGCATATTCCGTCAAGCCTCCGGCCATTTCGATCAAGTCGGAAATTCGCTGCGACTTGCTCAAAATGACATAATCGCCCGGGAATTTCACCTCACCCACGATACTTACGCGGCGCATATCCTCCAGTCCGTAAAGCGAACGCACCGTTATTCGGTCATTTTTCTGCAGCCGGAAAGACGAAACACTGTCCGAAAATCCCAGTTTGCTGTCCACCGAGAAACGGAAGCTCATCGCCTTTTGCTTATCAGTCTCGATGTCTTCCAAATCAACATTCTGCCGGAAAAGCAAAATCTCATTCAAATCGGCCTTGGAAGTGAAGCCCTTTGCCAGCAAAATAGCATCCTTCAGCGTCATACCCTCTGCGAAATCAAACGTTCCCCCTTCCACAACGGCTCCAGACACATAAATAGTCTGGTCTTCCATCATGTCCTTCAACGAATACACATGCACGGAGTCTTCCCGTTGCAGGGAAACATCATTCTTTCCCGAGAGCACATCTTCCGGAGAGAAGGAAAGCATTTCCGGACGGTTCAATACATTCCGTCTGAAAATAATGGCACGCGTAGAAAAAGCATCGTCCAGCAATCCGTCGGCCTTCTTCAACAAATCGCTCACATGCATGCCGGCATCCAGAGCATACTCACCCGGACGATACACAGAGCCCTGTATCTGTACCCGATTGGCGAAGCGGTCTATCAGCTTTCCTACAAAATATTCATCGCCCACTTCCGTATAAAACTTGTCATAGTCCGCCTGAGCCACGTCGATAACCGAGCGCTCTTTCGGAGTATTGCGGTATGCCGTTACGCGGTCGCGATAGGCATGTTGCGAAAAGCCACCCGCAAATTCAATCAAGTCCCCCACCGTTTCAAATTCATTCATCTCATAAATGGCAGGAGTCTTCACCTCGCCCGAGATGGAAACCCGGTTTTTATAAGGAAGCACCTTGATTACGTCCTGATCCTGCAGGCGAACAGTGGAACTCTTCCCGTAAACCAGGAAATCATACAAGTCTACGACCTGGATGATGCGGTTACCCCGCGAAATCTGTACCTTGCGGAAAGAAGCATTCTCTGTCGGTCCGCCGCACAAATATAGTGCATTATATACAGACGACAAAGAGGGAATCGTATAAGAGCCCGGCGAAGCCACCTCACCGATGACGCTTACCGTAATACTCCGTATGTCGCCCAGCGCAATGCTTACGTCTACCGTTCCAGAAGAGATGCCCTGATAAACAGATGACAAGCGTTTCTTTATCACTCCCTTTGCATCGTTTATCGTAAGTCCCCCCACGGTCAGAACCCCGACATAGGGGATATTTATTTTTCCTTCGGGCGATACGAACAGATTGTAGCTCGCCTCCGAAGTTCCATATATATCAATCAGCAATTCGTCATCCGGTCCCAGCACATAGTCTTCCGGAGTTGCGATACGCAAGTTAGGCTCGAACGTCAAATTGGCGTCGCGAAAAGTGGAAAGCCCAAATATCTGGAGTTTTTTCACCATCTTGCCGGTCCGTTTGTCCAGCACGTATATTTCTTCCTCCTTAGGCTCTCTGATTTCCTGTTCCTCGTCTTCCGGCAAATATTCTTCCAAATCCCGTTCGGCGTCTTGCTTTGCCTTCTTTTCCGCCTGCACACTGCTGTAACGCACCAAGCGCCTTTTCAGGCGGGCTGCCGACTGCTTGGAGAGTCCATACTGCTGAGCCTGACTTTCCATCTGGTCCACGCTCATTTTGTTATTCTCCATTTCCGTAGCAATCTGCCCTATTTGCTTTTCCGTGAGCTTGTCTATCCCGCCGGGGCTCATCCCGCTCAAAGAGTTCAAGAGGTTAAGCGACTGAGCCTGGAGCATCGCTGAGGCACACACACAGAAGAGTAATAAAACTATCTTTTTCATGCTTGATTCAACAATCGAAATTTCATTAGAACTTGCCCTTATTAACGCAAAAAATGTACATATATTGCTTCAAAACGGCGGTAAATTAGACGTGTCGATGCCCCCAAACGGGTCACCTCCCTCGGGCGGTATCGACGGGGGGAACGGCTCCGGCGCGGCAGCCACGTGGCTGTTGTTCATCTTCGAGCCTATCACTCCCGCCTCTTCGCCGGGGAAAGGAGCCGTTTCCCCCTCGCCCGGATTGGAGAACTTGACAAACTCTCCGCGGAAGCTCAGGCGCACGTCGCCCACAGCGCCGTTACGATGCTTGGCGATGATAATCTCCGCCAGGCCGCGCAGGTCGTTTCCGCGTTCGTCCTCATATATCTTATAGTATTCAGGCCGGTGAATAAAACAAACCATGTCGGCATCCTGCTCAATGGCACCCGACTCACGCAAATCGCTCAGCTGCGGACGCTTGCCTTCCTTGGGGTCACGCGTCTCAACGCTACGGTTCAACTGCGAAAGGGCTATAATCGGAATCTGCAACTCCTTCGCCAATCCCTTCAGCGAGCGGGATATGGTGCTCACTTCCTCTTGCCGGCTGCCGTAGCCCGTCTTGCCGCCGTTCATCAGCTGCAGATAGTCGATGATAATCAGCTTCACGCCATGCTCTTTCACCAGCCGCCGCGCCTTGGTACGCAAGTCGAAAATGGACAGCGAAGCCGTATCGTCCACATAGAGAGGGGCATTGATCAGCTGTTTCAGCTTGATATCCAGCTGCTGCCACTCGTAGGGCGCGAGCTGTCCGTTACGGATTTTCTCGCTCGGAATCTCGCAAACATTCGAAATCAGGCGGTTCACAAGCTGCACATTGCTCATCTCCAGCGAGAAGAAAGCCACCGGGTTCTGAAAATCCACCGCAATATTCTTGGCCATCGACAGCACAAAAGCCGTTTTTCCCATCGCCGGGCGGGCAGCGATAATAATCAAATCACTGTTTTGCCATCCGGCCGTAATCTTATCCAGTGCATGAAAGCCGCTTTCCAGGCCACTCAAACCGTCGGTACGGGCCGCCGCTTTCTTAATCAGTTCGTAGGCCTCGTTAATAACGGGGTTGATTTGCGTGTAATCCTTCTTCTGATTCAACTGCGAGAGCTCGAAAAGCCGGGCTTCCGCCTCCTGCATCACTTCGTACACGTCGTTCGTTTCGTCAAAAGCCTTGCCCGATATCCGCGTACTGAACGCGATCAGCTCACGAGCCAAGTATTTTTGGGCAATAATACGCGCGTGATATTCGATATGTGCCGCCGAGGCTACCATCTCGCTCAAGTGCGCGATATAGAACGGCCCGCCCACTTCTTCCAACTCGCCCTTGCTGCGCAGACGTTCCGTCACGCTCAGGATGTCGACCGGCTGCTGGGCCATCGAAAGCTCCACAATCGCCTGATAAATCAACTGGTGCTTGTGCTCATAGAAGGACTCCGGCCGCAAAATCTCACTCACCAACGGATAAGCATCGCTCTCCAACATCATCGCTCCCAGCACGGCTTCCTCAAAATCGGGAGCCTGAGGCGGCAGTTTCCCGTACTCGCTGGCCAACGGGAGGCCGGCGTTGTCCTGCTTACGTCTGCTTCCGCGCTTACGCGGCGCAGATGTAGTATCTTGTTCCATCATGATTTTTTACGAATTTCCCGCGCAAAGGTAACAAATCCCAGTAAAAAAGCCTATTTTTGCCCTCGTGTTTTACCCCTCACGCATACGACTATGATCGTCTTCCCCAATGCTAAAATCAATTTAGGCCTCAACATCGTCGAGCGAAGGCCCGACGGATACCACAATCTGGAAACCGTCTTCTACCCCATTTCCCTGGCTGATATCCTTGAAGTTACCCCCCGTTCCGGACAAGGCGAAGCACGTCTTCACCTGAGCGGCCTCGTCCCCGAAGGAGCTGCGGAGGACAACCTTGTGGTACGCGCCTACCGGTTGCTCGAAAAAAAGCGCTCCCTACCTTCCGTCGACATATACCTTCATAAAGTCATCCCCAGCGGAGCCGGAATGGGCGGCGGCTCATCGGACGCAACAGCCATGCTCCAACTGCTCAACAGCCTCTTCGCACTCGGCCTCACCGAGGAAGAACTCACCGAAAACGCCCGCACATTGGGAGCAGACTGCCCGTTTTTCCTGAAAAACTGCCCCGCTTTTGCGCAAAACACGGGAGACTTATTGGAAAAAGTGCCGGTACTTCTCTCCGACTTCCGCATGGCTATCGTCAAGCCGCCCATATTCGTCTCCACCGCAGCGGCATTCCGGAGCGTAACGCCCCGCCGCAGCGAGATTCCCGTGCGTCAGGCCGTGCTGGACTATCCCGTATCGAAGTGGCGCGAGGTGCTGCACAATGACTTCGAAGGAAGCCTCTTCCCCCAGTTTCCCCAGTTGGCCCGCGTGAAAAGCAAGCTCTACGAGAGCGGTGCCCTCTATGCCTCGATGACCGGCTCCGGCTCGGCCTTCTTCGCCCTTTACCCCCTTTCGGAAACCACCGGAGCGGCAGAAGCGCCCCTGCTGCGCACCCGCTTGGCGGAACTATTCCCCGATTCTTTTGTCTGGACAGACGAAAGCCTGCACTAACCCCGCTTCTTTCAGCCCAGATACCTACCTATTTATAATGTAAAGAACAACCCCCAAAACGATAAGGACAATATGATAACGAAAAAGTTCCACTACCTTTTGCTCTCTTTCGCCCTCTGTTCCATCGGACTCCGGGCGCAAAGTACGGCCGGAGAAGCTCCGGTAGACGTCATGACCTACATGGAAAATGCCCAAAAGGGCGACACACAAGCCCAATACAACCTCGCCCTTTGCCTGCTGAGCGGTACGGGCGTGGCACAAAACCCCACACAAGCCGTCTTTTGGGCCGGACAGGCTGCTGAACAGGGCATGCCCGAAGCACAAAATATGCTGGCCGACTGCCTGCTCAACGGCACCGGCATTCCCAAAGACTACAAACAAGCCGTCGAATGGTATCGCAAGGCAGCCGAGCAGGGCTACACGAAAGCCTACGTCGGACTGGGCACCTGCTACTACCGCGGCAAAGGCGTGAAAAAAGACTACGAGCGCGCAGCCTACAACTTCCGCAAGGCGGCTGAAGCCGGCGATGCGGCCGCCCAGAACAACCTGGCCTATTGCTACCTGCGCGGCCGCGGCGTGGAGAAGAATCCCGTAGAGGCGTACAACTGGTACCGCAAGGCAGCCGACCAGGGCGATGCCGCCGGACAGTACAACGTAGGCGTATGCTACGACAACGGCCAGGGCGTACCCCAAGACCACAAGGAAGCCGCCCGCTGGCTGCAGATGGCTTCCGACCAGGGCTACGAGCAGGCCACCAAACTCCTGCGCCGCGCACGCTTCCACTAAGCCGCATTCCTGCCCCACACGGCAGGATGGAACCATCCCGCAACAGCAGTCTTCCCGCAAGGCGGCCGGAGACTTCCGGCAGTCCGGACTGCAGCGGACGAATACAAGGCACGGGACTCATTCCCCAAAGCCTTAACCCTTTTCCTGAAAACCTGCAAGGCTTTTTCCCGAGAGCCTTGCAGGTTTTTCTTGTCCGCAGCAAGACATTTCCCCGGACGCACCGCACGAGCCATCTTTTTTGCTCCGGCGGGGTTGACAAAAACGGACAGATTCTGTATCTTTGCCGCCCGGTATGGTAACCGTATTAGTCTTCACAATTATTCTTTTGCTCGGCGCCTATGCCGCCGGACTTTTAGGCTCGCTCACAGGACTGGGCGGCGGAGTAGTAGTAATCCCCCTGTTGACCTTAGGGTTCGGCGTAGACTTCCGCTACGCCATCGGTGCGGCTCTCGTGGCCTCCATCGCGACTTCTTCCGGGTCGGCCAGCGCGTACGTGCGCGAAGGCATCACCAACATCCGCCTGGGCATGTTCCTCGAAATCGCTACTACCATAGGAGCCGTCGTAGGAGCCATCATCGCCTTGTGGACACCGACTAACACCATTGCCATAATCTACGGCTTCGTCCTCATCTTCACCGCCGTCATGACCCAACGGCGCGGCACGGACCACACGGGGGTGCAGGGCAGCCGACTCGCGACGCGCCTGAAACTGCACAGCACCTACCCCACCCAGCAAGGAGGGCTGAAGAGTTACGAACTGACCCACGTAGCGGGCGGATTCTCCATCATGACCGTAGCCGGAGTACTCTCCGGACTTTTAGGCATCGGGAGCGGCGTACTCAAGGTGCTGGCTATGGACACGGTGATGAAAGTACCTTTCAAAGTGAGCACTACGACCAGTAATTTCATGATCGGCGTTACGGCTGCGGCCAGCGCGGTTATCTACTTACAGCGCGGATATATCGACCCGGGCATTGCTTTCCCCGTAATGGTAGGCGTATTGATGGGAGCCCTGACCGGCGCCCGCCTGCTGAAACGGATGAAAGTGACCGTACTGAGACGCATTTTCGCCATCGCGATTTTATTAGTCGCCATAAACATGATTTACAATGGCTTCAACGGAAAATTCTAACACTTCCCTCTCTTCCCACAAAATGCAGGACGTCATCGGTCACGCCTTGCGCATCGGTGTGGTGACGGCCTGCATCGTGGCCATAGCCGGAGGCATCTATTACCTCATTGCCCACGGACTCGAACCGATTCCCGACTACCGGGAATTCCACAGCGAGAGCGCTTCGTTCACCACCGCCCGGGGCATCTGGGAAGGAGTGATTCACTTCCATGCCAAAGAATGGATGCAGCTCGGCGTAGTGCTGCTGATTTTTACGCCCGTCATGCGGGTATTCCTCTCCTTGATACTGTTCTTCAAGGTAAAAGACTGGCTCTACGTGGGCATTACCGCATTGGTGCTGGCCATCATCCTGGGGAACATGTTGGAAGGCAGCCTGGGATAGAGACGAGAATGCCCTCCCCGCAGGAGGGAAACAACCTCATAACCTCATTAAAAAGTAAAGCAAAATGAAAACACCTATTGCCACAGAAAAAGCGCCCGGCGCTATCGGACCGTACAGTCAAGCCATCGAAATCGGCGATTTCGTATTCACTTCCGGCCAAATCCCCATCGACCCGACCACCGGAGTCATGCCCGAAGGCATCGAAGCCCAGACGCGCCAGTCGCTCACCAACGTGCAGAACATACTGGAAGCTGCTGGACTTTCGTTGGACAACGTTGTGAAAACAACCGTTTTCCTGGCCGATATGTCCCTCTTCGCACCGATGAACGCCGTATATGCCGAGTTCTTTAAAGCCCCCTACCCGGCACGCTCGGCCGTAGCCGTGCGGGAAATTCCCAAAGGCGCCCTCGTAGAAGTCGAGACCATTGCCGTCAAGAAATAAGACAGACTGCATCAAGCAATAAAAAGTCCCGGCACTCCTGCTCAAGAGTGCCGGGACTTTTTCGTTCAAGTGCCTCCACTTTTCAATCTTTGCGCAATCCCGCGCACAAAGAAGAAGCCCACAAATCGGCCACAACAAAAGAGCTTCCACCCACAAAGATGAAATCCTCGCCCGACGCGCGCCGCATGGCCTCGCCAACAGCTTGCTCCACCGAAGGATATGCCTCGCCCCGCAAACCATAATCGGCAGCCATCGCCCGAAACTCCTCACAGGGAATGGCACGGCGCACCGAAGCCTGCGTAAAATAGTAGACAGCTGAAGCAGGCAACAGCCGCAGCACGGAAGCGACATCCTTATCGTTGACCATACCGATTACCACGTGCATTTGCCGGCACGACTGCCGGGCAAGTTGCTCGACCACATAGGAAATGCCTCCCGGATTATGCGCCGTATCACAAAACACGGGACAGGGAGCACCGGGCAACGGCAGCCGTTCCCAACGGCCGTGCAAGCCGGTCAGCTCAACCACATGGGCAAAACCTTCCTGAATATGGCGCTCGTCAAACGAAAAGCCGGAGCGGTAAAGTACCTTCAACGCATGAAGAATTGTTTCGGTATTGTGCGGCTGACAGAATCCACCCAGCTCCCCGTGGAAGCGAAGCACCTCGGGGAAAGGAGCCTGCTGCGAAAGATAAGGATTATCATAGACAAGCGTGCGCTCCCCCTCCAAGGCCAGCGGAGAAGAGGCAGAATAATCATAGCCTCCCTCTGCCGCAACAGACGGGACGACATCGAGCAGCATCGGCGAATCCTCGGCAAAAACAATCGGGGCATGCACCGCTTCGGCCTTTTTCTGGAAGACCGGACGGGTAGAGTCGTTGGCCTCTCCGATGACTACCGGTACGTCCTCCTTGATAATCCCGGCCTTTTCCGCTGCAATCGCCGGCAGAGTTGTCCCGAGCAGCTTCGTATGGTCCAGACTGATATTGGTGATTACCGAAAGGCGGGGACGGATAATGTTCGTACAGTCCAGCCTTCCGCCCAAACCGACCTCGATAACGGCTACATCCACCTGCTTTTGTGCAAAATAGAGGAACGCCATCGCCGTAGTCACCTCGAAAAACGATGCATTCAGCGGCTCAAAAAACGAACGCTCACGCGCTACAAAGTCAACCACGAAGTCCTTTTCCATAGGGACTCCGTTGATTCGGATACGTTCGCGGAAGTCTACCAGATGAGGCGAGGTGTAAAGTCCCACGCGATAGCCCGCACTCTGCAAAACAGCCGCCAAAGTATGCGCACACGAGCCTTTTCCGTTGGTTCCCGCCACATGAATGGTGGGATAAGCACGGTGCGGATGCCCAAAGTGGCGGTCGAGTTCCAGCGTGTTCTGCAACCCTTCCTTGTAAGCGCCGGCGCCCTGCTGCTGAAACATTGGTAAGCGGTCAAAAAGGTAGTCGATTGTTGTCTGATAATCCATATTTCATGTAAATTAACGGGCTCTTTTTCGTCATTTGCCCAATTATTCTCTATATTTCGTGCAAATATCCACATTAAAAACTAAAGTCAACCATGGGAACGAAGAAAAACTTTGTGCTGGACACAAACGTAATCTTGCACGATGCTTCGTGTTTGGAACATTTCCAAGAGAACAATGTGTATCTCTCCGTAGCGGTCTTGGAAGAACTCGACCGCTTTAAGAAAGGTAGCGAGCAGATAAATTATAATGCGCGTAGCTTTATCCGCTATCTCGACGAGATTACTGACGACAACCTCTTCACCGATGGCGCACCGCTTTGCGGCGGACAGGGAAGGCTCTTCATCAAACCGTCCACTCTGAGTACGAAACGGGTGAATGAGGCTTTCCCCGAGAAAAAAGCAGACCACATTATATTAGGACTGGCCGACTGGCTGGCAACAAACGACCCGAAACAGCCGACCATCCTGGTAACAAAAGACATGAACCTGCGCATGAAAGCCAGGTCCATCCATATCGTAGCTGAAGACTACACCACCGATAAAGTACCGCAGACGCAGATTTTCGAGAATACGAACCGTACGTTCGAAGGAATTGCCTCGGAACTAATCGACCGAATCTATTCATCGCGCGACGGAATCCCCATCGAAGACTTGGGGGAGCTGAAAGACAAAATCATCGCCAACGAATGCTTCGTGCTGAAAAGTGAGCGCAGCTCGGTACTGGCACGCTTCAATCCTTTCCAAAAGACCGTAAAACGCGTCCTGAAGTCGAAGCACTTCGGCATAGAACCCCGCAACACGGAACAAACTTTTGCCCTGGAAGTCCTGACCGATCCGGAAGTTAAGCTGGTAAGCCTTACGGGAAAGGCTGGAACGGGAAAGACTTTGCTGGCACTGGCCGCCGCTCTGTCCCAAATGAGCGAATACAAACAGATTTTACTGGCGCGCCCCATCATTGCCCTGAGCAACAAAGACCTCGGATACCTGCCCGGAAATGCGCAAGAGAAGGTGGCTCCCTACATGCAGCCGCTCTTCGACAACCTGAACGTGATACGCCATCAGTTCGCGCCGAACTCGTCGGAAGTGAAAAAGATTGAGGATTTGCAAAAAAGCGGGCAGCTCGTCATAGAAGCCCTTGCCTTCATACGCGGAAGGAGCCTGAGCGAGACATACTGCATCATAGACGAAGCGCAGAACCTGACGCCACACGAAATAAAAACCATCGTAACCCGGGCGGGAGAAGGGACGAAAATCGTATTTACAGGCGACTTGCAACAGATAGACCAGCCTTATCTGGACGCTGAATCCAACGGGCTTATCTACATGATCAACCGCATGCGGGGACAAAATCTCTTCGCGCATATCAATCTCGTGCGGGGAGAACGCAGCGAACTGGCCGAACTGGCAAGCAACCTGCTCTGAGGAACGGAGAAGAAACGCCCTGCTTTGCACAAAAAAAGGCTGGAACTTTCGCCCAAAAGTGCCGCATAAGACGAGCCGAAGTGCAGTGACTTTCGTTGAAGTCATGCTGCACTTCGGCTCGTCTCATAGTCCGAAAGAATCAAAAAGAAAGGCTGTCAGCCGCACCCAATGCGGCAGTTTCAGAAATATGAATCAGGTCTCGTCGTCCCAATCGTCAAAGTCAAAGCTATATTCGCCCGCATCGGCCGGCTCGATAAACTGCTCGAGCTCGCGACGCTCCTTCTTGGTCGGGCGTCCCGTGCCGCGCATACGGTTGACAAAGCCGTTCAGACGAGTCATTTCAAGCAGTTCCAGCTGGTCGGGCGTAGTGACATTCTGCATACAGTCCGGCACCAGTTTGGCACCGACGCGCTTCTCAATGGCCTGAAGCACCTTGAAAGAATACACAACCGGGGACTTGCGGACCTGCACCACATCGCCTTCCTTCACCATTCGCGAAGGCTTTATGGCAACTCCGTTCAGCATAACCCGGCCTTTCTTGCATGCTTCCGCAGCAATCGTACGCGTCTTGAATATCCGGACAGCCCATAACCATTTGTCAATCCGTGCTTCCATTGTGTGTTCCACGCTATGCGCCTGCTCCGCAGCGGCGAAGCAAATGCTACTTCTTATTATATTGATTCATCGTAATAGTCAAACCGGCCAGGACAAAACTCTTCACCGCTTCGACAGCCAGAGGGATACGTTCATCCAATACCTTCTCGTCGTCAGCCGAAAAATGCCCCAACACGAATTCTATTTGCCGGCCGCGCGGAAAGTCATTCCCGATGCCAATGCGCAAACGGGCATAGTCTTGCGTGCCTAATGTCTCCGCAATATGCTTCAAGCCATTATGCCCGGCATCGGAACCTTTCCCCTTCAGCCGTAAAGTACCCACGGGGAGCGCCAAGTCATCCACGACAACCAGCAGATTCTCCAACGGTATTTTTTCCTGCTGCATCCAATAACGGACCGCATTGCCACTCAAATTCATATAAGTGGAAGGCTCCAGCAGCAAAACGTCCCTTCCCTTCAGAGAGACGCGGGCTATTGCGCCGTAACGCGCCGTCTGAAAAACAAGATTGGACGCCTTCGCGAAGGCGTCCAATACTCTGAATCCTATATTGTGGCGGGTTCCACGGTATTCTTCACCAATGTTCCCCAACCCCACAACCAAGTATTTCATTTGTCAGCTAATGGGCAATAAAGCTATATTATTGAGCCGAAGCAGCACCACGAGCAGCACGAGTCAGCTTAACGGCACATACTACTGCCTCCTTAGCATTCATGATTTCAAGTCCTTCGTAGGAAAGGTCGCCCACTTTGATGGTCTTTCCCAGTCCCAAAGAGGTAACGTCGATATTCAGACGCTCGGGAATCTGGTTATAAAGAGCTTTCACTTTCAGCTTACGGATTACGAGCTGCAGCTTACCACCGGCACGCACACCTTCTGCCAGACCGTTCAAAGCTACCGGAACCTCCATCACAATCGGAGTTTCTTCCGTAACTTGATAGAAATCAACGTGCAGAATACGGTCGGTTACGGGGTGAAACTGAATATCCTTCATCACCGCTTTAACCACCGTGCCGTCGATATCCAGATTTACGACGTAGATATCCGGAGTATATACCAGCTTTCTCAGGGCATCGTTAGTTACTGTCAGATGCTGTACTGCCACTTTTCCGTCTGCATCATGAGCTTCTCCATACAGAACTGCGGGAACGGCATCGGCCTTACGCAGGTCACGGCTACTTTTCTTGCCAAAAGTGCTACGCACGGTAGCTTTTACGTCAATCGATTTCATTGAATTTGTTTTTTGTTGTGTTACTCTAAATTAAGTATTGCTCAATTCGCCATCACACAGTAGCACCCTTTCCAAAGAAAGGCTTGCCAGTTTTTCTCGAAAAAAGCGGCGCAAAGGTACAAAAGCCTTGCCACTTTTCCAAAAAAGTGCCTGACTATTTAGAATTTTACCTCAAAATCCAAATCCGAAGGGATGCCGTTTTCCTCCTTTTCCGAGGTTTCAAGCGCCACGGCCGGCTGCGATGCTTCCTGAAATGCCGGCGACAAATAAGCCTCTACCGCGTTGGAACCGTCCATTCCCTCCATACTTCCGCTATCGTCAATGTTCGCCCCGTTGCTCTTGATGAAGCTCACAACCTGCCCCAGGGCATCGCAAAACTTCTGAATATCCTCCTTATATAAGAATATCTTGTGCTTTTCAAATGTAAAAGAAGCCTCTTCCGGCGACGAGAAAGACGACGCTACCGGGATTTTTTTGCTCTCCGTAATAGAAAGAAACAAGTCATTCTTACGGCTACGCTTCACATCCAAATAATAAATCCGCTTGCCCGCTTTCACTACACGAGAATAGACTATCTCCTTTTCGGTAGCGACATCCGACAAATTGTTCTTCTTGTTTTCATTCATAGTTCACGATTCTTTTACGTTTTTCAGCCGTCAAAATTGATTGTTTTTTTTCACCCACCCAAGAAAAAAGCCGAGAAATATGGGGAAAAAGGGCCGTTCACTTGCCAAATGAGCAGAAAAGCCGTACTTTTGCCGACCAATTTCAACCATTTTGATGCACTTATAGAAGAAGAATTACGACACTCTCATTATGATTAACCGCATCCTAATCCGGACCAAAATCATCCAAATAGCCTACGTTTTCTACCAGAACGAAAATAAGACTATAGAATCGAGCGTCAAAGAGCTTATGTTCAGCCTGAACAAAGCCTATGACCTGTATAACGAACTGTTGGCACTACCCATCGAAATCACCCGCTACGCCCAAAAGCGGATAGAAGCCGGATTAGCCAAGTACTGTCCTACAGAAGAAGAGATGTCCCCCAACCGGAAATTCATCGAGAACCTGTTCATCAAACAGCTGGCCAGCTGCAAAGAACTGCGGGAAAACCTCGAACGAATCAGCAACGACAACGCCGAAGAGGGGAAAAGAAACTACATAAAGTCACTCGGCGAACGAATCATGCAGGGAGAAATCTACCAGGAATACATGAGTACGCCGGGCAATGACTACGAGGAAGACCGCAATTTGTGGAAAAAACTCTACAAGGTCTACATCTGCAACAACGAAGAACTGGAGCAGCTTTTCGAAGAAGAAAGCCTCTACTGGAACTACGACAAGGACATTATCGACACTTTCGTCCTGAAAACAATCCGGAAGTTCAACCCCGAACAGGGAAGCAACCAGCCCTTGCTGCCCAAATATACCACCCCCAACGACGAAGACTTTGCCATTACCCTGTTCCGCAAGGCACTTGAGAACGAAAAAGAATGGCAATCCATCATAAAGCAGGCACTTCGGAACTGGGAAGTAGAGCGTATAGCCCTCATCGACCAGATCATTCTCCAGGTGGCCATCGCCGAAATCGTAAACTTCCCGGAGATTCCGCTCAACGTAAGCCTCAATGAATATATAGAGATAGCCAAACAGTACAGCACCCCCAACAGTGCCAGCTTTATCAACGGCACTTTGGCCGGAATCGTTAATCAATTAAAAAAGGAAGGCAAACTAATCGGCAAATAAGCATAGAGTTTCTCGACGAACTGCTATATTTGCGCAAAATCGAAAAACCTACCATTTATTATTTATAATATTAACCGCTAAAAAAGAGACGCTTTATGAATCCTCAGAACAGCATGTGGATCATGCTTATCATCTTCTTCGCAATCATGTATTTCTTCATGATTCGTCCCCAAAACAAGAAGCAGAAAGAAATACAACGCTTCCGCAACTCGCTCGAAATAGGGCAACACGTTGTTACAGCAGGCGGAATCCACGGCACCATCAAGGAAGTAAAAGACACACAAGTAGTGCTTGAGATTGCAAGAGACGTACGCATTACCATCGAAAAATCCAGCATCTATCAGTCGGCAGCCGACACCCAAGCCACGAAATAAAGTCACTCCAAAAAGATAAAGACTATAAAATAATAAGCGAAAGGGGGAAGATTTTCCTCCTTTCGCTTTACTATTTAAATATTTCTCTTCATCTTTGCTTCTACTACGGACAAGAGGAATCATCCCCCAACGAGCCAGACTTAATACCCGAATATGCCCGACAAAGAACATCAGAAATCCCCCTTATCCCACAAACTCACCTTCCCTTACTACGGAAAGGTGAAGGAATTTGTGAGTTCTACCAAGAGCAAAGACTTTTTCCTTTTCGCCATTGCGTTTTTGATAGCCACTTTTTTCTGGTTCCTGCGCGCCTTAAACGATACCTACGAGACCGATATACAAATTCCGGTCGAGCTTATCAACGTTCCCGAGGAAGCACTCATCACAGAACCGCCCGTTTCACAATTAACCCTGACCGTTAAGGATAAAGGCTCCCTCCTTTTGCTCTACCAGTTCGGGAACAGGAACAAACCCATCCATATCGATTTCAACAAATGGAGGAACAACGGCAGCTATACGCGTATCAACGTGAGCGATATCGAGAAAGAAATCAGGTCTTCCCTCTCCAATTCCACCGTTTTGCTGAACACCAAGCCCAAATTCATCGAATACTATTACTCCATCGGGGAAAGGAAAAAAATACCCGTGCGGCTTAATATCGAGAACTCCACGGCAATCGAGTACGTAGCCACCGACACTTTACTCCAGCCGGACTCCGTATGGGCATTCGCGCCTACCCACATTCTCGCCTCCCTGCAGGAAGTTTCTACCCAAAAAGACTCGTTTCTGCAAATAAGCGACACCGTGCACGAAGAAATCGCACTGCAAAAGAAAAAAGGAGTGAAGTTCATTCCCGAAAAAGTCGAAATCACCATCCCCACCGATTTGCTGGTTGAGAAAACTATCGAGATACCCGTACTCGGTACCGGCTTCCCCGTCGACAAAAAGCTGCGCACCTTCCCTTCGAAAGTCAAGCTCCGCTTCCTGATACCCTTTCACCAATTCAAGAATGTAAGCGAAGAAGACTTCCAATTAGAAGTACCTTATGAGGAAATCGCCACCTCATCGGCCACAAAGTACATCCCCCACGTAAGCAAATCCCCGTGGTTTGTGCGCCATCTGCAGATGATTCCCACCTCAGTCGAGTTCCTCATAGAGAATACCCGCAAAGAACCCGAACACAACTATTCCCTAAAAGCCTACTAAACGAGCGTGAATTTCCCAATAATCGGCCTGACCGGCGGAATCGGCAGTGGGAAAAGCGTAGTTTCCCGCATATTGAGGGCATTAGGAATCCCGGTCTACGACTGCGATTCGCAGGCCAAACGCCTGACTCTCTCGAGCCCCGTCATTCAAACCCAACTGATTTCCCTGCTGGGGCCGGAAGTCTACCAGGACGAAGGGCGCCAACTCAACAAGAAACGCATGGCCGACTTCCTGTTTCAGTCGGCAGAAAACGCCCAAAAGCTCAACCACATCATCCATCCCGTCGTGCGTCACGACTTCGAGCTATGGGCCGAACTGAAAAAAGCCCAAGGCTATCACTGCGCCGCCATCGAATCGGCCATTCTTTACGAGAGCGGTTTCCACACGCTCGCTTCGGAAATCTGGATAATAACAGCCTCAGAAGAAACACGCGCCCGGCGTATTTCCGAACGGGACAGCATGCCGCCGGAAGAAGCCCTTCGCAGAATCGACTTTCAACGCCAGAACCAGATAAAAGCCCTTCCGCCTACTGCAAAAATTATAGAAAACAACCCGCGAAATGCCCTACTTCCCCAAATAATCAGCCTACTTTCAGGCCTCAGGGGTTAAAAAGCGTTGACGCAGGACGGCTCTATTTCCTCAAAATGCTATATTTGCACCCCATCGAAATGAGGACTTTCTCCTCAAAACAATTAAACCATACAAGAAATACCCCCTTATCGAACAAAAAAGAACCATGCTTAAAGAAATTCTATCGATCAGCGGAAAAAGCGG
Source organism: Bacteroidaceae bacterium (assembly GCA_050946375.1). Classification (GTDB taxonomy): domain Bacteria; phylum Bacteroidota; class Bacteroidia; order Bacteroidales; family Bacteroidaceae; genus UBA1794. The sequence continues at coordinate 37,076 of JBMNUT010000003.1, read as the reverse complement.
CCTCTACCGCTTACTCTCACAAGGCCGCAACTCACTCATCGTAGAAACCGTAGGACCGGAGAAAAAAAGAATGCCCATCTATGGGAGAGACAAAATCATCTCTTTGGGAGACATTGCCATGTACACCGAGACAGACGAACGCCCCCTGTCCCAAATCATGCAAACCCTCTACGAAAAGCAACAAGGGAAAACCGTAGACATCGACCTCAAAAAAGCATCGAAAGAAGAGCTCAACCAGTTTTTCGCCGAGATTCTTCCCGATTTCGACAGAGACAGAGTACATTCCTCCGACATCAAAAAACTAATCCAGTGGTACAACCTCCTCATCCAGGGAGGCATCACCCAGTTTACCGCACCGGAGCCCGAGGCAGAACCCCAGGAAGAAACCGAAAAAGCGGAATAGACAAACTTTTGCGCACGGCGCACGAAACGACACAGAGTGCAACTCTTCCCCCAAGGGAGAGTTGCATTTCTTTTTTCAAAGAAGCAAGACTTTCTCCCAATACCTGCAAGACTTTTCCGAAAAAGTGCCGCATGAAAAAATTTCCCGCCTACCACAAAAAACGGAATTCCCGCACAACCGACAGCCAAGCTATCCCCTTTTTTCGTACTTTTGCCCATATTTTCCAATCCAGAAAACCCATGAACCGCCTCCTGCTCCTACTGATATTTTCCCTCACCACCCTGCTGACCGCATGGGCCGGCACGCCGGCTCCCGACTCAACCGGCCACTATATTCCCCATCCGGCCTTCATCGAACAGCCCAAAATCGAAGCAAGAACCGTATGGCTCACCACACTTTACGGATTAGACTGGCCCAAAACCCAAGCGACCGACCCGGCGAGCACCCGCCTCCAGCAAGAAGAACTCTGCCGGATGCTGGACCAGCTCAAAGAAGCCGGCATAAACTGCGTGTTTTTCCAGAGCCGGATGCGCAACGACGTAGCCTACCGCTCCCAAATCGAGCCCTTGTCGCCCATATTCACGGGCAAAGCAGGACAGGATCCCGGTTACGACCCACTCGCTTTCTGCATACAAGAATGCCACAAGCGAGGCATGGAGTGCCACGCCTGGCTGGTAACGCTCCCCTTAGGCACCGCACAAGAGCAAAAAGCGCTGGGCAAACGGGCGCTTTCGCGGGCGAAATCCCCCTTTGTCGTCAAAGCCGAAGGAAGATACTACCTCGACCCGGGATACCCGGAAACGGCGGACTACCTCGCCAGAATCGTAGCAGAAATCACCGACCGATACGACATCGACGGAATCCAATTCGACTATTTCCGCTATCCCGAGAACCTGTCTTTCCCCGACCAGAAGAGTTACCACAAATACGGCACAGGCACTCCCAAAAGCCAATGGCGGGAAGAAAACCTGACCGTACTCCTGCGCAGGCTTCACCAGACCATCAAATCGATAAAACCCTGGGTGAAAATAAGCATCTGCCCCCTGGGAAAATACGACCAACTGCCCCGCTACGACGCAGGAGGCTTCACGGCCAAGCGCCACCACCAGGACGCCAAGCGATGGCTCTCCGAGGGATTGCTGGACTGGGTTTGCCCGATGCTTTACTACCGCGACAACCACTTCTTCCCCTTCCTGACCGACTGGCTGGAGACAGAAGCCAACCGCCCGGTAATTCCCGGACTGGGAATCTATTTCCTCGACCCGAGCGAAGGCAACTGGGGCATCAGAGACGTGATGAAACAAATATGCTTCGGGCGCAATGCCGGATGCGCCGGCATCGGCTACTACCGCGCCGAATTCCTGATTCGCAACCTGCAAGGGCTGAAAGAACGGGTAGAACGGGAATTCAACCTCTACCCCTCCCTGCTCCCCCCGATGCAGTGGGCTTCGGCAACCCGCCCCACTGCGCCCGGCAATCTGCAGGTCGAATACGAGGGACAACATACCCTCATCTCCTGGGAAGCCCCCGTCCTCGACTCGATTCCGTCGCCGGCCCCTACCTATAATCTATATGCGTCCGACACCTGGCCGGTAGACATTACCCGCGCGGAGAATCTGGTAGAAGTCCGTATCGAAGAACAACAGTACGAATACGACGCCACACGGTTGCCAGCAAGGCGCTATTTTGCAGTAACGACCTACGACCGCTACAACCAGGAAAGCGACGCACTACAAATGCCGGCCCCGCTGAAATGGAATGACAAACCATAAGTAACTCCTTAAAATCGCACAAAAAACAGCGGATAAATCCTCACAAAACTTTATTTTTTCAAGCGAAGAATGCAGCAATTATAAAAAAAAGGCATACCTTTGCCCCATATAGTTGCCTTTTAAAAAGGGGCAATTATCCGACACAGCTGAGAGGCTGCTTCAAAAACAGGAGAACAATATTCTTTATAACTACCAAAACCTTATTTTTCAAACAGAGAATCATCATGAGAAAGACCTTACTCCCGATTTTGTTTTTTCTGCTTACTCCGTTTTTAGCCACAGCCCAAACCGTACCGACCCGCACGGAAGTCATCAATGTGGTGAAGAAAGTAAATAACTATTGGCAAGAAAAGAATCCAAAGCACGGCCGCGCTTTCTGGGACAACGCCGCATACCACGTAGGAAACATCTATGCATACCGCCTGACGGGCAACAGTGCCTACCTGGACTTCTCCCGCGCCTGGGCCGAACACAACCAGTGGAAAGGCGCCAAAAGCAACGACAAGAGCCAATGGAAATACAGCTACGGCGAAAGCGACGACTTCGTGCTCTTCGGCGACTGGCAAATCTGTTTCCAGGTATATGCCGACCTCTACACCCTGGAAGGCAAGAAAGACGCCAACCGCATACAGCGGGCACGCGAAGTAATGGAATACGAAATGAGTACGCCCAACAACGATTATTGGTGGTGGGCAGATGGCCTGTTCATGGTAATGCCGGTGATGACCAAGATGTACAACATCACAGGCAACGAACTCTATCTCGACAAACTTTATGAGTACTTCTCGTACTCCAACAGCATCATGTACGATCCGCAAGCCGGACTCTACTACCGCGACAACAAATACATCTACCCCAAGCATAAAAGCGTAAACGGGAAAAAAGACTTCTGGGCACGCGGAGACGGATGGGTATTCGCCGCGCTGGCCCGGGTGATTGAAGAACTCCCGGCCGACAACGAATATCGTCCGGTCTACGAAGACCGCTTCCAGACCATGGCTAAGGCCATCATAGCCTGCCAGCAGCCCGAAGGTTACTGGACGCGCAGCATGTTGGATCCTCAACATGCACCGGGCCCCGAAACTTCGGGAACGGCCTTCTTTACTTTCGGCCTTCTTTGGGGCATCAACCACGGCTATCTGGATGCCGAGACCTACCTGCCGGCAGCTCTGAAAGGCTGGAATTACCTGACCCAGACTGCAGTACAGTCCGACGGACGCCTGGGTTACGTACAACCGATTGGCGAGCGTGCCATTCCCGGGCAGACCGTAGATGCCAACTCCACCGCCCCGTTCGGCGTAGGCGCCTTCCTGCTGGCCGCATACGAGATGGCGCAATTTGAAGGATGTGCAAACTTATAATTACGAATAAAACCTAATACGACTATGAGATTAAAGTCTCTTTTCTTCTCTCTGTCGGGCATAGCTGTCCTTTGCTCCACAGCTTGCTCCAACGAAGAGATATTCAACTTTCAAGAAAGTGAACTCACCGGGGGGAATGCGACCAAAGTAAGTACCGTAACCATCGAGACCGGCGAAATTACCCACTTGGGGAAAGACACGCTCATGCTCCGCATTGAGGGCGGAGATGATGCCCGAGTAAAAGGTATCGTGTATTCGGAGACGAATCAGATGCCTACAATCCGCGTAAGCGACGGCTGTTCCCGCGTCATCATGACAGCCGACTCTGTAAAAAGGACGGGATTCGAAATGGGAGCGACATACTACATGCGCGCTTTCGGCATATCCATCAACGAAGACCGCACCCGCGACACGACATACGGAAGCGTAAAAACCGTAACACTGCAGGTTCAGCCTTCATCGGTCACTACCTATCCCGTTACGAACCGCGTCCGCGTTGCCGCTATCGTCATGGGCGCATTTAAGGAACTGGGCGACGTCAAAGAGTACGGAGCCGTACTGAGCCGGGAAATCAATCCCACAATCGACGATACCAAGGTCGTGGCTTCCGACATGGATGAGACGACTCACGAATTCGGCGTATTCTTCGACCATCTGGAGCCGCTGACCATGTACCATACGCGTACCTACGCCATCCAGGGAGACGGGAATGTTGTTTACGGAAACGACCGCATCTTCCAGACGACACGCGGCGGCCAGGTCCGCTGGGCATGGGCCAGCAACGCAGCAGGCGCGCAAGCTGCCATCACCGACGGCGTATCGGCATACGACCGCATTACGGAAGCAATGGATTCGGCCATGTACTATTACAACAACTACTCCAATCTGATAAAATCCATCTCGGTGGAATACAACGAAGGCGTACCGACTGCCGACTGCAACATCAATGCCTGGATGCGCTTTGGCGCAGTCACCCGCTACCAATGGGTAGGCACTGCCCAGCACGAGATATCGCACGCCATGGGCGTAGGTACCGGGAGCAACTGGCAAGCCCTCATACAATACTCCACCGTGCGGGAATGGTCGGGACCGATTGCCAACCAGGCACTCAAAGTCATGCTTAAGGATATGACTCAAGTTATCCACGGCGATACCCAACACTTCTGGAACGGAGGCATCAACCAACGGGAGGAAGTGACCAACGGCACGACCAATTCGTACGGAGTGACCATAAGGAATGCCGATATGTTGAAAGCCAACGCCATGATTCTGAATGGAATGCGCGAAGACGGGCTTACCAATTATTAAAGCCGGATCATAATCTAAAACTACATTGACATGAAACTTGAGAGCAAAATACTTCTCCTTTCCGCTGCACTCGCTTTTCCTTGCGTGCATACGGTAAAGGCTATTGATAACGACACCCTGTTCATCACCCCCGACACGCTGGGAAACAGCTTCAGTCTGGAGCTGAATAATGCACAACTGAATAGCGAAGCCGATTCTTTCACGGTACTGGTCCGTCGCCTATCCTCTAACATCGACCGGAAAACCTACATCACTTTCTTTGGGGACCGGGTCGTATCCAACGGCGAAACCATTGCCCGCAACCTGAATGACGGCAGCGCTATGCACAACTACCGCCTGACCCGCCGCGGCACACACATCTACATTTACCGCGACGGAGCCCTCTTTGCCTCCACTCCGAATGAGGAAACCGAAGAAATACCCTACTCTACTTCAAAACGGGGCCTTCCTTACGAATACTCCATTATCGGAATCTCCAATATGGCCGAAGGTTGCTCCGCAGACACCCTGAGCAGCACGGAAGCCATAACGCCCGATGAGCAACTGGCCGAAACCAACATACAAGACATGCTGGGAGGTACAAACCTGGTTACCGACCCGTACCTCAATTCAGGCTTCACCGGCACGGGCCTCAACGCCGAAAACCGCTCATTCATTACCAACGAATCCCTGTTAGGCGGATGGGGCACGGAAGCCGAGGTAGTTTCCGATTCGTATTCCGGCCCGTATTGCATCAAACTCTCCGGCCAGGCGTTCAACAACGGAAGCGCCACCACGGGAGCTTCGCTTCAGATTCCGGCACGTCTCGCTGCCAATACCAATTATCTGGTGCGGGCCATGGTCAAGACCGACGGTTACGAAGGACGCATCTATTGCGGCACGGGTGATTCGTACATCCTCATCCCCGACACAAAAGGAGAATGGAAACAGGTAGAAGGCATCCTCACTCCGACAAGCGCCCAGACCTATCTCACCATAGACAACTCCGATTACGAGAACGACGGCGTACTCTACATAGATAATGTAGAAGCCTACACCGAAGTTTCCTTCACCCGATTGGCAAGCTATCTCCCGTATGCCACTCTGCCGGAAGGCCGCGTATCGCGCTACACATACAGCGGAGCTACCGCCTACATGCTCGATTTCGTCCTGGACGGCGACAATTCCTCACAACTGGACACCACCAACCTGAATTACCTGGGTGCCGCACGCCTGACACGCACGGTGGAAGGCAGCATTCTCTACCCCATGTATTTCCCCGGCGAGATGCAGGGAGTACAAATCACCGGTTCCTACGACGGCTACTCCTTCAACAATATGACCGCGACGATGGGATTGGACTACATCGTATATCGTCAGAACGGAGATGTCTTCGAAGTCTGCCCCGCCGGCGAGTCCATCCCGGCCGGTTGCTACCTCGTACAATTCGTCGACAATCTGACGGACGCAAGTGTTTCCATTACGACAAGCAAAAAAAGCCCCGCCACTTCTTCGGAAAAGGACTATAACTTTGTCGGAAATGATACGTATAAATTATTCACTCCCGAGGGCAAATTCCTGCGCTACGATGCCGAAGGCGGCTGCTTCCGCCTGACAGAAGGCGAAGCCGTGGCTCCCTTCGAAGCCTATATTGCTCCTACGGTCAGCAATCCGGTAAACGTTTACTATCCGCCCCTCGTAGCTACGGGACTGCAGAATATCAGTTCTGACCCCAACTCCCGCATGAGCGTTTATTCCACCCAAGGGGGAATCGTCATCTATGCAACCCAAAACGGCGAAGTCCCCGTCTACCGGACCGATGGTACGCTGGTCGACATCTATTCCATCTCCGAAGGTGAGAACTTCTTCCCCTTGAGCGTTGGAATCTACATCGTGAAAGACAAAAAAGTCCTTGTAAGCCAATAACGTAATACTTATCAAACATCCCAAAACTAACGCTACTATGAAAATGAGAACACTCTTCCAATTTGCACGTGGCATGGCCCTACTTTCGGCTTGCCTACTGCAAACGGCATTGTGGGCCCAAACTCCCAAGGCCGTAGAGAATGTGACAACCGTGGAAAGCGTTACCGCAAACGTAACCTTATCCGAAGCCTGCGAATATCATATTACAGATACGGTAAACTGCATCGCCGACGGAGTCACCATCGACCTTACCAGCGAAGACGCATGGGTCTTCTTCGACAATCTGCGCCCAAGCCAGGTCATCAACAAATGGCTCTCCAAGATTACCGTCAACGGTACAGCTGCCGGACACAAAAGAAACGTATGGGTCAACATCTACGGCAATGGCGCAGCCGTCGTACCCCACAGCCCGAGCACCGAAGTCCTCACCGTCTACACCGGCGAGTTGTACAGCGGCCGCAGCCGCGGGTTTGCCCCAGGAGAATACACATCCTTAGGTTCAGCCTATAACAACGCCATCAAGTCCTTCAAACTGAAACGCGGCTACATGGCCATCATGGCACAAGGCAACGGACCCGCCAGTGGATATAGCCGTTGCTTTATAGCCCAGGACGGCGACATCGAAGTCTCCAACCTGGCCGACCCGACGTCTTGCACACGGGGCGGAGCACTCTACAACAAAATCTCCTACATCCGCGTCATGCGCTGGCAGGCTCCGACCAAAAAGAGCGCCATCGGATACAATAACGAAAGCATGACCGACCGGAGCTGGTACTATAACTATGCCGCAAGCGACATCGAAGAAACCGACCGGGAATACGTCGGCATGCTCCACCACATCGGCTGGGACAACGCCGCATACAATACCCCCAAAAGCGAAACCTCCGGTAATACCCACATGCTCTTCTTCAACGAACCGTGGAACAGCTCCGACGGTGAAGGGAAACTTGAAGTGGGCGACATAGAAACCGCACTCACTTATTACAACAACTTCAAGAACAACGGCTCACGCCTTGGCTCGATGGGTCCCCAGATGGGTAAGGAATCCTACATGGTGCAGTTCATTAACCAATGCGACCAGCAGGGAATCCGTGTAGACTTCATAGCCCTTCACCTGTACCAATGGCAGAACGACGCCAATTGGTGGGCGAACCAGACCAAAAACTACTATAATCAGACCGGCCGCCCCGTATGGATTACGGAATGGAACAACGGTCCCTGGCCCGACACCTCGTGGGAAGACGACTCCGACCCTGCTGCTGCCGGCAGAAACCTCACGAAATCGGCCCAAAAGATGGCCGAAGTGCTCAAAGTGCTGGAAGAATCTCCCTGGGTGGAGCGCTACGCGCTGTTTAACTTCAGCGGAAATACGCACCACAACATAGTCTGCCACGGAGTAGACAGCCTCGTTGCCATCATCGACGGTGTGCGCCACGTCTACAAACCGGGTGATTTGTTCCCCGCCGGCGAGGTTTACCAGAACTACAAGTCCGGCTTAGCCTACAATTACCAGTATGCCCACATCCCGCCCTATCCTACTTTCCAGGAACCGACGACCGAAATCAACACCTCGTTCCTCACGACAGCCGGACAAGTCCGCTTCTACTGTACGGACAACAACGGTGAATATTTCGACAGCGTACTCATCGAGAAGAAACTGGGCAACGGCGACTGGCAGTTTGTACGCAGCAGCGCAGCTCCTCCCTCCTACGGACTGCTCGACACATGGGATATGTCCCACCCGCAATCCACATCGTACCGGGTATCGTACTTCTACTGCAACGAAACGACTCCCCGCTACACGACCGAAACTTCCGTAGACATCAGCGTGGCAACCGCTGCCCCCATACGCTACGGAAAGATACCCGTCAGCAAAAACGAACCGGCCACAGCGCTCTTTACGAGCTTCGAAGGTAAAAACAACCTGCCCGTCATTGGCGGAACATCGCTGACACTGCTTTACGGAACGACTGCCGGACAACACACGACGGCATTCAACAAACTCGACAGCACGAGCTTCAGCGTACGAATCATCCCCTGGGGATATCTCTACGACTACAACGCTACAACCCTGAACAACCTGACCTTCAACGGAAATACGGCCTATGTTCCCTATCTGATAGTCGACAGTACAAGCTCGCAGGTAGGCGACATGCCCATCCGTTCGGGTGTAGTAAAAGGCGTCAGCGACGAATGGATGAGCGTAACGTTCAAGACCCCCATGGAAAGCGCACCGCTCGTCTTCCCCACCGTACTGACCAATAACAACCTTTCGGCCAATGCAGCTCCTGTCAATGCACGGGTGCGCAACATCACCCCCGAAGGCTTCGAAATCAGACTCACCCGCGAAAGCGTCATTACGGGCGAGTGGGCTGAAGGAGGCGAAGAGGTCAGCTACGTAGCCGTGCCCGAGGGCGAATTCACCATCCCCTACACCGACGTGGACAACAAGGCCATGCAGCTCCATCTGTCGTGCATCCTTACGGAAGAGAACGTAGGCTCGCTCACGCGCCAGCTCCAGTTCGATCCGGAATTTCCCGTACTCCCCACCTATCTCGTAGCCCTGCAAACGAGCAACGACGACTGGTGCAGCAGCATCTTCTACACGGGCGAAACAGAAAAACGGATACGTTACAACAAAGCCGGCGAGCGCTCGTATGGCAGCATTCCTACGCTGGGTAACGACAAAGCCGGAATCATCGCCATCTACAGCACCGAAGAAGAATCGGGAACCGGCATCGACAAAGTGAAGGACGAAAAGAGCGAAGCTGCAATCCGCCTCCTCCAGGACGGAAATACCCTCTACGTAGAACCCGCAGAGCCTAACTCCTCCTACCGTATTTATACGACCGACGGACAGCTCGTCCTAAGCGGAACTCATGCCGAAGCCATCGACATCAGTTCGCTGATTGCAGGGCAACAATACATTTTCCAGACCGGAAATGCACAAGTCCTCAAGTTCATCAAGGAATAAGCCGAGACTTTCTGCTCCCTCGTTGGGAGCAGAAAACTCCGTCTCGTAAAGTTTTTCCCACTCATGGCAAGGTTCGGATGGAAATCGCACCATCCGAATCTTGCCATGAACTTATCCCCACTTTTCAAAAAGCCGTATGCATAATCCCTAAAACAGCATAAATGCCCATGAAAAAGTACAAGCACTTTTCCCTGCTTCTTGCAGGACTTTTCGCTTATTCTGCCGCAAGTTTCGGCAGCTCCCCCTGCCCCTATCCCGAAACCCCGGGAACAACAGACGGGAAAGGACCAGAGCGAAAAACAGAGTTCGACCAAGGCTGGAAGTTCTACCGGGGAAGCATTGCCAATGCCGAACAAAGCAACTTCAACGACACACGGTGGCGCATCGTCGACCTTCCCCACGACTGGAGCATGGACCCTACGCCCGTTCAAAAAGCCGGCATTACCGTCGGACCGTTCTCCCAGTATAACGAAGGCGAAGCCGGAGGCGCCGACATCGGCCAGACCTTAGGCGGAGAAGGCTGGTACCGGAAGTCCTTTACGCTTACCCCCGAAGACCGTAACAAAAAAATCACCCTCTACGTAGAAGGCGCCCAAGTACAATCGGAAGTGTACGTCAACGGGAAAAAAGTACGCTTCAACCCTTACGGCTATACCTCCTACAAAGTCGACATAACCAACTGCTGCAATCCCGTAGGGCAGCCCAACTTCATAGCCATACGCACCCTGAACGTAGGACAAAACTCGCGCTGGTACGCCGGTTCCGGCCTCTATCGGCACGTATGGCTCATCAAAACCGACAAAGTGTACCTGGAAGAATGGGACACCTTTGCCCGATTGACCCAACTGGAGAAGAAGAAAAAAGCCACCATCAAGGTCACTTCTTTCATCCACAACGAACGCACCGAGCAAAAGGCCGGCACTTTGCAGCTCCGCATTTACGATCCTGATGGAAAGACGGTAGCTGTGGAGAACAAGTCCTTCACTGTTGCCGCAAACGACAGCACTTTGGCCGATTTCGAGGTAACTCTCAGGAAAGCGCGCCTGTGGTCTGTCGAGACTCCCGAGCTCTATACGGCATATCTCACCCTCACTACGGGCACGGACGCCGACTCCATACGCATACCCTTTGGCATCCGTACCCTATCCTTCAGCGCCGAAAATGGATTCCAGCTCAACGGCGAGACAATCAAGCTGCGCGGCGGATGCCTCCACCACGACAACGGCCTCCTGGGTGCTGCCGCCATCGACCGGGCCGAGGTGCGAAAAGTGGAACTGATGAAAGCCAACGGATTCAACGCCGTGCGCTGTTCGCACAACCAGGTGTCGGAAGCATTCCTGAACGCCTGCGACAGCCTGGGCCTGCTGGTCATCCACGAGACTTTCGACCAGTGGCAACAAGCCAAACGCGATAACGACTACCACCAATACTTCGACGAATGGAGCGACAGCGACCTGGCTTCTTCCGTACGGCGCGACCGAAACCACCCGTCCATCATCATGTGGAGCATCGGGAACGAGATTGCCCAACGCGCCGACCAGCCGCAAGGCGACGAAATATCCAAGCGTCTGGTGCAAACCGTACGCAAATACGACGATACCCGCTTCACGACCGCCGGAGTCAACGACTTCTGGGACCGGCCTGACTTCAAGTGGGACACCGATTCCTACCGCGCTTTCCAGAACATCGACGTGGCGGGCTACAACTACATGTGGCACAAGTTCGAGAGCGACCATGAGGCCTATCCCCAACGCGTCATGTATGGCAGCGAATCCTACCCCAAGGAAACCGGCCCCATCTGGAACATGGTAGAAAAACACCCCTACATTATCGGCGACTTCGTATGGACCGCCATCGACTACATCGGCGAAGCCGGCCTTGCCCATACGCTCGAACTGGCACAAGGCGAATGGAATCCGCAATTCATGGGCTGGCCGTGGTACAACGCATGGTGCGGCGACATCGACCTGTGCGGCGACAAGAAGCCCCAATCCTACTACCGCGACGTAGTCTGGAGACTGCGCGACATCGCAATGGCCGTACGCCGTCCGCTCATGCCGGGCAAACAAGAAGTGGTGAACGGCTGGGGATGGACCGACGAACTGCCCAGTTGGAACTGGAACGGCCTCGAGGGTCAGACCATGCGCGTCAACGTCTACAGCCAGGCGCCTAAGGTACGCCTCTATCTGAACGGGAAAGTCGTAGGAGAAAAGGAGACAAATCCGGATAACTACACCGCCACTTTCCAATTGCCCTATGCCCCCGGCGAATTGAAGGCCGTGAACCTCGAAAAGGGCAAGGAGAAATCAGCCTTTACGCTTAAGACTACCGGAAAAGCGGCCGCCATCCGCCTGACGGCGGACCGCAATCGGATAAAAGCCGACCGCAACGACCTGTCGTACGTAAAGATTGAACTGATTGACGCCGAAGGCCAGGTCGTTCCCGATGCCGACCAGACCGTAACCCTGCGCTGCGAAGGAGCAGGACACATTGCCGCCTCCGGAAACGCAGCACCCGACGACATGGAGAGCTTCCGCTCGCTTACGCCGCGCACCTTCCGCGGACGGGCATTGGCCATACTCCAACCCGACGGAGAGGAGACGGGTACAATCACACTCACCGTCACTGCTGAGAACCTGGGCGAACAAACGATTACCGTCAATACGTTCTAAAAACAAAATCATTTTCATTCCCCTTTTTATTCACCTGCGGATACGCATCTTTTCCACAAAGACTTTTGCCGAAAAGGCGCGTATCCGCTCCAAAAAAGCACTGCATGAAATTCAAAAAACTACTGGCACTTTTTGCCACGTGCGTACTGACCCTTTCCGCATACGCACAGACCGACAGCATCAAGCCCCTCGCGAAATGGCTCGACACGAGCGGCAATCCCATCAATGCCCATGGCGGCGGCATCCTCTACCACGAGGGACGCTACTATTGGTATGGCGAACACCGCCCCGAGAAAGGCTTTTCTACCCAAGTGGGCGTCACCTGCTATTCATCTGACGACCTCGTTCACTGGAAATATGAGAGCGTTGCCCTCCCCGTCAGCGAGGAAGCCGGGAGCGACATCGAGCGCGGTTGCATCATGGAGCGCCCCAAAGTAATATACAACCCCAAGACGAAGAAATTTGTCCTCTGGTTCCATCTCGAACTGAAGGGGAAAGGCTATGCCGCCGCCCGCGCAGGCGTAGCAACTGCCGACACTCCCCAAGGCCCCTTCGAGTATCTTGGCTCATTCCGCCTCAACCCCGGAAAATACCCGCGCGACTGGGGCGAGAAAGAAAAGGCACAGGCACAAACTTTCACGCCTGAAGACTACAAAATGGAGTGGTGGACCGATGCATGGCGCGCCAAAATCACCGACGGAATGCTCTTCATGCGCGACCTGGAAGGCGGACAAATGTCACGCGACCAGACCCTTTTCGTCGATACCGACGGGAAAGCGTATCAAATCACCTCGTCCGAAGAAAATCTCACGCTGCTCATTTCCCAACTCAACGACGAGTTTACCGCCCCCAACGGGCAGTTTATCCGCGTAGCGCCCGGCGGCCAGAACGAAGCCCCTACGATTTTCAAGCACAACGGCACGTATTGGATGATAACCTCCGGCTGTACCGGCTGGGCGCCTAACTCCGCCCGCATGTTCTCCGCCCCTTCCATCTGGGGACCGTGGACCCAACATCCCAACCCCTGCATCGGCGAAGGCGGCGACAAGACCTTCAGCGGACAAAGTACCTACATTCTGCCCCTGCCGGAGTATGGCGAAGACGCATTTCTCTTCATGGCCGACCAATGGAGACCCCAGTCGCTGGCCGACAGCCGCTACCTCTGGCTGCCCATACGCTTCGACAGCGAAGGGAAACCGCAACTCCGCTTTGAGAAAAGCTGGACGCTGGAAAGCCTCCGCTAAGCCAGATTAAAGAAAACAGAACGGGGCGGATTACCGGCAATTGCAGTAATCCGCCCCGTTTCATTTCATCCGTTTCTTCTTTCATACCTTTGCCGAAAAGAGACGGCGCAAGTCATCTACTTCTCCCACGAGCCATATCACATCGTTCTCCTCCAGCTTCAAGTCAATCGAGAAGTCGGGCATAAAACTGTTGCCCCGCTCCACACCTACAATCAGGCAGCGGAAATGCTCGCGAATCCCGCAGTCACGTATTGCTTTCCCGCAGAAAAGCGAATGAGCCGTCAGCACCAACGAACGCAATACCATGTCGCCATCGCCCCCTTTCTTTCCGTCATTGTCAGACGCAGGTGGCGTCACGCTGGCTTCAAGCTCCGTGCAAAGTTTGGAAATAGACTCGTCAGTCCCGATTATCTGCAGCTCATCCTGCGGAAAGATACGCGTACTTCCGCCGGGGACATTGATTCTTCGGTGCGTGCGTAGTATGCTTGCCACATGCACGCCGTAACGTTTGCCCAAATCAAGCTCCATCAGCGTCTTTCCCGCCCAGGAAGAATCAGGAGGAAGCACGACATCCGTCAAATGCAGGTCGCGCGCAAGCAGATTCCCCGCATATCCCGGCTTTTTCTGCCCCGCCGACGACATATCATAGTACTCCTTTTGACGAAAGTTACGCATGAATTTCCGCTCAATCAGTATCGAACGCTTTTTCAGCGAGCGGGAATAAACCATACCCACTACCAACAGCACCGCAATCAGCAGGCTTAGGATGACAGAGGGGCCGCACAACGTACTGACGATGAAGAAGACAAATCCCAAAGCCACCAGATATTTGCTCAAAAGCAAAAGGAAAAGCGGCAAAGTGGAAGTCTTTCCCCAAGTGCGCAGGAACTTAAACTCACGCGAGTGATTCTTTTTGACCACAATGGCGCGCAAAAAAGGCGAACAGACCAGCACCGTCAGCAAAGCACCAAGTATATTTCCGAAAATCGGGCCCAGCTCTTCGCGCAAGATAGGCACAAAGAACTGCATGCACAGCGCGATCAGCGCAACTACCACAATAGAATAAATCAGGACAATGCGCACTACGGCTACAATCAGCTGCTTCCACGCCAAAGCGCGCTCCTGCTTCGAGTCCGTTTCGCCAAGGGAAGTGTCGTGATTGGAAAAGCGGTCAATCCAAACCAGTCAATGTGCCGGAACTTTCCGCTCCAGCCATCCGTAAAAAGGCAGTGCCAAACGAATAGAATAAGGCGTCAAGAAAGTCGTAATTACGGATACTGCAACAACAATCGGGTAGAGAAACGAGTCAATCACGCCCAAAGTATTGCCAAGCGTTGCAATAATGAACGAAAACTCACCGATTTGCGTCAAACTGAAGCCGCATTGCAGCGCAATCTTCAGGGGCTGTCCGGAAAGCAAGACGCCAACTGTGCCAAAGAAGGCCTGACCGAAGACAACGGTCAGCACGATCAGCACAATAGGGAGCCAGTATTGCTGAATAAGCAGAGGGTTTACCATCATACCCACCGAGACAAAGAATACCGCGCCAAACAAATCCTTGACCGGACTTACCAGATGCTCGATTTTCTCGCCCTCGATTGTCTCAGACAGTATGGAGCCCATGATAAATGCCCCGAACGCCGGAGAAAAACCGACGAGGGAAGCCAGATAAACCATTACGAAACACAAGGAAAGGGACACGACCAGCAGAATTTCATCACTCATTATGCCGCGTACCTTGCGGAAGAAAGTAGGAATCAGGTAAATCCCCACCACGAAACACAGTACCAGGAAGAAAAGCAGCTTGCCCAGACTCAGCATCATCTCCGTACCTTCCACGCTATTGCTCACGGCCAGTGTGGAAAGCATTACGAGCAAAACGATGGCAAGCACGTCTTCCAAGACCAGAATGCCCAGCACAGTATTCGTAAACTTCTTCTGCCGCAAGCCCATATCGTCGAAGGCTTTGTAAATAATCGTAGTGGAAGACATCGCAATCATACCGCCCAGGAAAATACAGTCCATGCGCGACCACCCGCAAAGAGCGCCTACCATGATGCCGCTCAGCATCATGAACAGAATAATCGTGCCGGTTGCCACGAAAACGGAGCCGCCCACTTTCATTATCTTCTTGAAACTGAACTCAAGCCCCAAGGAAAAAAGTAAAAAGATGACGCCGATGTCCGCCCACGTCTTCACATTGGCCGAATCAGCCACCGAAGGCGTAAAAGAGATGAAAGGCGTCGTCAAAAAGCCGGCCACTATATAGCCCAGGACGAGGGGCTGCTTCAGTTTCTTGAAGAGAATGGTGAAAATACCGGCATAAGTCAAAATGATAGCCAAGTCGGTTATCAGCGTCGGAACATGCTGCATGAAAAAAAGCCTATTTAGTTTTTCTGAGCGGTAAGCTCTACGATTTTAATCAAAGTACGCATGGCCAGCTCCATACTCTGCAGGGGAACAAACTCATAGCGCCCGTGGAAATTCAATCCGCCTGCGAACAAATTGGGACAAGGAAGCCCCTTGAACGAAAGCATGGCCCCGTCCGTTCCTCCGCGTACCGGGTTGATATGCGGTTCTATGCCCACTTCGCGCATAGCGGCAGCGGCCGTATCCACAATGTGCATCTGAGGCAGAATTTTCTCCCGCATGTTGTAATATTGGTCTTCCACGGTTACCCGCACGCGCTCCTCACCCAGCTCCTTGTTGAGGCGGTCTGCAACGTCGTGCATGAACTTCTTGCGCTGTTCGAAGCGCTCCCGGTCGTGATCCCGCAGAATATAGTTCAGCGTAGTCAGCTCCACGCCTCCCGCGATGCCCGTCAAATGATAAAAGCCCTCGCGCCCGTCAGTCGATTCGGGGCGCTCCTCGGACGGAAGTGCTGCCGCATAGCGCATGGCGATATACTGCGCATTGACCATCTTGCCCTTGGCATAACCCGGATGCACGTTGCGGCCCGATATTTCCACCCGTGCCGACGCAGCGTTGAAGTTCTCGTATTCCAATTCACCCACTTCGCCGCCGTCCACCGTATAGGCCCATTGCGCCCCGAAGTCCTGCACGTCGAAGTGCTCCGTACCGCGCCCTATTTCCTCGTCGGGCGTGAAAGCGATGCACACCTTGCCGTGGCGAATCTCAGGGTGCTGCAGCAGATATTCCGCCATCCCCATGATTTCCGCCACGCCGGCCTTGTCGTCAGCCCCGAGCAGCGTATGGCCGTCGGTCACGATGAGGTCCTCGCCCCGATGGCGCAGCAGCTCCGGAAACTCCGCCGGCGAGAGCACGATGCCTTCTGCCGCATCCAACGCAATGTCGCCTCCGTCGTATTGCTCGACAAGACGAGGCTTTACGCCGACAGCCGTAAGGTCGGGACTGGTATCCATGTGGGCTATGAAACCAATGGCAGGCACCTCTTCCGCATTGGCAGGCAGCGAAGCATACAGGCAGCCATACTCGCTGACCCGCGCGTCGGCAACCCCCATTGCGTGCAGCTCATCGCGCAACATCAGGGCAAAATCCTTTTGACTGGGCGTACTGGGTGAAGATGAATTCGACTCACAACTTTGGGTATCTATTCGTACGTATTTCAGAAAACGGTTCAGTAGATTCTTTCTCATAGTTATCGTGTTTTTTACTTGCAAAGTAAGTGAAGGCGGCTGCAGAGGCAAGCGGAAACGAGATTTCCGCCTCGGCTATGCCAGGCCGCATCCTATCTTTGCACCGCCAAAGATACGGAAAAAAACAAAGAAGCCCGGCGCAAAACTCCGAAAAGGTACATAACTTCTTACGAAAAGTCTTGCCACTTTTTCCAAAAAGTACCGCAGCTTTTTCCCCGAAGCCTTTGAGGAAATCGGTACGAGGTTATGTACTTTCGGGAAAGTTTCGCTACCTTTGTCTCACCAATCAGCCACATCGACCGACTCATGATACGCATCGACGACCCACAAGCCTGCTGCGGATGTTCGGCCTGCTACGCAGCCTGCCCGCACCGCGCCATAGCAATGAAGCCCGACGCCGAAGGCTTCCTCTACCCCGTCGTCGACCTTGCGCGCTGCACCGACTGTGGCCTCTGCGAAAGAGTATGTCCTTTTCTCCACCCCGGCGAGACAACGACGCCGTTGCGGCTCTACGCGGTCAAAAACAAGGACGAAGAGACACGCAGGCAGAGCAGCAGCGGCGGAATCTTCACCCTCCTTGCCCGCAAAGTCCTGAGCGAAGGCGGAATAGTCTATGGGGCCCGGTTCGACGGCGCATGGGACGTATGCCACGGCACTGCCGAAACAGAGGAAGAACTGGCCGCACTGCGCGGGTCGAAGTACGTGCAGAGCCACATGGGCGACACGTTTCGCGACGTGCGCCGGCACTTGGAAGCAGGACGCAGCGTGCTCTTCACCGGAACCTCCTGCCAAGTGGCCGGGCTGAAGCATTTCCTGCGCCACGACTACCCGCTGTTGCTCACCGCCGACTGCCTCTGCCACGGAGTTCCCTCGCCCAAAGTCTGGCGAAAATACCTCGAAGAAGTGGTTTCCTCCGCCGCACTCGACAAAAACGGCGGCCCCGAGACTCCACACATCACGCACATTTCGTTCCGCAACAAGCGCAATGGCTGGAAACGCTACGAAATGCGCATCGAAGGCAGCCTGCCCGGAGAATCGGGAAGCCACGTGCTTGTAGCCGAACCTTTCTTCCATAACCCGTATATGCGGGGCTTCTTGAGCAATCTCTACCTGCGCCCCAGCTGCTACGCCTGCCGCGCCAAAAACGGACGGTGCGGGAGCGACTTTACGCTGGGCGACTTTTGGGGAATCAACAAAATCAATCCTTCGTTCGACGACAACAAAGGCTGCAGTCTGCTGCTCGTCAACTCAGAACGCGGACGGGAACTCTGCCAACCCCTCCTCGACAACACCGATTACTATGCCGAAGAAGAC
This sequence comes from Bacteroidaceae bacterium, assembly GCA_050946375.1. GTDB lineage: Bacteria > Bacteroidota > Bacteroidia > Bacteroidales > Bacteroidaceae > UBA1794. Next base: position 18,506 of record JBMNUT010000003.1, on the reverse strand, counting down.
CTGGAGAAGCCCAAGCCCTACAACGGCGGCTTCTGCGAAACCGTGCGCATCCCCCGCCGCAGAAATCTGTTTTTCAAGGGACTGAACTATATTTCTTCCTTATCAAATTTTCTTAAGCAAACAGAGAAATTCTCATTTCCCCGTTATGCTATCTATATTTTCTTTAGAAGAATTCTTCACAATCAGAACAAGTAAAGATACATTATTATATGAGGATAGCCATATTGACTCTGCCCCTTCACGTTAATTACGGTGGAATTCTACAAGCCTACGCCCTACAAACCATACTTCAGCATATGGGACACGAAGTATTCCTGTATGATACTCCCTTTCCTGGAGAGCATAAACTAAAAAAAGCACCGAACCAATGGGATATTTTACGAGATACGGTACTCTTTTGGAAGAAGAAAACTAATTCTCAACCCCATTTTTCTATACCCAAGCGTGAAATATATATCCGTCGATACATCACTCGATTTCTTTACGAACACTTCAAACTATGTCAATTATCTGTTTATCAAGAAGATGATAACATAGAAGGGATAGTCGTAGGAAGCGACCAAATCTGGCGACCACTCTACTTTCCAACGATTTCGCTGGCATACCTCTCTTTTACGAAAGACTGGAACAATATACGACGAGTTGCATACGCTTGTTCATTTGGCACAGATACACCGGAATATAACACTAAACAAATAGCAGAATGCGGAGCACTTATATCGCAATTCGATGCAGTTTCGGTACGTGAAGAGTCCATGATCCCCCTAATTCAACAGAAATTCGGCTGGCAATGTACCCCTCAATTTGTCTTAGACCCTACTTTGTTACTTTCGGCCGATGAATGGAGAGAACTTTGCGCAAAGTACCCTGTCTCAACACAAACATCAGACAGAGACAAAAAACTCTTCACTTATCTTTTGGACTCTACCCCCGAAAAAAAAGAAATTACCTCATTTATTGCCCGAGAGCTGTCTACCATTCCATATACTCAAACTGATTTACCGCCAGAAAATGACAACAAATGGAATAAAAATGACTATGCTCCCGTCGAAAGCTGGTTACATGCGTTCAACCAAGCCTCGTACGTCTTGACGGATTCTTTCCATGGTTGTGTCTTTTCTATCTTATTCAACAAACCATTTGTTGTAATTTGCAACCAAGAACGAGGTGCAGCACGTTTCCATTCATTACTCAAGCTATTTAAACTGACCGACCGTTTATTATCCACAATTGACAGCGACAGCATCCGAAAACTCATAAAACAACCTATAAATTGGGAAACAGTTAACCAAATAATCATAGAGAAGCGTCAAGAATCCTTGGAATTCCTAAAAAAGAGCCTTTCGTAAAAAAGAAGTTCTTCTTCTCCTGTTCTATAGAAAACCCTAAAGAAAAACAGTAATATGGGACATAACAACAAATTATACTTTCTTTGCCATTGGGATAAGGTACGGGAAACAACCTGGTCGGGTACATGCTTTTCCTTATTTCAAGCACTACAATCCCAATTTCAACTAATTGATATTCCCATACGTACTCCACTTTTTAGCCGCATTCTACGAAAGATAAAACTATTTCCTTCCAATTTTCCATCGCAATCTGACATATTTCTTTATCGTCTACTACATTCCAAGCAATTCCCGAGTAGAAACTTCTCCGAAAAGTCTACGGTCTTTCAGTTTACAGATTATCTTGATGATAATACTTTTCGCAATACTTGCATTTATCAGGATCTATCCATTAACTACATAATGCAGCTCTCTACTACTCACCCCAAGAGATTCGAACTTAGCAACTTCGAAACTATTTCGCCAGAAGAGCTGAAAAGACGCTCTAAAGCAGAGCTGGAATACTACAAAAATTGCCAGGCTATATTCACAATGGGACAATGGATTTCCCATTATCTGATAGACCAGTTAGGAATTGATAGCCGGAAAGTACATCACGTCGGAGGAGGTATCAATATAGACCGCTCACTAATTAGTAACGGGCAACAGCGCAAAAACAATAAAATACTATTCATTGGGCGTGATTTTAAACGGAAGGGCGGTTACTTGACTTATGAAGCATTCCGCATATTGCAACGTGATTTAATGCCACATGCAGAACTCTACATCGTCGGTCCAGCAAACAATCCTATAAACTTACCCTGCAAAGGATATCATTTCATAGGTGAATGTCCCAAAAAACAATTGAGCGATTTACTCAACACATGCGATATTTTCTGCATGCCCTCATACTTCGAAGCTTATGGATTAGTATTTGCTGAGGCTCTATCGTTCGGACTTCCCTGCATCGGGCGAAACCGATACGAAATGCCTTACTTCATAAAAGATGGAGTGAATGGTTATCTCATAGAGAAGGATGACGCTCTCTTTTTAGCCCACAAAATGTATGATCTATTAAATAACCAAGCTATCCAAAATTCTGTAAGAGCCATGAGAGATACCTATATAACTAAATATTCTTGGGATAGTGTAGCAACACGTATCAAACAACACCTAAATAACTAAAGCTATCCTCATTCACAATGAAGAACACTCTCCTAAACGGCAAATCCAGCAATACTTCTCAACAAATTTGCTCCATCTCCAACAAACAGGAATTAGACTCACAAGAAGATATTGCAACACCTTCGTCAAAACGCAGAATAGCCAAAAATACCCTTCTGCTATACTTCAGAATGATTTTTACGCTATTTGTTTCCTTATATACTTGCCGTATTGTTCTCAACTGTCTGGGGTTCAGTGATTATGGATTATATAATGTTGTAGGCGGAGTCGTATTGATGTTCTCCATCATATCCGGCTCATTGACATCAGCCATTACACGTTTTCTGTCTTTCGAATTAGGAAATGGAGACAAAGAGCAAATAAAAAAAGTATTCTCCACAGCCCAAATTGTACAATTCTGCACCGCACTTTTGACTGTCTTCCTTATCGAACTTATCGGAGTATGGTTTCTTAACCATAAACTAAATGTCCCTCCTTTGCGAATGGAAGCAGCAAACTGGGTTTTACAATGCTCTATTTTCACTTTTGCCATCAATCTTCTTACTATTCCTTATACCGCAGCAATTATGTCGCGGGAACAAATGAATGCCTATGCCTACATCAGCATCCAAGAAACTCTACTCAAATTATTGGCAGTACTTGCCCTTTCGCACTTTACTTTTCAAGACAAGTTAGAGACATGGGGTACTTTACTTGCTGCTATATCACTGATTACATTTTTCACTTATCGTTTTTACTGTCGAAAGCATTTCAACGAATGCATAGGGAAACTGATTTTCGACAAAACACTGCTAAAACAAATCATGAGCTTTTCGGGCTGGAATTTTATTGGCAGTGCTTCTGCCATTTTCAGAGACCAAGGAGTTAATATTCTCATCAACCTGTTTTTTGGAACCGTAGTCAATGCCGCACGTGCCACTTCTTTTCAAATTAGTACTGCCGTAAGTGGCTTTGCAACTAACATCATGACTGCCATCAATCCCCAAATTACCAAATCATTTGCAGCAGGACAAAAAGAATATATGTTAAGCCTAATTCGTCAAGGAAGCCGTTTTTCATTTTACATGCTCCTCCTCTTATCGATTCCTCTCTTTATTGAAACGCCCTATATACTCACACTTTTCTTCAAAAGTGTACCTGAACATACCACACTATTTGTCCGTCTTCTGTTAATATTTATACTTTCCGAATCCATCTCTGCTCCACTTATCACAGCCATGCTGGCTACCGGGCACATTAGAAACTACCAAATCATTGTAGGCGGATTACAATTATTAAATTTTCCCATCTCCTATCTGTTTCTTAAATTGGGATTCTTTCCTGAAGTTACCGTAGTGGTATCTATCGGCTGTTCCTTTATTTGTTTTATCACCCGACTCATCATGCTTCGGAAGCCTATTGGATTAGATGCCAAAGCCTTCTTTTTTCAAGTTTTCATACGGACATGGTATGTAGCGATATTGTCCTTTTTACCTCCATTCTGTATATATAACATGCTGGGACAAGGTTTTATACGCCTAATATGCGTATGCTTCATCTCCACCCTATCCGCAATCAGTCTCATCTACTGGTTGGGATGTAGTTCTGAGGAACGATTTTTTTTAAGAAGTAAGAGTATGGAAATACTAAAAAAACGGCACTATACTAAATAAGTACTATTACTTAACCTTTTATCTGGAATATCTTCCGCAAGAAAGGGACGTGCAAGGTCAACTGAATGCACAGGTAGGCCCAAATGAACTTCAGCACCCAAAAGATGGGCAGCACGCCATCGCCCCAGTCGAGGGGCACGACATTCTTCCAAGAGATGCAGTTCAGTTCATACAAATGGAAGCACAAGACCACCAGCGAATAGCGACCGAAGAAGCAAAAAAACCGCTTCAACCGCACGAAACGCGAGGCGTCCAGCCAGACTGCCCACTGATAAACCAGCCATACCGCTGCCACTGCAGCTAACATATCGAAGTACCAAAAGCGATAATAATCGCACGACATCTCCAATTTTCCCCGCATCCAAGCCGTGTACCAGAGAGCCGCGCAAACAAAAGCCCACAGCCACGGACGGGTTGCCCCGCTCTCCTGCGAACAGCCGGCTGCAGCGTCGGCAAGAGGGTTGCAGAACGGAGGCGAAAACAGCCGCTTCAGTCCGGCAGAAGTCAGACGCCCTGCCCGCTCCAGCCATTGGTATCGGCGGGCGGAATAGCCTATATACAGGAAAAGAGTGGCAGAACAAGCCGGCTGAATGCTTTGCGGCAGGAATATCTCGCCCTGCAAGGCAAAACTAAGCGCGGCCAGCAACAGACAGACAAGCAGGGGGAAACGCGTGCGAAGCGCCAGATTGAGCCACAACAACGCCCAGAACAACGCGGCCAGGAACCAAATGGCGCCAATGGCCGGCCGCATGCCCAAAACAAGAGGAGCACCGCTCCCCAACAGCGTGGCACGCAGCCGTACAAGCCCCACGCCCCATACATCCTGCCCGTTGCAGTAGGCTACTGTCATCATGTGCAGGGCCAACAGCAAAGCGGTGAAGAGGTAGGGAACATAAAGCCGCTTGAAATTTTTCTTCAACGCAAGCCCCACGGGAGCAGGACGGAAGAAATAACCGGAAAGCAGGAAGAAAAGCGGCATATGGAACGAAAAGATGAAGTCGCGCAACAAGGGGATTTTTCCCGTTGTATGCCCGACTATCATCAAAAGTATGGCAATACCTTTCATTATGTCGAAAGCATCGACGCGCTTTCCGCTACTCGCTACGGAAGAAAGATGCAAGGCTTTTTGCTCCATGTACTGCTGCTTTTTGGGAAAACCTGCAAGGCTTTTTCAGAAAAGCCGCAAGGCAAAATTGCTACAAGAGATAGCGCTCGTCGATTCCCTGATAGGCATCGATGCGCCGGTCGCGCAAGAACGGCCACCAACGGCGTACGGACTCGCTGCGGGAGAGGTCGAGGTCAACCATGAGGAGTTGCGGTTCTTCGCCAGCCTCAGCCAGGAGCTCACCCTGTGGCCCTGCCGCAAAGCTATGCCCCCAGAAGCGTATCCCATTGGTCTGCCCGCTGGGGTCCGGCTCAAGACCTGTGCGGTTCACCGCCAGGAGGGGAAGCCCGTTGGCCACGGCATGGCCGCGCTGCACCGTCATCCATGCCGTAAGTTGCCTGTTCTGTTCCACCTTTTCGTCGCTGCTCTCCCAGCCGATTGCCGTAGGGTAAATCAAAATTTCCGCTCCCCGCAAGGCCATGAGACGCGCAGCCTCGGGATACCACTGATCCCAGCAGACCATCACGCCCAGAGTCCCGACAGAAGTGCGAATCGGCTGAAAGCCCAAGTCGCCGGGCGTAAAGTAAAACTTTTCATAATAGGCAGGATCGTCGGGAATGTGCATCTTCCGGTATTTACCCGCCATGCTGCCGTCGGCATCGAACACTACTGCCGTATTATGATAGAGGCCGGGAGCCCGCCGCTCGAAGAGAGACGTTACCAAAACCACCTGCAACTCTGCTGCCAGAGCGCCATAGAATTCGGTAGAAGGCCCGGGTATCGGTTCGGCCAAGTCGAAGAAGTCCGTATTTTCCGTCTGGCAGAAATAAGGCGTGTTGTGCAACTCCTGCAGCACAACCAGTCGTGCCCCTTCCGACGCGGCACGGCGCACGGAAGAAGCAAGCAAAGCCATCGCCTCTTCCGGAGAAGAGGGAATGGCTTGCTGTACTAAAGCGGTACGAATAATCCGTTTGTCCATTTCTATCGATTCTTCGCTATCATTCGTCCAAAGGCTCGACAGAGAGATGCAGTTCCTGCAGCTGCGACGGCTCGAGGGGTGCAGGAGCATCCAACATAACGTCGCGTCCGGAATTGTTCTTGGGGAAGGCTATGCAGTCGCGGATGGAGTCCAGACCGGCAAACAGGCTCACCCAGCGGTCCAGACCATAGGCCAAACCTCCGTGAGGCGGCGCACCGTACTTGAAGGCATCGAGCAAGAAGCCAAACTGTTCGCGGGCACGCTCTTCGGTAAAGCCCAAGATTTTGAACATCTTGTCCTGCAGTTCGCTGTCGTGGATACGGATAGAACCTCCTCCTACCTCTACGCCGTTGATCACCATATCGTAGGCATTGGCGCGCACCGCTGCCGGATCGGTATCGAGCAAGGCAATGTCTTCCGGTTTGGGCGAAGTAAACGGATGGTGCATGGCCATCAATCGGCCCTCTTCCTCGCTCCATTCGAACAGCGGGAAGTCGACAACCCACAGGCAGGCGAACTGATTCTTGTCGCGAAGCCCTAACTGGTCGGCTACGTGCAGACGGAGTTCGCACAACTGCTTGCGCGTCTTCATTGCGTCCGCGCCGCTCAATATCAGAATCAAATCGCCGGGTTCTGCCGAAAACGCAGCCTTGAGCTGCTGCAAAACTTCCTGCGAATAGAACTTATCGACACTCGACTTCACATGCCCATCCGCCTCAACGCGGGCATATACCATGCCCTTTGCGCCGATTTGCGGACGCTTCACGTAGTCGGTAAGCGCATCAATCTGCTTGCGCGTATAGGAGGCTGCCCCCTTGGCGCAAATACCTCCGATGTATTTAGCCTCGTCGAATACGGAGAAGCCATAGCCTTGCAGCACGTCCATCAGCTCCACAAACTCCATGCCGAAGCGCAAATCGGGCTTATCGCTGCCGTACTTCGTCATGGCCTCTATCCACGGCATGCGGGGGAACGGTTCCGTCAGTTCAATGCCCCGTATGGTTTTGAACAAATGCTTGGCCATTCCTTCGAAAACCTCAAGCACATCTTCCTGCTCGACGAAGCTCATTTCGCAGTCGATCTGCGTAAACTCCGGCTGACGGTCGGCCCGCAAATCCTCGTCGCGGAAACATTTCACAATCTGGAAATAGCGGTCGAAGCCCGACACCATGAGCAACTGCTTCAACGTCTGGGGCGACTGGGGAAGGGCATAGAACTGTCCGGGATTCATGCGGGAGGGCACCACAAAATCGCGGGCCCCTTCAGGAGTAGAGCCAATCAAAACCGGCGTTTCTACCTCCAGAAATCCCTGTTTATCCAAGTAATTGCGCACTTCGAAAGCCATTTTATGACGCATCTCCAAGTTGCGGCGCACACAGGAGCGGCGCAAATCCAAATAGCGGTACTTCATGCGGATGTCATCGCCGCCGTCCGTATTGTCTTCAATCGTGAAAGGCGGAGTTTCCGAGGTATTGAGTACATTCAATGCCGAGACCGCAATCTCAATATCGCCGGTAGAAATTTTCGAATTCTTGGAGGAACGCTCGTTTACAAGGCCGGTAACTTGGATTACATACTCGCGTCCCAACTTATTCGCTTCCGCCCAAAGGGAAGAATCGGCCGTTTCTTCGTTGAACACGAGCTGAGTTATACCATAGCGGTCGCGCAAATCGACGAATGTCATTCCGCCCATCCGACGTACCCGCTGCACCCATCCGGCAAGGGTCACTTCTTTATTTACATCGGTGATACGCAGTTCACCACAAGTTTTAGTCCGATACATTAGTTCTATTATTGCTTTTTAGACAAACATGTTCGATTGGAATGCAAAACCGCTGGCGGGAATTACAGGCCGCGCCCGTGGCAATTCTTAAACTTCTTGCCGCTTCCGCAAGGACAAGGGTCGTTTCTTCCCGGACGCTTCTCCACACGAATCGGTTCGCGACGGGGCTTCTCGGGACGAGTGTCCTGCGAAGCTGCCTGCTTCTGCTCGGGATTGGTCAAATCTTCTTTCACCTCTTGCAAGCGGGGATTGGGCCTACGAACTTCGGGAGCTGCCTCACGCACCTGCTGCGGCTGCTGAACGGGAATTTGGCAACGCATCAGAATCGCAATCGTCTTGTTGTTGATTTGCTGAACCATTGCATCAAACAGCTTCACGCTCTCCAACTTATAAATCAACAGCGGGTCCTTCTGCTCGTAACTTGCATTCTGAACCGAGCGTTTCAACTCATCCAATTCGCGCAAGTTCTCCATCCATGCCTCATCGATTACGTGCAAAAGTATCGCTTTCTCGAAGGATTTGACCACTTCTTTACCTTCGGTTTCGTATGCTTTCTGCAGATTTACAGAAATGTTATACATGCGTTTCCCGTCGACGATGGGGATCAGAATGTTCTGATAGCGGTCTCCCTGGTTTTCATACACATCTTTAATGACCGGGTAGGCAATCTCTGCAATACGATCGGTGCGCCGCTTGAAGTTTTCCATTGCCACTTCAAAGGTCTTCTCGCACAGTTTCTCAAGATTTCCTGCGCTCAATTCCTCTTCGGTGAAGGGAACTTCCATGGCCAGCGTAGTGAGCATCTCCATTTTGCAGCCTTCATAGTCGTGATTCTCTATGGCATTTGCGCAACGGTCCCAGATCATGTTTACAATATCCATGCCAATTCGCTCACCCATCAGCGCATGACGGCGCTTGGTGTAGACCACCGTACGCTGTTTGTTCATCACATCGTCGTATTCCAGCAGGCGCTTACGAATGCCGTAGTTGTTCTCTTCCACTTTTTTCTGGGCATTTTCAATCGAACGCGAAATCATCTTATGCTCAATCATCTCGCCTTCTTTGAAACCCAAGCGGTCCATTACCTTAGCAATACGGTCGGAAGAGAAAAGGCGCATCAGGTTGTCTTCCAAAGATACGAAGAATACGGAAGAACCCGGGTCGCCCTGACGGCCGGCACGACCACGCAACTGACGGTCGACACGCCGCGATTCGTGACGCTCCGTACCGATAATGGCCAAACCGCCGGCTGCTTTTACCTCGGGACTCAGCTTAATATCCGTTCCACGGCCTGCCATGTTGGTAGCGATGGTAATCGTACTGGTTTGTCCTGCCTGAGCTACGATATCAGCCTCCTTCTGGTGCAATTTGGCATTCAGGACATTGTGAGGGAGCTTGCGCATTGTGAGCATACGGCTCAGCATTTCGGAAATTTCCACTGAGGTTGTACCCACAAGCACAGGCCTTCCGGCTTGAACCATCTTCTCTATTTCCTGAATGACGGCCGCATATTTTTCGCGCTTTGTTTTATATACGCGGTCATTCATGTCATTTCGTATAACAGGCCGGTTCGTCGGGATAACCACCACGTCCAATTTATAAATGTCCCAGAACTCTCCGGCTTCCGTCTCTGCCGTACCGGTCATACCGGCCAGCTTATGATACATACGGAAGTAATTCTGGAGCGTAATGGTGGCAAAGGTCTGCGTGGCGGCTTCCACTTTTACGCGTTCCTTGGCCTCGATTGCCTGATGCAAGCCGTCGCTCCAACGGCGGCCTTCCATGATACGGCCCGTTTGCTCGTCGACAATCTTCACTTGCCCGTCCATAACGACATAATCGTCGTCGCGTTCGAACATGGCATACGCCTTCAACAGCTGATTGATGGTATGAACGCGCTCGCTCTTGATTGCGTAGTTCGACATCAGACGGTCTTTTTCTTCCAGGCGCTGCTCTTCGGTCAGGTCCTTGCGGCCCTCCAGCTCGGCCAACTGACTCGTAATATCGGGCAAGACGAAGAACGTAGGATCCGACTGGTTTCGCGAAATCAGGTCGACACCCTTATCCGTGAGGTCGGCGCTCTTCATCTTCTCGTCGATTACGAAGTACAGCGGCTCCACAGCCTCGGGCATACGCTTGTTGTTCTGCTCCATGTAGATTTCTTCCGTCTTCAGCATTCCCGCTTTGATGCCGGGCTCGCTCAAGAACTTGATGAGCGCCTTGTTTTTAGGCAGGGCCTTATGGCTACGGAACAAGGCAAGGAATCCTTCTTCCTGGTCTTTCTTGTCGGGAGAAGCGATGAGGCGTTTTGCATCAGACAGCAATTTGGTGGCCAAAGCCCGCTGTGCCGCATATACGCGCTCTACTTCCGGGCGCAATTCCTCGAAGAGCTGGTCGCCGCCCTGCGGCACCGGACCAGAAATGATGAGCGGCGTACGGGCATCGTCTATCAACACCGAGTCAACCTCGTCGACAATCGCATAGTTATGAGCGCGCTGAACCAGGTCTTGCGGGCTCTGAGCCATGTTATCACGCAGATAGTCGAAACCAAACTCATTATTCGTTCCGAAAGTAATGTCGGCCAAGTAAGCCTTACGCCTGCGCTCACTGTTGGGCTGATGCTTATCGATACAATCAACGCTCAAGCCGTGGAATTCATAGAGCGGGCCCATCCATTCGGAGTCACGCTTGGAAAGATAGTCGTTGACCGTCACTACGTGTACGCCGTTGCCCGTCAGAGCGTTCAGGAACACAGGCAAAGTTGCGACCAGCGTCTTACCTTCACCGGTTGCCATCTCGGCTATCTTGCCTTTGTGCAGCACTACGCCGCCAATGAGCTGGACATCGTAGTGAACCATGTTCCACTGCGTCTCGTTGCCGCCGGCTATCCAGTGATTCTGGTATATCGCCTTATCGTCTTCGATGCGCACGAAATCTTTCGTAGCAGCCAGCTGACGGTCGAAATCGGTAGCCGTTACCACGATTTCCTCGTTTTCTGCGAAACGACGGGCCGTATCTTTCATGATAGAAAAAGCCACCGGCAGGATTTCGTCCAGCGCTACTTCCAACTTATCAAGAACTTCTTTCTCCAGCTTATCGATTTTCGCAAATACCGGCTCGCGGTCTTCCAGCGGAGTATCCTCGATGGAGGCACGCAGCTTGGAAATCTCTTCCCGCTCAGTCTTGACCTGCTCACGCAAATAAGTCTTCAGTTCTTCTGTCTTGGCACGCAACTCATCGTTGCTCAGTGCCTGAATTGCCGGATATGCCGCCTTAATCTTATCGAGCCAAGGCTGTATTTCGCGCATATCACGCTTGTGTTTGTCACCAAACAGGTGACCAATGAAATCTGCAAATCCCATTTTTATTGTTACTCTTTTTATTTTTTCTGTTGTTATGGAAGTATTTTACGCAAGGGGTCTTTCATGCATTGAAAATTTCCCTTGCTGTTTTTCCCGATTTCCTCTGCACCTTTTTCCGAAAAGTACTGCATCTTTTCCGCAAAAGTATTACGCAAAGTTCAGGCAACTCCCGATGCCGGGAAAAGAAAGTCTTAAAACAGGGGAGCTGACGAGCAGGCATTTGGCGCCCGTATACGGATACATTTGCTCACAGTAGGCGCCACGCAATCCATCGTGACCCTCCCCTCTATGCGCTCCGGCTCCAGCGATGCGCCGATAAAGATAAGAGGTTGCGGAACTATCGCACTGCGAACAATATAATTATTTCCCGGATTCGTAGCGTCCACTACCGTCCATCCGGGCATGACCTCTATCCACAAATCGCCCGAGCGCTCCCGGTGGTACGAGTTGCGCAGGCGCTGCATGTCAGGCACCCAAGCGGCCTGAAGCAAAGCGGTGGAAGTATAGACCTCGCGCACGCCACTCATCTCAATAAGGAACTCAGCCGATTTCTTTTGCACCTCGGCCAACGTCAAATTGTTATCTTCGATGAGCTTATGGTTCAGGTAGAATTGCAGACCGTCGTAGGCCTCTACCCACTGACCCTGGCCGTAAATGGCCATCAGGTACATATTAAGCAGGGCTTTACACCGCTCCAGATGGAATTCGCCGGTCGGGAAATTATAATACACCGGCATGCTCCGCTCAGGGACATTGTATCCCGTGGAAGTCAGGAAGACGAGTGCATTCTGAAGCCCTACCCGATTGTCAATCCAGTCCAGCAGTTCGCCCAAAACGCGGTCGAGACGGACGTAAGTATCCTGCATCTCCGTGGGAATCTCCGCAAACGACTGCGCATCATAAGGCCCCGCATAGTACGTAACGGAGAGCAAGTCGGGAATCTGGTCCTTGCCTAAATCCGACTGGCCGAAAGCCTTCAGCAAAAGGCGGTTAATCTCCTGATTGATTAAAGGAGTGGTCTTAAGCCGCCGGTAACGCCAGACGTCCGACGACAAGCTGTATTCAAAAGGATAAGGAGTGACGGTTGTCGGCAGAAGGGTATAGTCCGTCACCGGACGCAGAGGCGTCCACGTCAGGGAATCCTTGCGCGACTCGATGCCTTCCTGCAGATTATATTTGCTAATAAAGAAGGGGAAAGTGCCGTAATAGGTAGTACCGCACCACATCCCGTTGTCCTCATTCAGCCAGAAAGCGCCGTCGGCCGCATGACCGGCAGCCATGATTGCCTCTTCACGCTCCGGTGCCACAGAATAAACCAGCGACTTTCCGGAGAAGAACACCTTCAGCTCGTCGCCAACCGTAGTGGCCTGGAGCAAGGAAGCCGATGAGGACTGCGACGTATAGTTCCCCATAAAATCGTTGTCGTCCACGCAGTTCCGTTTCAAGAGCGTGGCGGGGTCCAGCCAGTCACGGCCTACTATGCCGTGAATCATAGGCACTGTCCCGGTAAACAGGGAGGCTATCGAAGAAGCATAATCGGGATTATAAAATTCGTAGTCGGCATTGGTGTAATATCTGCCCTCGCGCCACAGGCGACGAAAGCCCTTTTCACCATAAAGCGGAGCAAACAGCTCCATATAGTCCTGGCGCAATTGGTCGACAGTGATACCGACAACCAATCTGGGCACAGCCGGATTATGTTGCGCATCGGCGGCTATTGCCAGAAACGTAATCAGAGTAGTCAGAAAGCCTTTGATTTCCATCGATGTTCAAAAGCTAAAATAGAATAACTTAACGAGCGAACCCACAAAGCCAGCGCAATGGGCACCACGGCGGTATTGATCTGCTGGGGCAAAACGCTGAAGCAGAAGAAGAACACTATCAGCACTACGGCATTAGCGATGTGGTAATAATCCATATTCCACCTGCGGGCATTGTAGACATACACAGGCAAAAACAGCAAATGGAAGGGATGAAAGACGACCATGTTCCAGTTGGAGTCGACCGCGGGATGCTGGGAAAAGAGCGCAAGGAAAGCCAGAACCAGCCCTGCGAGGCCTGCCAGAGAGAACAGCGCTATATCAACTCCCCAAAAGGCACGCCCGGTCATCACACCATAGATAGAGATTGCAACCACCACCAGGAGCAATGCAAAGGCGCACACCAGCGGAGTCCAGAAGATGCCTTCCTCCGTTGCGCTTTCGGCATTGACGCCACGGGCAGAACACAATACGGAATCCGCTATGACCAAGTCGCGGAAATCACCTTCACGCGGGACAATCAACGCTTTCTGAAAGCCATTGTACAGATTGGCCGGCAGGAAATAGCTCTCAGTGCCCTCCATAGTCCGGTCCGCACCTGCACCCAGACAAAAATCGATGCCGAAACGCGACCACGGATATCCTACCAGACAACGATGGACCGCACTGCGGAACGTCTCAATGCTCTCGCGTTCATCGTATTTTATGATGCCGTCCACCGCTTCTTCCACCTTCACCCGCGGACGGGTGGCGCAATTATCAAAGAAGTAATTATAGCGATATTCCCGATTCTCGGGCAAATAATTCACCTTCAGTGCCTCAAACAGCTTGCGACTCTCCGCCTGAGTAAGATTCAGCACCTGCTCCTTCACCTCCAAGCCTTGATATATATAAGAAAGGAGGAAATCTTCGTAGGGAAGACATCCCAGCTCGTAATCGGTTTCTCCCTTCACAAAACGCCAGATGAAATGAGGCTTATCGAAATCAAATACTCCGTAATGGAATACCCAGTCCTCCCCATTCGAGCTTTTGATGCGCAAGCCCGTATGGCCGAACAAAGAGTATATGGCCTTACTGCTGGGGGAACAAGTTAACATACTTACCCGCAAAGAATCGTCGGACTCTCCTTCGGCGTAAGCGAACTGCCCCGGCAGCAAAAGGCCGATGAACAAAGCCAAAAAGAGCTGCGCCAACTTACGGTTCATTCCTTAAAATCTTCAACTTTTCCAGTTACGGCTGCAAAATTACGCTTATTTTTCAGAAAAGAGCGAAGCCGTTCTACTTTTTTTGCCTTACTTTGCATCCCAAAAGAATCAAGCCCGTGGCAAACCTCATCATAGACATAGGCAACACATACGCCAAGTTAGCCCTCTTCGAAGGCGATGTGCTTCTCAATTTATGCAAGGAAGGCAAATCATTCCCTAAGGGCTTTTCTCAAATAGCGCAGGGGGTTGAGATAAAAAGTGCCATCGTTTCTTCCGTCATCGACCTGGCTCCGGAAACAAGCACATTCATAGAGTCTCTGCCTTTCCCGGTACTCTACCTGAAACCGACGACTCCGTTGCCGATACGAATCGGTTACAAATCGGTTTCCTCCTTGGGAGTCGACCGGATAGCTGCCGTTACGGCCGCAAAAGAAAATTATCCGGGGCAAAACATACTCATCATCGACGCAGGCACGGCCATCACGTACGATTTTCTCTCGAGCGAAGGCGAATTTCTCGGAGGCAATATCACGCCGGGCAAGCAAATGCGTTTCGAAATCCTCCACAGCCGCGCCCCAAGACTGCCCCTCATTGACGAAAACGGCGAAAAGCCCCTGACGGGATACGACACGACAACCGCCATACGCGGAGGGGTAATGAAAAGTATCGCATACGAAATGAACGGCTACATCCAAGACTATCAAAAAATATATCCTGACCTTAACGTGATTCTCACCGGTGGCGATGCGCAACTCTTCGAGGGAGAATTGGAAAAAGAGCACATTCTGGAGCCCCATCTTGTGCTCAAAGGTCTAAACCGCATCCTACATTATAATGAAATCCACTAACACATTCAGCAGATTATTCCATACGCTGGCGCTTGCAGCGGTAGGCCTTTGCGCCGTAGCACAGTCCACTACGCTGTCGGTAAACAACACGAATACTCCTTACTCCCGCTACGGAGTCGGACTTCTGAACGACTATGGATTCGGACCCAGCAGGGCAATGGGCGGAATCGGCTTCGCCCTGCGCAGCAACCGCTACATCAATCCCCTGAACCCGGCCTCATACAGCGCGGTAGACTCGCTCACATTCCTGATGGATGCGGCGGTCAGCCTGCAAATGAGCCGTCTTTCAGAATCCGGGCAGAGCACTACGGCCAATAACTCCAGTTTCGACTACATTGCCGTGCAATTCCGCCTGCATCCCGGACTGGGTATTACGGCAGGACTGCGGCCTTTCTCGAACGTGGGCTATAACTTGGGAAATTCCAGCTACATCACCGACGAAGGAACGGGGCAACAAACAGCCGCTACCTATAATTATTATGGAGACGGCGGCATACATCAGGTATTTTTGGGAATGGGATACGAACCGGTGCGGAACTTCTCCCTCGGTTTCAACATAAGCTATCTGTTTGGAAGCATAGAGAAAGCCTCCACAGTCGTCTCCGATGCATATTCAGACGGCTCCGTCCGGAAGACAGGGACCATGGACGTGTACGACTACAAGCTCGACTTGGGCGCACAATACAGCTATGTTCTGGACGAAAGGAAGAACAAAGCCCTCACTTTAGGCGTCACTTATTCGCTGGGGCACGAGCTGAATACGGTAGACAAGAGCACCACGGGCGAAAGCACCCAGTCGTTGGACGCAAAACTCAAACTGCCCCACGCCGTCGGAGCAGGTCTGGCCTATACCGACGAGCACTGGACGGCCGGAATCGACTACAGTCTGCAGCTTTGGGAGCAGGAGTATTACGAACCGCTCAGCTACGACACGGGAATTGAGGCCGCTTCCGTCCTCCAACCCCTGAAGAACCGCCACCGAATCGCTGCCGGTGCCGAATGGATACCCAATCAGTACAGCAGTTACTACCACGACCAAATCCGCTACCGCTTCGGCGCTCACTACACAACGCCTTATTATCAAATAAAATCAGGGCAAGGAGCGTGGATTGACGGCCCCAAGGAATGGGGAGTCAGCGCCGGTGTCGGATTGCCGCTGAAGTTCCTGAATCGCTCGATTGTGCAAATCACCGCCCAATACGTGCGAACTTCCCTGTCGGAGTACGTGACCGACAACACTTTCCGCCTGACGCTTGGACTGACATTCAACGAGACCTGGTTCGAAAAGTGGAGAGTAAAATAGCGACACATAGGTCACACGCCAGCATTATGTCGCTGAGGGCTCTCCCGGTCGGCTTCCTCCTTTTCCTGAGCGCTTCAGCCGCATTTCTTTCTTCATGCAAGGAAGAAAAGCACACGTATGCCCCTCCCATCAAGGACAGAGACTCAGCTGCATTCCTGAAGACCAGCGGAATCACGACTTTCATCTCCGACTCCGGCATCACCAAGTACAAGATTGTCACCGAAGAGTGGGACATGTACGACCGCGCCCGCGTACCCCGATGGGCATTCGAGAAAGGGCTTGAACTCGAAGAGTTTGACCGGCAATACAAAGTCGTCAGCACCATCGAGTGCGACACGGCCTATTATTACACCTTACACCGCATCTGGGAACTGCGGGGCAATGTGAAAGTAAAAAGCACCAAAGGCAACCAGATCTATACCTCGCAGCTCTTCTGGGAACAGGACAAGAGGAAACTCTATTCGAACCGCCCGGTTCACATCGTACAGCCCGACAAGGTAATCGACGGCAACTCGTTCGAATCCAATCAGGACATGACACAGTACGTCATCTACAAGATGAAGGGAAAAGTCACCTTCGACGAAAACAAACTGTCGGCTCCCCCTCCTCTCCCCGCCAACAACCCGAAACAGCCACAACCCGACTCGCTGCAAAAGAAATCTGCCGCCAATACCCAACCATAGAAGAACAAAAAAATGACAACCCTCCTGCTTACTATTGCCACAAGCCTGCTGCTTTTCTACATAACCTACAAGGCTCTTAAAGAAAAGTGCCGCAACAAATCGGAAAAACATGCGCTGGAAGAAAAAGACCTCAGCCAGTTTATCCAGAACCGCAAAAACAGCCTCAACGAAAAGGAAGAAGAAGAATTTGAAATCTTCCAGAACGCGCTGGACTTCAGCCATACCCGCGTGCGCGACTGCATGGTGCCACGGCTCGAAATAGTAGGAGTTCCCAAGACAGCCACCCGCGAAGAACTGACTTCCCTCTTCGTGGAAACCGGATTTTCCAAGCTGATTGTCTACGACGGCAGCATCGACAACATTCTGGGCTACATCCACTCGTCCGAAATGTTCCACTCCGAAGGAGCCTGGAACGAGCATATACAGAAAATGCCCTTCGTGCCCGGCACAATGGGAGCCCAGAACATGCTCAAGCTCTTCATGCAGGAAAAGAAAAGACTGGCAGTCATCGTCGACGAATTCGGCGGTACGCTGGGCATAATCTCCATCGAAGATTTAGTAGAAGAAATCTGCGGCGACATCCAGGACGAGTACGATACGACCCACTACATCGCCAAAAAGATTGGAGAACACGAATACGTCTTTTCGGCCCGCCTCGAAATCGAAAAAATCAACGAAGACTTCTCCCTGCAGCTCCCGCTCGCCGCCAATGGAGAATACCAGACTCTGGGCGGACTCATCCTGCACTATCATCAGAGTTTCCCGAAACTCAATGAAGAAATCTCCATCACTCCCTTCTACAAGCTGAAAGTCTTAAAAATGACGGCGAAAAAGATAGAACTGGTCCGCATACACGAATTGGTTCCTTCTGATAACGAAGAAAAAGAATCGCAAGAGGACTAATCGCCCTTACCCCTACTCCCTCATCCGTAAGTAATTTCAGCACATTCAGCACTTTTTTAAGAGAAAAACAAGTACGATAGACATTTTTTCAGTAACTTCGCCCCCCAAAATGTGGAAATATTCCACGCTTGTTACTAACGCATAAAAACAAAAAACAGAAAAAGTATAGACAAAAAATGGCAACATTAGGAAAAATCCGAAGCAAAGGTCCCCTGCTGGTGATTATAGTAGGAGGCGCCCTGCTGGCTTTTATCGCACAAGCTGCATTCGAAGGCATGAACGCAAACCGCCGATCGGCCGAAGTGGGCGAAATTTACGGAGATAAGCTCTCTGCAATGGACTACCAGAACATGGTAGAGGAATATACCAACGTAGTAGAATTTACGACCCAGGGAGCTAATCTCAGCGAA
>JBMNUT010000002.1:0-287018 GCA_050946375.1 Bacteroidaceae bacterium | reverse complement strand
TCTGCCATTGGGCCTGAATAAAGGAATGCTCAAGAAGGGCATCGAACAGGATAGCCACACGGCGCACGCTGTTCACCCGAAGGCTGAAACCTCTCTTGCAGGAGAAGAGAGATTCCATGTCGTCAATGGTTACGGAAGAGCAGAACAGATGATAAGTGTTGGCGCAAGAAACGATACCGGCCAGTTGTTCGCGTGAAAGGCTGCAGTCAAAAGAAAGAAATGAAAACTTTGCCGGATTACAATCGGAGGATGCCAGTTCCGATGTGTCATACTTCCGCTTCAGTTCCATGCACTCCTCGAAAGAAAGGCTCGGGGCGGAAAAAAGCGGTTGGATAAGGTGGGGACAGTCAGTCAGCAGTCCCTTGACGATGTGGATGTTCATTTCGTGGTAGTTCCGGCAGACAGCGTTGTTGCAGTCAATATACCGGTGACTGTTCACGAAATCCTCCACATAACGGCAATACTGTTTGCCGTAGATTTTGACATCCTGGAGATAAACTGTTTTTGCTTCGGTAAGCAGGGCGAAAAGTTCTTCCGCCACGTCCTGTGCCGCTTCAATGTGATGCGGGTGTTTGCTCCCCTCAAAAAGAGAGAAGGCCTTTGTCAGCTCTTGTCATGTCGATTTACATTTTATTGGTTTATAATAATATATCATCATAAAGGTATCGTTTTTCGATTGTATCTGCAATCGATGACGCCCTTAAAATATCTACTTGTAAATTTGACATGATATGGTATATCATTGGTCACTCAAACAATCCGTTGACCAGGTTGACCGCATCATCCTTTTTCTGGTTGATGATTTTGGCGTACACCTGTGTCATTTTCACGTCAGCATGGCCGAGCAGCTTGGATGTCGTATATAAGTCTGCTCCGAGTGTCAGCATCATCGTCGCGAACGTGTGCCGCGCCGTATGGAATGTAAAACGCTTGTTTATTCCCGCCGCTTTTGCCCATGGTTTGATAAGAATATTGACCATTGCCGGGGACGGCAGGTCGAACACATTGTCATCAGGAGCTTTGTCCCCACGTACAGGCATCCACTTCAACGCTTCCGGGGAAAGCGGGAGATAAATCGGTTCCTTGGTTTTCTGCATGGAAACCGACAGACGGTATTGTCCACGGTCAACGAATACATCTTTCCATTGCAGCTTGATTATATCACTGATTCGCAGACCGCAGAAACAAGAGAACAGATAGGCACCTTTCACGGATTCATTTTTCATCGGGGTTGCGATCAATGCACGCACCTCTTCAATGGTCATGTATGACCGTTTGCTTTCAGGCAGACGGATCTTTTCCGACTTGCTGATTTTCGTGAAAGGATTGGACTTGATGATCTCGGCCCTGACAGCCGCATTCAAGGCTCCGTTCAATACCCGGTAATAAGTATGCAGTGTGTAATTCGACACTCGTTTGCCTCTGGAACGGTATTCGGACTGAAGGTAGTCAAGATAATTCTGGCAGAATGTCTTGTCTATTTGATCCATCAACATACGTTCTCCCGCATAATCCTTCAAGATGCGTATAGTGATGTCAATCTGATAACCGTCCTTTTTGCCACGCTTGGCCTGGTTCTCCTTGTAGGTATTCATCCAGTCAAGCAGGTAAACTCTCTCTTTGGTTTCTATACCGGCCTCGCCGTTGGTCAACTCGATAATACGTTTGGACTTGATGGCATTGGCGGCATTCATGGTCGCCTGATTCTGCCGACGGGCATTGTTGTCCGTTTCCGGAATGAGATACAACTTGAGATATTCGTATGTTCGTTTTCCGAAACGGTATATATCAAGATACAGACTTTGGCTTCCATCTGCCAGCTTCTTTGTCCGAAGGCGGACAGGCTCTTTTACTTTTGTAGGCTTCTTTACTCGTGGCATATCGATCCCTTCATAATTTTGTTTCTGTTGCAAAGATATGAATAAAGGTCGATATTGAGAAACAAACGAGAAACAAAATTGCACCGAAAAAGAACCAATCAACTGAAAAGAAAGAAAACAACTGAAAACATTAAGCACCCTATAATTAACTGTAAATAAGCGGTTTTATTTGCACTTGTTTAGCTCTTGTTTTCATTTTAGGGCTTTACTTTATAAATCTGGGAAATTTCAATAGATAAGAAACAGAACAAATCGTAAACGTTCGCGCATAGCGTGGACGTGATTTGTCGTTTCTTACAGCAATTCCTAGGGCTGCAACGTGGGCAAATTATCGTCCGCGTTTGCTGTCTTAGGATATAAAAAGGAACTTTTGGCAACGCATAAAACCTTTAGCGTATGCCAAAGTCATTACTTGAAGAACTGCCTAAGATTGCAGCCGAGGGCAGGCGTGAAGCACAGCACGTATTGGAGCGTATCAACAACGGTATGCACATCGGCCTGCAAACCAACGAACTCGTATTGCCATCCAAAGACATTTCCGGATTTTGGCGCGGGCAAATGCCGCAGTATGCTCGTAGCGGCAAGTGGATGAACCGACTAATTTACGGCGATAATCTATTGACTATGCAAGCCCTGTTAGTGGGCGATGAGGCTACCGGCCTCCCCTCGCTTCGCGGCAAGGTAGACCTGATATATATTGACCCGCCTTTCGACAGCAAGACGGATTATCGAACGAAAGTAGTTTTGCCAGGTTGGGATATTGAGCAGAAACCAACGGTAATGGAACAATTTGCTTATGCTGATATGTGGCATGAGGGAAGCATCTCTTATCTAAAGATGATTTATCCAAGACTAATGTTAATGAAAGAACTTCTTTCACCAAAAGGGACATTCTATATACATATTGATTGGCATGTTGGACATTACGTAAAACTTTTATTAGATGATATATACGGGAAAGAGTGTTTTCGCAATGAGATAATCTGGAAATATACGGGCTCGTTACAACCACAATATGATTTTGCAAGAAAGCATGATGTTATATTTAGATATAGTAAAACTGATACTGTCATATTTCACCCTGTGTATGTTCCTTATTCTCAAAATACAATAAATCGCTTTGACCGTGAAGATGAAAAAGGGAGATACAAGATAACATACAGGGATGGGAAAGAATATAAAACCTACATGAAAGAAGGTAAACCACTTGAAGATGTATGGATAGAAGATGACATATTAAGTATTCCAATAGTAATGAAAAATTCTAAAGAAAACACGGTTACGCCACTCAAAAGCCCGAAGCCCTTCTCGAACGCATTATTAAAGCCTCTTCCAACGAGGGCGACTTGGTCTGCGACTTCTTTGGCGGAAGCGGCACTACGGCAGCCGTGGCCGAACGATTGGGTCGTCGCTGGATTACGTGCGACATTGGCAAGCCCGCCTCCCTCATCATGCGCAAACGCTTCATCGACCAAGGGGCAAAGCCCTTCCTCTACCAGGCCATCGGCGACTACCAGAAAGAAGTGTTCGACTCCAACAAGCAATACAAGCGGGTGGGCGACCTGAGCCGCATCATCATGCAGCTCTATGGCGCAATACCCTTCAGCGAGGAGCAACTGCCCGACCGCAACTGGGGCTACATAAAGGAGTCGCGCACGCTGGTATTGGTGGACAGCCCGCGCAAGCTGACGGGCACGGCCACCCTGCGCCGTGCCGCCGAAGCCAAGGCATCGCTCCTGGGCGGCGGATGGAACAAGGTGGTGGTGCTGGGATGGAACTTCGCGTTCGACATCAGCGAAGCCATCAACCGCTACGGCGGCGAGGTGGAGGTATTGGTTATCCCGCCCGACCTCATGGACAAGCTGGCCAAGAAAGGGGCGGAGAAGCTGGTGCGCGAAGGCTCGGTACGCTTCAGCAGCCTGCAGTACTTGGTGTGCAAGCCGCTAAGTGTATCGCCCGCCTCGGCAGACGAAGACCTGCTCACAGTGGAACTGGACAACTACATCCTGCTTTCGCCGGACAACGTTCCGCTGGACGAGAGCGACAAGCAGAAGCTGCAGCAGGTGGTAGACCGCGACCCGCTGGCCTTGATAGAGTATTGGAGCATCGACCCGGACTACGACGGCATCACTTTCCGCAGCCGATGGCAGGACTACCGCGAGAATACGGCCAACGACCACGACCCCCTGCACTGCATCTACCGCGCCCAACTGCGCGTGCCCCGCAAGGCGCAAAGAACGGTGTGCGTCAAGGCGGTGGATGTGTTTGGGTTTGAGAGCGTGGTCGTGCTGACCGTAAATAATAATAAAGAGTTGCTATCATGAAACAGAATACAGGAACAAAGTCCTTGGAACTGGCAAAACGCCTGACCGCACAAGTGAACGCCGCCTTTGCCGACGGCAGCATGCTGGAAGCCGTTACCCCCACGACGGCCGACCTGCTGAAGTATTGGTTTACCGAACCCTATGTGGACGAACGCACCATGAACTTCCACGAAGGGCAACGGCAGGCCATACTCAACATCATCTACCTGCACGAGGTGCTGCGGGTGGAGTCCGTGCGCCACATTTATGAGCGTGCAGCCCCCGAGCTTTTGGTAGAAACGGACCTGGCAATGCTGGCACGCGAGAAGTACTGCCTGCCCAAATATGCCGTGAAGATGGCTACGGGCACGGGCAAGACGTGGGTAATGCATGCCCTGATGCTGTGGCAGTTTCTCAACGCGCAGCACGAAGACCGCCCGAGCGGGCGCTACACGCGCCATTTCCTCGTGGTGGCTCCGGGCTTGATAGTCTACGACCGCCTGCTCGATGCCTACCTGGGGCGCATTGTGCCCGGCACTGCCGAACGCGACGTGCGCACCAACGACTTCTACCGCAACCAAGACCTCTTCCTGCCCCCTGCCTACCGCGACGAGGCATTCAGCTTCATAGAGAACAACACCGTAACCAAGGAAGACATCGGGCGCAAGGTAACGGGCGGCGGGCTAATTGCCCTGACCAACTGGCACGTATTCCTCAGCAAGGAGGAGGAAGCCGACGGAACAGGCGATTCGCCTAAGGAAATCATAGAAGACCTGCTGCCCGTGCGCCCCGGCGTTAGTGCGTGAAACCAACTCGATACGCTCGACCGCCGCTACCTGCGCGGCGAAGCCATCGACTATCTGGCGGCTTTGCCCGAGCTGATGGTCATCAACGACGAGGCACACCACATCCACGAGCACAAGAAAGACGGCGAGGTGGAGGAAGTGGAATGGCAGAAAGGCTTGAACCACATCGCCCGGGGCAAGGAAGGACGGTTTACGCAGGTGGACTTCTCGGCCACGCTTTATGATACCGTGGGCAAGGGGCAGACGCGCCGTTACTTCCCGCACATCGTAGTGGACTTCGACTTGATTACCGCCATGAAGCAGGGATTGGTGAAGACGCTTTTGCTCGACAAACGGCAGGATCTGACCGACCTGGGCGAACTGGACTATCGGGCCGAGCGGGACGACCGGGGCAAGGTGGTCTCGCTGAGCGAAGGACAGCGGCTAATGCTACGTGCCGGAGTGGAAAAGTTGCAGCAGCTGGAAGCGGGCTTTGTGAAGATAGACCGTGAAAAGCACCCCAAGATGCTGGTCATGTGTGAAGACACGACGGTAACGCCGCTGGTGGTCGATTTCCTGCACGAAGAGGGCATGGCGGAAGAAGACGTGCTGCGCATAGACAGCGACAAGAAGGGCGAAATGAAGGAATCGGAATGGCTGCGGGTGAAAGACCGCCTGTTCAACGTAGACCGTTATGCTTCGCCCAAGGTCATCGTGTCGGTGCTGATGCTGCGCGAGGGATTCGACGTGAGCAACATTTGCGTCATCGTGCCCCTGCGTTCCAGCCGGGCATCTATCTTGCTGGAGCAGACCGTGGGACGTGGACTCAGACTGATGTGGCGCGAACCGCAATACCGCGAGGAGAAAGAGGAGAACCGGCGGTTGGTGCTGGTCAAGCGGACGGAGCCCAAGTCGTATCTCGACATGCTGTCCATCATCGAGCATCCTGCTTTCGAGGAGTTCTACAAGGAGCTGATGGAAGGCGGCGTGATAGGCATAGAAGAATCGGAAGTAAGCACGAGAAATCCCACGGGCGATCTCATCAAGGTGGGGCTGAAGGCTGACTATGCGGACTACGACTTGTTCTGGCCTACCGTCATTCGCGATGCCGAAGAAGAAATCACGCCTGCCGAGATAGATGTCCATTCGCTCTATCCCTTTACCGACTACACCTTGGAATACCTACGCACCCACTTGGCGACAGATGGGGAGAGCTTCATTTCGCAAGCCGTTATGACGGAAACTTGTTTCGGCCGCTACGAGGTGAAAGCCAATCTCTTCAGCGCCCGTGTCTACAGTGAGTATCTGCAAAAGTTGCTCCGCGTACTGACTACGCGCATCGACCGGGTGGGGAAACGTGGGTCGCGCCCCCTGCCCACACTGCAAATCAACCAGGCCGAGATTGTCCGCCTACTCGATATGTATATACGTACCCGCCTGTTTGGCCGCCCGTTCGACCCTTTCCACAACAACGACTGGAAGATATTGCTGTCGAAGAACGCCATTGTTACTCAACATATCATTAAGGAAATGAGTGTGGCCATCCATCGGATGCAAGAGAATGTGGAGACGGGCGAGGCTGTGGTGGAGAAGACGTGGTTTTCGTCCGTGCCGGAGCTTACCCTGCGCGAGACTTACTCGCTACCGCTGCAAAAAGTGATTTACGAACGCTTGGGCTATCCCTCGCATGGCGGCGGACTGGAACGGGCCTTTGCCGAGTTTCTCGATGCCGATGCCCAAGTGGAACGCTTCATAAAAATCAGTGAGAGCCAGCACTGCTTTGCTACGCTGCACTACCTGCGCACTGACGGACTGCTGGCTTCCTATCATCCGGACTTCATGGTGTGCACCGCCACACATATTTATATCATAGAGACCAAAGGCGACGACAAGAAAACCGACGGCAATGTGCTCCGAAAGCAGCAGGCAACCGTGCGCTGGTGCAACAAGATCAATACCCTCCTGCCGGACGATCGCATGGATCGTATGTGGGAGTATGTGCTGCTGCCCGAATCGTCCTTTTACCCGCTGGCAAAGAACGGAGCCATGCTGGAAGACATTTGCCGGCTGAACCGGGTAGCTGCAAGCGGGCCGGAACGATTGTTCGATTTCGAGTAGGCGCGATAGTCAGGAGGAGTCAGTCGTCTGCTCTTTTCCCTTTGATGAAGATGCGCAGCAGTGTGCGTGGCGATTTGTAGAGTTTACCGCTTTTCGGGTCGAGTAGGGGCATCTGTGAGCAGAGGAAGGGGATGTGTCTTATGAGCAGCCATGTGAGGGGAAGCGTCAGGAAGAAGACGCTGACTACGCCGATCCATGGGCCTAATTTCCATTCGAGCCAGAGTTTGGGGTCGATGTTCAGCACTTTTCGTATGAGCTCCAGCGCTCCGTATTCATTGAGCAGGTGGTAAATGAAAATGTGGCTGCAAAGTGTGATGATGCTGTAGCGCCCCCAGTAGGAGATGAGGGGGATGTGCCGAATCAGCTTGCAGATGAAGAAGACGGCGGCTGTTCCCGACACGGCGGAGAGCAGGAAAACGGGATAAGGCGTAAAGATTCGGTTGAGGCGCAGGTCGAGTAAGGAGGAAGGGTAGTAGTAGGCCAGTGTGCCGAATACGAAGATGGAAATTGCGGCGCCTGTCAGATTGGTCTGTTTGCTGTGGGGTTCGAGCAAGTGGAACCGTCGGATGAGCGGTCCGATGTAGTAGAAGATGGTGGCGCTCATGGCGGCATCGATGTAGAGGGGCAGATGGATGTTCCATTGATGCATCATGTAGCCGGTTATGGAGATGAGCAGCGAAACGAGTGCCTTCATCCATTCTTTGGGTAGCTGGTAGATGAAGTAGAAGAGCAGGCCTACTTCGAAGAGTGCTATCAGGAACCAAATGGCGACGTTGTACTTCAGTATGTCGAAGTTTTCCGGGTGTTCGTAGTGGAGGTGTATATGGACCCAGCAAATTGCCCAGGTGAAGAAGAAGGGAACGAGCAGGCTGTTGAACTTCTTGATGAGGAACGTGCGCAGCGAGCCATAGGTGGAGAAAAACAATCCGGAGAGCATGAAGTAGAGTGGCATGCGGAATGTCGTGAGCCATGGCGGGTTGACTGCACACTGGCCTACCAGGTGCTGTATGACGACCAGGATGATGCAGACTCCTTTCATCAGGTCTACGTATTCATAGCGTGGCTTGACGGTCTTTGTCTCCATAGGGCGGAAAGTATTTGTTTTCCCGTTTTTACTGTGGTTTCTCTACGATTCCTATGTTTTTCTTACCGTCCATTTTGATGATGAGCGGCTTTTCGAAGTGGACGTGGCGTATGTATTCCGTCTCTTCTGCGGCGGGGAGGCTGTTGAGCCAGGCTTCGTCGAAGAATCCGTCTTCCCGGTAGGTGTTTATGGTGAAGTATCCTACTCCGAAAGAGGTCAGGTTCTGGAAGAAGTGGGTCCCTTGGCTCGGGTCGACGCGGTAGTGGCTCAGTCCGGCTTCTACGATGAGTTTAGCGGCGGAGATATGCGGCCATTTCACGGGTATGCCCAGCCAGTAGTCGGAACTGCCCCATCGTCCGGGTCCTACGAGGATGTATCCCCGTTCGGAGTTGAGGAACTGCCGGTTGATGCGTTCTATCTCGTTGGCAATGGCGTAGTTGTTTGCGGCGGAGTAGTGCTCGGTTTTTACGTAAACGATGTCCTGCACGTTGTCGACAATGCCATGCCCCAGTGAATTGCGCGAACTGAGAAGCAGCCTTTCCTGGGGTATGTTGGAGAGGTCTTCGTTGAGTGCGGCGCAGTTGTCCACTATGGGTCGTATCTGGAGCAGGTAGAAGGTTCCCGTTTTTCCTTTCCCGTCGTTGAGTGTGCAGGCAAATTCTATTTCCACGGGGCGGCGCATTCCTTCTTGTCCGCATTGCATGGCGAGTTTGAGTATGTCGCACAGCGGGAAGGCGTCGTGCTGGAGAATATTGGCAAAGGTGATGACTTTGCGTCCTCCGGGGTAGAGCCCGTCGTAGATTACCTGGTCTTGTGGGTCGAATGTGGAGGCGATGTATTGCAAGGCCCCGTCCTTGTCGGCTTCTTTCACCGAGAGGCGCAGCAGGTTGAATGCGTCGTTTACGGAGAATTGGTCTTTTTCTCCGGTCATTTCCAGCGCATAAAATCGGGTTTGTGTCTCGCGCAGTGCTATTTCCATCTCGCTCGTCTGCAGTACTTGCGTCGGGTGATAAGGCGAAAAGCGGAGGGTTACGCCGCCGTCTACGATGTATTTTCCCAGTCCCAATGCCAGGTTTACTACACCTTCCTCGGGCTTCTCTTCGCCGATGGGGTAGTAGTTCAGCGACCGTGCGACGCCGGAAAACGACGGATAGTAGCGATCGCCGTAGCGGTTGCCTACCACCTGTTGCAGAATGACGGCCATCTTTTCCTGGTCTATTACGTTCTGCGTGGCTTTCATGTATGCCTTGCTGTCTTTATAGTACACCGAGGCATAGACGCCTTTGATGGCGTTGCAGAGCATTTTCAGCTGTTGTTCCTTGTCTTCCAGCTCCGGAATCATGTATGTGGAGTAGATGCCGGCGAAGGGTTGGTAGTGGGAGTCTTCGAGCAGCGACGAGGAACGTACTGCAATAGGGGACTGCATTACGTTGAACAGGGCCATGAAGTCCTTTTTCAGGTGCTCCGGCAGTTTGGCTTCGAGGAAATGCTGGAGGATAACCTCGTCGGGTGTGTCGCTCAAGGCGAGGGGGTACAGGTTGTTCGACTCCATGAATTCGTCGAAAATGTCGGTACACAGCACTACGGTCTTGGGGATTTCGACGCGTGCGTTCTCGAAGTTTTCGAATTCGGGATGCTTCTTTACCAGGTTATCCATGAATGCCAGGCCGCGGCCTTTACCGCCGAGCGAGCCTTCGCCGATGCGCGCAAAGTTGGAATAGCGGTCGTAGCGGTCGCTGAGGAACTCGGCAACGACGCCTCTGTTCTTCATCTTCCGGTAGCGGACGATGGCCTCGAAAATCAGTTTGCGGTGCAGGTCGACGTCGTCCACTATGTCCCATGTAACATGCTTGAGGAACTCTGCTGGCGGAAACAGCGCGCGGGAGTAAAGCCAGCGGGAGATATGGTTTCGGGAGACGTGGTACATCATGGACTCCTGGGGGATGGTGAAAATCACGTTCTGCAGCTCTTTCAGGTTGCGCACCCGTGTGATTTCCTCTCCGGTATTGGGGTCACGGAAAACGAAGTCGCCGAATCCGAAGTGTTCCTTCAGGGCATGTTGGAGGTCGACGTCGATTTTCTTGGAGTTCTTGTTGATGAACGAGGCATGATAGCGGGCTGCGTCCCACTGATGCTCTTCTTCACTGCTTTCGATGATGATGGGGACGTAGGGGTCTTTCTCGCGGATTTCGTCGCAGAGTTGCAGCCCGGCTTTCGGGTCGGAGACGCCTCTTTTGGGATATTGTACGTCGGTAATGACTCCCAGCACGTTGTCGCTGAATTGTTCATACAGCTCGTGTGCCTCTTCGTAGGTGCGTGCCAGCACAATCTTGGGGCGGCCGCGCATGCGCAGCGTACGTTGGTGCTCGTTGAGCGCTTCGGTTGCAAAGTTGTAGGACTGCTGGAGTACGAATTTATAGAGGTGGGGTAGGATGGAAGAGTAGAAGCGTACGGAGTCTTCCACGAAGAGAATCATCTGTACGCCTGCCGCTTCGATGTCGTGCTCCAGGTTCATCTTGTCTTCCAGCAGCTTGATGATGGAGAGAAGCAGGTCGGTATTGCCCAGCCAGCAGAATGTATGGTCGAAGGCGCTTATGTCTTCTTTCTCCAGGCGCTTCCGCACTCCGTGGGAGAAGGGAGTGAGCAGAACGAGCGGTATGTTGGGATAGGCTTGTTTGATGGCTTTCCCGCTGGCAAAGAAGTCGCTCTTGTCCGTACTGGGCATGCAGATGACCAGATCGTACGGATAGTTCGACAGCTCTTTCCAGGCTTCTTCCTCGGTTGTCACTTGCGTAAAGCGGGGCGGGTAGCGCAGGTTGAGCAGAGCATATTCGGTGAATATCTTCTCTTCTATCCGTCCGTCTTCTTCCAACATGAAGGCATCGTATGGATTGGCCAAGAGGAGGACTTGGTAGATGCGCCGGGTCATCAAATCTGCAAAGGCGGTATCGCGCAGGAACAACCGGCTTTGGCTGAGTTTGTTAAGCATGTGGAGTCTGTTTTTAGGCAAACAAAAGTAAAGGTTTCTCGATAAACAGGCAAGGAAACGGCCTGATTTGCTGAAAAAATCCGGATAAGTTTTGCATAATAGCTTGAATTGCTTACATTTGCGCTTGATGATAGAAAAAAGAACGATATTACTCTTCCTTTTTTTCTCCGTGTTTGCTTGTTTTTTGCCGGCTCAGGAGCGGGGAAAGGCGAGCTATTATGCGAAAAATCTGCATGGACGCAAGATGGCAAGCGGCATGAGATATCACCGCGACAGCCTGACGTGTGCCCACCCCTTCCTGCCCTTCGGGACCAAACTGAAGGTGAAGAATCTGAGTAATGGAAAGGAGGTCGTCGTTTCCGTGCAAGACCGCGGGCCTCATGTGGGCGGGCGCATCATCGACCTCTCGCATTCGGCGGCCGCGCAGCTGGGCATGTTGGGCCATGGGGTGACTACGGTAGAGGTCTCTTTCTATCATGGGCCGGCCATCAAGGTGCCCTTTGCTGCCATCGACAGCCTCCCGATGGTCGATTTTAAGGAGGCTGCGCGCATCGAAGAGGAGGTAGAAGAGGAGGAAGAAGTACTTCCTGCACGCAAGTTGAGGCGCATGATTACGCAGCAACCGTCCCGCACTACACGCCAAAAGAAGCTCTTTTTCTCGGAAGAGTTCATGCAGGGCGAGGAAGAAACGGCCGAACCGGAAACGAAAAAGCCTTGAACCAGGCGGCAATTACAAGTCGGGCGTAGTTCCTTTTCCTCCGCAGGAAGGACATACGTCATGGCTGTGCGACATCTGCACGTCGCGCCCGCATTCCTGACACCAATATGTGCCGGTATTGCCATACTTGGGCGATTTTGACCCGGCAATCCATCCCTTTCCATGACAAAGCGAACAGGTTTTCCGTCCTACCGTACCTTGCGGGACCTGGTCTCCACCTGTATTATATTGTGGAACACCTATGCCGTTGCCGCCGCGCATCGCAGCTTTCAGCTGAAGTAGCTGGGCGGCTCCCTGATGCCCTTTGGCCGTTGCCAGAGTCAGCAGGGAGGTGTGGAGCAAATCGGCTTCGTTGGTTGCGGTATACAGTTGTAACGAGGCATTAAGGTCCATGCTGAATGCG
Source organism: Bacteroidaceae bacterium (assembly GCA_050946375.1). Taxonomy (GTDB): domain Bacteria; phylum Bacteroidota; class Bacteroidia; order Bacteroidales; family Bacteroidaceae; genus UBA1794. The sequence continues at coordinate 274,738 of JBMNUT010000002.1, read as the reverse complement.
GCGGCATATCCCGCTGCCGTCAGACCGTTGTAGACTTCCTGGGCCAAAACGGCGTAGTCAAACAGCAGGGAGGCCTCGGTTGGCATATCGGGTTTTAGGGCTTCGCTCAGGTGCTTCATGGCGGCGAGACTGTTTCCCTGTTTGAGATACCGGCGTATGACCTGCGCGTCGTGTTCGTAGTTGAAGTCTCCGGAGTTGTCGGCGGCAGTGGATTTCTCCGGAATCTCCCGGCTCTTTTGTCGGGCGGTCGGAGTAGTGGAATTGTCGGGAACGGTGTGGGTAAAATCAGGGGCATTTTGTTTTATCCCTTCCGAGTGAGCTTCGTTTTGGGCCAATTCGTTGACTATGATTTTCCGCATTGCCTGCAGTTGGGTGAGAGCGGTGGAGTCGGTCTCCTGCTCGATGCGTCTGTCAATCTCTTGAAGCCGGTTTTTTAGAGTTATTTCCCTGGCAGTGTTGACTGCTATTTGGCACATTCCCTGCGGGCAGGAGAGGGCGAGGACTGCCAGAAGGCAGAGAAAAATTCTTTTGGGCAAGTTGCTTGAGAAAAACTGATGATGGAAGAGCATGGCGGATTAGTGGTTAAGGTGAATCGATAGGCTGACTTTCTTTTCAGTCTGTTGCCGGGTTGAAAAGGGAAAGGCTGCCATATGAGTCATAATAGGTTAGACTTCCGTATAGCAGCCTTTCTTGGGGAGGAAAAATCCTTTGTTACATTAACGTATGAAGAGCAATTCGCGGTATTTGGGCAGGGTCCACATTTCGTTGTCTACGATCAGTTCGAGCTTGTCGATGTGGTAGCGTATTTCGTCGAGCATCGGGAATACGGTGGCCTCGTAGGCGATGGCTTTTTCGCGCTCGTCGGTCAGTCGGTTTGCTTTCTTCCGGGCTTCGATCATTTCGTCCACGCGTTTTTTGATGTAGCTCGTGTGCTTGGAGATATCGCGGATCAGTTCTTTGTTGCGGCTCGAGAGCTCCTCGGCCTCGTCGGGCATGATGCTTTTTAGCTTATATACGTTATTGATGAGGCAGGTCTGGTACTCGGTGGCCACGGGAATGATGTGGTTCAGGGCCAAATCGCCCAAGACGCGGCTTTCAATCTGGATTTTCTTCGTGTAGGTTTCCCACTTCACTTCGTTTCGTGCGGCCAGCTCTACCCGCGTCATGACGCCTGTGCGCTCGAACATGGCAATGCTCTCGGGCTTCAGATAGTTGTCGTAGATGTAGGGAGGACGCGTCTCGCAGTCGAGTCCGCGGCGTTGGGCTTCTTCTTTCCATTCGTCGCTGTATCCGTTTCCGTCGAAGTGGATGGGTTCGCATTCTTTGATGTATTCTCTGATTACGTTCAGCAGGGCCGATGTCTTGTCCGTCCCTTTTGCGATGAGGGCGTCCACGTCTGTCTTGAACTGGATGAGCTGGTCGGCTACTGCGGAGTTGAGCGCAATCATGGCCGAGGCGCAGTTTGCTTCCGAACCTACGGCGCGGAACTCAAAGCGGTTTCCGGTAAACGCAAAAGGAGAGGTGCGGTTGCGGTCCGTATTGTCGATGAGGAGCGCGGGGATGGAGGGAATGTCCAGTTTCATGCCTTGTTTCCCGGCAATGGTGAGGCTGTCATTGTCGTTCTTGGCGATGTGCTGGAGCAGTTCGGAGATTGATTTTCCGAGGAAGCAGGATATGATGGCGGGCGGTGCCTCGTTGGCTCCCAGGCGGTGTGCGTTGCTTGCCGTGGTGATGCTGGCCTTCAGCAGTCCGTTGTGGTGGTAAACGGCCATCAGCGTATTGACGATGAAGGTAACGAAGCGCAGGTTTTCTTCCGGAGTCTTGCCCGGCGCCATGAGGAGCACGCCGGTATCGGTGCCGAGCGACCAGTTGTTGTGCTTTCCGCTTCCGTTGATGCCTTTGAAAGGCTTTTCGTGGAGCAGAATGCGGAAGCCGTGGCGGCGGCATACGCGGCGCATGATGCTCATGACTTGCAGGTTATGGTCGTTGGCCAGGTTGCATTCTTCGTAGATGGGGGCCAGTTCGAACTGGTTGGGAGCCACTTCGTTGTGGCGGGTCTTGAGGGGTATGCCCAACTTGAGTGCTTCGATTTCCAAATCCTTCATGAATGCGGCTACGCGTGCCGGGATGGAACCGAAATAGTGGTCGTCGAGCTGCTGGTTCTTGGCGCTGTCGTGGCCCATAAGGGTGCGTCCCGTCATGAGCAGGTCGGGCCGGGCTGCGTAGAGGCCCTCGTCGACGAGGAAATATTCCTGCTCCCAGCCGAGATAGGTGTAGACCTTCTTGACTTCGGGGTCGAAGTAGTGGCATACTTCGGTAGCGGCCTTGTTGATGGCGCGGAGGGATTTGAGGAGCGGGGCTTTGTAGTCAAGCGATTCGCCGGTGTAGGAAATGAAAATGGTGGGGATGCAGAGCGTGTCGTCTACAACGAATGCGGGCGAGGAGGGGTCCCATGCGGAGTAGCCGCGGGCTTCGAACGTGTTGCGTATGCCTCCGCTCGGGAAGCTGGAAGCGTCCGGTTCTTGCTGTACAAGCAGCTTGCCGCTGAATTCCTCGATTACGCCGCCGTTTCCGTCGTGCTCGATGAAGGCGTCGTGCTTCTCGGCCGTTCCTTCGGTGAGGGGCTGGAACCAGTGGGTGTAGTGGGTAACTCCCAGCTCCATGGCCCATTTTTTCATGCCTTCGGCTACGGCGTCGGCTATGTCGCGGTCGAGTGCGTCGCCGTTGTCGATAGCGTCTATCAGCTTTTGATATACTTTTCCGGGAAGGTACTTAAACATTTTCTTGCGGTTGAACACGTACTTCCCGTAGTACTCCGAGACGGGTTCTGACGGAGTGGGCACTTCTACTGCTCGTTTCTTGAAAGCAGTCTCTACGACTCTGAATCTCAGTTTGGACATAGGTTCCTTTTAATTTAGGGTAGGGGTAAAGTGGGTTGCGCCGTATGGGCTGCCGCTCTCGGGTTGAGGAGCCGGGCAGTTGGCGTAACGCGCTGCAAAGGTACGTTTTCTGCCCGAAACTGCGCAGGGTTCGTTTCATATATTTATTTGTCAACCGTCCTGACTTCCGTCTTTCGGGCCGCGGCCGACGGCTGAAGGGGCGGTATCTGCTTCTTCGATGTGCCAGAAGTTGCGCCAGGGGTCGACCTGGGTGTAGGCTTTTTTACTTGTGGGTGGTACATGGAGAATGGCATTCATGAGCGCTTCGTCTGAGAATGTCGGGGTTGAGGAAGAAGGAGGATTAGGCATTTGGCAGTAGATGCTTTTCAGAGAATCACAACCGGAAAAGGCGTGCTGATCGATAGAAATAACCGAGTCGGGTATCGTTATGGAGAGCAGGTTGAAGCATCCTTCGAAGGCGTGTCTGTCGATATTCCTTATTGTATCGGGTATTGTGACAGAACGTTTTCCGCCCGGACAACAAAGTAGGGCAGTCATATCTTTAGTATAGAGTAGACCGTCGTTGGAGGCATAGTGTGGATTTTGCTCGTCAACATTGATTTTTTCCAATAGTGGGCACTCATGGAATGCATATTCTCCTATGATTCTTACAGAGTGGGGAATGAAGATGGTAGAAAGTTGACAGCATCCCTCGAAGGCGTATTCTCCAATTTCTTGTACGGAGTCAGGAATGAAAATGGCAAGTAGATTGGTACAACCTGAAAAGGCTTCGTGCCCTATTTCGCTTATTGAACTGGGGATAGTGAGAGAAGTGATTGACGCGCAGTTTTGAAATGCTCTGTCGCCGATGGAAATAACTGTATAGGTTTTGCCGTTAGTTGTGACTTTCGGTGGAATTGTAATATCTCCTGAGATGGAATTGTAGTATGACTTTATTTGTACTATTCGCTCGGACTCGGAGAGAATGTGGTAGATAAGGCCGTCGAACTCGAAAATAGAGGTAGTGTGGGTGACTATGGAACAAAACAGTCGTTTTAGATATTTTCTCTTCATGCTGTTTCATGTGGCCTATTGATCTCCCAGTTTTGGCATGAGTGAATATGATTTTATTTTGCGATATTATACAAAAAAGCGTGGAGATCCGTACCAGTTACCCGTTCCACGTTGAGAGGCCTTCGCATTGCCCGATATTGTTGAACGAGCAACGCGAAACCCACGCCGATGATTTTATAATTGCCGACTCCCCTCTCACGTTGACCTGTCTGATGCAGGTGGTCGTATGAAGAGTGTCGGATTGATAAAAACATCCCATGAGCATCTATCGTTACTCTGTCCCAGACAATATCTGAAAGTTGCGAAGTTTCTCAACGTCAGGAACAAAGCACATTGATAAACGCTTTTCCGTATGTTAAGATTCGTCTTGCTCGCTTCGAGGGAAACTTGCGGTACGAATCCGGGTCAAAGATACTAAAAGGGTTTTAAATTTCTGGTAAAGAGACTTATCTTTCGTTATTCTTTTTTTATTTTTCTCGGGGTGCTTTTCAGTTTAGGGCTAAACTTTTCATGTCGGGTTGGGCGAGTTGTTATGGCGTGGTTTGTATGTTTTGTTAATTGGGCTTTATGGAGGGTAAAAAAAGTGCCCGCACTTCCGGGTGATTCATGCAAGGGTTTTCTGGAATAGTGCCGCATGATTTTTCCGGAAGTGCGGGATCAGTTGGAGGTGTGTTGCGTTGCTGCCGGACGGGCGGGTTGCCTGCGTTTGTCCGGATGGCTGCGCGGGTGGGTAAGAGTCAGAGCCGTGCCGTAATCCGCTCCATGGCCTGACGGCTGTCTTCGTGGGTGCCGAATGCGGTGAGGCGCACGTAGCCTTCGCCGCTGGGGCCGAAGCCTACGCCGGGGGTGCATACGATGTGGCAGGTTTGGAGCAGATGTTCGAAGAATCCCCAGGAGGTCATTCCCTGCGGGGCTTTCGCCCAGAGGTAGGGGGCGTCGGTGCCGCCGTAGACTTCGAGCCCGGCCTGGATGAGGGACTGGCGCATGGTGTGTGCGTTGGTCATGTAGTAGCCGATCAGTTCGCGCACTTGTTGCTTGCCGGCGTCGGTATAGATGGCTTCGGCGCCGCGCTGGGTGATGTAGGAAGTGCCGTTGAACTTGGTGCTTTGCCGGCGGCTCCAGAGGGCATTGAGGGAGGCGCGGCGGCCGGAAGTGGTGGTGGCGGTCACCTCGCGGGGCACTACGGTGTAGCCGCAGCGCACGCCGGTGAAGCCGGCTGTCTTAGAGAAGCTGTGGAACTCGACGGCGCAGGCGCGTGCTCCTTCTATCTCGTAGATGGAGTGGGGCACGTCGGGGTTGTGAATGTAGGCCTCGTATGCGGCGTCGTAGAGGATGATTGCATCGTTGGCCAGGGCGTAGTCGACCCATCGCTTCAGTTCTTCTTTGCTGAGGGTGGTGCCCGTCGGGTTGTTGGGGTAGCACAGGTAGATGAGGTCTACGCGCTGTTTGGGAAGTTGGGGGATGAAATTGTTTTCGGCCGTGCAGGGGAAGTAGGTGATGTCCGACCATTTTCCGTCGGCGCCCAGCTCTCCGGCGCGTCCGCCCATTACGTTGGAGTCGATGTAAACGGGGTAGACCGGGTCGGTAAGGCCTACGCGGTTGTCGCGGCCGAGTATGTCTCCGAAGTTTCCGGTGTCGCTTTTTGCTCCGTCGCTGATGAATACTTCGGAGGGGTCTATGTGGATTCCGCGGGGGCGGAAGTCGTTGTCGATGATGGCCTGTATGAGGAAATCGTATCCCTGTTCCGGTCCGTAGCCGCGGAAGGTGGCTGCGTTGCCCAGTTCGGCGACGGCTTTTTGCATGGCCTCTATGGATGCCTGGGGGAGGGGGCGGGTTACGTCGCCTATGCCCAGCCGGATGAGGGAGGCTTCGGGATGGGCGGCTTTGAATTGTGCTACTTTCTGCCCGATTTCGTGGAAGAGGTAATTGCCGGGAAGTTTGAGGAATTGTTCGTTTGCTGATGCCATGGTTGTGATAATTCGCTTGGGGTTTTTATAAATCGATGGTTCCTTCGAATACGAAGGTTGCGGGGCCGGTCATGTGGACGTGCCCGTCGGTTTCTTTGATTTCGATGGTGAGGTCGCCGCCGTCCATGCGTATTTTCGTGGTGCGCCCAGTGCGTCCTGAGGTGAAGCCTGCCACGGCGGTGGCGCAGGCGCCGGTGCCGCAGGCCAGAGTGATGCCGGAGCCGCGCTCCCAGACCCGCATGCGTACGTCGTCGGGGCTGAAGGCTTGGGCAAATTCTACGTTGACCCGGTCGGGGAAGAGGGGGTGGTGTTCCAACAGGGTGCCTGTTTTTTCGAGTTCCACTTGGGCTATGTCGTCTACGAAGAGTACCAGGTGGGGATTTCCCATGCTCACGGCAATGCCTTTGAGGCTCGAATCGGGTATTTCCACCTCGGGGTTGAGGAGGATGGGCTGGCCCATATCGACGGTTACGCTGTTCACCTTGCGGTCTTCGCCGGTGTGTAGTTGCAGGAGCTTGATGCCGGAGCGGGTTTCCAGGGTGACTTCCGTCTTGTCGGTCAGGCCTTTTTCGTAGACGTACTTGCCGATGCAGCGTGAGGCGTTGCCGCACATGGCGGCTTCCGAGCCGTCGGCGTTAAAAATGCGCATGCTGAAGTCGGCTTTTTCGGAGGGGCCGATGAGTACCAGGCCGTCGGAACCGATTCCGGTGTGGTAGGCGCTCCAGAGAACGGCGTACCGCTCTGGCTCGGGGAGCGGGTACCGGGTCGTGTCGACATAGATGTAGTCGTTGCCGGCGCCTTGCATTTTGCTGAAAGCTATGGTCTTATGCTGGTTCATTGTGCTTGTACTTTTTTCTAATAGTGCTTGTACTTTTTTGTAATAGTGCTTCCGCTTTTTCGTGAATCCGCAGGCAAAAGTACGGCAAAGCGGGGCGCTGTGTCAAATGGGTGCTGCTCTTTATTTCGGAAAGCGGCCGTCTGCTGACAAATTGAAGCTGCACGGTGGGTAAAATGTGCGGATTGAAAGGAGAAATGGGCCTTTCGGCATAAATCTGTCTTTAGGGGCAAATGCAAAAAAAAGAGGGTATCCTCACGGACGCCCTCTCTCTGTTATAACGGAAAATATAGATTAAAAACTTAACCCTGTCCGGGTCTCTCTTATGATGAATTACGAATAACGAAATAAAAATATGGTAGTTTCCGCCGGTCTCTTCTCGCGAAGAGAACCGGGCGGGTTGTGTGTGACTTTGATTAAAGTATGCCCTGTGCCATCATAGCCTTGGCCACTTTCATGAAGCCGGCTACGTTGGCGCCTTTCACGTAGTTGATGTAACCGTCGGGTTCGGTGCCGTATTTCACGCAGTTTGCGTGGATGTTCTGCATGATGCCCTTCAGTTTGGCGTCTACTTCCTCGGCACTCCAGCTCAGGCGCTCGGAGTTCTGTGACATTTCCAGGCCGGATACGGAAACACCGCCTGCGTTTGCAGCCTTACCCGGAGCATACAGCAGTTTAGCCTCCTGGAAGATGCGGATAGCTTCGGGGGTAGAAGGCATGTTGGCACCTTCCGAAACGGCGATTACGCCATTCTCCACCAGCGCCTTGGCGGCTTCGCCGTTGATTTCGTTCTGCGTAGCGGACGGAAGAGCGATGTCGCCCTTTTCGAACCAAGGCTTGGCACCTGCAACGTATTTGCATCCGTATTCTTCGGCATACTCCTTGATGCGGCCGCGCTGAATGTTCTTCAAATCCATTACGAAGTCTAGCTTTTCGCGGGTGATGCCGTCCGGGTCGTAGATGTAACCGTCGGAGTCGGAGAGGGTAACTACCTTGGCTCCCAGTTCGATCAGCTTCTCTACGGTGTATTGTGCTACGTTACCGCTTCCGGAAACGAGGCAGACTTTGCCTTTGATGTCGATACCGCGTGTCTTCAGCATCTCCTGGAGGAAATAGATGTTACCGTAGCCGGTTGCTTCGGGGCGTATGAGGGAGCCGCCGAATTCCATGCCTTTTCCGGTGAGGACACCCGTAAATTCGCGGGCCAGCTTCTTATACATTCCAAACAGATAGCCTACTTCGCGGCCGCCTACGCCTATGTCGCCGGCAGGAACATCCGTGTCGGGACCGATGTGGCGCCACAGCTCGGTCATGAATGCCTGGCAGAAACGCATTACTTCCGCATTGCTCTTTCCGCGGGGGCTGAAGTCGGAACCGCCTTTTGCGCCGCCCATCGGGAGGGTGGTGAGGGCGTTCTTGAACGTTTGCTCGAAGGCAAGGAACTTCAAGATACCCAGATTTACCGACTGGTGGAAGCGGAGTCCGCCTTTGTACGGCCCGATTACGTTGTTATGCTGTACGCGGTAGCCCATATTGGTCTGGACATTTCCTTTATCGTCCGTCCAAGTTACGCGGAACTGGAAGACACGGTCGGGAATGCAGAGGCGCTCGATCAGATTTACTCTCTCGAATTCAGGATGTTTGTTGTATTCCTCTTCAATACTGGTAACGACTTCTTCCACTGCCTGGTGGTATTCCGGTTCATTGGGGAAACGTCTTTTCAGATTTTCCAATACTTCTTTTGCGTTCATCTTAAATTTCTTTTGTTTGGTTTATAGAGAAATATTCGGTATATCACCTGCTTTTGCGATGATTACGTGACAAATATACCGTTTCCCATAGGGAAAAATAAAATTTGTGCATGATAAAGTGCTGAAAAACGACGATTTCTGCTTAAAATGTTCTGCTTACTTTCCAAAATCGCACAAATGATTTTTCTGTTTTGTAAAGTGGAGATGGCAAATCGAGGAGAGGCTTTTGCGGTGAATGTGATTCTTTTTTTGAAATTTAATTCTGCTTTTGCTAATTAGCGGGTAGGCTTTGTTTATTGTCAACCGGGCTTTACAATTGTTTTCTCCTATACCTATTATATATAGGGTCTCCGCCGTTTTATCGAAGGGGCGGGCATAAGAAAACAGAGGCGCCTTGCTTTTTGGGCAAAGCGCCTCCGCTTTTTGGGCAAAGTGCCTGTACTTTTTCTAAAGAGTTGCGTGCAAACTCTCAGAGATTAGGCTTGCTTCTTTTTGGCTTCCATGACGATGGCGTCGATTACCGCCACGGCCGTAATGTTCAGGATGTCGCGCACGGAGCTTTCCGAGTCGATGAAGTGAATCGGTTTGTTCAGTCCCATCTGAATCGGGCCTATTAGTTCGCAGTCGGGGGTGAAGGACTGGATGAGTTTGTAGCTCGTGTTGGCGGAAGAAAGGTTGGGGAAGATGAGTGTATTCACGTCCTTTCCTTTCAGCCGCGTGAAGGGGAACTTGCGGTCGCGCAGGGTTTTGTCCAAAGCGAAAGCCACTTGCATCTCGCCGTCGATGGCCAATTCGGGATAGTTCTTCTGCATGTGTTCCACTGCCTCGTGCACTTCGCGCGGGCTGCCTTCCGTGTCGCTGCCGAAGTTGGAGTAGGAGAGCATGGCCATGACGGGGGTATGGTTGAAGAAGCGCACGGTATTGTCGGCCAGCTTGGCAATATCGATCAGAGTCTCCGTATTGGGATGCCGGTTGATGAGCGTGTCGCACATGAAGAGGATGCCCTTTTTGGAGTTGAGTATGTGCATCGTGCCGAAATGCTTGTATTCCGGACGGATTCCGATTACTTCTTTTGCCACTTTGATGGTATTGGAATATTTGGTGTACAGGCCGGTAATGAATGCGTCTGCTTCTCCGGTTTCCACCATCATCATGCCGAAATAGTTACGCTCGAACATCTTGTCGAGCGCTTCGTCGTAGGTATATCCCTCGCGGGCCCGTTTTTCGGCCAGGATGTGCGCATAACGGTCGCGGCGCTCTGCCTCGCGGTCGTGGCGCAGGTTGATGATTTCGATTCCTTCGAGGTTTACTTCCAGCTCTTTCGCCAGCTTGGCTATGCGTTCGTCGTTGCCCAACAGGATGGGGAAGCATATCCCTTCGGCTTTGGCCCGTGCGGCAGCTTTCAGTACCGTGGGGTGCATGCCTTCGGCGAAGACCACCTTTTTCGGGTTCTTGCGGGCCATTTCGTGCAGCTGGCTGGTGAGGCGCGATTCGTAGCCCATCAGTTCACGCAAGTGGTGCTCGTAGGCTTCCCAGTCGGTGATAGGCTTGCGGGCTACTCCGCTGCTGATGGCAGCTTTGGCCACGGCCATGGAGACGGAGGTGATGAGGCGCGGATCGACGGGTTTGGGGATGAAATATTTCGGACCGAACGTCAGATCGTTCACGCCGTATGCCTTATTTACGATGTCGGGTACGGGCTCTTTGGCCAGGGCGGCAATGGCGCGTACGGCGGCCAGCTTCATTTCTTCGTTGATGGCGCTGGCGCGTACGTCGAGTGCCCCGCGGAAGATGTAGGGGAAGCCAATCACATTATTTATCTGGTTGGGGTAGTCGGAGCGGCCCGTGGACATGAGTACGTCGGGGCGCGACGCCATGGCGTCTTCGTAGGTTATCTCCGGAGTGGGGTTTGCGAGGGCGAACACGATGGGGTTCGGCGCCATGCTGCGCACCATGTCCTTGGTGAGTACGTTGCCTTTCGAGAGGCCGAGGAATACGTCTGCCCCCTTGATGGCTTCTTCCAGCGTGTGGATATCGCGGTCGGTGGCAAAGAATGCCTTGGTTTCTGTCAGGTTGGGGCGGTCTTTGCGGATTACGCCTTTGCTGTCGAGCATGACGATGTTCTCCAGCCGCGCACCCAGAGAGATGTAGAGCTTGGTGCAGGAGGTGGCCGAAGCGCCGGCGCCGTTCACTACGATGCGCACGTCTTCTATCTTTTTCCCGGCCACTTCGAGGGCATTGAGCAGGCCGGCGCTCGAAATGATGGCCGTGCCGTGCTGGTCGTCGTGCATGACGGGGATGTCCAGCTCTTCCTTCAGGCGCTGTTCTATCTTGAAACATTCGGGAGCCTTGATGTCCTCCAGGTTGATTCCGCCGAAGGTAGGAGCGATTCGCTTTACGGTTTCTACGAACTTGTCCGGGTCTTTCTCGTCGATTTCGATGTCGAACACGTCGATTCCGGCATAAATCTTGAAGAGCACGCCCTTGCCTTCCATCACGGGCTTACCGCTCATGGCGCCTATGTCGCCCAGCCCGAGCACGGCGGTGCCGTTGGAAATGACGGCTACGAGGTTGCCTTTGTCGGTATAGTCGTAGGCCGTTTGCTGATCTTTCTGTATTTCCAGGCAAGGCTCAGCCACGCCGGGCGAGTATGCTAACGATAAATCGGTTTGTGTGCTGTACGGTTTGGTGGGAACTACTTCTATTTTCCCCGGCTTGCCTTGGGAGTGATAGAGCAAGGCAGCTTCTCTTGTGATCTTCGCCATATGTTTTATTGTCCTAAGTGTTGCCGCAAAGATAAAAAACTCTTGCTAAGAAGAGGTTAAGTCGGCTTCAAAAATAACTCTTTTTATTGTAGAATGCAAACGGATTGCATATCTTTGCGCAGATATATTACAGTATTATAATAAAACGGCGCAGGCCGACGGCCATTTGGTTGTGCCGCTTGCGTCCCTGTTTATGGAGACTTCCGTTCGATTCCGCCATACGCTTCCCTTGCAAATCCGCTTCAACGATGTGGATACGCTGGGCCATGTGAATAATTCCGTTTATTTTTCTTTTTACGACCTGGGCAAGACCAGTTATTTCCGCGATGCGAATCCCGTGGAGGCCGTCATGGATAAGACCAGCGTGGTGCTGGCCCATGCCGAAGTGGACTTCCTCTGTCCCATCCATCCCGAGGAGTCGGTGGCCGTACAGACGGCGGTCAGCGAAGTCGGGCACAAGAGTTTTACGATTATCCAGCGGGTTATCAATACCGACACGCGCGAAGTCAAGTGCTTTTGCACCTCTGTTGTCGTGGCTTTCGACGCCGCTTCCGGCCAGGCCGTACCCGTTCCCGAGACGTGGGTGCAGGCCTTTTGCCGCTACGAGGGGCGCGACTTGCGGCGCGATAGGCACTAAGCGGAGAGAGCGTCGCCGCTTTTCCGCAAAAGGGGCAAGGCTTTTCTCCGAAAGTGCAGGCGCTTTTTCGCAGTTATCCTTGGTTAAACATAAAATGGACATACCGATGAAAACACTGATTCCTTTCTTTTTCGGCTTCCTGGCCCTGCTCCCGGCTTCGCTGGATGCGCAGGAAAATACGTATATACTGGAGGGTACGCTGGCAGACACGACGGCTACGGGTACCGTCTATCTCGTGAATTCCCGCGAGCAGCAGTATCTGGACACGGCGGAGGTAGCAGCCGGCGGCCGCTTCCGCATGGAGGGGAAGGTGGAAACGCCCGTGCAGGTTTCGTTGCTCTCGCCCGACATTCCTCTGGGGGCGAATGCTTTCTTCCTCGAGCCGGGACAAATCCGTCTGCGCCAGCAGCAACAGACCTTTTTGGCGCAGGGCACTCCGCTCAACGACGGCTTCCTTGAGATGGTGGCCGAGCTGGCCCGCTTCGCAAAGGCCGTATCTCTCAGCGACGACAAGGAACGGATGGGCGAAATCATCTCCCTGAAGGTGGATACGGTGGTGCGGCATGTGCTCGAAAAGCATTCGAACGACCTCCTCGGCGCCGCCTGTCTCCAGCAGTTTGCACCCGCTTTTTTCACGCCGGAGCAGGCCTTGGAGCTGATTCGCTCCACCGGTTCGGTCGTTCAGGCCGACCCCGGCGTCATCGCCTTGCGGCAAAGTCTCGAAACCCTGTTGCGTACGGCCGAAGGGCAGATGTTCAGCGACTTCTCGGTCAAGTCGGCCGACGGGAAAACAACCGTGTCGCTCTCCGACTACGTGGGCAAGGGGCAGTACGTACTGGCCGACTTCTGGGCCAGCTGGTGCGCCCCGTGCCGGCGCGAGATGCCCCACATTGCTGCTATATATAATAGGTATAAGGAAAAAGGGCTGATCGTATTGGGCATTGCCTCGCTCGACCGGCCGGCCGATACGCGGCGGGCCATGAAAGAGCTGGACATTACCTGGCCGCAGATACTGAATGCGCAAAATCTTCCCCAGGAGGTTTACGGCGTTTCCGCCATACCTCATACCATATTGTTTGCCCCCGACGGCACCATTCTGGCACGCGGTTTGCGGGGAGAAGCCTTGGAAGAGAAGATAAACGAAGTGATGAATCAAGAAATTCCAGACAACATAAATTAAACAAGCACAGAACAATGAAGAACAACATGAATCTCCGGAGCCGGATTCTCCCGCTCCTTTTCCTGCCTGCGGCAGTAGCTTTCGGGCAGGGGCAGAATGACTATCGGGTAGAAGGCAAGATGGACAATGCCGATTTCTCAGGCACTATCTACATGGTCGACCCCTATGCTTCCGACACGCTCGGCGCCATTTCCGTAGAAAAGGGCGTCTTTTCCGCCGAAGGGCAGATTGCCCAGCCCTGCATGGCCAGCATCATGTCGCGCGAGAGCGGCTACCAGGCCTTCTTTGTGCTGGAGCCCGGCACGATTTCCTTGCAGGGCGACTTCCTGAAGCGCGGCACCGGCACGCCGCTGAATGCGGATTTGAACCAATTCATGGCCTCGATGGACGAACTCATGAAAGCCGCTCAGCAAGGCACGAAGAGCGAAGAGGACGTAAATGCAGGCTTGAAGCAATTAGCTGATGGCCTTTTGGCCAAGCACAGCAACGATATTCTTGCCGTGCTTGCCCTTCAGTCCTTGCAGGCGTACGTCTCTTCCGGAGAGTTGCTGGACATCATCGGAAAAACGGGTTCCTTTGTGCAGGAATACCCGATGATTGCAACGCTGAAGAAGTCACTTGTGGCGCGTGCCGCTACGGATGAGGGCAAAATGTTTACCGACTTCTCGGCAGAATACCAGGGCAAGACGCAGAAACTCTCCGACTATGTGGGAAAAGGGCAGTACGTATTGGTCGACTTCTGGGCCAGTTGGTGTGGACCCTGCCGCCGCGAGATTCCCCACATTGCAGGGCTTTACAATAAATATAAGGACAAAGGCCTCGTAGTGCTGGGCGTTGCCACCTGGGACAAGCCCGCCGATACGGAAAAGGCCATGAAGGAACTGGGCGTAGTGTGGCCGCAAATCATGAATGCGCAGCGCGCCGGCTCGGATGCCTATGGCATTGACGGCATTCCGCAGATTATTCTCTTCGGCCCCGACGGCACAATCCTGAAGCGTGACCTGCGCGGCGAGGAAATGGTGAAGACGATTGACGAAATTATGGCCCAGGCCAAGTAAGACAAGCCACTTAACTGTGAACGAAATGAAGCGTATCATTCTTCCCGTCCTTGCCTATCTCCTGTGCGTGGTGCCCCTGCTTTGCCACCAGACGCCTCGGAGTATGCAGATATTGACGTCCGGCATTGAGTTCCGCACCCTGACCTTCGGGCAAACCTATGTGCCTGAAGGTGCCGACGAGGGCGTGCAACTCTACGACAGCCTCTCCTATATCTGTCCCGCCACGGGCTCCGACCCGTTCACTCTGGCGGCGCTCCAGACACTGCTCTCCCGCGAAGTGCTCGGCTTCACCACGCGCCTTACGCCGGCCAACTTCGACCAAATCGTACAAAGCCACCACAAACTGTACATCCGCCAGTACGAAAACGACGCATACGCCATGCGCGCTACGCCGGAGGACAAGCCCCTCTACGTAAACTACGGCCGCTATATCACAACCCGGCTGGACTATAATTCGCCCCGCGCCCTGGTTATCGAGATGCGCCGCGACGATTACACGGGAGGTGCCCACGGTAATTATTCCATCCGCCGCATGAGCATCCGATTGGGCGGCGCGCATACCGCAGTGCTGAAGCCCACTGACCTGTTCACCCAGGACTTTGACAGCACGGCCGTGCTCGGTTGGGTAAAAGAGGCCCTCTTGGCCGAAAACGGGTGTAAGACGGCCGAGGAACTGATGGAGAAAACCTGCATTACCCTCGACGATGTCTTCCTCACCCCCAACGTGAGCATCGACCCGAAGGGCATCACGTTCATCTATCAGCCCTACGAAATAGCCTGCTATGCAGGCGGTGCGCAGCGCGTCACGCTTCCCATGGAGCGCATGAAGCCTTGGTTGAAGCCTGGCATTGCGGAGCTTTTCGCTGCGCCGGCCGGGGAATAACCGGAAAAGTCTTGCTGCTTTTGGCCAAAAGCAGCAAGGGAAACGAATGAAAGCGGCAAGGGAAAAATTGTTTTTCCTTGCCGCTTTTGTTGTGCGCCTGGGCGGGTAGACCGGAAGAGGAGCTGTCGCTTTCGGGAAAAGGGATGTTCCTTACGGCTCTCCGCTTAGAGATAAAATAGGAAACGGTAGCGTTTTTTTTCTTAATTCATTGTGGGGATGAAATAAAATAGTGATATTTAGCCCATGTTGCGGCTGCTGAATTAACAAAACACCGCAATTTAAAATAAATAAGCATTGCCGTGTTAAGACTGTCGACTCATATCGTTTGCGTGTTGCGCGGGCCGGGACATTCCCGGCTTTGCTGGACTCGTGGCGACAAAGAATGGGTGGAATGCATGTCCGGCCTGCCTCCGGCAGAAAGGCGTTGCTGATGGCAGGCAGAGAACTGTGCCGCGTGGCGGGGCCCGAGAGGAACATTTTTAGTAAAAGAAATATCTTTTTTGAAGCTCCCCGTGGTAAAAATGCGGTATGCGGAATAATTTTTTGCTTCCTAATCTTGCATAAATAAAGAGAAGTACCGAACTTTAGAGCCACTTTTGTAGATTGACCTTACTAACCGTGTATAAATAATAATAGAAAAATATCGTGTAAACAATGAAATCTTATCACTTCAAGAGGAAACTACTCCTCTCCTCATTTGTGTGCATGCTGTGTGCGTTCTTGAGCATCTCCTGCACCAATGACGACATCCCCAGTGACAGTTACTACACTTTCACGGGACAAACCATCTCCGACTACTTGTCGGGTGAACCCCGCTTCAGCCAGTATTACGAAACGCTGAAGCGCGCCAAGCTGGACGACGGCTCCACGCTCTCCTCGCTGCTCTCCTCCTATGGATATTACTCCTGCTTTGCCCCGACGGACAGCGCCATGCAGGTCTATCTGGAGCAGTTCGGGACGGAAACCATAGCCGGTCTGTACGACGTGATGCCCT
Source organism: Bacteroidaceae bacterium (assembly GCA_050946375.1). Taxonomy (GTDB): domain Bacteria; phylum Bacteroidota; class Bacteroidia; order Bacteroidales; family Bacteroidaceae; genus UBA1794. The sequence goes on along the minus strand of JBMNUT010000002.1, from coordinate 258,715 downwards.
CCGAGCAGGCAGACTCCATCATCGATATGGTAGCCAAGATGCATGTAATTTCTTCAAGTACCAACGCTACGGTGTACGAGAGCGAGAATTTCGACCAAAAGTTAGCCGATGCCAACCTGTACAGCAAGATCCTTTATATAACCACTTCGGGCGACACGTATCGGGTGAATGACCAAGCCACGATTGTGATGCGCGATGTGGAGTTGCACAATGGTGTTTTGCATGGACTCGACGGGGTTCTGACGCCTTCCGACGTGAAGTTCAACGACTTCTTTACCCTCCATCCCCAATTCTCCATCTTCGGCCGTCTTTGCGACCTGACGGAAATAGCAAGCCGCATCAATACCGTTCCGCAAGACTACGCCTATGTGCCCGACAATACGGACTATTCTCCGTGGGTAGACTGGGACTTGCATATCGAAGCGCCTAAGGCCATGTACTATTTCTATACCGTTTTCATCGAGAGCGACTCGGTTTACGGCGAATGTATCCCCGCCATCCGCGAAGCCACTTCGTGGGAAGACACGTTGGCGGCAGTGAAAGACTACGCAATGACGTGGTTCCGCGAGACTTATGCAGATCAACCTAATACTTTGCAGGCAGGTCTGAATGAAGCATGGACCTCGCCCGACAACTACCTGAACCGTTTCGTGGCTTACCACATCATGAACAAGAAAGTAACGCGGGCAGACTTCACCCGTTACGACATCGGTATTGAGAATGGCTATGAGCATCTTCGCGAATACCACGAGATGCTGGCGCCTAATACGATACTCTACGTTTCGGCCGGTGCCAACGGTCACGCATGGCCCGATGGCGTCGATCCCGATCGGAACCGCATCGTGCTCAATCCGAAGGGCGAGTTTGACAAGGATGCGATATGGCGCGTAGAAAAAGACTGGTCGCGCCCGAAAGAAGACGGGCCGATTGTGCTCAATCGCGACTACACTACGGAGAACGGCTACTTCCACGAAATCGGAAGCATCCTCACCTTTACGCGATCGGAGTTCCAGCGTCACCGTTTCCGCATAGACTTGTCCTGCATAAGCCCGGAGATTATGAATAATGACTTCCGCTATAAGTACACAACGTGCGGCCGAATCGTATTTCCGGAGGGCTATCTCCAGAATGTGAAGTTCCTTTCCGAGCAGATGATTATGTTTATGATCAGTCCGAATACCAACGCTGGCGCAGGAGGCTATAACGGACACCAGGGCGACGAGATGTTCTTCGTTCGTACGTACGATTTCGTTCTTCGTTTGCCGCCGGTTCCGGCAGGAAACTATGAGGTGCGTTTCGGATTCTCGGCTTCTGACCACCGTGGTTGCGCCCAGTTCTATCTGGGAACCGATGCCGACTGCGACTGGGAGAATGACAACTTCACGGGACTTGTGCCTTGCGGAATTCCTATTGACCTGACCCAATATGTGACGAGCTACGGCTTCGTGGCCGACAGCGAGCTGAGCGGTGAGGCCGAAATACAGGAAGTCGACAAGAACATGCGTAACCAAAACCGCATGAAAGGCCCGAATTCCTGGCGAGGTGCCAACGGTAATGACGTAGCCATGCGCGACATCAGTGGTGGTCACACTCCGTTCCGTGTCATTCTGGGCAACGTAAATCTGCAGGAAGACGGCCCGATTTACTTGCGCGCCCGCGGTATGGTCGATAGCGACAACGTCGAACTGATGTTGGACTACATTGAAATCTGTCCGGACAATATCTATAACAACCCGGAGAAGACGGAACCGCGCGACTGACCAGCCTGACTGCGCTGCGTGCGCCGCAGGCAGCGGACAAAACACCGGGCACTTTTCCCGGAAAGTCCCGCAACCGCATTGAAAAAGTCCCGCAACTTTTTCTGCCCCGTGCAGGAGGGAAGTTGCGGGACTTCTGTATGTATGTCCGGCGGGCAGCCGCAGGCTTGGCGCCGGGCGGAAGGAGACTTGGCGGTGGGCAGCAGGGGTTCGTGCCGGCGGTGCCGCACGAGCGGATGAAAAAGAACGCCGCCCCGTCTGCAAGGTCGCAGACGGGGCGGCGTATTTCGTCGGGGGAGTGCCCCGATTTAGCGGAAACACTTGCTGATGGCTTCAGCCGTAGCTTTGAATTCCTCCGGGGTGAGCTGGAGCTTCGGACGGGAGAAAATCATGTCGCTCTCCGCATCCAGCGGGATGAGGTGGATGTGCGCATGCGGCACTTCCAGCCCCATTACGGCCATTCCTACCTTGCGGCAGGGGAAAGCCTGCTCGATGGCGCGGGCCACGCGCTTGGCAAAGAGGTGGAGTGCGGCGTAGTCCTCGTCGGGAAGGTCGAAGATGTAGTCGACTTCCTGCTTGGGAATGACCAGGGTGTGCCCCTTTTTCAGGGGATTGATGTCGAGAAAGGCGTAGAAGCGCTCGTCCTCGGCCACTTTATAGCTGGGGATTTCTCCCGCAACGATTTTGCTGAACAGAGTCATGGCAGTATCTTTTTTATAAAACGGTTGGCAGAGTTGCTCAAATGCTGATGTCGATAATCTCGAAAGATACCTTCCCTTGCGGCACGGCTATCTCGACTATTTCGCCGACCTTCTTGCCTAACAGCCCTTGGGCTATGGGAGTTTGTACAGAGATCTTGAACTCTTTCAGATTGGCTTCGCTCTCCGGCACGATAGAGTAAGTCATTTTTGCATTTGTCTTCGTGTTTCGCAGAGTAACCTTGGTCAAAATCTGCACACTGTCGGTCTTCAGTTTGGATTCATCTATGATTTTTGCCTCGCTGATGGCCTTTTTCAGCGCATTGATCTTCATCTCGAGCATGCCCTGCGCCTCCTTTGCGGCGTCGTACTCGGCGTTTTCGGAAAGGTCGCCCTTGTCGCGTGCTTCCGCGATCTGGCGGGATATTTCAGGGCGCATCACGGTTTCGAGATAGCGCAAATCTTCGGTTAGCTTTTTGTAACCTTCTTTAGACATGTAAGCCATATTTTTTCTCCTTTTACATTAGTGCGTTTTTGGGAAATACGGGTTGGTATTACTTGTTTTCAGCCGACAAAAAAAAGAATTCCGACAGGTTTCGTGTCGGAACTCGCTTTGCCTTCGCTTGATTATGTATGTGGGGACAAAGATAAACGAAAGGAGGGTAGGTTCAAAATCCTTTTAACTTGATTTAGGAAATGCCTTCCCTTTTCCGGGGTGTATTTGAGGCTTCTGCGCGGCTCTTCAGCGGAAGATTTCTTCTACGGCCTTTTGCAGTGACTCGTGGTCGGTATGCCTTGTCTGCAGGACGTTGTCGCGGGAGATGAGGAACACGGTGGGGAGCGTCGTGACGTTGTAGGTCGCTGCCACGGCTCCCGGTGCGGAAGTCCGCTCCTGTACGCATATCCAGGGCAGGGCATCCGTCACTGTAATCCAATAGTGGCGGTCTTCGTCCTCGCTCACCTGGTAGATTTCCAGTCCCTGCTCGTGATAGCGGTTGTAAAGCTCGCGCAGAAACAGATTGTGCGCCGGCGAATAGCTGGCTTCCTGCAGGGTGAAGTCGAGCAGGACTACCTTCCCTTTCTGGGCCTGCAGGGACTGCGGGTTGCCGTGCTTGTCGGGCAGGTTGATTTCTATGACGCCTGCTTCCCGAATCTTGTCGGTCGGGATGCTTTGTTGCGCCCGGGCTTGCAGAATGCGTATGTTTTGCAGTCCTTTCATCGTGTAGTTGTGCAGATTCTGGGTGCGCACCGACTGCGGCCAGAAGGTGTCCCAGCAGGTTCCCACGGCCTGGAAGAGGGTAATGTCGTCCTCATTTTCCACGTTGAACAGCAGTATTCCGTCGATCTGCTGGAAGAGTGCGTAGTAGGCATAAGGCTTTTGCGGATCGGCGAAGATGTAATTGAGGCGCATGTCGGCCTTGTGGCGGAGAATGACGCTGCGCATGCTGTCGGCGGCGAGCTTTACGTCCATTTTCCCTTGCCTTACGGCTGCGGAGAGGGCGTCTACGGTGGACTGCACTGCGGCTTGCTTGAGCGCTATCTCGCGTATCTTGAGCGAGTTCTCGCTGCCTTCGACGGTATAGTCGGTACTCAGGCCGGGATACTTGCCGCTGATGGTGATTTCCTCGCAGCTGTCCACGCAGAAGTGTACGATTTCCGTGCCCATGCGCAGGCGGTAGAATTCCGGTGCCCCGGGCTGCGTGCCGCTCAGGTGGTAGCTCCCGTCGGCTTCCGTGCGGGTCGAGTCGACGGGCAGTATGCCTTCGAGGCTTTCGTGTTCGAGGTATATGGTCTGGGGGCTGCTGAGGCCTTCGATGGTGCCTTGTACGGCAAATGTGTCGCGCTCGCGACACGCAGAGAGCGCCATGAGGGCGCAAAGAACGAGGAGGGCTTTTTTCATAATGTACGGGCCAGTGTGTCTGTTTTTTCTTACCGGGGAACGGGGCAAAAGCGCTGCCGCTTTTCCCCTCAAGTGCCGGCGCTTTTCCCGTAAAGTGGCGGCACTTTTTTCCGCTTTCTGCGGCAAAGATAACCCGTTTGGGCGTAAAAGCCCAAAAAAAGAGGCTCTTTTCCGCCATCTTTCCCGCCTCTGTTATCCCGAAGTTGCAAAAGATTTTCTACCTTTGCGCCGACTTATACGAGATCAGTAAATATAGAAACCAATTTTCATTTTTATGGTTAATCCAATTGTTAAGACGATTGAGTTGCCCGACGGACGGGTAATCACGCTCGAGACTGGGAAATTAGCCAAACAAGCCGATGGATCCGTTATGCTCCGCATGGGCAATACGATGCTCCTGGCCACTGTTTGTGCAGCAAAAGACGCCGTTCCCGGTACAGACTTCATGCCCTTGCAGGTAGAGTATAAAGAGAAATATTCCGCATTTGGCCGCTTCCCCGGTGGTTTCACCAAGCGGGAAGGACGTGCCTCCGACTATGAAATCCTCACTTGCCGCCTGGTCGACCGCGCTTTGCGCCCCCTCTTCCCCGACAATTTCCATGCAGAAGTCTATGTGAACATCGTGCTCTTTTCTGCCGACGGTGTAGACATGCCTGACGCACTGGCAGGCCTGGCAGCCAGCGCAGCCCTCTCGGTGAGCGATATACCCTGGGGCGGCCCGATTTCGGAGGTGCGCGTGGCACGTATCGACGGGAAGTACGTCATCAATCCCACGTTCGAACAATTGGAGAAGGCCGATATGGACATCATGGTCGCTGCCACTTACGACAACATCATGATGGTCGAAGGCGAGATGAACGAAGTGAGCGAAGCCGACCTGATAGAGGCCATGAAAGCCGCCCACGAGGCCATCAAGCCGCAATGCAAGGCACAGATGGAGCTGACCGCCGAGGTCGGCAAGACCGAGAAGCGTGCCTACTGCCACGAGGAGAATGACGAAGACCTGCGCGCTGCCGTGCGTGCGGCCTGCTACGACAAGGCATACGCCATTGCCGCCTCGGGAAATAAAAACAAGCACGAGCGTCAGGACGCTTTCGACGCCATTCGTGAAGAATTCAAGGCCCAATTTACCGAAGAGGAGCTCGAAACCAAGGCACCGCTTATCGACCGTTACTACCACGACGTAGAGAAAGACGCCATGCGCCGCTGCATCCTGGACGAAGGCAAGCGTCTCGACGGCCGTACCACTACCGAAATTCGCCCGATATGGTGCGAAGCCGGCCCGTTGCCCGTGCCCCATGGCTCAGCCATCTTCACCCGTGGCGAGACCCAGTCGCTCTCGACCGTGACACTCGGTACGAAATCGGACGAAAAGATTATCGATGATGTGCTCACCCAGGGCAAGCAACGCTTCCTGCTGCACTACAATTTCCCGCCTTACTCCACCGGTGAGGCAAAAGCGCAGCGGGGTGTGGGCCGCCGCGAAATCGGTCATGGCCATTTGGCCTGGCGTGCGCTCAAAGGCATGCTGCCCGACGAGTATCCGTACTGCGTGCGCGTCGTGTCCGACATATTGGAATCCAACGGTTCCTCCTCGATGGCTACCGTATGTGCCGGCACTCTGGCGCTGATGGATGCCGGTGTGCCCATCAAGAAGCCCGTGAGCGGCATCGCAATGGGCTTGATTAAGAATCCCGGCGAGGACAAATATGCCATCCTGAGCGACATTCTCGGCGACGAGGACCACTTGGGCGACATGGACTTCAAGGTGACCGGAACGAAAGACGGTATCACCGCTACGCAAATGGACATTAAAGTCGACGGACTCTCCTTCGATATTCTCGAAAAGGCCCTCGCCCAGGCCAAAGCGGGGCGCGAGCACATCCTCGGCAAGATGCTCGAATGCCTGCCCGAGCCGCGTCCTAACTTGAAGGACAACGCACCGCGCATCGAAAACATGACTGTTCCCAAGGAATTCATCGGCGCCATCATCGGCCCGGGCGGAAAGATTATCCAGGGATTGCAGGAGGAAACCGGTGCCACCATCAACATCGACGAAGTGGACGGAGTGGGCAAAATCGAAATTGCCGCTACCAACCGCAAGAGCATCGAGGCCGCTCTCTCCAAAATCAAGAGCATCGTGGCCATCCCCGAAGTGGGCGAAGTGTACGAAGGCACGGTTCGCTCGGTTATGCCTTACGGTATGTTTGTCGAGTTCCTCCCGGGTCGCGACGGATTGCTCCACATCTCGGAAATCGGGTGGAAGCACTTTGCTACCATTGAGGAGACCGGCCTGAAGGAAGGCGATACCATCAGCGTGAAACTCCTCGACATTGACCCGAAGACCGGCAAGTTCCGTCTCTCGCACAAGGTGCTGGAAGAAAAACCTGAGGGCTACGAAGAGCGTCCCCAGCGTCCGCGCGGACCGCGCGGCGAAGGTCCCCGCTTCCGTCGCCACGAGTAAGCCGGCAGAAAAAAGTAGATACGATTGCCTGCTCCTGTTGCGGGGCAGGCGCCCGATACTGTCAGGAGGTGCTCCGAAAAGCACCTCCTGTTTTTTTGCATTCTGCTGCCTGGTTATGAGGGGCGGTGAAGTACCTTTTATAAAAAGTACCGGCAGGTGCGGATGGAAAAGTAGAGTAAAAAGTACCACTTTTATGGCATAATTCTGTCCAATACGGTGAGTAATGTAGAGAAAAGTGATACATTTGCCGCATGATACGCATCCTTATCTCCCTGCTTTCCTTGTCCTTTTTCCTGTTTCCGGCCTTTGGCCAGGCGCTTCCCGAGGGGGAAACGCTTCAGTCTGCAGCCTCGTCGCCCGACAGCCTGACCGTTGTTTCCGCATCGGAGCAGCCCGTTGCCCCCGACACGCTGACGGGATGGCGGAAAGGATGGCTGGGAAAACTCTACCGCTACTTCCAAAACTCGAATAAGGACCGTACCTTGACGCAGAAGTTCGACTATTCGATTCTCGGCGGGCCGCACTATTCTTCCACGACCGAGCTGGGCGTGGGCATCCTCGCTGCCGGTTTGTACCGGCTGGACCGCGAAAATCTCTCATTGCCTCCCTCCAATGTGACGCTCTTTGCCAATGTTTCGACGTCGGGCTTCTATGTAGTGGGCCTGCGCGGCAATAATTTTTTCCGGGGAGGCCGCTTCCGCATTGATTATACCGGCTATTTCTACTCCATGCCCGGCGACTTCTGGGGAGTGGGCTTCTACAATGGCCGGGATTCGACGGAGACGCACATGGAACGGCAGCAGGTTAAGGTGAAAACCGACTTTATGTATCAGTTTGCCCCGGCGTGGTATGCGGGAATCGACGTCGATTACAACTTTACCCGTGCCAAGTCGCTCGACAAACTCAGCTACCTTCCCGCCGGACAGCACACGAAGTACATCAATACAGGCCTTGGTCTCTTCTTCCAGCACGATTCGCGCGACGTAATCACCAATCCCTTTACCGGATGGTACCTGAAGTTCGACCAGATTTTCTATCCCCACTGGCTGGGCAACCGCGACGGTTTTTTCACCAGCACGGAGATTACGGCCGATTACTACACCCCCTTGTGGAAAAACGCGGTGCTGGCTTTCGACCTGCACGGCCTTTTCCATGCGGGCGACGTGCCCTGGACGATGCTTTCCTCCCTGGGAGGCGGCAGCCGGATGCGTGGCTATTACGAAGGGCGCTACCGCGACAAGAACTCGATGGAAGCGCAGGTGGAGCTGCGGCAGCGCATCCACGGGCGTATCGGCGCAACGGTCTGGGTGGGAGGCGGCACAGTCTTCCCCGAGTTCAAGGCATTGCGTTGGAGTCACTTGCTGCCGACCTACGGGTTGGGCTTCCGTTGGGAGTTCAAGAACCGCGTGAATGTGCGCATCGACTATGGCTTCGGAAAAGATACCTCCGGCCTGGTTTTCAACATCAACGAGGCCTTCTGAGAAAAAGTCCCGCCGCTTTTTTCGCAAAGTGCCGCCACTTTTCTGCGCTTCATGCCGCGCTTTTGGGCAAAATCTTGCCTGCCTTGCTGAAAAAAACTATCTTTGCACCTATATCTAAGTAGAAACAAAAACACGGAACTATGATTCTATTTTTCAGCACCCCTCTCCGGAATATCATCGCCGTGGAGACGGACCATTCCCTTTCGACGGATGAAACCGAACGCCTCTGCTGGCTCTTTGGCGGAGCCACGCCCGTTCAAGAAGAGAACCTGACCGGCTTTTTCGTAGGCCCCCGCAAGGAAATGATAACCCCATGGAGTACGAATGCCGTGGAAATCACTCAGAATATGGGCCTTTCCGGCATAAGCCGCATCGAAGAGTACTTCCCCGTGGAAAGCGAAACGGCGGAACACGACGAGATGTTGCAGCGCATGTATAAGGGACTCTCGCAAAACATCTTTACCTCCGGCATTAAGGCTGAACCGATTCGTTACATCGAAAACCTGGAAGAGTATAACGAGCAGGAAGGTCTGGCGCTCTCCAAAGAGGAAATAGAATACCTGAAGGGACTCGAAAAGGACATGGGCCGTCTGCTTACCGACAGCGAAGTCTTCGGCTTTGCCCAAATCAATTCCGAACACTGCCGGCACAAAATCTTCGGAGGTACTTTCATTATCGACGGAGAAGAGAAGGAAAGCAGCCTTTTCCAACTGATTAAAAAGACAACCCGCGAGCATCCGGGTAAAATCATATCGGCCTACAAAGACAATGTAGCCTTTTCCGAGGGGCCCGTCATCGAGCAATTTGCACCGGAAGACCACTCGAAACCCGATTTCTTCCGCATCAAGGACGTAGAGAGCGTCATCTCCCTGAAAGCGGAGACGCACAATTTCCCCACCACGGTGGAACCTTTCAACGGCGCCTCTACGGGAACCGGCGGAGAGATAAGGGACCGTATGGGCGGCGGCGTCGGCTCCATGCCGATTGCAGGTACCGCTGTCTACATGACTTCCTACCCCCGTACCGAAGAAGACCGCGAGTGGGAGCAGGTTATGCCCGTACGTAAATGGCTTTACCAGACGCCGGAACAGATTTTGGTGAAGGCCTCCAACGGCGCCAGCGATTTCGGAAATAAATTTGGGCAGCCGCTCATTTGCGGTTCGCTTCTGACTTTCGAACATCAGGAAGGCGACGAAAAGTATGGCTACGATAAGGTAATCATGCTGGCTGGCGGCGTAGGAACCGGCACCCGTCGCGATTGTCTGAAAGGCACGCCGCAGAAAGGCAATAAGATTGTAGTCATGGGCGGCGACAACTACCGCATCGGACTGGGTGGCGGCTCCGTCTCGAGTGTCGATACGGGCCGTTACAGCAGCGGAATCGAGCTGAACGCCGTGCAGCGCGCCAATGCGGAAATGCAGAAACGTGTATATAATGTAGTGCGCGCGCTCTGCGAGGAAGCGGAAAATCCGATAGTCTCCATACATGACCACGGCTCTGCCGGCCACGTAAACTGCCTCTCCGAACTTGTGGAAGATTGCGGCGGTCTGATTGAAATGGACAAGCTGCCTATTGGCGATAAGACGCTTTCCGCCAAGGAAATCATAGCCAATGAGTCGCAAGAGCGCATGGGCTTGCTCATACAGGAGCAAGCCATCGACCACGTTCATAAAGTCGCTGAGCGAGAACGGGCTCCGATGTACGTAGTGGGCGAGACCACTGGCGACGCGCGCTTCGCCTTTGTGCAAAAAGACGGTGTCCGTCCCTTCGATCTGGCAGTGAGTCAGATGTTCGGCTCCTCGCCAAAGACATATATGGTGGACAAGACTGTGGAGCGGCGCTATGAGAATGTGACCTACGATGTGGCGCACTTGCAGGAATACCTTACGCGAGTGCTCCAGCTGGAGGCCGTAGCCTGCAAAGACTGGCTGACAAACAAGGTAGACCGCTCGGTGACGGGTCGCGTGGCGCGGCAACAATGCGTCGGTGAGCTGCAGCTTCCGCTGTCGGATTGCGGCGTAGTTGCGCTGGACTTCCGTGGAACGCGCGGAATAGCGACTGCCTTGGGCCATGCTCCGCAGGCTGGTTTGGCAGATCCGGCTGCCGGTAGCGTACTTTCGGTAGCGGAATCGCTGACGAACCTTGTGTGGGCTCCGCTGGTGGACGGCATGGATAGCATTTCGCTCTCGGCCAACTGGATGTGGCCTTGCCGCAGTCAGGAAGGCGAGGATGCCCGTTTGTATCAGGCGGTGGAGGCCTTGAGTGACTTCTGCTGCGCTTTGGGTATAAACGTGCCCACCGGTAAGGATTCCCTCTCCATGACTCAGCAATATCCCGATGGCACCAAAATCATTGCCCCGGGTACAGTCATCGTAAGTGCAGGCGGTCAGGTGAGCGACGTGAAGCACGTGGTCAGCCCGGTGCTGGTGAATGACGAAAAGACGGCTCTCTATCATATAGACTTCAGCTTCGATCAGCTGAAACTGGGCGGCAGTGCTTTTGCCCAGAGCTGCAATAAGGTCGGAAGCGACGTGCCTACGGTGCAAAACCCGGACTATTTCCGCGATGCCTTCCTGGCCGTTCAGGAATTGATACACCGCGGTTTGATATTGGCCGGGCACGACATCAGTGCAGGCGGTATGATTACGACTCTTCTGGAGATGTGTTTCTCCAATATGGAAGGCGGTATGGAGCTGAACCTCGACGGTATTAAGGAAAAGGACATCGTGAAAGTTCTTTTTGCCGAGAATCCGGGTGTCATTATTCAGGTGAAAGAGAAAAAGGAAGTGGAGCAAATCCTCACGGATGCCGGCGTTGCATTTGTAAAGCTGGGCACTCCGGTCGACGAGCGGCACATCTTGGTGCACAAGGAGGGCGCTACCTACCAGTTCGGCATCGACTATCTGCGCGACGTATGGTATGAATCTTCCTATCTGCTCGACCGTAAGCAGAGTTTCAACGGCTGCGCCCGCGAACGCTTCCTCAACTATAAGGAACAACCCTTGGAACAAAACTTCCTTCCGGGCTTCACCGGCAAGCTGAAGGACTACGGCGCTGACCCGGACCGCCGCACCCCGAGCGGAATTCGAGCCGCGATTATCCGCGAGAAGGGCACGAATGGCGAGCGGGAGATGGCCTATATGCTGTATCTGGCCGGCTTTGACGTAAAAGACGTTACGATGACCGACTTAGTCACGGGGCGCGAGACGCTGGAAGAGGTGAACATGATTGTCTTCTGCGGCGGATTCTCCAACAGCGACGTGCTGGGTTCGGCAAAGGGCTGGGCCGGTGCTTTCCTGTTCAACCCGAAAGCGAAGGAAGCCCTCGACCGTTTCTATGCGCGTAAGGACACTTTGTCGCTGGGCATCTGCAACGGCTGCCAACTGATGCTCGAATTGGGACTGATCAACCCCGAAGATGAGCAAAAGCCCCGCATGTTGCACAACGACAGCCGCAAGTTTGAGAGCCGCTTCCTCGGCGTGACTATCCCGACCAACCGCAGTGTACTGTTTGGCTCGCTGAGCGGCACGAAAATCGGCGTCTGGGTGGCCCACGGCGAAGGCAAATTCTCCATGCCTTACGACGAAGACCACTATAACATAGTAGCCAAGTACAGCTACGATGCATATCCCGCCAACCCGAACGGCTCTGATTTCTCTACGGCCGCCATATGCAGCCGCGACGGGCGCCACATTGCCATGATGCCCCACCTCGAGCGTGCGTTCCTGCCCTGGCAGTGTGCCGATTATCCTGCCGACCGCCGGGAAACGGACGAGATGACACCGTGGCTCGAAGCCTTCGCCAATGCCCGCGAGTGGATTAAGAAACATCAATAAATTGCAGGTCCTGCGTCTTCTCCGCCCAGGGGAAGGCGCAGCCTGTTTCTGTCCTTTCCGTAGAGAAAGCCGTGCCCGGCGCGCCTTACCGCTGCCGCCGGCCGGAGTAACCGCTGCCACTTGGCGTTGAAAGTGCCGGCACTTTCGTAGAAAAGTGCGGCGCCTTTTTCTGTAAATATCATCCGCTTCGGCTGGCCGGAGCCGGTTCTCTTCTTTTTAACACTAACTACTTTCTTGGAAATCATGCGATTGAAAACCTCTTTTCTGCTTCTGGGCGGAGCGTTGTTCTTAGGCGCTTTGTCGGCCAAGGCGCAGTATCCGGGTCAGAATCCGGACCTGATGAAGGTCGAAGTGCAGGTACCTTTGCAGGCATTGGCCTTCGATTACCAGGACGTCCGCCTGCTCGACGGCCCGTTCAAGCGGGCCATGGAAGTCGACCAGCGCTGGCTTCAGGAAGCAAGCGTACCCCGTTTCCTGCATAACTACCGGGTCACGGCCGGCCTGGCTACGAACGAAAAGGCTTTTGGCGGCTGGGAAGCACTCGACTGCGAACTGCGTGGTCACTCGCTGGGGCATCTCCTCTCGGCGTTGGCCCTGATGTATGCCTCTACGGGCGATGAGCAATACAAGGAGAAAGGCACCCAGTTCGTCGCAGGCCTTGCCGAGTGTCAGGCGGCGCTGAAGAGCGGTTACCTGAGTGCCTATCCGGAATATCTGATAGACCGGGCCATCCTGGGGCAGACCGTATGGGCACCGTGGTACACGCAGCACAAAATTTTCCAAGGGTTGCTCGACCAGTACGTACTCTGCGGCAACCAACAGGCCTACGACGTAGTACTCCGCATGTGCGACTGGGCCTATAACAAGCTGAAGCCCCTCACGCACGACGAATTGCAGCGCATGTTGGGCCAGGAATTCGGCGGGATGCCCGAAACGCTCTTCAGCATTTATGCCATCAGCGGCGACCCCCGCCACAAAGAGCTGGCCGAAATGTTCTACCATGAGCGCATGCTCGACCCGTTGGCCGAGGGAAAAGACCAGTTGGCCGGCAACCATGCCAACACGCAGGTGCCGAAAATCGTGGGTGCCGCCCGCGCTTATGAGCTGACGGGCAACGAGCGCGACCGGAAGATAGCCACTTTCTTCTGGAACACCGTAGTGCACAACCATTCTTACGTAACGGGCGGCAACAGCGAAGGGGAATATTTTGGCGAACCGGGCAAACTTTCCACCCGATTGGGCGAGAATACGACGGAAACGTGCAACACTTACAACATGCTGAAGCTCACCCGTCATCTGTTCACATGGACCGCTTCGCCCGAATATGCCGACTACTACGAGCGCGCCTTGCTCAATCACATCCTTTCTTCCCAGAATCCGGAAACCGGCGGCGTAACTTATTTCCACACGCTCCATCCCGGTTCGGCCAAGGACTTCAACATGCCCTTCCGCGACCATACGTGCTGCGTCGGGACAGGCTACGAAAACCATGCCAAGTACGGCGAAGCCATCTATTACAGGCGCGCCGACGGAGACGGGCTCTACGTGAATCTCTTCATTGCCTCCGAACTTACGTGGAAAGACAAGGGCCTCGTGGTCCGTCAGGAGACGCAGTTCCCCGACGAGTCGGCCACGAAGCTCACCTTCCGCACCCCCTCTTCCGGCGTGCGCATGCCGCTCTATCTGCGTTGGCCGTCGTGGGCTGTCGACGGAGTGCGGGTGAAAGTCAACGGCAAGAAGCACCGCGTGAAAGGCAAGCCCGGCAGTTACGTCCGCATTGACCGCACGTGGCAGGACGGCGACGTGGTGGAAATGGAGATGCCCATGAGCCTGCGGCTTGAGGCAACGCCCGACAATCCGCTGAAGGCAGCCTTCCTCTGCGGGCCGGTGGTGCTGGCTGCCGACCTCGGGCCTGCCCGTCCGGAGGGCGACCTGGGCGTCCCCGTGCTGGTCGATGCGCCGAAAAAGCTGGAGAGCTACCTCGTTCCCGTCGAAGGCGAGCCGCTCACTTTCCGCACCGAAGGGGTGGGGCAGCCGAAAGACGTTACCCTCCGTCCCCTGTTCCGCTTCGTCGACAATCACTACACCGTATATTTTGACTTCTTTACCGCTGCCGATTGGGAGCAGAAGAAGGCCGCCTATTCCCAGAAGCTGAAGGAGCAGGCCGCCATTGACGCGCGTACCATCGACCGTATCGGCGTCGGCGAGTCGCAGTCGGAGCGCGACCATAAGGTAGAAGACAAGGTGAGCTACGTCTATCGCCAGGGCGATGTCCTGGGAAGGGACGTGCGCGACGGCGGATACCTGCACTACATGATGCAGGTAGACCCTGACTCTGCCAACGAACTGATGTTTACTTTCTGGGGAAACGACGGCGATTTCGATTTTGACGTGCAGGTCGACGGCCATTCCGTGGCCCGCATTCAGCTCACGCCCCAGACCCCCGGAACATTTTATTACCGCTTTTACCCCATACCCCAAGCACTGACCCGGGGCAAGCAGCAGGTGAAGATTTCCATCCTCCCGCAGGATGGCAAGCGCGCCATGCTCTACGGCTTGCGAACCGTGCGCCCCGAGCAGTAAAAGCGAGAATCCTGTTTTTTGATGAGTGCACCGAAATTCATTTCCATTCGCGGCGCGCGGGTGAACAACCTGAAGAACGTCAGCCTCGACCTGCCGCGCAACCAACTGATTGTCGTCACCGGGCTGAGCGGTAGCGGCAAGTCGTCGCTTGCTTTCGACACGCTGTATGCCGAGGGGCAGCGGCGCTATGTGGAGAGCCTCAGCAGCTATGCCCGCCAATTCCTGGGGCGGATGAAGAAACCGGAGTGTGACTTTATCATGGGCATCCCCCCCGCCGTGGCCATCGAGCAGAAGGTCATCAGCCGGAACCCCCGCTCGACGGTGGGCACCAGCACCGAGATTTACGAATACCTACGCCTGCTTTACGCCCGCGTGGGGCAGACTTTCTCGCCAGTCAGCGGGAAAAGAGTGAAGAAGAACACGGTGGACGACGTGATTCACTGCGCCCTTTCCTATTCCGAGGGGACGCGCTTCACCGTCCTGTGCCCCCTCAAGGAGAAGCCCTCCGTACCCTATCTGCAACGGTTGCTGAAGATGGGCTTCTCGCGCCTCGAGGTCGACGGCACGATTGCCCGCATCGACGACCTGATTGCCGCGGCTGCGCCTGCAGAGCCGCAGGACTTTTCCCAAAAAGCCCCGGCACTTTCGGACAAAAGTGCTGCCGCTTCTGCCGGAAAGTCCCGCCCCGTGGCCGGCGATGTGCCGATGCTTCACACCGACAGTAACTGCTACATCGTGCTCGACCGCCTGCAGGTCAGCAGCACGAAGGAGGCCCTTTCCCGGCTGGGCGACTCGGCCGAGACGGCCTTCTACGAGGGCGACGGGACGTGTCTGCTGCGCTTCTACGGCGAGGGCGGCAACTCCCATGTGCACTCCTTCAGCGTCCGTTTCGAGGCCGACGGCATCCGTTTCGAAGAACCTACCGACCAGATGTTCAGTTTCAACTCCCCGGTGGGCGCCTGCCCCCGCTGCGAGGGATTCGGGAGCGTAATCGGAATCGACGAAAATCTGGTGGTTCCCAACAAGAGCCTTTCCGTCTACGACGGCTGCGTCGTATGTTGGCGCGGAGAGAAGATGGGCGAGTGGCTGAAGTACTTCATCGAACGCTCGGCAAAATACAACTTCCCCATCTTCAAGCCCTACTACGAACTGACGCAGGCGGAGAAGGACCTCCTCTGGCACGGCAATGCGGAGGTGGAAGGCATCGACCGCTTTTTCCAGATGGTGCGCGAGAATCAGTACAAGATACAGTTCCGCGTCATGCTGGCCCGCTACCGGGGCAAGACCGTCTGCCCCGAGTGCCACGGGACGCGCCTGCGCCCCGAAGCGTCTTATGTGAAGGTCGGCGGAAAGAGCCTGCCGGAGCTGGTCGACATGCCCATCTATGAGCTGCGCGAGTTCTTCGCCTCTCTCCAGCTGGACGAGCACGACCAGGCCGTGGCGCGCCGCATTCTGCTCGAAATCGACCGTCGTATCGGCTATCTGTGCGACGTCGGGCTGGGCTATCTTACGCTTAATCGCCGCAGCAATACCCTGTCCGGCGGCGAAAGCCAGCGCATCAATCTGGCCACTTCGCTGGGCAGCAGTCTGGTCGGGTCCCTGTATATTCTCGACGAGCCCAGCATCGGGCTCCATCCGCGCGATACGCAACGGCTCATCGGCGTGCTCCGCAAGTTGCAAAGCATAGGCAATACGGTGGTCGTCGTGGAGCACGACGAGGAAATCATGCGGGCCGCCGACTATCTGGTGGACGTAGGTCCCGAGGCGGGACGCAACGGAGGCGAGATAGTCTACCAGGGCCCTGTCCCCACGGCCGAGGACCTGGCACACCTTTCCCCCGCCGAAGTCAGCCGTTCGCACACCGTGCGTTTCCTCATGGGGCAGGAGGAAATACCTCTCCCTGCCACCCGTCGCGCCTGGAACCGCTTCATCGAAGTGAAAGGCGCGCGGGAGAACAACCTGAAAGGCATCGACGTCCGTTTCCCGCTCAACGTGCTTACCGTCGTGACGGGCGTGAGCGGTTCCGGAAAGTCTACCCTCGTGCGCGACATATTCTACCGTGCCCTCAAGCGCGAGTATAGCGAACTGGCCGACCGCCCCGGCGAATTTGCCGGATTGGCCGGCGATATCAGCGCAGCCAAGGGCATCGAACTGGTAGACCAGAACCCCATTGGCAAATCCTCGCGCAGCAATCCGGCCACTTACCTGAAGGTTTACGACGAAATACGGCGTCTTATGGCCGAACAGCCGCAGGCAAAGCAGATGGGCTATACGCCCGCTCATTTTTCCTTCAACGCCGAGGGCGGAGGGCGCTGCCCCGATTGCAAGGGGGAGGGCACGATTACGATTCCCATGCAGTTCATGGCCGACCTGGTGCTGCCCTGCGAGGCCTGCCACGGCAAGCGTTTCCGGCCGGAGATACTGGAAGTTACCTATCAGGGCCGCAACATTTACGATATGCTGGAGATGACGGTCGACGAAGCCATCGACTTTTTCAGCCTTCATGGGGAGGAACGCATCGTCGCGCGGCTTCGGCCGCTGGCCGACGTGGGACTTGGCTACGTAAAGCTCGGGCAAAGCAGCAGTACCCTCTCCGGCGGTGAGAGCCAGCGCGTGAAGTTGGCCTATTTCCTCTCGCAGGAAAAGATGACGGAGCCTACGATTTTCGTGTTCGACGAGCCGACAACCGGGCTGCACACCTACGATATCCGGCGGTTGCTCTCGGCTTTCGACGCACTCATCGGGCGCGGGCACACGGTGGTGGTCATCGAGCACAACCAGGACGTAATCAAATGTGCCGACTACGTCATCGATCTTGGCCCCGAGGGCGGCGACAAGGGCGGAAACCTCCTCTTCAGCGGTACGCCGGAGCAGCTCCTTTCCTATAAGGAGAGCTACACGGCCCGTTTCCTGGCGCCCAAGTTGAAGCGCTGAGTCCTGCAGGGCCGTGGAGAATGCCTTGCCGCAATCGCAGAAAAGCCTTGCACCAGTTACAGAAAAGCCTTGCTGCTGTTTCCGAAAAGCGGCAAGGCTTTTTTCGTGCCGTAGGGCATCGCCTCCCGCACGGCGAAGGAGAAAATGCGGCGGCGATTGGTTAATTTTACGGAAAAACGCCGCGCCGTTACGATGCCGCGCCGCTTAATTCCTAACTTTGCCCCGCAACTTTCTGCCACGATGGACAAAACGAACTTTCATATCCTCTGCCGCAACAAACGTTTCATCATCGGCGGCGTCGTAGTACTTGCCCTGCTCCTGACGGGCGCACTGGCCGTATGGAGCCTGCTGGGCGGACACTTCCATCCCGAAGAGGAGACCTATCTCTACATAGACCGCGACGATACGCGCGACTCGGTGCTGCACAAGCTGGAGTTGTGCGGCGGCGCTTCACGGCTGACCACCCTCTCGCAGCTCATGAAGATGAAGGGCTATACGCCGAAGACGGGGCGTTATGCCATAGAGGCGGGGGAGAGCAACCTGCACTTCTTCCGCAAAATCGCGGCCGGGCGGCAGACTCCGCTCATGCTGTCCGTGGGGAATCCGCGCACGGTCTTCGACCTGGCCCGGAGCCTTGGGGCGCAGCTGGAGACGGACTCGGCGGAAATAGCCGCATTGATGACCGATTCGGCCTACATCGACTCCCTGGGCGGATATACGCTGCAGACGTTGCCCGCGTTTTTTGTGCCCAATTCCTACGAAGTATATTGGGATATCCGTCCCAAGGCGCTCTTCAGCCGCCTGAAGCGGGAGCACGATGCCTTCTGGGACGCCAAGGACCGGCGGGAAGATGCGGCGCGCATGGGGCTCAGCCCCGTGGAAGTGGCCACGCTCGCCTCCATTGTGGACGCAGAGACGAACTATACGCCCGAAAAGCCTCGCGTGGCCGGCCTGTACCTCAACCGCTTGCACCAAGGGATGAAGCTCCAGAGCGACCCGACGGTAGTCTTTTCCGCAGGCGACTTCTCCATTCGCCGCGTAGGGCATAAGCATTTGCAGACCGACTCGCCTTATAATACCTATTTATATGAGGGTCTGCCTCCCGGGCCGATACGCATTGCCAGCATCGCGGGCATCGATGCCGTACTCCATGCCGAGCAACACGACTATCTCTACATGTGTGCCCGCGAAGACTTCAGCGGTTCCCACCGCTTTGCCGCGACGTGGGGCGAGCACCAGCGCAATGCGCGGCTCTATCAGCAGGCGCTCAATCGGCGGAACATACGGGTGAAGTGAAAAAAGCATGCCGGGTGCTCGCTGGAAAAATGTAAGCATTTGCTTGCTTTTTGTCGGCAAAATCCCGTTGAAACGCCTCTCGGTTTGCGCGAAACTTCTCATTTTGTGGTCTATTCTTCCTCGTTTTTGAAAAAACTGGTCTGATTTCTTTCCGCATATCAGAAAGAAAGGCATACCTTTGCCGCGGAGTTCAAAGGATGCCACATGGCGGAATTTGACCTGAATTCCACAAAAAACAATCTAAACTGTTTCTACAAACTATTAAAAAATCAAAGGTTATGAAAAAGGTTCTACTTGCAGTGGCTCTCTGTGTAGCCAGCACATTTACGTTTGCACAACAAGGTGTAATGGAAATCGGCGGAAGCCTGGGTATCAATACCACCAAGACCGAACAGGAAGCTGGCGATATAAGTGAAGAAACCGGCAAGACTTTCGGTTTCTCCATTCTGCCTTCTCTCATGTACTATGTGACCGATAACATTGCAGTCGGTGGTCATATCGGCTTTAGCTACGACAAAGATGATCATGCATCCCTGTCTGGTTTGGGAGATGCCGATCGGAAAACTTCAATCTTTGAGGTAGCTCCTACTGTTCGCTACAAGAAAGAGCTTGGCGCAGGCTTCTCTTGGGCTCCTGAGTTCTATATCGGCTTTTCCTTCGGCTCTGATAAATACGAAGCAGCTGATGGCGACGGAGAGGTTAAAGGCGATCTCTTTGGCATGAATGTGGGTATCCACTTCGCACGTTTCGAGTATGCAGTTGCTGACAAATGGGTACTCTCTGCTAACTTTGGTAACCTGGGCTATGAGTACGGAAAGACCAAAATAGACGATTGGGATACTTCTGTAAAGGCAAACAACTTTGGCTTGAGCCTTTTGGAAGATACCAACGTCGGTATTGCTTACCGCTTTTAATATATTGTAATAGGTAGAATAATATTTGTGGCAGGGCGGCATTCTCATGAGAGTGCCGTCCTGTTTTTCTGTGTCCTGCCGCCCTTTTCCCCGGCCCGCTGCTTAAAAAATGTATTTTTAGGCAGCGGGCTTGTTTTTTTGTCTTACTTTTGCAGGTTAAAGTGGTCATGACACGCTAACGAAAGGTATGGCAGTCTTAAAAAAACTCGATAAGTTCGTCCTAAAGAGCTTCTTATGGCTCTTTTGCGCCACTTTCTGCATTTGTCTTTTCATCTGCGTGATGCAGTTCCTTTGGCGGTACGTCGAGGACCTGGCAGGGAAGGGGCTGAGCATGGAGGTGCTGGTCGAATTTTTTTTCTGGGCCTCTGTGGTGATGGTGCCAATGGCTTTTCCGTTGGCCATACTGCTTGCGGCGCTAATCTGCTTCGGAAATCTCGGAGAGCGCTTCGAACTTACGGCAATGAAGTCGGCCGGCATCTCACTCATGCGCATCATGGCGCCACTGGCCTGCTGCAGTTTGCTGATGGCGGGGGTCTCTTTTTATTTTCAGAATGACACTGCGCCGAAAGGGCAGATTAAGATGTGGACACTCCTGCTCTCCATTAAGCAAACTTCCCCGGAGGTGGACATTCCCGAAGGCTCTTTTTACGACCAGATACCGGGCTATAATCTCTACGTGAAGCATAAAAACCCGAATACGGGTATGCTCTATGACGTAATGATATACAGTTTTGCCAACGGCTTTGCCGATGCGCGCGTAATACGCTCCGATTCGGCCCAGCTTACGGTCACGGGCGACAAGAAGTACCTCGTCTTGGACCTGTACCACGGGGAGATGTTCGAGAATCTGCAGTCGCAAACCAACATGATGCTGCGTGATGTGCCCTATCGACGAGAGATTTTCCGGCATAAGGTATCGCTCATCGACTTCAACTCGGGCTTCGAAAAGATGGACGAGAGCTTCATGTCGCGGCAATACATGAGCAAAAATCTGAAACAGCTGGATGAAAGCATCGACTCACTGAGCCAATGTGTAGACTCCATGGGGTATGCGCTCTACAAGTTGAGCCGCACTACGACTTATGCCTTCCCGCGCCTGGACCGCGAAGACTCGGCCCGGCTGAAGGAGGTGAAGGCCGGATGGATCGACCCCGACAGCATATTCCGCGTTTCCACTGCCTCGGGACGGCGCAACTACATAACCAGTGCGCTGGCAAGCACGCAGGGACTGAACTGGGAGCTGCGGGGTACGAACCTGATCGACACGCAGCGTTTCCTTTGGCGCCACGAAATTGAGTGGCACAAGAAGTTCGCCCTGTCGTTGGCCTGCATCATATTCTTCTTCATCGGGGCCCCGCTGGGTAGTATTATAAGGAAAGGCGGAATCGGCACCCCGATGGTCGTCTCGGTCCTCTTCTTCGTGGTGTATTTCATTATCGACACGACGGGACAGAAGATGGCGAAAGAAGGAATTTGGCCCGTGTGGCTGGGCGTTTGGCTCAGTACTTTTGTGCTGTTGCCCGTCGCTTGTTTCCTGACCTACATGGCAAATCGCGATTCCACGGTGTTCAATGCCGATTTGTACAAGTCCGCTTTCCGACGGTTGCTGGGCTTGCGCGAAGAACGCCACGTAATGCGCAAGGAAGTCATCATAGAAGACCCGGATTATGCGGGACTTTTGGAAAAAGGGCTGCCGCTTTTGCGGGAAAGTGCTGCCGATTATTTGGAAAAGCACAGCCTGAATCAATTGCCGAACTACGTGAAGCTGTGGAAGCGCCCCGAGCACGACGAAAAGATACAGCTCCTGTCGGACGAACTGGAGCGCATTGTGGAAAATCTGGGGAACAGCCGCGACAAAGTGGTGCTGGAATTGCTCAACCGCTATCCGGTTTTGGCAGTCAACGCCCATCAGTCGCCCTTCCGCCGGCCGTGGATGAATGTCGCGGCGGGCATCGTTTTCCCGGTGGGACTGTTCCTTTACTTCCGTATCTACAACTACCGGCGTCGGCTCTATAAGGATTTGCAGCAAATCATCAGCGTGAGCCGCTCGCTGGAGCAGCGCATAGCGACACTTGGCAAGGAACTGACAGAAAAAGAACTCTTATAAATTCGAATAATATGAACCCGGAACTGATTCAAAATATCGAAGAAGCCATCGAGGACATACGGTGCGGAAAATTCGTCATCGTAGTCGACGACGAAGATCGCGAGAATGAAGGCGATTTCATCATAGCCGCCGAGAAGATAACCCCCGAGAAGGTGAACTTCATGCTGCAGAATGGACGGGGCGTTTTGTGCGCGCCGATTACGCTGGAGCGTTGCAAGGAACTGGAACTTCCGCGGCAGGTAATTCAGAACACCTCTATACTCGGAACGCCTTTTACCGTGACGGTCGACAAACTGGAAGGCTGCACGACGGGCGTTTCGGCGCAAGACCGCGCCGCTACCATCCGCGCTTTGGCCGATCCGCACAGTACGCCTGCCACCTTTGGCCGTCCCGGCCACATCAACCCGCTCTATGCCCAGGACAAAGGCGTGCTGAAACGGGCCGGACATACCGAGGCTGCAGTCGACCTGGCCCGCATGGCCGGGCTTTATCCGGCAGCGGCCCTGATAGAAATCATGAACGAAGACGGCACAATGGCCCGCATGCCCCAGCTGAAGGAGCTGGCCGCGCGCTACGGGATGCGCATCGTTCCGATACGGGACTTGATCGCTTACCGTTTGCGGCAGGAGAGTCTGGTAGAACGCGGCGTGGAAGTCGACATGCCCACGCGTTACGGTCATTTCCGCCTCATACCTTTCCGCCAGTTGTCCAACGGTTTGGAGCACGTGGCCCTCATCAAAGGCCATTGGGAGCCGGACGAACCGATACTCGTACGGGTGCATTCGTCCTGCGTGACAGGCGATATTTTCGGTTCCATGCGCTGCGAATGCGGCGACCAGCTCCACAAAGCGCTCGAAGAGATTGAGAAAGCCGGAAAAGGCGTGCTTGTCTACATGAATCAAGAGGGGCGCGGCATCGGACTGATGAATAAAATCAAAGCATACAAGCTGCAAGAGGAAGGATTCGATACGGTCGATGCCAATATCCACCTGGGCTTTGACCCAGACGAGCGGGACTATGGCGTAGGAGCGGAAATCTTGCGCGAAATAGGGGTGCGCAAAATGCGCTTACTCACGAATAATCCGGTGAAACGCATAGGACTTGAGGCCTACGGACTGGAGATTGTGGAAAATGTGTCCATCGAAATCACTCCGAACCCCTACAACGAGCGTTACCTGCGCACCAAAAAGGAACGTATGGGGCATACGCTTCATTTCAAGAAGTAAGGCGAATAACGAAATAACTAATCTGTTTTTTAAAATAACCCGAAGATGAATCAAGTATCAGACCGTCTGAACAATCTTGCGCCAAGCGCCACTTTGGCCATGTCGCAGAAGAGCAATGAGCTGAAGGCTCAAGGTATCGACGTAATCAACCTCAGCGTGGGTGAGACCGACTTCTTCACTCCCGACAATATTAAGGCTGCCGGGAAGAAAGCCATCGACGAAAACTATTCATTCTATTCCCCCGTTCCGGGATACATGAGCCTGCGTCAGGCAATTGCCGGTAAGTTGAAACGTGAAAACGGCTTGGATTACAAACCGGAGCAGATCATTTGCTCCAATGGTGCCAAGCAAAGTGTCTGCAACGCCATTCTTTGCATGATAAATCCGGGTGATGAGGTGATTATCCCCGCACCTTATTGGGTAAGTTACGAGCAAATGGTGATTTTGGCTGAAGGGAAATGTGTAATTGTCAAGACCGGTCTGGAACAGAACTTCAAGATGACGGCCGAACAGCTGGAGCAAGCCATCACTCCGCGCACGAAAGCGCTGATTCTCTGCTCGCCTTCGAACCCGACGGGCGGCGTGTACAGCAAAGAGGAGCTGCGCGCCCTGGTCGATGTGTTGGCGAAACATCCGCAAATCATCGTGCTCAGCGATGAAATCTACGAGCACATCAACTACGTGGGCAGCCACGAGAGCATTGCGCAGTTCCCTGAAATCAAGGATCGCGTGGCCATTATCAACGGAGTATCCAAGGCTTACGCCATGACGGGCTACCGTCTCGGCTTTTTGGCCGGGCCGGAATGGCTGGTCAAGGCCTGCAACAAGCTCCAGGGGCAGTACACTTCCGGACCGTGCAGCATCGCCCAGAAGGCTGCCGAGGAGGCTTTCAACGGCGACCAGACGGCAGTGGTCGAAATGGGCAAGGCATTCGCACGCCGCCGCGAGCTGGTGATGCAGTTGCTCAAGGAGATTCCCGGACTGGAGTGCAACGAGCCTGAAGGCGCGTTCTACATCTTCCCCCGTTGCTCCTCGTATTTCGGAAAAACCGCTCTCGACGGCAGCAAAATCGGCGGTTCGCTCGACCTGGCCCTCTACCTGTTGAACGAAGCTCATGTAGCGTGCGTAGCCGGAGTGGCCTTCGGTGACGACGATTACGTGCGCATGTCTTACGCCACGAGCGACGACAATCTGCGCGAAGCCTTCCGCCGTATCGGCGAAGCGCTGGGCAAGTTGAAGTAAACAGCCTTGCCGCCGGCCGCCTTTTGGCCTGCCGGCAGGCGGCGAATCAGGCCCCTCCCTGTGGATTCTGTGCCGCAGGGAGGGGCTGTTTTTTGCCCTTTCCCAGGGGGAAAGCGGGGGCCTATCGGAGGAGAGGTTGCCCGCTTTTTTTTTGTGCGGATACCGGATTGGGGGAGATGGTGGGCCGCCGTCTTCGTGACGGGGCGGCCCTGTTCCGCGACGGGGCAGCCGCCTTTCGGAAAAAGGGGCGGGGCGCTCTGCGGAAAGTGCCGGCACTTTTTGCGGAAAAATGCAGCGCTTTTCCCGCATCGGGCTTCCCCCTTTCGGGGGGATTGCTTACCTTTGTTCCCGCGGGCTGTGCGCCATTGCCTTCAGGCCCGTAGCTAAAAATAACGAAACGCCTTATGGAATTCAACGAAGACTACTTAAAAGACGAAGAAGAGGACGCACGCACCGTGGCCTTCATGCGCGATTATCTTCCGCAGGAGCTGAAGACTAAGTTTACGGACGATGACCTTTATTATTTTCTCGACGTGCTCGTAGAGTACTACGCCACCTCCGGCCTGCTCGACCAGGAGCCCGACGAAGACGGGTGCATCGAGATTGACCAGGAAGCCCTGGCCCGGCATCTGGCCGAGACGGCTGCCCGCGAGGGAATCGGCAAGTTCGACCCGGAAGACCTGCTCTTCGTGGTCGAAGCAGCCTTGGAGTACGGAAACTGCGAAGAGGAGGAAGGAGACTGATTCGGATGGGCAATACGTTTGGAACGTTGTACCGGCTGACCACCTTCGGCGAGTCGCACGGCCCTGCCGTGGGCGGAATTGTCGACGGGTTGCCGGCCGGAATCCAGATAGACGAAGACTTTATACAGAAAGAGCTCGACCGCCGGCGTCCGGGGCAGAGCACCCTCACCACGAGCCGCAAGGAAACCGACCGGGTGGAGCTGCTCTCGGGCGTGTTCGAAGGCCGGAGTACGGGTTGCCCCATAGGCTTCCTCGTGCGCAATGCCGACCATCACTCGGCCGACTACGCCAATGTGGCCGACAAGTTCCGCCCCTCGCATGCCGACTATACCTACACGCAGAAATACGGCCTGCGCGACTATCGCGGCGGAGGCCGCTCATCGGCGCGGGAGACGATAAGCCGCGTCGTCGGCGGGGCACTGGCCAAGCTGGCCCTGCAGGCGTCCGGCATCCAAATCAAGGCCTACACCTCGCAGGTAGGCCCGTTGGCGCTGGAGGGAAGCTATCGCGACTACGACCTCGACCAGCGGGAGAACAACCCCGTACGCTGCCCCGATGAGGCCATGGCCGCCCGCATGGCGGAGCTCATCCGGCAGGTGAAAGGCGACGGCGACACCGTGGGCGGGCGCATTACGTGCGTCATTTCCGGTTGTCCGGTGGGGCTGGGCGAGCCGGTGGCTGACAAGTTCCACGCCCGTCTGGCTTCGGCCATGCTTTCCATCAACGCCGCAAAGGGCTTCGAGTATGGCGACATCTGCCAGAATCTCGACAAGCGCGGCTCGGAACTGAACGACCTTTTCGTCAACCGCGACGGTCGTATCCGCACGCTCACCAACCACAGCGGCGGCATCCAGGGCGGCATTACCAACGGCGAGGACATCTATTTCACCGTAGCCTTCAAGCCCGTGGCCACCGTCTTGCGGGAACAGCAGACGGTCGACGCCGCCGGCCGGCCCGCGATGCTCACCATGCGCGGCCGTCACGACCCGTGTGTCCTGCCCCGCGCCGTGCCCATCGTGGAAGCCATGGCGGCCATGACAACGCTCGACGCGCTCCTCCTTGCGCGCGCCAGCCGTCCTTTCTGACGAAACCGTAGCCCCGTTCGGGCAAAAGCCCCGGGACTTTATGAAAAAAGCGCAGGCACTTTCCGCGGAAAGTGCCTGCGCGGTTTTTGCCTACCCCGAGGGGAATAAGCCGGCCGGCGAGGCCGTTTGCAGGGAAAGAAGCACGGTCGGGCGGGAGAAGTTTCCCTCAATTTTCCCGGAAGCGGGTGCATGTCAGCCCGGATAGCTATGCTTTTTGTGTATATACTACTTTCATTTCTTTTTTTTCTATATTTGCGGCGGAAAAATTGAAAGCAGAAACGTTTGAAAGCGAACTAATATTAAACAATAATACTTTAGTGTTACAACAAAATTACATCCGTATGAATCAGATGAAAAGAGTCATTTTATGGAGTTTCTGCGCATTGCTTTCTTTCAGTGCGCAGGCGCAGTCCGATTGGAAGACCTCCGCCGGTTGGGAATTTGCCCCGATTGGCGCGAAATGGTGCTACTTCGACCGGGATATCCGGGGCATAGTAGGGGATGGATTTATTCTCATGGAATGTGTGAAAGACACGCTGTTCAGCGACTTGCCCATGCGGAAGATTACGAGAAATCGTGTCGATATATACCGGGACGGGGCTGATCCTACTTTTACTTATATGGACTGCTTCTATGTCCACTGCAAGGGAGATTCCGTCTACGTTCGCAATCCGGAGACAGGGACCTTGGACTTGCTTTACATTTTCAATGCGCAACCTGGGGACACGCTGGCGCTGGTGGTGCCCTATTATGCAAGGTATGCTTTTCCCGGCGAGGCTTTCCGTATCTGCATTGAGGACATCACGGTAAAAGACATGGGAGGCGTGCCGGTAAATGCCTACCATTACAGGGGGCTGGACGGCGTAAACTACGATCTTTATAACAGCCAATATTTTGATTATGCCGGTAGTTCGCTATTTTTCCCCGTCTCCGTGCTCCCGACGGCAGGGGATCATTTCTTGCTGTCTTACTTTGATCCTATTGTAGGTAGGTTGCAATTTGAGGATAAGGAACGCTATATTTGGGATTTCCCATGGGACGTTTATCCTTGGGACATAGAGGATTGCCTTATGGGTGAGGAGGAAAATTACCCGTGGGGCATAGGGAACGTGTCGGGGGAGGCGGCCTCCCCGGAGGCGGAAGTGCGCTATTTTCCGGACGAGAAGCGGATCACGGTGGAGTTGCCCATGCAGGGCGGGAGTGATTGCCGCACGGCACTTTTCACGGAGGAGGGCGCGAAAGTCCTGGAGTTCTCGGGCGAATCGGCCGATCTCTCGTCGCTTCCGGCCGGAATCTACCTGGTGCAGGTGCGGAGTGGCAAGGACAATGCGGTACTCTCCACGGGGAAAATCGCGGTGCGGTAGCCTGGTTCGGGCAAAAGCCCTGGGACTTTATGAAAAAAGCGCAGGCACTTTCCGAGAAAAGTGCCTGCGATTTTTTAGGTTTCCGCGGGGGATATTATCTGCCGGACTGCAGGCGGATGTGGCTTTCCGTCTGTCCATCGGTGTATTCCGTCTGCTCGATGTAGTAGCCCGCTGCGGCGGTTGCCTTCTCTTGCGGCAGGGCCACGCCGTTCAGGTCGTAGTACCTGCGGTTGCTCACGGTGCGGCTTTCGCCGGCGGCCTGCGGGGCTTCGATGCCGGTGGCTATGAACTCGGGCACGATGTCGAACTGGGTTCCCGGCCATTGCGTGGTGAGTGCCCGCTGTTCGGCGGCGGTAATGGGGATGACCGTGCCGTGGCGCGGGGTGAAGGCGCCGCTCGTCCGTGTGTCGGCTACCCACGTGAAGTTATAAAGGTCGGGACTTGTGCAGAATTGGTAGTATCCCGAGGTATAACAGTCGTACATCAGCACCCATTCCTGCGCATCAATCAGCGGAAAGACGCCCGATCCTTCCACGGCGACGCTGGTCTGCTGCAAATAGCGCCCCTCCGCCGTCCACGGACCGAAGAGCGACGGAGCCGTAGCCTGCTGTATTCCGTTGCCTTCGCCTTCGGTCTTGAAGAAAAGGTGGTAGACTCCTTCGGCGTCGACTACGATGTCGCCGTCGATGGTGTTGGCCCCGTGGTCGTAGAGCACGGCGGGTTCCGTGAGTTCGGTGAAGTCCTCGTTGGCGTAGGAGTAGTAGATTTTATAGTGCTGCCCCTGCTCGCCGATGGAGTAGTAGACTACGTATCGGCCGGATGCTGGGTCGTAGATGGTTTGCGGCGCCCACACTTGCGTCAGCGTGTTGCGGTCGAAGCGGTCGGGCCACTGCGTGGGGAAGTCGATGGCCGTATGGGTCCAGTGGATGAGGTCGGGCGACTTCATCAGGACGAGGCCGTCGTTCGACGACCAGCCCTCGGCCGAGCGCATGTCGGTGAGCACCATGTAGAACATTCCGTCCTCGCCGCGCAGGATATGCGGGTCGCGCACCGAGTGTTTCAGCGCAATGGAGTCGGCGCCGATGACGGGGTTTCCGCCGTTGAGCGGTGTGTAGTTGAAGCCATCGTAGCTGAGTGCGTAGTAAATCTGCTCCTGGCTGGGCGAGTTGCCTATGAAGTAGACGAAAAGATAGGCAGTGTATCCGCTGCGTTCGCCGCTGATGGGGGCAATTTCCAGCGTGAAGTCTTTCGTCAGGCTGCTGCCGTCCAGGCTGAAAGTGGCCTGCACGTGTGCCTCAACCGTGCCTTCTTCGGCTTCGGGGCAGCGCACTACGCCCTGCGGGGAGATTAGGTCGGGACGGTCGGAGGTGTAGGTTATGGTAGCGTCGCCTGCCGTGGTGGGCAGTTGGGTGTAGCGCTCTACGCGCTCGGGCAGGGCGTTTTCCGTCAGATAGGCCAGTTCCAGTTGCGTGGCCACTGCATCCAGTTGGGCCGTCTCTGCCTCCAGTTCGCTGATGGCGGCGGCGGAAAGTACGCCGTCATACAGGCGGAAGTCGGCAATCATGGCCTCTTTCAGGTAAGAGTCCGTGGAGTAACACGAACGGCCCAGCCAGCAGTAGGGCAAAGTGCCCAGGTCTCCGGGCGTGAGGCTGCAATCGTCGACGGAAGCCACCTGCCGCCCGTTGATGCGGAGGCTGAGCTTTGTCCCGCTTTGCACGACGGTCAGCGCCTGCCAGCTTCCCTTTTCGAGGGTGCCCTGCGAGCCGGTGCTCGTTTCCCCGCTCCAGTTTGTGCGGGAAATGGCGTAGCGGCTCTCCTTGGCGCTGAGGAAGAAGTAGCCCGAGCCTCTGTCGCCGGCGTTTTCTGCCGTGGCAAAGCAGCAAAGGAAGTTGCCGGCGCCGGAAATGTCGGCCGTGTTGGGGATGTAGACTTTCATGTGGAGCGTAAAGTCGGATAGGGTCGAGGCCATTTTGCCTGCCTCTTCGCCGAGGTTTACGTAGCCGTTCTGGCTGCCGAGGGCTACGACTTTGCAGTCTTCCACCTCTACGAGGGTGGCTCCGTTGAGGAGCTGTGCCGTGGCGGTGCCGTCGGTTGTGGTCAGGGGCAGGGTGGTTGTGCCTGCAACGCCTTGTGCCGGATTGAGATGCAGGCAGAGGTCTTGTGCCCAGGCGCTGCTGCCCGTTGTGGCAAGGGCAAGCAGGGCGATACGGATGGTACGGTTGAAGAAGTTCATGGTTTTATTGGTTTTTTAGGATTGTTGGTCCTTGTTGTCAGTCTTGCTTAAGTCCGCTTTTGCCCTTGTGGCGCTCCCGTCGGCCGTAAGTTGCGGGGCTTCGGCCGAAAAGTCCCTGCACTTTTCTGAAAAGGCGAGGCACTTTTGGAGAGAAGCGCTGCGGCTTTTCGGCAGGGAGGTCGCGCCGAAGAGGGGCGTGGCGAAGTAGTATTTATAAATGAACGTGATGATGAAGTAAATGACGAAGGCGGAAAAGAATCCGGCTATGGCGTCAATCAGGTAATGTGCCTGTATGTAGACCGTTGCGGTGCAGAGCAGCAGATAGAAGGGGAGGAGGAAACAGAAAAGGTTGCGGCTCAATCGGGCAGAGATGAGCATCAGCAGGGTGGAAATCCCTACGTGCGACGAGGGAAACGCCGCCGTGGGGCGCTCGCCCAGCTGCTGCGACAGCTCGACCATGGAGCAGAAAAAGCCACACTCCCCGTGCTCGCCGGGAGGAAGGGCGGGGTGGTAGTCGAAATAACGGCCTACTTGGGGAAAAACGCCGGCCTCTACGTTGTCCCACCCTATGACGGGAAAATAAAACTGCGGGCCTACGACGGGAAGGAAGAGGTAGATTGTATAATAGGTGTAGAACGATGCGGCTAAAACGAAAGACCATCGCTCAAACCAGTCGAACTTTTTCAGAAAAATGAAAGTCCCTACGATAAACATCATGGGGTAATAGAAAAAATAGCCCAGGTTTAGCGGCTCACTCACCCACTTCGAAGGAAAAGTCTCGGAGAAAATCACAGCCGGCTGGCATCCGAAGAGCCGTTGCTCAAGGCCGGCGAAAATATGGTCCTGGTTGGTCAGGTGGCGGTTCAGCTCGAAAGTGTCCGGATACCAGTATATCAGGAAGGAAAGTTGTATGATGACGCGCAGATAGGTCGTGAGTTTGCACGGATAGAGGCGGTAAAGCAGCATAAGTATTACCGTCGCGCCCAAAATCTGGAGGCGCCCCCACAAGAGGCGGCCGGGGTCGGCCATTTCTCCCCAGGAGCAAATGATGACGAGGGTGGTGAAAAGCGCGTAGACCACCGTGGCTTTTTCCACGGCAAACAGTCCTTTTGGCGCTTCGATCTTGCGGAATATGTCTAAAGCCATCTTTCTTTTTTATACCACTCAATGGTTTTCTTTACTCCCTCGGGCAGAAGATAGCGCGGGCGGTAGCCCAAATCGTGCTTGGCCGGGCTGATATCGCATCGCCAGGAGCGTTGTTTCATAATTCGGTACTTGTCTAAGTTGAGCGTGGAAGCCTGTCTGGTCAGTCGGGCGCAGGCCTGTGCGACGAGCGATGCGGCCCAAAGTGCCCAGAGGGGGAGGCAGATGCGCAGGAGGCGGCTCGTATGCAGTTCTTTCTGCAGGAGTCGGGAGAAGTCGGACGAGGTGTATTCCTGGCCGTCGCTCAGGTCGTAGACCGAAGCGGGGGGCACCGGTCGCTGCAGGGCGAGGGAAACGGCCTGCACCACGTCGTCGGCATAGATGAAGGTGAGCACCTGCGGCCGGAATCCGGCGGCTACGTCGATGTGCCGCTGTACGCTTTTGGCCATCAGGTAGTAGTCCCGCTCGCGCGGGCCGTAGACTCCGGTGGGGCGGAGTATGACGGAGGGGAACGTTGCCCCCAGCTCTTTCAGGTATTCTTCTGCGCGGAGCTTGCTGCGGCCGTAGGCCGTGTTGGGCGCGGGGCGGTCGGTCGTGCTGCAGAAGGGCAGGCCGTCGCGTTCGTGCAGGGGGCCGTAGACGCTGAGGGAGCTGATGAATACGAACTTGCGCGGCACCATCGCGTTCTCCTGCAGGGCGGTCACGAGCGAAACGGTATTGCCGAAGTTGACGCGGTCGAAGTCCTTCTTGTGCGTAGTCTTGGTGACTCCGGCGGCATGCACTACGTAGTCCCATGCGCCATGCTCCTCTTTGTGCCGGGCCAGCTGTGCCTTCAGCCGCTCGGGGCTGTCCATGTCGAGCCGGCACAGGCGTACCCCTTCCTGTTCCAGCGAGGCTGTCGCGCTCGTGGCCCGCACCCCTGCCCACACGGCGTAGCCCTCTTCGCGGAGAAGAGAGACAAGGCGGTGGCCGATGAAGCCGCTCGCGCCGGTGATGAGTACGGAACCTTTCGAGTTCATAGGGGCATAAATATCGGGCAAAGATACGCATTAAAAACGGAAAGCCTCGAATTTCTCCCCAAGAAGTGCAGGGCGTTGCGACGAAAGGGGGCAAGGCTTTTCGGGAAAACGGGCGGGACTTTTTGCAAAAAGCCTTGCCGCTTTTCGCGGGCGGATGCGGCGCTCATGAAAAAAGCTGGTGCGTCGGTAGAGGCACCCGCTTGGGGGAAACTGCGTCAAGGGGTACTTGTTCGCCCCCTTGGCTCAGTCGCAAATGATTTTGAACCCTACGGCCGTCTTGAGCGATGCAGTAGCGGGGTAGACGATTTCCAGTCCTTCGGGCGTCATCTTCCAGTCGATTTTTTCCTTTGCCCCCATCAGTTTTACGTCGGTCACTTGCCGGTTCAGCAGCCCTCTGGCGGTGCCCAGCGACGTAATCACGAGGCGGTCGCCCGCTTGCGGCACCGTCATGCACCAGGCGTAGAGCGTCCCGTCCTTGCCTGCGGTAAAGCGGAAGTCGGAATTGTGGAAGCGATGTTCGGCCTGGTACTGCCCTATCCGGCCTCCGGGCAGGGTGTTGAGCTTGCCGTCGGCTCCCTCGCCCAGGACTTGCCAGGCGGAACTGCCGTAGATGCCTTCGCCATTGATGCGCATCCATTCGCCTATTTCCGAAAGCATGCTGATGCAGGCCTCGTCCAATGCGCCGTCGGGCGCGATGGGGATGCAGAGACCGAACGCGCCGTCGCGTGCCACGATTTCAAGCAGGTAGCGTATTACGGCATCGGCGCTGTAGACAAAGTCGGGCGCGTAGAACCAATCGCCTACGGGCGTCTCGGCTATCCACGCCTGGTCGGTCTTGATGTCGGCAGGGATGGCAGTCTCGCACGTATTGACCGTGCCGTTTGTCGTCTTCCGGAACTTGACTATGCTGAAAGCATCCATCACTCCCTTACGGGCCAGGGTGCGGTTGTAGAAATCGGCCATCACCCGCTGCATGGCGTCGCACTTGTAACCCGTGCCGGTGCCTGCGCCGCTGAACGGTTGTTGGTCCGTTCCGTCGGTATAGATGAAGTCCGGTTCGTATTTGTCGATGGCGTCCATCATTCTCAGTGCCCACCATTTGGCGTACCACTTGGCGAAGTCCAGATGTCGGGTAAAGATTCCCGGATGCGGGGGCGACCAGTCTGTGTTGGCGGCCCGGGCCACGTCATCATACTCCCGTAGGTTTATGCCGTAGAGGTAGCGCGGGTCGAGCCCTTCCCACCACTTTCCTTGGCCGTCGGCCAGCGTCAGATTTCCATCGTAGGGCACTCCGGCCATGTCGCCTTCCGTGTCGCTCTGGAAAGCCGTCTGCCACCACCACCAGGAGTACTCGTGATGGAAGGTAATGCCGAAGCGCATGTGGGCCTTGCGGGCCGCCTTTTCCCATTCGCGCAGGAAGTCGCGGCGGGGACCTATGCGGGTAGAGTTCCAGGGCTGGTACTTGGAGTCCCACATGTCGTACTGGTCGTGGTGCACGCCTTGTATGATGAGGAAGCGGGCGCCTGCGTCCTTGTAGATTTCCACCAGCTGTTTCGGGTCGAACTTCTCGGGATTCCAGTCGTGGAGCACCTCCTTGTAGCCCACTTCGGAGGGGTGCCCGTATTTTTTCAGGTGGTTCTTGTGTGCCGATGTCCGCTGGATGTAGAGCCGGCGGGCATACCAGTCGCCGCTCTCTCCGGCCGATTGCGGCCCGAAGTGTACCCATATTCCGAACTTGGCGTCGCGCAACCATTGCGGCGTGCCGGGGTAATTGGCCTCGATGGAGCTCCACGTCGGCTGATACGGCCCTTCGGTGATGGGCAAGTCCAGCTTGACTTCTTCGAAAGTGCTCGCGTCTCCCATGGGAACGGAGTTCTCCGGCAGAGGTTTATGAACGGCCGGCATGGGCTCCAGGGGGTAGTTTACGGTAGAAGCGCTCTGCCGGTGTGTGCCGCACGAGGCCAGTCCGGCGGCAAGCAGCAGGCTGCTGAGGAAAAAGATAGGTCTCATAAGCGAGTATTAGGGGGTTGGAAAAAAGAAATGCAAATAGCTATTGCGAAGCAAAGATAGGCAATAAAAACGGGACGGCGGGCAATCGTGCGGCAGAAGATGCGGCAGTGTCCGGAAAAAGTGTTGCGGCTCGCAGGCTTTTCCTGCAAGGCTTTCGGGAAAAAGCAGCAAGGCTTCTTGCGAAAAGCGGCAAGGCTTTTTCCGCCCTCTGCCCGGGCTTTGCGGCGGGCGGGACGGATTATTTTCGGTTTTGTGCCGTAGTTTGCCGCGGCATTATTTGCCGAAGCCGGATGTTTTACCTAATTTCGTAACCGATAAGCGGGAGTGCTTTTCTCCCGTCGCCCCCGAACAAAACCCTTTACAGCTATGGCAAAAAAAAAAAAAGAGAAAAAGGGAACAGGGAAGAAATCCAAGTCTTCCCGTCCGATGAAACGCAGCGACATGGCCTGCCTGGTGCTTGATTTTTTCCAAAGGAACCGCTCCGAAGTCTATTCCCCCAAGCAAGTCTACCGCTCGCTGGGGCTGCGTACGCAGACGCAGCGCATGATGTGCCGCGAACTGCTCGACGAAATCGCCGATGCAGGCTTCCTTGTGGCCCAGGACGGCGCCTATCGCTACCAGTCGTGCGAGCAGGAAATGACCGGGACCTTCGTGCGCAAGAGCAACGGGAAGAACTCTTTTTTGCCGGACGGCGGCGGAGAGCCGATATTCATAGCGGAACGCAACTCGGCACACGCCATGAACAACGACAAGGTGCGCGTGGCCTGCTTCGCGCGCCGCAAGGACCGGCAGCCGGAGGGTGAGGTTGTGGAGATTCTGCAGCGGGCAAACGACACGTTCGTCGGCACGCTCGACGTTTCGCACGGCTATGCTTTCCTCGTCACCGAGAGCCGTACGCTGGCCAACGACATATTTATCCCGAAAGACAAGCTCAAAGGCGGCAAAAACGGCGACAAAGCCGTCGTGCGCGTTACCACTTGGCCCGACAAGGCGAAGAACCCCATCGGAGAAGTGGTGGACATACTGGGAAAAGCGGGCGACAACACGACGGAAATGCACGCGATTCTGGCCGAATTCGGCCTTCCTTACAGCTATCCCGCAGAGGTAGAGAAAGCCGCGGAGCGCATCCCTGCTGAAATCACGGCCGAAGAAATCGCACGGCGGGAAGACTTTCGGGAAATTACGACCTTCACCATCGACCCGCGCGATGCCAAAGACTTCGACGATGCGCTCTCCCTGCGCAAAATGCCCAACGGGCTTTGGGAAGTGGGCGTACACATTGCCGACGTAAGCCACTATGTTACGGAAGGAAGTGTCATCGATAAGGAAGCAATGAAGCGCGCAACTTCGGTTTACCTCGTAGACCGCACGGTGCCCATGCTGCCCGAACGGCTGTGCAACTTCATCTGTTCGCTCCGTCCCGATGAGGAAAAACTGACTTACTCGGCCGTCTTCGAGCTGGACGACGAGGCTCAGGTGCATTCCTCCCGCATCGTTCACTCCGTAATACGCAGCAACCGCCGCTTTACCTACGAGGAAGCCCAGGAGCGCATCGAGACGAAAAAGGGCGATTATGCGGAGGAAATCCTGCAGCTCGACGCACTGGCCAAGAAGTTGCGCGCCCGCCGTTTTGCCAACGGCTCGCTCAATTTTGACCGCGTGGAGGTGCGCTTCGAGATAGACGAGACGGGAAAGCCGCTGAGCGTCTACTTCAAGGAGTCGAAAGACGCGAACAAACTGGTGGAGGAGTTCATGCTTCTGGCCAACCGCACCGTGGCCGAGTCGGTGGCCATCGTGCCCAAAGGGCGCAAACCCAAGGTGTTCCCCTACCGCATACACGAGCAGCCCGACCCGGAGAAGCTGGGCAATCTGGCGCAACTGGTGAGCCGCTTCGGCTATAAGCTCAAGGTGACGGGCAACAACCGCGACATCTCGCGCTCCATCAATGAGCTGATGGCCGACGTACACGGCAGGCCGGAGGAGAATCTGGTGGAGACGGTTTCGATAAGGGCCATGCAGAAAGCCCGTTATTCGACGGACAACATCGGGCACTACGGCCTGGCTTTCGACTATTATACCCACTTCACGTCGCCCATACGCCGCTATCCCGACACGATGGTCCACCGCCTCCTGACGCGCTACCAGCAGGGCGGCCGCAACGTGTCGAAGGCCAAATACGAGGAGCTCTGCAAGCACAGCTCCGACATGGAGCAGCTCGCGGCGCAGGCCGAGCGGGCTTCCATCAAGTACAAGCAGGTGGAATTCATGAAAGACCGCCTCGGCGAGGTCTACGACGGGGTGATTTCCGGAGTGACCGAGTGGGGGCTTTACGTGGAAATCAACGAGAACAAGTGCGAAGGCATGGTGCCGATGCGGGACTTGGACGACGATTTCTACGAATACGACGAGAAGAACTACTGCCTCATCGGGCGCCGCACGCACAAGAAGTACAGCCTGGGCGACCCGATACGCATACAAGTGGCCCGGGCCAACCTGGAGAAAAAACAACTGGACTTCACCCTGGCCGACTGAGCCCTGCCGCTCCGGCGCAAAAGTGCCGGCACTTTGCGCCGGAAGCCTTGCCTGTTTTTTGAAAAAGACCCAAGTGAAAAGATGAAAACATTCCCTATATACGAAACGGAGCGCATACGCTCCCTGATTGAAAAGTCGCCCATTTGTTTCGCCGCGGTAGTGGACAGCGAGGGTGCGCCCTACGCTTTCCCCATGAACTTCGGCTACGACGGGCAGTACTTCTACCTCCATTCCGGGCCGGAGCACAGTGCCCTGGAGCGGTTGCGCGCCGATTCGCGCATCTGCCTCACGCTGAGCGTGCGCAACGAGCTGATGTATCAGGACGAAGGCGTAGGCTGCAGCTACCGGATGAAGGCCGAAAGCCTCATCGTGCGCGGCACGGTGGACTTTCCCGAGGCGCTCGACGAGAAGCGCCGGTGCCTCGATGTGCTGATGAAGCACTACACCTCGGCCGCCGTCTCCTATGGCGACCCGGCGGTGCGCAACGTGGTTGTCTGGCGCGTGACGCCCCTCTCCCTCTCGGCCCGCGAGTATGGAGTGCCGCGCTACGGCGTCTGAACAGGGAAAAAGAAAGGAGGAAACAATTATGAAGAGAGTGGCCGTTTTTTCGCTCGTTGCTCTGCTTCTTTGCAGCGGATGCACTGATCGGCAGATGATGGGTACGTACCTGGGCGGCACGATGGGCGGCATGCTCGGATCGAGTATTGGCGGCCTGATGGGCGGCCCGAGGGGGTCTGACGCAGGCACGCTGGTGGGCATGCTGGCCGGGGGAGCGCTGGGGAGCGCCATCACCGCGCCGCGCTCCGAGCGCGCGGACGGAAGGGACGACGACGACCGCCGCAAGGACGACGAGGTCTACTATGAGCGGGAGCGCGATGTAGACGAATACAACCGCCGTACTCCTGCCCCTTCGCGCAGAGTGGGGCGGCTGGAGATAGAAAACCTGCGCTTCCTGGATGAGAACCGCGACGGACGTATCGAGCGGGGCGAGCGCTGCAAGTTGGTCTTCACCCTGTATAACCGGGGAAACAAGACACTCTACGGGCTGACGCCTGTCATCGTTTCCGACAACCGCCGCATCCGCTTCTCTACGCCGGCTACCGTTGCCGACCTGCGCCCCGGCAAAGGTGTGCGCTACACCTCGGTCGTCTACGCCGACCGCAAGCTGAAAGACGGGAAAACGACTTTCTCCATACGCATCATGCAGGGCAACAAGCAGGTGGAGCTTTGCACTTTTGTCATCCCAACGCGCCGCTGAACAACAGAAAAGGGCAGGGGGAACGCCTGGTTCCCTCTGCCCTTTTTCCGGTGATGTCTCCGGCCTTTTTAGAGTAAGGCTTCGATTTTTTCTTTGATAGTGTCTTTGCCTCCTGCGCCAACCAGCTTGTCGACGACTTGACCGTTCTTGAAGAAAAGCAGCGTGGGCACGCTCATGATGTGGAAACGCGCGGCCAATTCGTCGCATTCCTCAATGTCGCACTTGGCGATGTTTACGCGTCCTTCGTATTCAGCGGCCAGCTCTTCGATAATCGGGGCAATGCGGCGGCAGGGTCCGCACCAGGTTGCCCAGAAATCGATTACTGCGGCGGGCGCGTTCACGAGGGTCTCAAAGTTGTCAAGAGTTACAGTCTGTGCCATAATAGTATAGTTTTTAGATAGGTTGAGTTATATCGTTTTGCGGTAAGTGGCGGTAGTATTGGGTCAGGACGCGGCCACTCTTTTCTCGTTGATGCCGTAGAGGAAGTGGTTTTCCTGAAGTATTTTCACGAGTTTCCGGTCCACCTTTATCTTCCGTCGCCGCGCCGTCAGCGTAAGGGTCTGCAGGGGATGATGTTCCGATAGGTCGTCGGTAATCTGGAACGAGAGGGCTGTTTCGCCCTCCGGGCAGGCCGATGTGCACGCTACTGCCTCCTCTATGCGCGAAAGCGGCGTGGCAATCGTGATTTTCTCTATCAGTTTGTCGCAAATGGAGGGAAGCAGTTCGACAGAAGTGATTTTCAATTCCAGCATTTCCTTGTTCCAACGCTGGCTTTGCAAGGTTCCCCGTATGTAAAGGAAGAGTCCCTGCATGAAAAACGGCTTGAATTTCACGTAATCTTCCCCGAAAAGTGCGATTTCAGCGCTCCCCGAGTAATCTTCCACCGTGGCAATCAGGAAAGGATTGTTGTTTTTTGAAATCCGGTCTACGACATTGGTCACAATCCCGCCCATACTCAGCTCTTGCCCTGCGGCCAGCGGGCGAAGGCTCTCGCCTTCCGGCAGCGCGGTGAGGTTCCTTTGTCGGGTGAAGGGCTGGATATCGATCATTCGGGCGTTGCAAACATTATTAAGTATGACGGAGTATTCGTCGAGCGGGTGCGCCGACAGGTAGAGGCCTACGTATTCTTTCTCCTTGTTGAGCTCTTCTAGGCTGCTCCACTCCTCCCCGGCGGGAATAGCGGGGTGGGCGATGGCCACTGCCTCGTCTTCTCCGAAGAGTGAGTTGCGGTTTGCGGCTTTGTCGCTTTGGTATTTCATCCCGTAGCGCACCAGAAGCTCGCTGAAGGAATCGCCTTTTTGGCTGGTGTTGAAGAACTCGTAGCGACGGATGCTCTTGAAACTGTCGAAAGCCCCGGCCAATGCCAGGCATTCAATCATCTTTCGGTTGCAAACCGTCAGGTTAACTCGTTCGACCAGGTCGTATATGTCCTTGTAGGGGCCGTCTTTTTTGCGTTTCTCTATGATTTCCTGCATGGCGGCCTCGCCTGCGTTCTTGATGGCGCCCAGTCCGAAGCGGATATCTCCCTGCGCATTGACCGTAAACTTCAGGTTGCTTTCGTTGATATCCGGGCCGAGTACTTTGATTCCCATTGCCTTGCATTCGTCCATCAGCTTGGTGAGTTCGTCGATTCGGCTCAGGTTCCGGCTCAAGTTGGCGGCCATGAATTCCGACGGATAGTGTGCTTTCAGATAAGCCGTCTGGTATGCGATCCAGGAGTAGCACGTCGCGTGACTCTTATTGAAGGCGTATGAGGCAAATTTCTCCCAGTCTCCCCAGATTTTCTCCAGCACTTTCGGGTCATAGCCATTCGCTTTTCCGCCATCGATGAACTTCGGTTTCATGTGGTCCAGCTTGTCGCGCAGCTTTTTTCCCATCGCTTTGCGCAAAGTGTCGCTCTCGCCGCGGGTGAAGCCGGCCAAAAGTCGCGAAAGCAGCATGACTTGCTCCTGATAGACGGTAATTCCATACGTATCCTTCAAGTACTTTTCCATAATGGGGATGTCGTACTGGATGGGTTCGCGGCCGTGCTTACGATTGATGAAGCTCGGAATGTAATCCATGGGGCCCGGCCGGTAAAGAGCGTTCATGGCTATGAGATCTTCGAAGGTAGTCGGTTTGAGTTCGCGCAGGTACTTTTGCATGCCGGCCGATTCGAACTGGAACGTTCCTATGGTCTTTCCTTCGCTGAAGAGGCGGTATGTGTCGGGATCGTCTATGGGTATGTGGTCGATGTCGATGTCCTTTCCGGTGTGCTCCTTGATGTTGGCCAGCGCTTCCTTGATGATTGAAAGCGTTTTCAGCCCGAGAAAGTCCATTTTGATGAGGCCCGTTTCCTCAATGACGCTGCCTTCGTACTGGGTGACCAGCATCTTTTCCTTGCTTTCCTTGTCCTCGGCGGTGCTGACGGGTACCCAGTCGGTGATATCGTCGCGGCAAATGATGGTTCCGCAGGCGTGTACGCCGGTTCCCCGCACGTTTCCTTCCAGCATCTGCGCATAGAGCATCGTGTTGCGTACCTTCTCGTCGGACGAGTTGCAGGCGTCTTGGAGTTCGGGTATTGCGGCGATGCAGTTTTTCAGATTGATTTTCTTGCCGTCGGGCAAGCGGTCGGGGATGAGTTTGGCCAGGCGGTCGGACTCGGGAAGCGGGAGTTTTTCCACGCGGGCTACGTCTTTTATGGACATCTTCGTGGCCATCGTGCCGTAGGTGATGATGTGTGCCACTTTTTCCTGCCCGTATTTTTCCGTAACCCAGCGCAGTACTTCGCCTCGCCCGTCGTCGTCGAAGTCGACATCGATATCGGGCAGGGAGATGCGGTCGGGGTTCAGGAAACGTTCGAACAGCAAATCGTACTGAATCGGGTCGATTTGCGTGATGCCCAGGCAGTAGGCTACGGCAGAACCTGCGGCGGAGCCTCGTCCCGGGCCTACGGATACGCCCAACTGGTTGCGGGCGGCGTTGATGAAGTCCTGCACAATGAGGAAATAGCCCGGGAATCCCATCGTTTTCATGATGTACAATTCGAAATCGAGGCGCTCTTTTATCTCGTTGGAGAGCGTTTCGCCGTAACGGGTGCGGGCCCCTTCGAAAGTCAGCTTCTTCAGATAGTCGGCTTCGAGCTTGATTCGGTACAACTTGTCGTATCCGCCCAGCCGGAGGATTTTCTTTTTTCCTTCTTCAGGGCTTAAAACGGTGTTTCCGTGCTCGTCTTGTGTAAATTCGTTGTAGAGTTCTTCTTCGGTGAAGCGCTGCCGGTATTCTTCTTCCGTGCCGAAATCGGCAGGAATGGCGAAGGTCGGCATGATTGGGGCGTGGTCTATGCTGTAATGTTCCACCTTGTTGCAGACTTCCACCGTGCCGTCGAGGGCTTCGGGCACGTCTTCGAACAGACGGTTCATCTCTTCGGTGGTTTTCATCCACTCCTGTTTGGTGTACATCATGCGCTTCTCGTCGTTCAGGTCTTTGCCTGTGCTCAGACAGATAAGGCGGTCGTGCGCTTCGGCGTTCTCTTCGTTGAGAAAGTGCACGTCGTTGGTACAAATGAGCTTGATCCCGTACTTTTTCGAGTACTCGATGAGCTGCTTGTTGACTATCTGCTGCAGCGGATAGGCTTCGTAGTTGGCGCGTTTGGCAGTGGCTTTGTGGCGTTGGAGCTCCAGATAGTAGTCTTCGCCGAAGGTCTTCTGGTACCACTCGATGGCTTCTTCGGCTTCGTCGAGCTTGCCTGCGGTAATCTTGCGGGGTACTTCGCCGCCGAGGCAGGCGGAGGCTACGATGAGGCCTTCGCGGTAGTGGGCGAGTTCCTCGCGGTCGGTGCGCGGGTGGCGGTAGAATCCTTCCGTCCATGCGCGCGATACGAGTTTTATGAGGTTGTGGTAGCCGATTTCGTTCTTGGCAAGTACGATAAGGTGGTAGCCGCCTATGTCGAGGCCGCTCTGTTTTTGGCGAAAGCTGCGGTTGGCTACGTACATCTCGCAGCCGATGATGGGTTTGAAGCGCTTCTCCGGGTCGCTGATGTCGGCGTTTTTCTTTTTTACGTAGTTCCAAAATTCTTTTACGCCGAACATATTGCCGTGATCCGTAAGGGCTATGCCCCGCATTCCGTCGGCTATGGCTTTGTCAACCAGCCCTTTTACGGACGCTTGCCCGTCTAAGAGTGAATACTGCGAATGGACGTGAAGATGTACGAAGTCTCTCATAATTAAAAGTGCCGCAACCTGTTGGGAAAAGTGCTGCCACTTTTCCCCGAAAGTACTGCTCCTTTTCGGAAAAAGCGGCGTGCCAAAGGTATGGAAAACTCTGCGACTTTGTGCGGAAGTGCCGGCGAAAAAGTTATAAACACCCCCTTTTTCG
Source organism: Bacteroidaceae bacterium (assembly GCA_050946375.1). Classification (GTDB taxonomy): domain Bacteria; phylum Bacteroidota; class Bacteroidia; order Bacteroidales; family Bacteroidaceae; genus UBA1794. Next base: position 216,534 of record JBMNUT010000002.1, on the reverse strand, counting down.
GGCAATTCTTTGGCCGATATAGAAAAATGCAGTACTTTTGTGCGTTAAAAAAATGCCTTGAGGAAATCGAACCCCCTTGCTATGACTCAACTAACTAAGCTGAAGAAGATAAGGATCCACCGGGAAGGTACAAACATCCTGATGGTGGCTTTTTTCTTATTGCTATTGCTGAACATATTGGTTTACTTCATACCGGGTAATGCTTATTTCTTCACTTTTTTCTTGGTGGCCAGTGCTGTTCTTTATGGCATTATGCTCAACTTCTTCCGTTGCCCCATACGTATTTTTTCGGGCGCTACGGAGGGCACGGTAGTGGCGCCGGCCGACGGGAAAATCGTGGTGGTGGAAGAAGCGGATGAATGTGAGTACTTTCACGACCGGCGGCTGATGATTTCCATTTTCATGAGCATTACGAACGTGCATGCCAACTGGTATCCGGTGGATGGCCGCGTGAAGAAGGTTTTCCACCAGCGGGGTAATTACAAGAAGGCATGGTTGCCCAAGGCAAGTACCGAGAACGAACGCTCGACCATCGTTATCGAAACGCTCGACGGGCAGGAGATACTGGTGCGCCAGGTGGCGGGTGCCATAGCGCGGCGCATCGTCACTTATGCCACGCAGGGCGAGGACTGCTACATCGACGAGCACCTCGGTTTCATCAAATTCGGCTCCCGCGTCGACCTCTACCTGCCCCTCGGGACGGAAGCCTGCGTGGAGATGGGGCAGTCCACTACCGGCAACCAGACGGTCGTGGCGCGGTTGAGATAAGCAAGAAAAGAGATTTCCCATGAAGAAATACATACCGAACTTCCTGACGTGCTGCAATCTGGCCGCCGGATGCGTGGCGGCTGTCATGGCTTTCCGGGGCGATTATCCGGCCGTCCTGCTGTGCATCGTGCTGAGTGCCGTGTTCGACTTTTTCGACGGCATGGCGGCGCGTATGCTCAATGTGCATTCGCCCATCGGCAAAGACCTGGACTCGCTGGCCGACGATGTGAGCTTCGGCTTTGCCCCTGCCGCGCTGGTCTTCTCGTGGCTGCATGGTTTCGACTATTCCTCGTGGCCGCAGTGGCTGGCAGACGTGGTGCCTTTCGCGGCTTTCCTGCTGGCCGTCTTTTCCGCCTTGCGGCTTGCCAAGTTCAATATCGACACGCGGCAGCGCTCTTCCTTCATCGGTCTTGCCGTTCCGGCCAACGCGCTTTTCTGGGCGGCGCTGGTGGTGAGCTACCGCGATGCTTTCCTGTGCCTTCCTTCGCCCTGGGGCGCGACGGCCGTGTTGCTGCTGGTCGTGGTGTTCTCGGTGCTCATGGTGTCGGAAATCCCTATGTTTTCCCTGAAATTCAAGAATCTCTCGTGGCACGACAATGCGGTGCCTTACAGTTTTTTGCTGGGCTGCGTCCTGCTGTTGCTCCTGATGGGTACGGGCGGAGTGGCCTTCTCTATCGTCTGGTATGTGCTGCTTTCCGTGGCTACGTCCGGGCGTATGGCGAAAAAGGAGCAGGCAAACTGACCGCAAGCCTTGCCGCTTTTGCGGAAAAGTGCAGGCGGTTTCCGGGAAAAGTGCAGTGCCTTTTTTAGAAAACGACCTATCCTGTTTACTCTATGTACTTCATCCTCTTCTTTTTTATCCTATTTATTCTCCTGCTGTTCCTGGCGCTTACCGTGCTGGGCGGCGTGGCCCGTTTCCTGAGCGGCCTCTTCTCTTTTTTCCGCCCGCGGGGCAGTGCCCGCACCGGTGGCGGGGAGCAGGCCGAGACCGAAGTGCCCCGGAGCGGGAGGCACCGGCAGAACGGGAAAAAGGTCTTTGCCGCCGACGAGGGAGAGTATGTCGATTTTGTGGAAATCAAAGACGATGCTCCCGAGCGGGGCATGCGGTAAAAACGCTTGAGCCTCATGCAAATCCAGTCTTCCACCATCGCCCTGAGCGAAATGCGCTTCTTCGCGCATCATGGCGTTACGCCGCAGGAGCAGCTCATCGGCTGCCATTATGTGGTCGACCTGAGCCTCACGTTCGACTGCTCGGCGGCGGCCCTCTCTGACGAGCTGGCCGATACGGTGAATTACGCCGAGGTCTACGAGGCCGTGCGGCAGGCCATGGCTCGTTCCTCCCGCCTCATCGAGCACGCCGCGGCGCGCATTGCCCGCGCCGTCTTTGCCCTTTCGCCCGGCATCACCGCCCTTACCGTGCGTCTCGCCAAGCAGAATCCGCCCATGGGGGCCGACGTCCGCTCCGCTTCGGTAGAACTTCGCTGCACCCGTTGAGGGCTTTTCGCGCCGATTCCTTGCGGGAAACCGTGGGGAGTGTTATATTTGTCCCCCTATTTCAGAGAAACTTTTTCCTATGACAGCCGAAGAACGTTTGCAGATAGAGGAGCGCATTGTCGCCGTGCTGAAGACCGTTTACGACCCGGAGATACCGGTTGACGTCTACAACCTGGGCCTGATTTATAAAATCGACCTGTCCGACACGGGCGAGTTGACCATCGACATGACCATGACGGCTCCCAATTGCCCCGCTGCCGACTTCATTGTGGAAGACGTGCGCATGAAGGTCGAAGGAGTCGAGGGCGTTTCGTCCGTAACCATCAACCTTGTTTTCGAACCGGAGTGGGACAAGGACATGATGAGCGAAGAGGCAAAGCTGGAATTAGGCTTCCTCTGAACGCCGCGTCTCCCTCCTTTTCCCGATTGACGGCAGCTGATGCCGGCCACCGAAATACCCCTGCGTATGAAAAAAGTATATTTCCTTTCCGACGCCCACCTCGGCTCGTGGGCCATTCCGCACCGGCGCACGCAGGAGCGGCGCCTGGTAAATTTCCTGGAGAGCATCCGTCACGACGCGGAGGCCATCTTCCTTTTGGGCGACATGTTCGACTTCTGGTATGAGTTCCGTACGGTTGTGCCCAAAGGATATACCCGCTTTCTGGGAAAGCTGTCGGAACTGACGGACCAGGGCATCGAAGTTCACTTTTTCACGGGCAACCACGACCTTTGGGTCTACGACTATTTGCAGGAGGAGTGCGGACTGATTCTCCATAAGGAGCCGTTTACTACGGAACTGATGGGGCGCGTTTTCTATCTGGCCCATGGCGACGGCCTGGGCGACCGCGACTGGAAGTTTACCGTGTTGCGCACCATTTTCCACAGCGCCGTGCTGCGGCGTCTGTTTTCATGCATCCATCCGCGCTGGAGCATCCCCTTCGGCATGCGCTGGGCCAAGCACAGCCGCCTCAAGCGCATCGACGGGAAGGAGCCGGACTACATGGGCGAAGACCGCGAACCGCTTGTCCTTTTCGCCAAAAACTACCTCCGGGAGCATTCCAGCATCAACTATTTTATCTTCGGCCACCGGCACATCATGCTCGATCTGATGCTCAGCGCCACGGCGCGCGTTACGATTCTGGGCGATTGGATTATGCAGTTTTCCTACGCGGTCTTCGACGGTGAGACACTGGTACTTGACCATTTCGTCGAAGGGCAGGACGATGCAGAGCGCCGTGCTTACTGAACGCTTGCGTTGCGTTCGGTAAGTCGGCGCCCTGCGCTGTAACTTTTGCTTTTAGGAAGCCCGCATCAGCGGACAACGACCTTCTGCCGTTGCCCGTCGGAGGTGCACGCTATGTAGATTCCGGCGGGGAGATTGAGGGAGAGTGCCGGGTCTTGGGCGGTTTCTTCCGCCACTTTCCGCCCGTCGATGCGGTACACGGTCAGCGTAGTGCCGCTCCTCAGCCCCTGAACATGCAGGCAGCCTGCGGTGGAGTGGAAGGTGAGTTGGGGCAAAGTGGCGGCGTCGAGCCCCAGGAAGCTGCCGTCGGTGGTAACATAGACGTCGAAGATTATGACAAAGCGGCTGCGCTCGCCCTCCGGAGCGGTATAGGTCAGGGCTTGGCGGATGCGGTAGTGGCTGCCGTCGGGGCACATGTTCGGGTATTGGCCTATGGTGAAAGTCTGGGTTTGGTAGTTGTATTCGGAGAATACGTAGGAGCCATTGTCCCAGTTCGTTACCGTTCCTGTGCGGTCGAACCAGTGCCCCGGGTCGTATGCGGTAGAGCGGCTTTCGAGCGAGCCGTCGGGATTGAGCGCGGCGAAGGTAATGTCGCTGCCGAAAGCGCCGGCCAGTTCTTCGGGAGCTATGCCCCACGTCCGGGCAATGGTCTGCGCGTCGATGGTGACGGGCACGGAGGTGTAGTCGGTTGCCGAGGGGGTGAGCACAACCTGGTAGGCCAGTGTGTCGCAGCGGCTTATGGGCTTGGCGACGCGGGCGTAGCGGTTTATCCATACGGCCATCTCGCCTTCGCCGCGGTTTGCCCAGGCATAGTAGGGGATGGCGGTGAGGGTTTTCTCCATAACCGTTTCGGCATCTTCGCCATTGCCTATGGTGGCTTTCCCCTTTATGCGCAGGCTTACTACGCCGTTGAGCAGTGCTTCGTCGTAAGCGGCCTCTATCGGCGCATCGTCTTCTATGGTGGCGTTCAGGACTTTGCCCCCGTTGTCGGGCCATTCGAGGCAGTAGACCAGCGGACCGCGCTCGAGGGCTACGCGGTTTCGGTCGGCGCCGACTTGCGGGTCAGCTACGGCACGTTTCACGTTCATGGGCAGAAGCAGCTCAATACGGTCGCCGGGATTCCAGGTGCGGTCGAGGGCAACGTAACCGTCGGTGCCGATGGTGTAGTCGGTTTCGCTACCGTTAATCTTGATGACTACGGGCGATTCTTGCGGATTGAGGTAGGTGTACAGGCTGCCGGGTACGGGCCTGTTTTGCGCCCAGCCCGGTATGCGGATGAGGAGGCTGAAGCGCTTGGCTTGTTCGGGGGTAATGGTCAGGGTGACATTCCCCTCCCAGGGATAGCCGGACTCTTGCTGCAGTTGTACGGAAGTGCCGGGCAGTTGGAGCGTGGCACTGCTCTGAACGAAGAGGTTCACGTAGAGGCTGTCGCCCTTTTGCGCATAGGTATAGCCGGGAATCGACGCCGTGAAGCGGCACAAGTTGCTCGGGCAGCAGGCACAGCCGAACCACTCGCTGCGGCTATAGTTGCCACTTGACTGCAGGGGATTGGGGTAAAAGAAGCGGTCGCCCGAGAGGCTGATGCCCGAGATGAGGCCGTTGTAGAGCGTCCGCTCTATGACATCGTAGTATTTGGCCTCGCCGTGGAGGAGGAACATGCGGTGGTTCCAGTAGACATTGCCTATGGCAGCGCAGGTTTCGCAGTAGGCCGATTCGTTGGGCAGTTCGTAGTTCTGGCCGAAAGCCTCGCCGCTGCTTTGCGCGCCGATACCGCCGGTGAGGTAATACTTCTTGCCCACCACGTTTTCCCACAGTGCGTCGATGGCGTTCAGATAGGCTTTGTTCCCGGTGAGGGCTGCCACATCGGCCATGCCGGAGTACATGTAGACGGCACGGACGGCATGGCCCACGGCTTCGTCCTGCTCGACTACCGGCTTGTGGGTCTGGTTGTATTCCAGGCGGGCTACGCCTTTTTGGCCGCGGAGGTCGAGGAAATATTGGGCCAACCGCAGGTAGTCCTCGTTGCCCGTTGCGCGGTACATCTTCACAAGTCCCATCTCCACAATCTGATGCCCCGGCTCGTAGGTGAGTCCTCCCACGAGGAATTCGCGCACGAGGAGGTCGGCATTCCTGATGGCCACTTCGAGCAGCGTGCGTTTGCCCGTAGCGTTGTAGTGGGCAACGGCTGCCTCGAAGAGGTGGCCGCTGCAGTAGAGTTCGTGGCTTTGGTCGGGGTCTTTTTCCCAGCGTTGCGCTCCCACCCAGGGGTGCATGCCGGCCGGATTGCCCGCGGTGCGGGCGGTGTAGAGGTAGCCATCGGGCTCTTGCGCCAGAGCGATGTAGCGGATGAGCGTATCCATCTGTGCCTCCAGTTCGGGACTGGGGGTTACCTGGATGGAGTACGACATGCCTTCCAGTATTTTGTAGATATCCGTGTCGTCGAACGTGTATTCGGTATCGAAGTAGCCCGGCATGAGTCCGGCCGCTTTCTTGAAGTTGTCGACCCGCCCGGTGCTGTAGCATTGCTCCAGGGCTATGGGGATGGTGGTCGTTTGGTTCTGCTCGAGGCGCGGCAACCAGAAGGCATCGCTGAAGTGGACGCGGGTGAAATCGACGGGTTGTATGGGGTAGTCGGCCTTGGCGCTCGGCGTGTTTTCGGGCTCTTCATAGCCCGTTACGCCGTCGTTGAGGGCACTTGGGCTGTTCCATGAGGCGGTGTAGTGCGCTTCCAGTGTCGAGGCGTTGGAGGCGATGTTCGGGTCTGCGGGGAGAGCAGGCAGCAGGCTTGCCGGAAGCAGTGCCGACAGGACGAGGTTTCGGAGGTGCGTTTTCATAAGCAGGGTATAGTGTGTGCGCGCAAAGGTATCAAGAAAACGCTTTCGCATGCAATGTTTCTTCTGTTTTTGCCGGAATCTTTTCCGCTGTGCCTGTGGCTCGTGCAGGCCGGCGGGCTTGCCGCGTCCGCACGGACTTCCGTATGAGTCGGTCGCGGGGACTGCCGGGCTTTTTTTCCCGATGGGGCGGAGGGTTTGCCAAGTGGCAAGGGAAGAGCCAATTTCATGCGGCACTTTTTCCGAAAACATGCAGGACTTTTTCGGAAAATCCTTGCATGTTTTTTTAAGGAGTGTCGGTACTTTTTCTCATTTCCTGCGGGGGAAAACGATTTTTCCATAGGGATAAACATGCAGTCAGGCGGTAAATGCCTACCTTTGCAGCCGATTTCTAACGAGAAACGCATCGCAAAATGAAAGACACGACAGGGACTAATGCAGAGCAGTTGCTCTTCCGTAAGCTCGACCTGCTGCTGCGCACGGGTCAACTTCTGGTGGAAAGTTTAGCCGACACCAATCGTATTATGCGCAACATGAAGCGCACGGCGGCCTATCTGGGCTTGCCTGAAGAAAACCTGCACATCAAAATTGAATATGCCATGCTGATGGTGAACCTGAGCGACGGGGAACACTCCTATACCAAGTTCCAGCGTTGCGGAAACCACAGCGTAAATATGTCCGCGATTTCCGCTATCAGCAAACTCTCCTGGCGCGCTATCCGCGAGGACTACTCGTTGGACCGCTATGAGGAGGAGTTTGAGAAGATACGCACGCGGCGGCGCGACTATAACCCCTGGCTCGTGGCGCTCGGCGCTGGCCTGGCGTGCGGAGGGTTCTGCATCCAGTTCGGATGCGACTGGGTGGCTTTCTTTTATGCCTCGCTGGCTGCCTTCGTAGGCTTTCGCCTGAGGGCGGTATGCAACAAGTACGGGATGAATCACTACATGAGTATTGCGCTGGCCACCTTCGTCTCTACGCTGATTGCCTGGCTGACTACTTTCCTGCCCGATGCGTGGACGGCTACGCCTCTGCACCCTTTCCTGGCTTGTGCCCTGTTTATCGTGCCGGGCGTGCCCATCATCAATTTTGTGGACGATATGCTCGACAATTATGTGGAGGTGGGTATTATCCGGGCTTTTAATACGTTGTTGATAATCGCGGCCATGTCGTTCGGCATTTCCCTCTTCATCAAGCTGGGCGGCATCGACAGTAAGGCGCTGATGTCCATACCCATGACGCCGCACCATGCGTATTGGGAATATGCGCTCGCCGCGGCTATTTCGGCAATGGGCTTCTCCATGATTTTCAATGTCCCGCGGCGGTTGCTGTGGGTGGTGGCCATCGGGGGAATATTGGCCGTGTGTACCCGTAATTTCATCAATCTCGGCCCCAGCAACGACAACATCGGGCTGGATATGGGGCTTGCCATGGGCTCGCTGGCCGGTGCGGCTCTGGTGAGCATTATTGCCATCAAGGCTGTCCATTGGTTTCATACGCCGAACCATGTGCTTACGATTCCCAGCGTTATCCCCATGATTCCCGGCGTGCTGATGTACCGCGCTTTGGTGGGACTTATCGAGATGAACGGCATCGTGGGCGAGGTTACCGAGGTTTTCCGCTTCGCCACGAGTTCGGCTTTGGCCGTGCTTAGCATTTCGCTGGGCGTCGCGATTCCGAATATCTTTGTGCGCCGTTACATCGCTTCGTCGCGTCGCCAGCTTCTCGAACGCCTCATTCGCGAGCGCCGCGAGCGGGGCAAGTTTGTCGACCTCGGGCAGTTGTAGGCTCTGCGTGCCGGTGCCTTGGGGCGGGGCAGCCGGCCTGTTGCTATAAAAACGGTTCAGCACTCCGGAAGATTCGCTTGTCGGACTTCCGGAGTGCTGAATGTCTTTATGAGGGTTGTGTGCCCGCGGGCGGCGGGAAGAGGCGGCGTATGGCGCTATTCGCCTTTGGCCTGAAAGGCCAGCGCGTAGGCGTGGATTTGGCGTACCATGGCCAGCAACCCGTTGCTGCGCGTGGGGGAGAGGTGTTCGCGCAAGCCGATTTTGTCGATAAAGTAGAGGTCGGCCTGCAGAATCTCTTGCGGTGTATGGTCGTTGAGGATGCGTATGAGCAGGGCGATGATGCCTTTTACGATAAGTGCATCGCTCTCGGCTGCGAAAAGGATGGTGCCCCGCGGCGAAAGTTCGGCCTGAAGCCATACCCGGCTCTGGCATCCGTCGATGAGGTTCTGGTCGGTTTTGGCCGATGCGGGCAGGGGGGGCTGCTCGTTGCCCAGGTCTATGAGTAGTTGGTAGCGGTCCATCCAGTCGTCAAGCGTGCTGAATTCTTCGATAACTTCGTCTTGTAGTTCGTTGATTGTTGCCATAAGAAAGATGAAAATTATAGTCGGCGTGCCGCAGAAATGCGGCGCGGTGGAAAGTATTCACTCGGTTTCGAGGTAGACAACGGCGGTGACGGTCTGCCCTACGGCCTTGAGTGTTTGGGTATCGATGAGGGGGAGATCGTCTTGGAGGGTATGCCATTGGGGGCAGAAGCCTCCGTTTTCGGTGTCGGTGGGCACGATGTCGATGCTGGGAATGCCGAGTATTTCGTTGACGGGCAGGTGGTCGTCGGTGACGTAGCCTCCCTCGCGGTCTACGAAGTAACTGGCATATCCGAGCGCAGCGGCGCGGCTCCATACTTTTGTCACGACGGGTGCGGCATAGGTCATGGAGTATCCTTCTTTATAGAAAGTCGCATTTTGTCCGCCCACCATGTCGAGCAGAATGCCGAAGCGGGCCATGTATCCTTCTTTGTGCGGGGTTGAGGCCCAATATTGCGAGCCGAGGCACCAGGTGTGTGCGTCGTTTTCGTCGGAGGCTTCCTCCCAGCGGGGAGTGCCTGCGTCTTCCGCGTCGAAGAAGAGTATGTCTACTCCTACGGCGGGTTGCTGCTGTCCCAGCAGACGGGCTGCTTCGAGCAGTACGCCTACGCCGCTCGCGCCGTCATTGGCTCCGGGTATCGGCGTATGATGGTTGGCCTCGTCGGGGTCTGCGTCAGCCCAAGGGCGGCTGTCCCAGTGTGCCATGAGCAGGATGCGGGCCGCTTTGTCCGGGTTGTAGGAGCCGACCAGGTTGGTGATGTCGAGGCTTTTTCCGTCGTAGCGGGTGACTTGGGTTTCTTGCCGGGTGACTTGTGCACCGTAGCGCTTGAGGGTTTGCTCCAGATAGTCGGCACAGCGGCGATGGGCCTCGGTGCCCGGTATACGCGGGCCGAAGGCTACTTGTGCTTCGACGTGGCGGTAGGCGCTGTCGGCGTTGAACTGGGGGACGTCCACGGCTGGGATATTTTCGGTTTGGGCGGTTGCTTGTTTTTCTTTTCCCTGGCAGGCGAAGAGCAGGGGCAGTAGGAAGGAGAGAATCAGGGTTGATGGATATTTCATGAAGAGTTTCACTTTTGACGTATGGGGAGTGGGGGTTATTGGGGTGTTGCCGTGGGGATAAGTTCCACATGGCCTTTCTTTACTGTCAGTTTGTAGGAGGCTCCCAGGATGAGGGGCGTGTTGCAGGGGACGTGCCCGACGGGGAAGTTGAAGCAGACGGGGTAGCCGTAGGGACGTACCATCTCGTGAATCATTTCGTAGACGGTGCATCCTATGGCGTTGTCTTCCACATATTCGGTAAACTGCCCCACGATGAGGCCGCTGAGGCGGGGCAAAAGGCCGCCCAGCTTCAGGTTGTACATCATTCGCTCGATGTGGTAGGGGCGTTCGCCTACGTCTTCAATCACGAGGATGGTGCCGGGAGCGGGAATGTCGTAGGGAGTGCCTCTCAAACCGTAGAATACGGACAGGTTTCCGCCGCGCAAAATGCCTTCGGCCGTACCGCTCAGGTTCAGTTTGTGGCCTTCTTTTTGGGTGACGGTATGGGGGTTCCCGAAGAGAGTGTCTCTCAGTTCGATGGTTTGCGGCTGGTCGGCAGCTTCTTCCGCCAGATGTCGGCCCATGGGGGCATGGAGCGACTGGAATCCGTTGCGCTGCAAAAGGTTGTGCAAGGCGGTGATGTCGCTGAATCCCACCAGCCATTTGGGCGAACGGCTGAAGGCGGTGAGGTCGAGGTGCTCGAGCAGATGTACTGCTCCGTAGCCGCCCCGGCTGCAGAATACGGCACGTATTTCGGGATTGTCGAAAGCCTGTTGTATGTCGGCAAGGCGCTGCGCCACGGTTCCGGAGAACTTGTGGTAACTACCTAAGGCATGGGGCGCGATTTCCACCTGCAGGCCCCAGGATTCGAGGCGCGCTTTTTGCCCGATTACTATCTTTTCGGAGATGTTGCTTGAGGGGGATATGATGCATACCCGGTCGCCTGGCCGGAGAGGAGAGGGAGCTATCATGGGGAAAATGGGGCTTTAGGGTGTTGTTTCCGGGAATTGTTTTCCCGTTGGGGCTGTCGGCTTCGGCCGGGCGGTGCGTTTGGGATTCTGGGGAAACCATCCTTTCCGCACCCGTTCTTCCTGTTCGAACAGTTCTTTGATGCTCCAGAAGGCTGAAAAGGCGAATACGCCCAGCAGCGTGGAGAGCACGATGTCGCTCACGAGGCAGCTGCCTGCGAGCGCTGCGATGCCCAACACGAGGAAGACACCCCAGCACCTCGTACCGAAGTGGTACTCGCATTTAATCACAATGGGGTGGAACATGCCGATGATGAGGAAGGTACAAATCCCGATGGCTAAGCCTGCTACGTGGTATTCTTGCAAGAATTCGGTCATGCGTTGGAGGAAGTTTCAGCGTTTTCGTTCTCTACGGCGCAGTTGACGGGGATGTTCTTTTTGATGCTTTGCTCTAAGGAAATGAGCGTTTCGGTGGCCACGACGCCGGGAATGTTCTGCATTTTGTGGTTGAGCAGCTCCATCAGGTGCTCGTTGTCGCGTGCATATAGCTTAATGAGCATGGAGTATGGGCCAGTTGTGTAGTGACATTCCACAATTTCCGGTATTTTCAGGAATTCTTCTACGACGCTTTTGTACATAGAGCCTTTCTCCAGGGTGATTCCTATATAGGTACAAGTATGGTAGCCAAGGCTTTTTGGGTTCATGTGGTAGCCCGAGCCCGTAATGACGCCCAGGTCGATGAGCCGTTGCACCCGTTGGTGGATGGCAGCCCGCGACACGCCGCACTCGGCAGCTACGTCTTTGAAGGGGATGCGTGCGTTTTGTGAAATGATCTCCAAAATCTTTTGGTCTAATTCGTCTATTTTTCCCATAACTTGTGAATGTTTTGAATCAATTTGTCGTGGCAAATATCGGGCAAATATAGTCATATTCTTTTCATATTGTCGATATTTTGCGGAAAAGATTTTCGCCGGGCTTGTCGGTAGGGCTATTGGGCGTTGAAAATGACGTTTTGTGCTGCCGAGGTGTAGGTTGCGGGGGACCTGCAAAAAAGGGAGCCGCAAGTCTTGTAACTTGCAGCTCCCTTGTGTGCGTGGAGTAAAGGAATTCGGAAAAGGAGAATAACTTTTCCGTTTATATTCCTATTTATTATTTCGAATTCTCGATGCTTACCAGCTCAACCTCGAAGATCAGTGCGGAGAAAGGCTTGATCTGCGGGCCGGCATTGCGCGAGCCATAACCCAGTTCCTGGGGCACGTAGATGATCCATTTTGAGCCTACGGGCATGAGTTGCAGGGCTTCTTTCCAACCCGGCACTACCTGGCCTACGGTGAAAGGTATGGGGCTTCCTTCGGGCGACTGGTCGAATATGGTGCCGTCGATGAGCGTGCCTTTGTAGTTTACTTTCACGCGGTCGGTGACTTTAGGCTTTGCGCCGTCGCCGTTCTTGATTACCTTATACTGGAGTCCGCTGGCGGTCGTTACGACTCCCTCTTTCTTTTTGTTGGCTTCGAGGAACTTCTCGCCGGCAATCTTGTTGGCGGAGTACGTTTTCTCCATGTACTTCGTGCGGATGGGCTCGATGTGGTTCTGAATGTAGGCGCGTGCTTCGGCCATTGTCATCTCGGCTTCTTTCCCTTCAGATGCATTGATGAATGCTTTCTGGAAGAGTTTCACGTTGATGCTCTGCGTGGAGTCTTCTCCAAACAGCTCGTTGTTTACGCCGTGCACGATGTTTTCTCTCAGTTGTTGGCCGATTTGCAATCCGGTGGCGTGTGCTTGTTCGGAATTGTTCATCTCTTTCATGCCTTCTTTCATACCGTTGTAGAAATCCTTCATGTCGGTTGTGTCGATTTCCATACGGCTAAGGTACTCTTTGAGGCCTTGTGACTGGACTACGCCGAATGCGTACGACAGCGAGTCGATGTCCGACTCCATGCTGCCGGAGCCTCCCTGATTGTCGCAGGAGGCGAAAGTCATTGCTGCTGCAGCAATGGCTAAAAGACTGATTTTCTTCATTTGAAAAAAGCTATAAGTTTTTGGTGATTTTGTTTTGCATGTATTGGTGAAAAGTGGTGGGACTTTTTCCGTAAAGTGTAGCTACATTACTTCCAGGAGCTCGACCTCGAAGATGAGCACGGAGTGGGGCGGAATCAGTTCGCCGGCTCCTTGTGCGCCGTAGCCGAGTTCGGAGGGTATGTAGAGCTTCCACTTTGCTCCTTCCGACATCATCTGCAGGGCTTCGACCCATCCGGCAATTACTTGCGAGACGCCGAAGGTGGCCGGTTGTCCGCGGCGCACGCTGCTGTCGAAGAGGGTGCCGTCGATGAGTTGCCCTTCGTAGTGGCATTTGACGCGGTCGGTGGCTTTGGGCTTTTTCCCGTTGCCTTCCTTTATGATTTCATACTGCAGTCCGCTGGCGGTGGTGTGTATTTCCGGGCGTTGCTTGTTGGCGGCCAGAAATTCTTCGCCTGCTTTCTTTTGGGCTGCGGATTTCTTTTCTTCTGCTTCGTTCAGGAATTTGTTGACGATGGTGCGTGCTTCGTCGTCGCTTACGGCGAGCTGCTTACCGCTGAATACGTCCTTGATGGCCTGGCTGAAGTCGTCGAGTTGCAAGTCCGACTTTCCCAAAGCAGCCATTTGCCGTCCTATCCCGATTCCCAGGGCGTAACTTAATTTGTCCATGTTCGTTCAGATGTTCTGCTTTTTATAAACTCTAAAAAATAGAATCTTATGATAAATGTGCCTGCAAAAGTAGCTGTTTTATTCTAATCCCACTTGCTTTCAGGAGAAAAAAGAGTATTTTTGTTGCCAGAGTGTTGCCCCCGATGGGCAAAAAGCTGAAATGACATGAGTAAGAAAATAGTAGTATTGACAGGTGCCGGCATCAGTGCCGAGAGCGGTATAGCCACGTTTCGCGGGGCCGGAGGCTTGTGGAACAACTACCCCGTGAGCCAAGTGGCCACGCCCGAAGGCTATCATCGCAATCCTGAACTGGTACTCCGTTTCTATAATGAGCGGCGCCACGAGTTGCAGCATGTGCAGCCCAACGGGGCACACCGCATATTGGCCGAGATGGAGCGCGACTACGGTGGAGTGACCATCATCACGCAAAACGTCGACGACCTGCACGAGCGCGCCGGAAGCCGCCACGTAATCCATCTCCACGGCGAGCTGCTCAAGGCTACCTCTTCGCGCGATCCCAATAATCCTGCCTGCATCCGTACGCTGACGCCCGACGAAAGCGACGACCTGAAGGTGGGCGACAAGGCGGCCGACGGCTCTCAGTTGCGCCCCTTCATCGTCTGGTTTGGCGAACCCGTGCCCCGCATCGAGGAAGCCGTCGCCGTTACCGAGCAGGCCGACGTGTTCATCGTTGTCGGCACCTCGCTTGCCGTCTATCCCGCCGCGGGTCTGCTGCAATATGTGCCCGCCGGTGTTCCCGTATTCCTTATCGACCCCGAGCAGGTCGCCGTGCCGGCACACCGCAACGTATGCTTCATACGCAAAGGAGCCACGGAAGGCATGAAAAAATTACGCGAAATGCTGAAAGCTCAAAACATACTGTCATGAAACAGACCGTAACCATCTACTGCAAAAACAACGGGCAGCAAAAAGATTTTCCCTTCGGCACGACTCTACGCGAAATATACGAAACCCTCGGCTTGAAGCTGCCCAATGCCGTGGCCAATGCCCGCGTCAACAACCGCTCCGAAGGCCTTGGCTTCCGCGTGTTCAACAACAAAGACGTTGAATTCCAGGACGTATCCACCCATTCCGGCATGCGTACCTACGTGCGCTCCCTCTGCTTCGTGCTGTGCAAGGCTGTGCACGACCTCTATCCCGAGGGTAAAATTCTCCTTGAGCATCCCGTTTCGAACGGTTACTACGGCACCCTCGAGCTGGGGCATCCTACCAGTCTTGACGATATCGAAGCCATCAAGAAACGCATGGCCCAGCTCATTGCCGAAAACCACTTCATACGCCGTGTCGAATGCCGCACGGAAGAGGCTGTCGAGCTCTTCCGCCGTCAGAAGATGGAGGACAAGATACAGCTGCTCGAGACCTACGGTTCCATCTATACCACCTACTACCGCTTGGGCGATGACGACTATGTCGACTACTTCTACGGCCCTATGCTTCAGACTACCGGCGAGCTTTATCTCTTCGACCTGGTACGCTACTACGACGGATTCCTGCTGCGCGTGCCTACCATGCACGACCCTCACAAGCTCGGCGAAATCGTCAAGCAGGAGAAAATGTGGAATGCCTTCCGCGAATACCTCTCCTGGCAGAAAATCATGAACCTCAGCAATGTCGGCGACCTCAACCTCTTCTGCCAGGCGGGCCATGCCAAACAACTCGTTTATATTGCTGAAGCTCTTCAGGAGAAGCGCATCGTTCAGATAGCCGACGCCATCAGTCGCCGCGTGGAGGGCGACACGCCTCTGCGCGTCATTCTTATTTCGGGCCCTTCCTCCTCGGGTAAGACTACTTTCAGCAAGCGCCTTTCCGTGCAACTCCTGGCCAACGGCCTGAAGCCATACCCCATATCTTTGGACAACTACTTCGTCGAGCGCGAACGCACGCCCCGCAATGCCGCCGGCGACTACGACTATGAGTCGCTCTACGCCCTCGACCTTGAACTCTTCAACAGCCACTTACGTGACCTGCTCGACGGGAAAACCGTGGCTCTGCCTACCTATAATTTCGTCAGCGGGCAGCGCGAATACCGCGGCGAGACGCTCCAGCTCACCGATAAGATGGTACTTATACTCGAAGGCATACACGCTCTCAACCCAGAGCTGACGCCCCGTATTCCCGATGCGCAGAAGTTCAAAATCTACGTCTCGGCACTTACCACCATGTCGCTCGACGATCACAACTGGATACCTACCACCGATACCCGTCTGCTCCGCCGCATCATACGCGATTACAACTACCGCGGTTGCTCGGCCCTCGACACTATAGCCCGATGGCCCGATGTGCGTGCCGGCGAGGAGAAGTGGATATTCCCCTATCAGGAGAATGCCGACGTCATGTTCAACTCCGCTCTTCTTTTCGAGTTCGCCGTGCTTCGTCGTCATGCCGAGCCCATGCTCATGACCGTGCCTCAAAACCGGCCACAGTATGCCGAGGCGGCCCGTCTGCTCACCTTCCTCCACTATTTCGTACCCATAGAGGAGCATGAATTGCCCCGCACTTCCCTCATGCGCGAGTTTGTAGGCGGCAGTGCTTTCGATTACTGAAAAAGAGGAACACGCACTACGTGCTTAATACATATCTAACATAAAAAACAGCGAAAAATCATGGACAATACCTCCCCTATCTATGCCTTGGGCATCGACATTGGCGGCACCAACACCGCCTATGGCCTTGTTGACGTCCACGGCACCGTACTTCGTCGGGGCAGCATCCCGACTACCGAACATCCCGAACCGGCCGATTATGTGCGTGCTGTCAGCGAGTGTCTCCGGCCGCTCATCGAAGCCGTCGGCGGGCGAAGCCATATCTGCGGACTGGGCATCGGCGCGCCCAATGCCAATTACTACACCGGCACTGTCGAGCAACCGCCTAATCTCCCTTGGAAGGGTACCATACCTTTGGCTCAACTCTTCCGCCAGGAGCTTGACTTACCCGTGGTTCTGACCAACGACGCCAACGCTGCCGCCCTGGGCGAGATGACCTACGGCGTGGCGCGCGGCATGAAGGATTTCATCATGATTACCCTCGGTACGGGCGTAGGCAGCGGCATCGTCTGCGGCGGGCAGCTCGTCTACGGACACGACGGCTTTGCCGGCGAGCTGGGGCATGTGACCGTCGTTCCCGGCGGACGCTCCTGCGGTTGCGGGCGGTGCGGTTGTCTTGAGGCTTACTGCTCGGCTACGGGCGTGGCACGTACGGGGCGCGAGCTGCTCCGTACGACTTCTCAGGAGAGTTCGCTGCGTGCCTTGTCGCCTGAGTGTATCACTTCCAAGGATATTTGCATGGCCGCGCTGGATGGCGATGCGCTGGCCCGTCAGGTATATGAGCAGACGGGCGAGTTGCTGGGGCGTGCGTTGGCCAATTTTGTGGCTTTCACTTCGCCCGAGGCGTTTGTCTTTTTCGGCGGTCTCACCCGTGCGGGCGAACTGCTCTTTGCGCCTACACGGCGTGCCATGGAGGAGAATCTTCTTCCCGTCTATCGTGGAAAAGTACGTTTGCTGCTTTCCTCCATGCCCGATGCCGACGCCGCCATTCTCGGAGCCAGTGCACTTGCTTTTCAGGAAATAAAGCATGTGTCCTGACGGTTGGTCGGGAATCTGATTTTTGAGTAAGCGTTCTGCTTTTCGCAGAGGTAGAAAAATAGAAGAGAGAGATGCATCTTTCATAAAAGCGAAGGTGCATCTCTCTCTCGTTATATATACCTTTTTACCTTGGGAAGCCTGTCATCCCCGGCGCGGGGGCTTAGAGGTTGAGCATTTCCCGGAAGCGGGTTACGCTTTCTGCTATCTCGGCACTGCTCTCGAGGCTGTCGGCGGGGAAGGTGTAGCGTGCCTGGGTGTAGTAGGGAAGGCGCTCCTGGAGTTGTGCGGCAATGTAGTCGTGGAGTTGTGCGTCGGTTTTCTGGGCGAGGAGGGGGCGCTTGGAGCGGTTGGCGCGCAGGCGGCGCAGCAGTACGGGGAGCGGAACGGAGAGAAAGACGGTCTGGCCCTGGCGGTTCATGTAGTCGATGTTGTCGAAGTGGCAGGGTGTGCCGCCGCCGCAGGCAATGAGCGTGTTTTCGAACTCGCCGGCTTCGTGGAGGTGCTGGCGCTCGATTTGCCGGAAGCCCGCTTCGCCGTGCCGTTCGAAGAGCGTAGTGATGGTGGCGTGCTGGCGTTGTTCGATGTATTGGTCGAGGTCGAGAAATTGCAGGTTGAGCGTGCGGGCGAGGGCGCGGCCGAGGGTGGTTTTTCCGGCGGCCATGTAGCCGATGAGGAAGATGCGGGTCATAGAGAGTGTGCGGTGTGAGGGGAAGTTATTTGTTTTTGTGGCGGTTGGCGCGCTGGCGGCGGTAGCTGGCTTTCATTTTGGCAGAGCCGGAGCCGTGGGCGCCTTTGACGTAAGTGGTCTTACGGGCCTTGGTCTTTACTTTGTGGGGATTGTCCTGCGAGTTGCCCGATTGCTTCTTGAAGGTAATGCCTTGGGTGATGGCTTGTTCTATACTCATGGCGGTGGGGATATATGTGTGTTTTGCGGGGCAAAGGTAGTTATTTTTTTGTGATTAGTCGGAATTGGGGCTTTCGCTTGCCTCGGCACTTGATTTTCAGAGTCTGCGTATTTTCTGCTGAAAGTTACTGCACTTTTCTCCCGAAGCCTTGGCGCTTTTGGGTAGAAGTCTTTGCCCGCGCGAAGATAGGATGCGGCTCGGCATAGTCAAGGCGAAAGCTCTGCTTCCCCTTGCCTCTGCACTCGCCTTTCACTATCTTTGTGGCCTGTTTTTATGGCGAAGTGTAATAGTAATAATAAGAAGAAGCGTTTTTATGTAGTCTGGTCGGGCGTTCGGCCGGGAGTGTATGATTCGTGGTCGGAATGCCAGCTGCAGGTGAAGGGCTACGGCGGGGCGTTGTATCGGTCGTTTGCCTCGCGTGAGGAGGCTGAGGCTGCTTATGAGGCGGGCCCCGATGCTGTGCCGGTGCCGAAAGTGGCTGCGTCTGCGCCGAAGGCGAAGGGCGCCGACTGCCCGCTGCTGGGGGCGCGGGTGTTGGCGGTGGACGCGGCGTGCAGCGGTAACCCGGGGATGATGGAGTATCGGGGCGTGTATTTAGGCGACGGGCGGGAGGTGTTCCGCTTTGGCCCCGTGTGGGGTACGAATAATATCGGTGAGTTTCTGGCTATTGTGCATGGACTCGCGCTGTTGGAGCGTGCGGGGACGGAGGATGTGTTGGTCTATTCGGACAGCCGTACGGCGCTGAGCTGGGTGCGGCGGGGACAGTGCCGGACGACGTTGGCGCGGACGGCGCGGACCGAGGCCTTGTTCCAGTTGGTGGAACGTGCCGAGCGCTGGCTGGCGGAGCATGCTGGCTGCGTGGGGCGCGTGCGGAAGTGGGAGACGGAGCAGTGGGGAGAAATCCCGGCTGACTTCGGCCGTAAATAGAGAGTTCCGCTCCGGGAAATGTTTTTGCCCTCGGCTTTTGGTCGCTCGGGCATCAGCGGATGCGTGCGGTGAGAGGGTATCGGTTGCCGCGGACGGAGTGCATGAAGGCTTTGGCGGAGCCGAAATTCAGATTCATGTCGAGGCGTATGGGCAGGTGGTTGAGGTCGTCGGTGATGAAAAACCGGATGAGTTCGCGGTCGCGGTCTTGGTCGTTGTCTTCGTAGAAGGAGAACACGAGGCAGCGATAGGTATGCCCGTCTTTTGATTCTATGTTTTCTTTGCCCCGATAGAGGAGGAGTTCTTTCTCGACGTTCTCGCCGTCGGCCATGAGGAAGCGTATCTTTTGTCCGGGTTTGAGGGCGCTGGCGTCCCAGGAGCGTGCGCGGGCCATGATGGTGAGCATGTCGAAGACGCACTGTGTGCTGTCGTAGCTTCCGTAGTAGTCGTACTGCAGGTTTTTGCGTTGGTGGAGTTTGATTTTGATGCGGTTGCCGGCGTAGGTGAAGTGTGCCTGGTCGATGTAGTAGTTCTTGCCTTCTGCGGCCGCCTTGCGGTAGTGGAGCGGTTCGAGGTCGAGTGTGGTAAGGCTGCTGATAGTGTCGCGCATGCGGAAAAAGCGGTCGACAAAGCCGGCAGTGCCGGTGACGAGCTGAATGCGGTAGTAGTGGCTATCGTCGTCTTGTCCGCGGACAAGTTGGGTGAAGAAGCGGGCGGTGCCTACTTTTTTCCAGATGAATTTCCAGTTGAAGTAGAGGTCGTAGTGTATGTCTTCGCCGGGTTTGAAGGCCGTGTTCTCCTGCGGGCATTGGGCGGCTGCCTTCTGCGTGGCAGGGGGCAGCAGGAGAGTCAGTATGCCCAGGAGCAGGGCGAGAATGAGGGGAGAGGCTTTTTTCATGGTGGTGTGTGTCTATTATTTATATGTGTGTATTGTTCGGGTTATGGGG
Source organism: Bacteroidaceae bacterium (assembly GCA_050946375.1). Taxonomy (GTDB): domain Bacteria; phylum Bacteroidota; class Bacteroidia; order Bacteroidales; family Bacteroidaceae; genus UBA1794. The sequence continues at coordinate 196,764 of JBMNUT010000002.1, read as the reverse complement.
TGGGGTTATTGTTTTTTGTTCCTTCGCGACTCTTGCGGCTTGAGCGGGTCGGGCTTTTGCCAGTCGAGAGGCAGTTCGAGGAGATCCCAGTCTTCTTCGGTGTCCCAGAGTGCGCGCAGGTCGAGAAGTTTGGGGTAGTAAAATACCTGTTCAGGCTGCAGGGTGGGGTATAGCCCGGTGTCCCATTTGCCGTTGTTGTTGCGGTCGCTGATGAGACGTGCATAGTATTTTCCCGGCTTCACGTAGTAGAACTCGGCACGGTTCCGCTCCACATTGCACCGGCGCAGGACCTTTCCTTGCTCACTGAGTAGCTCGACGTAGGCAGCGGTGTCGGGTATGTGGCTTATCTGGAACATGAGTGCGGCATATTCGTCTTCGGTTTTCATCTTTGTCTTAAGCTCGGCTTTGTTGTTGAAGAGCCCGTAGATGCCGTATATCTTGGCGGAATCGACCTGCAGGGTATAGGAATATCCGGGATTCCATTCGGCCAATATGGTAAAGAGCCGTATGTTGAGCGTGTCCTGGTGCAGAATAAAAGGTTTGGGCTTGGCTATGGAGTCGTCGGGGGCTGTCTCAAACAGGTGAAGGCAGGCGGGATCGATGCCTTGCACGGGCTCATTGAAGGAAAGGGTGATGTTGCTCAGTATGTCCATGGTAGAGTTTGGCGAGAGACGCATGGGCAGGTATTGTATCTGAGGCTCTTTTTCGGCTTCGTCTTCCTCGTCGTCTTTCTTTTGCCACCATTTCTTTTTCTTTTCTTCCTTCTTGGGTTGTGTGCTGGCTGCCGACGCGCGCCGCTTGAGGGGGAGGCTGAGGGTGTCGGTAAGCCATGGGGTATCGCCCTGTTCGGCTGTCTGATAGTATTCCATGACGAGGCGCAGGGTGTCCATCTTGCAGACGAGTGTGTCTTTTATCCAGTAGGTAAGGGAGTCGTTGTGAATGGATTTTTCGAGAATGAAGGCGTCGTTCGAGTCGAAGTTGAGTCCCGTGATGCGCGGCAGCTCGGGGGTGGGGGCGGAGAAGTACACCTGGAAACGGTCGGCGTAGAGGCGCTCGGTCTTGCGCAGGTAGATGAGTGTGGCGTCTTCCTTGAAGGCTCGCAGCAATAGCTTGTCGGGTGTGTAGTGGGTGTAGGGCACTTCGTAGACGGTGTCTACCGTGACGGTGTCGGCCCACAGGGTATCGTAGCGCAAGTCGGGGTAGGAACTGGTGGTAACGGCAGAGTCGAGATAGGCAATTTGCTCGCTTTTCTGGTTGAAGAGGAAGTTCTGGTCGCCATCGAGCAGGGCCATTATCTGATATCTGCCTTTTGCCATTCCGCGAATGCAGAAGTATCCGTAGGCATCGGTGCGCGAGATGCGTTCGAGTTTAGTCTTAAAGAAGGTAGAGTCGCTGTTCGCCTGCGTACTGTCGTCGGGGAGACGGTATGCGCCTACGTATATTCCCTTGACGGGGTCGAGCGTCTCGGCTTCCAACACGTGCCCTGCCACTTGGAAAGTGTCGATGCTTTCGCCGGTGGAGAAGGTGAATGCGTAGCTGCCGAAGGGGTTTCCTTCGTTGTTGTCGACTATGGCGTCGGAGAAGTCGATGCTGTACGTCGTGTTCGGCAGCAGGTCTTCCTGGAGGGTGACGGTGAGCTTGCGGGTGGCTTGCGTGCTGATGCGCGGCGGTTCCAGCTGGGGCGGCGATACGATGACCTTCTCGCTGGCGTTCTCCACCTTGACGTATTCGTCGAAGTGAATGACGATTTCCTTGTCTTTGTAGTTGGTTGTATTGATTTGTGGCTCGGTCTTGAGCAGGATGGGGGGCTCTTTGTCGACGGGCCCTCCCTGGGGCGAGCCGATGTTGGCACAAGAGTAGAAACATGCGCACACGGCGATAAATCCGGCGAGCAGGGCTACTGTGAAAAGGGGCGTGGCAAGGCGTGTTTTCATCCCAATCATGGGCGCAAAAGTAGCTAATTTCGTGATTATTTCCCTACCTTTGCGGGCAAAACTACCGTAATTTATGAAAATCGCATTAGTAGGATATGGCAAAATGGGCCATATGATTGAGGAGATTGCCCGTAGCCGGGGGCATGAAATTGTAGCAATCATCGATGTCAACAACCAGTCGGACTTCCAGTCGGATGCTTTCCGCTCGGCCGAGGTGGCCATTGAGTTCACCACGCCCGACGCCGCTTATGGCAACGTGAAGCGTTGCTTTGAGGCTGGTTGCAAGGTGGTTTCCGGCAGTACGGGCTGGTATTCGGCCCACGAGCAGGAGATGCGCCGCCTCTGTCAGGAGGAGGGAAAGACGCTGCTGTGGTCGTCGAATTTCAGTTTGGGCGTAGCCATCTTTTCGGCAGTCAATAAGTATCTGGCACGTATCATGGACCGCTATCCGGATTACGACGTGTCGATGACGGAAACGCACCACATCCACAAGCTCGATGCCCCCAGCGGCACGGCCATCACCCTTGCCGAAGGCATCATTTCGGAGCTTTCGCGCAAGACGAAATGGGTGAAGGAAACGGCGACGTCTCCCGACGAACTTCCCATCCACAGCGTGCGCGAAGGCGAAGTGCCCGGCATACATACCATCTGTTACGAGAGCGAAGCCGACCGCATCGTCATCACCCACGATGCCAAGAGCCGTCGCGGATTTGCACTGGGGGCCGTGCTGGCCGCAGAGTTCCTGGCCGATCACTCGGGGCTGTGCACCATCGGCGACTTGTTCGACTTCTGAGTCGTCCGCTTTTCCGCGTAGCCTTTTAGAAAAAAGTCCCGCCACTCTTCAGCAAAAGTGGCGGGACTTTTTTTGTCTTCTTGCGGCACTTTGTCTTTCCCGTTGCGGAACGGACGGAGTGCCGCCTCCACTTTTTTCTGGTTTCGGCTTTCAGTTTCGCAGGCAAAGCCCTATCTTTGGCCGAATATAATCAATCGTGTTTCACCCCGCCGCGCAGGGGTTCTCTTCTTCGGGGAGCATGCTGCCGTGGCCGAAAATCTTCGTTGTCATGAAGAAAAACTTACATTATCTCTCACTTTTGGGAGCCTGCATGGCTCTTTTCCTCCCCGCTCATGCGCAAGTGGCGCTGCCCGACAAGCCACAGCGTACTGACTTGCCCACGCTCTACATAGAGACTGAAGGCAAAGTACCCATTACCAGCAAGGAAGACTACGTGACTTCTACCCTGACCTATGTCGACGGCGACTCCGTAGCCTGCTACGAAGAAGTCGGAATCCGCGGCCGGGGCAACTCAACCTGGGGGCTGGCCAAAAAGCCGTACCGCATCAAGTTCGACAGCAAGGAGCGCTTCCTGGGCGATGACTATGCGAATGCCAAAAGCTGGACGCTCCTGGCCAACCATGCCGACAAGACGCTCATGCGCAACGCCGTAGCTTCCGAGATGGGGCGCTTCATGGGAATGGCTTTCAACCCCGCCGCGCGCTTCGTCGACTTGTATCTGAACGGAACTTACCTGGGTAATTACCAGATTTCCGACCAGGTGGAAGTGCGCAAGAAGCGCGTCGATGTGGAAGAGCAGGACTACCCGCTGCCGGAAGGGGCGGACATCTCGGGCGGATACCTGCTGGAAGTGGATGGTTTCGCTACCTCCGAGCCGGTTTATTTCCGCACTTCACGCAATTTGCTCATCACCGTGAAGTATCCCGATGAAGACGAAATCGTAAATGCGCAGAAGATTTACATATCCGCGCATGTGCAAAAGTTCGAAAACGCCCTCTTTTCCGAAAATTTCACGGACCTTTCGACCGGATACCGGGCGTTTGTGGACACAGCCTCGCTGGTTGACTGGTATATCGCCACGGAATATACCGGAAACGTAGACGGTTTCTGGAGTACCTACATCTCCAAAGACCGCGGGGACGACCGCTTGTTCTTTGGTCCCATGTGGGATCACGACATAGCCTTTAACAATTGCAACAGAGTGGGTGATGTTTCGCGCGCACTCATGCTGGATGTGGGCTTCGGGAGCGACCTTACGAAAGTTTGGGTCAAGCGAATGTGGGAAGACCCCTGGTTCGCCGATGCAGTGAACAGGCGCTGGCAGGAACTGGTGGCAGCGGGAATCGAAGAACATCTGTGTCATTACATCGACAGCCTGGCCGCCGCGTTAGACCGCTCGCAGGCTGAGAATTTTTCCATCTGGCCCATCAACCAGCGGGTCTACAACGAAATCCGCCTTTTCTCTACTTATCAGGAAGGCGTGGACTATCTGAAGCAATTTATCCACGACCATACTGCTTTTCTGACGGAGACTTTTGCCTCGATGGCTTCCAGCAATCAGCCGCCGGTGGAGACGCCGTCGGAGCCTTTCGTCGTGGATGAGTCGTTCTACTACCGCATCTCCAACAAAGGCAGTGCCATGCTTCTGGCCGTCGACGGGGAGTCGACAGAAGCCGGTGCGGGGCTGATTATGGAAAGCGCCATCTCCGGCAAGGAGTCGCAGCAGTGGGAAATCGAAGATGCCGGCGGCACCGGTGGCTACGTGCGCATCGTGAATTCAGCCAGCGGCATGGCGATGACCGACATGGCCGTGCAGAGCGGCGGGCAATACGTCATCGGTTCCCAGCTGCAACAGCAGCCGCTCGATGCGCAAAACGACCGCCAGCTCTGGCAAATCACTCCCGTAAGCACGGGCAACCTCTATGCCCTCATCAACAAAGCCACCAACCTGGCCATCAACAACTCGGGCGGAAGCAGCACGGAGGGCAACCCCGTCATCAGTTACACCAACGACGCGCGCAACGAAGAGAGCCTCAATCGGCAGTGGTATGTGGAGAAAACCGAGCCGCGCCCGGTAGATACCGGCATAGAGCGCCTGCCCGAGTCGGCACAGTATGCCGTCTATTATGACCCCGCCCTGCAGCAAATCCGTTTTGCACCCGAGCAAATCGGCGGAGGCGTGCCGGCAGTGCCCGACGTGGAGGTGCGCCTTTATTCGGCCGACGGCCAGCTGTGTGCCGCTTTCCGCTCCGTGGATACGTACTCCATGAGCCATTTGCCGGAGGGCGTCTACATCCTTTCGTGGGATGACGGCAGCGGCATGCGCAGCCTGAAGTTTGCCAAATAAACGTTTCCCTTGCCGATGGAGAGCCTTCGATACAGTGCCGACGATGCAGAGCTCAAAGCCCTGAAGCGCATCATCCTGCGCTGTGGCGAACGGCGCCTCCTGCCGAAGGGAGCTTACTTCGTACGCTGCGGAGAGCGGTCGGACGAAGTGGCCTACATCATACGGGGCGGGTTTAAATACACCCGCCCCGACAGCCGAAACCGCGAACACATCTATTCCTTTGCCTTCGAGGGCGAACTGATTGCCAGCTACGCCGCGGCACGCAACGATTGCCCGGCGCCGCTGGACATCTGCGCCCTGGAAGAGTCGGCCATCGTCGTAATCCGCATCGGCGAGCATCCTTCGTTTTTTCAGTGTGACTCCGAGGGGCGCACCTACGTCTGGAAATTTGCCGAAGTGCTGGCCTTTCAGCATCTGCAGCGCTTTGTCTTTCTGGCCAGCACCACCCCGAAGGAGCGCTACCGCCAGCTGACGGCGCAATATCCGGGCATCCTGAACCGCGTATCCCTGCGGGAAGTAGCCCGTTACATAGGTACTCGTCCGGAGACGCTCAGCCGCATGCGCACTGCACTGCTGCGGGAAGAGGGCGATGAAGGGGCGCCCGGATTGACTTAAGTCAAGCATTTTGCAGAAACCGCGCCTCTCTCTTGGACTGTACGCCGGAAGCCGTTAGGTTTGCAGCGAACTCTAAAATCTGTTTATTATGCGCTTCATTCATTTTAGTGCGGTGGCTTTCGCCCTGCTTGCCACGGCCGCCTGCAGCAACCGGCCCGACGCTGCTTCCGTAGAGGGGCGGTGGGTGCAGCCCATTCCGGGCATGGAGCAGGAAGAACAAGGCTTCGTCTTGGAAAAAGACGGGGCGGCCTCGTCCATAAACATGCATACTTTACTCTATGAACATTGGGAACTGGCTGGAGAACGCCTGATTCTTCAGGGAAAGAGCCTCGGAAACGGGCAGACCATTGCCTTCTCCGACACGTTGCTCCTGAAGTCGGTCGGCGCCGACAGCCTGGTTTTGCAGAAAGGGCAGCTTCTGCTGCGCTATCGGCGCGACGGTTGAACCGGATGCCGCTGCACGGAAAACGGAAAAGTCCCGCATGGTTGCCATGAATCATGCGGGACTTTTGTCTGAAACCGCCGGCGCTTTTTCCGGAAAGCGCCGCCCCTTTTGTGTGGCAGGCTGCACGAAAAAGCCTTACGCTCTCCTTGCATTATTCAGCAGGCTTCCGTACTTTTGCCGAAAAATACAAGCTATGACTCAGAAACTTATTATCTACAATACGTTAAGCCGCAAGAAGGAAGAGTTCGTTCCCCTGCATGCGCCTCACGTGGGCCTGTATGTATGCGGCCCTACTGTCTATGGCGACCCCCATTTGGGGCACGCTCGTCCGGCAATCACTTTCGATATTTTGTTCCGCTACCTGCGCCATCTCGGATACAAGGTGCGCTATGTGCGCAATATTACGGATGTCGGCCATTTGGAACACGACGCCGACGAGGGAGAGGACAAGATCGCTAAAAAAGCGCGCCTCGAGCAGTTGGAACCCATGGAGGTGGTTCAGTATTATACCCTGCGCTATCATAAGGCAATGGACATGCTCGGCGTGCTTCCGCCCAGCATCGAGCCGCACGCTTCGGGGCACATTATCGAGCAGGAAGCCTTCGTTCAGAAGATTCTCGATGCCGGTTATGCCTACGTGAGCGAAGGCTCGGTCTACTTCGACGTAGTGAAGTACAGCAAAGACCACCACTACGGCATCCTTTCCGGCCGCAATGTGGAGGAATTGCTCAGCACGACGCGCGCCCTCGACGGGCAGTCGGAAAAACATAACCCTGCCGATTTCGCCCTCTGGAAGAAGGCTTCGCCCGAGCATATCATGCACTGGCCGAGCCCCTGGAGCGAAGGTTTCCCCGGCTGGCACATGGAGTGTTCGGCAATGGGCATGAAGTATCTGGGCGAAGAGTTCGACATTCACGGCGGCGGCATGGACCTTTTGTTCCCCCACCACGAGTGCGAAATCGCCCAGTCGGTAGCCGCGCTGGGACACCCCACGGTGAAATACTGGATGCACAATAACATGATTACCATAAACGGTACGAAAATGGGCAAAAGCCTGGGCAATTTCATCACTTTGCCCGAGTTCTTCAGCGGAAACCACCCCAAGTTGGACCAGGCTTACAGCCCGATGACCATCCGTTTCTTCATACTTCAGGCTCATTACCGCAGCACGGTGGACTTCAGCAACGAGGCCTTGCAGGCTTCGGAGAAGGGCTTGCAGCGGTTGATGGAGGCGGTAGAAAACATCGGGCGCATCAGTCCGGCGCCGGAGTCCTCGCCCGAAGCGGGGAAAGTGGTGGCCGGCTTGCGCGAAAAGTGCTACGAGGCGATGAACGACGACCTGAACACGCCTGTCGTCATCTCCCACCTTTTCGAAGCAGCCCGCGTGATAAATGCTTGCCTGGGCAGCGGCCAGGAGAAACTCTCGGCTGCCGACCTGGAAGAACTGCAGGCCACTTGCCGTCTGTTCCTGTTCGACCTTTTGGGACTTGTCCCGCCCCAGACCGTGGGTGGCGCAGGGCTCGACAGCTACCGCCATGCCGTCGACCTCCTCTTGGAGGTGCGCGCTCAGGCAAAAGCCAGGAAGGACTGGGAAACGGCCGACCGCATTCGCAAGGAACTGACCGACCTGGGCTTCGAACTCAAGGATACAAAAGAAGGAACCGAGTGGTTCTTAAATAAATAAGGCACGCAATGACTCCTCAGGAATTCTTCAAGAATGATGCCTTTGCCACGGCGGCAGGCATCGAAATCGTCAGCGCAAAGCCGGGCTATGCCCAGGCCCGCCTGACAGTAGGGGCGCAACATCTGAATGCGGGAGGCCGCACTCAGGGCGGAGCCTTGTTCACTTTGGCCGATTTGGCCATCGCCGTGGCTGCAAACATGCATGGGTCGATGGCTTTTTCCACGACTTCCAACATCAGTTTCTTCCGCGGTTCCGGCGTAGGCGAGACGCTTGTGGCCGAAGCGAAGGAGCTTTATCTGCATCCCCGCATGGCAAACTACCAGTGCGACATCACTAACGAGAAAGGGGAGCTGGTGGCTCAGATGACGGCCCAGCTCTACCGTAAGGATGTGCCCGTGCCGCTCTGAAAAAGTGCCGTGCATTTACTGAAAAAGTGCCGGGTGTTTACCGAAAAAGTGCAGGGCCGCCGGGGGAAAACCCTTGGCGGTCTTGTCGTTTTGGTGCGGCAGGGTAGGGCGCTACTCTTGTATGAAGCGGTGGAAGTCGCGGTAGGCTTTGGGAGTCGTGCCGGTGATTTTCTTGAAAAGCCGGTTGAAATACGACGGGTCCTCAAAGCCTAATTGAAAAGCAATCTCCTTAATTTCCGTATTGTCGGTGATTAGTTTCGATTGGGCCTTCTCCATTTTCTTTTCGTTGATGTACTGTAGGGGAGTACAGGCCATCTCTTGCCGGAAAAGCCGTATGAAATGACTTTTGGACAGGCAGGTAAGCTGGGCAAGTTCTTCCGTGCTCGGCGTGAGGGCCGGGTGGTTTCGGATGTAGTGGAGTACTTTTTCGATGCGTTCGTCGCGTGTAATGCCTTTATAGGTGGCGCTTTTGAAAAAACGGGAGAAGAGGCAGAGTATGATGCCCCGCGCTTCCATCTGTACGCAGAGCTCCTGGCGACGGTTGTCGCGTATGTTCTGCATCAGAGTGGGCTGGTTGTCGTACGATTTGGGGTCGGCTTCTGCCAGTTCCCTCCCGGGATAGAGCGCATGGAGGCGCTCAAACCGTTCGCGGTCGCCGGGCAATGCTTCGGCTTCGACGGGCAAATCCCAATCTTCCAATACGTTGTCTTCGTCTTCATTATAGACATGGGCGTAGAAGTGGAAGAAGTCTCCCCGGCAGGCGTAGCTGTGTCGCGTAAAAGCGGGTATGATGTAGAGATATCCCGTGCGTAAATCGATTTTCTGGTTAGGGTATTGTATCTGGGCCTGCCCTCCAATGGTGTAGTAGATGCGGGTGAAGGGGGAGCAGACGTCCTTGAAGTTCCAGTCGTTGTGCTGGTGTGCTATCCCGATGTGCAGTATTACGGGATGTAATCTGTTGAGCAATTCGTTTTCCATACGAGTGGAATAGAGACTAACCTTAGGGCGGAACGCGCCCTAAAGCACAGGCAAAAGTAGGCATTTGCCTGCGTCGTACAAAAGTTTCGCTGCAGAAAAGGAGGCGTCGGGGAGGCGGTTTGGGCAAAAAGGGGCGGCTGATTCCGTATTTCGGGTAGCTAAAACCGTAAAATGGATAGAGTCCGCGTGCGGCCGGTGCTGTACTTTTGTCGCGAAATACGAACAGCAACTGTACATTTAATCCAAGGAAAAAAGCATGAAACCCTACATTGTTTGTCACATGATGGAGTCGGTCGACGGGCGTATCGCCTGCGACATGGTCGATAAGATTAGCGGCGATGAGTACTACACGGCGCTGGAATCGCTGGAGTGCCCTACGACGGTCGAGGGAAAGGTGACGCTGCAAATTCACGTTACGGGCTTCGAACCTTATGTTTCGCAGGATGCGGCTCCCGTGGGGCGCGAGGAGTTTTACGTGGCGGAGCGGGCCGACGGCTACGAAGTGGCGGTCGACTCGGCGGGGACGTTGCTCTGGAGCAGGGAGAACTGTGGCGGTTCCAAGCCGCGCCTGTGCCTGCTCAGCGAGCGGGCTACGCGGGAATATCTCGGACATCTGCGCTCTTTGGGCATTTCGTACATCGCTACGGGCAAGGAGCGCGTAGACCTCTGCCGCGCCGTGGAGCTGATGAACGAGCATTTCGGCGTGCAACGGATGGCCATCGTGGGAGGCGGAAAGATAGACGGCGGCTTCCTTGCGGCCGGACTGCTGGATGAAATCAGCGTAATGATAGCCCCGGGCATCGACGGCCGAAGCGGACAGCCCGCTTTGTTCGACGGTATTGCCGACAAGGAGGGCTTCCTTCCCTTTTCGCTGCGCTACAAAGAATCGAAGGTATTGGAAAACGGAGTTATCTGGGTAAGGTATCTTCCGGTAAAGTAAGGTAAAAAAGAGGTTTTTGGGGGAAGGCAACCGTGTGTGACCCTTAGGCTTGGGGCGGCATGCGGTTGCCTGTTTTTTGTGTTTCCGCCGGGGCTTTTTCCGAAAAGTGCCAAGGCTTTTCGGGGAAAGTGCCGGGGCTTTTCGGAGCGGGGCTTGGCACTTTTGCAATCTGATTGCAGGCATATTCGTCTACTTTTGCGGCGAAATAAGCTAATTAAGTATAGAAAAAGACGATATGAAGAGACATGTTTTCCTTGCAGGAGCCGTAGGTTTGTTTTTGCTGGCTTCCTGCCGCGACGGAAACGGAGCGCATGAGACTGCTGAAAATGACCCGCAAACGCTTCAGACGGCAGAGGCCGCCCCGGAGCATGCGGGCGACATCGAGCTGCGTCCGGAGCAGGCCCGCGCTGCCGGCGTACGCGCCGAGCGGATAGAGAGGGGCGATTTTTACGGAGTGTTGGAGGCCGGCGGGCGCATACTGGAGGCTACGGGCGAGGAGCGCACCGTGGTGGCGGCTAGTCCGGGCGTCGTCTCGTTTGCCTGTTCCATGGCAGAAGGCATGCCTCTGGCTGCGGGAACTACGCTGTTCTACCTCTCCGGCCGGCACGTTCAGAATGGCGATCCGGCCGAACAGGCCCGCATTGCCTACGAAACGGCGAGGAAAGAATACGAACGCGCCCGCGATTTAGTGGAAGAGCAAATCGTTTCGAAGCGCGAGTACGAGGCCGCTCGGGCGGCTTATGAGGCAGCGCGTATCGCTTACGAGGCGTTTCCCCAGGCGGGGGAGCGCGGCGTTTCGGTGAAAGCGCCCGTGGGCGGTTACGTGAAGGCCTGCCTGGTGAAAGAAGGCGACTACGTTTCCGTCGGACAGCCGCTGGCGAGCATCGTGCAGAACAGCCGCCTGCGCCTGCAAGTCGACGTGCCGGAGCGCTACTACGGCAGCTTGGGTACGATTTCTTCTGCCACTTTCCGTACTTCCTACAGCGATGTGGTCTACGACCTGCGCACCATGGGCGGCCGTCTGCTGGCCTATGGGCGGGCGCAGAGCGGTACGTCGCCCTACATTCCCGTAACCTTTGAGTTCAATGCGCCGGCGGGGCTCGTGGCGGGTTCCTACGCGGAGGTGCGTTTGCTGACGCAGAAGCGCACCGGTGTGCTCAGTCTGCCGGTGGAAGCCCTTACCGAAGAGCAGGGCGTGCACTTCGTCTATGTGCAGGAAGACTCGTTGCACTATCGGAAGTGCGCGGTGGAACTGGGCGATTCCGACGGCCGCCGGGTCGAGGTACGCCGTGGGCTGCACGAAGGCGAGGCGGTAGTCGTAGCGGGAGCAGTACACGTAAAATTGGCTTCGGCCAGCAACGCCATCCCGGCTCACAATCATGAACACTAATCCCGTACTGCCATGCTGAACAAGATTATCAAGTTCTCGCTCCAGAATCGCTTGCTGATTCTGGTGGCATCGGTGCTGCTTGTCGTGGGCGGTGCCTACACGGCTTATCATACGGAGGTCGATGTTTTCCCCGACCTGAATGCCCCTACGGTGGTTGTCATGACGGAAGCCAACGGAATGGCTGCCGAAGAGGTGGAACAGCTGGTCACCTTTCCCATCGAGACGGCCGTGAACGGGGCGACTCATGTGCGTCGGGTCCGTTCTTCTTCTACGACCGGCTTCTCGGTCGTATGGGTCGAGTTCGACTGGGATACGGACATTTACCTCGCGCGGCAGATTGTTTCCGAAAAACTGGCTACGCTTGGCGACGCACTCCCCGAGAGTGCCGGCACGCCGACGCTGGGCCCTCAGTCGTCCATACTGGGCGAAGTGCTCATAGTGGGCCTGACTTCCGACAGTACCTCCATGCTGGATTTGCGTACCCTTGCCGATTGGACGGTACGGCCGCGCCTTCTTTCGACGGGCGGGGTGGCGCAAGTGGCCGTCTTGGGTGGCGATATCAAGGAATACCAGATACTGCTCCATCCTGAACAGATGCGCCACTACGGTGTGAGCCTCTCGCAAGTGCTCGCCGCCACGCAGGCCATGAACCAGAACACCAGCGGCGGCGTCATTTATGAGTACGGCAATGAATATATCGTGCGGGGCTTGGCCTCGAGCGATGCGGTTGAAGATATAGGACAGGCCGTCGTTCGCTCCGAAGCGGGTAATCCCGTCGTACTTTCCGACGTGGCCGATGTGCGAATCGGGGCCCAACAGCCCAAATTGGGGCTCGCTTCTGAAAAAGGGAAGCCCGCCGTTCTGCTGACCGTGACCAAGCAACCCGCTACCGGCACGCTCGAGTTGACAGAACATCTGGAAGAAGCGCTGAGCGACCTGCGTGAAAGTCTGCCAGGCGACGTGCATGTCTCGACCGACGTATTCCGCCAGTCGCGTTTCATCGAAGCCTCTATCGACAATGTGCAGGACTCGCTCTACGAAGGGGCCTTCTTTGTCGTGATTGTGCTGTTCCTTTTTCTGGCCAACGTGCGTACTACCGTCATTTCCCTCGTCACTCTTCCCGTATCGCTGCTCACTTCTCTGCTGGTGTTGCACTACTTGGGGCTAAGCATCAATACGATGAGCCTGGGAGGCTTGGCCATTGCCATCGGTTCGCTGGTGGATGACGCCATTGTCGACGTGGAAAATGTGTGGAAGCGCCTGCGCGAAAACCGCGCTCTGCCCGTCGGTCAGCGTAAACCCATTCGTGAAGTGGTCTTTCACGCCTCCCGCGAGGTGCGTATGCCCATATTGAATTCTACATTCATTATCATCGTCAGCTTCTTTCCCTTGTTCTTCTTGAGCGGAATGGAGGGGCGGATGCTTATTCCCTTAGGCATTGCGTTCATCGTGGCGCTGTTCGCTTCGACGGTAGTGGCGCTTACGTTGACTCCGGTGCTCTGCAGTTATCTGCTCAAGCGCCCCATGGAGAACGGGCGTGTCCCGCAGGAAGCGTTTCTGGTCGTATGGCTGAAGAAGCATTACCGCAATGGCTTGCTCCGCGCACTGGAGCATAAAAAGGCGGTTATGGGCGCTATTGTCGCACTTTTCGTCGTGGCTTTGGGACTTTTCTTCACGCTGGGACACAGTTTTCTGCCGCCGTTCAACGAGGGTTCCTTTACCATAAACGTGAGTTCCTTGCCGGGCATTTCCCTGGAAGAGTCGGACAAAATCGGTCAACAGGCCGAGGAATTGCTGCTTTCCATCCCCGAAATCAAGACCGTGGCCCGCAAGACCGGCCGGGCGGAGCTGGATGAACATGCGCTGGGCGTAAACGTTTCGGAGATAGAGGCTCCCTTCGAACTGCAAGACCGCTCGCTCGAAGAGCTGAAAGACGAAGTGCGCCGGAAACTTGCGACGCTGGTTGGCGTGAATATCGAAATCGGTCAGCCCATCAGCCACCGCATCGACGCCATGTTGAGCGGCACGCGTGCCAGCATAGCCATTAAGCTTTTCGGAGATGACCTGAATGAATTGTTCGCCCTCGGCAACGAAATCAAAGAAGCCGTCAGCACGGTCGACGGAGTGGCCGACCTCAATGTGGAACAGCAGGTAGAGCGTCCGGAACTTACCATCGTGCCCCGGCGGGAAATGCTGGCCAAGTACGGCATCTCCCTCTCCGACTTCAATACTTTCGTGCAGGTGAATCTGGCAGGGCAGACCGTTTCGCAGGTGTACGAGGGCCAGAAAAGTTTCAATCTGGTAGTCCGTGCCGACGAAACATGCAGGGGAACGATGGAAAGCATGCGCGATTTGATGATAGACTGCCCGGACGGTACGAAAGTGCCTCTCTCCGATGTGGCAGAACTGCGCTCCACTTCGGGACCGAACAGCATCAATCGGGAAAACATACGGCGCAAAATCGTAATCTCGGCCAATGCCAGCGGAAGGGACCTGCGCAGTGTGGTAGACGACATGCGCGAGCGCATCGAAGCGCAGGTGCAATTGCCGGAAGGCTACCATGTTGAGTACGGAGGCCAGTTCGAAAGCGAGCGAAACGCCAGCCGGATGCTCATGATCGCCTCGCTTTTCAGCCTGCTCGTCATATTTTTCCTGCTGTACATGCAGTTCCGGAACATGTTGGAGAGCGCCGTTATTCTGCTCAACTTGCCGCTGGCCCTGATTGGCGGCGTATTTGCCCTCGTCTGGACTACGGGGGAAATCTGCATACCGGCCGTAATCGGCTTCATCTCCCTCTTCGGTATTGCCACGCGCAACGGCATGTTGCTCGTCAACCGCTACAACATGCTGCGCGAACAGGAGGGCATTTCCCTGCGCGAGTGCATCATTCAGGGCTCGCTCGACCGCTTGAATCTGATACTCATGACGGCCTTGTGCTCGGCGCTGGCCCTGGTTCCGCTGGCGCTGCGGGGCTCTTTGCCCGGCAATGAGATACAAAGCCCGATGGCCAAGGTAATTCTGGGCGGACTGCTTACCTCCACGTTCCTGAATGCCTTTGTCATTCCGATTGTCTACGAACTACTGAACCGGAAACACCCCGTCTTCCAATCCCAAAAACAAGCAAGCGAACAATGATGAAAAGATACTGTTTGGCCCTCGTGGGCTGCTGCGCGCTGGCCTGGAGCGTACAGGCGCAAGACATAGACTCCCTGCTGCACTGCATAGAGCGTAACAACAAACAACTGCAAGCCTTGCAGAAAGACAACGAAGCCGCTGTGGAGGAAATCAAATCGGAGAATACCGCCGGCGACCTTTCGCTGGAGTATAGCCCCTTTTTCCGCAGAGGAACCGACGGAATGGCCAGCTCCGAGCTGGTCGTCACGCAAGGCTTCGATTTCCCCACGCTCTACGCGGCGCGGCGCAAGGCGGCCGAATCGCGCGGCGAAGCGCTTGCCTGGAGTTACCGCAGCGCACGGCGCGACATTCTCTGGCAGGCCAAAAGCCTTTGCCTCGACCTGGTTTATCTGAACCGCGCTGCCACTTTGCTCGAAAAGCGCCGCATGAATTCCGAAAAACTGCTGGCACTTTATGAGAAAAGACTGGCCGATGGCGACGCGACGGCTATCGAGGTGAACAAAATCAAGATGGACCAGATGAGCATTGCCGCCGAGCAAGCGCAGATGGAGACTACGCGGCAGAACACACTGCATGCCCTTGCGGCGCTGAACGGGAACGTTCCTTTCGACTTTGGCGGCGGCACCGACTATCCCGCCGTGCCGGTCGGGAGCGACGAGGCCCTGTATGAGCGGATGATGCGCTCCGACCTTGCGCTCCGGGGCGCAGAGGCTGAGACGGAATCTACGGCGCAGGAGCTGAACGTAAGCAAGCAAAATCTTCTGCCGAAGCTCGAGATTGGCTACCGGCGCAATACGGAAACGGGCGAAGCCAGCCATGGCTTTCTCGTGGGCGGCTCCCTTTCGCTCTTTCCCAACCGCCGCAAAGTCAAAGTGGCCCGCGCGCGGCAGCTCAGCGCGCGGCTCAAGCAGGACGAAGCCCGCGTTCAGGCCGAGCAGCGCGCCCGGGCGAAGGTGAAGGAGCTGCGGCAACTTGAGACAGCCGTGGCGGCATACGACACGCGACTCATGCACCAAACGCTCGAAGCGCTGCGCAAGTCGGTGGAAGGCGGGCAGATATCGCTCACCGACTACTATGTGGAGGCCGACGCCGTGTACCGCAATCTGCAGACAGCGCTGCAGCTCGAGCGGCAGTATCAGGGCGTTGCGGCCGAAATCGGCAAGGACGAGTTGTAGGAAGTCTACGTACAGTTACAAAAAAACGGTACCGGCAAGGGCATTTTTCCTTGTCGGTACCGTTTCGGTTGAGGGGCGGTATCTTCAGCGAAGGTATTGCGGCGGCAGTTGCGGCATGGCACCATACTGGGTGCAGACGTAGGCCGAAACGGCTACGGCGGTGCGGTGCGCTTCGGCAATGCTCTTGCCTTTGAGCAGCGAGGCCACGAACGCCGCCGTAAAGGAGTCGCCCGCTCCCACGGTATCGGCTACCTTTACCCGGGGAGTGGCTTGTGTTGAGACAGATTCGGCCGTGAAAACGCTGCTTCCCGCCGTGCCGCACGTCAGGATGAGCATGCGTAGGCCGAACTTCCGCAGGAACCATTTGCATTGCGCCTGCTGCTCCTGCTCAGGACAGCCGAACATTTGGCTGATGGCGGCCAGTTCCTCATCGTTAATCTTGAGGATATTGCACAATTCCAGCGAGTGTATGAGCGTCGGGGGCTCGTAGAAATGCTGACGGAGGTTGATGTCGAAAATCAAAAGGGGCTCGTTTTCGGAAGGAACGGCCTTCAAAAACCGCTGAATGCTGGCGCGGGAGACGGAAGAGCGCTGTGCCAGCGAGCCGAAGCATACGGCTTTTGCCGAGCGGGCCAGGGCTTCCAGCGAAGAGGTGTAGGGGATGTGGTCCCAGGCTACGTTTTCTTTTATCTGATATTGGGGTATTCCGGCGGCGTCTACTGCCACTTCCACCGTGCCCGTGGGGTACGGTACGGATTCGAGCTGCCGCTTCAGTCCCTTGGCCGCAAGGCTCTTTTCGATTTCCGCGCCTGATTCGTCCTGACCTATGGCGCTCACTACGCAGCTGTCCAGCCCGAATTGGGCCACATGGTAGGCGAAGTTGGCCGGGGCACCTCCCAGTTTTTTCCCATCGGGCAGCATATCCCACAGGATTTCCCCGATGCCTATGACAATTCCGTTGTTCATTTTTGTATATATCTTTTCTATGTTTTACTTATTTTCTTCTGCTTTTCCTACGTTTTACGGTGCGGGCTTGAGGCGGGCTATCTCGTAGAGGAGAGGATAGAAGAGGCGGTTTGGGGAATGGATGAAGGGGTCGAGGGCTTTCCGGGCTTGGTCTTGCCAGTCGTCGGGCGTGAGTGTCTGCGGGTCGGGCAGGCGGAAGTAGGGATTGGCCAGGAGGTTGCGGAAGGCGGTTAGGCAGTTGCGGGTGGAATAGACGAGGGGGTTGCCTAAATCCATGTATTCCAGAAACGAGAAGTAGCCGTCGGGCACGTCGTGCGCTGAGGCGAGCCGTACGAGTGCCGCCGTGTTGAGCTGCAGTTGGAGGTAGATGTCGGCTTCGGCGGCGAGGCGCAGTCGGATACGGGCTTTGTGGAGCGAGTCGAGACGCAGCAGGAGCTGGTCGCGTTCGGCCGGGAGTGTGTAGGAATCGAAGCTGTCGGCGTGCCGGTCGAAGAAGTCCTTTGCCCGGCGAAAGTCGGCGAGGGGTATGCGGGGCGTTGCGCCGCGGTAGTCGGGGGCGAGGCGCTTTCCGTCCCAGGAGGCTTGTATGTGGAGGGTATCGCCGGGGTTGAGGAAGAAGACGCCCGACGTGTCGAGCGGCGAGCTGCTGCCCGTACCGATGGTTACGAGGCAGAGCGTGGGGCAATCCTGTGGGAATACGGCCGTGAAGTGCCCGTCTTTCGTGAGGGGGAAGCGCAACGGTGTGCCGTCGCTGCCCGAGGGTTGGGCTGCGTTAAGCGGCGCGGCGAGGGGGCATACGGTGAGCACCGCGGAGCCGGCGGTGCGGAGAAAGGCGGTATCTGCCTGGCCTTCGATGCAGATGCTGTCGGGTTGGGACGTGGACTGCGGCCGGTTGTGGTGTCTGGCGGCGGGGCAGGCTGTCAGCAGGAGCAGCATGGGGAGCAGGAGGGGGAGTAACTTCATGGCTTTTGGGGGGTAATCGTTGGGTCAAAGATAGGCTGCCGACGGGAGATAGCCTTGCGGCTTTGTGTTTTTTTGCATTGCTTCTTCATTTTTTTGCCGCGGGGTAAAAGCAAAGGGCGTGCGCATCGGTTTGCACACGCCCTTGCGGGTTCTTGTCGTTTGCCTTGCGTCTTTTCGGGAAAAGTGGCGGCACTTTCGGGCGAAAGATGCGGGGCAAATATCGGGTTTACAGGCCGGCTTTCAGTCCGCGTATTACGGAAGAGGTGAATCCGGACATGGCCATTTCGTTGAGGCCCTTGATGGTGATGCCGCCCGGGGTTGTCACTTTGTCGATTTCCTGCTCGGGGTTGCTCTTGTTGGCCAGGAGCAGTTCGGTGGCGCCGCGTACGGTGCGGATTACGATTTCCTGGGCTTGTGCGGGATAGAAGCCCATTTCTACGCCGCCCTCTATGCTGGCGCGTATGTAGCGCAGGGCGTATGCTATGCCGCAGGAGGCGAGTGCCGTGGCTGCGCTCATGAGTCGCTCGTCGATGACCATGGCTGTTCCCAGTTCGTTGAAGAGGCGTTCAACCAAAGCGGTCTGCTCCGGAGTGGCTTCCTTGGTGCAAATGAACGTCATGCTGCTCCTTACGGAAACGGCCGTATTGGGAATGACGCGGAAGAAGGTGGGAAGTTTGTATTCGCCATTCTTCAACAGGAAATTGCGCAGCTCGTCGAGCGTGACTCCTGCAGCGGCGGAGATGAGAATCTGGCGGCTGTAGTCGAGAGCAGGCTTGATTTCCTGAATAATGGGGCCTATGAGCCAGGGCTTTACGGAGAGCAACACGATGTCTGCCTTGCGTACTGCGGCGCAGTTGTCCATCATTACGTCCCATTCGGGGTTCTCTTCGTGTAAACGGTCGAGCACGGGTTGCTCGTTGGAGGTGCAGATAATGTCGGAAGACTTGAACATTTCGCCTTTCGACAAGCCCCGGGCGATGGAACCACCCAGGTTTCCGGCTCCGATGATAGCTATTTTCATACTGTAAAAAGGGTATTTTGGGGGGTTGTGAGTTAGAGTAATTTTTTGAGGCGCGCTACGAATTCGTCTGCTTCCTCCTTGCTCAGGCAGAGAGGCGGCAGCAGCCGGATGACGTTGGTACCGCTGGCGCCGGTGAAGACGTGCTGCTCGTAGATGAGCCGCTGGCGGAGTTCCTTGATGGGGGCTTCGAATTCGAGTCCGATCATGAGCCCTATTCCGCGCACTTCCTTGATGCCGGGAATTTGCTGGAGCTCGTTTTTGAGGTATGCGCCTACGGTTGCCGCGTTTTCAACCAGGTGTTCCGACTCCATCACGTCGAGCACGGCGAGCGCTGCGGCGCAGGCCAGGTGATTTCCGCCGAAGGTGGTGCCGAGCATGCCGTAGACGGGTTTGAAAATGGGGCTGATGAGTACGGCGCTCATGGGGAATCCGTTGGCAATACCCTTGGCCACGGTGATGAGGTCGGGGCGTATGCCGGCGTATTGGTGGGCGAAGAATTTTCCGCTGCGGCCGTATCCCGACTGGATTTCGTCGAGGATGAGGACGGTGCCCGTAGCCGTACAGAGCTCGCGCAGCTCGCGCAAATATTCGGTGGTGGGGAGGACGATGCCGCCTACGCCTTGTATTCCTTCGATGATGACGGCACATACGTCGCCTTTCTCTATCTCGCGGCGGGCAGCTTCGGCGTCGTTCATGGGCAGGAAGGTAACGTTTTCGCTCTCATTGACGGGCGCTACGATTTTGGGGTTATTGGTGACTTCTACGGCGAGGGAAGTCCGTCCGTGAAAGGCCTTGTTGATGGAGATGAGGCGCTTGCGCCCGTTGTGGAATGAGGCCAGCTTCAGTGCGTTTTCGTTGGCCTCCGCACCGGAATTGACGAGGAAGAGGCTGTAGTCTTCGTAGTCGCCGGTGGCTTTGCCCAGCCGTTGTGCGAAGGTTTGCTGCAGGCGGTTGATGACGGAGTTGGAGTAGAAGCCCAGTTGGGCTACCTGTTTGCTGATTTGCTCCACGTAGTGGGGGTGGGAGTGGCCTATGGAAATTACGGCGTGCCCGCCATAGAGGTCAAGATATTCCGTCCCTTTGTCGTCCCATACGTGGCAACCGAGCCCTTTGACTATGTTTACGTCGAAAAGGGGATAAACGTCGAATAAATTCATTTGCTTCTTTTGTTTAAAAGTCCAAGTACTTGGGTCGAAAAGTGCCGGCGCTTTTGTTTAAAAGGCGCTGGGCTTTAGTTTGAGTCCTACGGTCTCTTCGAGATTGAAGAGCAGGTTCATGTTGTGTACGGCTGTGCCGCTTGCACCTTTGAGCAAGTTGTCGATGCAGGTCACGATGAGGAGTTTCCCGCCGTGGCGCTCCAAGTGGATGAGGCACTTGTTGGTATTGATGACTTGCTTGAGGTCGATGCTTTTCCGCACCAGGTGTACGAATGAGTCGCGCTCGTAATATTGTTCATACATCTGGTAGAGTTCGTCGGTCTCCATGGTGTTTTTCACCACGATGGTGCAGAAAATGCCTCGCGCGAAGTCGCCCCGGTAGGGAATGAAGTCGATTTCGGAGTCGAAGCTGTTCTGCAGTTGTTTGAGCGACTGGCGAATTTCGGGAACGTGCTGGTGTTCGAACGCTTTGTATATGCTGATATTGTCATTTCGCCAGCTGAAGTGTGTGGTTGCGCCGGGCTTTACTCCGGCTCCGGTGCTTCCGGTAATGGCGTTCACCATGATGTCTCCGTTGAGCATGAGGTTCTTTGCCAGCGGGAGCAGCCCCAGTTGTATGGCTGTGGCGAAGCATCCGGGGTTTGCCACGTACTTAGCCTGGCAGGTGGCGCGGCGGTTCAGCTCGGGCAGGCCGTAGATGAATTCATTTCCGGGTGCCTTCAGGCGGTAATCCATGGATAAGTCGACCACTTTCAGCTGTTCGGGCAGAGTGTGGCTGTCCATGAATTTGCGGGTGTCGCCGTGTGCCGTGCAGAAGAAGAGCACGTCTACCTCGTCCAGGGGGAGCTTGTCGGTGAATACCAGGTCGGTTTCTCCGTAGAGTCCCTCGTGTACGTCGGTAATGCGGTTGCCGGCATTGCTGGTACTGTGTACGAATCCGATTTCTACTTCCGGGTGGTTGATCAGCAACCTCAGCAGCTCTCCGGCTGTATATCCTGCGCCGCCGATGATTCCAGCTTTAATCATATATATAATGTTTAGTGCTTTAGGGTGTAATGGGCTGTATCAGTTTTCTTCGGGCATCAGCAGCATCAGGATGAGGTAGATGATGATTCCGGAGAAAACGGTGCATACGGTAAGTATGGCATAGACCACACGTACTACCGTGGGGTCTATGTTCAGGTAATTTGCTATGCCGCCGCACACTCCGGCCAGCTTGCGGTCGGAGCGTGAGCGGGTGAGCTTTCGGGGTTCAGACGATCTCATCTTTGTGGTTTGCGTAGTAGGCGCGCAGCGGAGTGGAGAGTACTTTGATGAAGCCCTTGGCGTCTTCGGCGGTCCAGCCTTTCTGCATTTCGCCGTATTCGCCCAGCTTGTTCTTCACAAGGTCGTCCTCGCTTTCTACGCCCACCGTAGAGAATGACAGGGGGCGCAGCTCGAGGATGGCGGTTCCGTTGACGTTGCGCTGGCTACTGGTAAGCATTGCTTCGATGTCCCGCATGACGGGTTCCAGATACTGGCTCTCGTGGAGGAACATTCCGTACCAGTTTGCCACTTGGTCCTTCCAATATTGTTGCCATTTGCTCAGCGTGTATTTTTCGAGGAAGCGGTGCGCGCCGATGATGAGCATGGGTGCTGCTGCTTCGAAGCCTACGCGTCCTTTGATTCCGATGATGGTGTCGCCCACGTGCATGTCGCGGCCGATGGCGTATGCTGCCCCGATTTCTTCCACTTTCTGGATGGCTTTGATGGGGTCGTCGATGCGCTCGTCGTTGACGGCCTTGAGCTCGCCTTTTTCGAAGGTCAGGCGTAGCTGCTCGCTGCCTTGCTTGGTGGGGTGCTTCAGGTAGGCCGATTCGGGCAGACCCTGTGCGGAGTCGAGTATTTCACCGCCGCAGATGGAGGTGCCCCATATGCCTACGTTGTAGGAGTACTTCAGCTTGGTGAAGTCGGCGGCAAAGCCGTGTGCGTTGAGGTAGTCTATTTCTTCCTGGCGGCTCAGTGCCTTGTCGCGGGTGAGGGTGATGATTTCCGTTCCGGGTGCCATGACGAGGAAGGTCATGTCGAAGCGCACCTGGTCGTTTCCTGCGCCTGTCGAGCCGTGGGCGATGGCGTCTGCGCCGATTTCCTTGGCATAGCGGGCAATGGCGAGGGCCTGGAAGATGCGTTCGGAGCTGACGGATATGGGATAGGTGCCGTTGCGCAGCACGTTTCCGTATATCATGTATTTCAGGCTCTTTGCATAATATTCTTGCGTCACATCGAGGGTGACGTATTTTGTTGCGCCCAGTTTGTAGGCGTTCTCCTCGTTGGTGCGTAATTGCTCGGGGCTGAATCCGCCGGTATTGGCGCATGCTGCGTGTACTTCATATCCTTTTTCTTTGGCCAGGTACATCACTGTGTACGAAGTATCCAGCCCGCCGCTGAAGGCGACTACCACTTTCTTTTTCATATAGCGTATATTTTCTGTAAAGGAGGTTCTATATATTTATAATGTGTTCCTGTCCCGTCTTAGCGGGTTGCCTCTGCGGTTTTTTCCTTCAGGGGCACCCATACGTGCTCGGGCGTCTCGCCTTCTTTGAGGGGTTGCTCGTCGAGGTGGTCTTCGGGGTGCTTTTCCGGGTCGTAGAGCATGGCGGTACAGATGCAACGCGTCTTGTTGTTCCGCATCAGCACGTCGTAGTTGACGCACGTCCGGCAGCCGTTCCAGAAGGCATCGTCGTCGGTCAGTTCGGAGAAGGTCGTGGGAACGTAGCCCAGTGCCGTATTGATTTTCATCACGGCCAGTCCGGAAGTCAGTCCGAAGAGCTTGGCGTGCGGATATCGGCGTCGGGAGTATTCGAAAGCGAAGCGCTTGATTCGTTTGGCCAGGCCGTGCCCTTGGTATTGGGGGGCTACGATAAGGCCGGAATTAGCGGCAAAATGTTTGTTACTCCATGTCTCGATGTAGCAAAAGCCTGCAAACGTGTCGCCATCCATGGCTATGATGGCTTTTCTTTCCAGCATCTTTTGTTTGACATAGTCGGGCGAGCGGCGGGCGATGCCCGTGCCCCGTTTTTTAGCGGCTACCTCGATTGTGGTCAATATGGTCTCGACATAGGGGATGTGCTCCTCGCCTGCGACCATAATCTCAATGCAGTTCTCCATTACTCTCTTGTGTGTTGTTGGTATTAACGTTTGTGTCTATCGGATCGGTGGGATTGGTTGTGAGTTTTCCCAATGCCCGTTTTATTCCTTTGCGCGAGCATCCTTCGCGGAGCACGAGCATGATGGTGTCGTCGCCGGCTACGCTTCCGAGTATGTCGTGCAGGCCTAAGTTGTCGATGTCGTAGGCCAGGCTGCTGGCATAGCCGGGGCGTGTCTTGACGACTGCCAGGTTTCCGGAGAAGTCCAGCGAGCGGAATCCGGCCAGGTCCATGATTTCCTGCAGCGTGTTGGTGTAGTATCCTTGTTGCTTGCGCTGCATTTCGGACGGCAGCACGTAGGAATAGCGGCCGTTGGCGTTGGACGATTTGGCAACTTGCAGTGACTTTAAGTCGCGCGACAAGGTGGCTTGCGTCAGTTTGAAGCCCTCGTTGCGCAGTTCCTGCAACAGTTCCTCCTGATTGGAAATCTCTTTGCTTGAAACGATGATTTTAATTGCGTCCAAGCGTTGGCGTTTATTTTTAGTGCGTTGCATAAATGTAGGGCATTTTGGCTGCAAAAATAAGGAATATGCAGAGGGAATGCAAAGGTTTTCTGCATTTATTTGCATCTTCGCCCGCTTTTCGCCTTTCCGGGCCGGGTGGTTTTTCTTTTTTCCGCCTTGGCGCGGGCGTGCGTGCGGGGCGGTTTGCAAGAAAAGTGCTGCCGCAAATTTCGTAAAGTGCCGGCACTCGGGCGGAAAAGTGCCGCCACTTTTGGCTGCGGGATGCGACGCCATAATGGGGCGGAGTTGGGGCTTCGGAACGGGAAAATGGTGCTTTTTGGTGAAAAATATGCCGTTTTGTTTGGTCGTATCCGCAGGAATGCCTACCTTTGCACCGCAAAACCAAAAAAGAAGTTGCATCCTTAGCTCAGTTGGTAGAGCAACTGACTCTTAATCAGTGGGTCCAGGGTTCGAGTCCCTGAGGGTGTACGAATAAAAAAGTAAATGGTGGATAGGTAGCAGCCCTGCGGCTTTCAGTCGCGGGGCTGCTTTTTTTGTGCCGTCGGCGGCGTGCGGCCTGCCGCGCCGGCGTAGCGGACGGGGGCGGAAGGCGTGCGGCTCGGCCGGTGTAGCTACTTGCGGCGGAGCGTGGCGAAGGAGAGGATGTGGCGGGTGATGAGGCATGCGGCGACGGGGAACGCCGGGCGTATCCAGAGTGGGATGCCGGGCACGAAGAAGGTGCACCACAGCAGCGAGAGCCATACCAGCGTGCAGGATATGATTTTCACCCGCAGCGGCAGTGCTTTCTCTTCCTGAAATCTGCGGATATAGGGCCCGAGATGGCGGTTTTGCAGCAGCCTCCGGTGCAGACGGGGGGAGCTTCGGGCGTAGCACCAGGCGGCCAGCAGCAGAAAGGTCGTGGTCGGCAAGACGGGCAGGGCGATTCCCGCCAGTCCCAGCGCGAGGCTGAGCGTTCCTCCCGCCGTGAGCAGCAGGTTGAACAGCCGCTTCCGCTCTTTGGGGGCGGCGGGGCTGTGGCGAGGGGGCTTTATGGAGTGCCGGTTTTTCAGAAGGCGGTAGGCGTCGGGGCGGGCAGGGGAACTTCTTCGGCCGGGGGCATGATGAGCAGCACGGCGGCGGCCAGCAGGGCGAGGGCGGCCAGTACGGCGGCCAGGTAGAGCAGGCTTTTATCTTTTTTCCAGAAGCTGAAGAGGCAGCTCAGCAGGGCTGCGCCGAACAGGGCTACGGGTATTCCGGGCCAGGGGGCGCAGATGTAGCCGATGAGGGCCAGTGTGAGGGCGATGAGCGTCAGTTTTGTTTTCATAACGAAGCTATGGGAGTGGGTCGAAACGGGCTGCCGGATGGGCGGCCGTTTTACGGGGCAAAGATACGGATTCCCTGCGTGAGTTGCATTATATATAGGTAGGTATGCGTCGCCTCTATGGCGTCTTTTGGGCAAAAGTGCTGCCGCTTTCGGGCAAAAGTGGCGGGTGTTTTTCGGAAAAGTGGCGGCGGAAATGCGCGTTTGTGGCGCTTCGGGGTTTTCGTATTTCGGGGGGAAGCGGTAATTTTGCAGCGACAAAACACAAAAAAATTCGCACGACAATATGAAAAAGAGTTTAGTGGCATTAGCTTTCGGCACGCTCGGATTGGGTATTGCCGAGTTCGTTATGATGGGAATCCTGCCCGATGTGGCGCATAGCCTTGGGGTTAGCATTCCGCGCGCCGGCCATTTGATTTCGGCCTATGCGCTGGGCGTCTGTTGCGGCGCACCGATGCTGACGCTGGCACGGCGGTTTCCTCTGAAAAACATTCTCCTTGCGCTGGGCGGCCTTATCTTTTTGGGCAATCTGTGTGCCGCTTTGGCGCCCAACTTCGGCACTTTGCTCGTGGCGCGCTTCATCTCGGGGCTGCCGCACGGGGCCTATTTCGGCGTGGCCTCCATCGTTGCCGTCAAACTGGCCGACGAGCGCCACGGTTCGGAGGCGGTTTCCATAATGGTGGCGGGGATGACGGTGGCAAACCTCTTCGGAGTTCCGCTCGGGACTGCGCTGAGCGGCCATCTCTCCTGGCGCATTCCGTTTTTGCTGGTAGTGGGCGTGAGCATACTCATTGTCTATTATATCTGGCGCTGGGTGCCTCAGGTCGAGGGGCTTCCCGACCGGGGCGGATTCAAGGGGCAGTTCCGCTTTTTGCGCAGCGGCGCGCCGTGGCTGGTGCTGGGCGCTACGGTGCTGGGCAATGGGGGAATTTTCTGTTGGTACAGCTATGTGAGCCCGTTGCTTACGCGGGTGAGCGGATTTCCGCCTGAGACGATTACGGGACTGATGATATTTTCCGGATTTGGCATGGTGGTCGGCAATCTGGTGAGCGGGCGTTTGTCCGACCGCTTCCAGCCCGGCCATGTGGCGGCCTGCACGCAGGGCATAGCGGCCTGTGTGCTGCTGCTGATTTTCGCCGTCGCTCCCGTGGGGTGGCTCACGGCTTTGCTCATGTGGGCTTGCACGGGCTGCCTGTTTGCCTTGAGCGCGCCGCAGCAGGTGTTGCTCATCCGCCATGCTCCCGGCGGGGAAATGCTGGGGGCGGCCTGCGTGCAGATTGCCTTCAACCTGGGCAATGCGCTGGGTGCCTACTGCGGCGGCCTGCCCATGGAGCATGGGTTTTCGTTCCGCTATCCGGCTCTTGTGGGGGCGCCTTTTGCGCTGGTGGGCTTTTTCCTGCTGCTCTATTTTTGCTTCCGCTACGAGCGTAGGCATTAGGCATGCGCGCCTTGCGGCGAAAAGGGGCAGCACTTCGGGCGATGAGCGCTGCCGCTTTTTCGGAAAAGTGCCGCGGCTTTTAACGAGAAGCGCCTTCTCTTTCGGGGGAAGGCGCTTCTCGTTGCTGTCGGGTGGGGTGTGCTTTTCAGAGGTTTTCGGCCTCCTTCAGCCAGATATCGGCCGATGCGTCGCTGGGCATGCGCCAGTCGCCGCGGGGGCTGAGGCTGATGCTTCCCACCTTGGGCCCGTCGGGGAGGCAGGAACGCTTGAACTGCTGGCGGAAGAAGCGCCGCAGGAAGATGCACAACCAGTGCTTGATGGTCTCCTCGGTGTAGAGGTTTCGGAAAGCTTGCGCCGCCAGGTAGTGAATCTTGGCCGGGCGGAAGCCGTGGCGGAGCATGTGGTAGAGGAAGAAGTCGTGCAGCTCGTAGGGCCCGACCAGGTCTTCGGTTTTCTGCACGATTTGCCCGTTTTCGTCAGCGGGGAGCAGCTCCGGGCTGATGGGCGTGTCGATTATGTCGTAGAGCGTGGCTCGTGTCTCTTCTGAGATGTCGCCGTAGTTTCCGTCGGCTACCCAGCGCACGAGGTGACGCACGAGGGTTTTGGGGATGCTGGCGTTCACTCCGTACATGGAGATGTGGTCGCCGTTGTACGTGGCCCAGCCCAATGCCAGCTCCGACAGGTCGCCCGTGCCGATGACCAGCCCGTCGGTCTCGTTGGCCACGTCCATGAGTATCTGCGTGCGCTCGCGTGCCTGTGCGTTTTCGTATGTGACGTTCTGCACATTCGGGTCGTGTCCTATGTCGGCGAAGTGCTGCTTGACGGCTTCGGCTATGGGTATTTCGCGCACGGTGATGCCGAGGCTTTTCATGAGGTCCAGCGCGTTCTGGTAGGTGCGCCCCGTGGTTCCGAAGCCGGGCATGGTGATTCCGATGACGCTCTTGCGCGAAAGGCCCAGCGCGTCGGCGGCGTGTGTGCATACGAGCAGCGCCAGTGTGGAATCGAGGCCCCCGGATATGCCGACGACGGCCGCGCGTGCGTGGGTGTGCCCCAACCTTCGGGCCAGACCGGCTACCTGTATGGAGAAAGCCTCCCGGCAGTGCTCGGCGAGGGCTTCGCCTTTAGGCACGAAGGGCATGGGGTCGAAGCTGCGGGTGAGGCTGAACTCGTGGATAGTCGTGCCGGCTTCGGCCGGAACGGTGCGCCAGGGGCGGCGGTGCTGGGCGGCATTGGCCGAGAAGCAGGTGTCGGTGCGGCGTTCGGTGCGGAGCTTTTCGACGTCGATTTCACTCAATATCAACTGTTCGCTGCGGGTAAACGGTTTTGCCTCCGCCAGAAGTTTGCCATACTCATAGATAAATGCTTTTCCGCCGAAGACCAAATCGGTAGACGACTCCCCGTATCCGGCAGAAGCGTAAATGTATCCGGCCAAACAGCGCCCCGATTGCTGAGCGAGCAGGCTCTTCAGGTATGTTTGCTTGCCGATCAGGTCATTACTTGCCGAGAGGTTGAAGATAAGTTCCGCCCCGCCCAGCGAAAGATGGGAGGAAGGCGGCACGGCGCCCCAGAGGTCTTCGCAAATCTCCACGCCGAAGGTGAAGTCGGACGTGCGGAAAAGCAAATCTGCGCCCATGGGTACGGTCTGTCCGCACAGGCGTATGCTGTTTTCCTGCAGTTCGGTGGCGGGAGCGAACCAGCGGCGTTCGTAGAACTCCTTGTAGTTGGGCAGAAGGGTCTTGGGGACAACGCCGAGAATCTTGCCGTGCTGGAAGACAACGGCGCAGTTGAACAGGGCAGTGCCCTGCATGACGGGCATCCCGACTATGGTGAGAATGTCGAATTGGCGGCTGTCGTTGAGGATTTGCATCAGGGCTATTTCGGCTTCCTCCAGGAGCATTTGCTGTCCGAAGAGGTCGCCGCAGGTGTAACCGGTGAGGCAAAGTTCGGGAAATACGACGGCTTGTGCGCCTTTCCCCTCGGCTATGGCCACAAGGCTCTCGATTTGGTTGGCGTTCTCCTTGCAGTTTGCGAGCGAAAGGCGGGGGATTGCCGCGGCTACTTTTACGAATCCGTAGTTCATATCGTGGTCTTTTTAGGTTTTCAGGCTGTCTTTTCGGGAAAAGTGCCGGCACTTTTCTCCGTTTGCCCCGCCCCTTTTTGGGGAAAGCGGCAAGGCTTTTTCGAGTTGGGGCGCCCGCAAAAATACGAAATAATTGAGGTTCGGCTGAAAAAAAGCAGCGATATTATTTGGAAGTTACGCCGGAATTGGTTTATCTTTGCATCGAAATCAAAAATGAAATAAGTACAAATATGAAATCCGCTGCCGATGCATACGAACTCCTGCTTGCCCATGGGATCAAACCCTCTCAGCAACGTATAGCCCTGCTGGAGCATTTGCAGAAATACCCCGTGCATCCTACGGTAGAGGATTTGTATTCCCGGCTTTCCCCCAAGATGCCTACGCTGTCGAAGACTACGGTTTACAACACGCTGCGCCTCTTTGTGGAAAAAGGAGTGGCGCGGATGCTGACAATCGACGAGCACAGTGCCTGTTTCGACGGCGATATGCGCCCGCATGCCCATTTCTTCTGCAAGCGTTGCTCGCGTATTTTCGACATGCCCCTCCCCGCCGACGGCGGCATCGACCGCTATCCGGCCGAGCTGGAGCAGTGCAACGTGGAAGAAGTGCAGCTCTACTACCGCGGAGTCTGCGCCGACTGCTGCAGCCAGGAGGCAGGGTGAGCCGGAACGGATGACTGATAAGTTCCTTTTTTATACTAACATTTAAAACTACAAGCGATGAAGAAATTCAGATGTACAGTGTGCGGTTATATCTACGAAGGCGATGCCGCTCCCGAAAAGTGCCCTTTGTGTAAAGCTCCGGCCAGCAAGTTTGAAGAACTGCCCGATGAGGCTACCGGCGATCTGGTGTTCGAAGACCAGCATGTCATTGGCGTTGCCAAAGGTTGCGACGAGGAAATGATCAAGGACCTCAATAACCACTTCATGGGCGAATGCACGGAAGTCGGCATGTACCTTGCCATGAGCCGCCAGGCTGACCGCGAGGGCTATCCCGAAGTGGCAGAGGCTTTCAAGCGTTACGCTTGGGAAGAGGCTGAGCACGCCAGCAAATTCGCTGAGCTGCTGGGCGATGTGGTTTGGGACACGAAGACCAACCTGGAGAAACGCATGATGGCTGAGCAGGGCGCTTGCTCCGACAAGAAGCGGATTGCTACGCGCGCCAAGCAACTCAACCTGGACGCTATCCACGACACGGTGCACGAAATGGCTAAGGACGAAGCCCGCCACGGCAAAGGCTTCGAGGGTCTCTACAAGCGCTATTTCGGCAAATAAAATCCCCCTCTTAGGGTAAAAAGAAAAAGCCCTGCAGGGTTTTCGGAAAAGTCTTGCATGTTTCCGGAAAAACCTGCAGGGCTTTTTGTGCGCTCATGCGTGACTTCTGATTGTAACATGAGGCAGGCACCGGCTTTTTATAATAGAGGTATCCCCCTTTCTGCCCCCTCTCGCGAGGGCAGCGGTAACAGGATTGTTATTTTCCCGTAAGGGCATTGATAAATGCAAGCCCGTCTTTTGCACCGTAAAATCTCAACTCACAGTATTAGTTTATGGTAAAAAATCTATTTACGTACGCCGCTTTGGCCTGCGCGTTCTGCGGAGGGTCGGCGGCAGTAGCAAATGACGGCCCGATTTCCGGCGCAACGGAAATCGGTATGGACGACACTTTGACGTACAGTGTGCCAGCCAATGCCGAAGTAACGGGCTATCGCTGGATGCTGCCCCGCGGATGCAAGGTCATCTCCGGGCAAGGCACCAACGAGATCAGCCTGCGGTCTACGTTTCTTGCACAGGACGGCGCGTTGCAAGTGGAGCGCACCTTTACCGACGAACACAAGGACACGCTTTCCCTGGCACTCTCCGTATATCGCATGATCACTGGCCTGGAAGACCACAGCATTCCCTATGGCTCTTCGGAAATGATTGCCGGCGAGGAGCGTTCCGTAGCCGACATCTACTACGAGCCGGTAGGTACTTCACTCGCCGGGAAGCCCCTTTATAAGGCACACCGCCTGACGGTCATCGCCCCCGATGCGGTGGAAATGACAAAACCCTACCTGCAGACGCTGACGGACTCCTCCGTCTGGATCTGCTGGAAGACCGCTTCTCCCTCCGACAGCCGCGTGCGTTACGGAATCGACGGCCTGACTCAGGAAGCAGAAGGTACGGCCGAGAAACTTTCCGATACCTACTATTGGCACTCGGTGCAACTGACGGGCCTGAAAGAGTATACCAAATATCAGTATTCGCTTACCACCGACGAGAGCGAGACGGTATATTCCTTCATGACCGCCCCCAGCCGCGGCAGCCGACAGCCGATGCGCATCCTGCTCATGGGCGACCATCAAATCAAGTCGCGCAGCGGTTACGAGTGGCTCATGCAGGCCGCCAAGCGGAAGATTATGGAGAAATACGGAAGTCTGGACTCCATTTCGATGATAATGAACATCGGCGACCAGGTGGACGACGGCGTGCTTTCGCAGTACGAGCAGATTCATTTGTTCAAATCCTCGCTCCTCTCCCCGTATCTCCCCATCATGACGGCCGTGGGGAACCACGAAACTTATCACGACACCAATATGGCGCTCTACGCCGCGCACTATCATTATGAGAATCTCCCCTACCAGGGCATCGAAAGCTGCACCGAAAACTACTACGCCTACCAGATCGGCCGCGTATTGTTCATCGTCCTGAGTACGGAACACACCGGCGAAGCGCAGAAAGCCTGGGTGCGCCGGGTAGTAGATGCGGCCAAGACGGACGACAGCGTAGAGTTCATCATCAGCGTCAACCACCGCCCCATCCAGGCCGAGCAGTACATTGGCGACATCTCCGCATGGGTACGCAACGAAATCATCCCCATTCTGAGCGAAACCCCCAAGCACGTCTTCAATTACGGCGGCCACCATCACCTCTACCACAGAGGCCAGTTGACCGATTACCCCATCTATCACATCATCAACGGCGCCGCTTCGTGGGACCAGCTCTGGGGCATGTCGTCGGAAGCCGACTATGCCGACGTGCAGAAGACCATCGATTACTGGGGTTACCAGATACTCGAATTCGACTATGACCGTAGGGAAATGAGCGTAGAGTGCTATGCCATCGGCAACAGGGACATCGCTCTTGACAACATCCTCATCGACTCCTACCATCGCCGCTTCGGCTTGGAGGCACCCGAGGCGCCGTCCATCGAGCCGTTGGCCAGCGATACCGTTACGTTGCCCGTCACTTTCGCCGGAAGCTCCTACGCTTCTGAGAGCGGGGAGAAGCTGAACACGACACAGTTCCAGATCGCTTCCGTCGAAGACTTCTCCATTTTGGCAGAAGACGTGGTGCGCGACGTGGAAGACTTCTATGGTTCGACCGGAACCCCCTTGCGTATTCCCATAGACTTGAACGAAAATGTGGATATCACGAAGCTCACTTTCGGACAGAACGAGCTGAAAAACGGAACTTACTACCTGCGCGTCCGCTATCGCGACGAGAATTTGGAATGGTCCGCCTGGTCGGATACGATAAAGTTTACCGTTGTGGGCAGTATCGACGGCGATCCCGGCATTTCGATGGAAGTGAAAGCCGTAGAACCGGGCGAGAAATTCTCCGTTGACTTCCAGTATGTGCCCACCGGCCAGAATGCTTGGGTAGGAATCTACCATAAGTTTGAGAATCCCGGCAGCGCAACTCCGTCGACCGTATGGAGTTATACGAACACGGCCAGCGGCACGCTTACTTTCTCTCTCGACGAGCCGGACGAATACTATGCCGTTCTCTTCAAAGACGGCGGTTATACCGAAGTTTCCGAGCGCATTCCTTTCCTGGTAGGCTCTACGACGGCTGCTTATACTACCGACAAAACGGTTTATGAGGAGGGTGAACCCGTTGTCATCACCTACGAAAACATCCCTGCGCTGCAGAACGACTGGTTCGGAGTGTACCGCATGGGCGAAGTTCCGGGAGGCGCTTCCACCTATTCCGACTCGTGGTTGTACATAACCCCCGGCCAGACGGCAGGAACCATGACCCTGGCTACGGGCGAAGGCACGGCCTACACGCTGCCGAAGGGCTACTATTATCTCAGTTACCTGACGCGCGGTTACTATTTCGAGCCGTATGAGCGCGTTTACTTCTCGGTGGGCAGCGAAATCTCTTCCGTCCGCAGCGATACGCTCAACTACAAACCGGGTGAAGACCTGCACATCTACTACTCGTCCGGCCCCGGCACGCCGAAAGACTGGGTAGGATTCTACGAAGAAGGCAAGACCATCGGTGAAGATGAACTCTCCGGTTTCTACTACACCTATGGCGCAACCGACGGTATGATTACCGTGCCGGCCGGCGAACTGGCTCCCGCCGACTACTTCGTGGCGCTCTACATCAACGACTCCTACGACGCTGTTTCCAACTTCATACACGTTACCATCGGAAAGGCTCCCGAGCTTAGCTACGTGGACCTCATCGAAGAAGACGGATGGCTGCACTTCGCATTCAACGACGAGGTTGCATGGCGCGACTCCGTACGCACCGTGCTCATCGACGGCGTGGAAGTTCCCGCTTCCAGCTATGTCCTCTCCGCAGGCGAACTGCGCATCGACGCCACCGTGCTCGACCGCATAGCAGCCGGCACCCTCGCTGCGCTCAAGCGCGACCTGCAACCCGGTCTGGAGGCACACAGCCTGACCGTAGAAGCCGAGGGCTGGCAGGATGCAACCGTTACGTTCAACTCGGTAGCCACCGGCATCGACGACCTGCAGGCCGCTGCGCAACCGTCGTGCACCTACGACGCTGCGACGGAAGTCCTGAGCGTGGTCAATCCGGACGGAGCCTACCAGCTGGTTCAAATCTACGGCACCGATGGACGCATGTGGCAGTCGGCCGCACTGGAGTCCGGCGAGAATGAGTTCTCCCTTGCGGCACTTCCCTCGGGCGTTTGCCTGGTTCGCCTGCAAGGCGCTAACGCCGAGAGCAAGACGTACCGCATCGTTCGCTAAGTCCTGCTGCGGGTAGAATAGAAAAGCCCTGCAAGTTTTCCGGAAAAGTATTGCATGTTCCGGAGAAAACTTGCAGGGCTTTTTGTGCGTTCATGCGAGGCTTTTCCCGCACGCTTGCGGGGCAGCGGGCAGGGGGCTCAGCGGCGGTGCAGATGTTCTGCCGCGAAATGCTGGAGCGGGGCGCGCCCGACGATGAGCAGGACGGCTACCAGAATCAGCAGAATGCCCAGGCAGATGCGCGGCGTGAGCTGCTCGCCGAAGAGCGTTACGCCGAAGAAAATGGCGGTGACCGGCTCCAGTGCGCCCAGGATGGCTGCTGGGGTAGGCCCGATGTGCTGTATGGCTATGGTCATCAGCGTGAGGGAAACCACCGTGGGGAGCAGGGCTATGCAGAAAACGTTTGTCCATTCAAACGGAGAGTCGGGCAGAGTGAGCGTCCCGCCGAGCAGGATGCGTACCAAAAATACGGGCAGCCCGAGCAGAAGCCCGTAGAAAGTGAGCTTAAGTACCGGGTAATGGCGCACGGAGGAGTGGTCGAGCCGAATCATGTAGACCGCGTAAAACAGCGCGGAGAGCAACACCAGCGAAATTCCCATGGCGCTGAGCGGCATGCCGTCGCTCCCTTTGGAGAGAAGTCCCACGCCGCTCAGGGAAAGGGCTATGCAAGCCATCGTGAAGAGGGAAATCCGTTCCTTGTAGAACAGCGCCATCAGCACGGCTACCATGACGGGATAGACGAAAAGCAGGGTGGAAGCGATGCCGACGTCCATGTATTGGTAGCTGAGGAACAGGGCCAGCGACGAAAAGGAGAAGAGCAGTGCCAGCGTGAGCAGGGGCAATAAGTCGCGGGCGGGGATGGAAAAGGAAATGCCCTTGCGCTTCATCAGAAAAGCGAGGAAGACGGCGGCCAGACCGTAGCGGAAAAGAAGTACGGAGTCTACATTCATGCCGCGTTCGTACAGGGGCAAAGCGAAAAGAGGGTTCATTCCGTAGGTCATGGCCGAGACGATTCCCAGCACGAGACCTTTGCTTTTGTACGTCATGTGTGTGATGTTTTTTGCCAAATCGGCCGCAAAGGTAGATATTCTTCCGCTTGAAATATCTAACTTTGCAGCCGTTTTTGGACTTTAAGGCACATAAATATGATACGACAATGCTTCATTCTCTTCGGTTGCCTGGCCGCCGGAGAGCTAATCGTTTACCTTACGGGCGTAAAGTTGCCCAGCAGTATTATAGGGATGCTGCTCCTTACGCTCCTGCTCAAGCTGAAATGGGTAAAACTGGAATGGGTTCAGGGAATGTCCGACTTCCTGGTGGCTAATTTAGGCTTCTTTTTTGTTCCGCCCGGCGTGGCGCTGATGCTTTATCTCGACATTCTTCAGAGAGAGTGGCTGCCTATTGTGGCTTCCGTGGTAATCAGTACGGTACTGGTGCTGGTCGTTACCGGGTGGGTACACCAGATTTCGCGTAAAATCAAACGTTAATCTCCTAAAAACAGAACGCAACTTATGGACTTTTTTCAGAATACTTTTTTCCTGTTGGCCCTCACCTTCGGGCTTTTTTTCCTGACGCGCTGGCTGCAGAAGCGCACCGGCTGGCTGCTGCTGAACCCCATCTTGATAACCATTGCCGTGCTCATCGTCTTCCTGAAGTGCACGGGAGTCAGCTACGAGACCTACCAGGAGGGCGGACATCTCATCGAGTTCTGGCTGAAACCGGCCGTCGTGGGCCTCGGAGTGCCGCTCTATTTGCAGCTTGAGGCCATCAAGAAGCAGCTTCTGCCGATACTTCTTTCCCAACTGGCCGGCTGCGTAGTGGGCGTGGTGAGCGTGGTTCTGACGGCGTGGTGGCTGGGTGCCTCGAAAGAGGTAATCCTTTCGCTGGCTTCCAAGTCGGTCACGACGCCTATCGCCATGGAAGTGACGAAGACCGTAGGGGGAATTCCTTCGCTCACGGCCGCCGTGGTGGTTTGCGTAGGGCTTTTCGGGGTAATCTTCGGTTTCCAGGTGCTGCATCTGGGGCACGTGGAGAGCCCCATTGCGCAGGGCTTGTCGATGGGTACCGCATCGCATGCGGCGGGCACTTCGGCCGCTATGGACGTGAGCCACAACTATGGCGCGTATGCCAGTCTGGGGCTGACGCTTAACGGCATACTTACGGCGCTGCTCACGCCTACGATTCTCGAACTGCTGGGGCTGATTTGATAAGAAAGTGCCGCCGCTTTCGGCCGAAAGCGGCGGCACTTCGGGCTGAAAGTCTCTCGTCTTTTTTCATACGGACGGGAGGCTTTTTCTTTTCCGTGCGGCGTGTGGAGCAGCCTTGCTCCGTCGCGGTGGGGCAGGAGGCGCGCTGCCTTTTGTCCGAAGTGCAGGGGCAGGGACAAAAATAGAGGGAAGGCCCGAAAGCCTTCCCTCTACTTACAATCTTCATTTATTACTATCAATCGTGTTTTACTTGTGTTGTTTCACGATTTACCAGAAGTAAGCGTAGAAGCAAGCGCAGAGAGCTACAACGCCGAGTGTCGCAATGACATCCCATTTGTTCCAGCTTTCGCGGATAGTCTTCTTGTAGTCGCTCGTGAAGGTGATGGCCGCAATCTGCTCGGCGCTGGGCTTCGGGGTGAAAGCCGATACGATGAACATGAAAACGATAATGGCTACGAGCAACCATACCTCGAAGATCAGCCAGTTGGTCTGCCAGAACCAGGTGGTGCACTCCCAGAATGCGCCGTCCATGGTGGCCTTTCCGGAATTGGTGAGCACGTTGGTGAGCAGGCGCAGCATGCCGACGAGGAAGCCGCCTATGAGGCCCCATTCACCGGCCTTCGGGGTAATCCGCTTGGAGAATATGCCTAACGTGAAGACGGCTACCATGGCCGGGGCAATCAGCGACTGGATATCCTGCAGATAGGAGTAGAGGTTACCCATGTTCATCATGATGGGCATCCAGGCCAGGCCGAGGAGAACGACGACTACGGTAGCGATACGTCCTACAAGTACGTAGTGGCTTTCGCTCATGCCTTTCTTCATGGGTTTATAGAAGTCTTCCGTAAACAGAGTTGCGCAGCTGTTGAAGAATGCGGCCAGCGAGGCAACGAGTGCGCAGATGAAGCCGATGGTCACGATACCCTTTACGCCGGCGGGCAGGATGTTCTTCACCATCATGGCAAAGGCGCCGTCGGTGTCGTGGCTGTTGGTGATGTCCATTATGATGCCGCTGCCGGTTTTCTGGGAGAGTGCGAAGGCTACCATGCCCGGGATGAGGAACATGAAGACGGGAAGCAGCTTGAAGTAACCGGCTGCGATGGTACCGCGGCGGGCGCGGGCCATGACCTTACCGTTGTCTTCGCCTTTGGTCTGACCCAGGACACGCTGTACGATGTGCTGGTCGGTACACCAGTACCAGAAACCGATGATGGAGGCTCCGAGGAATACGACGTATCCGGGGAACTGGGGATACATCGGGTCGTTCGGGTCGGTGTGGAACATGTGGGTCGTACCGAAGCCGTCGTGGGCGGCGTTACATACGGCCATCATTTGCGACCAGCCTTCGGAAATGCTGCCGTCGCCGAGCTTGCTCAGTCCGAGGAACAGCACGAGGAAGGAACCGATGATGAGGATAGGGGTCTGAATGGCGGACAAAGTCATCACGCCCTTCATGCCTCCGAAGACGGTGAATACGGCCGTGATGGCAATCAGGCCGATGGCGCCGTACCAGAAGGGCAGCCCGAGGAGGTATTCGAAGAAGATACCGCCGGTGAATGCGGTAACGGAAACTTTAGTCAGCACGTATGCAATCAGCGTAATGATGGACAGCCATGAGCCCGTGCGCTTGGTGTAGCGGAATTTGAGGAAGTCCGGCATGGTGATAATCTTGCCCATCTTGTTGTTCAGCAGCTGGTAGAACGGCACGAACAGCCATCCCAGGATCAGAATCATCCAGCCCTGCATTTCCCAGTGTGCCATGCCTACGCCGTCTTTGGCGCCTGTTCCGGCCAGACCTACCAGGTGTTCGGAGCCGATGTTGGCGGCAAAGATTGCTGCACCGATGATGTACCACGGCTCGCCTTTACCGAAAAGGTAGTCTTGGCTGTCGGCCCCTTTCATTTTTTCTTTGTCTTTCTTTATGGAACGGTAAATCGCCCATACAATAGCTATGACTCCAATAGCGAGAACCGCCCAGTCGAGCCATACGAACTCATTAGTTGTCCAATTCATGTTACTGTTGGTTTTTTATTAGATTTTTAGTTTTTTGAGACGTTTGTTGTTAGGTTGATTCCGTAAGTCTCCGTTGGATATAGATTTTAAGCGGGGGCGGTAGCGGAAAATCGGGTGCAATATTACTTAATAAGTGTAAGAATACACGTTTTGGATAACATGTTTCACAACACATTTCAGCAGTTTTTATCTTTTTGCGGCCTCGGTTTGGGGGCGTAGTGCAGGCGGAAAAAACGGAAATGTCGGGGTGGAGCGGGGAGAAGTGCCGGCGCTGTGGGGAAAAACACGATAGGCTTTCGGGAAAAAGGGGCGGCACTTTTTCCCGAAAGCCTATGGGCTTGTTTCGATTCGCGGCGCAGGGGTGCGCCGCGGGTTGCGTTGGTATGTGGAGTTTTAGTCGTTCTGCTTTTGTGCGGCCTTGCGGGCTTTGTGGCGCTCGCGCAGCACTTCGATGATGGCCGGCATGACGGAAAGCACGATGATGGCCAGCATGAGCAGCTCCAGGTTCTTCTGGACGACCGGAATGTTGCCGAAGAAATGTCCGGCGTAGGTAAAGAGGAATACCCAAGTGATGGCGCCGATTATGTTATAGGCGGCGAAGTGCCGGTAGCCCATGTGTCCCATTCCGGCGACAAACGGGGCAAAGGTGCGCACGATGGGCACGAACCGGGCCAGGAAGATGGTCTTTCCGCCGTGTTTGGCGTAGAAGTTCTTCGTCTTGTCCAGGTAGCTCTGCTTGAATATCTTGGAGTTTGGATTACTGAACAGCTTCTCTCCGAAGAAGCGCCCGATCATATAGTTGGAGGCGTCGCCCAGTACGGCAGCCACCGTGAGGATTGCTACGACTACGTGCGTATTTACCGGCGAACTGGGCTGCACGCAGAGCGCGCCTGCGGCGAAAAGAAGTGAATCGCCCGGCAGAAAGGGCGTAACCACGAGGCCGGTTTCACAAAAGATGATGAGGAAAAGGATAGCATAGACCCACTCTCCGTAATTAGCCATCAGCTCGTTCAGGTGATCACTGATGTGCATTACGAAATCGATAGCGAATTGAATGTATTCCATGGGAGTGTTTGAATTGTTTGACTGGAATTATGAATGAAAAAAGGGATTGTCTGTACTTCTTTTAGAGGTTCACTCCGAATACGAAGCGGAGTATGTCGTTGAAATTGGCCCAGAACATGAGGATGAGCAGGAAGAGCATGCCTGCCATTTGGGCGCGCTCCATGAATTTCTCGCTGGGCTTGCGGCGGAAAATCATTTCATAGAGTATGAAGAGGGCGTGGCCGCCGTCCAGTGCCGGAATGGGGAGAATGTTCATCACGGCGAGTATGATGCTCAGGAAAGCAGTCATGGTCCAGAACGAATACCAGTCCCAGATGGGCGGGAAAATGCTGCCGATTGTGCCGAATCCGCCGAGGCTTCCGGCGCCTTCCTTGGTGAATACGTACTTCAAGTCATTGACGTATCCCTGCATGGTGTTTATCCCCAGATGGATTCCTGCGGGCAATGAGGCGAGGAAACTGTATGTTTGGGTGCGGGGCGGGAAGTAATGGGTGAGTCCGTAGGGGTAGGCTCCGCCTTTGTACTGCGGGTCGAGGGTGATGGTGGCGGTGTCGGTGCGTGCGCCCCGCTGGTAAGTGAGGGTCACGGTGCGTGACTTGCCTTCCTGTTGCAGTAGGCTGATGCGGTGGCTGTACTCGGAAAATGAGGCAAACGGCTCGCCGTTGAGCGCTATGATGCGGTCGTTGCGCTGAAAACCGGCTTTGTCCAGCGGACTTTGCGGCAGTATGCTGTCGATAACATAGGGGAAAATCGGAGTGGCGAAGCCTTCATTTTCGGCCAAGAGGCGCTGCATAAGTCCGTCGCCCATGTAGATTGTGTCCAAAGTGCCTGCGCGGAGCACTTCTACCTGGCGTGCTTCGGCCAGCTGGCGCACGGCTTTCGGCCAGCGGTCCAGCTCTTCTCCGTCGGCGGCGAGGAGGACGTCGCCGTTGCGGAAGCCCATTTCCTGGGCTACCGTGCCGTATTCCATCCCTTGTTTGAAGTCTTTCGGCAGCAGGTAGCTCTCGCCCCAGGTGAAGAGTACCATGGCGTAGATGAAGAGTGCGAGCAGAAAGTTGAAAAGTACTCCGCCGATGATGATGAGGAGGCGCTGCCATGCCGGTTTGGTGCGGAACTCCCACGGCTGGGCGGGTTGCTTCATCTGTTCGGTGTCCATGGATTCGTCAATCATGCCGGCTATTTTGCAGTATCCGCCCAGCGGTAGCCAGCCGATGCCCCACTCGGTGTCGGACTTGCTGGGGCGCGTCTGGATGAGGGCGCGGCCGCCTTCGTAGTTTTGCCGGGAGGGAATCTTGAAAAGGGTGAGCCAGGGGTTGA
The DNA here is from genome assembly GCA_050946375.1 of Bacteroidaceae bacterium. Lineage (GTDB taxonomy): Bacteria > Bacteroidota > Bacteroidia > Bacteroidales > Bacteroidaceae > UBA1794. The sequence goes on along the minus strand of JBMNUT010000002.1, from coordinate 156,761 downwards.
AGAACATATAGAACTTTTCGACGCGCACCTTGAAGATGCGTGCGAAAGTGAAGTGCCCCAGCTCGTGAATCACGACCAGAATGGTCAGACTCAGCAGCAGCTGAAGGACTCTGATGAGGATGGTTTCCATTTTTTTAGATTGCTTGCTTTAGGGTTTGTCTTGCCCGCGATGCGGGAGTTCGCTTTCCTTATTTATAGTGTTGTTTGCTGTGATTCTAACTGAGGCCTCGGGCGATTTCCGCTGCGATGCGGCGTGCTTCGGCGTCGGTGGCTACGTAGTCTTCGTAGGTCGGCTTGGTGATGAACGAAACGCGCTGCATGGTTTGCTCCACTACGTCGCTCATTTGCAGAAATCCGATGCGGTCGTGCAAAAAAGCGTCGACTACGATTTCGTTTGCGGCGTTCAAAATGCACGGAAGGTTGCCGCCTTTTTCCATTGCCGCCATGGCTAATGCCAGATTGCGGAATCTTTTCACGTCGGGACGCTCGAAAGTGAGCGAACCAAGCGCCGGAAAATCCACACGGCCGCAGTCGGCCGGCAGACGGTCGGGGTAGGAAAATGCGTATTGTATGGGCAGTCTCATGTCCGGCGTGCCCATTTGTGCCTTGACCGCCCCGTCTACGAACTGAACCATCGAGTGGATGATGCTCTGGGGGTGTACTACGGCTTCGATTTGTGCGGGCTTTACGCCGAAAAGCCACTTGGCTTCGATCATTTCGAAGCCTTTATTCATCATGGAGGCCGAGTCTATGGTGATTTTCGCCCCCATTTTCCAGTTAGGGTGCCGCAGGGCTTGCTCTTTGGTGACGGTGGCCAGCTCTTCGCGCGTGCAGTTTCGGAACGGACCGCCGCTGGCGGTGATGATTAGCTTCTCGATTTCGTTGCCGACCTCGCCCACGAGGCACTGAAAGATGGCCGAATGTTCGGAATCGACGGGAATGATGGGCGCTTTGTGCCGCAGGGCGAGTTCGTTGATGAGCTCCCCGGCCACCACAAGCGTTTCCTTGTTGGCCAGAGCGATGCATTTCCCCGCGCGCAGGGCTGCCATCGTAGGCTCGAGTCCTGCATAGCCGACCATTGCGGTGAGCACGATGTCGACCGGACCTTCCGTTACGATTTGGGCCAGTGCCTGCTTTCCGGCATACACCTTGATGGGCAAGTCGGAGAGGGCTTCTTTCAGTCGGGGGTAATAACTGTCGTCGGCTATCACGACCGCCTCGGGCAGGAAGCGGCGGGCTTGCCCGATGAGCAAATCGACGCTGCGGGCTGCCGTCAGGACGTAGGCTTCGTACTGGTCGGGATGTTGCGCGATGACTTGCAAGGCCTGCGTGCCGATACTGCCCGTAGAGCCTAAAATTGCGATACGCTTGCGTCTGGATAGAGTCATGATTGGTGCGCGTTTCCCTGTTTTGCGCACAAAAGTACGTTTTTATCTCCATATAAACAAAGGAAGAGTTTTTACTATTACTTTTTTTAGCACCCTCTTTTCCCCGGTTGGGGCTTGCCCCGTTGCGCTCTGTTGCCCGCTGGCAAAGGGGAAACGAGGCGCCCGATTGTCATTTCCGTTGAGCAATTCGCCCTCCGGAATCAGCCTCTTTTGGGAAAACAGTGAAAAAAGAGTGAAAAAAAGGCGCATATTATTCATTTTATCCCGCAAAATTTGGAAGAAAAATACACCGCATGTATCTTTGCTACCGTATTCAAAATGGCAAAAGCCTTGCCTTATGTACGCGAATCATCACTATAGGAAGCTGTACAATTGCCTGATTTATTACTTTTAGTCTGGTGCAGGCAATCGCTCGTGCGGAACACTTCTCCGCATGCGCGTATCTTATTTATTTTCTTTCACTCCCATCATTAACCGAAAAACGGTAGCGGTTTCCGTAAAAAGCGCCGCGCCTTTTTCAAAAAAGTACTGCATCTTATTATGGCAACAACCACAACTGCTCAAAGAGCGCCCAAGAGCACTTCGAATTTCGAACTGCTCCATCCCGAGAACGAACTCGGCATGAACGATCGTATCAAACGCCTGCGTAAGGAATCCTATGAGGCTAAGCCCTCGTTGTCCATCGAGCGCGCACTGATTGAAACGGAGTTCTACAAGGAGAACTACGGAAAATATCCTATCCCCGTGCTGCGCGCCATGAACTTCTACGAGCTCTGCAAGCGTAAGACTATATATATAGGTAAAGATGAACTGATTGTCGGCGAGCGCGGACCTAAGCCCAAATGCGTTCCCACCTTCCCGGAACTGACTTGCCACAGCGTTGAAGACCTGCACGTGCTGAACACGCGTAAACTTCAGAGCTACACCATCAGCCAGGAAGACATCGATACCTACGAGCGCGAGGTAATTCCTTACTGGAAGGGCCGCACACAGCGTGAACGCATCTTCAGCCATGTGCCCCATGAGTGGCGCGTTGCGTACGAAAACGGTGTCTTTACCGAATTTATGGAGCAACGTGCAGCCGGTCACACCGCACTCGATGCAAAAGTATACCAGTACGGCTTGCTCGACCTGAAAGAGAAAATCAATAAGAAGCTGGAGAGTCTCGATTTCATCAACGACCCGATGGCAACCGACAAGCAGGATGAACTGCGCGGCATGTCCATCAGCTGCGATGCCGCCATCCTTTTTGCCGAGCGCCACGCCGATTTGGCTGAAAAAATGGCCGCTGAAGAAGAAGACCCCAAGCGTAAAGCCGAATTGCTGAAGATAGCAGAAGTATGCCGCTGGGTACCTGCCCATGCGCCCCGCACCTTCTGGGAAGCCGTGCAGATGTATTGGTTCGTACACCTTGGCACCATCACCGAACTGAACGGCTGGGATGCCATGAACCCCGGTCACTTCGACCAGCACCTCGCTCCTTTCTACGAAAAGGAAGTCGCTGCCGGCACGCTTACCCGCGACCAGGCCAAAGAGTTGCTGTGCTGCTTCTGGATTAAGGTGAACAACCACACCGCACCTCCTAAGGTAGGTATTTCTGCCAAGGAGAGCGGAACTTATAACGACTTCACCAACCTAAATATCGGCGGCGTTAAGGCCGACGGCAGCAACGGCGTGAACGAAGTATCCTACATTATGCTCGAGATCATCGAAGAGCTTCACCTGCTCCAGCCGGGAAGTGCGCTGCACATCAGCTCCGTTACGCCCGAACGCTTCCTCCATGCCGGTTGCCGCGTCATCCGTCAGGGGCATGGCTATCCTTCGGTATTCAATCCCGACGTATATATTCAGGAACTCATGCGCCAGGGTAAGAGTTTGAAGGACGCACGCGAAGGCGGATGCTCCGGATGTATCGAGGTTGGTGCCTTCGGTAAGGAGGCTTATGTGCTGACCGGTTACCTGAACACGGTGAAAATACTGGAGATTACCCTCCACAACGGTATCGATCCCCGCAGCGGCCTGCAAATCGGACTCCAAACGGGCGATCCGCGCGAGTTCAAAACCTACGACGAACTCTATGCCGCCTACAAGCGCCAGCTCCATTATTTCGTGGACATGAAGACGAAAGTAAGTAACTACATCGATCGTTGCTTTGCCAAGTACTTCCCCGCTACGTTCCTCTCCCTCTTCATTGACGACTGCATTGAAAAAGGCCGGGACTACTACGACGCAGGTCCGCGTTATAACACCAATTACATACAGTGCACGGGTCTCGGCTCGATATCCAACAGTCTGAGTTCGCTGAAGAAGCACGTTTTCGAAGATCATACGTTCACGATGGACCAAATGTTGCATGCCATCGACAATAACTTCGAGGGCGAAGAGAAGATGCGCCAGTTCATCATCAACCATACGCCGTTCTTCGGTAACGATGATCCCTACGCAGATGAAATCGCCGTGCAGGTATATGACGATCTTTATGAGGCTATCGACGGAATTCCCAATACCCGTGGCGAATGCTTCCACATGAACATGTTGTCCACAACGTGCCATGTATACTTCGGAAAGGTTACGGGTGCCATGCCCGACGGCCGCCTCGCCGGCCGCGCGCTGAGCGACGGTACGTCGCCCGCGCAGGGTTCCGATACGCACGGACCTTCGGCCGTCATCAAATCCATGGGCAAGCTCGACCAGGTGAAGAGCGGCGGTACCCTGCTTAACATGCGTTTCCTGCCCAGCCTGCTGAAGCGTGACGAAGATATCCGCAAGCTCGCAAGCCTCATTCGCTCCTACTTTGCAATGGGAGGCCACCACGTTCAGTTCAACATCGTAGACACCGCTACCCTCTATGCTGCCCAGAAGAATCCGGAAGACTACCGTGACCTGCTGGTTCGCGTAGCCGGATACAGCGATTACTTCAACGATATGGACGACGATTTGCAAGGCGACATCATTGCACGTACCGAGAACGAATCCATGTAATGCGTTTCTTTGAACGGAAACGCTTCCTGAAGCGATAAGAAAGGAGCGGAAGATTGGGGAAGCCAATTAGGGCGCAAACCTCTTCGGCTCCTTATTTTAGACAAATCTCACACCCTATTTATTCACACAACTCCCTGCGGGGATAAACAAAAGAAGCAATGTCAAAGACATTATTGTTCGATATAAAACGCTATTCCATCAATGACGGTCCGGGCATACGCATAACCCTTTTCATGAAAGGCTGCCCGCTGCATTGCATCTGGTGCCACAATCCGGAAGGAATCTCCTCATCTGTTCAGCGTCTCTACACGAAGAAAAAATGTATCGGCTGCCAGACTTGCGTAGAAGCCTGCCCGCATCAGGCCTTGAAGCTGACGCGCGACGGCATAGTGTGCGACAAAACCCGTTGCGTCGTCTGCGGAAAATGCGCCGAAGTATGCCCCTCTCTCGCCATCGAGATGTCCGGCAAGGAATATACCTATGATGAATTGATGAAAGAAATCGAGAAAGAGACCGAAGTGATGGACCAATCGCAGGGCGGCGTAACGTTTTGTGGCGGCGAGCCCTTGCTTCATCCCGATTTCTTGCTCGAGATGCTCCGCCGGTGCGGGCAGCTCGACATACACCGTGCCGTAGATACCACCCTGTATGCCGCCCCGCGCGTCGTAGAGGCCGTAGCCCAAGAGTGCGAGCTCTTCCTCGTCGACCTCAAACAGATGGACCGTACCAAGCATTACTCCTACACCGGCGTCTACAACGACCGCATCCTTTCCAACATCCGCATGATTGCCGAGATGGGAAAGAGCTTCTGGATACGCATTCCCCTGATACATGGCGTCAACGCCGATGCCGAAAACCTGAGCCGCACGGCCGATTTCCTCGCTTCCCTCCCCTGGCAGGAAAAGAAAGTCGACCTGCTTCCTTACCACGACATAGGCCGCATGAAGCACGAGAAGCTCGGCACGGTCTACAATCCCAAGATGAAACTGATGACCGAGCCAAGCGATGAAGAGAAAGACCAGGCAGTCCAGATTTTCACCGAGCGCGGCCTTAACGTAGGTTTCGGAGGCTAAGCCGCCGTCTTCCCTTCATCCCTTTAAACACTAACACCGCCGTTCATGGAAAAAGCACACAACCGACTCAGCCAGCAGCAGAAGCTCCAGCAGACCCAGACCCTCTCCCCGCAGCAGCTTCAGCTGGTGCGCCTTCTGGAGTTGCCCGCCCTCGAGATGGAAGAGCGTACGCGCGCCGAGCTGCAGGACAATCCCGCCCTCGAGGAAGTGCGCGATGACGCGCTTCCTGCTGCCGACGATGCGGCCGACAATGAGCAGGGCGGTGGGGAAGAGGAGGGCGACATACGGCCCGAAATGCCCGAACCCGACAGCGACGACACCGACTATAGCCTCGGAGACTACCTGACCGAGGACGACATACCGCCCTACAAACTCCGCCAGGCCACCGGCGTCACCCCCACGCGCGCCGAGGATATTCCCTTTTCCGAGGCCTCTTCTTTCTACGAGCAGCTCAACGAGCAGCTCAGTGAGCGCACCCTTTCGCCCAAACAGCGGCAGTTGGCCGAATACCTCATAGGCTCGCTCGACGACGACGGCCTCCTTCGCAAGCCGCTCAGCGAGATTGCCGACGAACTGGCCATCTATATGGGAATCGATGCTACGGAAGACGAGCTGCTCCAGGCACTGCGCGTCCTGCAGGACTTCGACCCGCCCGGACTGGGCGCACGCGACCTGCGCGAATGCCTGCTGCTCCAGCTCCGGCGCCTGCCCCGCACGCCCCAGCGCGCCACGGCCGAAGCGATACTGAACCGCTGCTATCCCGAGTTTACCCGTAAGCGCACCGACCTCATCGCGCAGCGGCTGAATCTGACGCCGCAGGAGGCAGAAGTCGCCTACGCCGAGATAACGCGCCTCAATCCCCGCCCCGGCAGCGCATTGGGCGAAGCGCCCGGAAAAGCCGCGCAGGCCATCGTGCCCGATTTCACCGTAGAAGTCAACGAAGAAGACGGCAGCATCCAGGTCAGTCTCAACGACCAGCGCATGCCCCGCCTTGCCGTCAATCCCGAATATGCCCGCATGCTCCAGGAGGAAGAAGCCGCCACATCCCGTAAGAACGTCTCCTCCTCGCGCCGCGATGCGCTCCTTTTCCTCAAGCAGAAGGTAGAAAGTGCGAAAGGCTTCATCAGTGCTGTCCAACAGCGCCGCCAGACGTTGCTCTCCACCATGCAGGCCATCGTCGACCTGCAGGAACCCTTCTTCCGCGAGGGCGACGAAAGTCTGCTCCGCCCCATGGTCCTGCGCGACGTGGCCCAGCGCACCGGGCTCGACATCTCCACCATTTCCCGGGTGAGCAACAGCAAGTGGGTGCAGACCCCCTATGGGATTTATCCCCTCAAGCACTTCTTTACCGACGGATATACCCTCGAAAGCGGTGAAGAGACCACCTCTCGCGAGATACGCCGCATACTGAAAGAGCACATCGACCAGGAGGACAAGCAGCATCCCCTTACCGATGAGGAGCTTTGCGCCCTGCTTCAGCAGAAAGGCTATCCCCTGGCGCGCCGCACGGTGGCCAAGTATCGGATGCAGATGCAGATACCCGTGGCCCGTTTGCGCAAGCGTTAGCTTTCTGTCGCATCCCGCGTTGTCAGAAAAAGCCTTGGCGCTTTCCGGGAAAAGCTGCGTGACTTTTCGGGGAAAGCGCCAAGGCTTTTTAGTGTTTAATCCTGTGGTTTCTTTGCGGCAGAGTGCTCCTGCAGAACGGCAGAGGCAGCGCAGTATGAGTAAGAAAGACAAGGGCTGAGGAAGTGAGTGTAGAACATTGGGGCGGAGACGTAGGCCCGCTGGGCGGGGAGGCAAAAAGAAAACGGACCTTTTCACAAAGACCCGCTCCAAAGTTCTCAATAGGTATTAGTCTTTCTCTCTTAAGGTAAAAAGATTGTTTCAGGATAACGGCGTCAAAGGTACGGGGTTTTGGTACACTTCTCCAAATGTTTTTTTATGTCTTATAACATGTTTCGGCAAAAAGAGGTGAAATTTCAGTTTTTTCCCTTTCATGAAGCCGCTTTCCGGACTGCATCTTCGGGAAAAAACACGGACGCTTTTCCGGAAAAGTGCCGCCGCTTTTGTCTAAAAGTACTGCCGCTTTTGCCCCGAAGTGGCGGCACTTTTGACGCAGCGGGGCAAGCCCCTTTGCCACGGGCCTTGCCGCATTGCGCTCTTTTTTGTTGCCTTTTGTGCAATATCTTAGGGTGCTAAAGAAGCAAAACGCAATAAAATCGTTATTTTTGCGGGCAGAATAAATTGAATTGTTACGCATTATAAACCAATAACGAACGCGTATGTCACACGATACATCCGAAGAAACAACGACGAAGAAGAGCCTGAATTTCGTAGAAGAAATAGTAGAAAACGACCTGAGAGAGGGCAAAAACGGCGGACGGCTGCAGACCCGTTTCCCGCCGGAGCCGAACGGTTACCTGCACATCGGGCATGCCAAGGCTATTTGCATGGACTTCGGCATCGCGCAGCGCTACGGAGGCGTGTGCAACTTGCGCTTCGACGATACCAACCCGGTGAAGGAAGACGTGGAATACGTGGACTCCATACAGGAAGACATCCGCTGGTTGGGCTACAACTGGGCCCATGTTTACTATGCTTCCGACTATTTTCCCCAGCTTTGGGACTTCGCCGTGCGGCTCATTCGCGAAGGGAAAGCCTACGTCGACGAGCAGGACGCCGAGACCATAGCCAAGCAAAAGGGTACGCCCACGCAGCCCGGTCAGGAAAGCCCCTACCGCAATCGGCCGGTGGAGGAGAGCCTGGCGCTGTTTGAGAAGATGAATTCGGGCGAAGTGGCAGAGGGAGCGATGGTTTTGCGCGCCAAAATCGACATGGCCAGCCCCAACATGCACTTCCGCGACCCCATCATTTACCGCATTATCCACCATCCGCACCACCGTACCGGCACGCGTTGGCACGCATACCCCATGTACGACTTTGCACACGGGCAGAGCGACTACTTCGAAGGCGTGACGCACTCCATCTGTACCCTCGAGTTTGAGGTGCACCGGCCGCTCTACAATTACTTCATCAACCTGCTGAAGAAAGACGACAGCTACTACCCGCGCCAGATAGAATTCAACCGTTTGAACCTGACCTACACCGTGATGAGCAAACGCAAGCTGCTCGCTCTGGTAAAAGAGGGCCTGGTCAACGGGTGGGACGACCCGCGCATGCCGACTTTGTGCGGCTATCGCCGCCGCGGCTACTCGCCCGAATCCATACACCGCTTCATCGACAGCATCGGATACACCAAGTTCGACGCCCTGAACGACGTGAGTCTGCTTGAAGCTGCCGTGCGCGACGACCTCAATGCACGGGCCACCCGCGTGAGCGCCGTGCTCCACCCCGTGAAACTCGTGCTGACAAACTATCCCGAGGGGCAGTTTGAGGAGATGGAAGCCGTGGACAATCCGGAAGATCCCGCATCGCCCGTCCACAACATCACCTTCGGCCGCGAGCTGTGGATCGAGCAGGAAGACTTCATGGAGGAGGCGCCGAAGAACTATTTCCGCATGACGCCCGGCAAGGAGGTGCGCCTGAAAAACGCATACATCGTGCGCTGCACGGGTTGCAAGAAGGACGAAGCGGGCAATGTGGTGGAGGTCTATGCCGAATACGACCCCGAAAGCCGCAGCGGCCTGCCCGGTGCCAACCGCAAGGTGAAGGGCACGTTGCACTGGCTCTCGGTGGAGCACTGTAACGAATGCGAGGTGCGCCTCTACGACCGCCTCTTCAGCGTGGAAGACCCCTCGTCCGACGAGCGCGACTTCCGCGAGCTGCTCAATCCCGACTCGCTCGTCATCTTGCCCAAATGCTACGTGGAGAAGTACACCGAAGGCATGGCGCCGCTGACTTACCTGCAGTTCCAGCGCATCGGTTACTTCAATGTCGACCCCGACTCCACGGCCGAAAAGATGGTGTTCAACCGCACGGTCGGCTTGCGCGACACATGGGCCAAGCAGAAATCCAAATCATAATAGTATAAATAGGTGCATGAGAAAGTCCGTTAACCGCACTACCGTCTTGCTGACCCTGCTGCTGGGCCTGTTCGTTTCGGGCGGCGCTTTTGCAGAAAAGGGGCAGGGCTTTTCGGAAAAACAGGCGGCACTTCCGGCCGGAAGTGCCGTGGGAAAATCGATAAAGGAAGACCTCGTCCGGCGCGAGGTGCAAGTCGGCCAGCGCGTCGAGCGCCTGATTGTGAACGGCGCGGTAGACGTTGTCTTCCGACAGGGCGGCTCGGCCGAACCGCTGTTGCAGGTCAGTGCATTGCCGGACGACTGGAATAATTTCAAAGTCGACTACTCCGGCGGGCGGTTGATGCTCTCTCTTGTCAATCATACCGACGACCTTGTGAAAGGCCCGGTGCAGGTCGAGCTAGAACTACCCGTGCTGCACGACGTGACCCTCAACGGTTCCGGCTCGTTTGCCGCCGCTTCTCCGATGGAGGGGAAGGACGTGTTGCTATTGGTGAACGGCAGCGGGCAGATTCATTGCGCCTGGCTGGCGGTGGAAGGGCTGCATGCCCGGGTGAACGGCAGCGGGCAAATCGCATTGGACTACGTGGAGGCGGAGTCGCTGCACCAGGATATCTCAGGAAGCGGCCGCCTGCAGATTGCCGACCTGCAGGGCAGTGAGTTGACGGCCACGCTCAACGGCAGCGGACGCATGAGCCTTGCCGGACGGGCGGCCAACGCGCATCTCGAACTCAACGGCTCCGGCCGTCTGGATGCGGACGCGCTGGAGGCGGGAAACGTGGAGGCCACGGTAGCAGGGTCGGGCAAGATTTCGTGCTGGGCGGCAGGCCGTCTGGACGGGACCGCCCGCGGAAGTGGCTCGATTCGCTATAAGGGTACGCCGGAAGATTGTAATATTTCCGGCAACGTACGCCGCAAATAATCCCCCTTCCCGAGGGGCTTCTGCGTTAATGCAGGCCGCCCCTTTGGTGGAATAGGGTAATTTTCTTACATTTGCCCGGCATAATTAAAAAACTCATCGAATAAGAAGAAAAAGAAATGGAAGCAGTATTCAGTTACATCATCGGCCTGGGTGCAGCCGTAATGATGCCGATTATTTTTACAATCTTAGGTGTTTGTATCGGAATTAAGTTCGGGAAAGCCCTCAAGAGCGGCCTTCTCGTGGGCGTCGGCTTTGTCGGTTTGTCCGTAGTTACGGCACTCTTGACGAGCAGCCTTGGCGAACCGCTGAAGCGGGTTACGGAGATTTACGGTCTTTCGCTCGGCATTTTCGACATGGGGTGGCCCGCCGCGGCCGCCGTGGCCTACAACACTTCGGTCGGGGCCTTCATCATTCCCGTCTGTCTGGCGGTGAATATCGTGATGCTCCTTACCAAAACGACGCGTACGGTCAACATCGATTTGTGGAACTATTGGCACTTTGCCTTCATCGGCGCGGTGGTTTACTTCGCTTCCGACAGTATTCTCTGGGGATTCTTTGCCGCAATCGTTTGTTACATCATCACTTTGGTCATGGCGGACCTGACCGCTCCCAAATTCCAGAAGTACTACGACAAAATGGAGGGCATCAGTATCCCGCAACCCTTCTGCCAGGGATTTGTTCCCTTTGCGGTTGTCATCAATAAAGTGCTTGATTTGATTCCCGGCTTTGATAAATTGAACATAGACGCCGAGGGTATGAAGAAAAAGTTCGGCATTATGGGCGAACCGCTCTTCCTCGGTGTGCTGGTGGGCTGCGCCATTGGCGCGCTGGCCTGCAGCAGTGCGCAGGAACTGGTGGATGGAATTCCCGGAATCCTCGGGCTGGGCATCAAGATGGGCGCCGTTATGGAGTTGATTCCCCGCATCACGAGTCTTTTCATCGAAGGCTTGAAGCCAATATCCGATGCCACGCGCGAACTGGTGGCAAAGAAATTCAAGAACAGCGCTGGCCTGCACATCGGAATGAGCCCCGCTCTGGTCATCGGCCACCCCACGACGCTCGTCGTATCGCTGCTCCTTATCCCGGTAATCCTGTTCCTTTCGGTCATTCTCCCGGGCAATCAGTTCCTGCCCCTTGCCTCGCTGGCCGGAATGTTCTACCTCTTTCCCGCCGTGCTTCCCATCACGAAGGGAAATGTGCTGAAGACTTTCATCATTGACCTGGTGGCTTTGATTGTCGGACTCTACTTCGTGACGAATCTGGCCCAGTTCTTTACGCTGGCCGCTACCGACGTATATCTGAAGACCGGTGACTCGGCCGTAGCCGTGCCCCAGGGCTTCCAGGCCGGTGCGCTCGACTTTGCCAGCAGCCTCTTCGCATTCGTTATTTTCCACCTCACCCATACGCTGAAGGTGGTAGGCCCCATCATCCTTGTGGCAGGCACGTTGGCCATGGCCATCTACAACCGTTACCGCATAGTGAAGGGCAAAGAGTAAAAAAACACTGCCGCTTTCCGGAAAAAGCCTTGCCGTTTTTCCCGGAAAGTGCCGCCGCTTCTGAAGCATTCAACCGGAACATTTTATTAAAAACATAATCAGAAACCGTATTATGAAGAAAATCGCATTATCCTTAGTGGCCGGTGCTTTCGCGCTGAGCCTCTCCGCGCAGGTGAACTACACCATGCAGACGGCTTGCAATCCGCAGGACGTAAAGACGTACGATACGGAGCGTTTGCGCAGCGCCTTCGTGATGGAAAAAGTAATGGTGGCCGATGAAATCAACGTAACCTACTCCATGTACGACCGTTTCATCTTCGGCGGAGCCATGCCTGTCAATAAGACTTTGACGCTGGAGACCATCGATCCCCTCAAGGCGCCTTACTTCCTTTATGCCCGCGAGCTGGGTGTCATCAACATTGGTGGCGACGGTATCGTGACCGTGGACGGCACCGAATACGAACTTTCCTTCAAGGACGCCCTCTATGTCGGCAGCGGAAACAAGGAAGTCACCTTCCGCAGCAAGGACGCGACGAAGCCCGCTAAATTTTACATCAACTCCGCTTGTGCACACAAGAGCTATAAAACGCAACTTTTGAGCTGCAATCCCGACAATAAGAAGGCCACTCCTGCCAATCAGCTGAAGGCCGGTAAAATGGAGGAGAGCAACGATCGCGTAATCAACCAGCTCATCATCAAACCCGTGCTGGAGAAAGTAGAAGGCGGCGGCACCTGTCAGCTGCAAATGGGCCTCACCGAGCTGAAGCCGGGCAGCGTGTGGAACACCATGCCGGCGCATACGCACAGCCGCCGCATCGAGGCTTATTTCTATTTCAACGTGCCCGAAGGCAACGCCATCTGCCACCTCATGGGTGAACCGCAGGAGGAACGCCTCGTTTGGCTGCACAATGAGCAGGCAATCATGTCGCCCGAGTGGTCGATACACGCCGCTGCCGGAACGAGCAACTACATGTTCATCTGGGGAATGGCCGGTGAAAACCTCGATTATGGCGACATGGACAAGATCGAGTATCTGGACATGAAGTAATCGGCTACCGCATTATTTAAGCAATAGTACTATTTAATGATTCGTCCGCCCCGCAGGAGATTTTCTTCTGCGGGGCGATTTTTTTCGCCGGCGGCAGCGCTCCCCGGAAGAAGTGTCGCCGTTTCTTCCGAAGGGGCCAGGTCCTTTCGCTAAAAAGAGGCAGTACTTTTCCCGAAAACGTGCAAGACTTTTCTCAAAAACCAGCCGTCCTTTCCCGAAAAAGCGGCAAGGCTTTTCCGGAAAAGGACGGCAACTTTTGGTCATTTGGACGGTTGGTTGCAGGTTAAAGAAGCGTAAAATTGAAGGAATGAGGCCCTGATTTTTTCACTTCTACGGGCGGAAATCCCTTTCTTTGCAGTCCCTTACGCAGAGAAAAATATCATCAACCCTATAGTGACCGTCATGCAAAAGAAATCTTTTTTACTGTTCTTGTCGGCTTGTGCCGTGGCACTGGCCGCAACCCCCGTACTCACTTCCTGTTCCGACGATGACGACTCCGACGGTCCGGCAGGCATCTACCCGCTGACCCTGGACACTCCGTCCAACATGAGTTTCGATACATCGACACGGACGCTGCATTGGGACGCCGTACCCCATGCGGGCTATTACACCATCGCCCGCAGTGTGCTCGACCTCGCCCCCACAACGGTGACGAACAACAGCTACGTGCTGCAGGAAAGCGAGTATGACCGCTGGAATACGTACCTGATTATGGCTCATCCCGCTGCCGGCAGTGAGGGAAACTACCGCCAGTCTTCCGCAGCATCCTATACGTTTGTCTGCCCCGTGAACAAGCAATTGCTCGACATGCCCACTGACTCTTCGTTCGTCTATGACTATCTGGGCGACAGCCCCTCCGGCACATCGGCCCGGATACGCTTCTCCTGGGCACCCGTGGAGCATGCGGTTTCGTACAAATGTGAGGCTACTCGTCAGGATGAAGGCGGAGGAAGTGTGACTACGAGTAAGACCGTTTCGGACACGACCACAGTGCTCAGCCTGCGCCGCGGTGCCCGCTACGTGATGTCGCTCACGGCCTGTCCCGCCGAAAACTCGGAGGAGTGGATTGCTTCGCCCACGTTGCGCCTCTATCTGAATGTGCCCAACGGCTCATCCGCGGCTACGGAAGCTGAATAGGCACCCGTCCTTTTTTTGCCGGACGCCTGCCGTCCGCATCCCCATTTCCGGCCTGCTTCTCTCTACGGAGGCAGGCCTCTTTTTTGCCTCCCGCCGCGGGTTGGACGGAAGGGGGCGCCACCATACGGCAATCGGTGCGGGACTTTTACAGAAAAGTGCTGCCACTTTCCGATAGAAGTGGCAGCACTTTTTTCGTTATGCGTCGGGGCTTCAGAAGATTTCCGCGCCCAGCTCGTTGAGGAAGATGAGGGCAATAAGCACGGGCACGATGTAGCGGATGAGGAACACCAGCGGGCGCAGGAGCGGGAAGCGCAGCGAACCTTCGTTGGTGACTTCCGACTCTATGACGTGGCGCTCCAGCTTCCAGCCAACGAAGAGGCAGATGAAGAAAGCACCTATGGGCAACATGAGCTTGGCCGTTACAAAGTCGAAGAGGTCGAAGAGCGTGAGTCCGGCCACCGTGTAGGGCTTCAGTACGCCCATCGACAGCGCGCACAGCGTTCCGAGCAGGGAGCATCCCACCGTAATGAGGGTGGCGGCGCGCGGGCGCGTAAAGCCGAATTCCTCAACCAGGTAGGCCGTTACCACTTCGTGCAGCGAGATGGTGCTCGTAAGCGTGGCGAGCACGAGCAGCACATAGAAGAGCAGGGCGAAAAGGTAGCCCAGTATGGGCATCCCGCCGAAGGCCGACTGGAGCACGGAGGGCAGGGTGATGAACAGAAGCGAGGGACCTGCGTCGACGCCCACTCCCTCTACCGAGAAAACCGCCGGGAAAATCATCAGTCCGGCCATGACGGCTACAAACGTATCGATGGCGCCCACGCTCAAAGCCGTCTGCCCCAGCCGGGTGTTGCGGCTGAAGTAGGAGGCATACGTGCAGAGGCAACCCATGCCGAGGCTGAGGGAAAAGAACGCTTGCCCCATGGCGGCGAGCACGACGCCCGAGTCAATCTTGGAAAAGTCGGGGGTGAAGAGGAACCTCATGGCCTGCCCGGCGCCCGGCATCGTAAGGGCGCAGACGACCAATACGATGAGCAACAGGAAGAACACGGGCATGAATATCTTCGACGAGCGTTCGATTCCCTTCTGTACGCCGCGTACCACGACGAGATGCGTAAGCACCAGGAAGATGATGGTGTAGACCACGGGCGTAATGGGGTTGGACGTAAAGTCGGCAAAGTACTGCTTGAACTCGTCCGAGCCGCTCATCCCGTTGAAACGGCCTATGAGGGAAGCCACGGTGTACTCGAGGGTCCACCCGGCTACCACTGCGTAGTAGCTCAAAATGAGGAAGCCGGTGAGCACACCGAGGCGCCCGACCCACACCCAGCGCGTGCCCGGTGCGAGAACGCGGTAGGAGGCGGCGGTATTGGCGCGGGCGCGCCGGCCGATGATGAACTCGGAAATCATTACGGGCATGCCCATGATGAGCACGCAGAGGATGTAGACCAGGATGAAAGCGGCTCCCCCGTTTTCGCCGGTCTGCGTGGGGAAGCGCCAGATGTTGCCCAGTCCTACGGCAGAGCCTGCCGAGGCTAAGATGGCGCCGATGCGGCTGCCGAAGTTAGCGCGTTGATTTGGTGTCATTGTTATGCAGTCTTTTGTTTGTTTTGTGCGGGGTAGTCGGGTAGAAGTGCCGGGGCTTTCGGGCAAAAGTGCTGCCGCTTTTTCCTGAAAGTTGCGGCACTTTTCCGGTCTTCTGCCTGCGCTCCTGGCGGGGCGGGGCAGCAGAAGAGGCGCGCCGTCAGGCCGCTTTCCGGTAGCAGCGGGCAGCCACGGCGATGGCGATGCAGGACAAGGGGAAGGACCACACGATGGGGTCTACCAGGTCCAGCGGGTAAACCGTCAGCAGGCAATCCTGTCCGAAGAGCGCGCGGCACAGGCCTATGGCTTCCGACTCCTTGCGGTGGAGGAAAAGCATGGCAAAGCTGCTGCCCAGGAGGCCTATCGTCATGCTCCACAGGGCGGCGCGGCGGTCGACGCGCGGGCAGTAGAGCGAGCAGAAGTAGGCGGGCAGGAACGTGGAGGCACAGACGCCCATGAAGAGCGATGTGCCGCGGGCTATGATTCCCTCGCTCAGCGTGTAGCAAATCACGTAGCTCAGCAGTATGGAAATGAGCACCGCCAGGCGGATAATCAGTGTGCTGTGGCTTTTTCCCTCGCGGGCTTTGCGGGCAAGGGCGCCGTAGATGTCGGCTCCTGCGGCGGCGCCCATCGTATGAAACTGTGCGCTGAGCGTCGACATGCTGGCCGAAAGTATGCACAGCATGAAGATGACGGAGAACCATTCGGGCATGGCGTGGCTGATGAAGAGCGGGATAATCTTGTCCATGTCCTGCACCATTTCGGCCGCCAGCTTGCCCTCGGTCTGGTAAAAGTACAGGTTGGAGAGCGCTCCGGCATGGTAGATTACGCCGACGGTGATGGCCAGAAAGATGCAGCCTATCATGACTCCGCGGTTAAGCTGCCGGTTGCTTTCCACCGTCATGAAGCGCACTACGAGCTGGGGCTGCGCCAGGCAGCCGATACCCACGCCGAGGACGAACGAAGTGACCAGCGTGTACCACTGCGGGGAGTGGAACGCGGGCATCGCCGTCCAGCCGCGGTGGCCCACTTCATGCAGCGCTTCAGGCACGAGGGGCGCCATTTCGGTCAGGGCGCGGTTGGCTTCCGTGAAACCCATGCCCAGCGTGCGGTAGAGCCATGCGGCCAAAAAGGCCATACATACGAACATGATGACCGCCTGCAGCGCATCGGTGTACATCACGCCTTTCATCCCTCCGGCCACTACGTAGGCCGCAATAATCAAAGTGAAGACGAGAAGCGCCAGATGATAGTCGATTTGGAAGATTTCCTCTATGAAAACGGCTCCACCCTTGAGCACCACGGCGGCATAGAGCGGCATGCCGAGGAAGACGACCGCCCCGGTAAAGACCTGAATGGCCCGCGACTTATAGTACAAGCCCAGGAACTGGGGGAAGGAACCGGCATGCAGCTGCGCGCCGATGCGCCGCGTTCGCCGGCCGAAGAAGATGAAGGCTACGACCACTCCCACAAACATGTTCAGGAAGCAGAGCCACTGAATTCCCATTCCGAACGTGGCCGCTACGCCGCCGAAGCCCACGATTGCCGAGGCCGATATGAAGGTTGCGCCGTAGGAGAGCGCCATGACGGCGGAATTCATCTGCCGCCCGCCCACAAGGTAGTCGTCCGAACTTTTGGTACGCCTGTATCCAAGCCAGCCAAGGAAGGCAATGGCCAGGAAATAGAGCATCACGATAAATCCTGTATAGAAGTCCATTTTCTGTCAATCGTCCTTTTCGTTCCAGTATTTGATGCCATACCAGACGGAGAAAACTACGCATCCAATGATTAAAAGGTAAGCCATCCAGATGCCGGGGTCGGGTATTCCAAACATAGCGGGTTATTACTTTTTTATGCTGCGCCGGGCAATTTTTTGCAGGCAAAAGTAGTGAATTTTCCAAAAATATGCTGTCTGTACTCCTTTTTTTGCAGTCCTTACGGCCAAAAACTTACATCTTATGCACGAGAGTGCCGCATTTTTCATAGAAAAGCGCAGGTACTTTTGCCGCAAAGTGGCGGGCCTTTTCCCGAAAAGCGGCAGCACTTTTGCGGAGCAGGGCAGGGGGAAGCCGGAATTTTTTCCTTATAAAATAATAAGCGATGCCTCGTTTTTGGAAATGAAGTTGTACTTTTGCCGCATGATACCTACCCTTTTCGACTCATCTGCGTTGCAGGAATTCCGTGCCTGGACGAAGCGTTACCGCCGGTTCGTCATCGTCACGCACGTCTCTCCCGATGGGGACGCGATGGGTTCCGCCCTCGCCATGCTCCACTATCTGCAGGCCAAGGGCTGCGAGGCGCACGTAATCGTGCCCAATTCCTTTCCCGACTTTTTCCGCTGGATGCCGCAAGTAGGCTCCGTGGTGCAGTACGATTTCCGCAGCGAGCTGGGCGACAGCCTGCTTGCCGAGGCGGAAGCCGTCTATTGCCTCGACTTCAATACGCTGAGCCGCGCCGGAGTCGTGGGCGAGAAGCTGCGCACGCTGGGGAAACCCCTGATGCTCATCGACCATCACCCCTCGCCCGGCAACAACTTTGCCGCCACTTTCTCCTGCCCGGCGCTGTGCGCCACGGCCGAGGTGCTCTTCCGCCTGATTGACGAGGCGGGCGATGCGGACCTCATCGGCAAGGAGTGTGCCACGTGCCTTTACACCGGACTGATGACCGACACGGGGGCGTTCACCTATAACTCGGCGCGGCCGGAGATTTTCGCCATCGTAAGCCGCCTGCTGGCCTGCGGAATCGACAAGGATTACATCTATCGCCGCATCTTTTGCGCCCAGTCGGTGGGGCGGATGAAGCTCATGGGCTACGCACTTTATGCCAAGATGAAGATTTATCCCGACCTGCATTCGGCGCTCATCTGGCTCACCCAGGACGAACTGAAGCGCTTCTCCTACGTGAAAGGCGACACGGAAGGCTTCGTCAACCTGCCGCTTCAGATGAAAGGCATACAGTTTGCCTGCTTTTTGCGCGAGGATAAGACGATGATCAAGGTGTCTTTGCGCTCCGTGGGGCGCTTCTCCTGTACGGACTTTGCAGTCTCCGTCTTCAACGGCGGGGGGCACCGCAACGCTTCCGGCGGCGAATTCTATGGCGACATGACCGCCGCCGTGGCCCGCTTTGAGGCGGGGCTGGAGCAATTCCGCCCCCAACTGGAGGCACAGCCCCGATGAAATGAACCGAAAATACCCATAGAATAAAGATGAAGAAATACCTCCGTTTCCTGTTACCCGTGCTCCTCTTACCGATTTGCTGCGCGTCGTGCGACGACACGAAGACCTACGCCGACCTGCTGGAGGATGAGGAAAACTACATAAACGACTTTATTGCTGCACGGGGATACCGCATCATTAACGAAAACGACTTCGACCCCGCGCGGAAAATGGCCGACAACGAGTTCGTTCTCTTCAGCGCGAGCGGGCTCTACCTGCACATCGATTCGCTCGGCGAGGGCCCCACTTTGTATCATGTGCTGGACTCCCTGACGAAAGTGAACACCGGTTACCGCATGCAGATTACCGTCCGTTTCCTGGAATACAGCCTCTCGGCCAACGATACGATAGTGACTAATTTCTATACCAACGCCTCGCCCGAGCAGTTCTACTATGCCAAAGGCTCGTCGACCTCGGGCTATTCCTCGTCGAATACCTATTATACGTACGGAAGTTTCTTCGCTTCTGACGACCAGACGGAGACGGCTACGCTCATGCGTACCTACTATGGCACGGCCGTGCCCGGCGGATGGCTGCTGCCCCTGCAGTACGTGGGCGACGGCGGCAGGGTGAAGATTATCGTCCCCTCCGACTTGGGGCACACTTCGGCGCAGGCCAATGTGCTTCCCTATTACTATGAAATCTATTACAACCGATACAATTAACTGCAAGTGCTGCGCTTTTCGCCCCGAAGTGCCGTGACTTTCGGCCGAAAGTACCGCCTCTTTTCGCGGAAAGTGCTGCCACTTTTCAGAAAAACACTTTAGCAAACCTATGACACTCATCAAGTCTATTTCCGGGATTCGCGGCACTATTGGCGGAAATCCCGGCGCGGGACTGAATCCGCTCGACATCGTGAAGTTCACTGCGGCCTATGCTTCCTACATCCGCCGCACGTCAAAAGTAAAGACCGGCAAGATTGTCGTAGGCCGCGACGCGCGCCTTTCGGGCGAAATGGTACGTAGTACGGTCGCAGGCACCCTCATGGGCATGGGCTACGACGTGGTGGACATAGGGCTCGCCTCTACGCCTACCACCGAGCTGGCCGTAGTGATGGAAGGCGCCGAGGGAGGACTTATCCTGACGGCCAGCCACAATCCGCGCCAGTGGAACGCACTGAAGATGCTCGACGGGCAGGGGCAGTTCCTCAGCGCCGAGGCCGGACGCGAAGTGCTGCGCATGGCCGAGGCCGAAGAGTTCAGCTTTGCCGAGGTAGACGAGCTGGGCTCCTGCCGCGAAGATACGAGCTACGGGCAGAAACACATCGACGCCGTACTGGCACTGCCGCTGGTCGACGTGGAAGCCATCCGCAAGTGCGGCTTCAAGGTGGCCATCGACTGCGTCAACTCCGTAGGCGGCATCATCCTGCCCGAGCTGCTCCGTCAGCTCGGCGTGGCGCAGGTGACCGAGCTCTATTGCGAGCCCACCGGCGACTTCAGCCACAACCCCGAGCCGCTGGAGCGTAACCTTTCCGACATAATGGCCCTCATGGCCGGCGGAAACCACGACGTGGCTTTCGTCGTAGACCCCGATGTAGACCGCCTGGCCGTCATCTGTGAAGACGGAAAGATGTATGGCGAAGAATATACGCTCGTCACCGCCGCCGACTATGTGCTGCGTCACACGCCTGGACCGACCGTAAGCAATCTCAGCTCGACGCGCGCCCTGCGCGACGTGACCCGCAGTTATGGCCAGACTTATGCAGCCTCGGCCGTGGGCGAGGTAAACGTCGTGGAGAAAATGAAGCAGGTGGGCGCCGTCATCGGTGGGGAAGGAAACGGCGGAGTCATCTACCCCGCCTGCCACTACGGGCGCGACGCGCTGGTGGGAATTGCGCTCTTCCTGAGCCATCTGGCCCACGAAGGCAAGACCGTCTCGCAGCTCCGTGCCGGCTATCCGCCTTACTTCATGGCCAAAAACCGCGTGGAACTCACGCCCGACATCGACGTCGACGCCCTGCTGGAGGCCGTGAAAGCCAAGTACAGCGGCGAGGAAATCAACGACATCGACGGCGTGAAAATCGACTTTGCCGACAGCTGGGTGCATCTGCGCAAGAGCAATACCGAGCCCATCGTGCGCATCTACAGCGAAGCCGCCACGGCAGAAAAGGCCGAAGCGCTGGGCCAGGAGCTCATGCGCGTCGTCGAAGAGACGGCACGCGGCTGACCCTCTGCCGGCCGAGTGCCGGCACAACCGGCGAAAACCGCCTCCACTTTTAGCCAAAAGCGGCAGCACTTCCTGCGAAAAGTGCTGCCGCTTTTTTCACTTTCATGCCGCAGGAAAAAACGAAAGTGAAAAAGGGAAAAATACAAAACGTACCCTTTTTCTTCGAAAATGCAAGAATTAACCGTCCATACGTCGATTAAAAAAGGCTATTTGTTTGCAGAAAAAAATAAAAGTGTACCTTTGCCACTTGGAAAATGATAGAATAATAAAGGGAATTCCTAAAACGTAACAGTAGAAAAGATGAAACGAATCCGAATTTTGTCGAAAGCGTTATCGGCCATAGTGGCGGGTATTGCGTGTGGGGGATTCTTGTTTTCGTGTCAAAACGACGATATTCCGAGCGATAGTTATTACACTTTCACGGGATTCACCTGCGAGAGCTATTTGGCCGAGAACGAGGATTTCCGGATTTTCAACGAGTTTTTGAAATACAGTAGCCTGGAAAGTTCAAGCGGCGGCTCCTCTTCTACGATAGCCGACCTGCTCAATTCGTGGGGATACTATACGGTCTTCGCGCCGGACAACGAGGCAATGCTCACCTACCTGCACAACCTGGCCGGAGAGGACTGCAACTCCCGTAGCGACCTCTACGACCATTTCACCAGCGCGCAGGTGGATTCCATCACCGACGTAGTGGCGCAGATGCACGTCATCAGCTCTTCGCTGAACATGCGCGTCTATTCTTCCGAAAACTTCGAGCAGAAACTTCTCGACCAGAACCTCTATTCGCGCGTCGTCTATGTCACTTCGTCCGAAGATACCTATCTTATTAACGAAACCGCTACCATTACGGAGCGCGACATAGAAGTCCACAACGGATACGTGCACCGCATTGACAAAGTGCTCGAGCCCGTCGGCCGAAATCTCGATGACTTCTTCAACGAATATCCGCAGTTCTCCATATTTGCCAAGGCACTCGACGCGACAAACCTCGAGGAACGCATGAATCTCATACCGCAACAGTACGATTATGAGAAGGACAATACGGATTACTCCTCGTGGGTTCCTTCGTGGGATACCTATCTTGGAACGCCGGACGCCCGCAAATTTGCCTATACCATGTTCATCGAACCCAACGATGTCTATACCGCTGCCATACCCGAGCTGGCGCAACCGGGAGCCGATACGCTTGCTTTGCTACAAGCCTATGCACTTGAGTGGTTTGAACGCGAGTATGCTGACTATCCGGAGCTGCTCGAACGTGGAAAGAACACGGTGATTACCGATTCGGACAACTACTTTAACCGCTTTGTGGCGTACCATATTCTCAATAAGAAGGTGGATCGCACCGATTTCACCCGCTACCGTATGGGAATCGACCTCAGCTATGACCGAATTAACGAGTGGGCCGAGACGCTTGCGCCTAATACTATGATTTATTTGTCCGCAGGAACTAACGGACACGCATGGGTGGGTGGCGCAGACCCCAATCCCAATATGCTGAACCTCAATCCCTCGCCCGATAATCAGGAGACGTTCAACGACAGAAACCAGTGGCGTCGGCCGACAGACAACGGCGTCGTTTTGGGAGACGAGATGCTCACTACGGAAAATGGCTATATCCATCCCATCACAAGTATCCTGACTTATCCGCGTTCGGACTTCAAGAAGATGAGACTCCGCATCGATCTTTCCGCACTCTTCCCCGAGATTATGAGCAATGACTACCGCTACTGGAACGTAACGATGGGGCGCTTGACGCTGCCGCACGACTATCTGACGGGAATCCACTACATTACGGAAAGCACAGTCTTCGTACTTGTCTATCCGAACGAGGGCGAAGGTATCGGCGCGGGCCGTAACGGTTACCAGGGAGACGAGTGGATGGCTTACAATAACTACGACTTTATTCTCCGTTTGCCGCCCGTTCCCGCCGGAACATACGAGGTGCGCATGGGTTACACCAGCGCCGGAACGCGCGGATGCGCCCAGTTCTATCTGGCTGGACCGGACGATTATGAGTGGGGAACCGACAACTATTCCGGCTTTACGCCTTGCGGCATTCCGCTCGACCTGACGGTCAACGTGCTGAGCCACGGATGGGTTTCGGACGAGGGACTTACGGAGTCGGAAATGGCCGAGAACGATAAGGAAATGAAGGCCCGCGGCTTTATGAAAGGCCCCAACTCGTGGAAGACGAATAACCAGAGCACCAGTCCGTACTCCCTGCGTGAGACGGCGAACGAAGGTGCGGGCGACTCTCCGCAGCGCGCTGTGCTGGGAACCATACGGTTGGAGAAGGACGGACCGATTTATGTACGTGCCCGCAACGCAACGACCTCTACGCTTGTGGAAGTCATGATGGACTACTTCGAAATCTGCCCGGACAACGTCTACAACAACCCGAATGCAACGGAGCCGATCGACTGATCTTTGAATGAAAGACTGCCTGCTGCCTGCTTGCGGGTGGCGGCGAAAGATAGAACCCGGGGCGCATCTCACGAGGATGCGCCCCGGGCTTTTTGATTTCCTGCGGCAGGGTGTTTCGCCCGAAGCCTTGCCCGGCAGCGGCCGGAGGAATGCGCCGCCGGAGGGAGCGGCTTGCCGCCTTTAGGAAAAGGTGCAAGGGGGTTGGCAGAAAGTTGCGGGGCTTTCGGAAAAAAGATGCAGGGCGCGTTGCGAAAAGTGCCGGGACTTTTCGTGGAAAGTTCCGGCACTTCGGTCAAAAATGTAAGTTTGTGTGGCGTTCAGTATGCCTCGATGCGCGCCCGTTCCTGCGGCGCGAGGCGCTCTACGGCGTAGCGGAACATGGTGCGCGGCATGGCGCGGTGATGGCGTTGGAGGAAGCCGATGAGCGTTTCCTCGTCGCGTTTCCCCACTTCGCGCAGCATCCATCCCGACGCCTTCTGTATGAGGTCGCGGCGGTCGGACAGGCATTCTTCGGCACGCCGCAGCGTGGGCATGAAGCGGCCTGCGCGGATGAGGGCAAAAGTGCTGAGGATGGCCATGCGCCGCTCCCACAGGTTTTCCGAGCGGAACAGGGCTTCGGTCGCTTCGAGGCAGGCCTGGTCGTCCATTCCGGCTGCCACGAAGTAGCCGCCCGCTATCTGAGGTGTGGCGAGGTCTACGAGGTCCCAGTTGTTGATGCGCTCCTTGTGGGCGAGCCACTGGCGGTAGATGTATTCGCGGGCGGGCAGCGTTGTCCGCGGCGGTAGCACGCGGTCTACCCAGATGAGCAGCCCGCAGAGCCGTGCCTCGTGGAAGGGCGAGTGGAGCAGCCCGCTTATCGTCGCTTCGTCTGTCTGTCGCAGCTCGGGCGGGGCAGGTGGGGCTATCGTTTTGCCCGCCGCCTGGCGCAACAGGCGGTTGTACTCCCGGGCTACGCGCCGCGTCTGCGGGACGGTTACGCCGAGGAACCGGTCGCCTTCGCCATACTCGCCCGGGCCCGTCTTGAAGAACGAGGAGAGCACGGCGCGCTTCTTTTCGTCGGCCGCGGCGCGGAGCGCGTCGATAAGGTCTTCGGTTTGGGGCAGTTCTACCATGTCTTCAGGTCGTTCAGGTGCTTGCGCTTGAGGATACGCGTAGTGGTGTCGTAGACTTTCCCTGCGTCCGATTCGCCCAACCAGTCCTCGATTTGGGTGCGCACTTGCATGTATCGGAACCAGGCGGCTGACTCTTTGGCCAGCGCCTGCTTGAGATGGGTCGCGCCGTAGAGGCTGTATTTGGACTGGAGCTGCTCGTATTGGCCCATGGTGACGGCCCATGTGACGTATTCCTCCCGTGGCAGCTTGAATTCTTCCCCGCTGCTCAGCGCGAAGAGCAGGTTGCGGTCGGCTTCGGCGCGGCGCTCCTGGCGGGTTTCGAGGAAGGTCCCGATGCGCCGCCCCAGTTCTTCGCTCACGAGGTTGAGCGAGTCGCGGTAGAGGAGCTGCATGAATTGCTCTTCCGTCTGCAGGTGTTCGTACCAAGCCTCCCGCTCCCGGCGCAGATAGCTGGCGAGGGGTTGCGCCTGGGGCAGCTGTTCGAGCTGCTGGCGGCAGCGGGCGTCGAGATACTGCTGCATGAAGCGCTTCAGGCCGAGGCGCAGGTTTTCGTCGGCGGCGTTGTTCGTGGCAAAGTCGGTCAGCTGTTCTGCCTGCCGGCGCAGGGCGGTATATTGGGCGTAGGGCGTCGCTTCCTTGGGCACGCTCCACCACTGGGTGGCTTGCTCGAGGCGTTTCCCGACGAAGGCTGCGTCGATTTCCGGGCCGGCTACCTCGTCGTAGTCCGGGCTCCAGCGTATGGAGTAGTAATAGCCGAGCAGGTCGGCGGCAAGCTGCCAGCGCGGCGGGTCGCTGCGGCGCAGCGAGTCGAAGAGGGTGGCGTCGGTCGTCAGCATGCACTGCCGCAGTGAGTCGAAACTCAGGGGGCGCTTGGGCTGTTTGGCTTTCAGGGCAAGGGAGTCGGCGGCCGCGGTTGCGTCTTCGCCTTGCGGCGCGGAGCAGGCGCCTATGCAGCACGCGCCGATCAGGGCGCAGAGGAGTCGGGAAAAAGTGCCGGTACTTTTCGTCATAAGTGCTTCGTGTTTTTTCGGAAAGTGCCTCGCCTTTCGGGCGGGAGCGCCTCCCGTTTTGTAGGATAGGGCAAAGGTAAATTATTATTTCGTAATGCGCGCCGTGCGCCGCGCTTTATTTCTTTTTTCCACGTCCGCTGGGGCTTGTTTTCCCTTGTTGAGCAGAAAAACACAGGGCGTGCTTACATTTTTTCGCCATAGTGTATTGTCGGATAGAAACTAAATACATAACTTTGCGAGCAAATTGAAAACACTTTTAGCGAACGCGTGAGCAAAAAGTCAGGAAACCCCGAGCCTCGACAGGTTTTTGCTTGCTCAATAAACAGTCAAGAAACCAACCGGCATTTCCGCCGTGCCCCGGGGGACGGGTCGGAGCGATGCCCTAAAAACGGAAAAGAATACTATGTGTGGAATCGTCGGGATCTTCAACATCCCCCAACAGACCCAGCAGTTACGTGAGAAAGCGCTGAAGATGGCGCGTAAAATACGGCACCGCGGCCCCGACTGGAGCGGCATTTACGCCGGAGGCTCCGCCATTTTGGCGCATGAGAGGCTCTCAATTGTCGATCCCGAGAGCGGAAGTCAGCCATTGTTCAGCGACGACGGGAAAATCATACTGTGCGTCAACGGAGAGATCTACAACCATCGCGAAATACGCAAGCGCTTTGAAGGAAAATATGCCTTCCGCACGCAGTCCGACTGCGAGGTTATCCTTGCTTTATATATGGAAAAAGGCCCGAACTTCCTCGAAGATTTGAGCGGCATCTTCGCCTTTGCGCTCTACGACAGTGAGAAAGACGAATTTCTCATAGCGCGCGACCCGATTGGGGTAGTGCCGCTCTACATTGGCTACGATGCCGACGGCAAAGTCTATGCCGCCAGCGAGCTGAAAGCCCTCGAGGGTTTCTGCGACCGCTACGAGCCTTTCCTCCCGGGCCACAGCTACTACAGCCGTGAGGGCCGCATGAAACGCTGGTATGTGCGCGACTGGTTTGAATATGATGCAGTGAAAGACAACGACGCCTCCGTCGAAAAACTCCGCGAAGCACTGGAAAATGCCGTAAAGCGCCAGCTTATGTGCGACGTGCCCTACGGCGTCTTGCTCTCCGGGGGCCTCGATAGCTCCGTTATCTCGGCCATTACGCAGAAATATGCGGCGCGCCGCATCGAAAGCGAAAGCCAATCGGCCGCCTGGTGGCCTCGTTTGCACTCTTTCGCCGTGGGTTTGAAGGGCGCGCCCGACCTTATTAAGGCAAAGGAGGTAGCCGATTACATAGGGACGGTGCACCACGAGATAAACTACACCATCCAAGAAGGACTTGATGCGCTGCGCGACGTGATTTACTACGTGGAAACGTACGACGTGACCACCGTTCGTGCCTCAACCCCCATGTTTCTTCTGGCAAGGTACATCAAGAGTATGGGAATCAAGATGGTCTTGAGCGGAGAAGGGGCTGATGAAATTTTCGGCGGCTACCTCTATTTCCACAAAGCGCCCGATGCCCGCGCATTTCATGAGGAGACCGTGCGCAAGCTCGGCAAGCTTTATCTCTACGACTGCCTGCGCGCCAACAAAGCGCTTTGCGCCTGGGGCGTAGAGGGGCGCGTTCCTTTCCTGGACAAGGAGTTTCTGGACGTGGCGATGCGGCTGAATCCGCAAGCGAAGATGGCCCCCGGCAAAACAATTGAGAAGAAAATCCTGAGAGAGGCCTTCTCTTCGATGCTTCCGGCGTCGGTTGCGTGGAGACAGAAGGAGCAATTTTCCGACGGCGTAGGCTATAGTTGGATCGACACGCTGAAGGCTATGACGTCGGCGGCCGTGAGCGACGAAGAGATGCAGCACGCTGCCGAAAGGTTCCCCATCAATCCGCCGCAGAACAAGGAGGAATATTACTATCGCGCCATCTTTGAGGAGCATTTCCCCAGCGAAAGTGCCGCGCGCAGCGTGCCGAGCGTGCCGAGCGTGGCCTGTTCTACGGCCGAGGCTCTGGCTTGGGACGAATCGTTCAAGAACTTGAACGATCCGAGCGGGCGCGCGGTCAAAGGAGTGCACGACCAAGCATATTAACATAGAGAGAGTATTTGGGATAAGGTTGAACTCTTATGATGAAATCGTGAAGGGCAGATGCTGTGAGGCATCTGCCCTTTTTCTGTGTGTCCGTGCCACGCCGGCGGCGGGGTGGCGCAACGGGATGGAAGAAGTGGCGCCACTTTTTCGGAAAAGTGCCGGCACTTTCCGGAAGAAGCCTTGCCGCTTTCGGGCGGAAGTGCCGGTGGGGTAAAAAGAAAGCGGCCTGCTCTCACGAGTAAACCGCCCTTGGTACAAACAAACTGTGGTTATGAATAAAAAAAGAAAATGTACGGGCTAAGCCCGGATGTCTGTTGCTTAAAAGTTATATCCGAGTGTAATAAGCATATTGGATAGCTTGGTCTTTTTCATGAAGTCGTTGAAGTCTTTTCCATAACTGATGGAAACAAACGCATTGCTGATGTCCAATCCTACGCCGACGTGCCACCCTATCTGGAAACGCTTGGCGGTATAGTCCCCGTCAGCTGCGGTAGAGTACGTAGGAGTCCCCGTATTCGTCCATTAGGTAGAGGCGGTTTCCGTCTACTACGTATTCGGTGAAGATTTCGGGTTCCGTGTCTCCTTCCCAATATATATAAAGGTGTCCGTTGCGTGTGCGGTAGGAACCGGGACAGGTCTCTGTCGATTCGTAGCAGATGCAGTCTCCGCCTTCCATGAAGCGGTAGCCCCAGTTGTCGTCGCTGGTCATCCATGTCCCGAGCAGCTCCCGCGTTGCCTGAGAAGTCTCGGAGGAAGCGTCGTCATCGTCGTCGCTGCAGGACGAGAGGGTCAGCCCGCTGAAGAGAAAGGCGCCTAAGAAAGCGATTAAAAGATAAGTCTTTTTCATGTTTCTTTAGGTAAACTTTGGTTTTCCGTGGGCAAATTTATCACAAAATATCTGATTCTTCCAAATTTCGGTCAGATAAAATAATATTTTGTTGCAGAAGTTTTTTGTGTTTCATGCTGCGCTTGTTCGCAAGAAAGGGCCTAACTTTACCGAAAACTATGAGAGTGATGAACATTTGTATAGGAGAAGAAATCAAAAAGGTGCTGGCAAATCGGAAAATGACCAAGGCGGAGCTGGCACGGCGGCTGGGAATCAAGCCGCAGAGCGTGGAGTATTTGCTGAAGCGCAAGAGCATCGACACAGACATGCTGTACAAAGTGTCGATTGCCTTGGACTTCGATTTTTCGCGCTTCTACTCTATCCGTCGCGAGTCGCAGACAGATTTTGATAAAGTGCCTGCCGATTGTAAAAAAGTGAAGGCGAAAGTGGTAATAGAGCTTGACTTGGAGCCGGAAGAGCTGGCGAAACTGGACCTGGCGCACAAGGCGCGTATGCTGATGGAGGGCGGGAAGTAATCGTTTCCCTTACCGCCGTCGGGCGAAAGCCTGTGCGCTTCGTACGTAAAGTGGCGGCGCTTTTCCTGAAAAGTGGCAAGGCTTTTCGGGAAAAGCGCCGTGGCTTTTGGGACTTCGGGCTATGCCTTCGGCCCGGCCGGTACGGGGAGGGTGAGGCGGACGACCAGGTATTCCGAGTCGGTCCCTATGCGGAACTTGCCGCCCCACAGCCCTATTCCGGAGGTTACGTAGTAGTGGGTCCCTTCTTTCTGCAGGGGGCCGTGGGGTTGCTCGTAGAGCCGGCGTACGAACCACGAGGCGGGCCACACCTGTCCGTCGTGGGTATGTCCGGAGAGTTGCAGGTCGGCATGGCTGCGGGCTGCCTCTTCGAGGTGGTAGGGCTGGTGGTCGAGCACGATGGTGGGAAGCTCTTGCCCGGGACTCTCCTGCATGAGGCGTGCGAGCGGCATGCGCCGCGGGTTGGAGCGGTCGTCCCGTCCTACGATGCGCAGGCAGTTGCCCAGGAGCGCCGCGCTGTCGCGCAGGAGATGGATGCCCGCCTGGCGGAAGAAGCGGCAGGAGCGGTCGATGCCGGCTATGTACTCGTGGTTGCCGGGCACGGCATAGGTCCCGTAGCGGCTCTGTATCTTGCTGAAGAGCGGTGCGAGGCTGTCGTGGAGAAGGGGGCGCACGTCGCAGTCGATGATGTCGCCCACGAGGAGCACGGCGTCGGGCTTTTCGCGGTTAACGAGGGCGATCCATTCGTTCAGCTCGGCGGCTCCGATGGTGTAGCCCAGGTGGAGGTCGCTGAGAACGACGAGGGTCATCGAGGTCTGTTGCGGGGCGTTTTGCGAGAAGTCGTAGGTGAGTTCGCGGCGTTGCTTGTCGCGGTAGTGGAAGTAGCCGTAGGCCAGCAGGTTGAGCGGCAGCAGTATGACGAGTGCCAGCCTCAGTATGCGGGGCAGGGAGTCGCTGCTTCCGCGCAGGTGGAGCAGGGCGTAGACGATATCGATGGCCGCCAGGAACATGAAGAAGTAGATGGAGGCGAAGAACCACGTAGTGCCTATCGAGTAGAGCGGGCGCTCAAACTGGGGGGCGAGGCTGCCGCGCAGCGGAAAGGAGAGGATAAAGCAGAAAGTGGCGAGGGCCACGAGCGCTGCGGGCAGCAGCCTGAGCAGGAAAGGGCCGGGCGTCAGGCGGAAGAAGCGCAGGGCGATGTAGGCATTCAGCCCGAGAAGCAGGAGGATGGGGAGAATCATTTTCAGCATGGTGCCGTATGGATTGGTTGGTTGTTCAGAGGGAATTGTTGCGGTATTCCTGGGGTGTTTTCCCGGTGTAGGTGCGAAAATAGCGGTTGAAGGTAGTCGGCGTGTGGAAACCCAGTGAGTAGGCAATCTGCGTCACCGTGGCTTTCGTGTTGCGGAGCTGGGCTTTCGCGTCGATGATGAGGAGGCTTTTGAGAATCTCCTGGGCCGTTTGTCCAGAAGTGCGGCTGATTACGCTGCAGAAGTGGGAGAGTGTGAGCCCGGCGGCCTGTGCGTAGAAGAGAACTTTGTGCTCTTCGCGGTAATTCTCGAAGGCCAGTTGCAGAAACTCGCCGAGTATTTCGTGGTCGCGCGTGCGGTAGTTGCCTTTTTGGGCCATCTGTTGGTCGTAGAGGTTCCCGATGCTTTCCGTGAAGAGGCCCATAATGTGTCCGAGCATGCGGCGGTTCTGGCCGATGTCTTCCTGCCGTTCCTGGACGCGGGCCAGCAGGGCGAGTGCGTCGCGGTAGATGGTTGCGTCGGGCGGGGCGAGGGGGAGGATGGGTTTGTCCAGCAGAAAGGGCATATAGGGGGACAGATTTTTCTGAAAGCCGCTCTCTTTCATGAATTCGCCCGAGAAGCCTATGAATCCCATGCGGCAGTCGGGCGAGGCTTCGTGTACCTGAATGAAACTTCCGGGGGCGAGGAGGACGATATCATCCTGCTTGACGAGCGATTCCCGCAGGTTGATGTGTACGCGGATGCTGCCCTTTGTGCAAATGGCGAAGATGCATGCCTCGATACGGCAGGGTGAAAACCGGTAAAGGTTGAGGATTTCGGCGGTAATCTCGTCGCTCGCGATGAACGGCACGGGCAGATCGAACTGGGGGAGTGGCTCTTGTAGCAGGTTGTTTTTCATCTTTTTCTGAAAAGCGGCGGCACTTTTGCGGCAGAGTGGCAGGGCTTTTTGTGAAAAGTGGCAGCACTTTTCCGTAAGCGGGGCGGGCCTCCGGGTGCGAAGCCCCGGCGCCGGGCTCTGGCTCGTGCGGGTGAAAAGGCGCGTTTCGGCAGGGCAAAGATACTGCTTCGGGCTGGATTTTAGGCGGAAAAGGGGCCGTTTTCGATAGTTTTGTACATAAAACCGATAAATTTGTACTTGCCAGTTCCGCGGAAAATGAGGAATTTTGCAGCGATTTTGCTAAATAGAACTTAAAAATAGGACAGCTTATGAGAAAATTATTCTTCCTGCTTTTGTGCGGAATGTTCTGCCCATTCCTTGCTCAGGCGCAGACGATTAAAGGTTTTGTCTACGATGCACAGACCAACGAGCCCTTGGCCGGCGTCTCCATCAGCTATGGACAGAAAGAGCCGCGCGGCACGTTTTCCGACGAGAAGGGCGCCTATTCGCTGGATGTGCCCGAAGGCGGTGTGGATTTGGTGGTAAGCTACCTCGGCTATGAGGACGTGAAACTGCCCATCGTCATCAATAAGCGGGAAGTCCTGACGCGGGACATTTATATGAAAGTGGCTACGAACTTGCTCCAGGACGTGGTGATTACGGCCGGAAGGTTCGAGCAGAAAGTGAGCGACGTGACCGTCTCGATGAACGTTCTCAAGCAGCAAGACATAACGAAGCAGGCGCCTACCGACCTGAGCGAGACGCTTCGGCAGGTTCCCGGCGTGGATGTTAACGACAAGCAGCCCTCCATCCGCGGCGGATCGGGGTGGACGTACAGCGTAGGTTCCCGTTGTTTGATGCTCGTGGACGGCATGAATGCGCTGACAGTGGGGTCGAATGAACTGAACTGGAACAACGTTCCGGTCAACAACATCAGCCAGGTGGAAATCATCAAGGGGGCGTCGTCCGTACTTTACGGCTCGTCGGCGCTCAACGGCATTATCAACGTGCGCACGGCACGCCCGGGGGTTGACCCGAAAACCCACTTCAGTACGTACGTCGGCATCTACGGAAATCCCAAAAACAAGAGCTACGACTGGAACGGGAAGAGCATGTGGCAGGACGGCGACTACCAGGTCGAGCCGCTCTTGCGCAACAGTCTGTACAGCGGGGTGCGCAACCCCATCTACGAAGGCTGGGACCTGAGCCACAGCCGCCGCATTGGAAACTTCGACGTCTCCGGCGCCTTGAACCTCTTTACCGATGAGGGCTATCGCCAGCAGGGCTACAATAAACGGCTGCGGCTGAGCGGCTCTCTGACCTATCACCAGCCGGACATGGGCGAAAGGTACATGAATTATGGTTTCAACACCAACTACATGACCAACGAATACGGCGACTTCTTCATCTGGCGCTCTGCGGCCGAGCCGTATAAGGCCTCGCCTCTGGCCAACATGGGGCGTGAGGAAAACACCTTCGAGGTAGCGCCTTTCTTCAACTATTCCGACCCGAACCGCGGATTCACCCATAAAGTACGGGCACGCATTGCCTATCGCGGCGACAATATCATAAAGCCTACCGCGCAGCCGGGCCTCACCGAAATCATCGGAAACATGGACCCCGACGTCGACGCCATAAGCTCTTTGATTTCAAACGTGCAGAACGGCAACCTGACTGACCTGCTCCCCGTCATACAACCCATACTCGAAGGTTACACGAACGGCGACCTTATGGGCGGAGTGACCAATGCCATCGGTCCGCTTACCGAGCTGCTCGGCAATCTTTTCCCCGGCGCGGACACCAACGACTGCAACGATTTGATCGCATGGGTGCTGGCCCACGGCCTGCCCATTACGACGGAAGGCGGGACAATCGGCCTGGATACGAAAAATCTCGTCTCGTGGCTTACCGACGCCATCAATGTGAAAACCGAAGATGTCGGCGTGAATGACGTAGTGGACAAGACCTATAATTATTATGTGGACTATCAATTCGGCAAAAAGTTCAATAACGGCATCCAGCTCACTGCCGGTGTTACCTATGACCACATCACCTATAATTCATTGACGGCAGGCAATCACCAGAGTGACAATGCGGCTCTCTACATACAGTACGACCAACGCTTCTTCGACCGCCTGAGCATTTCGGCCGGCATGCGGGGCGAATATTATCGGATTGACGACAGTTATCGCGAAGCGGAGACGAAAATCTTCGGCATCGAGGCTCCTTTCCGTCCGGTGTTCCGCGCCGGTATCAATTACCAGCTGGCCGAATACAGCTTCCTGCGGGCGAGCTTCGGCCAAGGCTACCGCAATCCGACCATTATCGAGAAGTATGCTCTGAAGGACATCGGTGGTTTTGGCGTTTTCCCCAATCCCGAACTGAAAGCGGAGAAGGGCTTCAATGCAGAACTGGGCTTCAAACAGGGATATAAGATAGGCGGTTTCCAGGGAGTCTTCGATGTGGCCGGATTCTATACCGAGTATGACGACATGATCGAGTACTACTTTGGCCTGCTTACGCTGGATGAAAATGGAATTTACCATCCGAGCGACGGAATAAACAGCATCGTGGACGCCGTAAGCCACTACGGCGGTTTGAGTACCAGTGAGCATACTTACAACGGAAGTCCCATGAGTGTGGTAGGAATCGGGGCGCAGTTCCGCAATGTCTCGAAGGCGCAAATCTACGGCGTAGAGCTGGAGACCACAGGGCAGTACTCCTTCGACAAGAATACGGCCTTGCATTACTCCCTGGGCTATACGTATATCGAGCCGCGCGATGCGGATTACAAGGAGCGCAACGAGCGCGAATCCCAATACACCGACCCTTTGCAGATGAAGGAGAAGTCGAACGACTCGAAGTACCTCAAGTATCGTCAGAAGCATACCTTCAAGGCTTCACTCGACTTTGCGTGGAAGCGCATAAGCATCGGCGCCAACCTTACGTGGAAGAGCAAGATTCTGGCCGTAGACTACCTGATGGTGGACGAAAGGGCCAAGGACGGGAAAGATTTGATGGACTATGTGCGCGAAATCATGTTCGGCAATATCGAAGGGCAGACGCTCGCTTCCTACTGGGCGGGGCATAACACGGACTATTGCACCGTGGATTTCCGCTTTGGCGTGCGCGTCACCGAGGAGGTGTCCTTCCGCTTCCTCATCAACAACCTGACGAATACGGAGTATTCCTATCGCCCGATGGCGCTGGCCGCTCCGCGTACGTACGTCGTGCAGCTCAACGTGGACATTTAATCAACGTCCCTTTTTCGAAAAACCGAGCGCGCGTCCCATTCCGGGGCGCGCGTTTGTGTTTTCAGCGTGCTGCCGCTTTCTGCGAGAAGCCTTGCCGATTTCGGAGAAAAGCCTTGCTGCTTTTTGGAAAAAGATGCGGCACTTTTTGCCCAAACCGGCAGTGGAAATCATAAGAACCGGCGCATCCCTCGATAAAGGGATGCGCCGGTTTATTCTTCTTCCTTCCTGCTGTTGCGGGCGCGGCAGCAGGAGTCTGTCGTTCGGACGGGGAAACTATTGGGCAGGAGGTGCTGCGGTGTCGGGCGGAAACAGGCTGTCGCGCAGGACGAGGATGCTCTCCGGTCCCATGTTGAAGAGGAGGTCTACGCTGCTCAGGTTGGGGAGAAAGCCGAAACGGTCGGCAAATACCTGGTAGTAGGGGCGCGCCCGGAAGCCGGTGGGGCGGGGGTGCTTGGGGTGAATGGCCTCGCGCAGGTCGAGAAGCGCACGGCTTTCCGGGCAGGCGGGGCTGTCGGCTGTGGAAAGGGGGCAGCGGTTTTCGGGAAAAGTGCCGGCACTTTCAGTCGCAAGCGGCAGGGCTTTTTCGGAATGGGCCGCGTCTTTTGCCACGGGGTGGAAGTCGGTTGTGCGGCCGATGCGGGCCTCTACGTCCATGCACTTGAGGATGAGGCGCAGGAGTGCTTCGTTGAAATCGAGCAGGAACGTGTGTTTTTGCTCGTAGAAGGGGGCGAATTCGTCGGCGTAGTAGTCGAAAAAGGGCGAACTGCGGTAGGCCGACTGCAGGGCTTGCCAGTGGAGATGGCGCCAGTTGCCGTGGTCGGAGAGGCGGAGGTCGCGTGTCAGCGTGTGTGTGCCCGCCGTTTTTTCGACGGGCACGGTCAGCGCCTGCATGCCGCCTGCGGCGGCTATGAGGCAGCGGTTACGGTATGTCTGCTTGGCGTAGGTGTCGTATTGCTCAATCAGCACGCGCTCCGAGCGTGCCGCCCATGCGATGTATTCCACGGGCGGCAGGTAGGCCGTCGAGAGCAGCACGCCTGGGCAGAGGGAGGGCAGCTTCATCAGGCGGCTTCCTCTACTTCTGGGCCGTGGCTTCTGCCGTAGTTGCTTTGGGGCGGAGCAGGGCATGATACTGTTCCTCGTTGCCCAATACTTCGAAAGCCTTCGGCATCAGGTCGTCGCTGCGCAGCAGGAGTTCGATTTCGCCCCGCTGGAAATAGTAGCGGCGCACGATTTCCATTTCGATGAGTTGCTTGACTTCTTTCTTGAAGGTCTGCATATCGCGTGCGATATCGGGCTTGAAGAGCTGCTCGAGTGCGTCGGTTTCCGCTTTTGCCTGCTCGGCATATCCTTCGCGCTCAAGGTTTGTCTTCAGGTCCTTCAGCAGCCTTTCGCTGATTAGCTTGTAGGTAAAGTTGCGCTCCTGCAGCTGTTTCTGGAAGCGGGCGTAGTCTTCGTCGGAAATCTCGAACTTATCGGGTGTGGGGATGCCCTTCTTGTGCTCCAGACAGTACTGGGTAGCGAAATCAAATATGTTGCGCATCGTGTCGATATCCGTGCTTATGCTGAAGGCGAAGGTAGACATGTCGGGCTGCTTGACCACGATATCGGGCATAATGCCGCCGCCGTCGCGCACAAGGCGGCCTGATTTCGTACGAAACTCGTGGGTTAAGCTGTCGGGAATCGTATCTCCGTAGTTAACGCTCTCGTGTTTTGTGTAATCGATGGCCTGAATGCAGCGTCCGCTGGGGATGTAATATTTGGCGGTGGTAATCTTCATGCTTGCTCCATAGGGCAATGCGCGAGTGTTCTGCACCAGTCCCTTGCCATAGGTGCGCTCGCCGATGATGACGGCGCGGTCGAGGTCCTGGAAAGCGCCGGCCAGAATTTCGGAAGCCGAGGCCGAAACGCTGTTGACGAGCACGACGATGGGAATTTCCGTATCGAGAGGCGCGTTGGAGGTCTTGTAGGTTTGCTCCACGCGCTGGCCCTTTCCGCGAGTAGTTACTATCTCTTGGCCTTTGGGGAGGAAGTAATTGGCAATAGTTACGGCCTCTTCCATGAGACCGCCGGTGTTATTGCGCAAATCGATAATCAGCGAGGTGATTCCCTGCTTCTTCAGGTCGAGAAAGGCCGCCTTGAATTCTTTGGAGGGCTCGCCGGTGAAGGAGTTGAGGTAGATGTATCCGATGTTTCCGGGGTACTTCTTATAATAAGGTACTGTGGGAATCTGTATGGAGCTGCGTACGATGTTGAACTCCAGCGGGTCTTTTTCCCCGGGTCGGCGCACTTTCACCTTGAGGGTGCTGCCGCTGGGCCCGCGCAGGCGTTCGCTCACCTGGGAAGTGCTGAGGCCTTTGAGCGATTCGCCGTCGATTTCCAGCAAAATGTCGCCCGCTTTCAGCCCGAAGCGTGCCGCCGGCTGGTTTTCGTAGGGCTCGGCTATGCAAATCTCCCCGTTTTTGTAGAGCATGATGAGGGAGCCTATGCCGCCGTAGTTGCCGGACATGAGCATTTTGAACTCGTCCGATTCTTTTTCGGGGAAGAACTCTGTGTAGGGGTCCAGCGACTTGAGCATGGAACGTATGCCGGTCTGTATGGTTCGCTCGGCGTCGATCGAGTCGACGTAGAAGAGATCTACGTTTTTGAATACTAAGTTGAAATAGTCGAGGTTGCGGTTTATTTCAAACTTGCGGTTGTCTTTTTTCTGTGCGCAGGCGCATGAGGCAATAGTCATGCAGAAGATGAGGAAAAGTGCTGCCTCTTTTCGGAAAAGGCGAGGCGCTTTTACGGGGAAGTGCCGGCGGTTTTTGAGGAAGTATTTCATGTTTCCGATAAATTTTTTGGCAAAGATATTGCAAATACCAAAATATCGCCGTATTTTTGCACCGCAATTAAGAAAAATACACTCTTCCTTAGCTCAGTCGGTTAGAGCATCTGACTGTTAATCAGAGGGTCCTTGGTTCAAGTCCAAGAGGGAGAGCTTCCTTTCTTAGGGGCAGTAATAAATGAAAAATACTCTTCCTTAGCTCAGTCGGTTAGAGCATCTGACTGTTAATCAGAGGGTCCTTGGTTCAAGTCCAAGAGGGAGAGCAAAGAAATCAGTCGAGGCATCTCTCAGTAAAGACAGGAGATGCCTCTTTTTTATTGCGTGGATCTGAATGGAGCACCCTTTGCATCTTTTTCGTTTCTGTCCGCGGTGCGGGTCGGAACATTTTGAGGTAAATGACTTCAAATCGAAACATTGTGCCGATTGCGGCTTTACTTATTATTATAATGCGGCTGCGGCGGTCGTGGCCTTTGTGGTGAACGGGCGCGGGGAGCTGCTGGTGTGCCGGCGTGCCTGCGAGCCGGCTCGCGGGACGATGGACCTGCCCGGCGGTTTTGTGGATGCCGGTGAGCCGGTGGAGGCGGCCCTTGTGCGCGAAGTGCAGGAGGAGACGAACCTGAGTGTGGCTTCGGCGCGCTACTTGTTTTCGCTTTCCGACGATTACCTCTACTCCGGTTTTCTGGTGCGCTCGTGTGATTCGTTTTTCCTTTGCCGCGTGAAGGACGAAGGGAGCCTCCGTTCGGGCGATGATGCGGCCGACTGCCGTTTTGTGCCGCTCGATTCGCTGAAACCGGCCGACTTCGGGCTGATTTCGGTGCGGCGCGGGGTGGAGCGCTTCTTGCGTACCGAGGGTTTGCGCCTGAGGGCCGGGCAGCAGGCGGGGTGCGTTGCGACCGGGGGGACTTCGGCGCCGCAGGCTGTGCCCCACGACAATGCGGCGGAACTGCTGCCGTGGGTCGACGAGGAGGGGCAGATGCTGGGCGTGCTGACCCGCGGTGAATGCCACGGGGGCAGCCACTTGCTCCATCCGGTGGTGCACCTCCATGTGTTCGATGCGCAGGGAGAAGCTCTCTACCTGCAGCGTCGTCCGCTGTGGAAGGACATACAACCCGGGAAATGGGACACGGCGGTGGGCGGACACATCGACCTTCTTGAGACGCCGGAGCAGGCCTTACGCCGGGAGGCGCGCGAGGAGCTGGGCATTGAGGGCTTCGATGCGGAGTTTGTGACGCGCTACGTGTTTGAATCCGCCCGCGAGCGCGAGCTTGTCCACGTGTTCCGTACGACTTTCGAGGGGGCGCTTTGCCCGTCGGCGGAGCTGGACGGCGGGCGTTTCTGGCCGCTTCGGGAGATTCGCGCTGCGTTGGGGAGCGGAGTCTTCACGCCCAATTTCGAATCGGAGTTTATCACTCGGCTCGAACCCTTGCTGGGCTGAACGATTTCCCTTGCATGAAATACGGAAAAGCCTTGCTACTTTTCGGAAAAAGTGGCAAGGCTTTTTTGTGTCCGTACCGGGTATGTGTTCTTTATTGGAAGGTGAGTTTCGAGAGCTGTGCTTCGTCGAAGATTTCGTTGGCCACCTCCAGCAGCTGCTCGGCCGTGAGGGCTTCGATGCGTTCGTAGAGGCGCTTGAGCGGTTCGTAGTGGCCGTAGTGGAGGAAGCTCTTGCCCAGTTCCAGGGCCATGCTCTCGTTGCTGTCGGTGGCTACGGCTATTTGGCCTATTGTCTGCTTCTTCAGGGCGTGGAGTTGCGAGCCGGTGAGCGCGTGCTCGCGCAGCTTGCGCAGTTCGCGCAGTACGAGTTCGGAGCATCGGGCCGTGTCTTCCGGGTCGCAGCCATAGTAAATAGAGAATACCCCCGAGTCGGTGTAGGAAACGAGGCTTGATTCCACCCCGTAGACCAGCCCTCTCCGCTCACGCAGGGCCAGATTGAGGCGGCTGTTCATTCCCGGTCCGCCCAAAAGGTTGTTGAGCAGGTAGAGTCCCGTGCGCTTTTTGTCGAAAGCGTGGTATCCTTTTGTGCCGATGAGCACATGTGCCTGGTGGGTGTCGTGCTTGATTGTGATGTTGCGCGGGGTGTAGAGAAGCGGCGGCCTGCGCTCCAACTTGGGTGCGGGCGGGAGAGCGGGCAGGGGGAGGTCGGTGGTCAGCCTTTCCAGCGTGTGCCGTATGCGTTCGAGGGGGATGTTTCCGTAGAGGAAGAAGAGGGCATTTTCCGGACGGTAGTATGTTTCGGTAAACCGTTTGGCCTGTTGCGAGCTGAAGGTGCGGAGCGTTTCGGCATTGCCCAGTATGTTCCGTCCCAAGGGGTGCTCGGGGAAGATGATTTCCTCGAAGTCGTCGTAGATTTGCTCGGCCGGGCTGTCGAGGTAGCTCTGTATCTCGTCGGCGATGACTTCGGTCTCTTTTTCGATTTCGCCCTGTGGAAAGGTGGAATGGAATACGATGTCGGTCAGCAATTCCGCTGCCCTCTGGAAGTCGCGGGCCAGGAAAGTGCTGTAAATGGTGGTCTCCTCTTTGTTGGTAAATGCGTTCAAGTCTCCTCCTACCCGCTCCATCCGGTTCAGGATGTGCCAGGCTTTCCGGTGTTCGGTGCCCTTGAAGAGGAGATGTTCTACGAAGTGTGCCATGCCCGGCTCTTCGGGAAGCTCGTCGCGCGTGCCGGCGTCGATGACGTAGCCGCAGTAGGTGACTTCCGAGGGCGACGGGCTTTGTACGATGCGCAGGCCGTTGGACAAGCGGCAGGCTGCGTATTCTTCTGTCTTTTCCGTGGTTTTTGCCATTTCGGCGGCAAAAATACAACAAAACTCTTTGCAGCTAACCCGAAAATATAGATATTTGTACTGTGTAATGCTCTACGGAGCAGAGCAGAATACCTCTTATTTTTGCTACCTTATATATGATAGATTCTATCAAAGATATATTGCGAAGAGAGGCAGACGCCGTGCTGAATATCCCGGTGACGGATGCTTTCGAGAAGGCGGTGCGCCTGATTGTGGAACAGGTGCACGTCAAGAAGGGAAAACTCGTGACTTCCGGCATGGGCAAGGCGGGGCAGATAGCCGAAAACATCGCAACAACGTTTTGTTCTACCGGCATTCCGGCCGTTTTCCTGCACCCGAGCGAGGCACAGCACGGGGACTTGGGAATTTTGCAGAAGAACGATTTGCTGTTACTCATCTCCAATTCCGGAAAAACGCGGGAGATTGTGGAGCTGACCGACTTGGCGCACAATCTGGACCCCGAGTTGAAATACATCGTCATTACCAGTGACCCGCAAAGCCCGCTGGCGCAAAAGTCGGACATCTGCCTGAGTACGGGGCATCCGGCCGAAGTGTGCGTCCTGGGACTTACGCCGACGGCTTCGACAACGGCAATGACCGTCATCGGAGACATACTCGTGGTGGAGACCATGAAGCTGACGGGCTTTACGCGCGAGGACTACTCCAAACGTCACCACGGCGGGTATTTGGGCAAGAAATCGCGTGGGGAGCTATGCGAACAGTAATCGGAATCGGCGAGACCATTCTCGACATTCTCTTTCGCGGCGATACGCCGGTGGCGGCTGTGCCCGGCGGTTCTTCCTTCAATGGCATCGTCTCTTTGGCGCGTGCCGGGGTGAAAACGTGCTTCGTCAGCGAGACGGGCGAAGACGAGGTGGGGCGGAAAATCTTGCGCTTCATGCAGAAAGAAGGAATCAGCACGGAGTATGTGGGCCGTTTCTCCGAGGGCAAGTCGCCCATATCGCTGGCCTTTCTGGACAACGACAACGAGGCTTCTTATCTTTTCTATAAGAATTATCCGGCACTGCGCCTGCAGGTTCCGTTTCCGCCCATAGGCGACGGCGATTTAGTGCTGTTCGGTGCGTATTATTCCCTCAACCCGGCATTGCGCCCGAAGATACTCTCTTTCCTGCACTATGCGCGGAATGCTGGCGCAATCCTCTATTATGATCCCAATTTCCGCGCTTCCCATTTGGCGGAAGTGCCGGCCCTCTTGCCCGCAATCGAGGAGAATATGCGCCTGGCCGACGTGGTTCGCGGTTCAAACCTCGACTTCGAACATATTTACGGGCTGTCTTCTGCGGAAGAGATATATGAAAAAAAAGTGAAAGACTTGTGCCCCTGCTTTATCTGTACCGAGGGGGCGGAAGGCGTTAGCCTGTGTACCGGGCAGATTCCCTGCAAGCACTATCCGGCCCATGCGCTGCAACCGGTCAGCACCATAGGGGCTGGCGACAGTTTTAACGCCGGAATTCTTTACGGCATCCTTGATTTAGGCCTGAATCGGCAGTCGCTGCGGAGTGCGGGGGAGGCGGTTTGGGACCGTTTGATAGGCTATGCGCAGGATTTCTCCAGCAATGTCTGCCGGAGCCATGAGAACTATATACAGAATTCCTTTGCGGAAAATTTAAAAAAGAAGCACTCCTAAAGAACTCATACAGAGTATTAAATATCGCAAAGCCCGGACATTATTAGGTATTCATTCGCTATATTTGCTCGAAATAACCTTGGCTTTTTCATTAAATATCTGACTCTATGTTCCGGACGTGTTTGCTTGTTTCGGCTGTTACCGCAGGACTTTCGGCGGGATGTACCTCCTATAAGCCGAGCATCTTGGCCGCTTGCGAAGAAAGTCCGCAGTCGGCCATTCTGAAGTGGGAGACTTTTCCGGTAATGACGGGCGAGTTGAAAGTATATGCTTCGAGCGATCCGAATAATATCCCCCTCGAAAAACCAATAGCCACTACCAATATCAGCGAACAGATGCTGATGGTCGAGACGGGCGGCAGCGTATCCCGCCAATACTATACGATGGTTTTCAACGACGAGTTCCCCATTACGATAGCGAGCCGCAAGATTTACATGCCCGGCGTGCAGAATTTCCGCGACGTCGGCGGCTATTTTACATCTTCCGGCAGGGAAGTGAAGTGGGGGAAGGTGTATCGGAGCGATGCGCTGGACAGCATTGGGAAAGAAGGGGAGCGCATTTTGCGCGGACTGGGCGTGAAAACGGTCATTGACTTGCGTTCGCCTGCTGAGATACACAGCCCGCTCAAGCACATGGAGGGCGTCGAGCGGATTAACGTACCGCTGATTGACCGGGAAGCCTTTATGCTGATGGACCGTGTGTGCAGCGGAACGCTGGGATTGGACTCGCTGCGGCAGATGATTCTGCGGATGAACGTGAAAATACTGGAAGAGCATTCGAAGGAACTGCAGCAGGTTTTTGAAATTCTTGAGAACGAAGACAGCTATCCCTTAGTCATTGAGTGCAATTCGGGCAAGATGCGCACGGGGCTGGTCATGGCGCTTTTGCTGAATGCCTTGGGCGTAGGGCACGAAACGGTCGTGCAGGACTATGAATTGAGCAACTCTTATTTTCACATCCCCGTAGCTTATCGCTCGGGCTACTCCATGCCGGAAGATGTTCAGGAAGTCATTACGGCGCTTTATACCTCGCATGCTGAATATCTGGATGATATTTATGACTATATCGTTACCGAATACGACGGAGTGGAGAACTATCTTCGCAAGAAAGTGGGCGTGTCTCCGAAAGAACTGAAGCACTTGCGCCAGCTTTTGCTGACCAAGCCGGATGACTGACCCTCTGCGTCCTTGTCTTTTTCCTTACCTGCTTTTTGAAACTTCATGCTGCTGCCGGGGCAAACCGGCTGCAGGCAGGGGTGGCGTTTTCCCTGCGCTTTTGTGGAAAAGTCCTGCGGCTTTTTGCCGGAAATGGCTGCACTTTTGCGGGAAAGTGCAGCCACTTTTTTGTTCCCGACGGAAGGTTTTTCTTTTTGGGTTGCGGGGGGCGGCTCAGAGGGTGCGGTGCTGGAGGTATTCGTTGAAGGCGGCCTTGTAGCTGTCGCTGATGGGGATGAGGGTTTTTCCGAATACGATTCGGTTGCGGTCTACGATGCGTATTTTGGAGACTTGCACGATGTAGGAGCGGTGGACGCGCATGAACCGGTCGGCGGGCAACAGTTCTTCCATCGACTTCATGCTCATCAACGATAGAATCGGGTGCGCTTCTCCTTCGATGTATATTTTCAGGTAGTCTTTCAGCCCTTCGATGTAGAGAATTTCGTCGAGCTTGATTTGCACGAGTTTATACTCGCTTTTTACGAATATGCTGTCGATGTCGCGGTGCGGTGCGTTGGTGTTTTCGGCTTTCGGGGCGTTTCCGGCCTGGCTGGCCTGCTCGACGAGTTCGAACCAGTGGAGGGCTTTCTGTGCGGCTTTCAGGAAGTCGGCGTAGGAGAAAGGCTTGAGCAGATAGTCGATGGCGTTTACCTTGTAGGCGTCGAGTGCGTACTGGCTGAATGCGGTGGTGAAGATGATTTTCGTCTGCTCTTTTACGATTTGCGAGAACTCCAATCCCGTAAGTTCGGGCATTTGTATGTCGAGGAAGAGCAGTTGTACTTCGTTTTCCTGCAGGCTTTTGAGGGCTTGTACGGCACTGGTGTATTTTCCCTTCAGTTCGAGGAAGGGCGTTTTGCTGACGTAATTTTCAAGCAGGTTGAGCGCGAGCGGCTCGTCGTCGATGATGGCACAAGTGATGTTCATAGTCTTTTTCGTTTAAGGTGTGGGTTGTTCGCTGTCGGCAGGCAGGGCGATGTGCCTTGTGTGCAGCACGAGTATGGAGGAGTAGACGGTGTTTTCCGCGTTGGGGCCGTATGTCCAGGTGTACTGCCCCGGGTAGAGCAGTTCGAGGCGGCTC
Source organism: Bacteroidaceae bacterium (assembly GCA_050946375.1). Taxonomy (GTDB): domain Bacteria; phylum Bacteroidota; class Bacteroidia; order Bacteroidales; family Bacteroidaceae; genus UBA1794. The sequence continues at coordinate 112,863 of JBMNUT010000002.1, read as the reverse complement.
CTGACTTGGGCGAGGCCTATGCCCGAACCGCTTTTGTCGCTCTTCTTTTTGGGGAAACAGCTGTTCTCGATGAGGCAGTAGATTTCTCCTTCTTTCGGTTTCTCTTCGATGCGTATGTGGATGAAGCTGGGCTTGTCGGAACTTACGCCGTGCTTGAAGGCGTTTTCGATGAGGGAAATAATCAGGAGCGGGGCGATGGGCATGCAACTCTCGGGCGAAATCCGGTATTCGGTGGTGAGTTCTACGTGGTCGGCCAGGCGTATGCGCATCAAGTCGATGTAGTTCTGGATAAAGGCGGCCTCTTTTGCGAGGGGGACGAAGCTCGTCGGGTTTTCGTAGAGCACGTGTCGGAGCAGACGGCTCAGGTCGAGCACGGCTTGCTGCGCCTTTTCCGTATCGAAAAGGATGAGTGCGTAGATGTTGTTCAGCGTGTTGAGCAGGAAGTGGGGGCTGAGTTGGTTTTTGAGGTTCTTCAGTTCGGCTTCCGTGCGGCTCTTTTCGGCTTTTTCGCGTGCGTTTTCGGCGCTGCGCCAGCGTGCGTTGGTGCGGAGGCTTACGGCTACGATGACGGGCATGCAGCAGGAGAAGATGTCTCTCAGTATGAAGGTCCACTGCGGCGGTGGCGTACGGTGGCGGCGGTGCTTGTCGATTTTCCCGATTTTCTCGAGGGTTTCGTTTACTTCGGGCGGCGTAAGCATGGGAATCAGCCTCAGTACGATGCTGAAGAGCAGTATGAATCCGATGTTCCAGAAGAAGAACTCGGCCGTTTGCTCGCAGAAAAGTTTTTTAGGTATGAGCCAAAGGTAGTTTATGTAGAAGAGTATCAGTAAAACGGCGGGGTGGAAAGAGAAGCGGAGGAAGGCGTTCCACAGCTCGCCACTGGTGTAGTGGCGTGTATCCATAATCAGAACTGGGAAACTGAGTATGGTGATACACACGATGATGTGGATCGCGATTTCCGGAACGCGTCGTCTTTCCGCCCCGGCCTTGGGTGTTTTTACTGATTCATTCATAGCGTATGGCTTCAATCGGGTCGAGTGATGCGGCTTTCTTCGCAGGATACCAGCCGAAGAATACGCCGGTCAGCGTGCAGACGGCAAAGCTGAGGACCACACTCCAGGGCTGAACGAAGACGGGCCAGTGGGCAAATATGTTGACGCATGCCGAGGCGGTCACGCCGATGAGCACTCCGATGAGTCCGCCCGTTACGCTGATGAGGATTGCCTCGATGAGGAACTGGCTGAGTATGTCGACTCCGCGGGCTCCGACGCTCATGCGCAGGCCGATTTCCTTGGTGCGCTCGGTGACGGATACGTACATGATGTTCATGATGCCTATGCCTCCTACGATAAGCGATATGCCGGCTATGCAGGCGAGCAGTATGGTGAGCATGTCGGTCGTGCTGTTCATCATGGAGCTCAGCTCCTCTTGGGAGCGGACGTTGAAGTCGTCGTCATCATCGGCCTTGAGTTTGTGGTTTGTGCGTAGGATTGTGGTGATTTCATCCACGGCTTTGTCGGTCATGCCTTCCGTCAGTGCGGAACAGAAGATGCCTTGCAGGTAAGTCTGCGCCAGAATTCGCTTCATCACCGTCGTATAGGGGGCAAGGACTATCTCGTCTTGGTCCTGGCCCATGCTGTTGTAGCCTTTGGCTTCCAGCACTCCGACGATTCGGAAGGGGATTTTGTTGAAACGTATGACCTTTCCTACGGGGTCTTCACCGTTGGGGAAGAGATTGTCTACGATGGTTTTTCCAACGACGCAGACTTTTGCGCTACTCTTGATGTCGGTGTCGGTAAACATTTCGCCTTCTTCCACTTTGAGCTGGCGGATGGTGAGATAGTCGCGGTTGACTCCGTTGATGGAGGCCGGGTAGTTGTTCGAACCGTTGATGAACTGGCCGGAACTGCTGACGTTGGGGCTGGTGGCCTGCACGTATTTGCACTGTTCGGCTATGTCGGTAAAGTCTTTTATCTTGAGCGTTTGCATGGCGCTGGCTTCGAGTCGGACGCCGCCCCTCATGTCTCCTCCCGGATGGATCATGATCATGTTGGAGCCCATCTCGGAGATTTGTTTCTGGATGCTGCGCTTGGTGCCCTGTCCGATGGCGAGCATGGTGATTACGGCTGCTACGCCGATGATGATGCCCAGCATCGTGAGGAAGCTGCGCAGCTTGTTGTTGCTAAGTGCCTTGAGGGCTATTTTGAAAAGATTGGAGAAATTCATGTTTCCGACTTAGTTTGATTGGAAAAGTTCGTTGGGGGAGTGGGAAAAAAGTACTGCATCTTCCGGGGAAAAGTGCAGGTACTTTTTTCTTTTTCCCTTGCTTGTTTTTGGGGGTCACTCTTCTTCTGCGGGCAGTGCCTTGAGCGCCTCTTCGGCCGAAAGGATGCGGGGGTTGGGCTGGTCTTCGGTCACGTGTCCGTCGCGCAGTACGATGTTCCGGCTACTGTAGGAGGCGATTTCGGGGTTGTGCGTCACAAAGATAATGGTTTTTCCTTGGGCGTGTAGCTTTTGGAAGAGTACCAGTATCTCGAACGAGGTGCGCGTGTCGAGGTTACCGGTAGCTTCGTCGGCCAGGATGACGGCGGGTTCGTTGACCAGCGCCCGGGCTATGGCCACGCGTTGCATCTGTCCGCCGGACATCTGGTTGCTCTTGTGCTCCAGCCGGTTGCCCAGTCCTACGGCTTGCAGGGCCTTGATGGAGCGTTCGCGGCGCTCCGAGGCTTTGATGGAGGGGTTGTACATGAGCGGGAGCTCTACGTTTTCCACTGCGGTCGTCTTGGCCAGCAGGTTGTAGTTCTGGAAGACGAAGCCAATCTTGCGGTTGCGCAGGATGGCGCGCTCGGGCTTGCTCATGGTGCGCACGGGGATTCCGTCGAGGCGGTACTCGCCTTCGGTGGGGGTGTCCAGGCAGCCGAGTATGTTGAGCAGGGTGGACTTGCCCGAGCCGGAGGTGCCCATGATGGTGACGAACTCGCCTTCACGGATGGTAAAGGAGACTCCGCGCAAGGCATGCACCGTTTCTTCGCCTACCTGGAAGTTGCGGCGGATTTGTTCCAATTCGATTATGGGTCTTTGTTCCATACGGGTGTTTCCTTATTATTTCTTCTTTTTGTCGGGCGGGCCGGGCATGAAGGGGGAGCGTTCTTCGCTGCTTTCGTCGCTCGTGTCGGTGCTTGCTGCGGAGGTGCTGCTGTCCTGGCCTGTGCCGGCTACTACTTCCATGACGACTGAGGTGCCTTCTGCGATGCCGCTGACGATTTCCGTTTCCGAACCGTTACTGATGCCGGTTACGACGGGTATGGCCGTGAAGGTGTTTCCGTTGCGTTGCCAGAGAATCTTGTGGGTGGCGTCTTCCTTGATGCTGGCGTCTTTGACGACTTTGTCATCCTTGCTGATGATTTCCTGGTCGGGGGTAAAGCGCAGTGCCTTGGCGGGTACGGTGAGGATGTTTTGCTTTTCCAGCGTATAGATGCTCACGTTGGCTGTCAGTCCGGGCTTTAGCTTGAGGTTCTGGTTGGGGGCTTCGATGACTACCTCGTAGGTTACGACGTTGTTCGTCTCCGTAGCTTCCAGGCGCACTTGGGTTACGTGTCCTTCGAATACGTCTTCCGGATAGGCGTCTACTGTGAATGTGACGCGTTGCCCTTCGGCTACGTCGCCTATGTCGGCTTCGTCTACGTCAGCCACTACCTGCATTTGCGTAAGGTCTTGCGCGATGATGAAAAGCGTCGGGGTTTCCATGGCGGCGGCTACGGTCTGTCCTTCTTCTACCTCCTTCGATAGGATGATTCCGTCTATCGGAGAGTAAATCATGGCATAGCCTAAGTTGGTTTTGGCTTCTTCGTAGCTGTTTTTGCTTACCTCGTAGTCGTTGTAGGCCTTGCGGTAATCGTAGTATATCTGGTCGTATTCGGAGTCGGCTACGAGTCCTTTGTCGTGAAGAGCCTTGTAGCGTTCGTAGTTCTTGAGCTGGTATTCGTATTCCGTCTTGGCCGTATTCATGTTTGCCTCGGCCGATTGCAGGGAGTTCTCCAGGTTTACTTTGTCGAGTTCGGCCAGAAGTTGCCCTTTCTTGACTACGGAGTTGTAATCGACGTAGATCTTGTCGATGATACCGGATACCTGCGTACCGACTTCCACTTGCGTAATCGGTTCGATGGTGCCGGTGGCGGTGATGGAGCTGCTGATGGTTCCGCGTTCAACCTGTGTGTTTACGAACGAAACCTTGTTGGCCTTCCTCGGCCCCCATATCGCCCATGCGGCGAGTCCGATGGCTATGATGACTACCGCGATGATGATTGCCTTTTTCTTTTGTAGGAATTTCATATTGCTGTTGTATATGTTTGTTATTATTCGGTTGGGTGTTTCTTAGAGAGTCGGCTGTTCGCCCTGGTAGAAGCGCAGCAGTTTCTGGTTGAGCAAGGACATGTATTTGGCCTGGAGCTTCTCCTGCAGTGCGTTTTGGTAGGTGGTTTTCTCGGTAATCAGTTCCACGGTGTTCTTCAAGCCTTGGGCATATTGCTGGCTTACGAGGTCGTAGCTTTGGCGGGCGTACTTCTCTTTTTCGCATGCGGCAAGGTATTCGTTTTGCGAGGAGTAGGCATTTTGCCAGGCCTGCTCGATGGTTTCGTAGAGAGTCTTGGCCGTTTCGCTCTCGGAGAGCTTGCTGCTGAGCGTCTGGAGGCGTGCTTTTTCTACGGCGCTCTTGTTCGAGCGGTTGTCGAATATGGGCAACGAGAGAGAAATCCCGATGGTATTGTTCCAGCTCTGCTTGAGTTGTTTGCCAAAGCCCAGGTCGCTGGCCGAATTGCTTCCCGTTCCGGTGGAAGCCTGCAGGCTGATTGTGGGATAGTAGCCGGACTTGGCTATTTTTTCGTTCAGCTCTGCCGCCTCGGTGGAGAGCTTTCCGGCTTTTATCTCCGGCATAATGCCCAAAGCAGTGGCATAAACCTGTTCTTTGTCCGGCAACAACGTGAGAACTTGCTCGTCGGATATTTCCGGAAGTGCCAGTTGCATGGTCTCACTGCCTTCGATTTCGAGCAATTGCTTCAGCTGAAGTTCGTAATTCGCCAGGCTTGTCTGCGATTGCACCAGCTGATAGGCGTCGGTGCTGAGCTGAGATTCCATTTGCGCTACATCTACTTTCGTCATCAGGCCGTTGTTCATCAGTTCCCTTGTGCGTTCGAGCTGAGCGGAGTCGGACTGTAGCGTAAAGATATTGATGCGTACGGCTTCCGATGCGTAGAGAATTTGCAAATATGCCTGCGTTACGGCCAGAATCACCTGGTTTTTCTGTTCGGCGATATTCTCTTCTGCCGTTTGGCTCAGGAGTTTGTTGTAGCGGATGTTGTTCAGATTCCGTCCGCCGTTGTAGATGGTCAGGTTTGCGCTCAGGTTATAGTTACCGGTGTAGTTGTTTATGCTGCCATCGTTGTAGCTACTGCCGACACTGCCCAGGCCTCCGTACGGTTGATTATTGTAATTGTGCGAGGTGTTGAAGCTGAGTGAGGGAAAGAGGGCGGCTTTTGCCGATTTGGTATCCACCAAGTTCTGCTCCAAGGTGTTTTGACTCTGCTTGATCGAGATGTTTTGCTCCAGGGCGTAGTCGATGCACGACTGCAAGGTCCAGGTTTGCGGTTTTTCCTGCGCATGAACCGGCAGGAGGGCAGCCAGTAGCAGGGTCGCGAGGATGATTTTTTTCTTCATTGCGGAGTAATTTCTTTGTGTTTTTCTGGAGGACAAAGGTAGTTTTACTTCTCTTTTTGGGCAAAAAGAATAGATGTGAAGGAGGAATCTGTCGGCAAAATGGGGGGATTTCCCGATATTTTTTTTGAGCACAAGGGGGATTCTCTATATTTGCACGCGATTTTCCGGAAAAACTCAATACCTCTTTTTATATGACAGACACCCTTTTAGCTCATTTTGTTTGGGCCGTAGTTTCCATTTTAGGCGGGTTGCTTCCCGTTTTCATGTTCGTGCTGGGTGGAAATACGGTAGTGCGTACTCTTGCCCGCGATGCGGAAAAACGTTCTGACCTGGATGCCTTTTTCTCCCGGATGTGGTTCTGGCCGCTGGTTTCGCTGGCCGTTTTCATCGGCATGCTGTGCGTGGCTTTCCCTTTGTATGCCCGCGTTTTCGTTTTTAAGGCCACGGGGTTGTGGTCGGCCCTGCTGATTTCGTTTCTGCTCGCTGCGGGGGCGGGGCTGATGAAGCTCTCTTCCCGCGGATGGCTGCGGATGGCCGGCTTTTCGCTCTCTACGCTTGTCGGCATTGTATGCCCGCTTCTGGTCGGGACGGTATTCGGCTGTTTCTTTTGCGGAGCGCCGTTTCTGGTAGAGATGACTATCGATGCCGACGGATTGTTCCAGCCTACCGGCGGAGTGTGGCTCGGCCAGGCCTCGGGACTGGAGGCTTTCATGATACTCGACAATCTGCTTCTGGGCGCGGCCCTGTTGTATCTGGCGCGCATCCTGAGCATGCTTTACCTGGTTCGCCGGGGTGTCTCGGAGGAGATACACGGCCGTGTGCGCAGTTTGCTGCTGACGGAGATGATTTTCTTCCTCGTCTTTTTCCTGGCCTTCGTAGTCCGTTTGTGCATGCGTGTGGGGCTTGTGTGGAGCGATGGCATGTTTGCGGGCGTATTCCATAAGTATTTGCAGAATTTCGTAGAGATGCCTGCCGTGGCGTTCTTCCTGGTTTTGGGGCTGGGACTGCTGCTGTTCGGCATTTTCCGCACGATTTTCCGTCCGGACTACCGCGTGGGCTTTTTGCCTGCGGCGGTGGGCACGCTGTTTTCCTTCATGGCTTTGCTGCTGGCTGCCGGGCTGAACAACACGCCCTACCTGCCTTCTACGCAAGACTGGCAGCACTCGCTCTCGATAGCCAACAGTCATGCTTCTACCGGCGTATTGGCCATTTCGCTGGTTGCGGGCATTCTGTTGCTGCTGGTGGGGGCGCTGTGTTTCGTTTTCCGCCTCCGTCGTTCTGCTCGGCCGGGTGAGGAAGCGCGCTGACCCCTTGTCGGTCTGCGGCCGCGTGCCGCATGGGTAATGAATTGGAGCCCGTTGTCTCGCAGGAGAGGCAGCGGGCTCTTTTTATGTCGGTGTGGCTATTGTCGGGAAGCGGGTTTAGAAATTGGGCGGGCAGTCGATGCGCAGCGTCCGGCCCGTGGCGGGGTGCGTGAACTCGAGTGCCGCCGCGTGCAGGTAGAGTCGCCCGGCGGGCATGCCATAGAGGCGGTCGCCGAGGATGGGGGCGTTGAGGCCTTCGGGATGGGCGGCATGCACCCGCAGCTGATGGGTGCGCCCGGTCTTGGGAAAGAACAGCACTCGGGTGCGTCCGGCCGTGCGGCTCACGACGCGAAAGTCGGTGATTGCGGGTTTCCCATGCCGGTGGTCGACAACGCGGCGAGGGCGGTCGGCGGGATCGAGCCGCAAGGGCAGGTCGATGGTGCCTGCGTCGGCGGTGACTTCCCCTGCGAGGATGGCTACGTACGTCTTGCGTACGGTGCGGTTCTTGAACTGCGCCTGCAGGTTTTGGTGTATCTCTTTGGAGCGGGCGGCCAGGAGAATGCCGGAAGTGTCCATGTCCAGCCGGTGTACGAGCAGCGGCCCGCTGGCTTCGGGGTAGCGCTCGCGGAGCCATTCGAGGGCGGAGAACACTCTTTCCTTGCCCGGGACGGAGAGCATGCCGCCGGGCTTGCGGACGGCTACGAGCCAGTCGTCTTCGTAGAGCACTTCGAGTTCCGTATGGCGGTGCAGGTCTTGCGCCAGGGGGTTGGGCTCCACTTGTAGCCCTTGCAGCATGAAGCGGAGTATGGGGCCGCATTTTTCGGTGCAGGCGGGGTAGTAGTGTCCGTGTCGGCGCAGGGTGTCTTTGGGCGAGTCGCCCCACCAGAATTCGGCCATCGCAAGGGGTTGCAGCCGGTGGAGGTAGGCGTATTGCAGCAACTTGGGTGCGGCACATTCGCCGCTGCCTGCGGGGGGAATGTGGCGGGGCGTGTCGGTAAACAGCTCGACGAGGTCTTTTTCTTCACCGCGGGCGTTGCGCATGCGGAAGTGGCGGAAGATGCGCTGCTGGGCTGCGGCCGAACGGTGGCGGCGTTCGCTCTTGTAGCGGGCAATGAGCTGCTCGTGTTCGGCGCAGGCTTGGCGGACGGATTCCAGGCGGGCTTCCCACTGTTTCTTCAGGCGGTGGAATTCGGCTTTTTCGTGCTGGCTTTCGCGGATGAGGCGGCTGAGCACGGAGGGGTCGGCGCCGGTCAGGCGCTTTTCGGCCCTGCGTGCCTTGGCGGTTTTCATCGCTTCCCGTGCGGCAGAGATGCTGCGCTCGGCTTCGGTCTGCAGGCGCTGGTATTCGTCGAGCAGGGCGCGGTAGCGGGGTGCGGCTTCGGCCTGGCGGATGAGGCTGTTGATGTGACTGATGGAGGCTTCCTCTTCGGGAAAAAATCCGTGCGGGTCTTGCAGGTCGTAGACCGGGGGAACGAAGAAGGGGTGCAGGTTCCGGCCGGCGAGGATGCCGGAGAAGGCGGCGAGGTAGCCGAGCCGGCCGTCGGTATCGCGCACGACGAGCACGCCGAACATCTTGCCTTTCTGCAGCTCGTCGCTCCAGTCGTGGCGGCTGGCGAGGTAGGTTTTCACTTCTTCCGCGGCGATTTGGCACAGGGGGTGTGGCTCGTAGCAGAAGGGGTAGGTGAAGAGCCGGGGCAGGGGGATGCGGGACGTGTCGGAATGGAACGGGTGTATCATAGGGAGGGTGTGGCGGTGGGGTGGAAAAGTCTTGCACCTTTTCGGGAAAAGTGCTGTACCTTTTTGCCAAAAGTACTGCCTCTTTTTGGAGCGATGCCTGGGGCTTTCTCGAAAAGGAGAGGCTTCTTTGCGTAAGCAAAGGTAGCGAAAAAAAGGATGGGCAGCAGGGGTTGGGCCATTTCTGTGCGGCGGAGGGGCAAAAAAGAAGGGCGCATCCCCTGTGGAGGATGCGCCCCGCCTGTCTGATTAGTTAGGAAATAGTTGGGTAAACCCCGGTCTATTTAACGAACTTCTTGTAGGTCTTCACGGTGCCGTCGGAGTAGGTTTCCGTCACGATGTAGATGCCTTCTGTCGGGGCGTCTATCTGGATTCCGTCGAGCGTGTAGTACTCGGTGGAAACGACTTCGGCTCCGCCGGAGATTTCGTCGATGCCCGTGGCTTCGCCGGTGATGGTGTAGGTCAGTTCTACGGTAACCATCTCGTCACCGATGACGAAGTAAAGATTAGCTTTGTACTCGTCGCCTGCAGCACATGCACCGCCGTACTGGCCAATGCGGAAGAGGCTGTAGTCCTTAGCCGTAACGGGTTCGATGAAGAATGTAGCTCCTTCGCCCCAACTGATGGCTTCGCCGTTGGCGTCGAGCCAGTATCCGCCCTGGTTGGCCGTGGGCTTGAGGGTGAAGGTGTCGCGTGCCGTAGCATAGAAGGCAGTGGTCTCGGAGAAGGTAGCAGCATCCATTTCGAAGAATGCGGCGATTTCCTCTACGTCGAGGCTTACTTCCTGCGAGTTGGCTCCGGTGGCATCAGCTTCGGCCTCGGCCGTAATCTGAACAGTGCCCAAGTTCGTGCATTGTTCGGGCTTGGTGATGTCGGGAATCTCGGGTGCAACCATGGTGACTACGGTGCGGATGATGACCGTATCGGTAGCGGTCATCACGCCCCACTGGGTAGTGTAGACGTCACCGTCCTGGCATACGTCAGGCATTGTGCAGATGAAGTATTCGGGTTCAGTGAGTACAAACTGGTCGGCGGGGTACTTCACGCAGACGCGAGCGTCGCTGCCCCAGGCCTGGAGGTTGCCGTCGGCGCCAAACCAGCCATCCGTCGTGTTCTCTACGGGCTGGCCTTCGGGGGTAATCACGCTGATCTTTATGGCTTCGTCAGCCAGCGAATCTACTCCGAGGAAGGCGCATACTTCTGCACTGTGGTTGTCCACGTAAGTAGGATCGTAGCCGGCTTCGGTCGAGCGCGTTACGGAATCGGTCAGAACAAGGAGGGTTTCCTTCGGGCCGTAGTAGGTGAGCGTTACGTTGTCGAAGCCAAACCAGTTGGAGTTGCTGCCCTCTGCGCGGATACCGAGGTCGAGAGTGCCGTCGAGCACGTAGATGTTCTCGATGGAGTACTGCTGTGCTGCGCCAACAACCTCATCGTCTGTCCCGGCGGGGTTGGATACTTGGATTGCTGCCTTGCGGCTTCCGGCGAAGAAGTAGAGTTCTCCGACGGTTTCGCTGTTGCTCTGGTCGGCAGCAAATGCGCCGAAGTCGAGCGAATATACACCGTTAGGCAGTCCGGCGAGGCTCTGCGTGAGGCTGACGGTGAAGGGAGTTCCGCCAGGATTCCACAGTTCGATGCTGTTTCCGGTGAGCACCTCGTTGGTCACTTCCTTCGAGCCCCAGTTGCCAATCACGTCGGGTTCCATCGTCCAGCCCGGTATGCTGTGCCAGGAGGCCTGCTCGCCGTCGGCATTGGCGATGGCAAACGTGAAGTTGGCGGGGTTGTCTTTCGTAGCCATGGTAGAGTATTGATAAACTTCGATGGCGTTGTCGGCCATAGTCACTACGGCTTTTACGCTGTCGATAGCCACATTTGCTTCCGGCTGCTCGTATACTTCGAGAGCGAGGCTCAGTATGGAAGCCAAGCCTTCCTCGTCTTCTTCACTATGGTAGCCGCCGAGAATGCCGTCCTTCAAGTCTCTCATCGTATTGATACGCTCGCGCAGGGCTTCCTTCTGCTCGTAATAGGGAAGGAGGGGCAGATATGCTTCGTATTCGTCTACCTTATAGAATTTGAAGTAGGGGTTATTCGACGTACTCTTGTCGTAGTACGGCGTGCTACCGTCATTCAAGTTGTCGAAGCCGATAACCTTGTTGGTATTGCGCAGGTTGGAGAGCGTGTAAGTGCCTTCGCCGTCGTTGACAATGTAGTGTGATCCGGTGGCGTCATACTCGCCGAGGCCCATAGACCAGGTGTTGGTTGTCAAAGCGTTGAGGTACTTTCCGGAAGAGAGCTGCTTGAGGGTGACGGTAGCGGGCTCGCTTTCGTCAGCTCCGGGCGTGAGTGTGATTTCCCACTTGTAGGCGTCGTTGTCTTCGAGGCTCTCCATGCTGTAAAGCGCGCCGTTGTCGCCGGCTTCGGTGCTGGTCATGAACTTGTCGGCGGCGGGGTTATAGATGTAATAGATGCCGCTTTCGTCGATAGCCGTAGAGGGTTCGGTGGGAGCAGCATTCGGATCGCCGAGATAGGTGAGGCGGAAGTTGTCGGCACGAACCCAGTTTCCGGTGCAACCTTCTGTCTTTACGCCGATAGTCAGGGTGTTGTTCGTGACAAGTGTCTCCGCGGTGAAGTCACCGGTAGAGTCAATGGCCGTTTGGCTGTCGTCGGCTATCAGATAGAAGCCCTCGGCGCTGAAGGAACCGGCTGCGGTCACGCGGTATTTACCGTTCGGAATTTCCGTAAGGGTCTGCGTGAGCGAAATGTCGGGCAGGGTGTTTGGTACCCAATGCTGGAAGTAAACGTTGCCTTCCCCGTAGGTCGGGATGCGTCCTGCCTCATCGTTGCGCGTGCAGAACTCGCTGTTTTCCTGGCCGGTCTTGGTCCATCCGGGAATAACGGCGGCACGGTCGACGGGAAGTGCTTCGAACGACGGGTTTTCGATCAGCCCGGTGTAGTCGGTGCCGGTCAGGATGCAGGTTTTTTCGGCAGCCTGTGCGGCAGCGAGTGCGGCAGCGAGGTCGTCGGACTTGCCGGTGTATGCGTCATAGGCTTTGTCCAGTGCGCTCAGGTAGGCCTGGTATCCTGCGATTTCGGCATATTGGGCTGCGTCTTCCTTCATCTGTTCGATGGTTTCGGCGTAGTCGGCAAACTCATCTGCGGATGCGTTAAGTGCGTCGATCGCTGCCTGTACTTGCTCGGCGGCCTGCGTCTTGACGGAGTCGGCGGCTTCGCCGATGATTGCTTCCTGCAGGGCGGAGAGAGCGGTGTTCAGGGCTTTTTCCGAACTTAGGCTGTGCGGCTTGCTGCTCTCGATGAAGGCGCTGATTTCTTCGGTGGTAGCGAGTTCGTCTACCTTGTAGAGGCGTACGTTGGTAAGTATGCTCCAACGGCCGGCTGCCGAAGAGGTGCTCTCGCGGGCGCCTACGGTGATTGTCCCGTCTTCGCCTACGCGGATGGCCGGAGTGGCTACTTCGTAGAGTCCGAGGCCGAAGCTATAGGCTGCCTGGGCCATGTTGTCGGGATAAGCGTCCCAGCCTGGATACAGCGTGTTGCTGTAGAGTGAGGCGAAAGGTACTGTTACTTCTTCTTCGCCGCTGGCTGCGTAGATTTCGGAAGTGATGGTTTCGGTGCCTGCCTCATAGGCTGCGCCGCCGTCGTTCCATCCCGTGCGCTGGAAAGCCTGGGCCTTTACTATGTACAGACCCGCTTCCAGTCCGGTGATTTGCTGGTTCAGGTCGAAACCGGTCTGGTAGTACTCCGTTTCGTTGTCGCTTACTGCGCCGATGCCTGTCCATGCTGATTCGTCGGCGAAGTTGGAGTTCTGTACGGCGTCGGCCAAAAGTGTTTGACTGCCTGTCCATGCGTAGGTGAACTCGGGCACTGCGATGGATTCGAGCTTGACGTTGTCCACCAAGAGTATGGGGCTTTTGTCACCGCCCGTGTTCTCTGTTTTCGTATAGCCCATGCGGAACTCTACTTCCTTGGCTGCGGTCAGCGTAAAGGTCATGGAGTTTTGTTTCCACTCGTTTAATGTTTCGGGCAGAGGGGCATAGGTTTCTACGCCGTCGATGACATATCCGCAACGGCTGTCGGCACTTGTCAGTGCCAATGCCTGATAGGTGTCGAAACTCAGGCGGTAGGTTCCTGCGGGCAGCTCAACAGTTTGGCCCACGTAGAGTGCTCCGCCGTCCCAATGCTCCTTGATGGCCAGGACGGTGGCGTTGCCTTCCGTGACGGAAGTGCCGTTCTCCGGAGTGATTGCCAGTACGCCGTTTTGCTCTCCGTACGGGATAGTACCGAGTTTGCAGTAGGTATCCGCCGTACCTGCGGCGGGTGTTTCTTCCCAACCGGGTACGTCGTAGATAACTCTGTCGTCTACTATTCCCGTGGGTGCCGTTTCGAAGTCGGCATTCTGCAGGTAATTTTCTGTGATGTCAGTCGCCGTTTCCTGCGCCTGCAGGGGCGGTGCGGCTGTCATACACAGCGCAGCGACAAAAGTCGCTGCGGAAATCATGTGTAACTTTCTGTTCATGACTTGAGTGTTTAGGTTAATGTATAATAAGACAGGCTAAAATCGTTGTAAATATGAGATTTCTATTTTGTATTTGCAAATTTCTGTCCTGAAAAATACACTAAATCGTCGAAATTGCTCACTGCGTTTAAGAATAAAACGGTTAGCGTTGCCCTGTGAGGCGTCGGAGGAGAGGGCGAAAAGTGGCGGCACTTTCCTCCGAAAGTGCCGGGGGTACGGGCGAAAAGTGCTGCCACTTTTGGCTGTTTCTGCTGCTTCTTTGGGAAAAAACAGGCCGGTGAAAAGGGAAAGAGTCGTGGTAAAAAGAGGAAACAGAAAGCCCCGCCTGACCTGGTTGTGCGGTTGAGGTCGGGCGGGGCTATGGGGAGGAGGCGAGCCGGCGGTCGGCGGTTCAGAACATTTTGCTGGTGCGCTCGATGCCTTCTGCCAGGGCGTCGATTTCTTCGCGTGTGTTGTAGAAGGCAAACGAGGCCCGCACGGTGCCGGGTATGCCGTAGCGTTCCATGAGCGGCTGGGCGCAGTGGTGTCCGGTGCGTACAGCTATTCCCAGACGGTCGAGCAGGGTGCCCATGTCGAAGGGGTGTATTTCGCCTACGAGGAAGGAGAGTACGGCCGACTTGTGCGGGGCCTGGCCGAAGATGCGCAGCCCGGGTATGGCCGAGAGGCGCTCGGTGGCGTAGTCGAGGAGCTCGTGTTCGTATTGGGCTATGCGGTCGATTCCGATTTCCTCTATGTAGTTCAGGGCGCAGGCCAGTGCGTGCGTGCCGATATAGTCGGGGGTTCCGGCTTCGAAGCGCAGGGGAGGGTCTTCGTAGTCGGTGCCGGAGAAGCGTACGTGCTTGATCATTTCGCCGCCTCCCTGGTAGGGGGGCAGGCGCCGGAGCCAGTCTTCCTTGCCGTAGAGTACGCCGATTCCGGTGGGGCCGTAGAGCTTGTGTCCGGAGAAGGCATAGAAGTCGGCGTCGAGCTGTTGCACGTCGACGGCGATATGCGGGGTGGATTGCGCTCCGTCTACCAGTACGGCGGCGCCGGCGTCGTGGGCCATGCGGATGATTTCGGCTACGGGGTTGACCGTTCCCAGCACGTTGCTTACGTGGGCGATGCTGACGAGGCGTGTGCGGGGCGAGAGCATGGCGGCGAAGGCCTGCAGGTCGAGTTCGCCGGAGTCGCTGACGGGTATGACGTGCAGGCATATGCCTTTCCGGTCCTGGAGCAGTTGCCAGGGGACGATGTTGCTGTGGTGCTCCATCTCGCTTACGATGATTTCGTCGCCTTCCTGCATGAAGGCTTCGCCGAAGCTGCCGGCCACGAGGTTGATGCTCTCGGTGGTTCCGCGGGTGAAGACTATCTCGTTTGTGCTGCGGGCATTGATGAACCGGCGCACGGCCTCGCGGGCGGCTTCGTGCAGCTCGGTGGCCTGCTGCGAAAGGAAGTGCACGCCGCGGTGTACGTTGGCATTGACTGAGTAATACTCGCGGGTGATGGCTTCCACTACGCAGCGTGGTTTCTGCGTAGTGGCGGCGTTGTCGAGATAGACGAGGGGTTTGCCGTAGACGGTGCGCTCCAGTATGGGGAAGTCTTGGCGTATCTTTTGTATGTCCATAGCGTATCTTTTTATTTGCACATCTTGCAGCCTTTACATTTCTGCATCTCGCCGCGGAAGCGTTTCTCTACGAGGTGGCGCAGGCGGTCGGCAAGGGCGGGTATGCGGACTTGCCCGATTACGTCGGCCACGAAGGCATTCATGAGCAGGAGGCGTGCCTCGTGGGGGGGAATGCCTCGTGTTTGCATGTAGAAGAGGGCACTTTCGTCGAGTTGGCCGGTACTTGAGCCGTGACTGCACTTGACATCGTCGGCATAGATTTCCAGTTGTGGCTGGGAGTACATGCGCGCCGTGCGGGTCATGCAGAGGTTCTTGTTCGTTTGCTGGGCGTCGGTCTGCTGAGCGCCGGGGCGCACGAGGATTTTCCCAGCGAATGCGCCCACGGCCTGCCCGTCTAATACGTATTTGTACAGCTCTTGGCAGGTACAGCGGGGCACTTTGTGGTCGATGAAGGTCAGATTGTCGACGTGCTGCTGCTTGTCGCTGATGGCCATGCCCATGAGTGCGAGCTTTGCGCCTTCGCCTTCGAACGAAGCATGGACGCGGTTGCGGGTAATGCCGTTGTGCAGCGTCATGTTGTCGAGCAGTACGCGGCTGTCGGCTTGCTGCTCGAGGTAGAGGTTGGCGCAGCGGCGGGTGAGGTGGTGCGTCTCTTCCAGTTCGTAGAGGTCGAACGATGCGCCTTTTCCGACGTAGATTTCGCAGACCTGGGTGCTGAGAAACTGGTGTTCGTCGAGGGTGTGGTCGCAGGAGAGCAGGCTCAGTTCGGCATTGTCTTCCAGTATGATGAGCAGGCGGCGGTGGGACATGAGGTCTGCGCCGGCGTGGTTGAGATTGACAAGCTGCTGAACCTTGGGAACCCGTACGCCTTTGGGCACGTAGATGAAGAACCCGTCCTGGCAATAGGCTGTGTTGAGCGCGGTGATGGCGTCGGTCTTGGTCGGGGCCAGGCGTCCGTAGTATTTTTCCACCAGCCCGGGGTGGCTGAGGGCCATCTCCCTGAGGCTGCCGGCCAGTACGCCGTCGGGCAATTGTGCTGAGGCATGCGAGGCGGAGTGGAACATGTCGTTGACGATGAGGTAGAGCTGTGTGCTCATGTTGGGCACTTCGCACTGGAAAATCTCGCCTTCGCGCGTAGGAACGAGTGTGCGGCGCAGGTTGAGCCCGTAGTCGGGTGCGAAAAGTGCGGGCACGTCGGTGTAGCGGGCTTCTTCTTGCTTGAGGGTGGGGAACCCTTGTGCGGCGAAGTCCTGCATGGCTTGCTGGCGCAGGGCGTTGAGTGCGGGTGCGCCGCCTTGGTCGAGCAGGGAAAGGTACTGCTCGAAGAGGTCGATGTATTGCTGTTCGGCTCCCATGTGGCTTATTCTCCTACTTCTTCCTTTATCCAATCGTAGCCTTGTTTCTCCAGTTTTAGGGCAAGTTCCGGGCCTTCTGTCTTAACGATGCGGCCTTTGTAGAGAACGTGGACTATGTCGGGCCGAATGTAGTCGAGCAGTCGCTGATAGTGGGTAATGACGATGACGGAAGTGTCGGGCTTTTTGAGTTTGTTGACGCCCTCGGCTACGATGCGGAGCGCGTCGATGTCGAGTCCGGAGTCCGTTTCGTCGAGGATGCTCAGCCGCGGTTCGAGCATGGCCATTTGGAATATTTCGTTGCGCTTCTTCTCGCCGCCGCTGAAGCCTTCGTTTACGGAGCGGTTGGCCAGTTTGTTGTCGAGTTCTACAATGGCGCGTTTCTCTTTCATCAGCTTGAGGAATTCGCTGGCATTGAGGGGCGGGAGGTTTTTGTACTTGCGGTGTTCGTTGACTGCCGTGCGCATGAAGTTGGTCATGCTGACTCCCGGAATTTCGACGGGGTACTGGAAGCTGAGGAAGAGGCCCTCGTGGCTGCGGTCCTCGGGGCTTAGGGCGAGGAGGTCCTTGCCGTAGAAGAGGACGCTGCCTTCGGTTACTTCATAGGCGGGGTGGCCTACGAGCACGTTGCTCAGGGTGCTTTTTCCCGAGCCGTTGGGGCCCATGATGGCATGTACTTCGCCGGGCTTGACGGTGAGGTTGATTCCTTTCAATATCTCTTTTCCGTGGATGGAGGCGTGGAGGTTTTTTATTTCTAACATGGTGGTGTTCTTTTGTTTGGCTTAGGGGTTTGGGGATTTTCGTGCAAGGCTTTTGGGGGAAAGGCTTGCCGCTTTTGGAAAGAAGTGCTGCATCATCCTACGCTGCCTTCCAGCGATATGGAGAGGAGCTTCTGTGCTTCGACGGCAAACTCCATGGGTAGCTTGTTGAGGACTTCCTTGGCGTATCCGTTTACGATGAGGGCTACGGCGTCTTCGGTGCTGATGCCTCGCTGGTTGCAGTAGAAGAGTTGGTCTTCGTTTATCTTGGATGTGGTGGCTTCGTGCTCTACGACGGCTGTTTCGTTGCGTATGTCCATGTAGGGGAAGGTGTGTGCTCCGCATTTGTCTCCCATGAGCAGGCTGTCGCACTGGCTGAAGTTGCGTGCGCCTTCGGCTTCTTTGGCTACGCGCACCAGTCCTCGGTAGGAGTTCTGGCTGTGTCCGCAGGAGATGCCCTTGGATACGATGGTGCTGCGCGTGTTGCGGCCGATGTGAATCATCTTGGTGCCGGTGTCGGCCTGCTGGTGGTTGTTGGTGACGGCTACGGAGTAGAACTCGCCGATGCTGCCGTCGCCGGCCAGGATGCAGCTGGGGTATTTCCAGGTGATGGCGGAGCCGGTCTCGACTTGTGTCCACGATATTTTGGAGTTGTGCCCCTTGCAGAGGCCTCGTTTGGTGACGAAGTTGTAGACTCCGCCGCGCCCTTCGGCGTCGCCGGGATACCAGTTCTGTACGGTGGAGTACTTGACTTCGGCATTGTCGTGTACGTAAATCTCGACGATGGCTGCGTGGAGCTGGTTTTCGTCGCGCATGGGGGCGGTGCAGCCTTCGAGGTAGCTGACGTAGGAGTCGTCGTCGGCTACGATGAGGGTGCGCTCAAACTGGCCGGTGCCCCGCGCATTGATGCGGAAGTAGGTGGAGAGCTCCATGGGGCAGCGTACGCCCTTGGGAATATAGACGAACGAACCGTCGGAAAAGACGGCTGAATTGAGCGCGGCGAAGAAGTTGTCGCGGTAACCGACTACGCTTCCCAGGTATTTGCGCACGAGTTCGGGATGTTGGCGTACGGCTTCGCTGATGGAGCAGAAGATGATTCCTTTCTCGCGCAGCTTCTCCTTGAAAGTGGTCTTGACCGAAACGGAGTCCATTACGGCGTCTACCGCTACTCCGCTCAGGGCCATTTGCTCTTCCAGCGGTATTCCTAACTTGTTGAAGGTCTTGATTACTTCGGGATCTACCTCGTCCAGGCTCTTGGGGGCATTGTCTTTTTTCTGCTTCTGCGTGGGGTCGGCGTAGTAGGAGAGGGCCTGATAGTCGATTTCGGGAATCTCGAGGTGTGCCCATCGGGGCATTTTCAGAGTGGTCCAGTAGCGGTAGGCCTTGAGGCGGAAGTCGAGCAGCCAGTCGGGCTCTCCTTTTTTCTCGGAGATGAGGCGTATGACGTCTTCGTTCAGTCCCTTCTCGATGATTTCCGTGTGTATGTCGGTGGTAAAGCCGTATTTATACTTTTCGCCTACTACCTGATTGAGGTATTTGTTCTTTTCTTTTTCGTCTTGCATTATCGTGTCCGAATGAAAACGGGAGCAACCGGCCCGCGAAAGAGCACGGGTTGCTCCCGCGAAATCTGATGTGTTTTGGGGATATCGAACAGCCTCGTTGGGGGTTAGAGGCTTTGCTTGATTTCTATTTCTTCGAAGGTTTCGATGATGTCACCTACCTGCAGGTCGTTGCAGTTGGTGAGGCTTATACCGCATTCGAAGTTGGTCGGTACTTCTTTCACGTCGTCTTTGAATCGTTTCAGGGCGTTGATTTGCCCGGTGTAGATAACAATTCCGTCGCGGATGAGGCGCGCTTTGTCAGTGCGCTTCACCTTTCCTTCTTTTACGACGCCTCCGGCTACGAAACCGACTTTGCTGATGTGGAACACTTCGCGTACTTCGACGGTAGCCGTCACCTGTTCCTTCAGCTCGGGGGCAAGCATGCCTTCCATAGCGGCCTTGATTTCTTCAATGGCGTCGTAGATGATGGAATAAGTGCGGATGTCTACTCCTTCTTGGTCGGCCTGTTTGCGGGCTGCCGCAGAGGGGCGCACCTGGAAGCCTACGATGATGGCGTTGGATGCGGCTGCCAGGCTGACGTCGGACTCGGAGATTTGTCCCACTGCCTTGTGGATTACGTTGACTTGGATGCGTTCCGTCGACAGCTTGATGAGTGAGTCGCTCAGTGCTTCGATGGAGCCGTCCACGTCGCCCTTGACGATTATGTTCAGTTCCTTGAAGTCGCCCAGTGCAATGCGTCGGCCCAATTCGTCGAGGGTCAGCGTCTTGTGGGTACGGAGGCCTTGTTCGCGCTGCAGTTGCTCGCGCTTGGTGGCCAGTTCGCGGGCTTCTTGCTCGCTTCCCATCACGTGGAATGTGTCGCCGGCTTGCGGCGCTCCGTTCAGACCCAGTATGAGTGCCGGCTCGGAGGGGCCTGCCTGCTGGATGCGCTGGTTGCGTTCGTTGAACATGGCCTTGATGCGTCCGTAATGGGTGCCGGCCAATACGATGTCGCCTACCTTCAGTGTGCCGTTCGACACGAGGATAGTGGCTACGTAGCCACGGCCTTTGTCGAGGGTGGACTCGATGATGGAGCCTGTTGCCTTGCGGTTCGGGTTGGCTTTCAGGTCGAGCATTTCGGCTTCCAGCAAGACTTTTTCCAAAAGTTCGTGGACTCCGGTCCCTTTCTTGGCGGAGATGTCTTGCGATTGGTATTTGCCGCCCCATTCTTCCACGAGGTAGTTCATGTTTCCGAGCGCCTCTTTTATCTTATCAGGGTTCGCATTTGGCTTATCGATTTTGTTTATTGCGAAAACGATGGGCACTCCTGCGGCCGAGGCATGGTTGATGGCTTCTTTGGTCTGGGGCATGACGTCGTCGTCGGCTGCTACTATGATGATGGCGATGTCGGTTACCTTGGCACCACGGGCACGCATGGCGGTGAAGGCCTCGTGTCCCGGCGTGTCGAGGAAGGTGATTCGGCGGCCGTCGTCGAGCTTCACGTTGTAAGCTCCGATGTGCTGGGTGATTCCGCCTGCTTCGCCGGCGATGACGTTGGACTTGCGGATGTAGTCGAGCAAGGAGGTTTTACCGTGGTCGACGTGTCCCATTACCGTAACGATAGGGGGACGCGGCTGGAGGTCTTCTTCCTTGTCGGCTTCTTCCACGACGGCCTGTGCAACGTCGGCGCTGATGTATTCTGTCTTGAAGCCGTATTCTTCGGCAACGAGGTTGATTGCTTCAGCATCGAGGCGCTGGTTGATGGATACCATCATGCCGATGCTCATGCAGGTGCTGATGACATTGGTGACGGGCACGTTCATCATCGTGGCAAGCTCGTTGGCGGTAACGAATTCCGTCAGCTTCAGTACTTTGCTTTCTGCCAGCTCTTCGGTTTCGAGCTGCTGCATCCGGTTGTGTACGTTCTCGCGTTTTTCTTTCCGGTATTTCGACGATTTTGTCTTGCCCTTGTTGGTGAGTCGTGCGAGTGTCTCTTTTACTTGTTTTGCAACGTCCTCGTCGCTCACTTCGGTGGGCTTGGGGGGCAGGCTGTTGGCGCCGCCTTTCCCGTGACGGTTCTTGGCATTTGCAGGGGCGTTGGTGCTGCTGTCCTGCTGTTTGCGCTTGTTCGAGGGGGGATTGGTCCCTTCTATGTTGTTGATATCTACGCGCTCTTTGTTGATGCGGCTGCGTTTCTTGCGTCGGTTTTCGCCTTCTGCGCTTTGCGGAGCGGCCGTAGCTGCGGGTTTATTGCGGTTGCGGTCTTTTTCTTCCCGTTCCTTGCGTTTTTCTTCTTTGCTCTTCTTCTTGGGACGGGTGCTCTGGTTGATGGCGCCAAGGTCTATCTTTCCGACAATGTTGATGTGCGTTGCCGATTGAACATTGGGGCGGATTTTGAAGATTTCTTCTTCTTGCTGCGGTTTTTCAGGTTCTTCTTTTGAGGGTTCCGCCGTGGGAGTTGCCATTTCGTTGCTGGGGTTTTGCGTGTTTGTTGCTGCGGTTTTTTCAGTTTGTTCCGGGGCTTTTTCCGGTTCCTGCTTAGGCTCTGCCTGTTTTTCGGGAGCGTGCGGCTTGTTTAGTTGTTCAAGATCGATTTTCCCGACGGTCTTGACCTTGGGTTTCGCTTCTTCGGGAATTGAAGTGGGAATCAGGTTTTCTGCTTCTTGTTGCTTCGGTGAAGAGTGAGTTGCATCGTCGATCTTTTCGGTTTCGGCCTTTGCGGGTGTTGCCGGGCGGCGGTTTTTAGCCGTACGCTCTTGCCTAAGCCGTTCAGTCTCTTTGCGGAAATCTACGTCTTTCTTGAATTCTTTGCAAAGCAAATCGTATTGCTCATCCGTAATCTTGGCATTGGGGTTGTCAGCC
Organism: Bacteroidaceae bacterium; assembly: GCA_050946375.1. Lineage (GTDB taxonomy): Bacteria > Bacteroidota > Bacteroidia > Bacteroidales > Bacteroidaceae > UBA1794. The sequence goes on along the minus strand of JBMNUT010000002.1, from coordinate 91,469 downwards.
TCGATTTCGAATCCTTTCTTTTGTAGGAACTCAGCAATAGTTTGAACCCCTACGTTTAAATCCTTTATTACTTTATTTAATCTTATGGCCATTGTTCTGCTTTACTTTCTCTTTTATTTTTGTTCTCACTCTTGCGGGGCAATGCCGCCGTTTGCATTGCGTTTAGCGGGTGCCGGTGCTGCACCCGCTAAAGTCTCAGGCCGGGGATTAGGGCTCTTCGAACTCGGCTTTCAGGATACGGATGACGTCGTCTACCGTATTTTCCTCTAAGTCGGCTTTTTCGATGAGCATTTCCCGCGGTGCGTCGAGTACGGCTCTTGCCGTGTCGATGCCGATGCTCTTGATTGCGTCGATGACCCATCCGTCGATTTCGTCGCGGAACTCGTCGAGGTAGATGTCTTCGTCTTCTACTTCGCCTTCGGGGAGGTCGCGGAATACGTCGATGGTATAGCCGGTAAGCATGCTTGCCAGCTTGATGTTAAGGCCGTTTCGGCCGATTGCCAGCGATACTTCTTCGGGGCGGAGGTGCACTTCGGCTTTGCGGGCCTCTTCGTTGAGGATGATTTCCGTTACCTTTGCCGGGCTGAGGGTGCGCTGGATGAAGAGTGCAGTGTTTTGCGTATAGTTGATGACGTCGATGTTTTCGTTGCGCAACTCCCGCACGATACCGTGTATGCGGCTGCCCTTTACGCCGACGCAGGCTCCTACCGGGTCGATTCGCTCGTCGTAGCTCTCGACGGCCACTTTGGCTCTTTCGCCGGGGATGCGGGCCACTTTCTTGATGGTGATCAGCCCGTCGGCAATTTCCGGCACTTCCAGCTCCAGGAGGCGTTCGAGGAAGAGGGGTGAGGTGCGGCTCAGAATGATTTTGGGGTTGTTGTTTTTGTTTTCTACGCGGTCGATAAGTGCGCGTACCGTCTCGCCCTTGCGGTAGAAGTCGCTGGGTATTTGTTCAGACTTGGGCAACAGCAGTTCGTTTCCTTCGTCGTCGAGCATGAGAATCTCCTTTTTCCAGGCCTGATATACCTCGGCGGTGATGAGCGTCCCTACGCGGTCGATGTATTTGCTGTAGATGCTGTCTTTCTCCAGCTCCAGTATTTTGGCCGAAAGAGCTTGCCGCAGGTTGAGAATGGCGCGGCGTCCGAATTCTTCGAAGTGCACTTCGTCGGTCACTTCCTCGCCTACTTCGTAAGAAGCGTCGATGGCTTGTGCGTCGGTAAGGGAGATTTGCAGGTTGGGGTCTTCCACCTTGCCGTCTTCCACCACGGTGCGGTTACGCCAGATCTCGAAGTCGCCGTTGTCGGGGTTGACGATCACGTCGTAATTGGCGTCCGTGCCGAACATTTTGGCGATAACGCTCCGGAACGATTCCTCCAGTACGCTCACCAGTGTGGCGCGGTCTATGTTTTTCAGTTCCTTGAATTCTCTGAAAGTATCAATTAAACTGATTGTCTCTGTCTTCTTAGCCATGGGTCTAAAATATGCTGTTTTTTTATTTAAAGCTGATTTGATATTTGGTGTATTTCACCTCGCCGTAGCGGAAATGATGCTCCACAGTCCGGAGTTTGGGCCGCTTCTCGCCTTCTTCCCTTACTTTCTCTTCGCATGATATGGTGAAGCCTTCTTCGTCGGCCGCTGTGAGTATGCCGCGTAGCTTGCGTCCTTCGGCCGTAAGTGTTTCCACTTCGTCGCCTATGTGGATGAGGTATTGCCGGAGTACTTTGAACGGCTGTCCGATTCCGGCCGAGCCTACTTCCAGTTCATAGTCTTCTTCGTCGCGGTTAAGGCGTGATTCCACGAACCGGCTCAAGTCTACGCAATCGTCGATCCACACCCCTTGGTCGTGGTCCATCTCGATTACGATCCGATTGTCGGGACTAACGCTCAGATCGGTGAGGAAATAGTCTTTTCCTTCCATCCATTCGTTTACAATCTGGCTAACAACTTCTTTTTTTATCATTCTTGTTTTTCGGTAGGGGTACAAAAAAAGGGCTTCATCCGCCCTCACAAATCATCAATCACGCCGCAAAGATATATTCTTTTCTACGAAAGGGCAAGCGAAAGCCTTTTTTTTCTTTTCGCAATTCCCGCTTTTTGGGTGAAAAAAGGCTATTTTCTGGCTATTTGTTACAAATCGGTGCGCGTCAGGCCCTCAGGCATTCCGTGTTTCCTTGCTTCCTTTCTTGAGGACCAGCAGGGAAGGCAGCGTGGAAAATACAGGCGATTCGGCAATGTGCTGCCGGCAGGTGTCGTAGGAGAGGAGCATGAGTGCTATGCCTTCCGGCAGCAACGGGGCGGCCAGTTCGGTCACTTTTTCTACGGGGTGCAGGTGTATGCGTTCCGAGTAGTCGGCCGCCAGTTGTACATAGGCTGCGTTGTGTGAGCCGCTTTCCTCTTCCGAGTATTCTTTGAGGCGATAGATATGTATGTCGCACAGGGGCGTTTCCGGCGATAGCGGGCTGCAGTTGAGCAGTCCCGGCAGGTAGTCGAGCAGGAAGTCGTCGGCATGTGTGCCCAACAGGATGGCCAGGCTGGGATTTGCCGTGGCGGAAGTCTCCTTGCGGCTGGAGTAAATGCCGACCGTACATTCCGCTTCGGACAGGATGCTCTCCGTCTTTCCGCGGAAGAGGCTGAAGAAGGGCGTCACGGCCCGCAGCGGCATCTCCTGGGTGCTCATGAACCGCGGTCCGGCGCCGAGGAGAATCATCGAGGGGCGCTCGGCGCGTATGAGTTGTTTGGCCTCGTTGACGAAACTGTCCGTCGTGCGGTAAATCTTTTCGAACCCTATTTTCAGCCGTTCCGCCTCTTTGCAGATGGGGCGGAAGCTCTCGTTAGCGAAGAGCTCGGCATTCGACGGGTTTACGTCCGTACCCAGTGTGTAGTGGGCGGCGAGCAGGGTTTTCCCGCCCAGCTTGGGCCCGTAGAGCAGATAGAAGATGCGCAACAACTTATAGCCAGTGTCAGGCCGTCCGAAGCAGAGGAGCAGTTTCCCTTCCGTGCCTGCGTTGCCCTGGGAGTTCTTGGCGCGCTCTTCGCGCAGTTTCTGAATATGCGAGCGTTTGCGGCGCTGGAAAATGAATTCCACCAGGGACAGCAGCGGGGTAGTCATGAAGGTCGTGACCAGCGCCATCAGTACAAGCATCACGAACACAGGGGGCGGCAGGATGCCCATCTCGTAGCCGATGTTGATAACCACCAGCTCCATCAGTCCGCGCGTATTCATCAGGGTGCCGATGATGAGGCTGTTCTTCCACGACTGCCCTACGGCACGCGCCGCCAGCGAGCACCCGCCCAGTTTGCCGCCTATGGCCATCAGGAAGAGTATCGGGCCCATAATCCACGATTCCGGCGTGTTGATCAGCCCGATTTCCGTGCGCAGTCCCATAAAAGCGAAGAACAGCGGCAGGAAGAATACCGACGCTACGTCTTCAATCTTTTCCGTCATTACCTTACGGAAGCCCAGGTTGGCCGGCATGACTACGCCTGCCAGAAACGCACCCAGCAGGGCATGTATGCCCAGCACCTCCGTTGTGGCCGCCGAGAGTATCAGCACGAGGAAAATAGAGTTTACGAACCGCTTGTCAATCACCTCGGGATTGGCATACAGCTCGCCGATTTTTTTCAGCAACGGGCGCACCACGAGGAACATGATGGCAAAGTACAGCAGCGTGCCCAGCAGCGTATAGAGCGTAGTCCACAGCGTCGTGGCTTTCGAAATGGAGATGACCAGCGCGAGCAGGCACCACGCCGTCACGTCGTCGTTGGCCGCGCAGGCCAGGGCGGTGATGCCCACCGGTTTGCGGGTCATGCCCCTTTCCTGTATGATGCGTGCCAGTACCGGGAAGGCGGTGATACTGATTGAGATGCCCATGAACAGGGCAAAGGGCAGGAAGGCCGTCGTGGCCGCTGCATACTCCTTATAGAAGAAGAGGGAAGCCAGTATGCCCAGGAAGAAAGAACTGAAGATTCCGCCGTGACTGATGACAATGGTTGTGTTCATCTTGTTGCGCAGCGTGTTGAAATCCACCTCCAGTCCGATGACAAACATGAAGAGCAGTAGCCCGATGTTGCTCACTTGTTCCAGAATGCCCAGGGACTCTGGGCGAAACAGCGTCTGGTATGCTTCCGGCCATACCCATCCTAAGAGCGAAGGCCCCAGCACAATGCCGGCAATGATTTCGCCGATTACGCCCGGCTGCCCGATGAATCGGAAAATAGCCGCGCAGAAACGGGACACGACGAGTATGACGAGAATCTGAACGAGCAGCACGGCTATCGGAGCGCCCAGGTTGCTGCGCAAAGCGTCGAGGAAGGCAAAAAATCCGTGGGAGAAGTCGCGGTCGATGGACAGGGCGAAACTCGTGGCATGATACTCCCCGGTTTTGAGTGCACCGAAGATGAGTGAGCCCAAAACGAGCAACATCAGCAGATAGGTCAACAGGTTTCGACGCGAACGCTTCATTACTTTTTGCTGGCGGGATAGGGGATTTCTGTGCAAAGTTAGGGATTTTTCGGTAGAAATCCCCTGCACTTATTCCAAAAAGTGCCTATACTTTTCGCCGATTGCGGGGAGGCTTTTTGCGCATAGTGCCTGCGCCGTTTCTGCGGCCTGCCTGCGGAAGTCGTGTTTCCCCTGTCTGTAATTGCCGGAAATGTCGTATCTTCGGCCGGTTATTGTGAAGTAGTTTTTAGTGTTTCGAGCAGCCTTATGAAAGAAGTAAATCCCCGGGAAACGACCCGAGCCTATGCCTTTGAGATGTGGATGGACGCTCCCATGCCCATGGTCACCCTCTTCAAGACGCTGGACGTGAGCCGCCTTGTCCGGAAAAGCAGGCGGGAAGGACTGAAGTTCAACATGCTTATGTGTTGGTGCATAGGCCGTGCGGCGAGCGGCATCAAGGAGTTTTTCCTGCTGCCCGTAGGGCGGAAGCTGATGCAGTACGACCGTATTGCCGTCAACACCATAGTACTTAACCGCGAAGGCGAGGTCAGTTCCTGCGACATCCCCTTCTCTCCGGACCTGAAGGCGTTCGCCGCCGATTATTTGCGGCTGACGAAGCAGGTGGCGGAGGCGTGCGAAAACCACGACCTCACGGACAGTATGGTCATCGGCACTTCCGCCCTTGCCCAATATGACATAGACGGCGCGGTGGGCATGTACAGCGGGGTTTTCAACAATCCCTTCCTCATTTGGGGCAGATACAGGCGTCGTTTCTGGAAAACCACCCTGACCGTTTCCTTCCAGTTCCACCACACGCAGATGGACGGCGCGCATGCCGCCCGCTTCCTCGCCCGCCTGCAGGAAGAAATCCGGCAGGTGTAGCGCGGGAGAGAGGCCGTCTGTCGGGCGGAAAGCATCAGTAGCAGCAGTCGGAGGGATTGCGGCGGTCTTCCACTGCCCACAGGCCGTTGCGTCCGTGGGCGGCACGCAGATAATAGCCGGGGAAGCGCCGTCCGTCGATGGCCCGGCACTCGCGGAGCAGTCCGGCGGGCTGCGCGGCCAGCGCCGCACGCAGTTCGTCGATGGTCTGCTGCTGCCGTTCGTCCAGAGTGTCGGGCGTGAGGACGTGGAGATGCGCCTTGCGCCCTTCGTCCATGTAGAGCAGGAGGTCGAACCACCCGGCGCCTTCGTCCCGTTCTTCCCAGACTTGCGCCTTGCCCGTGCGGCGCAGTTCATCGTTGAGCTTGACGAAGAGCAGCACTACCGCCTTGGCTTCGAGCCGGGCGGCAGGCACTTGGCTCCATCGCCCTTGCTCGGGTGGCGGAACGGCGAGGCTGCCGAGCCGCACGTATTCCGCCTCGGCTGCCAGCGAGCCTTGCGGCATGTATTCCGTTCCGAAGCATTTGCCCCGGGCTTCCGTCTGCCCTTTCTGCACTTTTCCTCGGAACGAACGGGTGGAGACGAGGCGGTTGCCGTAGATGTAGCAAGGGGTTCCGATTCCTTCCAGCTCGCCTGTGAACCAACGGGCGGGCACGGCCTTCAGGCTGTCGCCGAGGGTTTCGCTGCCGAATGCCTGTGCCAGGCGCCGATGGAGGGCTTCGTTTTCGGCGGTTGGCCGGGCATTCCGCGGGCGGAGCCAGTAGAGTTTCCCTTGGTGGCGCGGGGCTTCGGGCGTGTCGGTGCTGTCTGTGCTTTCCGTCACCCATAGGTATTCCGACGGAGGCAGGGCGATGTCTCCTGCGCGGCGCAGGGCGGGTTGGTCGCAGTAGCCGCGCGTGTAGTCGCTGTCGGCGCCGTAGAGGGTGAACCGGCTACTGTGTCGACGGCCGAAGTAGAGGATGTCGTAACGGCTTGTGTCGGCGAAAGCGGCGTTTTCCACATACTGTGTGCGGAATCCGGCGGCCATTTCTTCCACGCTGACTGCCTCGGTTTGTGCCCGAAGTCCCGGCGTGGCGGCCAAGAGGGCGGGCAGGAGGACGAGAGGGATGAGGGTATGTTTCATGGGAGCGGGTGCGTTAGGGTCAATATGAGTAGGGTCTCGGGTAGGCTGTGAAGTGCCATTTCCCGTGGATGCACTGTGCCTTGACGTAGCATCCGGCAAAGCGGCGCCCGTCAATCGTCCATTGTTCGCTCAATATGCCGGGCGGCTGTTCGGCCAAAGCCCCGGCCAGTTCGTCGAGCAGGCGGTGGTCGTCGGCGTCGAGGTCTTGGGGAAACAGCGGTTGGAGGTGCGTTTTGTGCGTAGAGTCCATATAGAAAAGGAGCGTATACGCCCGGTTTGTTTTCCGTTCTTCCCAGACTTGCGCCTTGCCCGTGCGGCGCAGTTCATCGTTGAGCTTGAGGGCAAGGAGGCGGAGTGCCTGTTCTTCGCTCCGGCGGCGCAGGGCGGAGGCGAATTTCCCGTGGGCGGTCATGGCGGTCAGCATGCTTCCGCTTGTGATGTCGCGCGCCTCCCGTGCCAGGCTGCCCCGCGGGGCGTAGATGTTTCCGTCGCGGCTTTCGGGCGATGTCTCTATGCGTCCGTCGCGGAGCGTGCCCCAATGCAGGCGGTTGCCCGTGCGGTGGAAGCCGTAGGTGGCAACGGGCGTGCCGAGGCAGGCCAGCGGTCCGTTGTACCAGCGTGCCGGAACGGCGCGGAGCGTATCGTTGATGAGCACGCTTCCGTAGCGGGTCGCGAGCTTTTCGCCTAATCCTTTTCCGCCGTTGTCTTCCCCGACGGGGCGGAGCCAATAGAGGCGGTCGCGGGTGTTCCATACGGAATGGATGCCGTCGACCGGCACGAATTCATAAACCCACAGGTAGACGGAGGGCGGAAGCCGCAGGCCGTCGGCCAGTTTCAGCCCGGGGGTGACGCAAAGGGCGGGGGTGAGGGTGCTGTTTCCGCCGTCGATACGGACGGATGAGTCGCGCAGTTCGCCGAAATAGACCACGTCGGTTTCCTGCCATCCCTGCTGGGCGGGACGTTGTTCCACGTATTGCGCGAAGAAGCCTTCCGCCATTTCCGGGATGGAGACGGTGTCCGGCACGGCGGATGCGGCAGGCATTTCTTCCTGCGCGCCGGCACGCAGCGGCAGGAGGGCGAGGAGGAACAGCAGGGCGGGTATGGGGTGATGAAATTTTTTCATGTGCATCGTGCGGTTAAGATGGGTGGGAATCTGGCGCTAAATATAAGAATTTTCGGTGGAGGGTAGGCAAGAATTTTCAGGAATAAGGAAGACTTTTGGGTGAAAAAGGCGAGGGAAAAGTCTTTTTTACCCGGCGGGGTATGCGCGGAGCGCTTGGGCTTCGGGGGAAAAGCCTTGCCAGTTTCCGGTAAAAGCCTTGCTCCTTTTTCCGAAATGTGCCGCCCCTTTTCGGAAGAAGCGCCGATGGGGTCATGAAAAAGGCGAAAAAGAATAGTCGAACTTTTGTGCGGGAAAAAATAGATTCGTTACCTTTGCGCAGCAAGCCTCCCTGCCGCGCATGGATGACGGGGCGGGGAGAATTTTTGATTCGTGTTTCACTTTTTGATAAAAATCTGGTATTCTTATGGTGCATTCTCTGTTCTGGATTACTCCCGTGGCCTCGATTGCGGCTCTGACCGTGGCATATCTGTTTTATCGCTCCATGAAGCGTAAGGAGGAAGGGACTACTCTGATGAAGAAAATCGCCGCCGCCGTGCGCCAGGGCGCTATGTCGTATCTCAAACAGCAGTACAAGGTGGTGGGCATTGTGTTTATTATATTGGCGCTCTTCTTCTGGGCTCTTGCGACACTCGACCTGCAAAATCACTGGGTGCCCGTGGCCTTTCTGACGGGGGGCTTCTTCTCTGCGCTGGCGGGCTATGTGGGCATGAAGACGGCGACGTATGCTTCGGCGCGTACCGCCTGGGCGGCTCGCCAGTCACTTAACGATGGTCTGCAAGTGGCCTTCCGCTCGGGCGCCGTCATGGGGCTCACTGTGGTGGGACTGGCGCTGCTTGACATTTCGGCATGGTATCTGATTCTGCAACAGTTTACCGACCTTACGGGAAGCCGCAAGCTGATTTTCATCACGACTACGATGCTTACCTTCGGAATGGGCGCTTCGTGCCAGGCGTTGTTTGCCCGCGTGGGCGGCGGAATCTATACGAAAGCGGCCGACGTAGGCGCTGACCTGGTGGGAAAGGTGGAGGCCGGTATTCCGGAAGACGACCCGCGTAACCCGGCAACCATTGCCGACAATGTGGGCGACAACGTGGGCGACGTGGCCGGAATGGGGGCGGATCTCTACGAATCCTATGCCGGCGCCATCCTTTCGACGGCGGCTTTGGGCGCGGCGGCCTTCACTTATAATCCGGCCATGCAGGAGAAAGCGGTCATAGCCCCGATGCTGATTGCAGGAGTGGGCATCTTTCTTTCGATAATCGGCATATTCGCGGTGCGGACACGCGGCGGAAACTCCGACATCCACCATCTCTTGAATACATTGGGGCGGGGCACGCAGCTGAGTGCGGTGCTCATTGCGGCCGCTTCATTCCTCATTCTTCACGTATTGGGGCTCGAAAACTGGCACGGGATAGCCTTCTCTGTCATCACGGGCCTCGTGGCCGGCGTGATTGTGGGGCAGGTAACGGAATATTATACCTCGCAGTCGTTCAAGCCGACGCGCAAGATTGCCAAAAGTGCCTCTACGGGTCCGGCCACAGTCGTCATCAGTGGCTTGGGATTGGGCATGCTCTCTACGGCGATTCCCATACTGACGGTGGTGATGGCCATCATACTTTCCTATCTTTGCGCCAACGGTTTTCAGCTCGACCTCTCGGCCCGCAGCCTGAGCATGGGGCTCTATGGCGTGGGCATTGCGGCGGTTGGCATGCTTTCCACCTTGGGAATTACGCTGGCAACGGACGCTTACGGCCCGATTGCCGACAACGCTGGCGGAAATGCCGAGATGAGCGGACTGGAAGCGCAGGTGCGCCAGCGGACCGACTTGCTGGATGCGCTGGGAAATACTACCGCGGCTACGGGCAAGGGCTTTGCCATCGGCTCGGCGGCGCTTACGGCGCTGGCGTTATTGGCCTCGTATGTGGAGGAAATACGCATCGCCCTGGTGCGCGTGGCGGAGCAGGCGGCGGACGGACTGGTAGCGGTCGGCCACGGATTGCGCTTCACGGCTGACGAACTGCACGGGCTGTCGCTCATAGACTTCATGGAGATTTACGACGTACACCTGATGAATCCTTCGGTGCTGGCCGGGGCTTTCATCGGGGCGATGATGACGTTCCTCTTCTGCGGCCTGACGATGAACGCCGTAGGTAGCGCCGCTCAGAAGATGGTGCAGGAGGTGCGTCGGCAATTCCGGCAGGACCCCGGCATCCTGGAGGGCACGAGTGATCCGGATTACTCCCGCTGTGTGCTGATTTCCACGCGGGGGGCTCAGCGCGCCATGCTGCTGCCTTCGTTGCTGGCCATTGCCGCTCCGGTACTCACGGGGTTGGTGTTCGGCGTGCCCGGTGTGCTGGGTCTGCTGGCTGGCGGCCTGGCAAGCGGATTCTCGATGGCTATCTTCATGGCCAATTCGGGGGGTGCCTGGGACAATGCAAAGAAGTTTATTGAAGAAGGGAACTACGGCGGAAAGGGTTCGGATGCGCATAATGCGGCCATTGTGGGCGACACGGTGGGCGATCCCTTCAAGGATACTTCCGGCCCGAGCCTGAACATTTTGATAAAACTGATGAGCATGGTGGCCATTGTGATGGCGGGCCTGACGGTCAGCTATGCTCTGTTGTAAGCCTATGCTGCTGTCTTGCATGGATAACTCCCGGCGTGAAGCCGGGCTGGACGAGGCGGGCCGCGGTTGTCTGGCCGGGCCTGTGTTTGCCGCGGCGGTAGTGTTGCCGCCGGACTACCGTAATCCCCGGCTCAACGACTCGAAGCAACTGAGCGAGGCCATGCGCTACCGTCTGCGCGAAGAGGTAGAGCGCGACGCGCTGGCGTGGGCGGTGGCGGAGGTTTCGGCCGGGGAGATTGACGAAATCAACATACTCCGTGCTTCGTTTCGGGCCATGCACCGGGCGGTGGACGCCTTGACTTTGAAGCCGGAGTTCCTGCTGGTCGACGGCAACCGCTTCGATCCTTATCCCGGCGTGCCGCACTGCTGCGTGGTAAAGGGCGACGGTAAATATCTTTCCATCGCCGCGGCTTCCATTCTGGCCAAGACGTATCGTGACGACCGCATGCGTGAGCTTCACAAATCCTATCCCCAATATGGTTGGGACCGCAACAAGGGTTATCCCACGGCGGCGCACCGCGCGGCCATCGCGGAGTACGGTCCTTCGCCTTACCACCGCATGACGTTCCGACTGACCGAGCGGCAACTGGAGCTGGACTTCTGACTTCCTGCCGGCGGATGCCGTGCGGCGGGCGAGAATCGGCGGGGGAATTCATGAAAAGTGCCGCATCTTTTTCGCGAAAGATGCGGCACTTTTCGGTTTCTGATGCGGCACTTTTGGGCGGACGCCTTGCGGGGCATTGCGCCTCGTGTGCTGTCGGACGGGGAGAAGTCACTCGCCGATGGGCGTCACGTTGTAGAAGTCGAGCGTGGCATAGTAGGCGCATCGCTGGCAGAGTTCCCGGTTTTCTGCCGTCACCGCCTGCGTGGGATAGCGGGACTCGGCCTTTTCTTTCTCCGAGATGCTGTGCAGTTGTTTGTTTCCCAATATGCTCACGTTGAAGACGGGCGCCATCAGCGCCTGAAACCACGTGCAGGCTGCCACGTAACAGCCCGTGCCGAAGGCCAGGTGCGTGCCGTCGCGCGTCAGGTCGTAGGGCGTCTGGAGCGAAGTGTGGCGGGCGTTCTGGATGGCGGTGCCTACGGGGACGATGATGTCTATGCCGTCTCTCGTCACCATCTCCTGCGTAGTGCGGCAAATCTGCCGCCACCGTTCTTCGCCGCGCGGCTCCGGACCGTAGCCCGACCAGTAGGACCACGCCGTTTGCCACGCAAGAGCCACGCGCTGGTTGGGGCAGTCGGTGCGGATGTAGCGTATCATTTGTTTGAGGGCGGGGTTGAAAGTGGAGTAATCGACGGCGTCGCCGCTGAATTGCTGCAGGACTACCACGTCCCAGGGCTGGCGGAGTATTTCCCGAAGCGGGGCCCTCTCCAGGGGGATGTCCAGGCTTCCGGCCCATTTGTTGAGCGTGACCGGCTCGCCGCTCCGGTACTTTTCGGCCCATGCTTGCAGCGAGGCTGCCGAAAAGGCGACGAACCCGATGGCATAGCGCTCGGGGTCGATGCCGGAAGACATGGCGATTTCGTACAGATAGAGCTGCGTGTCGCTCGTATAGCTGTTGCCGATGCAGAGAATCCGCAGGGAGTCTTGGCCGAGCGGCAGGGGGTTGTTGTGGAAATAGGGGGCGATAATGGCTTCCTGCTCCCGGCGGATGAGGACTTGCGAGCCGTCGGAGAACGAAAAGGCATAGCTCCCGGCGGTTTCCACGATGCCCCACAGCTCGGGAGCGCTGCCCAAGTCGTGGCGCACGGCGGCATAGAGGCCGGTGTTGTGCCCGTCGAGTGTCCAGTTTCCGTCTGCTCCGACGGCCAGCTCCGGCGCTTCTCCTTCGGTTTCCCCTGCGGCGGGGACGGGAGTGGCTGTGCCGTTAATCGACCAAAGGCTGTCGTTCCCGACGGTTACGAGCGCGGGATTTCCGCTCGCCGCGAGGAGGGTCAGGCAGCTTCCGTCGGAGAAGTCGGCCACGTAGCCCTCGTCGGTCAGCCGGATGCCCGTCACTACTGCCCGGTCCTCCAGCGTCTCGAGGCGTTCCTGCTGCAGGGTGAGGGCCTTTTGCAGGGCGGCCAGTTCGGCTTTCCAGCCGTCGTCGTCGGAAGAACAGGCGCTCAGAAGTCCGGTTCCCGACAGGGCCAACCACAAAACGAGGCAGCGCAGCGCGTTCTGCAAACGGTGCATTATGGCAAACATGCCTGTCATTTATTTCTTTCTGCTTTAGGATATTACGGACAGTACGGCTGCGAATGTACAGAAAAGTTTTTGTAGAAACGGGCAAAGGGCCGGATTTTCTGTTTGCAGGTGGCTGCGGAGCGGGGAGACTGTATAAAGGCCGATGTACTGGTGATTACATTCTTTTTAAATTTCTTCTACTGTTTCTCACGGAAAAGCCCTGCCGCTTCTCGAAAAAAGGGGCAGGGCTTTTTGCCGTTTGATGCAAGGCTTTTTGCCAGTCGCCTTGCAGGAAAAGTTCAGTCGATGACTACCTTTTGCGCGCCTACGATGTAGATGCCTTTGGGAAGTCCCTGCACGGCTTCGGCAGGGCGTACGGCCTTGCGCAGGAGCAGTCCGTCGATTGTGTAGACGTCTACCGCCTGCGGCGTGGCGGCGTCTTGCTGCGGGGCGGAAATACCGTCGGTCGAGCCGTCGCCGATGTAGTAGAGTCTGAAGTTATCGAAGCATGTCCAGTCGTGGTAGCGGTACTCGCTTTGTACGACTCCCAGCCGCAGGTCGCCCCGTTCCTGCAGCGTGCATTCTACGGAGTTGCCCCGGTACTGGCGGTCGGCATTGAAGGCGCTGTTGGCACTCCATACGTCGTTGGGATAAGTGTAGGGGCTGTAGGTGTAGGGCGTATTGTCGTCGAACAGGGAGAGGAAGGGTTCGGCGCAGTCGTTGAGGTAGATGCTGGACAAGATGCGCTCCGTTCCGTTGATGTGCATGGGGTATGCTTCGCCATAGTCGCCGTAACGGTAGAAACCCTGGCACTCGAAGCGGTACGTGCCTGCCGGCATGTCGGTCAATAGCTGGTAGGCGTCGAACGTTTTGTCGTAGAATTCGGCTACGCCCGCCGTGGCTTGTGTGAAGGAGGTGCCGCTCCATCCGGCGCTGCCTTCGGTGAAGTCGGGATTTTCGAGCAGGAAAGTCAGGTCTGCGCCGCCCTCCGGCAGTGTGCCCGAGCAGAGTTCGTCGATGTAGTCCCTGGTGGATTGCTTCATGGCCTCGTAGGCTGCGGGCAGAGCCGTTGCCAGTTCGTCAATGGAGGTCAGCGCCAGTGCCTCGTCGGCCTGGGCGAGTGCGCGGGTAAATATCTCGCTTCCGCTCTCGGCCTGCATCGTTTCGATGTAGGGGCGCAGGGCCTCGATGTCGTTCCAGGCCTTCAATATCGTGTATTCCTCTTCGGTTACGGTCATAACGGAGCCGTGCTGGAACGCGCCCGTCCCTTGTAACGGCGAAGCGAACGACACATTCAGCCCCAAGTGGTCGGTCTCGCAGTATTTGTAGGCACTGCCTCCGGAATAACGCATGTAGTACAGGTTGTAAGTGTCTTCGTTGATGCGGCGTACGGCCGTCGGTCCTTCCACAAGCTCGCCGCCCTCGTTCGTAATGTGCAGTATGTCGGTCCATGTTCCGCCGGTGAGTCGTTCGCTGGTGGCTTCGTAAATGCCGCGTGCCGTGCCGCTCGCTCCTTCACGCTTGTAGAACATGTGGTAAAGACTGTCGTAGGGGTTGTAGATAATGTCGGCGTCGATGACGGCTACCCCCGGGTCGAAGAGCAGGCGCGGCTGCGTGAGTGTCCGGAACTCGCGGTCGGTGTAGGAATAGAAGATGCGGTCGTGCGTGTCGCCCTCGTTGCTCGAAAGCAGGGAGTAGTAGACTAAGTAGCCGCCCTGGCCCTGGTTGTAGTCTTTGTCCCAGATTAATTGCGGTGCCCACACGCGGTTTATGCGCGCATACTCTTCGTCTGTGTTGTAAATGCCGGTCGTTTCGGTGGAATCCGCAAACTGTTTTTTCCCAAGGGTAAAGTCGAAGCTCGAACTCTCCCAGTGAATCAGGTCTTTGGAGCGCACCAAATCGATACCGCGGTTGTGCCATACGCCCGAAGTCTGCACCTTCATGTCGGTAGTGGCTATGAAATATCCGTCTTCCCCTTCGCCCCGTCCGATATATGCGTCGCGCGTGCCGTGTTCTATGGCGGCAATTTGCTCGGTGTCGAAGACTTCTGTGCCGTTCAGCAGCACGTTGAAAAGTTTCCCTTGCTCCTCTTTGGTGCCGAGGGCGAAGTTTGTGATTTCCGATGCGGAGTTCATGAAGCAATAGAGGTAGCCGTAGCGGTTATCATCAGGCGCTATGGTCACTTGCTGCGTCATCGTGGTTGCCTCGCCGCCGGGGCTTTGCAGGGTGGCCGTCAGCAGTCCGGCCGTCAGGGGCTGCCCGTTTTGGGGCAAACGCTCTACCTTCAGCTCGTTGCCCTCCAGTGAGATTGTTCCTTCCGCTTCCGCAGTGGGGACAAAGGTCCAGCTGATTGCGGTTTCGCCTTGGGTGGTTTCGGGCAAAGTGGTGGTGGCGTGCAGGAAATTGAACTTCTTCAGGAAGTTTTCCAGCTCGTCATTGTCGGCCAGGCGGGTAGTCTCGTCCGATGCGGTCGATAACTTTCGGGCTTGTGCGTAGAGGGTTTGTGCCTGTTCGGGCTGCAGTGCCTCTCCGTAGATGCGGAAGTTGTCGAAAAAGACGCCGCTCATCAGCGCGTCTTCGGCAAAGGGTGAGCGTCCGAGCGTGGCTTCGGTGATGGATTGGGCTATGTCGGCCGGCCGTTGGCGCACGTCGTTTTCGCCCGTCAGCTGCCCGTTTACGTACAACTGCCCCATGTTTCCGTTCTGCACGTAGAGCAAATTGTGCCAAGTGCCATAGGAGAGACCATTGAGGGCAGCCACATTTGTGCTGCCCTCAATGTCTTTAATCGTATAATACCAGTTGGTATTGCCTGAAGTGTTCACCATTCCGAGGTATTGGTCCGTACCGTTGGCAAAGGAGTATGCCCAGCAGTATTGGTTGAGGCTGCCCGTTTCCGGCAAAAGCAGGTCTACCGATACGGAATAGTCGCCCGTCAATTCGCTCAAGACTTGCCTCGCGAGGTCGGTTCCCAAGTCGAGATAGCCGCTTTGCGGCATCGCTGTTCCCGTAAAGAGGGCCTTGTTTCCGTCGTTCATCTCCACTATTGCCGCATTGCCTTGCAACTTGCCCGTAAATTGCCCGCTGTCGTCGGCCGGCGTGCTGCCTCCGAAGGAATATTGCACCAGGGCTTCCGGCAGTTCGGCAGCCTCTTTTCCCGGTGCGAGCTGCACGTTGTCGACTTTCAGGCGCAGGATATGGAGCGAATAGGCAGGTACTTCGTAGGTGAACTGCTGGCCCGATATGCCGTCCAGGGCGCTCTCTTTGGGAGTAACGCGGTCGGGATTTTCCAGACTGTTCTCATCCATTCCGTCGTTGCCGCTCAGCACGATGACCGAACTGCCGTCGGTAATCGTGGCATTCGCCAGGTTTATGGTTGCAGTCTGTGGCGTCGCGTTCGGATTCACGAGCTTGAGATACAGAATACCGGCCTCGTCGTCGATGTTGGACGAGACGTAAATCTTGCGTTGTATGGGGAGATTGAAGTCATGTATCAGCACATTGTCCAGATAGCACCGTATGTGTGTGTCGGATACGTGAATCTTTATGTGATAAGTGCGTCCCGTTTCGAGCGAACCGCTAGTGGAAGCTACCGTAGTCTTGTTGCCGTTGGTACAAACCTCTACGCCATGTTGCGTGTTGCCCCAGCCGCCCAGGTTCCACCAGCAGTAGTTTTGGTCGTCTTCGTAGTTGAAAACGATGAGGAAGCCCTCGGCTCCGCTGTTTTTGGTAGCATCTACTTCGTAAATGTAGCTGTCGCCTGTCCATTTGGCGGTGCAGGCGTAGATGGGACCTTCGACGCTGGTGTTCGTCTGCTGAAGCGCTCCGCCCGAAATGCCCCAGTTCCCGCCGCCGTTGGTCTGCCACTCCGGCTTGGCCGACGAGAAGTCGTCGGAGAAGAGTACCGTGCCTTCCGGCGTGGTGACCTGCACGTTGTCAAACGTAGCGCTGGTGAGCCACGTGCTCAGGCCTATCTGGTTGGCCGTAGACTGCATGCGGTTGTTCTCTTCCGTCCACTTGACATTTTGTTTTCCCACGTTGTTCGGGAACAGTTGCTGCACGTAGTACGAGGGAGTGCCATAGCTCGTGTAGCTGTTGAAGCGTATCATGTCCGGACGCCATACGGCGTTATTTTCATTTACGAATATCGGAGCGTAGCTATTCATGATGCAAATATCGGAATTGTTCTCCATTCCTTGCATAAACACGGCCTCGCCCAGCGCGGCGTTGAGGTTGCCGTTTACGCCGAAGTCTTGGGTTACGGCGTATTCGCCTACATATATTTTATAATTGGAGCGGCTGTATGAATCATACTTGCTGTACTGGTTGACAAACCAGGCCGGGTTTCGGTAGTAGTGCTCGTCTACTGCGTCCACCGGGTAGGCGTTCCGCCAGCTGGGGTTGTCGGTTCCCCACGCTTCCACGTTGCCTATGACGGTTATGTCCGGGTACTTTTCCTTGATGGCCGTGTAGAACTGGTAGTAGCGTTCTGCATAGTGGTCGCTTTGGTCGCTGTTGTTTTCCGAAGTGAAGTTGTAGTTTTCGTTACCGATCTCTATCAATTTCAGATTGAAGGGCTCCGGATGCCCGTTTGCGGCGCGCAGTGCGCCCCATTTGGTAGTGGTTGCGTCGCCGTTGCAGTACTCTATTGCGTCGAGTGCCTCCTGAATGTACTCGCCGATCTGCGTGTATTCCTCATACCAGCCGTGCCCCATGCCCATATTTACTACGAACAGCGGCTCTGCCCCAAGGTCTTCTGTCAATTGGAGCAGTTCGTGGAAGCCAAGTCCATCCGTTACCCGGTAACCCCAGTTCTGGTTCATGTGGCCGGGGCGCTCCTCTATCGGGCCGATGGTCTTCTTCCATTCAAAACGGTTTGTCTTTTCGTTGGCATATATGCCCTCCACAAAGCAACCGCCGGGGAAGCGCACGAAAGCAGGCTTCATTGCGGCCAGTTTCTCTGCCAGATCGATGCGGCAGCCATTCTCCCTTCCGTTGAAAGTGGGTGGGAAGAGGCTGACCATGTCGAGGCAAATCGTTCCGGGCTTCGAGGCGGTCAGTGCGAACCGGCCGGCGTTGGCGTCGCTGGTGGCTGTAATTTCGGCCGTCACCTTGCTCCATTCTTCCGTAGCCTCTACGCTGACGGGCGTGCTGCCCAGCGGAGTGCCGTCGGCGTCTTGCAGCTCGGCCGTGAGGGTGCCGTCGTAGGAGCCGGAAGCGGCCTTAATCCAGAACGAAAGGCGGTAGGTCTGTCCGTTTACCACGTGGATGCCCCAGAAGCCTTCGTTGCTGATTCCGTCGCCGGAGGCCGTGAGTTCTACTTGCAGGGCATGCTCCTGTGCTTCGTTCATCAGGCCCTGCGTGACGAGACTCATGCCGGCTTTGCCCACGGCCTGCCAGTGGTCGGGGTTTCCCGCATTGTCTTCGAACGAACGGTTCTGGATGAGTTCGGCATAGAGGCCGCCGTCGCCGGCGTGGTTAATCTCCTCGAAAAAAATGCCATAGTGGCGTTCGCCGATAGTGGCGCCGCGCTGGCCGGCATCGATGTTCAGAGTGACCTGCCCCGATGCGGTAAAGCTGCCGATTCCGCAGAACAAAAGCGGAAGAAAGGCTCTCTTTAGGGAAAAACGATGAATCATGGCTTTAAATTAGTTAAGTGAACGTCGAGTTTGATAAGGGTTGCGAAGCTGTAACTGCCGGGCGTTGTCCGCCGCGGGCTGCCGGGTCGCATTCTTTCTTTGCGTAAGCAAAGATAACGAAATTTGCATCATAAAACGAAAAGTCTTGCCGCTTTCTCCAAAAAGTCTTGCCACTTTATGGAAAAAGTGCCTGCACTTTTCCCGCAGAGTGGCGGCGCGGGGCGGGTCAGGGTGTGCCGCTTCCCGCCTGTTCCCCGTCGTTTCCGATGGCGTCGATGCGGTATCCCTCGCGGGTGGCCGCAAGGCGCAGGTGGACGGGGCCATTGCCCCATATCGTACTGATGCCGGGGCATTGGAAGGTGAAGGTAAGGCCGTTTTGCTGTTCTATCTGCACATTGGGCAGCCACGTGCGCTCGAAAAGATATGCATCTATAAGCCTGTCGTAGCCGGGATATACATCGTAAAGTGTGTCGAGCGGGGCTTCGAAGTCGGCGCGGGCGCGGTCGGTAAGATACAGCCTGCGCAGCGAGTCGCGGTAGGCAGCCGGGTCGGCCAGACCTATGCAGCAGTAGCCCATCGTGTAGGCGCGGTAGAAGGAGCGGAGGAAGGCTTCGGGCGAGTCCTGCCGCACTTCGATGGCAAGGGGATGCTCGTAGAACGCGCTGTCGCCGTAGCAAATCGGGCTGCCCGGCGGGCTGAAGTAGTCGATGCGCAGGGAGTCGCCCTCTTTTCCGTTGAGGTGGATGGCGATTTCCAGCGGTTCGCTGTGGAGTACGTCCGCTTCGTCCCACCAGTAGCGCACGCTGAACCAGCGATTGCCCATGGGCTTCACCTGCAGTGTGCGGAGCATGGCGCTGTCATACTCCTGCGTTATGCTGATGGGGACAAGGTCGCCTCTGCCTTCGAGCCATATCCTTTGCACGTGGTCCCGCATGAATTCCGTCAAACCGTGCTGCTCCAGCGAGTCGCGGATGCGCTTGTATTGCCGTTCGGCCTGCTCCTCGGGCTCCCACGACAGCTCGTTTGCGAGATAGGCCTCGTAGAAGCGGCGCAGCCAGTGCGCCCCGCGCTTGTCGGGGAGCGGCGTCTCGTCGTAGGAGCGGGCTATGGAGTCGATGCGGAAGCTGCCGTTTGTCGTGGTGAGGGTTGCATAGAGGTGGGCGGAGCGCTGGGGAAAAAAGATTTCGAAGGCCGCTTTGTCGAGCGAGTCGATGCGGATTGGGGCAATCTGTGGGCGGTCGTAGTCGAAACCGGCGAGCAGCAGGTCGTAACCCGCGTATCCCTCCGCGCGTTCCGCCTCGGCTGCCTGCCTGAAGAGGCGCTGTCCGCGCTCGGTGAGCCAGGCCTTTCGCAGGGTGGCGCAGCGCTTTTCAGGGTTGGCTTGCAGGGTGGCGTAGATGGCAGCATAGGTCTGGATGAAGGAGCGCAGGAATTCGCCCGGCGAGTTGCTGGGGTGTACGGCAAAAGTGGCCTCGCCCGGGCGGTAGAAGAGGGTGTCGCCGTAGGCTTCGCCGAGGGCGTGGGGCGTGACGAAGGCCACTTTCCACGCTTCGTCCTTGTACTCCAGCCGGACGGGCAGGCGCACCCGGTTGTCGGCGGGCGGCGTTTGCGGCGAAGCCTCCTGCCATTCCCACGTGACTTCGTACCATCCCGCTTCGTCCAGCGGGCGGGTTTCGATGGTTTGCACGGCGTGCGGCGTGAAGTCCTGCGCGCGAATCAGGGCGTCGCCCCCGGTATCGTACCCGATTCGGGTGAGCTTCTGGCGAAAAGCCTCCGTGCAGTGGGCGCGCAGGAGCGAGTCGCCGCGGTCGGAGCCGGGAGTCAATATGGCCTCGCCATAGGCGCGGTAGAAGGAGCGGAGGAAGGCTTCTCCCCCTTCGGGGAGCGTCTCTTTCCGGCAGGCGGCAAGCGCGAGGAGCAGGAGCAGTGCGGGCAGGTAGCGCAGGAGGCGGGGGAAGGGATTCGTATTCATGGCGTTCGGGTCGGGCCGCTGTGGGGGCGCTTGTGGACAAAGGTAGGACTTATCGGGCAGAAAGGCAAGGCTTTCCGGAAAAACGGGTAAGGTTTCCGGGAAAACAGGCAAGACTTTCGGGGAAAAGATGCAGGGCTTTTCGGAAGAAGATGCAGGACTTTTCGGGAAAACATGCAAGGCTTTCGGGGAAAAGATGCAAGGCTTTTTCCGGAATGTGGCGCGGAAGAGGACGGACGGGGGCGGCGCGGGGCGGACGGAGGGCTACAGGCAGAGGTACCAGAGCAGGAGCATCAGGCCTACGAGGGCAGCAAGGAGGCGGCGGACGCGCGGGCGCGTTTCGAGAATGCGCAGTATGATGTAGCCCATAGTGGCGGTCAGCAGGGCGCCGGCGAGGCCGTAGAGGGCCACGGTGTGCTCGTCGGCGAGGAAAAAGCCGCCGACGAGCATGACGCCTATGCGGGTGAGGAAGAGGAAAAGGTTGAGGTGCATCTCGGTTTTCTGCCGGTCTTTGGCGTCGAAGATGAAGCTGATGGGCGAAAAGCAGAGTGTCAGTATGAGCCAGGGGCAGAGGCGTGCGGCATAACGGCCGGCGGTTTCCCACTCGGGGCCGAGCAGCAGGCTGAAAAGGCGCTCGCCTCCGGGCCAGAGCACGAGGGCGGTGAAGATGAGCGCTGCCGCTATTCCGGAAAAGGCCAGCAGGTTTTTGGCAAAAGTGCGGGCACTTTGGGTGGGTTGCGCTGCCGCTTTTTTGTAAAACACCTGCCCTACGGAGTTACTCACGAAGCTGATGGGCAGATAGAGTATGGCGATTGTCATGGTGAGGAAGCCTGTTTTCTCGTTTCCATAGAAGTTGGCGAAGAAAAGCACGGGCAGACTGGTGGAAGCGCTATTGAGCAGTGCGGAAGGGAGCTGGTAGCGTGGAAAATTGGCGTAGCGGCGCGCGGCGCGTGCCATGGCGCTGCGCGTGGCGTGCTGCCGCAGGGCGCGGGCTATGGCGTGGCGCTTGGGCCAGTAGCTGAGGCAGGCGCCGACGTTGCCGAGTATGCTTCCGCTGATAAGGCCGTTGGTTTTCGGCACATAGCTGAGTACGATGCGGAAGAAGGCTTGCGTGAGGCTGCGCGAAATGCCGGAGGTGGCGATGCGCCGGTAGTCCTCGGTGTAGTTGCTCAGGTAGTTGAGCATCTGGAGCAATGCGGCGCTCAGCAGGTAGAGCGGCAGCATATATTTATAAGGTATAGGCACCAACCGGCTCAATCCGCAGAGGTCGGCCGCGAGAAACAGTGCTGCGAGCAGGAGTGCGAAGGCGGTTGCGACGGTTCCCGTAAGGGCAAACAGATTGGAGGCTTCGGCCCGGTCGCGACTGCGCACGATGGCATATTCGTATCCGCCGGTGGTCAGGATGAGCAGTATGGCCGCGCAGTTGGAGAATACGCCCATCTCGCCGAATTCGGCGGGGGTGTAGAGCCGCGCAAGGAGCAGTGATACGAGCACGGAGGTGAGCTGCGCTCCGGCGGTACCGACGCTGAGCGTGGCGGTCTGGTGCAGGGTGGTGGAGTGACGGAGGCGGTCGATGCGGTCTTTGAGCATGGGCTTTCTCCTCTATCGTGCCAGCCATTGCTCGGGATTGAGCTGACTTTTTTCCTTGCGCAGCTGGAAGTGGAGCACGGTGCGCCCGTCGTCGGCCGGGTCGGAGTAGACGGTTCCGAGGTTTTGGCGGGTGGAAACTTTTTGCCCCACCGAGACTTGTACGGAGGAGAGGTTGCAGTAGACGGAGAGATAGGTGCCGTGGCGCACGATGATGTTGGCCAGTCCGCCGACATTGAATATGGACGCTACTTCGCCTTCGTAGATGCTTCGTGCCTGTGCCCCGGGCTGTCCCTGTATGTTGATGCCCTTGTTGTCGAGGTAGACGTTGCGGGTTCCCTCTACGCGGTAGCGGCCGTAGTGTCCGGTGATGAGGTAGTTTCCGGTGATGGGTATGGGCAGACGGCCTTTGTTGGAGGCGAATGTTCCGGTCAGTTTGGCGTCTTCCGAACTCATCTTGTAGGACTCCATGGGAGTGGCCTTGGACTTTTTGGAAGAAGTGCCGGCACTTTTCTTGGAAAGCGAGCCTGTTTTTCCTTTTTGCGCCTGCGCTTTTTTGCGGGCGGCTGCCTCTGCTTCGCGCTTGCGGCGTGCTTCTTCTTCGGCGCGCTTGCGGGCTTTCTCCACTTCGATGGCCACAAGGCGGTCGATCTGGGCATTCAGTTTGCTCGACTCGCTGCGCTGTCGCTTGATTTCCTGCTGTATCTTCTTCTGTTGCGTCTGCAGTTCTGCCACGAGCGCCTTCTTTTCCTGCTCTTGTGCCTGGAGTTTTTGCTGTTGTTGCTGCGCTTCTTCCAATAAGTGCGACTTGGCTCGGTGAACGGCGGTCAGTTCTTCGCGTTTGCGCTGTATCTTTTCCTGTTGCTTGCTGATGGCTCCGGCTAAAACGTGCTGATATCCGGCATAGTCCTTGAGGTATCGGCTACGGCGGTAGGCCTCTTGCAGAGAAGAGGCCGAGAAAATGAACATAAGCTTCTCCTGTAGCGTGCGAGCGCGGTATAAACGCTGTAAAGAGCGGGCGTATTTTTCCTTTCGCGCCTGCAGTTGCTGGCCGAGGCTATCGAGTTGTCGGTTGAGGTTGCGGACTTCTGCGTCGATGAGGCGCACGTCTTCCTCAATGCCTTGTATGTATTTCTTGCGTTCCTCTATCTGGCTGTTGAGCGTGGAGAGGTTCTGGAGCTGCGTGCGCACGTCTTTTTGGGTCGTGTTGAGGAGCTTTTCCTTTTGTTCGATTTGCTTTTGCAGCTGGGCGCGCTTGTTTTGGAGCGAACGTATGGTGCTGTTCGTCTGTGCTTGCAGGGCAAACGGGGCGAAGGCCAGTAGCAGTAGTAAGAAGATGCGCATGGGTGCAGTGTTTTACAGGGCGGAGAGGAGTTTGAGTATGTCGGCCAGTTCGATTTTCTGGTAGCGCGATGAGGGGGAAGTGTCGGCTTTCCAGTCGGAGGCCTCGAGTTTGTTGAGCCCGAGTTCCAGGGAGAGGGTTGTTTTCCCGCCGTTGAATTGGGCTTTGATGCGGGTGGGGAAGGCGCGTGTACCGGTGTTTTCGTAGCCGGCATACTGCCATGTGCAGGCGTAGCGGCTGCCCGTCTTGGCTACGGTGGCGGCGGCGATGCGCTGGCTCGTGGCATCGAGGTCGAAGGCGTAGTTGAGCCCTTGTCCGGAGGCGGTGAGGCGGTAGATGTTTTCCGCCTCGCGTGTGGAGAACTTCATGGCCATTGCGTCGTCGAGGGTGAAGTCCTTGGTGCCGGGCTGGAAGAGGGTTGCGCTCAGGAGTGCCTGCAGGGCGTAGAAGTCGAGCCCCGTCCCCGAGAGGGCGCTGAGGTGCTCGATGGGTTCTTCGACGTAGCGCTTGTGGAGGCGGTCGATGATTATGATTCGCTCGGGGGTAGCCTCGATGCGTGCGGCCTCCATGCCGAGGAGGGGAACTTGCAGGGATATCTGGAGCGCCTCGTTGTGCTTGAGGCGCAGGGTGCCGTTGAGTGAGAAGGTTTTCTGCCCGAGTGTGAAGTTGAAGCGTGCCTTGCTTGTGTAGGAACCGGCCCAGGCAAGTGATTGCTGCTCGAGTATTTTGCGTGCTTCCTTGCTGGTGGCGGGGGTGACTGCGGGTGCGTTTTCGCGCTCGGCTATGGCGTGTTTGCGCGTGCTGCAGGCGGTCATGGCGAGAAGGAGCAGGGCTATGGGCAGCAAGCGGCGGCACTTTCTCCAAAAAGTGCCGGCACTTTTGGGGAAAAGTGCCGTGCTTTTTCTGTGGAGGGCTGCGGGTCGGGGCGTGTTCATTGGGCTTTCTTGATTTTTTGTTCCACTTCTTTCGGGTTTTCGATGCCGGCTTTGAGGGCTTTCTGCCAGAAGTCTATGGCTTCTGCCTTGAGGCCGAGTGCGAAATAGATGTCGCCGGCGTGGTCGAGGAGCTCGGCGCTTTGCTCTTTGTCGAGGGCCAGACAGCGGTCGATGTAGGTGCGTGCTTCTTCTGCCTTGCCGAGCCGGTGGAGAATCCATGCGTAGGTGTCGAGATAGGTGCTGTTGTAGGGCTCTTCTTCGATGGTTATTTTGCTCATTCGCTCGGCCTTTTGCAGGTCGCCTTGCGGCTGCAGGCTGATGTAGTAGGCATAGTTGTTGAGCGAACCGATGTTGCGCGGGTTGTAGGCCAGCGAGGAATCGTAGGCGGCGAAGGCTTCGTTTTCGCGTTTGAGCAGGTGGAAGAGGTCGCCGGATACGGCCCAGAAGTCGGAGATGAGTGCATCGTTCACTCCCTGGGGCAGGTGGGCCAGGGCGTTTTGTGCGGTGGCAAGTGCGTCTTCGTAGCGGTCTTCCTGGTAGTAGGCTGCGGTGAGGTAGTAGTGGAATGCGAGGTCGTCGGGCGTTTGGGGCGCTTCGCGGGTGACGGGGATGCAGAGGTTGATGATGGTTTCGGCGTCCTGCTTGGAGATGGCGGCTATGAGAAGTTGCTGGCGCACGAGTGTGTTCGAGGGGTCGCGTGCGAGCAGTTCGCGGAGTACGGGTGCGGCTTTTTCGCGCATGTCATGGGCGAGCAGGTATTGTGCGTAGAGCATCATCAGGTTGTTGTCCTCCGTTTCCTGCTCCATGATGCGGTCGAAGAGCTGGAGGGTGCGGGTGCTGTCGATGGGGCTGTCGGGGGCTTCGCGTATGAGGTGTGCCATGATTTGCCCCTTTGTGTCGCTGCTGGTGAGGGAGTCGAGCAGGAGTCCTTCGATGGTGCGTATGTAGTTTGCGCTGTCGCCTACGGTCTCGTAGTAGGTTGCCAGCGAGGTTCGGGTCATTTCGCTGCTGGGGTCTTGCTTCAGTGCGGCCTGGTATTCGGCCAGGGCTTCCGGGTATTGGTCTTGCGAGAGGTAGAGGTCGCCGAGCAAACAGCGGTAGCGCGGCTCGTCGGGGTAGGCCACGATGAGGGAGGCGACTTCGCGGTAGGCTTCTTCGGGCTTGTGCTGGTAGAGGAAGAGTTGCGACTTGCGCAGGCTGATCTCTTCGTTCTTTCCGCTTTTTTGCTCGAGGCTGTCGAGCAGGGCTACTGCCTGTTCGAACTCGCCGGTGCGGGGGTACAGGTCGAGAAGCTGGTAGATGGGTTCTTCGCGTTGCGGGTATTTGCGGCGCATGGCTTCGTAGCGTGCGATGGCTTCGGGGTATCTTCCTTTGCTGACGTACAGGCCGGCCAGTTGCGAGGCATACCAGTAATTGTCGGGGGCGAGGCGGCATGCTTTCTCGAGGCAGGCAAATCCGATGGAGTCCATGCGCAGGGATATATAAAAAGGTGCGAGGGCGTATTGGACATCGGCAGAGGTTGAGTCGAGACGCTCGCAGTAGCGGAACATTTCGAAGGCATCGGTCAGCCGGTTGGCGGCCTGAAGCCGCACGGCCTCGAGGTAGAAGTAGTCGAACCGGGCTTGTTTTTCGTCTTGTGCGTAGACGCCGTGGCTCAGGAGGAGCAGCGCGCAGAGCAGGGTGAGCAGGTGTTTCATGGCCGAGTCACTCCCTTCCTGTGTGTCCGAAGCCGCCTTCTCCGCGCTCGGTGCTGTCGAGTTCGTCGGTTTCCTCCCATTCGGCGCGTTCGTGGCGCGCAATTATCATCTGCGCGATGCGCTCCCCGGGGTTCAGGGTGAAGGGGGTTGTGGAGAGATTGGCCAGTATGATTCCTATTTCGCCGCGGTAGTCTGCGTCGATAGTGCCGGGGCTGTTGAGCACGGTGATGCCGTGCTTGAGTGCGAGTCCGCTGCGGGGTCGTATCTGTGCCTCGTAGCCTTCGGGCAGGGCGATGCGCAAGCCGGTGGGTATGAGCTTGCGCTCCATGGGCTGGAGCACGAGGGGTTCGGGCAGTTCGGCCCGCAGGTCCATGCCGGCCGACTGGGGGGTTGCGTATTGCGGGAGCGGGTAGGAGGAGCGGTTGATGATGCGTATTTTCATAGAAGTCGCTGTTTTTTGGGTTTCGCCCGCTTCTCCGGTGGGGGAAGCGGGGCAGGGGTTGGGTTGAAAAGCGGCGGGGCTTTTCGGCAAAAGGGGCGGCACTTTCGGGGAAAAGTGCTGGGACTTTTTCCCCGGTGTGCCGGTGCTTATTCCTTATATATAATAGGCGAGTTGCCCAAATGGAGGGGGCGCGCGTTGGAGTTCTCCTGATAGAAGGTCTCGATGTGCCTCATCTTTTTCTCTTCGAGTATCTCGTTTACGGCGATGAGTATGCCCGTTTCTTCCACATTGCCGAAGTCGTCGTTGATGGCCGTGCCGAATACTTTCATCGTGGGCGACAGGCTCATGTAGGCATTCACCAGGGGCGGAATGTTGTAACCCATGCGGCGGATGCAGGTATTCAGTATGTGGTAGTCTTCCTTGAAGTTGTCCTTGCAGAACAAGGCCTTCAGCTCTTCGGGGTTTGACTCTATCTGTATGGGGTCGAGGGGATAGACGAGTTTGTCGGGGTCGGGGAAGTGTTTCTGAAGGAAGTAGAGGATCATGTCGCGTCCCTTGCGTATGTAGCTGGGATACATGGTGAATTTCCCGAAGAAGTAGCGCACGTTGGGCAGGACAATGGTAAGGGCTCCGAGGCCGTCCCACAGGTTGTCGAGCGCAAAGAGGCTCTTGGCGCCCATGCGGCTGCTCTGGTATGCGACGGAAACGAAGCTCCTTCCCAGCTCGACGGTATAGGGGAGGTAGTCTTTGATGAAGTAGTCGGAGAAGTAAAACATGTGTCCGGTGGCCAGTATGGGCTGCCCGGCTTCGTTGAACTTCACGTCGTTTCCGGCCAGATAGCGGTATCCTCCGAGGATTTCTTCCTCCTCGGGGTTCCACACGATGAGCTGCTTGTAGGGCGTTTCCATGGTGTCGAACTCGTCGATGTCCATGCTTTTTCCCGTTCCGCCTCCCGCTTCCCGGAAAGCGATCTCGCGCAGCCGGCCGATTTCGCGCATGGTCTGGGGGGAGTCGTGCGCCGTTAGGACGTAAATCTCATTGCCGCTTTTGTTGGTGGTGCGGAGCCTTTTTTCGGGAGTAAGCTCCGCTTTCAGGAGTTCCCGGCTCACGGGGGCTATGATATCCTCTGTCATTGTCGTTGTAGGTTCTTACGTTTTGTAGTTGGAGTGTTTAGAGTTTGTAGACGATGTCCCGCACGTATTGGCTCCATTGCTTGGGTGTCCGTGAAGAATCGAACGTGGCCCAGGGGATGGGCTTGCCTATGGTCAGGGTGAATTCCTTGCCGCGGTTTTTCATCATCTCGTCGGCTAAGTACATCATCTCTATGTTGATTTTCAAATTCAAGGCGGCTCTCAGGTTGGCCAGGCGGTAGAAAAATCCGGAGTTGCTGCCGCTGAAGTGCAGGGGCACTACGTCGCGGTGCGTTTTGATGCTCTGTACGATGAATTGCTTGCCCCACTCCGGGTCGCGGATTACGCCGCCGTGGCGGCGGGAGCACAGGCCGGCGGGGAAAAAGATGAAGTGGTTTTCGCTCGCGAGCCCCTCGCTTATCTGCCGGGGCAGCTGGCGCGACTGCGCTCCGGTCTTGTTGATCGGCACGCAAAGGGGGGCCAGTCCTTCCACGTTCATCAGCAGATCGTTTACGAGGTAGCGTATCTTTCCGTGGTAGTGGTCGCCCAACACGGCTCCTACGCCTACGCCGTCGATGGCACCCAGCGGGTGGTTGCAGGCAAAGATGCAGGGGGCGGCGTCGGCCGGGGGGAGGTTTTTCTCGCCTTCGAGCCGTATCTTTACGTTGAGGAAGCGCAGGATGGCGTGCAAGTAGTCTACTCCTTTCAGCCCATGCGCGCTGCGAATGAACTGGTTCAGCTCGTCTTCGTGCACGATGTGGCGCAAGTAGTTGACTACAAACCGGGGTATGTAGCGGTATTTGCTTGGCGCTTTCTCGCGCAGCACCTGGTCGATGTCGATGAGTTGCAAGGGAGTTTCACTCATTTATTCAGGGACAAAAAATTATTTCGACGGGCAAAGATACTCCATCTTTCCCTATCTTTGCTCTTTTTGGGCTTCCTTTTTTCGCAAATGCCTTGCATTTTTGCGGAAAAAGTGTCTCGCCTTTTTGCGTAAAGTGCCTGCACTTTTTCGGAAAAGTGCAGGCACTAACGAAAAGATTCGTATCTTTGGCGGTTGATTATGCCTGCTGATTTAGCCGATTTCGACCATCCTTTGCTGGGGCACGTGCGCCTCGTTGCCAACGAACGGGCCCGCAGTTTCATCTTTCGCTACCCGAACCGCGAGGAGTTGCGCGTCACTTGCCCGCCCGGAGTGCGTCGCACCGATGTGGAAGCCGTGCTCCGCAGCCGCGAAAGCGACCTCCTCCGCCTGCGCGGGCGCGCCGCCCCGCGCGAAACGTTTGTCCCCGGTTTCCGGATTGAAGCTCCTCTCTACAGCTTTGCGCTGGCGCAGTCCGACCTCTCCGCCCTGCGTCTGGAGAGCTGGCCCGCAGGCTCGCCCAGCGCTTACCGCCTGCTTCTGCCTTGCCGCTACGACACTTCGCGCCCCGAGGTGCAGGCCGCCGTGCGCCAGGTAGCGCTCAACACGATGCGGCGCACCGCACTGCGCTCCCTGCCGCCCCTCGTCGAGGCGCAGGCGCGGCAGCACGGATTCGCCTACGGGGCGGTACACGTGCGCAAGATGCACAGCCGCTGGGGCAGCTGCTCCTCGGCAAAAGACATCTCGCTGAGCCTCTTCCTGGTGCTCCTGCCGCTGCATCTGGTGAATTACGTAGTCTGTCACGAGCTTTGCCATACGGTCGAGATGAACCACGGCCCGCGCTTCTGGCAGTTGCTGCAGCGCGCCACCGGCACCGACCCGCGCCTCCTGCGCCGCGAGCTGGCGGGCTACGGGCTGCGCCTGCGCGCTCTGTTCCGATAGGGGCGCAGGGCTTTTAATAATATAGTAACGTGCTTGTATTTCCTATGTAACAATTTCAGCTCATTTTTGCAATGCCCAAAAAGAAAAGACGACATAGAAAAATGAAATACCTATTCATCGTTCAAGGCGAAGGCCACGGCCATCTGACTCAGGCCGTAGCACTCGAGGAAATCCTGACGGCACGCGGCCACGAAGTAGTCGGTGCGCTCGTAGGGAAAAGCAGTACCACTGCCGAGCTTCCGGACTTCTTCCTCTCCCGCATCAAGGCTCCGGTTTCGCGCTTTTTCAGCCCCGGAATCGAGGTAGACCCCGACGGCAAGCGGGGCAATCTCCTGCGGAGTGCGCTCAACGGATGCAGGCATCTGCCCCGTTGCATGCGCTCCGTGCGTCAGTTGAAGGAGCAGATTGAGCGCAGCGGCGCCGACGTAGTGGTGAATTTCTACGAAGTGATTTGCGGACTGACCTACCTGTTTTGCGCTCCTTCCATACCGCAAGTGTGCATTGCCCACCAGTACATTTTTCTCCATCCGCAGTTTGCCTTTCCTCTTTTCAGCGGGCGTCGGCGGCTGCGCATGCTGCGCTTCTTCACGCGCCTTACGTGCCTTGAGTCGGCCGAGTGCCTGGCTCTTTCCTTCTATCCTCTGCCCGCCGACGAACGCGCGGGGCTGGTAGTCGTGCCGCCCCTGCTGCGTGCCGAGGTTTTGCGCAGCAAGCCGGGCGAGGGCGACTATGTGCATGGCTACATGCTCAACGCCGGTTTCGTAGAAGAGTTGCTCGCCTGGCACGCCAGACACCCGCAGGTTCGCCTCCAGTTCTACCGCCGCGACCCCGAAGCGCCTCTGGCCGAGACGGTGGACGACACGCTCGTTCTGCTCCAGCCCGACGGCGAATCGTTCTTGCGGAGCATGAGCAACTGCCGGGCTTATGCCACGACTGCCGGCTTTGAGTCCGTATGCGAGGCCCTGTTCATGGGCAAGCCGGTGATGATGGTGCCTACCCATGTGGAGCAGGAGTGTAACGCTTTCGACGCGGCGCGCTACGGCGCGGGCATCATATCCGACGGCTTCGACCTCACACCCTTGTCGATTTTGCCCGCACCTATCGCCCCAAGGAAGAATTTCCCGCATGGGCGCGCAGCGCGGCCGGCGTGATTGCTACCCGACTGGAGCAGGTGGCCGCCGTCTCCGTGCAGCACCGCTCGCCCAGCCGTCCCGCCGCTTCCGGCCACGGGTGGCAGCCTTCGGGCATGTCGGTATAGGCCGTTTCAGCTAAACCTGCTGCCGCTTTTTGCGAAAACTCTTGCCACTTTTCGCGAAAAGCGGCAGCACTTTTTCCGTAAAGTCCCGGCACTTTTCTCCCGAAGCGGCAGGGCTTTTTCCGGTTTCTTCCGCCTCTTTCACCCGTCCGCTGTGGACGTATGCACGGGAACTGTATATACTTTATAAAATAGATTTCGTGCAAAAAAGCATGATATACTTGTTTTTTTTTTTTCTTATGCGCTATATTTGCCCGCAAATCTTAATGTTATACGCTATGAAGATACGCAATTTCCTGAGATTTTCGGCGGCTGCATTACTCTTTGCCGCCCTTGTTCCCGTGAAGACAGCCGCGCAGAGCCGCGGCAAGTATCCCATTGCCGGAGTGTGGCAGGCTGCGCTCTACATAATTAACGACTCTAAAGTGCAGTTGAGGCGTGCCCCAATTTTCAAGATACTGGGCAACGACGGCTCGATGTGCAACCTGAACACGGCACAAGAGCAGGCCCTCTTCACCCAGCAGGGCACGTATGAGATGACCAGCGACAGCACTTATGTGGAGAAGCTATTGCCTTCGGCCTTGAACGGGGGCAAGGCTGGCGAAGGGCGCATGAAGTACAGGCTCGACGCGGACGGGAAAATTCTCTATGCCCAGTGGTTTAACTCTGAGACCGGCAAGTGGCAGCCGGAAATGTACGTGAAGGTTGAGTTGCCCTTGTAGCCGTAGTGTCGGTTTTCCTTTGCCGCACGCTTCCCTGTCGTTATACGGGTCGGCAGTCTTCTGCCGGCCCGTTTTGTATCCCTTTGCCGTGGACGGCTGGAAAGGTTCTGCCGTTCTTTGCGAATGCTCTTGCCGCTTTTTGCGAAAACTCTTGCCACTTTTCGCGAAAAGCGGCAGCACTTTTTTCGTAAAGTCCTGGCACTTTTCTCCCGAAGCGGCAGGGCTTTTTCCGGCCTGCGCAGGGCTTCCGGGGAGAGGACGGGAGGCTTTTTCCGCGTGCTGCCCTGCTTTCAGGCGGAGCGAGTGATTATTTTTTCTTGAAAAGCAGTGTTTTTTTTCCGAAAAGTTTTGGGCAATGATAAAAAACTGTATCTTTGTTGGTGAAACCTAAACCTTTATCGCTATGAAAACATCAGCATTTATCCGAGGTATCCTTGCCGTAAGTATGGTGTTGCTCGTCCCGTTTTCCGGGGTCAGCGCGCAGCAAGTCGATAAAAAGCCTACCATCGTTGGTGTATGGCAGAAGGCCATGTATCAACAGTCCTATCCCCTTCCGACGGTGAAGTACTTGCCAATTTTCAAATTCCTCAACGAAGATGGCTCATTCTACCAGATGGATACGCACGAGAAGAAGGCTTTTATCATACATGTAGGCACTTTTGAAATTTCGAGCGACACTTCTTATGTAGAGCGCATCGTCGATTCGCCGTATCCCGGCTTCGCCGGACGGGAAAGCCAGATGAAATATCATTTGGACTCGAGCGGAAAGACGCTAACTACCGAGTGGTACAACACCGAGACCCAGTCCTGGACGCCGGAACTGTATATCCGAATCGAAGCTCCCGAGTTTGATGTGGAACATTGATGCGGCGGTCTTACTACGAACCTGAAGTGAAACCATAACAAAGTAAAACCTGGAAATCATGAAAGCATATCGTCTTTTGGGCTGCTTACTGGCAGCAAGTTTGCTCTTCTCGTTGCCCTTCGGCGCAGGAGCACAGGATAAAAAGAAGAATCCCCTCGTGGGAATCTGGCAGCGTGTAGTGAAAGAAGAAGGAAACCTCCGCAACGGTGGCATAGAATATATGTATGAATTTAAAGTTCTGCGTCGGGATGGCTCGTTTTACAACATGAATATGTTGAGCAGCGGCAAGACTAACATCCGAGACAAGGGCACTTATGAGATACAGAGCGACTCTATTTACGTAGAGCGCATCACCGGTTCTGCATTGGACATGTTCAAAGGCCGCGACAGCCGCATGAGATATCGGCTTTCACCCGACGGTTCGATGCTTTACACCGAGTGGTATTACGACGCGCTCAAGCTCTGGATGCCGGAACTGTGGATGAAAGTAATTGTTCCAAAGGAAGAATGAGGTAATTCGTAGATAGGAATTAAAGTGATGAGCGGTGCATTTCCCATTAGGGCGATGCACCGCTTTTGGTTTGTGTGCCTGCCTTTTCCCGCTGCGGGCAGGGCCTTTCGGGGCGGAGAGCAGGGGATTGGCGCGAAGGAATGGGGCAGTGCCCCCGGAGAGTGCCGCCTCTCTTGCGGAAAAGCCTTGCCGCTTTTGCGCAAAAGTGTCGGTACTTTTGGGAGAAAGGGACAGGGCTTTTTGAGGAAAGCGGCAATGGCGGTCGCGACGTACTGCGCGGCTTCCGGCCGGTGGCGGCAGCGGTTGGGGTGTAGGGGCCCGATGGTCTTGGGGCAGGGTGGCGGCGGTTTGCACCCAGCGTTCAGCCTAATAGGCGGTAAAGTCCCCCGTAAAGCGGGCGGACGAGGCCCTTCATTTCCAGTTCGAACAGCAGCGCCGAGAGCCGATATACGGGCAGATTGCACTCTACGACCAGCGTGTTGAGCGGAGCCCCTTCGGGAAAACGGCGCAAGACCTGCACCACTTTCTCCTGCTCGGCAGTCAGTTCGGGAAAAAGTTCCCGCTGTACGACGGGCTTCTGCCCCTCCTTTCCCTGCGTCCAGTTGAGGGCTTTTGCAAAATCTTCCGCCGAAGTGATGAGCGCGGCCTTGTTGTCTCGGATAAGGCGGTTGCACCCTTCCGAATATTCGTCGCCGATCCGCCCGGGAAAGGCAAAACATTCGCGGTTGTAACTCTGCGCAATTCCAGAAGTAATCAGCGCTCCTCCCTTGGAAGCAGACTCAACTACGAGCGTGGCCTCGCATATTCCGGCAATGATGCGGTTCCTTCGCACAAAGTTCTGGCGCTCCGGGCGCGTTCCTACGGGGAACTCCGTCAGTACGCCTCCCCTTCGGGTCATTTCCGCCGCCGTATTGCGGTGGAGGGGCGGGTAAATCGTGTCGATGCCATGGGCCAGTACGCCGACGGTGGGCAACCCGTGGGCCAAAGCGACGCGGTGCGCGCAAATATCGACGCCGTATGCCAGCCCGCTCACTACAAGAGTTCCGGGACAGAGGCTGGCCAGGTCGCGAACGAAGGCCTCGCACAGCGAAGAGCCATAGGGCGTCATGCGGCGAGTGCCTACGATTGCTACGGAATGGGCCGTGTTCAGCGAAGCCGTGCCGCGGTAGTAGAGCACGGGCGGCGCATCTTCGCACTCGCGCAGGCGCTCCGGATAGTCGTCGTCCCAGTAGGAAACGATGCGATAGCCGCCCTTTTCGGCGGCTTGGCATGCCGCTTCGGCATAGCGGAGCGCCTCGCTGCGGTCGGCGAGGGCAGCCTTGAGCTTCGGGGTGCAGCCGGGAATCAGCTCTTCCAGCCCGTCTTCCGACAGGGCGAACAGTGCCTCTGCACTCCCGGCGGCCTGCAGAAGGGCGCGGGCCGTATGCGCTCCGATGCCGCGCATGCGGGTCAGTGCCAGCGTGGCGAGGGTCTCTTGCGGATTGGGCTTCATGGGTTGAGGTAGGGTTGGAAGGCTTCGTCGAAGAGGCTGCAGTCGCCCAGCCGTCCGCCTATGATGCATACCGTCTCTACGCTTGCCTTCAGGCAGATGCGGCCGTCGGATTTGCGGAAGATGTCCTGCAGGAAGACGTACTTGATGCCCTCCTTTCGCAGGGCGAGCTTGCTGACGAAGATGTCTCCGCTGCGCAGCGGAGTCTTGAAGGCCATGCTTATGCGTGCGACCACCGGGTCTACGCCCTCTTCGTGGAGGCGGGCGAAGCTCAGACCCGTGGCGGAGAGGAATTCATGGCGCGTGTGTTCGATGTAATGCTGGTAGTTCGCGTTGTTAACGATGCCTTGCAAGTCGCATTCGTAGTCGCGCACTTTCATTTCGAGCTCGTAGATGTATTTTTGCATATCCTATGGTGTTTCGTAAAAAACAGGCGGCGCTTTTGCGAAAAACATGCAGGGCTTTTCCCGAAAAGTGCCGGGCCTTTTTCCGGTTTCTTGCTCACTCGCAGCCGCGGGCGGCCTGCGCTTCCTGCCAGCGCTGCATGCGGTCTTTCACCTGAGCGGCGGGCACTATCTTGTAGAGCTTGTCGCTGGGGCGCACTTTGGCGGGCGTCTTTACGGAGAAGTGCACGCCCTTTTCCACGGTTTCCACGGGTTTCAGCTCGACGCGCGCCTCTTCGAGGGTCAGGTAGAGCGCCCCGGTTGTCGGGCCGGTGATGAGCAATTTGTCGCCGCGCTGCAGCGTTCCGGCCTCGGCCACGAACTCCGCTACGCCAAGGCGCGTGAAGTATTTCACGGCGCGCCCTATGTAGACTTTCGTTTCCGTAGCGCTCGAGCCGTAGCGCGTGCTCCATTCGCCGAGGCGTTGCCCCAGATAGTAGCCGTTCCAGAAGCCCCGGTTGAAGACGGTGGCGAGCCGGCGGTCCCATTCGTCCTTGCGTTCTTCCGTAAAGTCGCCCCGGCAGCAGGCTTCGGCGGCTTCCTTGTAGCAGCTTGTTACGGTGCTTACGTATTCCGGGCCGCGTGCTCTTCCCTCAATCTTGAAGACGCGCACGCCGGCCTCCAGCATCTCGTCCATGAAGCGCACCGTCTTCAGGTCCTTCGGCGACATGATATATTGGTTGTCCACCTCGAGTTCCACGTCCGAGTCGCGGTCCTTGACGAGGTAACCCCTGCGGCAAATCTGCACACACGCCCCGCGGTTGGCCGAAGAGCCTTGCTCGTGCAGCGAAAGATAGCACTTGCCGGAGACGGCCATGCACAGCGCGCCGTGGCAAAACATCTCGATGCGTACGGGGCGTCCCGAGGGGCCGCAGATTTGTTCCCGCCGTATGGTTTCGTAGATGTGGCGCACCTGCTTCAGGTTCAGCTCGCGCGCCAGTACGACTACGTCGGCGAACTGGGCGTAGAAGCGCAGGGCTTCGGCGTTGCTGATGTTGAGCTGTGTGGAAAGATGCACCTCCAGTCCGATGCTCCGTGCGTAGCTTAGTGCGGCAACGTCGGAGGCAATGACGGCCGAGATGCCGGCCGCGCGGGCCGAATCGAGGGTGCGGCGCATCAGTTCCAGGTCTTCATCGTAGAGAATGGTGTTGACCGTCAGGTAGCTTCTTACGCCGCTCCGGGCGCACAGTTCTGCAATTTCCGGCAGGTCGTTCAGGGTGAACGTCTTGGCCGAGTGGGCGCGCATGTTGAGGTGCTCCACCCCGAAGTAGACGGAGTCTGCCCCTGCCCGGATGGCTGCGGCAAGTGACTCGCGCGAGCCTGCGGGGGCCATGATTTCAATCGCTTCTTGTTTGTATTCTTCGTGTTGCATAGGTCGGTATTTTCTTCAGCGGGCGGGTCGGTCTGTCGCCGCATGTGGCCTGCAAAAGTACTGCATCTCTCCGAAAAAAGCCTTGCTTGTTTTCGGGAAAAGTGCCGCATGTTTTTCCGCAGAGTGGCGCTACTTTCGTTTTGCGGCCTCGAGGATGGCTTCGTAGATGCCGTCCGCTGCTACAGAAAAGGGCTCGAATTCTTCGATATTGCTGTGCTTGATCCGGAGCTGTCCTTCGCCGCTGTTGCCGCGGTGTTGCTTTTTGGAGTAGTATTTGTTGCTGCTCACTTCTCCAGACGAGAGCACCCAGTAGCGGATAGTATTACGCCAAACGCTGATCCATACGAAGACATCGGCACAAGCGGGCTTAATCTGCTGGAAATTCATCTCGAACTTGTCCGGCGAAGTGCTGTATAATGCCTTTTCGCTTAGCGAGCCTCCACTTTGCTTGCGCGCGGCCCGCGAAGCCTTTATCTCTATGCGGATGCCGGGAAGCCATAGGTCATATTGACCTTCGTATTGCGGGTCGAGTTGTTTGGAAGGGAGACATGTTTGCGGAACTATCTCTTGTATGTGCTTTTGTCCCCATGTTTCTCCGAAAGTGCGCGGGGCGAGTTCGTATAAATTCAGGTACTTGTTGCGTTCGAGATAGGCACGACGTATGGTTTCATACTGCGTAATATCCAAAACCTGCGCCTCAAGCAGATGGGCGATGGTACGCTCTATGGGATTGAAGGGGTAGATAATTTCTCTTTCTTGCCCTTCAGTAGCGAAGTGGGCTGCTCCTTGTGCGTCTTTTTCTTGCCATTTTTGGAACAGTTCATCGAGGGTTTCTTTCAGTTTTTCCATGGAGTTCTTCTTTTATATGTATCACCATTTCCGGATCGAGGCCGTAAAATTGATAGATGAAGGCCTGTATTTTTTCATCCATGCCTGCTTCTTCGATGCGTTCTACGCATGAAGCGAGCAGTTTGTCTTCCTCTTCTGTAAGAAAGGGGAGTGGAAGTTGCACCAAGTTGCCTTGCAATATTTTGATTTCTCCGAAGAGTTTTAGATGCAGATACTGGTAAAGTTCCGAATTGAGCAGGGCCAGTAAAGCGCGGATTGAGAGGTTCTCGACAGAAGGCACAAGTATGTTGGCGCTGTTGAGCACCAGACTTCCCGAGAGGTCGAGGGCGAACGCCAGCTTCTTTCCTATGAATTTGTAGATAATCTTGGGTGTCGCCCGATAGAGAGCCTCGTCGGCTACTTGTTGCATCTCTTCTTTCTTATAAAAAATATAGTTGCGTGGAGCTTGCAATGCGTATCGGTTTACTTCTTTACCCGTGTAAATAGGTTCCATGCCGGGCAACTGTTCGGGCGAAAGCTTGCCGCGATTGTCGCCGGTCACGATGCCTAACGCCCATTTGCTGCGCGACAAATCTTGTTTCCTTCGGCGCTCCACTTGTAAAATGATGCGTCGGTCGATGTCGCGCAGCAAGGGAAAGACGCAATTCGGCCCGTAGCTTAGGTTTTGGCGCGGTAGGGAATAGGGGGTTCCCTTGCCTTGTATGCAGATTTCTTGCGAGGGTTTTGTTGTTTGGGTCAGAGTCAGTGCAAGACAACTTGTGGTGACTTTGGAAAAAACTTTTCCCAGAAAGTTGACCGCAGCCAGCGTGTTTTGTTCCATCAGGTAGCGCCGGATGTCGGCATGTTGCCGCACATTGAGAATAGACTCAGGCAAGAGAAAGCGAATTTGCCCGCCGGGGCGCAAGTATTCGTGTGCCTGGACAATGAAATAGGAGAAGCTCTCGCGGGAAGTGATGAAGGGCATTCCGGCAAGACTCTTCTTGGTTTTGTCCCCCCAGGGCGGGTTAGAGATGATGAGGTCGTAGCCCGCTTCGGGAAAAGGGGCAGCACTTTTGATTGAAAGTGCCGCATGTTTTGCGGAAAAGTCTTGTGAGTTTTTTGCAGAAGTGCTGCCGCTTTCTGTCAGGAAGTCCGCCTGCCGGATGGGCGGGGCTATGTGTGTTTGCGGAAAACGGGCAAAGAAATTGAATTTAGCCAGCAGCACGGCGATGGGATCGAGGTCTATGCCTTCCAGATTTTCGGGGCATGTCCCGGGAATATGCAGTAGGAATGCCCCGCTACCGCAGCAAGGGTCTAAGATTTTTGTCTCACTCCCGATGGTCAGCCCCTCGCACATCTTGTCCACGATGGTGGGTGGGGTAAAATAGGAGCCTCGTGTATTCTTTTCTCCTTCGGCTACGAGGCTTTGGTAGACTGCTCCC
This sequence comes from Bacteroidaceae bacterium, assembly GCA_050946375.1. Taxonomy (GTDB): domain Bacteria; phylum Bacteroidota; class Bacteroidia; order Bacteroidales; family Bacteroidaceae; genus UBA1794. The sequence continues at coordinate 53,641 of JBMNUT010000002.1, read as the reverse complement.
AGAAAATCCCGTTCGTCGCGTGGGAAAGGAAATGTTTCGGCCAGGTAACTGTTTGTTGGGTAACTGTTTTCTGTCAGGAAGTCTTGTACGAGTTGTTGGGCGCGCTGGCTCAATGGGCAATTGCGCAGCAGGTTAAGACCGAGCGAATAGAGGGCTTCTTCTGTGGAAAGTTGGTGTTGGCGTATGTAGGCTACGGCGTTTTCCACTAAAGCCTGGTTGTTTCGGTGGCTAAGGTATTCGGTCGGTACGAAAAGGCGCTCCGAGCGCGTTTTGTTGGCTCGGCCTTTTAACCGATTTTGAGGCGTGTTTACGTTCAGCCGCGTCCAGTTTCGTGCTGTTGCGGCAGATATTTTAAGATTCAGGGTTGCGACTTCGGTGGGAATATTCTTGCGTTTTGCAGTCATGGGCCGGTGGGTTGTGGCGTTTTGTAGCTCTTTGGGCATCTGTTTCCCTTGCAGGGGTTTCGGTATTTCCTGCGTTGTTCAGGGAGTTTGGGGTTGTGAATCAAGGTGCAAAGTAAGTCTTTTTTGGGAGAATCTGCGGCTCCTTGGGCTAAAATGTGCAGCGTGCTGCGGGAAAAAGCGTATTTTTGTGCCCCGTTTCGTCTGCGCCTTTCGTCGTATTCGCCTGCGCTTGGGCTGAAAAGCGGCAGCACTTTTGGTGAAAACATGCAGCACTTTTGGTGAAAACTGTCGGGCCTTTTCCGGAAAAGTGACGGCACTTGGGGCTAAGTGGTGCGGCGCCGTGCGCCCGTTGTCGCGCCGCGGCGAAGGGGAGGACTGCATATTTTGAGAAAAACATGAAGATAGGATCGATCGAACTGGGTGAGAAACCCGTAATGCTTGCGCCGATGGAGGACGTGACCGATGCGGCTTTCCGGTTGCTCTGCAAGGAGTTTGGCGCGGACATGGTATATACCGAATTCATTTCGTGCGACGCGCTGGTGCGCGACGTGCCGAGCACGTTGCAGAAGCTGGGCATCTCTTCGGAGAAGGAGCGCCCCGTGGCCATGCAAATCTATGGGCGCGACACGGAAGCCATGGCCGAAGCCGCGCGGCGCGTAGAGGCCGCGGGGGCCGACGTGCTGGACATCAACTTCGGATGCCCGGTGAAAAAGGTGGCGGGCAAGGGCGCGGGTGCGGGAATGCTCCGCGATGTTCCGAAAATGCTCGAGATTACGCGCGCCGTGGTGCAGGCCGTCCGCATTCCCGTTACGGTGAAAACGCGCCTCGGATGGGACGATTCGAGCAAAATCATCGTAGACCTGGCCGAAAAGTTGCAGGACTGTGGCATCCAAGCGCTGACGATTCACGGCCGTACCCGCGCACAGATGTACACGGGGACGGCAGACTGGTCGCTCATCGGGGCGGTGAAAAACAATCCGCGCATGGCCATTCCCATCATTGGGAACGGCGACATTTCTTCAGCCGTGCAGGCGGCCGAGGCGTTTTCGCGCTACGGGGTGGATGGAATCATGATAGGCCGTGCCACGTTCGGGCGGCCGTGGATATTCGAAGAGGTAAAGCATTTCCTGCAGACCGGCAGCCTGCCCGAGCCGAAGCCCTTCGGCTGGTATCTCGATGTGCTGCGGCGCCAGGCGCGGGAGAGCGTGCGTCAGGCGCAGGAGCGCAGCGACGGACGGCTCAGCGCGAGCCTCGTCGAGCGGCATGGCGTAATACATGTGCGCCGCCACCTTGCCGCTTCGGTCCTGTTCAAGGGGCTTCCTGACTTCCGGACTACGCGGGTTGCCATGCTCCGTGCCGACACATTGGACGAACTGTTCCGCATCCTGGACGACGTGGAGGCGCGCTTTGGCCACACTTATCCGTCGCTTGCGGGCGGCACCGGCGCGGCTCTCTGAGCGGGGACGCGGCGCGGCGATGGGGAAGTGTCCCGCCGCTTAGCTGTGGGGCGGGCGCCGCTCCTGGCTTTTCTTCTCGTAAAAACGGATTTTCACGTAGGCTTCTTCCGTTTCCTTCTTGAGCTTTTCGATTTCGGCCAGGTTCTCGTAGCAGCGATATACGGCGGCAATGGCCTTGCGGTCGGCGGCCGTGAGCGGAACTGCCACCGCGCCGGAGGAAGTGAGGAAGTCGAGTTTCAGATTCTCCCCCTCGTTTTGGGCAATGAAGGCCGCAATGTCGCGGGCGCCTTGCGTCTCGGTGTAGTCCACCTTGCGTCCCGCGCCCTGAGTGAATGCCTCTCCGCGGGCGGAGCGCACCTCCTTGTCGCCCAGCCGCACGCAGATTCCGTTGTGCTGCACGGCACGTCCGGAGCGGGCCACCGAGGTCAGTACCAGATTTCCCCCTTCGCTCACCTGGGCGCGCAGGTAGGAACGCGAGCGGTTGGCCTCGTCCAGCTGCGAGGGGGCTATGTAGTTTCCTTCTTCTTCGTATTGTGCGTCTTTCACGAGTTTAAGCCCTTGGCGCAGTTTCTGGCCCTGTTCTTCCAGAGCGAGGCGCATGCTGTCGGCCAAGGCTATCTGCTCCTGGGCGGAAGTGATGACGATGCGGTTCTTCAGGTCCAGCCCTTTCTGCCGTGTCTCGAAGGCTTTCGGGCAGGAAGTCTTGATGCTGTCGATGAGGCGGTAGGCCAGTTCGTCGTCGCCGTTGTGGAAGGCTTCTTCGGCTTGTGCATAGATTTCCCGGGCCCGCTCTTCCTGCTTTTGGCTGTCGTCGCAGGAGGTGGCCGAAAAACATGCGGCGCAAATTGCGAAAAGTGCTGCGCCTTTTCGGAAAAGTGCCAGCGCTTTTTGGTGATTGTCCATAGTCTTTTTCTTTTTCGTATTGCCACAAATGTACGGTTTTTCTGCTAATCCTCGGCTTTCGCCCTGCAGTTTTGGCTAAAAAACGTATCTTTGCGCTCCGAAAAAACAAAGACTATTCGATGACAGACACGCGTCTTGACGAACTGAAGCAGGCACTCGACCGCCCGGTCTTCCGCCTCATTTCCGAAACGGCCGACGAGCTCGGGCGGGAATGTTACGTGGTAGGCGGCTGGGTGCGCGACTTCTTTTTGCAACGGCCCTCTACGGATATCGACGTTGTGACCGTAGGAAGCGGCATCGAGCTGGCCACCGCTTTTGCCAAACGCCTGGGCAAGCGGGCCAATCTGGCGGTGTTCCGCAATTTCGGCACGGCACAAGTCAAGTGGAAGGGCATGGAGATTGAGTTTGTAGGTGCGCGCAAAGAGTCGTACAGCCACGACTCGCGCAAGCCAATCGTGGAAGACGGTTCGCTCGAAGACGACCAGAACCGGCGGGATTTCACCGTGAATGCGATGGCCGTGTGCCTCAACAATTCCCGTTTCGGCGAGCTGGTCGACCCGTTTGACGGCCTCTATGACCTCGAAGACAAGATACTTCGTACGCCGCTCGACCCGGATATTACGTTTAGCGACGACCCTTTGCGCATGATGCGCTGCGTGCGTTTTGCCACGCAGCTCGGTTTTTCGATAGAGCCCCAGACCTTTGAGGCATTGTCCCGCAACGCCGACCGCATAAGCATCGTCTCTGCCGAAAGAGTGACGGAGGAACTGAACAAAATCATCCTCGCTCCGCTGCCGCCCTCCGTGGGTTTTGTCCTGCTGGACGAGTGCGGTTTGCTCGACCGCATCTTCCCCGAGCTGAAACGCCTGCAGGGCGTGGAAGTCCGCAGCGGGCGTGCACACAAAGACAACTTCTACCATACGCTCGAAGTGCTGGACAACGTGGCGAAAGCCGCGCCGCAAAATCTGTGGCTGCACTGGGCCGCGCTCCTGCACGACATAGGAAAGCCGGCAACCAAGCGGTGGGAGCCGCGATTGGGCTGGACCTTTCACAATCATAACTACGTCGGCGGGAAAATGGTGCCGGCGATATTCCGCAGAATGAAGCTCCCGATGGGCGAAAGGCAGATGAAATATGTGAAAAAGCTGGTCGATCTGCACATGCGGCCCATAGCCATTGCCGACGAAGAGGTAACGGATTCGGCCGTTCGGCGGCTCCTTTTTGAAGCGGGCGACGACATTGACGACCTGATGACGCTGTGCGAGGCCGACATCACCTCGAAGAATGAGCAAAGGAAGCAGCGCTTTCTGGATAACTTCCGCCTCGTCCGCCAAAAACTGATTGACTTGGAGGAACGCGACCGCATCCGCAACTTCCAACCGCCCGTGCGCGGCGAGGAAATCATGGCGGTCTTCGGGCTATCCCCCTGTGCCGAGGTGGGCGAGCTGAAGGCGGCTATCAAAGATGCCATCCTGAACGGCGAAATACCCAATGAGCACGACGCGGCTTACGCCTATCTTCTGCAGAAAGCCGAGGCGATGGGCCTGCATCCCGTAGGCACGCCCGGTCAGGAGGCGTAGCCCCCGGCGGCGGAAGAGGCCGGCGGAGGAACGGAGCGGGCGGCCGCTGCCAGGAAGAAGGTGCGGCACTCTGCGGAAAAAGTGCCGAGACTTTTTTGCAAAAGCGGCAAGACTTTTCCGCGCAACAGGCAAGACTTGTTACGGCGATGCCCGGAGTTTCCAGTCGGAAGCCCCGGGCATCGTTCGGTTGTGTACTGCTGCCTTTCGCTCAGCCCAGCAGGGGGATGAGGTAGCGCGCCATGAGATATCCGCCGCCCATGAGCCACACCCAGAGCACACCGGCCAGGAGGAAAGGCTTTGCGCCTGCCTGGCGGAATTTATCGATGGAGGTTTCCGCGCCAAGTGCCGTCATGGCCATCGTCAGGAGGAAGGTGTCGATGTATTCGATGATGCCGTTCAGGGGAATATCCTTCACGCTTTCCGCTCCGCAGAGGTGCTGGAGCAGCGTGTTGAGGCAGATGATGATTAGAAAGTTGAAGGCAAACCAAGGGATGGTTACCTTTCTCTTGCCCGTCTGTGCAGGGCTTTTGCGTACGCGCGCCAGCGCAAAGCCCATGAGGAGCAGCACGGGAGCCAGCATCATGACGCGTATCATCTTCGTAATGGTGGCCGTTCCGGCAATTCCCAGGGCGTCGGTCGGGTCCATCGCATTGCCTGCTCCGGCCACGTGCGCCACTTCGTGCAGCGTGCTGCCCGTGTAGACGGCCACTGCCGCGTCGCTCAGGCCGGAAAGTGCCCCGCTCCGGTAGAGAATCGGGTAGAGAAACATGGAAATCGTGCCGAAAATGACGACAGTCGATACGGCAATGGCCGTTTTGTGCCCCTCGCAGCGCACCACCGGCTCTGCGCCGAGCACAGCCGCCGCGCCGCAAATGGCGCTGCCCGTAGAGGTCATCAGTGCCGTGTCGGCATCCATGCGCAGCAACCGCCCCGCCACTACGCCAATCAGCAGCGTGCCTGCCACAATCAGTGCGTCGATAATGATGGCAGGTATGCCTACGGCGGCCACATCCGTCAGCGTTAACCGGAAACCGTACAGCACAATTCCCGTACGCAGGGCCTGCTTGGTGCAGAACTTGATGCCCGGCACCCACGTCTCGGGCAGGCGGTTGCGCAAGCTGTTCGCATAAAGCATGCCGAGGAGTATGCCCACGATGAGCGGGCTGAGGGAGAGTTGGCGGACAACGGGAATCTCTGCGATGTAAAATGCAGAGAATGAGAAGAGAACCATCAGCAGTATGCCGTGGAGCACTTCACCTTTTGGTTTCTGGATAGTCATAATTTTTAAAGGGGTTGAGTTAATTTTGGCTGCAAAGGTCGGCATTTTCCGGCAAACAATGCGCCTTTTGCGCCATTTTCTCGTGCCGCCTCCGTTTTCTTGTCGGGGCGAATGCCTATCTTTGCACTTCAATTTGCTCCGAAAAGCCCTGCCTCTTCTCTCGGAAAGTGCCGGCACTTTTGCTGAAAAGTGCTGCCCCTTTTTGCGCGGAGCGCAGGCGCTTTTTCCCACCCGATGCGCTCATGAACGAACAAACCAACCCGCAGCTCGAACTGGCCCGCCGCTACGTGGAGGAGACCGGGCAGCACGTCTTTCTCACCGGCAAGGCCGGAACGGGGAAGACCACTTTCCTGCGCCGGCTGAAAGCGGCGGCGCGCAAACGCATGATTGTGGCCGCTCCCACGGGCGTGGCTGCCGTCAATGCCGGCGGGGTCACGCTGCATTCCTTCTTCCAGTTGCCCTTTTCGCCCTACATACCCAGCGCCGCACCCGCGCTCCGCAGCGGCCGGCAGCCGTGGGCGCAGCGCCTTTCGCGCGAAAAGGTGCGCATTGTGCGCTCGTTGGACCTGCTGGTCATCGACGAGGTGAGCATGGTGCGCGCCGACCTGCTGGACCAGGTGGACAGCGTGCTGCGCCTCTACCGCCACAGCGACGAGCCTTTTGGCGGCGTGCAGCTCTTGCTCATTGGCGACCTGCAGCAGTTGGCGCCCGTAGCCAAGGACGACGAGCGGAAACTCCTGCAGGAAGCCGGAGGATACGAGACGCTTTACTTCTTCGGAAGCCATGCTTTGCAGAAAACACACTATGTAACCATCGAACTGCAGACGGTTTATCGCCAGACCGATGCCCGTTTTCTGGATTTGCTCAACCGGATTCGCCAGGGCGGCGTGCCCGACGAGGCGGCATTGGCCGCACTCAACGAGCGTTACTGCCCCGGCTTCCGCCCGGAAGAGGCCCGCGGCTACATCATGCTTACGACCCACAACTGGCAGGCGCAGGCGGTCAACGAGCGATGCCTCGACCGGCTTCCCGGCAAGGCGTGGGAGTATGAGCCCGAAGTGGAGGGCGACTTCCCCGAAGCGCTGTATCCCGTCGCGCCGAGCCTGCGGCTGAAGGAGGGGGCGCAGGTCATGTTTCTGAAGAACGATACGGAGGTGCCGCGCCGTTTCTACAACGGAAAAATCGGTCGGGTGCACTGCCTTTCGGCCGGACGCATAGAGGTCATGTGCGACGACTGGGCATCGCCCGTGGCCGTGGAGCCGGCCGTCTGGGAAAATACGCAGTACCGGCTGAACGAGGCCTCGCGCGAGATAGAGGAAACCGTGGTGGGCACTTTCCGCCACTATCCCCTCCGTCTGGCCTGGGCCATAACGATTCACAAGAGCCAGGGCCTGACTTTCGACCGCGTCATCATAGACGCCGGGCAGTCTTTTGCGCATGGTCAGGTCTACGTCGCCTTGTCGCGCTGCCGCAGCCTGCAGGGCTTGGTGCTGAGCCGGCCGCTGGTGGCGGGAAACCTCATAGACGATTCGGAGATTGCGGCCTTCACCCGCCGCGTGGAGGAGGAGCCGCCTTCGGCCGAAAGTCTGGAGGAAGACCGGCGCCTGTTCCGCCTGAAGCTGCTCGACGAACTGTTTGACTTCCGCCCGATGCAGGCCGCGCTCGGCCGGTTGGGGCGCCTGCTGGACGAATACATGTACCGCACTTATCCGCAGTTGCTGGCGCGGTGGAAGGAGATGCTTGCCCTGCTGCCGGGGCAGGTGCTGGACGTGAGCCAGAAGTTTGCCCGCCAGTACCGTCCCCTTGCGCTGGAGCCGGAGACGGACGTGGCCGCTTCCCGCCGATTGCAGGAGCGCGTTGCGGCGGCGGCCGTCTACTTCGGTCGGCAGGTGGAGGCGCTGCGTCCCGTTATGCTGGCGGCCGAGGCGGTGGAGAGCGACAATAAGACGGTGAAGAAGCGCTGGAGCGAGGCTTTGGCCGAGGCGCGCCTGCTCGTGGGCTGCAAGCAGCGGCTCATGGGCTATGCCGCTACGGGCTTCGAGGTGCAGGGCTATCTGGCCGAACGGGCTCTGGCCTTTCTGCCCGACGAGCCGAAGTCGGCAAAGACCGCCCGGCGCAAGCGGGGCGAGGCAAAGGCGGAAGTGCCGTCCGACCTGCTCCACCCGGAATTGTTCGACGCGCTTCGCCGCTGGCGGAGCAGCCGCGCGACCGACTTGGGGCTGCCGGCCTATATGGTTCTCCAGCAGAAGGCGCTCATGGGCATAGCCAATCTGCAGCCTTCGACGCTGCAGGAGTTGTTACGTGTGCCGTATGTGGGGAAGAAAATCGTGGAGCAGTACGGCGAGGAGTTGCTGGCCCTCGTGGTCGAATATCGGGGGCAGGGCGGAGAGTAGCTCCCGGCTTCCGTACGGAAGTCCCGTCCCGGCGGGGGAAAAGTCCCGGTACTTTTGGAAAAAACAGGCAAGACTTTTGGGGAAAACATGCAAGGGTTTTCAGAAAAACAGGCAAGGGTTTTCGCGCCGCGATGCGGCGGTTTTCTCTTCCTGCCGGGCATGAAAAAACGCAGTGCCCTGCTTCCTCGGCGGGAGAGCGGGGCACTGCGTGGAGCGTGGTGCCGACGGAAAGCGGGGCGATATGCCCGGCGCGTCGGTCGGAGTTACTGAAGCAATTCTTTCTGGATGAGCTGCCTGAGCACGTCTTTGGGCAGGGAACCTACCTGAAGTATCGGCTTTTTGCCCGGAGCCATGAGCAGGAGGGTAGGATAGGCCCGCACCCCGATGGCGCTGGCGGCGTCGGCTTCTTTCTCTCCGTCGAGCTTGTAGAAGTCAACCTGCCCGGCAAGTTCCGTAGCGAGCTCGTCCAATACGGGAGCCAGCTGCTTGCAGGGGCCGCACCACGTGGCGTAAATGTCGAGTACGCACGGGCGTTCGCCCAGGAAGCTGAACTCCTTGGCCGTGTAGTCGAAGAGTTTTGTGCGCAACTCTTCCTGGGTAATATACGTCGACTGTATGCTCTTTTGCTGTGCCGGGGCTTGCGCTTGCGCGGAGTCGGCTGCGGCAGCAGGCTGCCCGTTGCTGGACTTGTTGCTGCATCCGGCGGCTACGGTGAGCGCCAGACAGAGGGAAACGAGGAAAAATGTCTGTCTCATAAGGAAAAAGTTTTTGAGGTTGATATGTATTGCGCCGGCAAAAGTACGTCTTTGAGGCTATTCCCGACAAATTATCGCCTGCTTATTTGCGGATTTGTGGCTCACTGCGAGTGGGTTTGCCGCTGTGCGGCGGACGGATTGGGGGATTTATTTTCGCCAAAAGTGTTGCTTTCTTCGCAGGGAAACGGAGCGTGTTTTTCTCCAAAAAGTGGCATTTTCTCGTCTATATTGCTGAAGAAAAGCGGAAAAGTACACTAATTATGTGGCTTTGCCGCCTGTTTTTTCTTTTTAAGTCCTTTCCTTTGCACGGAAATGCCAGAAGGTTATGGAGAAAAGGTTGAAGTTCGATACGCTGAAAGATGATGTCAAAGAAATGTTGCTCTACTATGATGATCGCATTTTCCTTATAAAAGATTTGCATAGTTTGAACCATTCGTGGCAAACTATCCGCACGGATTTTTGTATTGTATGGTGTTGTTTATCGGGCACGGCGTCGGTTTATTTAAATGGTGAGTATCGGGAGATTGTAACTAACGACTTGGTCGTTTGTAGCCCCAATTGTCTTTTGGAGCGGAGTATGGTGAGTGCCGATTTTTCGGGTTTCGGAATCGGTTTTTCCCAGGATTATCTGATTCAGTTGGCCTATGCTTCGGGCAATGCGTGGAAGCTGAAGCTGGTGTTGAAGCACAACCCTATCTGGTCGCTTCCGCCGGAAATGATGCACAACTGGGAACAGTATCATCATTTGCTCTACGAAAAACTGACGGGGCGGAAGTTTTATTTTCAGGGCAAGGTAATCGATGCGCTGATTCGGGCCATGTGGTATGAGTTTGCGGATATCATGCGCAATTTTGAGCAGAAGGCTTTTGTGGCAAGTTACAGCTCGAGCGAGAATTTGTTTGCCCGTTTTCTGGATTTGCTCGGCTCGGTCTATCCGCGGCCCCGGCAGGTTGCCTGGTATGCGAAGCAGCTTCATGTATCTCCGAAGTATCTTTCGGCTGTTTGCCGGAAGGTTGCCGGCGAAACGGCTTCGGATATATTGCAGAGCTACGTGCTGAACGATGTGAAGACCTTGTTGCGTCAGTCGGACAAGGGTATCAAAGAGGTGGCTTACGAGTTGGATTTTCCGGATTTGTCTTTCTTCGGCCGGTATGTGAAGAAGAACTTGGGTGTCTCTCCGCGTCAGTTCCGCGAGCAGTTGGCAATGGATCGTATTGATACCCAAGATACGGAGGCTGAAGAAGAGGAGCAGCCGGTCTCCTGAAGCAGCGGAACGCTGTCGCATATTGAAGGCTCCGGCTGGCTCGGGGGCTTGGAACGGAAATAAAAAACCGGGGTTCTTTCAAGTGAAAGAACCCCGGTTTTTTGGCTTTGTAGCGGGAGCCGGGATTGAACCGGCGACCTCATGATTATGAATCATGCGCTCTAACCAGCTGAGCTATCCCGCCATTTTTCTTGTTTGCGGGTGCAAAGGTAGTGCTTTCTTTTGGTATCTCCAAGCATGATGCGTGCTTTTTCTCGTTTTTTGCCTCATCTTTTTGCGGAAAGTGCCTGTTCACTTGCCGGACGGGGGCGCATAAAACAGCCGAGGCTGTCTCCGCGTAGGGGAGGCAGCCTCGGTGAAAGAGGGGAAAGGTGCGTGCCGGCTTAGTACTTGAAGTCGCTCTTGCGCACGTAAATCTTGAAGTCTTTGATGCTGTTGGGCGCACCGTCTTCCATGCGCGGCAGGTATTGGATGGCCGTCACGGTGAAGTCGCGCCCGAGGTCGATGACGATCTGATGGGGATAGAGCGTGCCGGAAACGGTGCTCCAGTAGGTGGATTCCTGCAGATCGAAGCTCTTGTCGGCTGCGCGGTTACCGGTTTTGGTCTCTTCGCTGTCGGCATAGGGAACGGTCCAGCCTTCGCGGGGGATGCGTTCGCCCTTCTCGTCCAGCAGATAGAACTCGGCTATTGCGGCCACTTCGCTGTCGGTCTGTCCATTGAGGGCTTCGATGCAGACGTAGCGTCCCGTGGCGGGTGTGTCGAACTTCTTCTCTTGCCATCCGTTGCCGGCTGCAAACGAGGAAGTGAATACGGGCGTCTCACCGTCGAGCTTGAGGTTTTGGCCTTCGGTGCGGTGGGTGGTGGGTTGCGCGTGGAGGAGCTGGTCGATGATGGGCGTATCCAATCCTTCTACTACGGGCGATTCCGGGCCGACAATGTCGAGCACGATGATTTCGTTCTCGCCCTTCTTGAGCCAGCAGCCGGGCATGTAGAGCGTTTGCTGCGGGCCGATGTTCCAGAAGCGTCCCATGGGATGGCCGTTGACCCATACGAGTCCTTTGCCCCAGTGCTCCATGTTGATGAACGTGTCACCTACTTTTTTGATGTTGAAGGTGCCTTTGTAGAAGCCAATCGGGGCTTTTTCGGTGCTGGCCAGGGGTTGATAGTTCTGTGCCTTGCTGAATTCGTAGGAGGAGGGGAAGAGATAGGTCTTCCAGTTCTTGAGGCTTCCGGTGAAGAGGTTGCCGTCGATGTCGATTGTGAGGTCTACGCTTTGGGTAATGCCCTTGAAGTCTTTGATGGCGCGGCCGAAGTTGATGCGTCCCATGGCTTCAACCAGGATGTCGAGCTGTGCGCCTTTTTTGCAGGCGGGCAGGGTGATTTCCTTTTCGCCGATGCGGCGGTCGAGTTTGCCGATGTATTTTCCGTCGATGAATACCTGTGCGTAGTCGTGTGCCTCATTAAGGGTGAGCTTGCCCTGGCCCTTGATTTCGGGCAGGGTTGTGCGGTACAGCATCGAACCCCAGCCTTGGTCGAATTCTTCCATGGTCTTGATTTCATGACTCTCCTGGGCTTGGGGCAAATTGCTGAAGAGGGGTGCCACCTGGGTGAGCTTCACTTGGGCAAAAGTGGTGGTGGGGATGGCTTTGGGCACGGAGGGCATTTTCTTGCCTTTGGGCATGAATTCGGCCATCATCTCGCGCAGTTCCCAGAATTTGGGCGAGGCTTGTCCGGATTCGCTGATGGGTGCGTCGTAGTCGTAGGAAGTGACGTCGGGTGCGAAGCCGGGGCTGTTGGCTCCGGCCCAGTGCCCGAAGCTGGTTCCTCCGTGGGTCATGTAGAGCGAGAAGGAGATGTTTTTGGAAAGCATCTCGCGCATTCCGGCTACCATGTCCTTGCTGTCGCGGGTTTCATGCCGCGCTCCCCATTTGTCGAACCATCCGCTCCAGAATTCGCTGCACATGAGCGGGCTGTTGGGGCGGATTTCCTGAAGTTTGCGGAACTGGTCGTCGATTTTTGCACCGGTGCCGAAATTCATGGTCCATACCAAATCGTCGAGTGCGTTGAGGGTGAAGTTGGAACTCCAGTCGCACTGGAAGAGAGTAACGTCGGTGAATCCGGCTTCCCGCACCATGTCGCGTATGGCAGCTACGTACTCCTTGTCTTCGCCATAGGAGCCGTATTCATTTTCGACCTGCACCATGATGATGTTTCCGCCGCGGGAAAGCTGCAGGGGGGCCAGCTGTTTGCCGACTTCGTTCTCGAAGAGTCGTACGCGTTCCAGGAAGTACGGGTCGCGTTCACGCAGGCGGATATCTTTTTTCTTGAGCAGCCACCAGGGCAGACCGCCCATTTCCCATTCGGCGCAGACGTAGGGTCCGGGGCGGACGATGATGTACATTCCGTTTTTCTGGGCTATGCGGCAGAATTCGGCTACGTCGTTATTGCCGGTGAAGTCGAACTTTCCGGGTTCTTGTTCGTGGATATTCCAGAAGACATACAGACAGATGGTGTTCATCCCGAGTGCCTTGCACATTTTGATGCGATGCTCCCAGTAGGGACGGGGGATGCGGGGGTAGTGAAGTTCTGCGGCTTTTACGACAAAGGGTTCGCCGTTGAGCAGGAAAGTCTTGTCGCCGACGGCGAAAGTCTCGGTCTTTTCTTTTTTCGCAGCGAATGCGTTTGTTGTCGGCGGCGCGGCCATCAGGGCGGCGAGCAGCAGACAGAGCAGAGATGTTTTTCTCATAATGATTTTTTGTTTAGGGGGAAGGTTAACGAACTTTGATTGCTTTTTATAACAAGTGGGTTGGGAAAGTGTATCTTCTTTAGCGGGCGAAGCTGACGGCACGCGTCTCGCGGATGACGGTGATCTTCACCTGTCCGGGATAAGTCATTTCGTCTTGTATCTTTTTGGCAATTTGTCCGGAGAGTTCCTCTGTGGCTTTGTCGTCAATCTTGTCGGCTCCGACGATGACGCGCAGCTCCCGTCCTGCCTGGATGGCATAGGTCTTGGTCACTCCGGGGTAGCTCATGGCCAGTTGCTCGAGGTCGTTCAGTCGTTTGATGTAGGCTTCTACGACTTCGCGGCGTGCGCCGGGCCGTGCACCGGAGATGGCGTCGCAGATTTGTACGATGGGTGCCAGCAGCGAGGTCATCTCGATTTCGTCGTGGTGTGCGCCGATGGCGTTGCATACGTCGGGCTTCTCTTTGTATTTCTCAGCAAGTTTCATGCCAAAGATTGCGTGCGGCAGCTCGGGTTCCTCGTCGGGTACTTTACCGATGTCGTGCAGAAGTCCGGCGCGCTTGGCTACTTTGGGGTTCAAGCCGAGTTCGGATGCCATCACGGCGCAGAGGTTTGCAGTCTCGCGGGCGTGCTGAAGGAGGTTTTGGCCATAGGAAGAGCGGTATTTCATCTTGCCGATGATGCGGATCAGCTCGGGATGGAGGCCGTGGATGCCCAGGTCGATGGTGGTACGCTTGCCGGTTTCGACAACTTCTTCTTCGACTTGCTTGCGTACCTTGGCTACGACTTCTTCGATGCGTGCCGGGTGGATGCGGCCGTCCGTTACGAGTTGGTGCAGGGCGAGGCGTGCGATTTCGCGGCGGATGGGGTCGAATGCGGAAATAACGATGGCTTCCGGCGTGTCGTCTACTACGATTTCTACTCCCGTGGCGGCTTCCAGGGCACGGATGTTACGGCCTTCGCGGCCGATGATGCGGCCTTTTACTTCGTCGTTCTCGATGTGGAAGACGGTTACGGAGTTCTCTATGGCCGTTTCCGTGGCTACTCGCTGGATGGTCTGTATGACGATTCGTTTGGCTTCCTTGTTGGCCGTGAGTTTGGCCTCGTCGACAATTTCGTTGATGTACGACTGTGCCTGGCTTTTGGCTTCGTCTTTCAGCGATTCGATGAGGTGGTTTTTGGCTTCTTCGGCCGAGAGTCCGGAGAGGGTCTCCAGTTGCACGCGTTCTTCCTGGATGAGTTTGTCCAGTTCTTCGTGGCGCTTGTCCAAGAGGGTGAGCTGCTGGTTCAGGTTTTCCCGGATTGTGTTGGCTTCCGAGCGTTGGCGCTGAACTTCTTCGTGGCGCTGGTTGATTTGTTGTTCTCTTTGTCTCAGTTTGTTTTCGGTCTGTTGGATTTTCTGGTTGCGCTGGGCTACCTCTTTTTCCAGTTCGTTCTTTTTGTTCAGGAACTTTTCTTTTACTTCCAGAAGTTTATTCTTTTTTATTACTTCCGCCTCTTGCTCTGCTTTGCTGAGCAGGGCGCTACATTTGGATTTCGTGCCCATTACGGTGACGAAATATGCAATTGCGGCTCCGATTACGAGGCCGATGATTGCGGATACGATAAAACTGATTTCCATGTTTCTACTGTCTTACATCTTACTTACTACTATATTATAAAAAAGCACTACGGCGCTGTCTTCTCTCCTCGTCTGGGAGGTGGACAGCGATGTAGTGCGGTCTCGTTTGTTGCAGCCTTGGGGGATAGGGCCGTTGCTCTTGTGTCTACGGGGAGGCGAGAGGGGTTATGTGTCCTCTTCCGTGCTGTTCAAGAGTGTTTCTATCTCTTTGGCATAATCTTCAATCCGGGCCAGAATCGGTGCTTTGGCTTCTTCTTCCGACGTATTTATAGCTCCCACTGCGAATTGGAACGCCACCATAATCAGGATGTATGGGGTATCGAATTGCTTTGTGGCCAGTTTCCGTTGGTACGCGTTGCGGTATTCTTTGATGAGTCCCGCTACTTGTTTGGCGGCATCCCGGTATCGCCTTTCTTCGCTGCGCTTTACTTTCAGTGGAATGGTGTATCCTTCTATCTGAAGGTTTATGTTGATCAGTTCGTCCGCTTCCATGTCTTTTATAAATGCGCCTCAGGCGATAGGGCCGATGGTTGAAGTTTATTCATTGAGCAATGCTATGCATCTGTCAATTTCCCGCACTAATCTCGACAATGTGTTTCGTGCGTCGCGCAGGTCGCGTGCCGAAGGGTCCAGTGTCAAGGTGGTCTTTAAGCGATTGTAGGCCGTGGTGGTTTCTTCCAGCCGGGCGGTCAGCGAGTCTAAAGTCCGTTGCTTTTCTTCCAGCCCGAGGCGTAGCTTGCGGTTTTCTTGCAGCAGGGAGTGGTATTTTCCCATGAGTTGGTGCAGAGCCACTTCGAAGCGCCGGAACTTGGTTTCGTCTTTTTCCTCCATACGTCGCTTAAGTTGTGACAAAGGTAGTGTTTTGTGTGAAATAAAGCAAAGAAAGGAATCGAAAAACCGGGTTCTTCTTTTTTCCTTCTTTGCTTTTTCCCGGGTTTCTTACAGGCGTGCTTTTTTACTGCCTTTGGCCATGAGGATGATGGGGAAGGTGAATTCTGCCATCCACTCGGCCGAGTAATGCAGTTTTTCCTTCAGTTTGCGGGTTTCCCTGACCATGAGGTTCACGTCTTCCTTCTTCCAGTATTTCTGCGGGTTGCCTATGTCCTGCATGGCCTGGAGCGTGGCGCTGAAGAGGGTCTTCTTGAATGCGGCGGGGATGCGCAGCTTCCACTGCATGGTGGTGCCCAGCAGGGTCATCAGGTCGTTGGAGAATCCTTGGAAGGCATAGAGATAGTTCTGTACGTCTTGCTGCTTTTTGCAGTTGCGCTTGATGGAGGCGTCGATTTCGGTGAAGAAGTTGTTCGATAGGCCGTATTCTTCGCTGAGCATTTTCCGGGCGCGTGCCTTTTCGCCCATGCCGAGCCGGCCGTTCATGGTCGGTATTCTCAGCGTCCGCTTGAAAAGGGCCATGTCGGGGGCGGCGTTGATGTTGGTAATGCCCATGTTGACAACCATCACGGCTTGGTAATATACGCGGATGAGGGTCATGTATTCTTCCACCCGTGCTTGGATAGCAGCGGTTTTCTCTTCTTTTTTTTGGTTGAGTTTGGAGAGTAATCCCATAGTTTTATATCGATAATTTCTTAGAAAAGTTACACTTTGCGGGCAAAGATACAAAAAAGTAGACACTCCGCTAAAATCTTTGCGGGCAAATGGGTTGTGAATGAGACTAAAATCATACATTTGCGTGCGAAACCTGCAACAACGAAAAAACCATGAGCTACGACGAATTGAAAAAAGTGATTGAGCACTACCGCTTGTTGGCAACACAAACTCATTTAATCAGCGAACAGAAGGCTTTTCTTTACCGTAATTTCGCCGATGTGGTGGAGACGAATATCGATCTGCTGGAAGACGTTTCTTCTACGGACGAGCTGTGGGAATTCTACAACGAGCACTCTGCTGACGGATACGAGATGATGAATCCGGACGAGGAGGCATTCTGAGTGTTGTCGTGCCTCGCTTCCGGTAGGCCGGTGCGGTAAGGAAAAGATGAATTTGGGGCAAGGCTTTTTGTTGCAACCACTGCGGTTTTTTCGCTAAAGTGCTGCTCCCTTTTTTGCTTAAGGGCAGTTTGGGCTATTTCTTGGGCTTGCCCGGTGGGATGCCTTGTGCGGCTCAGTCGCAGGTAGGGCGTAGGCCGGGGTCGTGATAGTGGCGGAACATGCGGCGAATCTGGCTCTCCAGATTGCGTTCTTCGGAGAGGGGCGGTAGCCGGTCTTCGGCAAAAAATCCACAGCCCAGCGTGTCAAAGGCCGTGCGGGGGCTGCCTCCGACGAGGCAGCAGCGGATGAACATTTTGTAGGCATAGTGCAGGGCCGGCGGATAAGGGTGTGACTTCTGGTCGTCTACGGCCAGCAGTTCGAGCGGTTCCACGTCGTATCCGGTTTCTTCCTTTACTTCTTTTCGGGCAATCTCCTTGGGCGTGTAGCCCACGTCGGCCCATCCTCCGGGCAGTGCCCAGCGGCCGTCGGCTTTTTCGTGCACCATCAGCAGCTCGCCGCGCTCGTTGAATACCACGGCGCGCACGTCGACTTTCGGGGTTACGTAGTTCGTTTCCAGCGGGAATAGGGCGGAAATGGCTTTTTCGCTGGCGCCGCTGTCGCGCACCAGGGCGGCTATGCGGTGGCTCAGGGCCAGGATTTCGTCGTAGCGCTCGCGGTCGTACTCGATTTCGGCATACACGAGGCCGTTTTGCGCCAGTTGCCGGATGCGGGCCGCGGCCTCCAGCAGCTGTTTGGCCAGCTCCGGCGCGGGCGAAGAGGGGGTGGACATGAGGTTAGAACTCGCTGGTAAAGTGGAAATGGATGTGCTCGAAGTCGCTTTGGGCCATCTGCAGCACGTAGGCGCTGTCGGCCAAAAAGACGTCGCGCCCTTCGCGGTCTTTCGCCATGTATTGGTATTTCCGCTTTTTGAAGGCTTCGAGTTCCGCTTCGCTGTCGGCCTCTATCCAGCAGGCCTTGTAGAGATGGACGGGTTCCCAGCGGCAAGAGGCATTATACTCGTTGAGAAGCCGGTATTGGATTACTTCAAATTGCAGTTGCCCTACGGTTCCTATGATTTTCCGCCCGTTGAATTGGTTGATGAACAGCTGCGCCACGCCTTCATCCATAAGCTGTTCGATGCCTTTGTTGAGCTGTTTGGTCTTCATCGGGTCGGCATTTTCGATATACTTGAAGAGTTCGGGCGAGAAGCTGGGCAGCCCGCGGAAATGGAGCTGTTCGCCTTCGGTCAGTGTGTCGCCGATTTTGAAAATTCCGTTGTCGGGCAGTCCGACGATATCGCCCGCCCAGGCTTCTTCGACGGTGCTTTTCCGTTGGGCCATGAACTGCACGGGCGAGGAGAAGCGGAGTGTTTTCCCCTGGCGCACGTGGAGATAGGGCGTATTGCGCATGAATTTTCCGGAACACACCTTGCAGAAGGCTACGCACGAGCGGTGGTTGGGGTCGATATTGGCGGTAATCTTGAAGATGAATCCCGTGAATTTTTCTTCTTCGGGGTCTACGGTCCGCTCTTCGGCCTTCACGGGGCGGGGCGAAGGTGCGATGCGCACGAAGCAGTCGAGCAGTTCTTTGACGCCGAAGTTGTTCAGCGCCGAGCCGAAGAATACGGGTGCGATGGCGGCATCCAGATAGCTTTTTTCTTCAAACTCGGGGTAGACGCCGCTGATGAGGTCGAGGTCTTCGCGCAGTTTGCTTGCTTCTTGGGTTCCGATGCGGCGGTCGAGTTCGTCGCTGTTGAGGTCTACTTCCACTTTTTCCGTCACCACTTGTTTGGAAGGCTGGTAGAGGTCGAGCTTGTTTTCGTAGATGTTGTAAACGCCTTTGAAGCGCGCGCCTTGCTCGATGGGCCAGCTCAGCGGGCGGACGCCTATCTTGAGTTCTTCTTCCAGCTCGTCGAGCAGGTCGAAGGGGTCGCGCCCTTCGCGGTCCATCTTGTTGACGAAGATGATGACCGGGGTGTTGCGCATGCGGCATACTTCCATGAGTTTGCGCGTTTGTGCCTCTACGCCTTTCGCTCCGTCTACCACGATGATGGCGCTGTCTACGGCTGTCAGCGTGCGAAACGTGTCTTCGGCAAAGTCCTGGTGGCCGGGAGTATCCAGAATGTTTACCTTGTATCCGTCGTAGTCGAACTCCATTACGGAAGTAGTTACGGAGATTCCGCGCTGCTTCTCTATCTCCATCCAGTCACTGGTTGCCGTTTTTTTGATTTTGTTGCTCTTGACGGCTCCGGCCACTTGGATTTGTCCGCCAAAGAGGAGGAGCTTTTCGGTAAGAGTGGTTTTTCCTGCGTCGGGGTGGGAGATGATGGCGAACGTGCGCCGGCGGTTGATTTCGGGATTCATCGGGGTTGTGGAAAAAGGGTCTTTAGGTTTGTGTAATAGAGTAGGGGTTGTTTGGAGGAAAAGTGCCGGTTGCCTGCTGCGCAAGTGCCGGCACTTTTTCCGGGAAGTACGGTGACTTTTTATTTCAGGTTCTTGAGCAGGCAGATGCAATGGCTGAGGCTGTCGAACCAGTGGGGTATTTCGATTTGGAGTGTGGACCTGATTTTTGTCTTGTCCAGCACGGAGTAGTGCGGGCGTTGTGCTGCCGTGGGGTATTCTTCGGTATGGAGCGGGCGCACGTGGCAGTCCTTGATTCCGGCCAGGTAGTGGATGGCTTTGGTGAAGTCATACCAGGAGCATACGCCTTCGTTGCTGAAGTGGTAGACGCCGGGGGTGATGTTCCGGTTGATGGCGGTGTAGATGGCGCGTGCCAGGTCGCGTGCATAGGTGGGTGTGCCTATCTGGTCGGCTACGACGCCCAGCTCGTCGCGCTCTTTGCCCAGGCGCAGCATGGTCTTCACGAAGTTGTTTCCGTAGATGGAGTACAGCCATGCGGTACGGATGATGGTGGTCTGCTCGCAAGCCTTGCGTGCATTTTCTTCTCCCTCGAGCTTTGTGCGGCCATACGTAGAGGCGGGGCAGGTTTGGGCTGTCTCTTTATAGGGAATGTGGGCCGTTCCGTCGAAAACGTAGTCCGTGGATATCTGAATCAGGCTTCCTTTTCGTTTTTCCACGGCCTGAGCCAGGTATCCGGGGGCCAGTGCGTTGAGGCGGTGGCAGAGCTCCTGATTGTCTTCGGCCTTGTCTACGGCGGTATATGCAGCGCAGTTGACGACGGTGTCTATCTCATTTTCCGTAATGTATTGGTCTACTGCTGCTTGGTCGAGTATGTCCAGTTCGTTGATGTCGGTGAAAAAATAGTTGAACTCCTTGTTTTCCGAGGAGAGTACGCGCAGTTCACTTCCGAGTTGGCCGTTTGCGCCGGTAATGAGTAGGTTTTTCATATTGTTTTCTTTGATGTTTTTCTCTTGTTCTGTGGGGCTATTTTCCGAGTTCCAGTTCGCCTTTCTGATCTTTACGGTAGTAGCTGGATAGCAGGTCGAGCAGTTGTGCGATGGCTTGTGCGGCCTGCAGGGTGCCTGCGCTGATGTCTTTTTTCTGCATGCGCAGGAGTGTGACTCCATAGAGGGCCTCGAAGCAGGTTTCCAGTTCGGGTTCTTCGGCAGAACCGGGTGCTTTCTTGGCGCGTAGTTCTACGATGAAGGGCAAGGCGCGGTAGTAGGCTGCCGAATAATCGGTGTATTTCGGGTCGTGGAGGAGCTGCTGGTGGAGTTCGGTAAGCTGGATGATTACGTTTTTGCATATCTGCAAATGCCCTTTCCCGAGCACGTTTTCGGCGCGCATCATGTCGGCCAGGTCGCTGTACCACTGGCGCAGTTCCTGTTCCTGCCCAGGGGTGGGGTGGTAAAGGGCTATGACCCGTTGCGCCAAGGTGTCGATGTCGCCATTTGAAGCGCGTATGAGGTCTTCCACTTGCCACATGTAGAGCAGGTATTCGGCTATGTTCTTTTGTTTCAGGTTGCGTGCTACGAACATGGTTCTCAATAGAGTGTTTTCCCGGACCAGGTGAAGATTGCGCTGAGCAGGGAGGCTATCATGACGCATCCGCCTACGATACGGTTGATGAGGCGCAGTTTGCGAATGTCGAAGCGTTCGCGCACTTTGTTGACTCCGTAGGTGATGGCAAACCACCAGGCTACGGCTCCCGCGGCAATGGCGAAGTAACTGCTGAATTGCTTGAAGAACAAATCAGTGGGTCCGGCGGGTGCAAAGCGGGCAAACAGCCCGATGAAGAGGAAAATGATGAGGGGGTTGGACAGGGTGACGAGGAATGCGGTTACGAAATTGTGCATATAAGTTCCCTTCGAGGTGGGCTGTTGCTGGATGGAGTAGCTGGGATGACTCCGGAAAGTGTACAGCCCGAAGAGAAAGAGCAGCAGGCTTCCCGACCACTGGAAGAGGTGCATGTAGCGCGTAATGAAGCCCGAAATGAAGCTCATGCAGTAGCCCGTGAGCAGGGCGTAGATGAGGTCACTGAGCATGGCGCCGAGGCCGGTGACGAAACCATACCATCGTCCTTTGTTCAACGTCCGCTGGATGCAGAGGATTCCTACGGGGCCCAGGGGGGCGGAAACTATTACTCCGGTGATGAATCCTTTGATGAGCAAATTGAACAGGGCTACAGGTTCGACCATAAAGCTAAGGGCGTAGGGGAGGGTTAGGAGGGTTATTTAATGGCGATCTTGCGCACGATGTTTTCTATCTTGAGTATGTAGCAGCCTTTCGGCAGGTTGAGTGTGACTGTTTTGTCGGCCGCGTCGAGTTTGACGCTGTGTACTTTAATTCCTAATACATTATATACTTCCAACACGTTGCCCGGCGTAGCATTCTGAATCTTCACGCTGTTTCCGTTTACCGAGAGGGTCAGGCTCGGCTCTTCCTCTTGCCAGAACGCGGCCGGCGCCGGGGAATACATCGCCTCGGCGTGCATGGCTCCGCAGAGTACGATGCACGCGACGACGAGAACATGAAGCCGTAATTTTTTCATAACTGTCCTCCTTACTGCCAAAGCGGGCCGGATGTCCGGCCTGGCCGGAAAAGCAAATAGAGCGAAGTCCCGTGCAAAAGCTGAATTCCACGCTTCGCTCGGGCTATACCGAACGCGTCATTTTGATTTTCGCGGAGCAAATATACGGAGAATATTCGTTACTTCGTGAAGCAGGGGTTAATTTTAACCTGATTTTCATTCCCTGTCTCTCCAAAATGAGGATGTGTCTTTCTCGTCCGACACGCCTATATGGGTGACGTGTATATAGTGTCCGTCGTTTGTTTCGCCTTCCAGATATTTACGGTCGAAGAAGTGGTATAATGCTAAATTTGCTTCCCTGAATTCTTGCCCCTCGGGGGCTTCCGGGTCGTAGTAGATGAACTGCGCGTCATCGGTGGCGGGGCCGTGGCTGACTAATGCTATCCATCGTCTTCTTTCCTGCCGCGGATCTTGGCTCTGTGAATCCGGTTTTTCCTTTTCAGTTATGTAGGCAAGCACCGGTTTGTCTTGTGCAAAATTTTCCCACAGGTAGTCTGCCGCTTTTTCGTTCAGCAGGCTGTCTCCTACGAACAATGGCAGGTTTCGCAGGGTATCGCCGGGGGCGGGTACCCGCTTCACCATTTTTTTGCACCGTTTTCTCAGGGCTTCGGTGGCTTCCTGCCGGTCTTCCTCGGTCAGGGCGTGTTCGATGAGGCGTTTTCCCTCCCAATACAGATACATCCGCTGCGCCTTGGTCGGGTCGAGGGGATAGGGAAAAGATTCATTGCTGGTCGTGGTTTTAAATATCGGCAGCCGTGTTTTCGGGTCGGATTGTATGTCCAATATCCTGAGGTCTTTGTTGTAGACGTGGGTGGCTTTCCCGTTGTGCAGAATCACGATGCTTACGGCGTATGGACTGCCATCGCCATATAAGAAACCTTTAAATAGTAGCGCGTAAAATCCTTTTGCAAACGGAATTTTCAGGAAGTAGGGATTATCGATAAGTCCGTCGAAAATATGGTGTTTTACTTCGAGGGGGTAACCCAAAAAGTTATCCCATATTTTGGCTATTGCTCAGTTCCACTTGTACCTCTCCGCCGCAGGAAATACGTGCCGTCAGAAAACATTTTCCTTCTTTATGATAGGAGATATCGTTTTCCCAGCCTTTGAGATAGAACAATTCCACGAGGAAAGTATCCTCTTCCAACACCACTTTTTCCGAATCAAGAAGTACATACGAGTCATAATCCTTCATGCGCTCGTCCGGATAGTATGGCTGGATAAATTCCGGATTGGGTACGATTTCCCCTTTCTTTATGCCATAAACTTCCCGTACTTGCGCCCCTAATCGGGAAAAGGAGGAGGAAAAGAGCAAAAAGCACGCTATGGATATGTAAAAAAGTCGCATCATTGCTTATGGTTTTTATCTTATGATGGGATTGAGGTCTGTATGATTGTTTTTCAGCCAGTCGGCAACCGCTTTGAAGTCGAATTTTTTAGATATAGTAAGAAGGTATCTCTCCGGACGCTCCCAGCCTTCCGTGAATTCATCCTTGAACATGATGTATTCCCTTATCCGCAGGGTAAATTCTGCCACTTCTTCTGCAGTGGCAAATGGTTGCCAGATTATTTGCCAATAGAAAGCATTAAAAGAGAGGGCACATATTTTACCGTTTTGGTCATAAAGGAATCCAAGGTGTAAAAAAGGATAACACATTTTACTGCTATCGTTCGAGAGAATTCCGTTCTTTATCCTTTCCAAACTTTCAGGCGAGAAGCTTTTCAATACAGCTTTCATCCAGTCGGGTTTGAGTGTCATCCTTGTCTTTATGATTAGATCGGGGAGTGTGATACCTCTTATATCGGGGTCGGGCTCTTTAGGAAGGAACGGTTGATATTTGCATCGCTCGACAAATAGAAAACTGGAGTCCTGCTCGAGTCTCTGATAGAGGTCTTTTTCGTCTTTGAAGTACCCTTTTTTGAGGTCTCCTACAAACTCGTATTCAATAATGAATTCACGTCCGTCTATCCAGAAACTATAAGTCTTGTCTTTCTTCTCTTGTCCATCCGCTTGTCCGGTCATGAGAATGATGAGCGTGAGTAATATGAGGCGTTTCATGGCGGAGGTGGTTTTGAGCTATTGATAAGGGTTTCATTTGCAAATATAATCAGTTGTTTCCGTATTGTCAAGAGAGAGAGAATGTGTTATAAGCCTGTTGGAACAGAAGTTCGTCGGAAAGTATAAGGCTCATCTTTCAGGGATTCCCGGCTTCCGCTTGCAGTTTGCGGTAGGAATCCAATAGTTTCCCGTCCGCCCGGTGCGCCGCCAGGAGGATGGCGGTGCGCCGGACGGGGGAGGAAAAAGCGGAATTATGCGGCAATAGATTTACCATTCTTTTATGATGTGCGGTTGCCAGGATTCTTCGTCCTCGCGAAGAGAGGCATGTCTGTGCTTTTCTTTTTTGGGGAAAATGATGCCGTCTTTATTGATTCGGTAAGTATAATAGGCTAAGGTTCCGCTCTCTTTTACGGTATTGGTTTCCCGATTCCATTCATATTCCCGCACCGAGATTTGCCGGGTGTGGAAGATTATTTCGTTTGAGGCGGCCAGTTCCACGCTTCCTTCAAGGAAAAGTCCTGCACCCTCCATTCCCATTCGTTCCCAGTCGACGATTCTTCCGTCGGGAGCATAAGTAACGAGGAAATATTCGTCGTAGTAGTCTATTCCCATCGGAAGGTCGCAATCGTAAATGATCTTGCAGGCAATGCAAACGGTGAGTGTGTCGCGTTTGAATTGGGCAATCCCGATGTGTTCGTTGTTTCCTATGTTGGGGATGTTTCCTTCGGTGAGAAATGCCCTAACCGCTTCTTTCGGGATTCTCGGCTTCACCCATTTTACGTGAAGTGTGTCGCTGATGTCAACCCTTTCCCCTTGTCCGGTGGGGAGTGGGAGAGTGGGAAAATAGGCGAGATAGTCGGAAAAGTGGGGCTTTTCCTGCGCGGAAACCATTCCGCATGGCAACAGCATACAGAAAAGGAAGAGCTTGAAAATATTTTTGTGCATCATTTTTTGTTCGGCCTGACTGTTACTACAATATAATTGTGTTTGGGATCGTATTTAGTAGACCCCGATAGTCGGTTGTCGTCTCCTAACGTAAAGACGTTCTCAGAGGAAGTACCTTTGTTTCTATCCCCTCCGTATGAGGAGCTTCCGCTGGGTGTGATGGTCACTCCGGGCAGGGTGGTTTCCGCAGGAATGTATTCGTCTCCCACGTATCCCCCGCCCCACGTTCCGGCTTCGAGCGCGGCCTCGAATTCTTCCTGCGAGTAGGGATTGTCTTTTGTTCCTTTGGCTCCGACGGTCGGGTCGTTACTCGCGCTGAAGGCGCGGGCTTGTTCTTCTTCGCTGTAGTGATGAAGTTTTTTGGTCATGGCGTTGGTTTTTTAAAAGGTTATTGATAAGGTGTCCATTCGCAAATATAGGCGATCGTTTCCCGATTGTCAAGAGAGAGAATGTGTTATAAGCCTGTTGGGACAGAAATCCGTCGGAAAGTATAAAGTTCATCTTTCAGGGATTCCCGTTCCGTGTGCTTGCGCAGTTCGTTGGTTATGCCTGTGTCGTATTCCATCCCCAGGGAATGCATCTTTTGGATGATGCTTCCTTTTTCGCGCGTGTGCAAGGGATAGAGTCCGTCGGTGCCCCGCTTGGCCGACAGCCAGCTTAGTATGAGGAATTTTCCGGCCAGTGCGGCCAGGTTTTCCAACACTTTTTCGTGGTAGGCGGCAGGTATGTATCCGCAGGAGGCACCCTATTAAGCGGGTGCGACGTAGGCTATTTTCTACCTTTCTCTCGTCTGCTCCAGCCGGAGGAAGCTACGTTCCGGTTTGTCATCTGCTCCGATATGCCTATGTGGGTAACGTGGATATAGTGTCCGTCGTTTGTTTCGCCTTCCAGATATTTACGGTCGCGGAAGTGGTCTAGGAAGTGGTCTATTGCTAAAGTTGCTTCCCTGAATTCTTGCCCTTCGGGGGCTTCCGGGTCGTAGTAGATGAACTGCATGGCAGTGTTGTAGAGGCCGTGGCTGACGAATGCTATCCATCGTCTTTTTTCCTGTCGCGGATCTTGGTTCAGTGAATCCGGTTTGTCCTTTTCAGTTATGTAGGCAAGCACCGGTTTGTCTTGTGAAAAATTACTCCACAGGTAGTCTGTCGCTTTTCGGTTCAACAGGCTGTCTCCTACGAACAGAGGGATGCTTTTCAGTGTATCCTCGGGTATTGGGGCATGTTCCACCATTTTCTTGCACAGTTTCCTGAGTGCCTCGGTGGCTTCTTGCCGGTCTTCCTCGGTCAGGGCGTGTTCGATGAGGCGTTTTCCCTCCCAATACAGATATATCCGTTGTGTCTTGAACGGCTCGAGGGGATAGGGAAAAGATCCATAGTCGGTCGTGGTTTCAAATATCGGCAGCCGTGTTTTCGGGTCGGATTGTATGTCCAATATCCTGAGGTCTTTGTTGTAGACGTGGGTGGCTTTCCCGTTGTGCAGAATCACGATGCTTACGGCGTATGGACTGCCATCGCCATATAAGAAACCTTTAAATAGTAGCGCGCAGAATCCTTTTGCAAACGGAATTTTCAGGAAGTAGGGATTATCGATAAGTCCGTCGAAAATATGGTGTTTTACTTCGAGGGGGTAACCCAAAAAGTTATCCCATATTTGGCTATTGCTCAGTTCCACTTGTACCTCTCCGCCGCAGGAAATACGTGCCGTCAGAAAACATTTTCCTTCTTTATGATAGGAGATATCGTTTTCCCAACCTTTGAGATAGAACAATTCCACGAGGAAAGTATCCTCTTCCAGCACCACTTTCTCCGAATCAAGAAGTACATACGAGTCATAATCCTTCATGCGCTCGTCCGGATAGTATGGCTGGATAAATTCCTGATTGGGCACGATTTCTCCTTTCTTTATGCCATAAACTTCCCGTACCTGCGCCCCTAATCGGGAAAAGGAGGAGGAAAAGAGCAAAAAGCACGCTATGGATATGTATAAAAAACGCATCATTTTATTGAGGATTATATAGGTAAAAATTTGTTCCAGGTTTTTTCTTTGATCCAAATCCTTCCGATAGGGGGATCGCAGCTTCGCGCCGATTGCGTCCGGTATCCATAATCATTGGGACATAGCATCCCCATGAAGGCTAGTAAGAGGCCTTTCCCGGTACGGCCACGGCCACATGTCCCGATAATCCTGCTACCGGGTTCTTCCAACCCGCTATCACGAAATACCCTTCGTTGGCCAGCCCTTGCACTTCACTTATCGGCACCTTTTGCCAATCCGGGCTGTTTCCTAAATAGTCTACCATTTGGTTTGCTAACATGTTGTCCAAGGAGTCTGAGTTGCAGCACTGCTTGAACATATAGCTTACTCCCTGATTACATCTGGCACTTACTTCCCCTTCTTCATCAGTAGAGATAATGTGTTGCACTGTTTTATTGGCTGCTTCTGTCAATCCTTCGGGAGTCATTCTGAAGTTCGATTTGTTACTCTGATTTCCTCCTCCCGTGCTTCCTCCGGTTCCTCCTCCCGAATTTCCTCCTCCGCCACCTCCTCCGGGTAGGGTAGGAGTTGTAGGTTTGGGTTCGAGCGATGTTCCGCAGTTGGAGCATTTCACGTAGTCAGATCCCGCATCTGCGGGGTATGGGTGTCCGCACAGGGGGCAGTACCAATTGTCTTCCCCTCCGTATGAGGAACTTCCTCCGGGTGTGATGGTTACTCCGGGCAGGGTGGTTTCCGCAGGAATGTATTCGTTTCCCACGTATCCCCCGCCCCACGTTCCGGCTTCGAGCATGGCTTCGAATTCTTCCAGTGTGTAGGGGTTGTCTATTGTTCCCTTGGCTCCGACGGTCGGGTCGTTACTCGCGCTGAAGGCGCGGGTTTGTTCTTCTTCGCTGTAGTGATGCAGTTTTTTTGTCATGGTGTTGGCTTTTAAAAGGTTATTGATAAGGTTCTCATTCGCAAATATAGGCAGTTGCCTTCGGATTGTCAAGAGGTTTTGTCCTTCACGGGAAGAATGGAACAGAAATTCCGTGCGTTTTTCCTATTCGCCCCGTGTCGGTTTTCTTTGTAATCGCAGGGTGGCGGAAAAGGGGGCAGATGTGCCTTGAGGAAATAAGCTGCCCGGCGCGAGGGGGAAGGGGCGGCTATGGACGGTCGTACTCCTGGCGGAGGCGAGCGAAGCGCCAGCCGTCACGGGTGTGGGACAGCGTGGCCTTGAGGTAGAAGGAACTGTGCGGGAAGTCGATTCGGAAGGTGTTTTCGCCAAGGGGCGTGTAGCGGATGAGGGGAATGTAGGTGCGCTCGAAGTCGAAGTTGCAGAGGAGCAGGTCGTATCCTTCGCTTTCGTCACTTTTCCCTTCCGCTTCCGCCTGGGAGAAGTCTGCTTCGGCTTGGGGCAGGAGCCACGCTTTCCGCAGACGGGCGGCCTCTGCGGCGGTGCCGGGCTGCAGGGTGGCGTAGAGGGCGGCATAGGCGGCGTAGAAAGACCGTAGGAATTCTTCGGCCGTGCCCGTGTCTTTTACTTGGGTGGGTGCTTCGCCGGGACGGTAGAAGAGGCTGTCGCCGCAGGCGGCGCCCAGGTAAACGGGCGTGACGTAGGCAATTTTCCACCCTTCGCCCATCTGCTCCAGCCGGAGGGAGATGCGCTCCAGCTCGGCATCGGCCCGCCATTGCCATGTGACGAGGTACCAGTCTGGCTCTTCCAACGGGGCGGCTCGGAGCGACTGGAGCATGTATTCGTTTATGTCCTGTGCCCGGAACAAGGCGACGGCATCGGTGGCGAGGGTCATCCGCCGCAGCTTTTCGTACAGGGCGGGTGTGCATCCGTGGCGCAGCAGGCTGTCTTGCTGCTCGTACGGCATGATTTCGTGGGGGTCGCCCATGTACTGTTTGTAGAAGGTGGTGAGGAACTGGCAGGCATCGTCCTGCGCAATGGCGGGACGGGTGAGGCCGGACAGAAGTATGGCGGCGAGGCAGAAGAGGGAGAGGGCGTGGGTGCGCATTTCGGAGGGGGTATGAGGGTTGCGGAAAAGAGGGTGGTTATGTCGGGCCACCTCTTGTGTCCGTGCCTGCAAATGTAGGGGAAGGCGTGCGAAGAGGCAAATATTTTGGATAAAAAGGGCTGCAATTTGTACTGAAAACCGCCGGGGCTTTTCGGGAAAAGTGGCAGTGGTTTTTCCGAAAAGCCTTGCACCGCCCGGGAGAAGGCTGCGGGACTTCTGCCGGAGCGGTGCGGGGAAAGGGTAGCGGTAGCGCGGCGCCTCGCGGGGAGGGGGCTAAAGGGCGTAGGTCTTTCCCTCTTGGGCGAGGAGGGAAGGGGGGAAGACGGCTTGCGCTTCTTGCAGCAGTTGGGAGCAGTCGGGGTAGCGCGCGGAGAAATGGCCGAGCAGGAGGCGGCGTGCTTCGCTGCGGCGGGCGGCTTCGGCGGCCTGCGCGGCGGTGGAGTGGTAGCGCTGGCGTGCCTGGTCGGCTTCGCTCTCGGCGAAGGTTGCCTCATGGTAGAGGAGGTCGCAGTGGCGTATCTGTTCGAGGTAGGTCTCGCTGAAGGCCGTGTCGGAGCAGTAGGCGTAGCGCCGGGCGGGGGTAGGGTCGGTGGTGAGACGCGCGTTGGGGATGAGCGTCCCGTCGGGGGCGGGGAAGTCTTCGCCCTGCTTGATGCGCTGGCGCCAGGCGATGGGAATCTGGTAGAAGTCGAGCATGTCGCGGCGCAAGTGGCGGAGGAGGGGTTTTTCGGCGAAGAGGAATCCGCAGCAGGGTATGCGGTGGTTGAGGGGAATGGTGTGGACGGTGAGCGAACGGTCGTCGTAGATGAGCGCGGGCGCGTCGGTGGGAAATTCTTCGAAGCGAAGGGGGTAGGTCAGTTGGGCGCAGAAGGTTTCGAGCAGGGAGGAGAGCCCCTGCCGGAGTCCGGCGGGGGAGTGCAGGGTGAGGGGCTCGGTGCGTCCGGAGAGGGCGAGGGTGGAGATGAGTCCGGGCAGGCCGAAACAGTGGTCGCCGTGGAGGTGGGAGATGAAGATGTGGCGCAGCTTCATGAAGTTGAAGCGGCAGCGCCGGTACTGCGTCTGAGTGCCTTCGCCGCAGTCGACGAGGAATATTTTTTCGCGGACGTTGACCACTTGGGCCGAGGGGTGGCGCAGTGTGGTGGGGGCTGCAGAGCCGCAGCCGAGGATGGTTACTTCGAATCGTTCCATGTGGGGGAGGTTTAAAAAAGCCGGAGGGCGTGTGTGTCCTCTGGCGTGCTGGGCAGACGGGGGAAGGTGTTTCCTTATTTTTCCTTTTCTCTCGGGCGAGCGGAGGAGGGGGTGCAGTCGATGGTCTGGGGCGTGTAGGTGGGAGTCTGGGTAATCACCTTCCCGTCTTTCAGTTCGATGGGGTCGATGATGGTCACTTCCTTCTCCCTTCCTTTCAGATTGCCGTGGTAAGAGGTCCAGAGGCGCCCGTCGGGGCCGGTGAATATCTGGTTGTGTCCGATGGCATAGATGGGGCAGTCGGGAGCGGCCTCGAGCTTTCCGTAGTGGAAGAGGTAGGTGGTGTCGTTCTTCAGGTAGCCCCCGAAGAGGGGATTGTCTGCTGATTTTTTCCACGGGCCGTAGATGTGGGTGGCAGTGGCATAGCCTACTGCGTAGCCGTAGGTCCAGGATGAATAGAAGAGGTAGTAGATTCCGTCTTTCTTCACTACGTGTGCTCCTTCGATGCCTGCGCCGTCCCATTTTCCTGGCTCCTGGCTGATGAGTTCCACGGGGGCTTCTTTCAGGCGGCAGGTAGCCGGGTCCATCTCGGCTACGTAGATGTGGTGCAGATCGGTCCATCCGTTGTTGAAGAAGGCGTAGACTTTTCCGTTTTCATCCTCGAAAAGCGACAGGTCGTTGGAGGCAAACGGCGTGAGGGGCTCGTCCTCGGTCATCACCGTGTAGGGGCCGGTCAGACTGTCGGCAACGGCTACGCCGCAGGCATGGTAGTGTTTTTGATTTTCCACGTCGCCGTAGTCGCCACTGTTGTTCTGGCAATTGAAAGTGAGGTAGAACTTTTTCCCGATTTGCCGTAGTTCGGGTGCCCAAAAGCGGTCTTTATACCAGACGGTGCTATCCAGTTTGGTCGCGTCGATCAGCATGCGGTCGAATTTCCAGTGCTGGAGATCGTCGGAAACGAAGAGCTTTACTCCGGGATTCTGGCCGCCCCAGACGGGATGGCACGTGCCTACGGCGTAATACTTGCCATCGTAGGGGATGATGTGCGTATCGCGCAGTTCCAGCGAGGTAATGGGGTTCTGGTAAGTGAACGTCGTTTTTTGTGCGAAGCAAGCGCTGAAGCTCATGATGCTTGCCGCACAGAGGGTGAACAGGGCTTGGTGGATGGATTTCATAGCACAAGGGATTATTCAGTAAGGGGTGTATGTCTAAAAAAAGAGTGTTAGCAAAGTCGGTAAACCGTTCCTTTGCTAACACTGCTTTGAAGTATGGCTTTCTCCCGAAAGAGAATCCTGTTATCGAAGAGTCTTACTCTTTGTTTTCTTCCATCTCTTTCTTCAGTGCAGCCAAAGCGTCGAGGTCGCCGAGCGTAGTGGCAGCGGGCTGATTCTGGATCTGCGGGGTCTCTTCCTTCTTGGATGCGGCGCGTTTTGCTTTCTTCTCGGCGCGTTCTTCAGCTTTTGCAGCGTCTTCGAAGATACGGCTGTGGGAAAGGATGATGCGCTTTGCATCTTTGTTGAATTCGATCACCTTGAAGGGCAGTTTCTCGTCGAGCTTGGCCTGAGTTCCGTCTTCCTTAACCAGGTGTTTCGGCGTAGCGAATCCTTCTACTCCATAGGGGAGCGAAACGACAGCGCCTTTCTCCATCATTTCGATGATGGTGCCTTCGTGGATGGAGCCTACGGTGAATACCGTCTCGAATACGTCCCAAGGATTGTCTTCAAGCTGCTTGTGGCCGAGGCTGAGGCGACGGTTTTCCTTGTCGATCTCGAGGACTACGACTTCGATTTCCGCACCAATCGACGTAAACTCGGACGGATGTTTGATTTTCTTCGTCCAGCTCAGGTCGGAAATGTGGATCAATCCGTCCACGCCCTCTTCGATTTCTACGAAAACGCCGAAGGTCGTAAAGTTGCGGACGCGGGCCATGTGGCGCGAACCCACGGGGTATTTCTCTTCGATCTTCTCCCAGGGATCTTCCTTGAGCTGCTTGATTCCCAAAGACATCTTGCGCTCTTCGCGATCCAGCGTGAGGACTACGGCTTCTACCTCGTCGCCTACTTTCATGAAGTCCTGTGCCGAACGCAAATGCTGCGACCACGACATCTCGGAAACGTGAATCAATCCTTCCACACCCGGGGCGATTTCGACGAATGCACCGTAGTCAGCCATAACGACTACTTTGCCTTTCACGTGGTCGCCTACCTTGAGGTTGGGATCGAGTGCATCCCAAGGATGCGGAGTGAGCTGCTTCAGGCCGAGGGCGATGCGCTTCTTCTCGTTGTCGAAGTCGAGGATAACGACGTTGAGCTTCTGGTCAAGCTGCACAACCTCTTTGGGGTCGCTGACACGTCCCCAGCTCAAATCGGTGATGTGGATAAGGCCGTCTACGCCGCCCAGGTCGATGAATACGCCGTAGGAGGTAATGTTCTTGACGGTTCCCTCGAGCACTTGTCCTTTTTCGAGCTTGCTGATGATTTCTTTCTTCTGTGCTTCGAGTTCGGCTTCGATAAGTGCTTTGTGGGAAACGACTACGTTCTTGAATTCCTGGTTTATCTTGACGATCTTGAATTCCATGGTCTTTCCGACGAAAACGTCGTAGTCGCGGATGGGTTTCACGTCGATTTGCGAGCCGGGCAGGAAGGCTTCGATGCCGAAGATGTCGACAATCATGCCACCCTTGGTGCGGCATTTGATGTAACCCTTGACGATTTCGCCGTTTTCCATTGCTGCATTGACGCGCTCCCACGAGCGGGTTGCACGTGCCTTGCGGTGGGAAAGAACGAGCTGACCGCGTTTGTCTTCTTGATTCTCAATGTAGACTT
Source organism: Bacteroidaceae bacterium (assembly GCA_050946375.1). Classification (GTDB taxonomy): domain Bacteria; phylum Bacteroidota; class Bacteroidia; order Bacteroidales; family Bacteroidaceae; genus UBA1794. The sequence continues at coordinate 21,258 of JBMNUT010000002.1, read as the reverse complement.
CCACGATGTCGCCCACTTTCAGGTCGGGGTTGTAGCGGAATTCGCTGATGGGGATGATGCCATCGGATTTGTAGCCGATGTTTACGACTACTTCGCGCTTGTTGATGGAGATAACCTTACCGTCTACGACTTCGCGGTCGGTCACTTTGTTCAGCGTCTCGTCGTACGCTTTCTCCATTTCCTCGTGGCTTTGGTTGGAAACTACCTCGCCTTTTTCGTAGCTCTCCCAGTTGAAATCGGCATCGGGAGTTACATTCTTGAATTTGTCCATTAGTTAATAGTGAAAAGTGTTTAGAGTTTTAAAATAGTGAGACATTATATAGGTCTAAAACGGCGGCAAAATTACGACTTTATTTTGATTTTTATCTGTTTTCGGGCTTCTTTTCCGCTTAAGATTAGGATTTTCCTGAAAAAAGAAGCAATTTTGTGCCCCGTTCCGCCGGCCTTTTCCGGCGTCTCTGCCGCAGCGGGCGGCAGCGGGCCTGCTCCCCGTCGGGAAAAGGTGCCGTCGCTTTACGGAAAAAGTACTGCCGCTTTGGGCCGAAAGTGCAGGCACTTTCCGGCCGGAGTGCCGCCACTTTTTTCCGCGAGCCAGTCCGCAGGGGGTGCAGACTGCCGGCCATCGGTGCGGAGCGCGCTTCCCCGCCGTGCGGGGCGGCATGCCGTTGTTTATCCACTTAAAACCCACTTTTATCTGCAATGACGCATCCTTTTCCTCCCTCCCGCCCCATGTCGCCCGTGCGACGGACGTGGGTCTTCCTTCTTCTGGCCTGCCTGTTTTGCCTGCCGCTCTTCTCCCAGTTGTCACCCAAGCGGGAGTTCCGCGGCGTATGGCTGCATACGCTGAACGGTGACTACCAGGGTATGGACGAAGCCCGCTTCCGCACTTATCTGTGCGGGCAGCTCGATCTGTTCCAACGGGCCGGCATCAACGCCGTTCTCTTCCAGGTTCGTCCCGAAGCCGACGCGCTTTACAAGTCTTCCTATGAGCCCTGGAGCCGTTTCCTCACCGGAACGCAGGGAAAGGACCCCGGTTTTGACCCGATGGCCATCTGCATTGAAGAATGCCACCGCCGCTTTATGGAGTTTCACGCCTGGATCAATCCCTACCGGGCGCAACTTAACCGGAATACGCAGCTTAGTCCCGACCATCCCTACTACGCTCATCCCGAATGGTTCTTCGAGTACGACAACAAGCTCTTCTTCAATCCCGGATTGCCCGAGTGCCGTTCGTATATCCGCCAGGTGGTTCGCGACATAGTGGAGCGCTACGACGTAGACGGAGTGCATGTCGACGATTATTTCTACCCGTATCCTTCGGCAAGCAGGGAGCCAATTCCCGACGAGGCCACCTACGCCCGCTACGGAGCGCCGCGGGGCATGTCGCTGCCCGACTGGCGCCGTTACAACGTGAACATGCTGATTCAGGAATTGCAGGAGACGATTCACGAGACGAAGCCCTACGTAAAGTTCGGAGTCTCTCCCTTCGGCATCTATCGCAACCGCAAGTCTGCCGGCGACGGCTTCGGCAGTGAGACCAACGGGCTGCAGAATTACGACGACCTCTATGCCGATATTCTCCTTTGGCTGCGCTACGGTTGGGTAGACTACATAGTCCCTCAGCTATACTGGGAGATGGGTCACCGTCTTGCCGACTACGAAACGCTCGTCCGCTGGTGGGCTTCCTGCTCATACGGCCGCCTCTTGTTCATCGGACAGGACGTGGACCGCTGTGCGAAGCACGCCTCTCTGAAAGATCCGAATACCAACCAGTTCCGCGACAAGGCCGCCTTTACGCGTTTGCTGCCCGGCATTAGCGGAAACTGCTACTGGAGCGGCAAAGTTCTGCTGCAGAACCCGGGCAACATCTATACCCTGCTGGAGCGGGAGTTCAACCGTTTTCCGGCTTTGCCGCCCATCTATCCGCAGGAATACGAGCCGGCCGACGACGAAGCCCGTGCCGCCGCCAAGCGCAAGCGTACCAGTTCGCCGCCGAAGGCCAACCCCGTGCGCAAACTGAAGGCCATGTGGACGGAAGACGGCTACGTCCTTATCTGGCGCGCGCCGAAGGTTAAGAATCCGGGCGACGAGCCGCGTTTCTACGTCATTTACCGCTTCGGAAAGGACGAGCCGGTGGATTTGGAAAACCCGACGCGCATCGTGGGCTATTCGAACACCATTTACTACAAGTTGCCCTACGAGGACGGCTCGATTCCCTACCGTTATGTCGTGACGGCCGTCAACCGTTTCAACGCCGAGTCGAAAGGCAAATCGAAAAATGTGAAGCTCTGATTCGTCCGGAGCCTCGCCACGAACGAAAAAAAGCGCTGCTACTTTCTGCAGGAAGTGGCGGCGCTTTTTGTAGGAAGGGGCAGCACTTTCGGGCTTTTCTCCCGGGGCTTTTTCCCTTACGGCACGATGAACTTGAGCGACGTGCCCTGCGGTTCTTCGCCCAGGGTGGCTATGTAGAGGCCGTTTCGTGCGGGGAACGTTTCCCGTTGCCTTACCTCCGTGCAGCGGAAGCTGTGCCGCAGTTGCCCCGTCGTGTCGTAGATGCGTACGGTCTGCCCCTCGGCGTTTTCCGCAGTCAGGGCCGTGCCGTCCCAAGAGAGGCGTGCCTCGCTGCGGGTGGCGGCAGTCAGGCCGGTGGCATCCCCGGCGGTGGGGAAGAGGAACATGCCCGGAAACCAGTAGTAGTTCATCATGGAATATTCGCCGAGCAGGCGCCCTTCCGAATTGTAGCGGCGCACGATGTACGTCGGGTCGTTGTAGTCGTGGTAAAGCGACAGGTATAATTCGTCGGTCTGCGGGTGGATGCCCATGGAGCAGCCGTAGAGTTTCCAGCCCGTGCCCTCGAGATTGACGAGGCAGCGCAGCTCGTTGCGGTCGATGTCGTACTTGAAAATCCGTTCTCCGCCGAACCAGCTGTCGTTTCCCCCGCTCCAGTAGAGCGCATTCTCCTGCTCCGAGGCGCAGAAGGCATCGGCCGTCCAGGCATACCAGCTGCTGGAAGGCGGGTATATGCCGTCGCCCGGCAGGTTCAGGCGCAGGGTGTCGCCCGTGGCGGGGTCGAGGCGGATGAGATAAGGGGCGGCGCTTCCCGTCCCTTCCGTGTCGCCGGCCACGCTGAGCCACAGCGCGCCGTCCTTACTGCGCACGATGGAGCCGAAACCGCGCTGCACCGTTCCGTCCGTCGGGGCTTGGATGGTGCGGGCTACGCGGTCGCTTTTCGTGTCGATGAGCAGCACGCCGGCCGACTGGTGCAGGGCGTAGGCCGTATCGCCGGCCAGAATCATCCGGCCGCACTGCCCCCGGTAGAGCGAACCGTAGCTGTCGCTGTTGGGATTGCTGCTGCCGGGAATTTGTTCGCCGAAGGTTTGCGTGCGGATGTCGAAGATGAAAATCCCGTTGTTGGTAGAGACGTAGGCTTTTTCCGCGTCGATTCCGAGGAAAGCGCGGCCGTCTACGTTGTTTCCACCCTCCGCCGTTTCGCTGATGACGGGGAGTTGTGCGATGCACTCGAGCGTCTGGGCGTCGCATACGGTAAGCCTTCCGCCCGTGATGGTAGCGCCGGGGTCTTTTTCCTGCTTGGCTACGATGTAGAGGCGCCCCTCGTGGTAGGCGGCGAAGCAGGCCGTGGCGCCGAGTTCCTTGCCCTCGTTGGCTTTTTGGAAGGCGCGGTACGTCCATTCCCCTGCGTCCGACAGCCAGTTGAGCGTGGAATTGGCGTGTGTGAACCAGTCCTCGTTCAGGACGAAGCAACCCCCTTGGCTGTAGTCGGCAGCGGTCTGGGCGGTAGCGGCTCCGCTCAGGGCGATTGCGGCGGCCGTCAGGAGCCGTGCCGTTGCCGCCCTGCAGGGACGGGGCAGGTGTTGTAGGTATTTTCTCATAGCGGTTCTTGTTTTTAGAGGAGGGACTTTCCGGAAAAAGGTGCGGTGCTTTTTCGGTAAAGTGGCGGCACTTTTCCCGAAAAGTCCCTGGGGTTTGAATGGGTTGCGTACTTAGTCTGCGGAGAACTTCAGTACGATTTTCCCCTGTTCACCCGTGCCGGTCAGCAGATAGACGCCCGGCGCGAGGTGGGCGGGGTAGTACACTTTGTCGTCTTCCGGCTGCAGTATGCGCAGGAGTTGCCCGCTGCTGGTCGTCAGGTACAGCGTGCTTCCGGCGCAGCCCTCAACGATGAGGTTGCTGCCTTGCAGGTATGCGCGGCAAGCGGTAGCGCCGGCCGGGGTTTGCCCTATGCCGGTGCCCGGTTGGCGGCTGACGGTCACGACGCAGGAGTCGGTCCTTTCGCTGCCGTCGGCCGTGCATACGCGGATGACGGCCGTGCCTTCGCCGTAAGCCTTCACGTAGCCTTGGGCAGAGACGCTGGCCACGCTGTGGTCCGTGCTGCTCCAACGCACGCGCGGGTCGGTCGTATTCTCCGGAAGCACGAGCACGCTGAGCTGGATGGCCTCGCCTTCCAGCAGGTCGGCCTCGTGGGCGTCGAGCGTTACGCCGTCGGCCAGGCGGTTTTCTACGATGACTTTGCACGTGTCGGTCGTGCCGTTTACGGCTTCGCCTACGAGGAATGCCTCGCCGGCCTTGAGGGCGTGGGCCATTCCGGCCGTGTCGATGCGTACGATGCTTTCGTCCGTGCTGCTCCAGGTGCAGGCCGGATTGGATTCGGCGGGCAGGACGGTGGCCGTAAGCTGGGCGCTGTCCTGCGGAACCATGCGGAGCGTGTCGGCCGAGAGCTGCACTTCTTCCACAGCGGGGCGCACGACTACGTGGCATGTGTCGCTGTGTCCGCCGTCGGCTGCCGTGGCGCTGATCCAAGTCTCGCCCGCCCCGCGCAAAGTGAGGTAGCCCGCTGTGGAGATTGTGGCTACGTCCGGGTTGGAAGTGGCGTAGCTGACGCTCGTGTTCGTCGCATTCGACGGGGTGCGGACTACGGCAATGCTCTGCGAACGGGTAACGCCGTAGTCGAAGACATACTCGTCCTGCGGGAAGTCGATGCGCTCCATCGGGATGCTTTCCACGACGCTTACGTGGCAGGTGTCCGTATATCCTCCGTCGCGGGTGGTAGACACGATGAAGGCTTCGCCGGGTGAAACGGCGCGTACCGAGCCGTAACTGGAGACGGTCGCTACGGCTTCGTCGGAAGAGATGTAGGTCACTGTGTCGTTGCTGACGCCGCTCTCGGGCAGAAGTTGCTTCGAAAGGGTGAACGAGCGCCCTACGGTCAGCACGGTATCGCTGCGGTTCAGGGCGAAACCGCTTACGGGGATGTAGGAAACATGTGCCGTGCAGAGCGCGATGAGCCGCGGGTCGTCGTCCGACTGCACGAGGATTTGCGTCTCGCCGGCAGCGATTCCCTTGATGCGCACCGTGAGTCCGGTCGTATTGATGTAGGTCTGCGCGTCGACAATGCCTTCGGTCAGCGGATAAGCGGTAAAACTTTGGTTGCTGGCATTGGCCGGTTCGAGTTGGATGTCTACCGTCTGCGAGCTGGGCGCGGTAAGCCATACTTCCTGTTCACTCAGCGAAATGGCGCGGGCGGGGTTGAACTTTACGTTGACGACGCAGGTGTCGCTGAAGCCTCCGTCGCGGGTTGTGCCGAAGATACGCGTCGTTCCTTCCTGGAGGCCGGTGATGCGTTGGTTGTAAGTGGCGAAGCTGACGATGCTTTCATCCTCCACTTCCCACGTCATGGTCTGCGTGCTGGCGTCCAAAGGCAGTACCTCGTACTCAAGAGTGTCGTAGCGGTTGACGTACACCTCTATGGTATCTTGCAGGAAGTGCAGCCCGGTGACCGGCTGGTCGCTGATGAACACGCGGCAAGTGTCGGTGAATCCGCCGTCGTCCGCTGTGGCCGTTACGTAAGTCTCACCCGCTTTTCGGGCAGTGATTATGCCGGCGTTCGTAATATTGGCAGTGCTGTAGCTCTCATACTTCCAGGTTATGCTTTGGTTCGTTGCCGTTTCCGGGAAGAAGCGCACCTGCAGTGTGTCTTTCTGCCCGGTCTTCATGTAGAGTGTGTCGGGGATGATGTCGATTCCCTCCAGCGGTCGGTGGATGTCGACGCTTATCTTCTTCTCGGTCGTTGCGCCACGGGAATAAAGGGAAAGCAGCACTTCGGCCGAGCCGCTCTGCCCCTCTACGGGCGCAACGCTGAGGCTTTCGTCTTCGCCGAGGGCGACGTTCAGAATTTCCGAGTCGGAAGAGGCAGCGCTGAGCCGCATGTTTGCGTCCACATCGTCGGGGTCCGAGTATGTTCCGGCGAGGGAAATCGTTTGTGCCGGGTCGTTAATCTGGAAAGAGAGGCTGCCCGGCAGTCCGCTGAAGGCAGGGGAAGCGTCGGGGAAGGCCACGCCCGTCGTGCAGAGCGTGCCGTCGGTCTGCTCTTCGCTGAGGATGTTCCCGGTGGAAGCCTCTATGCAATAGGCAAGTTCCTCGCCGCTTTCCGTGCGGGCGTAGACGTAAAGCCGGCCTTCCTGCGCATCGAGGACGGGCGCGGGGCTGGCGAAGCGGGGATGGGCGTAGCGGCTTTCGTCGAGCGAGAAGAAGGGATAGTCGAGACTGCGCGCGTCTTCGGGCGAGAAGCGGTAGAGGGAGCAGGAATCCGTGGCGCTGCCGCTGGTGAAGAAGAGGGCTTCTTCTTCGGTGCTGCCCAGCAGGAAGCGGCCGATGCGGGCGTGCTCGGGCAGGTCGGTGCGGGTGGTTTCGAGCGTGGCGGGGTCGATGCGGTACAGGGTACTGCCGGCTGCGGCCCAAACTGCCCCGCTTGCGGTCTGAACGAGCGCCGTGCAGCTGTCGGCGTGCAGGGTGGATATCTGGCCGGATGCGGGGTCGACGGCGATTACCTTACCGTCGTCCTGCAGGGCGAACAGGCGGTTTTGCGCATAGAGCAGGTCCGTGTAGCCCGATGCCTCGGTGCTTTCGAGGCAGGTGCCTGTGCTCAGGTTGTCGAGGTCTACGGGGAAGAGCCCGCGGTCCGTACCGATGTAGCCTTTTCCGCTATCGGTTCCGGCAAAACAGCGGGGGCTGCCGGGGAAGAGCAGTTCGCCTTGCTTGATGAACTTCGCGGCATCGGCTACGATTGCCTTGCTGCTTTCGGGAAAAAGGAGCAGCACTTTTCCGGAAAACATGCAGGCCTTTTGGAGCGAAGCGGGGAGGCTTTCGCCGGGATTGGCGGCGGCGTAGACGTCAAGTTCCCAGTCGCCGTTGTTTTTCAGGAAGTCGGCGCGTGTGTTTGTCCCGTCGCTGCGGAAAAAGAAGGCTCCGTTTGTGTAGCCCGGTGCGGGTGCGGCGGCAAATTCCTTGAAGCTATAGCTCTGCATGCCCAAGGAAAAGTTCCAGCCGTCCCAGCTTCCGTCGGAAATGCGGCGGCTGGATGCGCCCAGCCCGCTGTAGGAAAACGAACTTCCGCCGTCGGAAATCCAATAAGACCAGTAACTATCGTACCAACCAGCGCCCCAATAGTCGTCTTCATCAAGGGCGGTGTAATTATCATAGTCGTATCCGGAGGAATTGACGAAGAGCCTGTTTTCGTCGGGGTAGATGATTTCGCCGGTAGTCTTGTGCTTCAGCGCGATTTCGCCGTCGCCGTCGAGGTCATAGCCCAGGCCGCAGATGGTATAGCCGAGGCTCGTTTGCTGCACCATGGCGTAGAAAGCGGGGTCGGCGGCGGCGATGTCGGTCACGAGGTCTGCGCCGTACGTGTCATTCCCGTCGAACCTGTAGCCCCAGACGAGGGCGTTTGTCTCGCGAGGGTCGTTCCATTGTACGACAAAGGCTGCCCGTTTGCTGCCTTCGCCTACCCAGAACTCGATGTCGTCCATAGTGAAGCCGACGGCCGGCGCCGCAAGGGCGGACGCGTTCTTTGCCGTGTTGGTCGTGATGCCTGCAGGCAGTCCGTAGGGATGTGGATGGCCTTGCACAGTGAGGGGCTGTGCCTCCTGCGCTACAAGGCCTCCCGCTGCAAGCAGAACGCTGCAGAGTGAGAGGATTTTTTTCATGTCTTTTTTCTTTTAGCTTTCTTGTTTTTTAGGGACGACGTTCGCGAATGTCTGTATTATGTCAAAGGGTATTTTAGTTTTCTTCAGGGAGATTCAGGTCTTGGGCACGGGTGATTTCGGTGGAAGTCTCGCCGATCCATCCGCATTGCTGGTTGACTCCGGTGTAGACGCGTATGAAGTCTGCGCCGGGCAGTGCCACGGGGTTTCCGTCGCGGTCTACGGCCCAGTCGATGTCGAAGCTGATGTTTTCCAGGTCGCTGTTGGGCTTGTTGTCGGCATAGCCCCAGTCGTAGGCGCGAAGTACATAGTATCTTCCCGTACCGCTCATGTCCGTTCCGTTGGGGGGCAGGAGGGTTCCCTCGAAAGTGAGGCTGTCTTCGTCCGTCCATTGGGGGTAATAGCTTTGGGAGTGTGCGGTGAGTTGGGCGATATGGCCGCAGGAGTCGCGGTTGTCCCGCCAGGCTATGTGCTCCAGGTCGATGTACCCTGCGGCGGGCACGGCGGGCTTCCCCTCTTCGGGGCGCAGGTAGGTTATCTGGTAGTGCTTGCGTGTGTCGGGATTGTCGTACTCGCTTCCGGCCAGTTCGTACCACTCTTCGGGGTCGGCCTTGCCGTTGCAGTTGGCGTCGAATGCAACCATTACGATGCCGGGCTCTGCGCTTCCTCCGCTTTGGGTAGGGTCGGCTGCGGCGTAGAATGCGTTGCCGTAGATGGCAAAGTCCTGCGCTCCGGGGCGGTTCATGACCGTGTGGTCGAAGCGGAAGGTGATGTATCCGCCGAATCCGCCGAGGCTTACCATCACGTCGTTGCGCCCGCTGATGGATTCTTCCGCCTTCTTCCGCATGTCCTCTTCGGTGTCGCCTTCTTCATAGGCGGGCAAGAGGTTGACAAACTGCCCCGGTGCGGGCCGGTACTCGCATACCTCGGAGATGTAGGGGCTGTATTCCGTCTCTTCATGTACGACCGTTATGCGGGCGATGTGGCTGTAGGGATTGACGGGGTCGAGTATCTCGAAGTGCAGTTCGTAGGTGCCTTCTTCGGCTTGCACGAAGGTGTAGGAGCGCTCCGTGCCTACGATGCTGTCCTTGCCTGCGGGGGTGGTGAGCGTCCAGCGGTAGGCTTCGCCGGTGAGGGCGGAGGTGAGCCGCAGCGAGGACATGCGCGGCTGGTAGTATTCCTCGTCGATTCCGAGGCTTACCATGGGCACTTCTTCCTGGCAGGCGGCCAGTGCGGCGGCAAGGCAGAGCACCGCTGCGGCAGGCAGGCTACGGTAAACGGAGAATTGCGCTACGGCTTTCTGCAGAAAGTGCCGGCGCTTTTCGGAAAAAGTGGAGGTGGTTTTTCGGTTCATGGCTGGGACTTATTTGTAGAGGAATACCATGCGCGAGGGAATATCGCCGGTGCGGACGCTCCATTTGAGCTTTCCTTCGCGCGAGTAGCAGTTGAGTTTTCCGCTGGAGACGTAGTTTTTTGCGTCGGTCACGTAGATGTCTCCGTTCGTGGGGTGGAGGGCTATGCCGTAAGGCACGGTGATGTCGCGCTCCGTGCCGTCGGTTATGAAGCGGTCGGTCAGCACCTGGTGGGTACGGACGTCGATGATTCCGTAGCGCACGACGTTGGTTTCGGTCTGTTCGCTCCACTGTGCGGAGATGAAGTAGAGGGAGTCGCCGCGGATGGCGAGGTCGGAACAGGGCACGTCTACCGTATCGGTTACGGCAAGGCGGTTGTATCCCGGTTCTTTCTGCAGCACGAACAGGCGCGAGGGGGTGGCGCCGTAGTCGCCGCGCGAGCTTACCCAGAGCTGTCCGTAGCGGTCTTTTCGCACGCGGTGCAGGTTGGGGGCGACGTCTATCTTGGCGGTTTGCTTCATGCCTTCCGGCTCTACGACGGAAAGGGTGCGGTCGTAGTCGGGCGCACGGTAGCCGCCGGAGTTGGCTACATACAGGTAGTCGTCGACAAACTCCATCTCCTCGGGCTGATAACCGACGTTTACCTGGCCTGTTACCTGCAGCGTGGTCGTGTCGATGCGGTAGACTGCGCCGAGAGGAGCGTCGGGGTCGATTTGCACGGGGCCTACGTAGGAGCTGACGTAGGCCTGCCCCTTGTGGAAGCGTATGTAGCGGCAGTTGGGGATGTCTACCTGCCCGATGCGGCGTCCGTCGCGGGCGTTCATCACTTCCACCTTGTGGGAGCAGTTGATGACGGCATAGAGTTTGCTGCCGTAGATTTGGATGTCGTTACCCACGTCGCCCAGCTCTTTGACAACGGAGGGGTTCCTTTCGGCGTAGAGGTTGCGTACATAATAAGCATTGCGGAAGTCCACGAAGTCGATTGTGGCCTTGTTGCTCCCCATGTTGCCCTCGTTTAGCAGATAAAAGCCTTGTGGATTGGCTTCCGGAGCTATGGCTTCTCCCGGCAACAGGTCGTACTCCGTCGGGACGACGAGCTCGTCGTCCCGGCAGGCTGAGGCGGCAATCGCGAGGAACAGCAGCGCGCATCGGAGCGCGGGCCGTATCGAATGACGTATGGAAGAGCTTCGTTTCATTCCGCAATGCTATAGTTCTACCACAACTCCCACCCGGTAGTTGCGCTTGGGCATGGGGTAGTTGATGATTACCTCGTAGTCTTGGTTGAACAGGTTGTTCACTTCGAGGGTAAACTTCCAGCGTGCGCGTTGCATTTCCAACTCATAGAAGAGGGAAAGGTCGCTGGTGTACCAGGGCTGAGTGTGGTTATATTGTATGTTTTCCTGCTGGTTGTAGCGCTCGCCCACGTAGATGAAACTGTAGTTGAGCCGCCACTTTTTCCATTGTGCCATGAGGATGGCCGAGCCGCTGTGCCAGGGTATGTAGGGAATCTGGTCGCGGTAGTACGTATCGGCGGGGTCGGTCACGTCGATTGCCTCCTGGTAGGTGTACTGGAACTTGGCGGTGAATGCCCAGTTTGGCCATGGCTCTACGACGAAGCGCGCATGGGCGTCTATGCCGTGGATGTCCACCTTTCCCAGATTGAGCATGGTCCATCGGAACTGTTGCCCCTTGGGATAGGCCACAATCTTATCCGTAACCCGGTTGTAGTAGCCCTCCGCTCCGAGTTCCATGAAGGCGAAAACGTGGCCCGGGCGGGCGAGCGTGTAGGTAAGTCCCGCATCGTATTGCGTAGTCTTCTCGGGTCGGAGCGAGGCGTTGCCCATGTCTGTATAATAAAGGTCGTTGAAAGTGGGCATCCGGAATGCCTGTTTGTAGAAGGCACGCAGCACGAGTCCGGCCTTGAAGGGCTGCCAGGAGAGGAAGGCGGCAGGGGTGAGGACGTGGTGCGACGGCGGTTCGGTGCGTTCGCGGGCTTCTTCGTCGATGAAGGTGCCCAGCAAACTGGCTTGCAGCTTGAGCCGTCGCGGCAAAGTGAGTGCCGTTGCGACGGAAGCCCAGTGGGTATTGCGGTGAACGTCGGCGTATTCGGAGAGTTTATTCCACTGAAAATCGTAGGCCACCGACCATTGCCACCATTTCATCAGGTCGTAGCAGAGCGCGGCCGAGAGGTAAATTTCCTGTTGCTTGTAGATATTGTCGACGGCGATGAGTTTTTCGTCGTTGTTCACGTAGTGCGTATAGTCGTAGGCATACTTCATGTTGGCTTTCAGTTGCAACTTTCGCGAGAAGCGGTGCTGCAGCGTGCCCTGTGCGAAGCTGTTCCGGTCCCAAAGTCGCTCGCCGTTGCGCCATACATTATTGACTATTGCTCCGGGGACGCCGCGTTCTGAACTGTAGTGGTAGAGGTATGCGCGCCAGTAGCCGCGTTCGTAGCTGCCTTGCAGGCCTCCTTCGAGGCGCATGGCGTCGATGTCGCCGTTTTGGCGCGTGGCCGTCGTGTCGTAGGCTACGTCGCCTGCCGGAGTGCGGCGGCGGTAGCGGAATTTGTATTTGCCGTTGGCCGTGGTCCACTCTGCATTGAACGTCGTACTCAGGCGGTCGGAAATCTTGTACTCATAGAGAATCGACGGATTTATCATGCCGAACGAGCCGACGCGCAGCGAGGCTCTCAGGTTGGCGGTCTTGCCGGCTTCGAAACGGGGGCGGCGCGTCGTGAGATAGATGTTGCCCGAGGAGCCGAATTCGCGTGCCGATTGGAAAATTTCGCTTTTCTGTCCGTTGTAGAGGGCTATTTCTTCTATGTTTTCCAGCGAGAATTTTCCGAGGTCCACTTGCCCGTTTTGTGCATTGCCCAGCTGGATGCCGTTGTAATAGACGCCCATCTGTTCGCTTCCCATGCTGCGGATGTTGATAGTCTTCAGTCCGGCCACTCCGCCGTAGTCCTTAATTTGCACACCGCTGAAGTAGCGCAGGGCGTCGGCCACGGAGAGGCTGTTCATCTGTTCCAGTTCTTCGCCCGTAAGGCGCTGCGCGGGAATGACTTCCTCGTAGGTGTTGGCCGTAATGTTGAGCTGCTTCAGCCGGGTTGTGCTGTCGGAGAGGGCAGCGGGAGTCTCCTCCTCCGCGTCGGGGCGAAGGGGGGAGGCGGCTTGTGTGGCGGGTGGGAAAGCTGCCAGTTGTGCCGTCAGGAGCAGAAAGGGTAAGGTATGTGTTTTTTTCATCCTGTTACGCGTCTCGATGCCGTCGGCCGGACTTTCGCAAACAGGAACCGCGCGTCGGTGCGCGGGGAGCAGAAAAGGGGGAAAACGTGTGTCGCCCGTGGTCAGTGACCTCAGTAGTTGCGGAGCATTACGTATTGTCTTATGTGCTCGGGCTTTTCCTCGAAAGCGGCCAAAACATGCGTTTCTCCGGGCAGGTCTTCTGACTTGTCGCTTGCGGCGAACCGTCCTTCCCGGAGTCTTTGTGCTCCAGTGGATGCCTTTCGGCGCGGGTCTCGCAATTGGCCTTATCGGCCTGCGGCTTACAGCAGCGGGACTGTTCGGGATTTGCACCCGATTCCCTTTTCATCGCCTTGCGGGGGCGAACCCGGATACGGCGGCAAAGATAAGGCTTTCCCTGCTATCTGTCAAGTGGAGGGGCTGCTTTTCGGTAGAAAAAGTGCCTGCGCGGCATGAAAGAAGTGCTGCCACTTTCGGGAAAAAGCGGCAGCACTTCTGTGGAAAAGCGGCAGATAGAAGGCAGCCCGACAAGGCATAAAACCATGTCGGGCTGCGGATAACAGGAGGAATAAGGGCGTTTCAGGGGCGTATGAAACGCAGGGTGCCTGTTCCTTCTATATGGAGGAGATAAGTGCCGGGTGCCAGGCCATTGGTGGAAATCCTTCCTTCCGCCTGTGGATATTGCCCGACGATTGCTCCGGATGGAGTAAGAATCCGGCATGAGTAGCGTTGTCCTTCGGGGAGGACTATGGCATCGGTTTCGAAACGCAGTCCGGCCGCTTCTATTTTGCTTATGCCGTCGGGATATTGTACGGGCAGGGTGTATTCCACTTCACTGCTGAATCGCTCAGTTCCCTGCGTCCCTACTTTCAGCCGATAGGCTGTTTTTCCACTACCTGCCTGTGCATACGGGAGCGTCAGGCTGAAACTTTCCGTATCGTAGCGGCTGCGTCCCGGCTCGGTGTAGAGGGTTTGCCAGGTTTCGCAGCCTTCCGGTTTGTATTGCAGCAGCAGACTGTCGGTAAGGTCGAGGTTCGGATTGGTAAAGGTAAAGGTAAGTGTCCGATTGGCTTCGTCTTCTTGCAAATCGAGGCTGACATCCTTGACCGAGGGCTTCCACCAATGCGGAATGTACTGCACCGCCGCGTTATAAGCGAACGTTGATTTGTCATCGCGGTAGACCTCTCCGGCAGGAGTTACCCATCCGTCGTCCGTATTGATAAGGGCGCGGTAATAAGAGTCCCAGTTATAGATGGAATAGCGCTCCACAAACCGGCAAGTGTCCAGTACCTCCAGAATGGAAGCGATAGCGGCCCGGTTCTTTTCGAGCTTTTCGCCGTAGCCGTCAGGCCAGCTTTCCGTAGTCCAGCTGGCGCCGTTGTTCCATTCCGTTATCCATATCGGGCGTTTCGTGCGGTCGTATATTTCTTTCAGCTTGTTGTACCAGGCGCGGGCATTGGGCATTTCGTTGGTTCCCCAGTAGGCATGGATTACGACATAGTCGCATCGGTACGCCATATCATTGACGTGGCCGATGTAGTTGTAGAGCCAATTCATATCTGTCGGGGCGGGCGAACCGATACGCATGCCGCTTTCCTGGAAATCGGGCGTTATGGTGCAGGCTGTCCATTCGGAAATCGTTCCGCCGCAGCTGCACTTGTCCGAAGTGTGCTGCTCCGAATGTTCCGGTTCGTTGAGGCTCAGCACATGGGTACACTCGTCGCCCAGCCTGTTGATCTGGCTCCATGAGGGCCAGTAGAGGTGCTGTTTGATGGGGACGTACTCGGTATTTTCCGTCGAACTGCGGTCGGCGCTCCAGGTGTAGTACCAGGTTGCACGCATCTTGCGGCACTCTTCGGCAATGGCGCTGCTCCCGTTGGTACTGCACCATCCCTTTTTGGAAACATAGTTCCACTTTTTGACGTAAATGCAGGAGATTCTTCCGTCGAGTGCTTCGGGTAATTCCGGAAGGCACAGGTCTTCGTGGTCAGCCACGAAGACTCTGCTGTATCCCTTGCCGTCTTCATCGGAAGAGACGCAGGCCATGTAGCCGCGGCGCAGAATGAAGCTGCGGAAAGCGTTGGCGCGCGTGCCCAGGTTATGCTTCCCGGTGCCGTATGAGTAGGCCGTTCCTCCGTAGAGCCGTTCGCTGTATCCCTCGAAAGCCTTGTAGGTCGGGCTGTGCGGTATGACGGCCGCGCCGTTCAGGTAGATGGCTACGCGGCAGTTCACGCCGTTCTGCGCTGTCTTTCCGTTGATGCGGATGGAACTCAGGTAGGAGGCAATGACTTCGGAAGGCAAGGTATTGTCGAAGATGACCCATGCATTCTCGTCGATAACGTAGAGGGTGGCCGACTCCAACGGGGCATTTTCCCGGTCGATGTGGTAGTCCGTTCGTGAATCGAGCGTGACGCGTGCTCCCCGTATGAAAAGCACGTGGCGTTCTGTCTTGCCGTTTCCCGGCGTTGTGCCGGATTCGTCCGGCGAGAGGGCTTCCGTCCTGCTTACGATTTCGGGCACGATTGCGGAAAATGCGCTCTTCCCTATCAGCGTCCAGCCCTGCTCTTCGCCGTCGGCGAGGCTGCCGGGCGAGGGAGCCAGCGGTATGGCGGCCATGAGTTGCGTGTCGGCATAGATTTCCACTTCTTCCGGTTGGAAAGCGAAGCGCAGGTCGCAGGAATTGCCTTGCAGGTCTTCGGGAAAAGTACCGGCACTTTCGCCGTCAACCCATAGCTCTTTTCCCGAGAAGGTGAAGCGCGTTTCGCGGCCGAGGCTGTTGCGCACGAGCAGTCCGCCGGCTGTTTCGCCGGAAGCCAGCCTGGTCTCGCCCAAAGCAAGGGTGAATGTTTCGCCTTCGGGGAAGCCGCTGCCTGAAGAGAGCACCTCGTCGTTGGCCGTGCGGCAGGCTTCGATGGCTTCGCGCAGGGCATCCGCAGCCGCGTCGAGAGCACTTTCGTCCGTTGCGGGTGCGTCATAGACGGATTGTGCCTCTTCGGTCTGTGTGCGCAGGGCGGTTTTCAGGTTTTCGGCATAAGCCGCGTCTGCAAGCATGCTCTCCGCCTCGGCAATCAGCATGCCGAGAGGTTGTTTATAGAGGGCACTCCGTGCCTCTTCGAGGGGAAAGGCTGCTTCGGTCATTTGCCATGTGCTGTAAGCGCCTTGTGACTTGTCGGAAAAGACGCTGATGTATGTGTCGGCGTCCTTACCCTCGTCGCAACCCACATACAGGCTGTTGTAACGGTTTTGGAGCCATCCTTCCTTGCCCGTGCCTATCTTCCATTCGGCCCGGCTTCCCGATTCGTCCGCCGAGTTGCTGAAAGTCATGCTGTAATTGCCGGCACTGGCCAGATAGGTGCCGCTGCTCTTCTGGCGCAGACGGTACCAGCCGTCGCCGCAGTCTTCGGCCACGAAGACATAGGTAAGGGAGTCGTTCGTTCCGGGTGCCGAAAGTCCGGGTACGGACGCATCGTCTTTTTGTCCGAGCAGGCGGGTATATCCCGTATGGTAGAAGCGGTATTCGCCGCCGTCGTAGAGTATGTTGGTCGCTTGTCGCACGGGGCTGAAGGCGCGGGGCTCAAAGGTGATTGCTCCGCCTTGCACCGTTGTCTCCGTCGTTGCGGCGGAGGCGCTCAAAGCAAGGCTGTTGTAGTCGCCTTCCAGCTCCACGAGCGTAACACGGTCGAGATGGACGATGCCCGTAGCACCGCTGCAAAGGAATCCGAGACAGGCCGTCTTGTCGGTTCCTGCAGGTACGGTAAACTCAAACCGGTACTCCTGCAAGGTCTGTTGTACGGAGGGTGCGATCCATTGTTCATAGAGTAAATCCCATTGCCCGGGTTGCGTTCCTACGGCTACGGCATACGTCTTGCCCAAATCGTTGGTATGAGCGAGGGCCTGAAACGCCACTTCGTAGCGTCGGCCGCCTTTGAGCGGTTGGTTCAGCCGTACGTAAATATAGCTTCCGCCTGATGCGCTGAATCCGCCTGCCCCGTCTTGCCGGAACATAAGGGCTGAGTTTCCTTCGCGTCCGTTGGCGTAGAGCGGGTCGGCCTTGTTGCAACGCACGCCCATGGCTTGTGCCTCGATGGCGTTGGCACCGTAGATTTGCCATTCGGCGGGCCAGAATTTATAGGTCGTGCCGTCGTCGGTCAGTACAGTTCCCTCCGTTTCAAATCCGGGGTTGGGCACCAGGTTGCGTGTATCGTATATGCCGCTGCCCGGAAGAGAGGCATCGGTTGCCGGTTTGTCGGTTTCTTCGCGAAGCGGGGGTACGGTGGGTCGTGCCAGTTGTTGCAGGGAATGGGTCGAGAGTAACGAATCGGCGCGGTAGAGGTAGGCCGCACCGGTGGTGGCCACCAGCCGGTAGTCGGCCGGTTCGGCGGTGAGGGGCAGGTCGAGGCTTACACCGCGGCCGTAGGCGTTGGCTGCCTGCAGGTGGAGACCGCCGCCGGATGTGGCACCAAGTGCTTCGAGGTTGATGGAAAAGGCGTCGTCGCTGGCGAAAGCATCGGGCGATTCTTGCCAGAGGGAGAACTGTTCGCCGGCTTTCGGGGTGAGGGTGAAGCCTTCGGAAAGCGTCGTGGAGAGCCGTGCGCGGTAAGGTATCGGTTCCGTTTGTGCTGCTGCGCTGAGTGAAAGGGCGGCGAGTAAGAACGGAGTGAGTAGGTATTGTTTCATATAGGATTGTGGGCTTTTAAAATATGGAGTACGGTCCGCCGTGTGCCGGACGTGTGTAAAAGAAGTGGCTCCTCCGGATGTGGAATCCGTGGGAGCCACTTGGAGTTGACTGATGGTTATGAATTACTTTTCGTTATATATAACGTGTGCTGATAGGAGGCGTTGATTTATTTGTTGCTGCTCCAGAAAGTTTTTACTTCGGGCAGTCTGACTGCGGTTTCTCGCGATATTCTGCCGGAAGCAGCGAGTACGCCTTCCGATTGAATCTCATATATTTCACATGTAGGTTTCTGGTATTTCTTTTTCGTTTTCATAATGGTTGAAAATAAAATGTTATGTGATAGGGTTAAAAGACTTGGTACTTCCGACGGAAAGCGGCATATCTTTTCGGTAAAACCGATGCTCCTTTTCCCCGGAAGTGGCAGGGGCGGAACAAGCCGCCCCTGCCGAGGGAATTCCTACAAACGAGGAAGATGAACAAACTATTGTGCGATAACTACTGAGCCGTTTGCTATATATTTGCCTGCGGGCAGTGCTACAAATTCGTTGCCGCCTGCGCTTACCGTAACGGTCTGCAGGAGTGCTCCGTCGATGCTGTACACATTTACCGTGCAGTCCTTAGCGCTTTCGATGCGGATACCGCCTTTAGCCGTGTAGACGGTTACGCTCTGTGCGCGGTCGCCGAGAGCTTCCTTGATGGTAGGCAGTGCGGTGAGTGTACCGTCGCCGTCGCCGAAGATGGAGAGGAGTTGCGGTGCGGACTGCGAAGTAGCATTTAAAGTAGCAAATGCCCGGAAGGAAGCGATGGGTGCAAAGTCGGTATGTACGAAGTTGGCACCTTCAGCGTCGAGAGCGTAATAGGTCTTTCCTTCAACAGTGGGCAGTGTCTCGGCTGCGCCATCGAAATAACCGATGAGATTGTAATCGGCTTGTGTTCCTTCTTGCTCGGTGAGAGCCGTAGCGGCGATGGCTTCACCGCTGAAGGTGATGTTGCCTGCGATGTTGTAGAACTCAGCATAGTAGTCCGGATCATTAGGGATGAGCATCAGGTAAGGCACGTTGGCTTTAATTTCTGCTGCGGGGCTGAGTTGACCGTCTGCATCGATGGCATAGAGCCAGAAAGGATGTGAATAATATACATTGCTATCATCTACACCATTGTCGAATATTGGGCTCATAATCGGTGCCAGAGGAACTGAAATGTTGTATTCGGATATTGCATAAATCGATGTTACATCGAACGGCAGGCAGATAGTTTGCCATCCGCGCAGAGTCTCGTTATTGACTTTTGAGTCCTCATTATTGCTGAATGCTACCCGGGTATAAGAAATAAGCGGTACGTTAATTTCTTCGGGTGCATTGAAAGCATAATTTTCCTGCAACTCTACTTCTCGTTCGTTTCCAGCAGGCAAGCCGTAGATTATAGTATTCGGGTTTTGGGGTTTGATGTCTCCCGGATTGTTGATACTTGCTTCGCGAATATCTACGGAAGTTACCTCAGTAGTAAGATGCTCGTTGAGTTCAGTTGCCTCAATGGCACCAAAAGCAGTTACATGATTATTTTCGGAAGTAATTATCGATTCTCCTAAATAAGACAATTGCATATTGTCTGCTTGGAAGAAACCTTCTGTATTATTGCTTATATTCTGTCCTTTAGAGTAGATTCCTAATGTAACTTCTTGTTCAGAAGAAACAGAGAAAGTAATACTTAAGTGATCCCAATTTTCGGTAGCCTGCCAATCCTCGGGATACAGGAATTCCATTAACTCGGATTGATAGGTTTGCTCATTTGTTATAGCGACAAGCCGAGTTCCTTCTACAGTTGTATTTTCACGGTCGGAACGAATATCTCCACTAAACGTATAGACACCGGCGGGGAGGTTTATGGTCTGTGTTAAGTTGATATAGTTGATTTGAGGAGCCCATGCATTGAATATTTTTGCTCCATCGGTCGGGTTTTGACCTTCAATAAGTCGGAAATCTGCGTTTCCTGTTGTGTTACGGTCAATTTCCCATCCGTTGTTCCAACCATCACCTTCCTCAAAACTCGGGTTGGTGAGTAACAAGTTATAGTTTGCAGGATTTTCAAGGGTAGCTGCCTGAGCCTTCATGTAGTTAAGCATGGCAGTTTCCAATGTGGCTATGGCATCAAAGGTCAGAGATCCATCGTTATATCCAGTTTCTGCATCTGTAATTGTTTGCTCTAAGCTGTTGATTGCGTCTATATCTTCTACAGTAATTGCAGTTTTATACAATATAGCTTTATCAATTGTCTGCTTTATTTCTATGTATTCGGCAATTGATTGGTTTGCTTGTGTAGTGGCGCTACTTAATGCTTCTGCTGCAGCGTTAATTTCGGCTTCAGTATTTTCTGCTGTTAGCCCTTGTGCTGTAGTAATAGCATCATTTAACGCTGTTTTAGCGCTTGCGCTCATGGAGCTTTCGAGTAATGACTGAGCCGTTTCGATTTGTGGAGAAAGGGCTTCGATTGCAGCACTTGCGTCATAACCTAAATAGTAAAGGTGGAAATTGTCGGCCAAAATGAAGTTGGAATTGGTATTTTCCGTCTTTACACCTAAAGTAAGAGTACCGTTTGTAACTATAGTTTCAACCGTATATATCTGCGCTGTAGTGATTTCTTGTTGCTTTTCGTTAGCAACTAAGTAGAATCCGTTTCCGCCGAATGTACCTGCAGCTGTTATTCGATATGTACCATTGGGCAGATCCGTGAGGGTTTGCGTAACGGAAATATCAGGTACTGTGCTTGTAGACCCTACCCAGTATTGTAAATAAGCAGTACCGTCACCGTATTCGGCTATAGCTGTTCCGGAAAGATTTGTGCGAATGCAATATTCAGTATTGGTTGAACCTGTTTTTGTCCAACCCGGGAATGATTGACTTCTATCTCCGGAATTAGTTTCAAATCCCGGATTAGTGATAAGGTTAGTCATATCAAAAATAGCACCTTCTATTTCAGGGGCATAGGCTTTGTCGGCTAAATAGGTCGCAGATGTAACGCCTGTGATGGAAGTCTCTTGGATAATTCCTTCTACCAAAGCGATATAGTCGATGTGGGTCAATGGGTCAGTTCCAGAAGAACATGTATTCCACGTATTTTTTACAGTGAAATATACCGTAGAGGCAACTTCGGATGGTGTTTGTATCGTTATGCTCTTTATGGTATTATTGCCTTGATTTGTTCCGAGACGAATATTTTGGGATGCATATTCTAAACCGTTTTCTGTGCTTCCCAAGCCGAAACTGAATTCCGAATTAGCATTAGCTCCTTCGATTTGTTTTACATATATTTTATAATAAGTATTTGCTTTGATTTTGTCAGTAAGAGGCTGTGCAAAATAATCGTCATTGTTGGCCCCACGCCATAGTAATTTATATCCTCCGATGGCATTGTCTTCTGGAGTTACCCGAATGCCCATGGAGGCTTGAACTGTGATATTTGTTATCCATGGCTCACCAAAGTTGTAATTTGTACCTCCGACCAAAGAACCGGGAACCTGAAATGCTTGATTTTCGAGTAATTGAGTTCCTTCAGTAAGAATATTTTCGTCTGTAATTTCTGTAGCTGAGATGGAAGGAGTTTCAGGAGTTATTACTGTTTTATACTCATTTCCTTCGTACACGTATATGCTACCTTGATAGCTTACAAAACGTACTGTTCCACTGGTTGTGGGTGTATACGAATATTTTCCTGCGTTTACAGTGATTTCTTCTCCTACTGTACCTTCTACCGCCAAGGTGTAATCACCCGATACGGGGATAAAAGTTTTTAAATCACTAACAGTACTTCCACCAAAGTCCGTTTTTTCGGGCAGATAGGGTACTATTACTTCACTTTGTGCACATAGGGGGGGGTAATGTGCAGCATGCCTGCACCGAAAAGGGCGGCACATAGATAATGTAATGTTCTGTTCATAGTAATAAGTAAGTTATAAATTAAGTTTGTAAGGTTTGGTATGTTGCTTATTAAGTCTT
>JBMNUT010000001.1:0-302662 GCA_050946375.1 Bacteroidaceae bacterium | reverse complement strand
TGGAATAGAAGTTTAACAAGACATATTAGAAAAAGAAGTGTTTGCTTCTTGCTTGATGAGTTCTGAAAAATCGCCAATTTAGAAGAATATATCCATCAAATGCAAGTAGGTAAATGCTCATGCCATAAGGTGTGGGCTTTCCTTGTTTGTATGGATATAGGTGTTTGGCGATACCTTCAGAATGACAAATCAAGGTTAAGCTTGCACCTTTCTTTTTGTGGTATGGCTACAAAAAGGCAGCATGGATAAGGACTATATCATATTTCAAGAGAATGGCTTATTTGGAGTTAAAAACCAAAGAGGGGAAACTATTATTTCACCTCAATATATGGAAATGCAGCCTTTTAGTTGCGGTCTATCTTTGGTCAGAAATCATCAATATCAGTATGCTTACATTGATATTAACAACAAGCAAGTGGTTCCTTTTGGCAAATATTCTTGGTGTGACCCACAATTTACTTGTGGATTTGCCCGTGTGATGAAATATCACTATTTAGAAGAAAAGAATCAATGGGGTATTATTGATACATTGGGAAATATTGTTGTTCCATTGAAATATGATAAAATATGGGCTATAAAAGAAGAGTATCTTTTCTCAATTAAAGCATTTAAAGATGATAGAGAAGAGAAAATTGACTTGCATAAATTAGCCAATAAAATAATTCTTGATGGACTAAATTATATCTGCGTGTATTCCGTAGAAGCATTCAAGCAATTGTCTAATTGTCAGAAGATATTTGTGAAAATTGTGCCTTATTCAAGGCAGCTTTTCTTTACTCATGGTTGCAATATTGGAATTGTCGCAGGTAAGGATATTCCTAAAGAACCAGTAGTAGCTATTGTTGCAAATAGCAATGGTAAGATTTTTCCTTTATTGATGGATAAGTCTGATATAGGGAAAGTGACACTGCAAATAACCAAAGCTCCTATTAAAAAGGAAGTTATACCAAAAACATATCCAAATAAGACTTCTTTTTGGGATTATGAGGAAGAGAGGATGAATGATGTAGATAATTGGGAAGACCAAAGGCTTGATGCTTTTGAAGGTGATGAAAGTAACTATTGGAATATTGAATAACTAAAAACATATAAAATGAACAAGAAAATTTCCACTATTTTTACGTTGCTTTGCTGCATACTTATAGTCAGTTGCAGCAATGAAGATGAAGGAAGCAGCCTGTCTGTGATTGGAACTTGGAATGCCACAACTTTAATAGAAGATGCGGTATATACAGATTTAGAAAAGGAGGAACATAATGAAGTTGAAATAAGTTATGGTTCTTATGTTTGGGAGTTTGTAGAAAATGGTGGTGTTAAAGTGACTGGTAGTGTTGATGGTGATTTTCAATGGTATAATAAAGGAGAAGAGCCTACAGACTATCAAACCTTTGTCTTTGACAAGAATCAGATGAAATTGCTAATGGGATTTTCAGATACTTCAAAATCTCCTGTTATCTATGATGTGTTAGAATTATCTGATACAGAAATGATATTAAGAGATTCTGCTAAATGGTTGAATGTGGGAGAGGGAGAAGTTATAATTACCCGAACTTTAACTTTCAAAAGAATCAATTAAATGATGGAATTTCCACTAACATTAGGCTTGCAAAAGACAGGCTTACCACTGATAGTAACATCAGGCAAACTAAAGAACTTATGTTTTCTTGTTGATACAGGAGCTACACATAACACCCTTTTTGACTTTGTGTATGAACACTTCAAAGATGAGTTTAAATTACTTGATAGTACTTGTAGGACAATGGGAATTGAGGGACATTACAAGGAAACTCCTGTTATTGAAGCCACATTCAACTTTGAAGGGATTGATTACACCTCCACCTTTTCTGTGCTTGATGCTACTGATGCAATAGCACAGGTACAAGAAGAAACTGGTGTCCAGATACATGGTGTATTGGGTGTAGAGTTCCTCATGGAAAACAAATGGATTATTGATTTTGAAACTTACAACATAAAATGCAATGATTGAAGCAATAGCTATACTTGCTATAGGAGCAGCAATACTCCTATATGCAGAAAGAAAATCCAACAAAAAGACCATAGAAGAACAAAGTTATAAAATAAGGCATCTGACTGGCAATTTGAATGAAGATGATAAAAGGGAGAATCAACAACTTCTTGATGACTATCATTTTGAAAAGATTGTTAGGGAATTGAGGTCAGAAGATGAATATGCACAGTTTGAACCTGATGATGTAATTGAAGAAAAAGCAAGAGTAAAGTTCAAAACTATGTATGGATATGAATACAGAAAAGGATGAAATCTTCATCCAAATCAAAGGCATTGGTTTTACATTCCTTCTTGACAAGAGAATGAAGCATAACCTTATCAGCCCTGCATTCTTGGCTTTCTTCAATCTTGGAGAGAAGCAGGTGTATTCACTTCCTGAGAATGATATAAGAGAAGTGAATACAAAACCTGTCTATGACAACTTGCAGCCCTTTCTTCCTGAATATGTGGATTCCATCAACACTAATGATGTGTTCCATTATGTTGGGAAGAAAGTGGGAAGATGCAAGGACAACAAGTTGAAAGTATGCAAAGTAATCATGTTTGGATTTGAGTATGAGGGATGTACTTTCTCTTTTCCTTTTCTTCTTGACAAGAATTTGGATAAACCTGCTATATTAGGCAGAGAATCATTGAACCATATAACCAAAACAGTTATGAAGCATAAAGCAGAAACTTAGCACAGTATAAGTGCATTCATTGGCTTAGTATAAACTTAGCCATTGTTGGTCAATAGTTGTTCTATTGGCTTTTTAAGAGATTATTAACAGACTGACATACAGTAGTTTCAAGAAAAAGTTCTGGTAGACTCATAATCTGGAGGTCCCAGGTTCAAGCCCTGGCTGGTCCACGTTAAAAGAATCAGCGACTTACGAATAAACGTAAGTCGCTGATTTTCGTTTTTGCGAGGATAAATCATAAATAAAGATTCAACATAAATACGGCTCAACGTAGTAAAACGGAGGGATTTGTTGGATCAAACATAAATTTCACAGGTTGTACATCTCCGGCAGATATTCGGCGAAGAAGTGTAAGCCTATTTGCATCCGTCGGATGTCTTCTTTGCAGGATTTTTCAGGGGGTGTCGCCAAATACGTAAAGGCATAAATCATTTCCTTCAGTACGGCATCCCATTGCTCGCATGCATCTTTTATTTCCGGATAAATACGTGAGAAATAGTCCGGAGGAAACTGGGTATGCTTGGAAAAGTCCTTCAAGGCTGGCAATATTCGTTTGGCTATCAGACTGCTGGCCTGAGCCAACTTGTCTCCCTTTATCTTTATGTATTCTTCATTGAGAAAAGGCAGACAAGTGGCCAGGCTGTGCAGACCGGTGTTGACACGAATACAAGTTTTCATATCCGGATAGTCTGGAAGGTCATTCCCTTTAAGGATGTAATGCAAGGCCAAGACAGCTTTGTTACACAAATGCTTCAGGTTTTCGGGCATTTCTGCATAAACCATCAGTTCCTCCAGCAGCGACAGGCAGCATTCTGCAGCATAGTCGCCGAAATACCACACTTGTTCCTTTTCATCCCATTCTGCTTCCGGATATGGATACCAATTATCGGTCTTTTCTTTCATCCCTTTTTTCGATTGTATTTCACTTACAGTTTGTTTTTGCTTTATATCTTGCCATCCAGTAGCTTTTCTTTTCCTCGTCGAACGCTCCCCGGTCGATGTCCGAGTAGTCGTCGATTGTATGCAGGACAGCATAGTTGCCGGGATTACGATGTTGTGCCCACGTGAGTTCTGCAAGCGGTGAATCTGTCAGTTGCCCGATGTGATGCAGTTCGTAGGGATCTCCGTTCTCGTCGTGAGGGGGATACCCTTCTCCCATCAAGTCGCTGTTGCTCCATCCTCTCCAGTCTTCTCCGTGTTCCTTAATCCACCATTCCGGCATCACGTAGTCCGGGTCTATGTGTGGCTGAATCAATGCTTGTTTTCCATTGACAGTTGCCTCTTTTAGTCCGGCATTCATATAGATGCGTGCTTCTTCTTCGTTTCGGATGGCGTTGACGATGGTGTCCGACCATCCCGTGGCCTTCTGTATATTTCTTCTGAATGCTTCCATTGTCATTTTACGGTTTGTTTATGTCCTTCTTCTCTTGCGGGATGAATTCAAGATTGCGTAAGAACAATTATTCTTTCGAACATATTAGTCTAACTTCTTAAACTCGAAGTCATTGATGGAACAACAGGCCTTTTTGTAGTCGAAGTTGTAAAGTCGCATATAGGCTTCCTGTACTTCTTTGGCTCCGTTGTTAAACGGATTGGATGTGTGCGACTGGGTAGTAACGGTAACTACCATTTCCGGCGTCAATACGGTGCCGTTCACGCGCTTGATGCGCTTCGGAATGATTTGAAATACTTTTGACATTTTCTTAGAATTTAAAGGTTAAACATAATATTTACTTGTACGGTAGTTGTACTGTGTCAGGAGAATAATCCGCTAAAGAAACTTCCTATCCAAGTTGCAATGCTGACGGCCAATTTTACCAGCCAGTAGATGATGAGGCAGAAAATGACGATCAGAATACCTGTCCAAAATGCTTTTCGGTTGACTTCCTCGATAACTTTTTTATCATCTTCTACGAAACCGACTATTAGTTTACTGTTTTGGATATAAGCACGATTGAATACGTCTATGAAGTCTCCTATCCAGAAAGGAATCAATCCAAAAGCTACATCGCGAAGGATGTTGAAAATAATCGCCAGTGTCAAAGGAAGAGAGCGTATTTGGAATATGCTGACGTAGATAAAAGGTAGTACAAAAATCGAAGTCAGTGCGTCTCCCAATCCTGGTATAAAGAAACCTAAAATCGGGTCCAAGCAATATTTATCCATATATTTGGCGATTACTTGGGTTGCTTTATACGAAGATGATTGTTCGATAATCAATCTTTTTTCTTCCTTCTTTCTTCGTCGTTCCTCTTCTTTTTGCATGGAACGTTCTATCTGCCTTTGCTCTTTGGCGTTGTCCAGACCTAAATCCTGTTGGGCACGTTGCCGCCTGTTGCTTTGTTGTTCGTTCATAACTCTATTGTTTTATCTCCATTTAGAAAATCATCCCAGTCTTTTTCTGTAAAGGCCTTGTTGTTTGCTCCCAAAAGCGAGAGCAATCCTTCCTTAAGTTGCTCATGATTTTGTGCCGTATTGATTTTTTGCAGGCTTTTGCGCAGAATGGAACTTTTATTATCAATGTCGGAAAGGTTCTTGCGGAATTCATCTTGAAGTCGCTCCAGCTCTTCATCGTATTTTTTGTGTGCGATGGCGCTCTGTGCTTTCATTGCCTGCAAGTGTCCCCAACTCTCAAATAAGTTGATGGTGTTTTGTATGGCTGTATTTTCGGCCTCTTGCAATTCTGGCGTGTATCCTGTTTCTTCGGGAACAGAGGGAGCTTGTTGGCTGTTTAGATAATTATTATTTTCAGCAAGAGTGCGCACCGAGTCAGCAAAAGCGCTGATTCTCTGGCGTAGCTCGGCAGGTAATTCTGTGTCTTTCCGATCGATCGAAACAGTTTTGGTCAGTTTGGAATCCAGTTTGCTGTTAGCTATTTCATGTGCGAGGCGCAGCATCTGGACCATGGCTTCCAGGTGGGGCAGCATTTTTACTCGAGTAGAAGTATCGACTTTGATGTTGTCCATAATGAGTTTACTTTGCTGCTTTAGTTCGCGCTTTAGCTCTTCTGAGCGCTTCTTGTTTTGGGTAAATGACGTTTGGTGCATAAGCAGTTCATCCTGATCCAGTTTCACGTCTACCTGTAAGTCCTCGAAGCGCGAAATGACCGGTTTGCATGCCATGTTCCAGTCATAAATGGCCCGATTGTATTTCTTTCCCGATGCGCCAAAAGTGAAAAGGTTTATCAGGAAGAAAGGCTTTTGGGGTTTACTTTGTTTGGCCTGCTCATATTGCGGGCGTAAACTGTCGAGCAACTGTTGGCATTCGTTGATGTGCGAGGTGTAGTAGCTGATGTTCATTTCCGCATCCGTCATTTCTTTCTCCACTTCCTTGCTTTCCGCTAGAATTTCGTCCCTCCGTTGCTTCATTTGTTTTATAGCGGTATTGCCGTAGAGGGCATCTTCCAAGCGCTGCCATTCGGTAGTTAGCACTTGTTTGCTGAAGCGGCAGAAAGTTTCGCTTTGTGGAATGTACAGATCGTTCAGGGACTTGTATATTACGAGCAAGCGGATTAAGTCTCCTTTGATGAGCGTCACATCGTGCTTTACGCTGTTTTTCAGTGAGAGTAGCTCTTGTTTTAGCTCGTTTGTCTTTTGCCCGGCATTCACATAGTGCGATACCATATTGAGTGCAGCCAACAACAGTCCGGTCTGTTTGTTGCCTGCTACTCGGTATGAGGAACTGGCTTGTTTGATGGAATCTGTAAAACTTCCTGAGATGTCGCTCATCAACATTGAACATCTCTCGGTTATTTTGTCGTAATCCAGTTTTATTGTCTGTAGCATACTTTGTACATCTAACCACTCTACTGAGTCGAAATCGAATAGTTCCGGTGCTACAGCCTTTATCGAGTCGCCGAAGGCATCAGTCAGGACCATGGCATATTGCTGGTAAATGTTGCAGACATAGGAGCGCAGTTTGGTAAAATCTGCAATGAGATATTTGATGGAACTTTTGACATCATCGTAATTGCCTATAAGTTGCGAATAGTTGTTGAATACAAAAGTAGCTTCGTTTCTTACGTTGACCACACCCTGTGTTCCCATAACCGTATTAAGCACGTTGCTTCCTGCCTTGCCGATGCTGCCGTTCATGGTTTGTGTAATGGCTTGGTTGAGCCTTTCTATTGAGCGGTTACCATCTTTCAGTTTATCCCGAAGCAGAGGAAAAAGGGCATCGTTATTTTGGGAAATTAAGTGATCGACTTGGTATTCATCAACCAATGACACCTTTTTGTCGTTGTTGTAGAAGAAGGATTTGATGGCATTGTCATTCTTGAAATGCTGATATGCCTCCCACACCAGCCAACCCACTTCCACGGTATCTTGTGATATTCCCAGTTCTTGCAGATCGTATGCCAGGTCTGCACGCGTATAGATTGAGCCGTCTTGTTGTCCTTGATGGGCAATGTCATGAATTTTCTGATAGATTTTTAGTTTATTCATATCTTTATCCTCCTTTTATTGTTTGCAAACTTAACAGATGGATTATTCTAATCTGAACATACTCTATCCCTCCTTATAAATTACAGCGCCGGGGCGTGATAGCCTTTGTTCGTACCTTTCGGATGGTTGGCGCATTGGCCGCCTACCATTACTTGTATGCTGGGGAATTGTTTTCCGCAGTACTTGCAGGTGTATGATGACTTTTCCGTGCCTTCGTACAGCTTGTGACGCCCTTTGTTGCTGCCGTCGGGATGACGGGAACAGGTTGCTGAAGTCAGCTGGCGGACAGAGGCAAATCTGTGCCCGCAGTATTCGCAATAGTAATACTTGGTTTCCATATCAGTCGTTTCGTTGGGGTGGGTCGGCATGAGATCTCTGCCGGTCAAGAAGGTGACAGGGAGCAAAAGGACAAGATAGATGATGTTTTTCATTTTAGTCTGATATTTAAAGGTTTCACAGCTTGTTGCAGATACAATAAAGAAAAAAGGACACAGCCTAAACCTTTTGCTTATTCTTCTGGTTGGGTTCTGGAAAAACCTCGGAGTCTGAATAAGAAAAAGCAGTCCATGTCCTTCGGCGAAGGATACAGAACTTGCTTTTGACTTATTATCAGGACTCCTTTGAAATTTTCCAGATTTAACCAGGACTGATAAACCGTCAGCAAGTAGTGCAATATGTCACGATTTTATTCTTTCTCTGTTTCTGTCTTTTGTTGTCTTTGCTTATTGTTTCTCCGCAAAGCTACAAAACACTTCTGAAAAAGAAAAGAAAAAATGTATTATATCATGGACTGAGTTTATATTTTATTGTGACAAAGTTAGGCCGTAAGGATGCTAAATCAAAGCATAGGTAGAGATTATTTTCCTTCTGCTGCCTTGAAGTTGTATATCGGTTTGATGACGTTCTCTACCGATACCGTCTCCGCTATATTGCGGATGATTTCTTCCTTTGGTTTATACACCATCGGCGATTCGTCTTTTGTACTTTCGTTCAGGCTTTCGCTGTAGATGCCTTGCATGGAGGCGCGGTAGTCGTCCATGCTGATTTGCCTGAAGGCCTGGCTGCGGCTCATGATGCGGCCTGCGCCATGCGGGGCGGAGCAGTTCCAGTCTTCATTGCCTTTTCCGATGCAGATCAACGAGCCGTCGCGCATGTTCAGGGGGATGATGCATTTCTGCCCGGCGTAGGCAGAGATAGCCCCTTTGCGGATGATGTTGTCGTCGCCGATGTAGTTATGAACACTCTCGAAGCGGAGTGCTTCCAACTGGCTTTCTTCCATGTCTGTATTGCGCTGTGCGACGAGGTAGTCCATGATAAGCCCGACAATCAGGCGGCGGTTCAACTTGGCCCACTCCTGGCAGATTCTCATGTCGTGCAGGTAGTCGTCGCGAAAACTGCCTTCCAGGTATGACAAGTCGGGCGGTATCGTCGGTTTGCGCATCTTGAAGGAGTTGTGGAGCGCGCGGATGACTTCTTTCAGTTCTGCCTTGCGGCCGGCTTGCTTGTACTCGGCAATAAGCCGGTTCTGCTCCTCCATCAGTTCTGCCCATCCGGACTGACATTTTACGGCTAATTGCTGGTAAATCTCTGCCACCTGTTTTCCCAGATTGCGACTGCCCGTGTGGACGACCAGATAGGTCATGCCGCTTTCGTCCCTGTCCAGTTCTATGAAGTGGTTTCCCCCGCCCAGCGACCCGATGGACAAGTTGAGACGCTTCGTTTCGGTCAGTTCCCGATAGCAGTGCAAATCCTTAATAAGTTCCTTGCCTTTTCGGTAAAAGTCCATGTACTTTTGCGGAAGCGGGGCATAACTTTTGTCGCGATGGTGGTAGCCGGTGGGAATGTTGTGTACGATAAACTCGTTCAGAGCGTGGTAATCGACGGGCGCAGCGCAGGCGAATGGCTGAACCTGTATGCCACAACCGATGTCTACTCCTACGATATTGGGAATAACCTTGTTGCCCAAATCGCCCGTGAAGCCGATGACGCAGCCTGCTCCGGCATGGACATCGGGCATGATGCGGATTTTGCAATCACTGAACACGGGGATATCCAGCAATTCCTCAATCTGCTTTTGGGCTGTTTCCTCGATGTTGTCGGTGAATATCCTTATATTGTACTTCTTGATGTTTCTCATAATGAAAGAATTTTGTTTTCCAGTTGGCCTTTTTTTCATAATCCCGATTTTTAGTTATTTGTTGTGGATTTTGTTGCAAATATGGGCACTCTAAATGCCATAATGCGGCACAACATGGAAAAAAACATGGGGCGGGGAGGAAAAAACAGGATTGTGCTGCTCCTCTTTACCGGCAAAAGAAGGAGAAACCCTATAAGAACTGAACCTCAGTGCATCGACTGAGGGTTATAGGCAGGCGAGCTTACAAAAAGAATGATGGGTATATTCTTTATTTTCATGGTGTCTGCACCGGCAGTTCGACGAGTTGGCCGGTGCAGATTTAGTTGCCCGTTTCGGAGATTTTATCAGGACAGAAATGAAGCTGGGGACAGAGGATTTCATTCAGTAAAGTGGGGAAAGCGGATAACTGTCCTTTCCCCCATCGAGGACAGTTACTCCCGGGTTTCCCGCTTCTTGCTCCTTTTATCGTCCGGTGGCTTGGAGGTATTCGCGTTTCTTTATTTCGTACTGTGCGCGGGCGTCTACGTATTTGTCACGGCTTTGCTGGTAGAGCGTCTGTGCCTCGAGCAGGTCGCTCATGGAGCATGTGCCGGCCGTGTAGTAGTCGCTCTGCAGGCGCAGGTTTTCCTGGCTCTGGGCTATGGAGCGCCGTGCGATGCTTACCTGACGCCAGGCTTCGCACAAGGCGTCCCATGTGCTCTGCATGCGCAGCAGGAGCAGTTGGCTCTGGTCGCGGAGTTCGTTTTCGGCATTGTGCACGAGTAGCTTCTGGCGCTTGATTTGCTGGCTTCCGCCCCACCATCCGCTCAGGGGTACGCTGACGGTGGCAAAGCCCATCCAGAAGGGGCTGTCGCGGTCGGTCAGATTGTCGTACATGTATCCTCCGCCCAGGGCTATGGTGGGCAGCAACTTGCCTGTAGTTATTTTTCGTTGCAGCTGTTCGGCTTTGAGGTTGGCTTGCAGCAGGTGGTATTCGGGTGTAAGGGCGAGTGCCTCTCGGGGCTGCCGGTAGAGTGAGTCGGGGGCTGGGGGGAGCGAGTCGGCGAAGGAGAAACTGATGTCTACCTGGTCGGTCTCGGCGCCGATGTACTGTGCGAGCAATCGGCGGGCAAGGGTGAGTGCGTTTTCTGCGGTGAGGCGGCTGCTCTGTGTGTCGTTTTGTCGGAGTTCCACTTGCAGCAGGTCGTTGCGGTTGGCTATGCCTGCGCTGACGGCTGCCTCGGCGTCGTGCTCCATCTGGGCGAGCTGTTTCTCGACCAGGCTGAGGGTCTTGAGTTTCTCCTGCAGTGTGGCTACTTGCCAGAAGTATTGCTCGGTGGTGAGGCGCACGGTGTTCTCGTCCTGGCGTTGGAGCTGTCTGTATTTGTCTACGTTTACTTCGGCCAGCCGGTTTCCGTTGACGATTTGTCCGCCGGTGAAGAGGGGCATTGTGGCCGATATGCCTCCTACGATTCCGTTCTTCATCATGGCCATGCTCATGCCTGGGGCGGCGTCTATCTTCATGAGCTCTTTGTCGGCCAGGAATCCGCCTCCCGATGCGCTGATGGTGGGGAAGTATTGGGTGAGGGCTTCCTTGCGTTGCAGCCGGGCGCTGCTCAGGTTGTTGCTTGCGTTCTGCATGCGGGCGTTGTTCTGTAGTGCAGCCTGGGTGCATTCGTCGAGGGTGTAGGCGCGCTGTGCGCCGATGTATTGTGCGGGCAGGAGTATGGCTGCTGCCAGCAGGAGGGGCATGAGCCGGTGGGTTCTTATGTGGGTCATGGTGTGTGTCATTGGTGTTTTCTGAGGGGGTTACAGAGGGTTTATTGCAGCTCGAGCGCTTCGGCCCGCTGGCGCTTTCGGGTGCTTCCGCGGAAGAGGAGCTGGTAGGCGCAGGGCAGTACGGTGAGCAGGAAGATCATCGTTATGAGTGTTCCGTAGCAGATGACCGTCCCCATGGGCATCCATAGGCCGGAGCCTCCGAGAATCATCGGTATGACGCCCATGGAGGCTGCTGCGGAGGTCAGGAAGATGGGGCGCATCCGCCGGCGTGCCGAGTGGTAGATGGCATCGGATGCGCTCAGGTGTTCGTTCTGGCGCAGTTCTTCGGCGTAGTCGAACATGATGATTCCGTTGCGCACGATGATGCCCATCAGGGCGATGATGCCGAGGGTGCAGGTAACGCTGAACTCGATTCCCTGCATGAGTATGCCTGCGGCCGTGCCGAAGATGCAAAGAATGAGCGAACCGAAGGTGAGCAGTGCGAGGCTTACCTTGCGGAAATGGAAGAGCAGTATGAAGAAGATGATGGCGGCTGCTATGGCCAGTCCGCTCATGATCATGGGCATTTTCTCGTCGTTCGACTCCTGTTCGCCGCCGTAGCTTACGGTTACTCCGGGGCTGAGCGGGGTTTCGTCTACGAGCTTCTGCACCTGCCGGGTCATAGCCATGGCGTTTGCTTCCCGCGTCAGGTCAGCTTGTACGCTTACGGTGCGCACGCCGTTGCGACGCACTATCTGGCCGTCCATCCATACGGGCTTTAGGCTGGCTATTTGCCGCAGGGGCACGTCGGCCAGTCCTGCCGAGGCTGGTATTTTCTCATTCAGCACGTCGTCGGGCGTAGCCTGGTCAGCGTGTGTACTCTTCAAGGTGACGGGCAGGCTGTAGTCGCCTTCCCACACGTGGGCTATGGGGAGTCCGCCGCCGTAGCGCATGGCCAGTGTGGACTCCAGTGCGAGATTGCTGACGCCCAGCCGTGTGGCCTCGTCCTCGCGCAGGTCGACGGCAATGGCGGGCAAGGGCTCGTTGAGGTCCGTCTGTACGTGTACGAGTCCCGGCATCTGCCTGAGTTTCTCTTCCAGCCGGAGGGCGTCGTGCTTGAGCGCTTCAGCATTTTCGCCCGAGAGGCGCACCTCGATGGGGTAGACTGCATCGCTGTAGCTGAGTTGCTTAAAGCGTACGTAGGCATCGGGGAAGTACTCGCTGTACGCTTCGGCATACTCGTCGAGCACTTCCACGGTAGCTTCCTGCCCGGTGGTGTTCACGATAAACTGGGCGAAGTTGGTGCCCGCTATCTGGGGCGCATAGCTGGTCTGGAAGCGGGGCGAGGCACATCCCTTGAAGGAGGCTACGCTCACTACCCGAGCGTCCCTGCGGAGTATGTGCTCCATGCTGTCGGCCACCTGTGTCGTGCGGTCGATGTCGGTGCCCGTCGGGAGGAATATCTCTACGGCCAGCTGGTTGCGGTCGGCGGCAGGCAGCAGTTTCTGGGGCAGGCGTCCCATCAGCACGATGCCGACGACTACGGTGCACAGTCCCGCGCCTACGGTGAGGTAGGGATGGCGAAAGCATACGTCGAAGAGCCGGTTGTAGTAGTTCTGCAGCAAGTCGAGGAAGGAGAAGTGCTTCCGCCCGTTGTCTGTGCCGGTCTGCAGGGGCTTACGGATGAACCAGAACTGCATGAACGGCACGAGCAGGGTAGCCACGAGCAGCGACACGCCCAACACGATGCTGATACCCCAAGGGAAGCTGAGCAGGAAGTCGTGTATCATGCCCGTCGTGGTGAAGAGGAAGGGGAAGAATGTGATGCTGATGGCCAGCGTGGCCGAGAAGATGGATTTCAGGAAGTGCAGGGTGCTCTCGATGGAGGCATGCCAGCGCGACATGCCTTCGCCCAGTTTCTCCAGATAGTTGTCGATGATGACGATGCTGTTGTCTACGATCATTCCCAGCGTCACGATGAGTCCGGCCAGCGTAACGGTGTTCAGTTCGATGCCGAAGGCATGGAACAGGCCGAGCGAAATGAAGATCGTAATCGGTATGGTGCTTGCTGCCACGAGTGCTACCCGCAGCGGCAGGAGCAGCATGACTACGATGACGACGGCCACGATTGCAATGAGCAGCTCGCGCAGGAAGTTGGTTACGCTGTCGCCCACTACTTGCGGCTGGTCGGTGATGCGGAACAAGCTGACATCGGCCGGGAGTTCACGCTGGAATTCCTCTAAGGCTTTGTTCACCTCGTTGCCCATCTGTACGATGTTTTGTCCCTTCTTCATCTCGACGGACAGGAGCAGGCATTTGTGTCCGTTATTGGTGATGTAGCTGTCGGGGCGGGGGTATTCGCGCACGACGCGGGCCACGTCCTTGAGGCGCACCACGTTGCCCTGCGGGTCGGCGTAGACAATCTGTTCCTGCACGTCGCGCACGGTGTTGAGCGAGCGGCCTACGTAGATGGGGCGCACCGTAGCTCCGTCCTTTACGCGCCCGCCGCTGGTGACGAACCCTTTCTGCATGAGCGACGCGGCCAGCGACTCTTCGGAGAGACCGTAGTGGGAGAGCCGCTCGTGGTCGAGGTAGACGGCGATTTGCTCGTTCTGCATTCCGCTGACCGACATGCGTCCCACGGAGGAGATGGCCCGCAGGCGGTCCTGAAGGCGGTCCATGTAGTCGTCCAGTTCGCGGTAGGTTTTGTCCTCGCTCTCCATGGTGATGAGCAGGGCCGAGGTGTCGCCGAAGTCATCCATTACCTGCAAGGCCAGCACATTGGCAGGGAGCTGGCTCTTGAACTGCGATATGCCGTGCTTGAACTTGCTCCAGAATTCGTCTTTGTCCTGCAGGTCGTCGTTCAGCTCTACCTGGATGTAGACGATTCCATCGCGGCTCTTGGAAAAAGTCTTTGACTTTTTTACTTCCTTATAGGTGAAAATGTATTCTTCCAGGGGCTTTGTCACCTGTTCCACCATATCCTCGGCGGTGTTTCCCGGCGCTACTGCCACGACAATCCCCTGCCGTATGGTGAAATCCGGAAACTCGTTTTTGCGCATCTGCGGCAGCGAGTAGATTCCGAAAGCCACCAGGCAGGCTGTCAGCAGAATGACAATCTGCCGGTAGTGCATGGCCCACTCTACGAAGCTGCGTTTCTTCTTACCTGTATCCATAGTCTTTCTTCGTTTTATTCAATCACTTGCAGGGCAGTCCCGTTGCATACTTTGTGCTGTCCCTCTACGAGGACTTGCTCGCCCTCTTTCAGCCCTTGGGTGACGGCTACTCCCTCGCCCGCAAAGTCCCCGCAGGTGATGTACCGTTTCTCGGCCTTACCCCCGGCGGCGACCCATACGAACGAGCGGTTCCGTTCGTCGATTTGGACAATGTGTGCCGGTACGATGCAGTTCGTCCCGCTGCCTTCGCCCGGAAGCGATACCTCGGCTATCATGCCCGGCAGCAGGGCCTTGTCGGCCTGCACGACGCGCAGTTTCACCTCGTAGGAGCGCGAGAGCGGATTGGCTACGATGCCCTTCTCCGCAATTCTGGCCCGAAACGTGCGGTTCCCCAGTGCCGGTACGCTGACGGTGGCCTCCCCTCCGATGGGGCAACGGCCGATTTCCGCCTCCGGCACGGCTATCTTCACCTTGAGCTGCCCCGTCGTTACCAGCCGCGCTACGGGTGCTCCCGGCATTACGTTCTGTCCCGCCTCGGCGTTCTTCTCGGCGATGACTCCGGCGAAGGGGGCATACAGGCGGCAATCGCTGAGGCTCTTGCGGGCAATCTGCTCCATGGAGCGCGCCTGGGCCAGGCGGCTTTCGGCTTCCACCCACTTGATGTCGGGCAGGCTTCCCTTGTCGTGCAGTTCTTTCATGCGCCGGTAGGCGTCTTCGGCCTGCTCCAGCGTGGCACGCGCGGCCTGGTAGCTGCTCCGCAGCGAGGCGGAGTCAAGCACGGCTATGAGCTGTCCGGCGGCTACGCGCTGTCCCAAATGTACGTATATGCGCTTCACCGTTCCCGCCGTAGAGAAGCTGAGCAGTGTTCCGTTTTCTTCTTCTACGGTACCGGAGTAGCGGCGTGCGGCAGAGGTTTGCTCCGCGTGGGTGGTAATGGTTCTCACTTTTATCGGTTGCTGCGCTTCGGCCTGTTTTTCTCCTCTTTGGCATCCGGCCAGCAGGGCAGTCAGGAGCAGCGAGGCTGCTAAAAGTTGTGTCTTCATTCTTTGTGCGTTTATGATTTTGGGTGCAAATGAAGAACATTTAGAGAACCGCAGTTTTCT
This sequence comes from Bacteroidaceae bacterium, assembly GCA_050946375.1. Classification (GTDB taxonomy): domain Bacteria; phylum Bacteroidota; class Bacteroidia; order Bacteroidales; family Bacteroidaceae; genus UBA1794. Next base: position 287,355 of record JBMNUT010000001.1, on the reverse strand, counting down.
TCCTGTGTCTACGAAAGTGTTCTATTTTCGCCTGGAGAAAAGAAATACGGCTTATGGAACATTATGCAGGGGCTTTGGGAAAATGGACTATCGCCCATATCCCTTTATTTTGCAGGCTGGAAACCGAACAGACAAAGTGTTAACAGCCTATGGATAATTTGAGAAAAGGAAATTTGGGATCTCCCGAGGCGCAGAAGTACATTATTTACAACGATGGCGAGCTGGCCTTTTGCGAAAACGTACACGGCCTTGTGCGTTCCGACTTCCCGGTGCAGTTGGAGGTTTATGTCGTAGCACTGGTGCTGGAAGGCAAGGCCGTACTAAACGTGGGCGACGCTACCATCGAAGCGCAGAAGAACGACCTCTTCATCTGTACGCCCAACAGCATCGTAGAGAAGGGTCTGCTCAGTCTCGACTTCAAGGGCTACTTCATTTTTACTTCTACTGCCTACATACAGCGCATTATGCCCCTGAGCGAGAATAGCTGGGACGTCAAGTTCTTCTTCCAGAAGAGCCCGCTCTACCACATGACCCCTCAGGAAGCCGCCGTCTTCAGCCAGTACTACGACCTGCTGTGCTCCAAGGCCCGGCTGTCCACCCCCGTGCAAAAGAAAGTGATAGACACGTTGATGCTCGCCTTCATATATGACATGAGCGCCGCCCTGAGCCACTATCTGCAGAAGAAACCGCGCCCCTTCACCGCGGGCGAGAACCTCTTCAAGCGCTTCATAGAGCTGCTCGAGGCGTCTTACCCCAGGAAGCGCATGATTTCCTACTATGCCGAGCGGCTGAACGTTACGTCCAAGTACCTTTCGTCCGTGTGCACCAAGGTGGGGGGAGTGCGTCCCTCCGTGCTTGTCGACCGCTATGTGCTGAAAGACATCGAGTACCTGATGAAACACACGCAGAAGAGCATCAAGGAAATAGCCTGCGAGCTGGAGTTCCCCAACCTCTCTTTCTTCGGGAAGTACGTCAAGCAGCACATGGGTGTCTCGCCCAAAGTCTACCGCGCCCAGCTCGTAAAGACTGACGACGGCCTCCGCACGGAAGAATGAGGCATGCCCCTTCCGGCCGAAACATGCAAGGCTTTTCCGAAAAAGTACCGCACGAAAAGGAAAAAAGCACCGGGACTTTTGGAACACGGCTGCCCCGCCGTATTTCAGAACCGCCGCCCGGGGAGCGCAAAAGGCTGAATCCGGGTAGTAAAAACCGTAAAATGTGTACTCCGTTCTTCCCGCTTTTCCTGTAATTTTGCACCCGGTGGAATCTTTCCTCCTGCAAGCGAGGGCGGAAGACTGCCGCTTAATATTGAATACTTACTACAACGACATGCGTATGAAACGAATGATGCACACACTGGGATGCGCCCTGCTGCTGATGGCCGGCACTGCAGGAGCCTGCGCCCAGGGAGAAGCCCCACAGGCGGCTTCTGCCGAGACCAACCGTTCGAAGGTCTACATGTTCAAGGAAATCTCCTCGGAGAATCTCGTGAAAATCTATGCCGCCCTGGGCCGCGAAGCCAAGGGTAAGGTAGCCGTCAAGCTCTCCACCGGCGAACCGGGCGGGCACAACTTTCTCGACCCCGCCCTCATCAAAGACCTCGTGCAGGGAGTGAACGGCACGATTGTCGAGTGCAACACGGCCTACGGAGGCGGCCGCAGCAACACCGAAAGCCACCGCAAGGCTGCCGAAGACCACGGCTTTACCGCCATTGCCCCGGTAGACATCATGGATGCCGAAGGCGAAATACAGCTGCCCATCGAGGGAGGCAAGCACTTGAAGTACGACATCGTCGGCTCGCACTATGCCAACTACGACTTCACCGTCGTCCTCTCCCATTTCAAGGGGCATGCGATGGGCGGATTCGGAGGAGCCATCAAGAACATCTCCATCGGCATCGCCTCGTCCAACGGGAAGCGGTATATCCATTCCGCCGGGGCAAGCACCGAAAACTGGGGCAACCCTAAGCAGGAAGACTTCCTCGAGTCGATGGCCGAAGCCGCAAAGGCCGTGGCCGACCACTGCGGAGATAACATATTATATATAAGCGTAGCCAACAAGCTGTCCGTCGATTGCGACTGCGACTCCCATCCCGCTGCTCCCCAAATGGGCGACATCGGCATACTTGCCTCCCTCGATCCCGTAGCCCTCGACAAGGCCTGCACCGATCTGGTGCGCTCCTCCGACGCCCCCGGCAAGGTACATCTCATCGAGCGCATCGACTCGCGCAAGGGAATGCACACCCTCGACTACGCCGAACAGATAGGCCTTGGCAGTCAGGACTACGAACTCGTCCATCTCGACTGACGCACTGCCCGCACCGCGCACGCGGTCTGCCTGACCCGACCGGCGCAGCAACCTGCCTTAAGCCATTGTCCGCTCTGAAAGAAAGGGGAAGAAATTTATCGATTCTCCCCGGATTTCAAAATCTTTTCAGAAAGGCTCCTTTTCTTTGTCCTCGTAATTATTTGATAAAAGTAGTGGACTATTAAAAGAAAAGAGAGTTATGAATACGGAAAAATGGCTTAAGGCAGGCTTGTTTTGCCTGGTAGGAACTTTTGTTTTCACTTCGTGCGACGACGACGATGACCCCGACTATGTGAATCCTCCTTCTGCATTGCAGCAGGCTCTGGAGCAGAAGTATGGCTCGCTCTCCTGGGTGGAGTGGGACCGGGAAGGGACGTATTATGTAGCCGACTTCCGCAAGGACGGCAGGGAGCACGAGGCTTGGTTTACGGGCGACGGGCGCTGGATGATGACGGAGATAGACTTGCAGCGGAATCTCTCCAATCTGCCCGAAGCCGTGCGCACGGGTTTCGAGAGCACGGTCTATGCCGCTTCGCCCTGGGTTGTGGAGGATGTGGACAAACTCGAGCGCGAGGGCTATGCTGAGCTCTATATAATAGAGGTAGAGCGTTATACCGACGATGCCGACGTCGTGCTGCATTTCGACCTGGCAGGCACGCTGGTGCGCGAATGGAGCAATACGGGCGGCAGCGGCACGGGAGGCATCAGCCCGGATCTCTTCCCCAGTCAGCTCCCGGAAGCCATCACTACGTTCCTCGATGAGCACTTCCCCGGCGCGCAGATTGCAGAGGTGGAACGCGAGAACGGGCGTTACGAGGTGGATTTGTACAAGGACTACCGGAGCTTCGAGGTGCACTTCCAGTCTGATGGCGAGTGGATACGTACGCAGACCGACGTGCGCCTGTCCGAACTCCCTGCAGTCGTGCGCGAGGCGGTGCAGACGCGTTACCCCGCGGCCCGCATGGACGACGCCAAGCAGGTGGATACTCCCACGGAGAACTACTACGTAATCGACCTGGACAACTACGGATTCGACTTGAAGGTGTCCCTCGATGGGGCTTCCGTAACGGAGATTCCCGACTGATTGCTTCCGGCTTATTTCGGCCAGGCACGGAGATAAAGAGGAAAAGTACCGCAGCTTCTTGGAAAAAGGTGCAAGCCTTTCGGAGAAATGCTGCGGTACTTTTTTTTGTTCCCTCGAAGGCTTAATTGCCACGAATACAGCTGAATAAATGAAAAACGAGTGCTTTCTGACAATGTAAAGGAAAGTTTTATGTCTAAATTATTGCAAAAAAATAGTGTGTTGTAGAACACTCTTTCAAAAAAGTATATACCTTTGCAACGTTTTAAAGAGAGCAACTAAACGTTTATTGTATCACAGTTTTTAAAAACAAAAAGAAAATGAAAAAGTTAGTTTTGATGTTTGCTGCTGTTGCAGCCGTATCTTTCGCTTCTTCTTGCAGCAAGTCTGCAGATAACAGCGCAGCTGCTACCGATTCTATCGCAACTGTTGTTGACAGCGCTGCTGCTGACACTGCTGCTGCTGACACTGCTGCTGCTGACACTGCAGCCCTCTAAGAGAGCGAAGTAGCATATAAACTACAAGAGAGTATTGAAAGTCTGGTGCGCTTCACCGGACTTTTTTTTTGTGCCTGTACGTGAGGTTGTGTGAGGCGGCTCGGTTTTGTCAAATCGAAAACGACGTTTTCGTTTGCCACAACTCTCGCCTTTCACTATCTTTGCCGCACTTATGGTCGATACGAATTGCTTCCATGACAAAAAAGCGGCCTACTATACGCTCGGCTGCAAGCTGAATTTCGCAGAAACATCTACTATTGCCCGCCATTTGCGCGAAGCCGGCGTGCGTGAGGCAGAGCCCGGCGAGACAGCCGACTTGTGCATCATCAACACCTGCTCCGTAACGGAAGTGGCCGACAAGAAGTGCCGTCAGGCCATCCATGCAGCAGCGCGCCAGCATCCCGGTGCACGCATCGTGGTAATCGGTTGTTACGCTCAGTTGAAATCGGCCGACATCGTGCAGATGGATGGGGTGGACCTCGTGCTCGGTGCCCAGCAGAAGGGCGAATTGCTGCGTTTCCTTTCGCGCATGGAGGCGCATCCTTCCGACGAATCCTGCCGCGGAGCGTTTGTTTCTCCCTTCCGCGATATACGTTCTTTTGCGCCGAGCTGTAGTCGGGGCGACCGCACGCGCTACTTTCTGAAGGTGCAGGACGGTTGCGATTACTTCTGTTCTTATTGCACTATCCCGTTGGCTCGTGGGCGAAGCCGCAACGGTTCGATTCGTTCGCTGCAGGCCCAGGCCGAACAAGTGGCGGCAGAAGGCGGGAAGGAAATCGTACTGACCGGCGTCAACATCGGCGACTTCGGGAAGACGACGGACGAGCGGTTTGTCGATTTGCTCCGCGCTTTGGACGAGGTGGACGGCATCGAGCGTTATCGGGTGTCCAGCCTTGAGCCGGATTTGATAAGCGATGAGGTCATCGACTTCATGGCTTTGAGCCGTAAATTCATGCCCCATTTCCATATACCCTTGCAGAGCGGCAGCGACGAAATACTCCGTTTGATGCGCCGCCGCTACGACGTTGCGCTCTTTGCCGGAAGGCTTCAGCGCATCTTTGCCGCCATGCCCGACGCGTTCATCGGCATCGACGTGATAGTGGGCATGCGGGGCGAGACGGAAAGTCTCTTCGAAGAGACCTACGACTTCCTCAGCCGGTCGGATTTTGCGCAGCTGCACGTGTTCACCTATTCCGAGCGTCCGAATACGAAGGCCTTGCAGATTGAGCCCGTAGTGCCGCATGAGGTAAAGCACGAACGCAGCCGTCGCCTGATCGAGTTGTCGGAGAAGAAGACCAAAGCCTTTTATCAGCGCTACGTCGGGACTGCCGCCAAGGTGCTGTGGGAGCATGCCCGTCCGGAGCTTCCCATGCATGGGTTCACCGAAAACTACATACGGGTGGAGCGACCGAACTGCCCCGAATTAGATAACCATATTACCTCCGTCCGCCTGGGCGGCTTCAATGCCGAAGGCAATGCGCTGCTTTTGGCAGAAGATGCCGCTGCAGGGAACTGACAAAACTGCATGAAACTGTCGATTGTCATACTCAATTGGAACGGAAGCCGCCTGATGCAGGAGTATTTGCCTGCAGTCCTGACCCATTCCCGCGGTGTGGAGGGAGTGGAAGTAGTGGTGGCCGACAATGCTTCTACCGACGATTCCCTGTCTGTGTTGCGCCGCGATTTTCCCGAAGTGCGGCTCATTCTGCTCGACCGTAACTACGGTTTTGCCGAAGGGTACAACCGCGCCTTGCAAAACGTGGAGAGCGAATATTCCCTGCTGCTTAACTCCGATGTGGAGCCCGCTGCCGGATGGCTTCCCCCGCTGCTCGACTTTATGGACGCGCACCCCGGTTTTTCGGCTTGCCAGCCTAAGATTCGCAGTCTCAGGGAGCGCAGCCGTTTCGAATTTGCCGGTGCGTGCGGCGGCTGGATCGACGCATACGGCTATCCTTTCTGCCGGGGCCGCATGATGGAAGTCGTGGAGGAAGACCGCGGGCAGTATGACACTGTTTCCGAAATCTTCTGGGCCACGGGTGCCGCACTGCTGGTGCGGACGGCCGATTTCCGCGCCCTGGGCGGCTTCGATGCCCGCTTCTTTGCCCACATGGAGGAGATAGATTTCTGCTGGCGCCTCAATGCTTTGGGCAAAAAGATAGCCTGCGTGCCCCAAAGTGTCGTCTATCATCTGGGCGGCGGCACGCTGAACAAGAGCAACCCCCGCAAGACTTTTCTGAACTTCCGCAACAATCTGTGGATGCTCTATAAGAATCTGCCCGAATCGCGCCTTCGTCCCGTGCTTCGGGTGCGCCTTCTGCTGGATTACGTGGCAGCCCTTTCCTTTTTGCTGCAAGGCAAGTGGGGCGACTGCCGCGCCGTGCTCCGTGCGCGCCGTGCCTTTCGGGCGAGCAAGGCCGGGTTTAAGGCCGATCGTGCCCGCCTTCAGCGCGAGGCTACTTGTGCTAATTGGCCTGGCTTTTATCCTAAAAGCCTTTTGATAGCGTATTATTTGAAAAGAATCACTACATTTGGCAAGCTATTTGCGGGAGCTTTTTCAGAAAGCGCCTCACCTTGCCCGAAAAGCCCTGGCACTCTTTCCTGAAAGCGCAGGCACTTTTCGGAAAAAGGAGCGGTAGTTTTAACCCCAACCCTTAAACCTATTTTTAAAACGACGATTATGATTTATTGGATTCTATTCATCGGAATTGCCGTAATCAGCTACGCTGTTCAGGCTTCCTTGCAGAGCAAATTCAAGAAGTACTCGAAGATTCCTTTGCAAAACGGTATGACGGGCGCCGATGTGGCGCGGAAAATGCTGGCCGACAATGGGATTTACGACGTAACCGTTACCAGTACGCGCGGACACCTTACCGACCATTATAATCCGGCTTCCAAGACGGTCAACCTCAGCGAGAGTGTTTACGGGACTTGTTCCGTAGCCGCTGCCGCCGTGGCGGCCCACGAGTGCGGCCATGCCGTGCAGCATGCCAAGGCTTATGCCCCGCTGAAGATGAGAAGTGCCCTCGTTCCGGTCGTGAGCTTTGCCTCGCAGTGGGTCATGTGGCTCATTTTGGGCGGAATGTTCCTCATGGGCAGCCCGCTCGGTCAGAACCTTTTGCTCGGAGGTATCATCCTGTTTGCCACGACCACGCTCTTCAGTTTCATCACGCTGCCGGTGGAAATCGACGCCAGCCGCAGGGCCCTGGTATGGTTGAACCGTGCCGGAGTGACTAATTCCTACAATCACTCGCAGGCCGCCAGCGCATTGCGTGCCGCAGCCTATACCTACGTGGTCGCAGCTCTGGCATCGCTTGCCAACCTGATATACTACATTATGATTTACATGAGCCGCCGCGAATAGGAGGTTCCCTTTTAATTATTTTTTCCAAGGACATGCTTCTCCGCCTCGGAGCGGCTGTCCTTTTTTGTGTATCTGCCTATGAATCGCCGTCATTTGCTCCGCGCCGTCTGGATTCTGCGCCGCACGCGTTGGAATTTCGCCCTCGTCCGTTACGTCGGAAACAAGCTCCACTCGCTGCTTTTGCGCCTGTTCCGTTCGGAAAGCGTGGCTTATCCTTCCAATGTGATGCTGGAGTTGTGCAACCGATGCAACCTGCATTGCACCACTTGTGCCCGCGAATATGCTTTTGGGCGTGAGATGGACCAGGGAAATATGCCTGTGGAACGGGCCAAAAACATCGTCGAACAGCTGTATCCCTACCTCGACTCCATCGGGCTTACGGGTATGGGAGAAACCTTTTTATACCCTCATCTGCTGGAGATTGCCCGCTTCGTCAAAGAGAAAAAGCCGAGCCTTGTCGTTTCGCTCTCTACCAATGCCCAGGTGCCCCGCTTCGTGGAGCAGGCCGAAGCCCTGCTGCCGTATGTCGATGTGATTCAGGTTTCGACCGACGGTACCGGGGCGGTCTACGAGTTGGTGCGCCGCGGTGCCCGCTTTGCGCGGCTGGAGGAGAACCTGCGCGCCCTGCTCCCGAAGGCAAAGGCGCAGGGCGTAGACGTAATGCTCAACATGGTGCTGACGAAAGAGACCGTGCCGGAGATGGCGACGCTGGTGGAATTTGCGCAGAATGCGGGCGTGCCCTATCTGAACTTCACCTACTTCAACCTCGTGGCCGCTACGGAACTGGACGTATCCTACTACGATTTGTTCCGTTCTCCCGAGTTCCTTCGCGCCAAGGCCGAGGCCGAAGCAGCCATTCGCCGCTGCCCCGGCGTGGAAGTCACGGGGCTGGACTTCCCCGGGAAGCCCGGTTTCCGCAAGTGCCCCTTCCCCTGGTCGCATTTCTACATCACCTGGGACGGCTACCTCGTGCCCTGCTGCGGGAAACCCTTCCCGAAGGTCCTGAATTTCGGCAACGTGGCCGACGGAAAGGTGATAGATCTCCTGAATTCGTTCAACTACCGTTTCTTCCGGCGCATGAACCGGAAAAACCAGACTCCGCCCTTCTGCGAGAAGTGTCACTTCATAGAACTTTGATTTCTCCTTGCCTCTTTTCGGAAAAACAGGCAGCACTTTTTGGAAAAAGTCTTGCCTGTTTTCGCGAAAGGTTGCTCGTCTTTTTCGCAGACTGTCAGCGCCTTCAGCAGCCTCTTTCTGCTCCTTTTTCTCCTTCTCCGCAGCCCGGATGCCGTCGTCCGGCAGCGGAATATCAGTTTTCTTTTCCGCCCGTTTGCACTATCTTTGCAGGGAAAAACCGAAATTTGAGCCTATGATTGTCTGTATAGCCGAGAAACCCAGCGTAGCGCGCGAGATAGCTTCCGTATTGGGGGCAGTCCATCGCCACGAAGGCTACCTGGAAGGAAACGGATACCAGGTAACCTGGACCTTCGGCCACCTGTGTACGCTCAAAGAGCCCCATGACTATGCCCCCGAGTGGAAGTCGTGGCGGCTGGAAAGCCTGCCGATGATTCCGCCGCGCTTCGGCATAAAGCTGATTCCCAACGACACTTATCGCAAGCAGTTCCGCGTTATCGAGCAACTCATGCAGCACGCCGACGAAATCATCAACTGCGGCGATGCCGGACAGGAGGGTGAACTCATCCAACGCTGGGTGATGCAGAAGGCGCGCGCCACCTGTCCCGTCAAGAGACTCTGGATTTCTTCGCTCACGGAGGAAAGCATTCGCGAAGGCTTCCGCCAGCTTCGCGACCAAAGCGACTTCCAGTCGCTCTATGAGGCAGGACTTTCGCGCGCAATCGGCGACTGGCTGCTCGGAATGAACGCCACTCGTCTCTATACCCTCAAGTACGGGCGCAATAAGCAGGTGCTTTCCATCGGACGGGTGCAGACCCCTACGCTCGCGCTCATCGTGAACCGGCAGAAAGAGATTGAGAATTTCGTGCCCGAGCCTTACTGGGAGCTGAAAACCACCTATCGCGATACTGTTTTCTCCGCCGCAAAAGGCCGTTTTGCTACTGAGGCCGAGGGAAAAGAGGCCCTCGCCCGTATCGAACACGAGCCCTTTACCGTAGAAGACGTGGCGGTCAAGAAAGGAACCGAGTATGCTCCGCGTCTTTTCGACCTGACTTCGCTCCAGGTGGAGTGCAACAAACGGTTTTCGTTCTCGGCCGACGACACATTGCAGCTCATCCAATCGCTCTATGAACGTAAGTTTACGACCTATCCCCGCGTGGATACGACCTATTTGAGCGACGATATTTACGCAAAGTGCCCCGCTACGCTCAAGGGGCTCTCGCCTTATGCCGAACTGACAGCCCCGCTGCTGGGAAAGGCACTGCCCAAGTCGAAAAAAGTGTTCGACAATTCGAAAGTTACCGACCACCATGCCATCATTCCCACAGGGGTCGACCCCCGCGGGCTTACGGGTCGCGAGGCAAAGGTCTACGACTTGATAGCGCGGCGCTTCATCGCCGTGTTCTATCCCGACTGTAAAATATCGACAACCACCGTGCTCGGTTCTTCGGGCGGCGTGCCTTTCAAGGTGACGGGCAAGCAAATCCTGTCGCCGGGCTGGCGCGCCGTGTTCGACTACCGCCTCCCCTCGGCCGATGCTCCGCAAGATGCGGCGCAGACTGCCCCGGCACAGCCGGAAGAGGGCGGCAAGGCGGAGGCCGAGGAGCGCACCTTGCCCCAGTTTGTGCCGGGCGAAAGCGGTCCCCACAGCCCTTCGCTGGCCGAGAAGTGGACGCAGCCGCCGAAGCCTTACACGGAGGCTACACTGCTGCGCGCCATGGAAACGGCGGGAAAGACCGTGGAAGACGAGGAACTGCGCGATGCCCTGAAGGAAAACGGAATAGGGCGTCCTTCTACGCGCGCTGCTATCATCGAAACGCTCTTCAAGCGCAACTACATACGCAAGGAGCGCAAAAATCTGATTGCTACGCCCACCGGCGTGGGACTCATCGGGCTTATCCGCGAAGAGCTGCTGAAGAGTGCCGAATTGACGGGCCTCTGGGAGAAGAAACTGCGGGGTGTGGAGAAGAAAACCTACGAGGCGGCGCACTTTCTGGACGAGCTGAAGGCGATGGTCTGCTCCATTGTTTCCAACGTAAAGGCCGACCCTACCACCATCCGCCTCTCCGCTCCGCCCGAGGAGCCCAAGCCTGCGCCCAAAAAAGCGAAGTCGGCGCAGCCGAAAAAGGCGGCTCCGAAGCGCAAGCCGAAGCCTGCTGCTGCAGAGGGAGCGCAGCGGCCGCAGGTGATAACCGATGCCGACATCGGGAAGCCCTGTCCCGCCTGCGGGCGCGGACGCATTCTGCGCGGGCGTACAAGTTACGGCTGTTCCGAGTGGAAGTCGGGCTGCAACTGGCGCGCGCCTTTCCCCGAAAAATAGCGCGAAGCGCGACAGTCTGCATGAGGCTGCCGCGCTTCGTTGTTTGGGTCTTGCCGCTTGCGGGAGGGAGGGGTAACTCTTTTCCGCAAGATGCCTGCCGGTTTTCTGAAAAAGTGCCGCATGTTTTCGGGAAAAGTCCTGCCACTTTTCCCGGGCGGGCTTGCCGCTCTCGTCCCGCTGCGGTGGCGGAGGAGCGGCTCAGCGTTGTGCGGTTTTCAGAATCCATGTGGCTATGTCCTCCAGTACCTGCGGGTCCATCGTTTCGCGGATTTGTCCGTATTCGTTGACAGCGCCCGTGGTGCACGGCTGAAACAGGTGGTTCAGTCCTTCGTAGATGCGCGTCTCCACCTGGCGGTTGCCGCCCGCTTCGGCTGCAGTGGCAAGGGCGGTGAGGTTGGGGACTGCCTCCACTTGTGTGTCCCGGCTTCCGCCGAGCGCCAGTATGGGGCAGCGCACGCGGCGGATGGTTGCGGCCGGGTCGTCGCGGAGGAAGTGCGTTATCCAGGGTGAGGTGACGGTTTCGGCCTGCTGGCGCAGGCGGGCGAGGGTGAGGCTGTCGGCTTGTTGCTCCGGGGGCAGGGCGCGTAGGAAGAAGCGGTAGACGGAGTCGGCTCGCGTGGCGGGGGGAAGTTCGCATTTGAGCAGGTCGTAGAAGGCGCGGAGAGGGGGATATTCTTGTGCCCAGAGGCTGTCTTTTCCGGCCAGGCGCAGGAGTTCGTGGTTTTGGTAGAGCAGGATGCTGTCGCCCGGCAGGGCTGTTCCGGCAAGGGAGACCACGAAGCATACGTCGGGGCAGTCCGCGGCGCAGCGGAATGCGGCGGTTGCTCCTGCGCTGTGCCCGAGGAGTCCTATGCGGGCGGGGTCTATTTCCGGCCGGCCTTGCAGGTAGCTGAAGCAGGCGGCGGCGTCGGTGGCGAAGTCAGCGTCGGTGGCCGTGGCAAAGTGCCCTTCCGAGTGGCCCGTGCCGCGGTCGTCGCAGCGCAGGACGGCAAGGCCGCGGCGTGTCAGATAGTCGGCCAGCAGGAGAAAGGGCTTGTGTCCGAAGAGTTCGCTGTCGCGGTTTTGTGGACCGCTGCCCGTGAGGAGCACGACGGCGGCGCAGGGCGTGGCGGAATCGGGCGGCAGGGTGAGCGTGCCGCTGAGCGTGATGCCGGCCTGGGCGTTGCGTATCTGTACCTCTTCGCTGCGGTAGGGGAAGGGCGGTTGCGGCTCTTGCGGGCGGAGGGTGCCGGTGTTTTCTTCCCGTTGCAGGGTGAGCGGGAGGTCGCCGCCTTGGGTAAACGTGCCTTCGATGTGCCCTTCGGGACGGAGGCGTCCGCGGTAGGAGGCGCCGATGGAGGGTATGCGGAAGGAAAGCAGGGAGTCGCTGAAGGTGGCGGTCTCGGCTTTCAGTCCGTAGGCTCCCTGGTCGGGCGAGTCGAGTGTGGCGCGCAGCCGATTGTCCTCTTGCGTGAGGTGGACAACGAGGCGCAGGCTTACGGAGCCTGCCTGCAGCTGTCCGCCCCAAGTGCCGTCGATGGCTTGTGCCACGAGGTGCGGGGATAGGAATGCGCTGCAGAGGAGGAGTAGGAAAGTGCAGAGGCTTTTGCGGAAGAGCCTTGCATGTTTCGGGGAAAAGTCTTGCATGTTTTTCTGTTTTGTTGCAAAGGAAATGAAAATCTCCCATCGGGCGATGCTAAAAAATGGGAAATGCGGCGTTGCTACGGGGAAATGGTTATCTTTGCAGTGTGCGGCATGCGCTGCACGGAAACCTAAACCTTTTAATGAGCAAACTATGGAGACAAATCTTGTTTTAGACACTATTCGCCGGCGGCGCAGCGTGCGCAGTTATTCCGACCGGCCCGTGGAACGGGAAAAACTGGAGGCTATCGTGGAAGCGGCCACGTGGGCTCCGACGGGTATGAACCGCCGCACGTTTCATTTTCTGGTAGTGACCGACGCCGGGAGGCTGCAGGAACTGAACCGCCGCATCCGCGCCGTTTTCCGCCAGAGCGAGTTGCCCTCGGAAAAGGCACGGGGCGACGACGAAAACTACGTCTGCTACTACAACGCGCCGGCCTTGATTATCGCAAGCAACGAGCCCTCTGAGGCGTGGGCGGCGCAGGATTGCGCGTGTGCCTTGCAGAATATTTTTCTTTCCGCACGCTCGCTGGGCGTGGACTCCTGCTGGATTAACCAGTTGTGCAAGGGGATGAGCGACGAACCGCGGGTCTATGAACTGCTTCGCAGCTGGGGTATGCCCGAGGGGCACAAGGTCTACGGGTGCGCGGCCCTAGGCTATGGCGATCGTCCGCTGCCCGAAGGCGCGCCCCGCAAGGAGGGTTTGGTAACCTGGGTGGAGTGAGAATTTCTCTTCTCCGCTCCCCCTTCTCCTTTATTCCCCTTCCCTCTTTCCGTGGGGGAAGGCGGTTTTGTACTGCGTGTAGGTATCGAGTAGCCGGCGCGCGGCGTTGTATGAGGTGGTTTTCCCCCGCAGTACTTCCTGCTCGACGATAGGCAGGAGCTGCTCGACGGCTGGGCATTCGTAGAAATTGCTGCGCAATTCCTCGTGGATGCTTGCATACATTCGTGCTTTAGCCTGCTCTCTGCGCCGATGGGTGAAGTACCCGTTGGATTTCACGAAGTCGATGTACTCATACACCATGTCCCATATTTCTTTGATGCGCAACCCGTAGAAGCCGGAGTAGGTGAGAACTTTGGGTTGCCAGCCACTTTCGTGCGGAGGGAACAGGTTTAGTGCATTTCGGAACTGCGCGGCTGCCAGTTCGGCCCTGTGCTCGTTGCCGCTATCGGCCTTGTTTATGATGATTCCGTCGGCCATTTCCATAATTCCCCGCTTGATTCCCTGAAGTTCGTCGCCGGTTCCGGCCAATTGGATGAGTAAAAAGAAGTCAACCATAGAGTGAACGGCAGTTTCACTTTGGCCTACGCCGACAGTCTCCACGAATATTTTGTCAAAGCCGGCCGCTTCGCACAAAATGATAGTCTCCCTTGTCTTGCGGGCTACGCCCCCGAGCGAGCCTCCTGCGGGGCTTGGGCGAATAAATGCGTCGGGATGGACGGAAAGTTTCTCCATTCTTGTCTTATCGCCGAGGATACTGCCTTTACTGCGCTCGGAACTTGGGTCGATGGCCAGCACGGCGAGCCGTCCGCCTCGCTCCTTGAGCAGATGGAGGCCGAACTCGTCGATGGAAGTGCTCTTCCCGGCGCCGGGAACGCCGCTGATTCCGATGCGAATGGACTTGCCGGAGTAGGGAAGGCACTTCTCGATTACTTCCTGGGCGGCGGCGTGGTCTTCGTGGCGCAGGCTTTCGATGAGCGTGACGGCCCGGCCCAAAATGGCGATGTTGCCCTTGAGTATGCCTTCTACGTACTGCCCGGGGGTCAGATGCCTGCGGTGCGGGCGTTGGGAGCGCAGGTAGGGATTGATGGACGAGGGGCGCTCGATGCCGGAACTGACGTTCAGTCCTTTGTATTCTTCAGCGTTTTCGGGATGTTCCATAGTGACTTTAGGTTTATAGTGTTGGGGGAATGGATATAAAGTACAGGCACTTTTTGGCAGAAGTGCCTGTACTTTCCGGCAAAAGTGCCGGGTGATTATTGGGTTTTCTGCGGTGTTTTACGGGCTTTGAGCTGGACTATGATGAAAGGCTTCCTGGGGTCGTTTGAGATGAGGAGCACTTTCGTCTCGCCCTTGAGGCGGTTGAAGAGTTTTCCGTTGAGCTTCATTTTCAGTTTCACCGACTCGCCCGGCTCGATTTCCTGCTTCTTGAGGCTGACGCCTACGGCGGGGCTGAACACTTGCAGCTTCTCTATTTTCAGCGTGCTCTTCCCCCGGTTGGTGAGGATGGCGGTGCATTTTCTGGAGCCGCGTGCGGGCATCGTGCCGAGGTCGAACTCATATTGTGAAAGCTCTATGGCCGGAGCCACGGCGCGCTGGGCTTCGCTCAGATTGGAGAAGTCCGGCAGGAGGATGGCCGATACGGTCAGCTCGTTTTCCTCGTCTACTTTGTCGCCGGCATGCCGCGCAAGATGGATGGGGATCTGCGTCAATCCGTAGTCGGGGAGCTGTTCTGTGTCTAAGGTGAGGGTGATTTTTCCTTTCCTGCGGGGCGGCAGCAAATAGGGATGGGCCTCCATCGAAATATAAGGCGGCAAATGGAGCAAAGTGAGCTCCAATGCCTGCTTTCCGGTATTGAGCAGATGGATGGTAGCGGTGGGTTTTCCGCCTTTCTGGGTGGGTTCGAACTCGATGTTGCGGCTGCTTATGAGGAAGTCGCCTATGGTTTCTTCGAATTGTCCGTCGCCTGTGTCGGCTCCCTCAAGGAGTACTTCGCCCTGGAGGCTGATGCGCAACGCCTCAGACTGGCTGCCGTTGTTCGTATAGATGTGTACGAATTTGTGGAAGCGTCCCATCATTTTTGCGTCGTAGGTGACCTTTACGGTGGTTTGCTCGCCGGGTTGCAGCAGAAGGGTCGGTGTTTCGGCCACGGCGCAGGCGCATGAGGTCTCGATGCGCTCAATCTGGAGCGCGTCGTTGCCTATGTTGGTCAGGCGGAAGCTGGCCGTTACGGGTTTTCCGTAGGTGATGAATCCAAAGTTGTGCGTGCCGGCGTCCACCGAGAGGTGGCCTTGGCCGAACGCGGTAGTAGCCGCCAGAAAGGCGGATGCAAGCAAGAGTTTAATTCGCATAAGTTGTCTTTTGTATCGAAGTCATATCTGTTGTTGTAGCCCGGCGCCGCGTGGTTTGTGGAGATGCGGCACTTTTGTGGGTAAGTGCCTGCACTTTTTGCGTAAAGTGCCGCATCTTTTTCGGAACGGCGGCGGGGCTTTTTCATTCTACGTGCAGTTCCTGTGCCGCGGAGTGCCCCGTGAACTCTGCCGAGTAGGAGCACTGCAGGAGCGCAGTGCCGGAGGTATAGGTTCCCCGGTGCTCCACGAAGCTCTGAATCTCGAATACGTGTGTGCCGCGTTCGAGGCGGTCGATGAACAGTTGCGTGGAGGCGTCTTTCTCTACCTGGTAGGCTCCTTGCCGATAGCCCGAGAGCTGGGAGACGGGTTCGAGGCAGGAAGCGCGCGTATCCTTGATGTAGACGAAGTCGAGGTCGCGGTCGTTTTCCACAAACAAGCGGGTGATTACGCGGTCGCCCGTATGGAGAACGGTCTGGGGGCCTATCTTCTCGGCGAGCATTTCCCCGCCTTTGTTGCGCAGGACGAAGAGTTCCTTTTCGATTTTCACCCGCGTGCCCTGTTCTTTCACGCGGTCGATGAGTTCGTCACACTGGCCGTAGACTGCGCCCCAGGCTATGCCTTCTCCCGTTTTGCGGAAGAGGGCTTTGGCCGGAGTCTTTTCCCCGGCGGGGAAAGAGGCCTTGGCGTAGCCCATCAGTGCCTCGGCGCTGCCCGGCCGGGCTGCGGTGGAGAGCGTGAAGTCGCCTATGCTGAGGGAGCACGAAGCGCCACTTCCCGCGAGGTTCTGCGCCCCGTGGAGCAGGGCGTACACGGCGTTTGCGTTGGCCAGCGTGTTACTCCAGGCCTGCGTCTGCTTGTGTCGCAGCAGGTTGAGCTGCAGGTTGTCCGTCAGGGTGCTGTCGCCCATCAGGCGCGATGCCTCGATGACGGTGGCGAGGAGTTGCTCGGGCAGGTAGCCGCGGCTGCCGGCTCCGGCAAAGAAGCTGCCGAGTTCGTCGGTACGGGTGGCATATTCCTGTATGGAGCGGTAGTAGTCGCGGGCGGCGGCCTTCTGTCCGTTCTCCCAAAGTATGGTCACGGCTTGCGCTTTCTCCCCGAGGTCGAAGGAGGAAATGGCTGCTGGCAGCAGGCCGAGGTAGAAGTCTTTGGCCTGCGCGGCGCTGCCCTCGGGTTGGGCGGGTGCGAGGGTGCAGAGGTAGAGGTAGTCGAGGTCGACGCTGGAGAGGCGGTAGTCTTCCTTGTCTTCGTCGGTGAGTCGGTCGAAGCGCTTGCCCTCTTCGGTGTACAAGTAGCTGTACGCCTGTTCGAGCAGGGGCTTCATGTGGTCCTCGGGGGCGGCGTTCGTGAGGCGGAGCAGGCGGCCTATGATTTCAACCACCTGCCGGGTGATGTACGCGTTGCCCCGCATGCCGGGATACCAGGCGAAGGAACCGTCGCCGTTTTGCAGGGCTTTGAGCCTGCGGGCTATCTCCGTAATCTGGAAACGTATGCTGTTCTGGTCGGCCAGACGCGCCACTGCTGCCTGGGCGGTCTGCTCCTCCTGGGCTTCGGCCACCCAGGGTGTCTCCTCAAGTAGCAAGGCTTTCAGTTCAGAGTCTTGCATGAGTTTGCTGAAAGTGCCGGCACTTTTTCCGGTTTGTTGCAGGAGTATTTGCTGCAACTCCTGCGACTCGCCGACGAGCCATGCGGAGAGGCTGTTGGCATAGTATGCCGTGGCCAGGTCGAGGGCATTCTCGTTTTGCGGCGTGTTGAGCACCGGCAGGGCCAGTACGGCAGCCCACACGGGGTTGGCATACAGCTCTACGGTGTATTGCTTCTGCGTGGCCGTGGACGAACCGCTGTTGAACAGTTCGGCAAGGTCGTACTCCTTTTCGCCCTCGCCCCGCAGGGTGAGCGGAATGGCCTGCACCAAGTGCGTCTTCGAGGGGAGCACTGCGAGCTGGTGTTGCTCGCCGTCGCTGAAGTGGTCCGCATCGGCCGTGAGGCGGATGCCGATCATCGTCTGGCTTTCGGCGGTGGAAACGGTGAACACGTAGGCCGCGGATGAGTCGGCGCTGAGGTTGAATTTCTGTTTTTCTTCGTGCAGTACGCGCATCGTGGCCGGGTCAAACAGTTCGAGGCGCACGGTGCCTTTCACGTTCTCGCCGCTGGCGTTGAGCAGGCGTGCCGACACGCTGGCCTCGTCGCCTTGCCGCAGGTAGCGCGGGAGGTGGGCGGAAAGCATGAAAGGCTTGGAGGCCGTGATGGTTTCGTCCAGCTCTCCGGTGCAGAAGTCACGGGTGTGTGCCAGTCCGACGAGGCGCCAGCGGGTCAATGACTCGGGCAGGGTGAAGGAAATGCGTACCTGTCCGGCCGAGTCGGTGCGCAGCGTGGGGTAGAAGAAGGCGCTCTCGCTGAAATCTTCGCGTACGGGATCGGGCGAATTCTCCGGGGGAAGTCCGGCAATGCGCCCGGCCAGGAATTCGCTCGGCCAGTAGCCCACTTCCTTTTCTGCGGCCGCTTCGTCTGTGCTGACTGCCGTTTGTTTCGCGTCGGCTATGCTTATTGTGTTGGTAGTGGCGGCTGCAGCGCGCTGGGCCGCCAGCGGGGCTGTGGAAGCGAGGACGTCATTCTGCCTTTTCAGCATGATGAGCGGGCGGAAACTGAGGTAGGGGAAGTTCCATTGGTCGTAGGCAAAGCCGGGATAGCGGTAGGACTTCGTTGCCTGATAGGAGGGGAGTGCGAGGGTTCCGCTATAGCGTTGATGGAACGTGAGGCGTCGGATGCTGCGGGAATAGTAGTGGTTTATGCCGATGTGGTGCTCTTCTATCTGGTCGAGGGCTGCGTCGTAGAGCGAAGCCATCAGCTCCGCATCGGCGGGCGTGCCGTCGGGGCGGCTGACGGAGAGGCTCCATTCTTCCGTTTGCCCTGCCTGCAGATGGTTGCGGAAGCTGGTCCATTTCAGTTTCAGCTGCTTGTCGGGCGCAGGTCTTTCGAGCCGGTAGCTCCGGTGGTACAGTTCTCCGTCCTTAATCATGTAGAACTCCAGGATGGCACCGTCGCCGTATTCCGGCCGATAGTCCAGCGAAAAGCGCAGCAGGCTGTCGGAAAACGAGATGAAGCGCTGCTCCAGTACCTGTTTGTCGGTGTAGATGGAGTAAAGAAGATGGGCGTTTTTCTCGGAAGAGCCTACGAGTGCGTCGAATGCGGCCGGGTTACCTTCGATTTTCTTCCCGTCGAGCGAGCGGGGGACGCTGACCGTCCAGAACACCGTGTCGCAGGGAACCTCGGTGTCATGCAGGCCGAAGAGCAGGATGGGCTGCACGACGCGTGTGGTATCGCCGTCGGGGGCTATGGCTTCCAGATGGAGGTCGTATTTTCCGCTGCGGAGCTTTTTCCAAGAAGTGGCGGCGCTTTTTTGATTTGCCTTGCATGTTTCTTCCCAAAGTGCCGCATCTTTTCCGGGCAAGGTGATGCGCGCCCGGATGTCAGCGTCGCGCAGCACGCCGTCGAGGTCTTGGGCTTTGAAGACAACGGTGCTCAGGGAATCCTTGCAAATGCTTACCACTTCTTGGGTATAGTTGCTGTTGTAGCGGAAGGAAAGCACCAGGTTCTTGGTGCCGATGCGCAGGGTTTTCAGTTTTTCCTGGCTCTCCCCCGCGGCGTCGGTCACGGTGATATTCACGCGGAAGCGGTAGGCCACGTAGTCATGGCGGTCGAAGCCTTTGGGGAATGGGGCGGGGAGTTCGATGGAAAAGCGGCCCTCGCTGTCGGTAACGGCAGCGCCGTGGAAGGTTTCCACTTCTCCGTAGGAGTAGGCGTTGTACTGCGATATTCTCCAAGTGTGGGCCGAAAACTCTTCGCGCTCTACCGAATAGCGCACAGAGTCGCCCTGAAGCGGGAATCCGCTCAGCGTGATGGCGCGGCCGGTGAGGCATATCGTGTCGCCCAGGCGCGGGGCTTCGGGGAGCGTGTCGAGCAGGATTTCGAACGAAGGCCTCTTGTATTCTTCTACGCGGAAGCCCGTCCATCCGTCTTCGCTCTGCACCGAGAAATAGCCGCTCATGCATCTTTCGGGCAGTTGGAACGCATGGTCGAACGAACCGAACTCGTTCGTCCGCAGCCGGGCGGAGGCGATTTGCTGATTGTTCGCATCCAGAAGTTTCACTTCGCGCTCCTCATTCGGGCAAACCCACGTGCTGTCGCCCAGCGTGCGCTGCATGATACCTTTAATATATACGGTCTGTCCCGGCCGATAGATGGCGCGGTCGGTGAGAAGTTCCAGGTCGGTCCGCACTTTTGCCTGCGCTTCCCGGCCCGAGTAGCGGCTCCGGGAGAGCATGGGGCAGGCGGTGTCGGTGGAAGTGTGGGCATAAAACTCTACGTTCTTCGCCCCTTTCGGGTAGAAGATGTGGCCTTCTTGGTCGGTGGTGAGGGTGGCGATGGCGGATGTCCTGGCGTTTTGTTCGTACACGCTTACCTCAATGCCGGGAAGCGGCGCCCCGCTCTTGCGGTCGACTACGTAGAGATGGGTGTCTCCCTCGTGGGTGTCGATGTAGAACGGCATGAGTCGGGTCACGTAGAGCAGGTCTTGTGCGTCGCTCTCCTTGGCCTTCTCGGCCACGGCGCGTACGACGTAGGTGCCTTCCTGCGGGGCAAGGACGCGAATCACCGTGTCCCGTCGGTTGTAGTCGGCAGGGGGCGTGAGTGAAAACTCCTGCACAAGGGGGGTGCCGGCATACTGCTTCATGAATTTTTCGCCGCCCACCTCGACGTTACGCCAGTCGGGCGTGGCGAGGCGGAGCGGGTAGAACTTGAGTTGGAAGCTGCGCGCGTTGCGATGGGCGACGCGCAGCGTGAGGGTATCGCCGGGGGTGACGGTCTCGTCCAGCTGCACTTCCACTTCGGCGCGCAGGATGTTGTCGCGTATCTGGCGCAGGGCTTTGACGCGATCGTAGTGGAGGAAGCGTTTTTCCGCCTCTTCGCACAGGGGAAGGGCCTCGGACGGGCGACGTTTCTCCTGCAGGAAGCGGGCGAGGTCGAGGGCGATTTCCACGGCTACGTCCATGTCTTTGTTTTCGGCGTAGAGCGTGCGCAGGCGTTGTTCGTAGGTGCTGTCGGGCAGGAGGTATGCCTCGTGTTCCAGCTCCATGCGCTTGAGCCGGACGAGCATGAGGGCGCTCCGGTTGCCCCGTGCCTCATAGAAGTCGGCAAGGCGCTGGAGGGTTTGCTGCCAGGTGGCGTTGTAGAGCTCTTCTCCGAGGTAGCCTTTGTAGCGGATCTGCCCCAGCAGTTCGACATGATTGAGGCCGATGAGGTGCAGAAGGTCGTGGGCAAAGTAGCGGCTGCCGTCCTGCCGTGTGATGAGCGCGCCGTAGGTTTCGGTCGAAATGCCGGCGAGGGGCGCGGGATGCTGCAGGGCGAGGGCCATGAGGCGCAGGGCCTCGTTGCGGAAGTCGCGGGCGCACCATTTGGGAAGCACGGCACTTATGGGCGAAAGTGCCGGCGCTTTTTCGGAAAAGTCTTGTATGTTTTCCGCCGAAGCGCTGCCGCTTTGTTCCCAAGTGTTGCTCCTTCTCAGAATTTCGGAGCGGTGGCTGTCGTAGTAGCCGCAGAGGAAGTGGAGGGCGGCCTCGCAGAGGACGGCGCTTTCCACCGTGTCTTTCGTTTCAGCCATCCAGCCGTACAGGAAATTCATGTCGGTCAAAAGGCTGTCGGGGTGTATCTTTTGCCGTTCGGAGGCGCGGGTCATGAAGGCGCGCAGCTGCACGGGAAAGTCGCCGTGCTGCCGGGCCAGCCGGAAGATGGCGAGGCACTCGTCGGCTGCCGAGGCGGGAAGGTCTTTTTCCTGCAGTGCTTCGACCTGCTTCCAGAGGCTGTCGTAGCGCTTTTGTGCGGGTGCTGCCGTCGTGAGCAGCAGGGCCAGTAGAAAAATGAGTTGTTTCATACGGCTGAAAGTTAGGGGTGAATAAAAGGGTTTCATCGGCAAAGAAACGGAAAAATATCGAGCTTTCTCGGCCTGAAGCGCAGAGAAAGTGGTATTTTTGCACGCATTAAGAAAAAAGAATCGCCGTATGAAACAATATCTCGACTTGCTCCGCCGCGTCCTCGACGAGGGGCATCGCAAGGACGACCGCACGGGTACGGGCACCATCAGCCTCTTCGGGCATCAGATGCGCTTTGACCTTGCCGACGGTTTCCCCTTGCTTACGACCAAGAAGTTGCACCTGAAGTCCATCATCTACGAGCTGCTCTGGTTTCTGAAGGGCGACACAAACGTGCACTACCTGCAGGAGAACGGCGTGCGCATCTGGAACGAATGGGCCGACGAGGCGGGCGAACTGGGGCCCATCTACGGCTATCAGTGGCGCAGCTGGCCGGACTATCGGGGCGGACACATCGACCAAATCCGCGAAGTGCTGCGGCAGATACGCGAAACGCCCGACTCGCGCCGCATGCTGGTGAGTGCCTGGAACGTGGGGGCGCTGGAGGAGATGCGTCTTCCGCCCTGCCATATTCTATTCCAGTTCTACGTGTGTGAGGGAAAACTCTCGCTCCAGCTCTATCAGCGCAGTGCCGACATTTTCCTGGGCGTACCGTTCAACATCGCTTCCTATGCGCTGCTTTTGCTCATGACCTGCCAGGTTACGGGCCTGAAGCCCGGCGAATTTATCCATACGCTGGGCGATGCGCACATTTACCTGAACCACTTGGAGCAGGTACGCCTGCAACTGACGCGCGAACCGCGCCCGCTGCCGCAGATGAGGCTCAACCCCGAGGTGAAAGACCTCTTCGGCTTCCGCTACGAGGACTTCCACCTGGAGGGCTACGACCCGCATCCGCACATCGCGGGCGTCGTATCGGTCTGAAGCGCGCCTTGCATCCGGCGGTGAAAAGTGCCGCATGTTTTTGGGAAAAGTCTTGCATCTTTTCAGAGAAAGGTGCAAGACTTTTTTCATCCCTCCTTGCCGTCCTTCCGGCCGAAGCGGTAGTCGAAGTGGAAGCGGAAGGTGGCCATCAGGTAACTTTCGCGGTAGGTGTTGCGGTAGTCCGTCTGCACATTGTCGGCGTTGGTGCGGAATATGGGCACGTTTCCCGGCAGGAAGTCGTGGGCTACGAGGGTGAGCGATGCCGTCCCCAGCGGCACTCGGAAGAGGTCGCGCGTCAGCCTTATGTTCCAGATGGCGCGTCCGTAGTCGGCTCCGTCGCCATATCCCCGGCGGAGCGTCCAGTTGAAATCGGTGTCGAGGTATATCTTTCCCGGCAGGCGCGCGTAGCCTGTGGCCTGCACGGCCCAGTCCTTCTGGTGGCGCGTGCCGCTGGAGGCGGTGCCGTTTTGCGTCCGTTCGTAGCGGAAGTAGCCGTATAGTCCCGCGTTCCACTCCTGCTTGTGGAAGTTCAAGCCGAGGCGCGTCGAGAGGGAGTAGGGGCGGAG
The DNA here is from genome assembly GCA_050946375.1 of Bacteroidaceae bacterium. Taxonomy (GTDB): domain Bacteria; phylum Bacteroidota; class Bacteroidia; order Bacteroidales; family Bacteroidaceae; genus UBA1794. The sequence continues at coordinate 264,549 of JBMNUT010000001.1, read as the reverse complement.
GGTGAAAAACTGGCCGTTGGTGTAGGTCTGGCTGTGGCGGTATGTGCCGCCGGCCATGGCGTTCAGGTTCCAGCATTGCGCCTTGTCGAGCGGTTGGGTGAGGTTGTAGTTGCCAGAGAGGGAGTAGTTTCCGTTGATGTTGCGGTAGGTTGTGTAGCGGTGGCCCGTGCTCGTGTCGATGTTGTACACCGTCTTTATCTCGTTGCTGATGACGTTTCCCTGGAACATGGCATACTGGTTTCCCTTTTTCCGCAGGCCGGGGCTTTGGTAGGTGAGGGAGAAGGAGTGGTTGAAGGTAGGCTTCAGGTTGGGATTGCCCTGCACGGTGTTTTCGGGGTTGCTCACGTCCAGATAATCGTTGAGCTGGTAGGGCGAGGGCGAGTTGAGCCTTCCGTTGTAGGCCCCCGACAGGCTTTTGCCCGGGGCGGGCTGCCAGCGGAAATTGAACTGGGGGGAGAAGTTGATGGTTGCCTGCGTTACCTGGGAGAGGAGCGAGTCGGCGGTCATTTCGGGCAGGTGGTCGATGTCCGTTTCGAGGCCGTATTCCGGCTGTGCCTGCGCCGCGGTGGGGGCGAAGTTGCGGGTGCGGTTATCGATACGGTCGAAGCTCAGGCCGATGTTTTGCTCGTATTTTTCCCATACGGAGCGCAGAAACAGGCGTATCTGCTGGCTGCTTTGCTCCTGGCGGTTCTCGTTGCTGAGCGGGACGGAGAGGCGCATTGTGCCGTCTGCCGCCTCGAAGGAGCTGCTGGTGCTGCGGTTTTCGGAAAAGTCGAACGTTCCGGCCACTTGCAGCTTGTGCCTTTTGCCGAGCGGCTCTACCCAGGAGAGGTAGAGATGCACCGTTTCTCCGGAATTGAGGCTCTTGCCGCGCGTTTCGAGCAGGGAGTCCCGGCGGTAGAGGCCGTCTTCGTATTCGTGGCGCAGCCAGTTCTGACGGTTTTCGCCGTGGCTTTTGTTGTGGGTGAAGTTGATTTGGGTGAAGAGTACCCGTCCTTTCTTGCGCAGGCGCAGCGAGTGGCTGATTTGGGCGTTGAGGTTGAAGTTGCGGGTGCGGTAGTTTGTCGAGGAAGCGCCGTAGTAGAGGGTGTCTCCGGTGCCGGTTTGCGCGGAAAAGCGGCTGTTGTTGTCGGTTTGCGTCTGGCCGGTGGATAAAGAGACATTCGCCGAGAGCGTATTGCGCTCGTTGGGTTTCCATTCGGTCTGGAGGTTCAGGCCGTAATTGGAGAAGGAAGCGGTGCTTTCGTCCTGCCCTTTTCTCGCTTGTTCCGTGCTGTCGGGCAGGAAGGTACGTGAGTTTGTCTCGCTGCGGCTGATGTTATGGTGGTTTATGCCGTTGAAAAAGGCCGTCGTGCTGAGCTTGTCGGAGAATGTCTGGTCGGCGCCCAGACTGAAGTTCTGCTCTTTTCGCGCATTGCGCAGGCGTTCGTAGGGATTGCGGCTCCATCCGATGCGGGCGTTGTAGCTGCTTTTATGATTGAGGGCGAAGCTCTGGAGCGAACCGCCGTCGCGCATTTTCCCTGCCTTGCCGAGGTCGCGGCCGGCATGCAGCTCGGCATCGGCCTGGAGGCTGGTTTGCATATCGTCCTTGACGGAGATGTCGAGCACGGTCTCGCCGGAACTGGTGGAGATGCCGGTGAGTTCTTCCTCGCGGCTGGGGCGCCGGTAGACTTTCAGGCGGGAGACGATGTCGGAAGGGAGCATGTCGATGGCCTGATCGAGGTCGGCCAGTCGGAAATAGCGGCCGTCGATGTAGAGACTGCTGAGGGGCTGTCCGTTGACGAGCACGCTGCCATCGTCGTTCATCTCTACGCCGGGCAGCAGGCGGAGCAGGTCGCGCAGCTTGGCGTGGGTGGGGAGTTGGAAATTCTCGGCGTTGTAGATGATGGTATCGCCGCGGTTGATGACGTCGGGTTTGCGGGCTTTGACGACGAAGTCTTGCAGGACGATGGTGCTGTCGCCATAGCCGACGGAGTCGAGGCGCTGGAGTTCGTGGCGGAGGAGGGAGTCGGCCCGGGCGTTGTGCAGGCTGTCGGCCGCGGTGGCGGTGCGGATACGGGCGGAGTCGTGCGTCAGGATGAAGCGGAAGTGGGTGGAGTCTATCTGGAGCATGCTGTCGCCCTCGGTGGGCGTGGCGGCGCTGTCGGGTAAAAGTGCCGGCACTTTTTGGGAAAAGACGGCCTCTTTTTGCGCAAAGTGCCTCGCCTTTTTTGCAAAGCCTTGCCGGGGCATGGCGGCAGTGCCGGCGATGAGGAGGGCAAGGAGCGGCAAAAGAGGGGGGAGGCGCATGGTAATATGGGGATTTTGCAAGGGGTGGCTCGGGATGCAAAGGTAGACTTTTTCCGGCAGGGTGCAACGGGTGCGGCGGAAAATGAGCGCACTTCTCCGGACGGGGGGATAAAAAAAGTGCGCGGTCCGAAGCCTGAACTTCGAACCGCGCAGGGATTATTGCGTGTTTGATGTTGTTTACATCATGCCGCCCATGCCGCCCATTCCGGGAGCGCCCATAGGCATGTCGTGTTTTTCTTCTTTCTTCTCTACGATAACGCACTCCGTGGTGAGGAACATGCCTGCGATGGAGGCTGCGTTTTCGAGGGCTACACGAGCTACCTTGGCAGGGTCTACCACGCCGGCGGCGTGCATGTTTTCGTAGACATCGGTGCGGGCATTGTAGCCGAAGTCACCCTTGCCTTCGCGAACCTTCTGCACGACTACAGCGCCTTCCTTGCCGGCGTTTGCGACAATCTGACGCAGCGGCTCTTCGATGGCGCGCTTAACGATTTCGATACCGGTGGTCTCGTCGGCATTATCGCCCTTGAAACCTTCCAAAGCGTCGATGGCACGGATGTAAGTTACGCCGCCGCCCGGAACGATACCTTCCTCGATGGCTGCACGCGTAGCGCAAAGTGCGTCGTCCACGCGGTCTTTCTTCTCTTTCATTTCCACTTCGGAAGCAGCGCCTACGTAGAGTACGGCTACACCGCCGGAGAGTTTAGCCAAACGCTCCTGGAGTTTCTCCTTATCGTAGTCGCTTTTCGTAGTTTTAATCTGTGCTTTGATCTGATCACAACGCTCTTTTATGTTTTCCTTCTCACCGCCGCCGTTAACGATAGTCGTATTGTCTTTGGTGATGGTCACTTTTTCGGCAGTGCCCAGCATGTCTATGGTAGCTTGCTCCAGCTTCAGACCTTTTTCCTCGCTGATTACGACGCCACCGGTAAGGATTGCGATATCTTCGAGCATCTCTTTACGACGGTCGCCGAAGCCCGGTGCCTTGACGGCGCAAATCTTCAGCTGCGAACGCAGGCGGTTGACAACCAAAGTGGTGAGTGCTTCGCTGTCGACATCTTCGGCAATTACCAAAAGCGGACGGCCGGTCTGTACGGCGGGTTCGAGAATGGGCAAGAAGTCTTTCAGATTGGAGATTTTCTTATCGTAGATCAGGATATAGGGCTTCTCCATTTCGCACTGCATCTTCTCGGTATCCGTCACGAAGTAGGCGGAAAGATAGCCGCGGTCGAACTGCATTCCCTCAACCACGCCGATGGTCGTGTCAGTGCCTTTGGCCTCTTCGATGGTGATGACGCCGTCTTTCGAAACCTTGCGCATGGCGTCGGCAATAAGCTTACCGATTACGGGGTCGTTGTTGGCCGAAACGGTGGCAACCTGCTCGATCTTGTCGTAGTTGTCGCCTACCTTTTCGCTCTGGGTCTTGATGTTTTCAACAACTTTGGCTACGGCTTTGTCAATACCGCGCTTCAAATCCATAGGATTGGCACCGGCTGTTACGTTTTTCAGGCCTTCGGAGATGATAGCCTGAGCCAGAACGGTGGCAGTGGTCGTGCCGTCGCCGGCGTCGTCGCCCGTCTTTGAGGCAACTTCCTTCACCAATTGGGCGCCTGTGTTCTTGAACGGGTCGGAAAGTTCTACTTCTTTTGCTACGGTCACACCGTCTTTCGTGATGTGGGGTGCGCCGAATTTCTTTTCGATGATGACGTTACGGCCTTTCGGACCGAGGGTTACTTTGACGGCATTTGCCAGTTCGTCCACGCCTTTCTTGAGGTTTTCGCGGGCTTCGATATTGAATTTAATGTCTTTTGCCATTGTTTTTTCAGATTTTCGGGTTGGTTTGTTGATGGATTACTAATGTAAGTTAGCCTAAGATGGCCAGTACATCGCTCTGGCGCATCATGAGATATTTCTCGCCGTCTACTTCGATTTCCGTCCCGGCGTACTTGCCGTAGAGTACGGTGTCGCCTACTTTCAGCACCATCTCTTCGTCTTTTGTGCCGTGGCCTACGGCGATGACTTCACCTTTCAGGGGTTTTTCCTTTGCGGTATCGGGGATGATGATGCCGCCAACGGTTTTTTCTTCTGCCGGTGCAGGAAGAATCAGCACGCGGTCTGCTAACGGTTTGATGTTCATAGTAGTGTTCTTTTTATTGTTGTTTTGATATTTACTTTCTGACCGTAAGAGGAACAAGAAGCGTGCCAAAGGCCTTTTTCCGCCAAGATGCGGCAGATGCTGACATCGTGTCAGCCGCTTCTGCCACATCCCTGCTGCGCGGCAGACAAAAAGGCTTGCCCCGGAGGATGGGAGATGCCGGCTTGCGGACGAAAAGGTGTGGCATCCCGGGGAAAAAGCGGCAGTGGTTTTGGTGAAAAGATGCAGGGCTTTTCGGAAAAAGCGGCAGGACTTTTTGCGAAAAGTGCAGGGACTTTCTGCCTCGGTATGCGGCGGGAGTGGAATTTTGCCGAAGAGAGCGGGGCGGGAAGGAGAAGGGGCGGTGTTTTTTTTGCCGGTTCGTATATTTTTTTTTAACTTGCGGCTGCACTACCGCCGTGGCGGTAGTGAATAGTTTTTTTATCCATATAAATCGAGGAAATCATGAAAGGTAAGATTCAGACTTGTGCGCAGCTTTTGGCGTTGTGCGGCCTCCTTTCCTGCGGGGGAGGAGGGGCGGAAGTCCCGCCCGCCGGGGCGGGCGCGGGCGACAGCCTGACGGTTTGCGGTTCGGTGAGCCGCGGGTTTGTGGAAGCGGCGGACTCCGCTCGGGTGGCGCTTATGCCTTTTGCCGACCCCTTTGCGCGGAGCGGGGGAGGCGCTAAGGAGTGGGTGACGTTTCCCATCGGGGCGGACGGGCGTTTCTCCTGCCGCATGGCCCTGCCCTGCCCGCAGTTGTGCTTGGTGGGCATCGGCGGGATGGGCGATGCCTCTGCGGGGGCGGTGGCTTTGTTCTTCCTCAGTCCGGGCGACAGCCTGCGCGTGGAGGCGGAATGGCGCGGCGGGAAGCTGGAGGCTGCCTACGCCGGGGCCGTGCCCGAGGAGGCCTCCGTGGAGGATATCGGCAGGGCGCAGGAGTTTTTCGTGAAGCACATTAACGATTTTGCTTCCCTCACCGACATGCCCGCGCAGCGGGAGGAGTGCCTCGCCGGGCTGCGCGCCTTGCAGGAGGAGCGGGAGGCAATGGAGCTTCCCGCCGTGGTGGACGACTACTTGCGCTTGCAGCTGAACGTGTCGGCCCTGTCAGTTTTGGCCTTGGCCGGGGGCGTGGATTCCACTTACTTCGCTTTCCTCCGGGAGTTCGACTTGGGCAACAGGCTTTGCCCTTCTACCTATTTTTATTATCCGGCCATGACGAACCTCATCCGCAATGCGGCGTTCGGCCTGCCCGACATAGGCGGAATGCCGCCGGAGGAGTGGATGGCCCGGGCCAAACGGGCTTTGGGCGCGTACATCCCTGCGGAGCGCGACGCGGCCTACGCCCTGCTTACGGCCGTGGTCTACTGCAACCAGCTCCATGCGGGCAAGCCCTTCTCGCCCAAACAAAGGGAGGCGATACGTGCTTTCTTCGCCCCCGGGCGGCACGGGTTGGGCAATGTGGCCGCCCGCCTGCTGGCGGAGAGCGACGGGATGGGTGGATGATTGCGCCCCGTCCCCTGCGGGAGGGAACAAGAAACGCCTCCTTGCCCGGCAGATGGGCGAGGAGGCGTTTGTCATAAGTAGTTCGTGCAATAGAGAGAACGGCGGGGTTCAGCGCGTGTAGAAGTCGATGATTCGGGTCAGCGCGCGCTGGCAGACGGGGCAAAACTCCTTGCATTCGTTGGTGCGCATGCGGCAGTCGAACATCGGGCGCCAGATGCCTTTCGTGGAGTAGCCGCCGCCTTCGTGCAGCTCGGCTTTGCCTTCTTTGTAGAGGTCTTCCCATTTCGAGGCGAAGTCTACCTTGGTGGTGATGTTCTGCTCCCACGGTTCCACGTCGAGGGGGTAAGTATCGGTCATGAGGTCTTCCTCATAGAAATATTCGTCGGCCAGTCCGCCGAAAGTGTGCCCGAACTCATGTACCACGACGGCAGGTGTCTTTTCGTTGCGCGCGTCGGCCAGGGTGAAAGAGTTGTAAACCCCACCGCCGCCGTAGGTAGTGCTGTTGGCCAAAACGATAATCTGTTCGTAGGGAATGCCTGCCAGTACGTCGTTGATCTTGTGGATGGCGCTGCTCGTAAGGTAGCGGTCGGAGTAGAAAGTATCGAAGTGGGAGCCGAAGAGGTTCTGCTTCCAGTCGTTGTTGCGCGGTATGCTTACGCCACTTTCGAGGGAGGGGCTCTTCACGGCCAGTACGTTAAACCGGTCTTTCATCTGCTTGAACGGCTCGTGGTCGAAGAGCGATTGGCAACAGCGCTTCACGTCTACGACAAAACTGTCCATCTCTGACTCTTTATAGCCCTCGGCTACGAAAACGAGGTCGATGCATTGGTCAGAAGTGCCTGCGTGCTGGATGACTTCGTAGGGGTTTATGTTCTTTTGCCCTATGGGTCGGATGAGAATGTCGGTGGGATCGACGCGATGGGTTATCTTGTTTTCATACGTGCCTTTCTTCGTTCGGCAGGAGATGCTGATGTCTACCGGTTTCTTGGGGTAGGGTACGAGGAAAGTGTTGGGGAAAGCGCGCTGCAGGTGCTGGGCTTCGTCGGTATCGAGCCATTCGCTGAACAGAGTGCTGAAGGAGTATCGGTAAATGACTTGCTTGCTTTCCACGTCGGTTACGGTCAGTTGGTAGTTTCCGTCGACGGGAAGTTCGGAAAGGTGGGCTCTTCTGCCGGCCCAGCCGGGTATTCTGTAGAGATCCTGCAGGTAAATGAATTGTTCACCCGCCTTGCTTCCGGGTTTGCGGAAGCCGGCAAACTGATAGTCCAGGCGCAGGGTCTGGTCGGTGAAGTACTCGTCGAATGATTGTGCTTGCCCGATTGTGCTGACAAGGAAGGCAAGGAGGGAAAAAACAGATTTTATTTTCATGTTGATTTAAGAGATTTTGGTGCAAAAATAGCACATTTTCCAAGGAAACGCCTTGTATAGTTAAGATTTTCCGTATATTCGCCGAAAATTTATGCTATGAGACATTTACAATTGGATAAGCTCGACGTACAAATACTGCGGATGATTGTTCGCGATGCCCGCGTTCCTTTTCTTGAAGTTGCCCGTGCGTGCAACGTTTCGGGCGCGGCTATTCACCAGCGGATACAGAAGTTGGCCGCATTGGGTGTGCTCAAAGGCTCTCAATATATAGTAGATTCGGAAAAGATAGGTTACGATACGTGTGCATACATGGGGCTGAACCTGAAGGATCCCGGCTCCTTTGAGCAAGTACTGGAGGCCCTGAAGGCAATTCCCGAGGTGGTCGAGTGCCACTTCACTACGGGAAAGTACGACATGTTCATCAAGATTTACGCCTACAACAATGAACATTTGCTCCAAATCATCCACGAAAAGCTGCAACCCCTCGGCCTCTCCCGTACGGAGACGCTCATCTCTTTCCACGAAGCCCTGAACCGTCCGGTGCCTATCCCCGATTCTTCGGAGGAAGAGGTTGCCAACTATTAGCGAATAGTGCCCGATGATTGTTTCGCTCATTGCAGCCGTCGCACAGAATGGCGGCATCGGCCGCGACGGTGACCTGCTGTGCCCTCTTCCCGCCGACCTGCGCCGTTTCAAGCAACTGACTACGGGGCATCCCATCATCATGGGGCGCCGCACGTTTGAATCCCTGCCGAAAGGCGCACTTCCCAACCGTCGAAATATCGTTTTAAGCAGGCAGCCCGGTGCAGAGTTCCCCGGCGCTGAGTGTTTTGACAGCCTCCGTGCGGCGCTCGATGCGTGCCGTCCGGCCCAGGGCAGTGCGGGGACGGACGAAGAGACGGAAGTGTTCGTCATAGGCGGCCACAGCGTCTATCGCGAAGCCTTGCCGCACGCCGACCGTCTGTACCTCACTTCTGTGGAACACGACGGGGCGGGTGCCGATGTCTTCTTCCCCGATTTCGACCCGGCCGAATGGGAAACGCTCGAAATGGAGGCGCATCCGGCCGACGAACGTAATCCTTTCGCGTTTACTTTCCTCACTCTGAAACGAATTCGCTGAGGCTTTTCCGGAAAAGCCTTGCCACTTTTTACCGATTGCCTTGCGGCTTTTACCGAAAAGCTGCAAGGCAATTTTCATATACCCCTGCGGGGAAAGGATTCTTTTTGCCTGCCATTTCGGAGAATGCACTGCGTTTCCCTTGCATAGTACGTAAATTTTCAGTAGGTTTGCCCTCTATAATCATGAACAGAAGTGCTAACTAAATTTTCGATTTGCATGAAAAACTACAAGACATTCCTTGCGGTTCTGGCAGCAGGTGCCGCGCTGACCACTGCACAGGCACAGCAGGCCGTGCGCGAGTTGCTGGTAGATGCTTCCAAGCCGGCTAAGGGTATTGCCGTACAGCCTACGATGTACGGAATCTTTTTTGAGGACATAAATTACGGTGCCGATGGCGGTCTGTATGCCGAAATGGTGAAGAACCGCTCCTTCGAGTTCCCGCAGAAGTTTATGGGATGGGACACCTTCGGTAAGGTCGAGCTGCGCACCGACCAGCCGGCCTTCGACCGTAACCCGACCTACGTGCGCCTTTCCTGGCCCGGCCACCGCGAGCGCCGTACCGGCCTGCAGAACGAAGGCTTTTTCGGCGTGGCCGTCAAGAAAGATGCCGTCTACAAATTCTCTACCTGGGCGCGTGTTCCGGCCGGCGAGAGCGGCGAAAAGAAAATCCGCGTAGAGCTCGTCAATCCGGCAAACGAAGTGATTGCCTCGCAGGAGCTGACCATCGGGGGCGGCAGCGAGTGGAAAAAGTATTCTGCCGACCTGACTGCTTCGCAAATGATGGAAGGCGGCAAGCTGCGCCTCTTCTACTTGAGCGAAGGTTCGATAGACCTCGACCACATTTCCCTCTTCCCCGCCGACACGTGGAAAGGCCGTCCCGGCGGATTGCGCAAGGACCTCGTGCAGGCGCTCTACGACTTGAAGCCCGGAGTCTTCCGCTTCCCCGGAGGATGCATAGTGGAAGGCATCGACCTCGCCACCCGTTATCAGTGGAAGAACAGCGTCGGGCCCGTAGAGAACCGCCCTTTGAACGAAAACCGCTGGAACTATACGTTCGCGCACCGCAACAGTCCCGATTACTACCAGACCTATGGCCTCGGATTCTTTGAGTATTTCCAGCTTGCCGAGGATATCGGCGCAGAACCGCTGCCCATTCTCAACTGCGGCCTTGCCTGTCAGTATCAGACGAACAATGAGAGCGGCCGCGTACCCCTCGACGATTTGCAGCCTTACATCGACGATGCGCTCGACCTCATCGAGTTCGCCAACGGAGATGCCTCGAGCGAATGGGGAAAAGTACGTGCCGACATGGGCCATCCCGCTCCCTTCAACCTGAAGTTCGTCGGCATCGGCAACGAGCAGTGGGGCGAAGTTTATCCCGAACGTCTGGAGCTTTTCGTGAAAGCCATCCGCGAGGCTTATCCCGACATACAGATTGTAGGCTCCTCCGGCCCGCAGGCTTCGGGCGAAGACTTCGACTATCTCTGGCCCGAGATGAAGCGCCTGAAGGTAGACCTCGTAGATGAACACTACTATCGTCCTGCCGACTGGTTCCTGAACAACGCCCGCCGTTACGACAACTACGACCGCAAAGGCCCGAAAGTCTTTGCCGGCGAATATGCTTGCCATGCGCAGACGCCCAACAGCTTCGAGTCGGCCCTTTGCGAGGCTGCCTTCATGACCGGTCTGGAGCGCAACGCCGACGTGGTTCCCATGGCCACTTATGCACCGCTCTTCGCCCATGTCGACGGATGGCAGTGGCGTCCCGACCTCATCTGGTTCGACAATCTCAACTCTGTGCGCTCCATCAACTACTACGTGCAGCAGCTTTACAGCTACAATAAAGGCACGAACGTGCTGAAGCTGACCGAGAACAAGAAGACCCTTGCGGGCGAAGGCGGCCTCTATGCCAGCGCCGTGTACGACGCCAACGAGCAGGCTTTCATCGTGAAGATAGCCAATACCTCCGACCAGGAGCAGCCGCTGAAGATAACCTTCAAGGGTCAGGAGAAATTCTCCAAAGGCACCGTTACCCTGCTTCATGCCGACGACCAGCAAATCGTCAACACGCTGGAAGCACCGGGCAATGTATTGCCGCAGACAGGCGTGGCTTATGCCGAAGGCAATGTGTATGAAACTACCCTTGGCGCCAAGACCTTTGCCGTCTACAAGTTCGTGAAATAGCAGCATGCGCCGCAACTTCTTGCCGTCCGATGCCGCACGGCAAGCAAATGGCGCTGCTACTTTAAGATAAAAGTCCCAGCACTTTCAGACGAGAGTGCCGGGACTTTTGGCTAAAAAGGGAAGCCCGCTCCGCAACTCCGTGCAAGAGTTGTTCGGAGCGGGCTTCGTGTAGGGAACGGTTTCGTGCGGAGCGCTGGCTTTACGCAGGCTTCGCCGGATGGGCAAACTCGCGCTGGTAGACGTAGAGCGCGTAGAGGGCCAGGAGGAAAGTCTTGTAGATGAGGCTCAACCAGAGCTGCTCGATGGGCAAATACTCGGCCGCAATGTAGAGCGCCGCAGCCAGAAAGACGTAGCGCATGATGCCCCTTATGTCGTAGGCGATGGGGTATCGACGCTGTCCTACGAGGTAAGAAAGCAGAGCGGCGGCGCCGTATCCCGCAAGTCCGGCCCAGGCGCAGGCCATGTAGCCATAGGTCGGCACGAAAAGTACGTTGAGCAGGATGACGATGGCGCATCCCGTAATCGAGAAATAGGCGCCCCAGCGCGTCTGGTCGCTGAGTTTATACCAGAACGACAAGTTGAAATATACGCCCATCAGCAGCTCGGCCGCCATTACGATGGGCACGACGCGGAGTCCCTCCCAGTATCCCGGGCCAATCAGGTACTTGAGCAGGTCGAGATAGAACATGACTCCCAGGAAAGCCAGCAGGCCGAAGATGACGAAGAACTTCATGGCCCGTGCATACATCGGGCGTTTGTCGCCGTCGCGCTGGTTGGTGAAGACAAAGGGCTCGTAGGCGTAGCGGAAAGCCTGCGTCATCATGGCCAGAAGCATGGCTATTTTGCTTGCCGCGCCGTATATTCCGAGCTGAACTTTGGCCTCTTGCGGGTCATCCACGAGGAAGGGGTAGAGAATCTTGTCGGCCGTCTGGTTCAGGATGCCTGCTATGCCGAGTATGAGCAGCGGCAGTGAGTAGTGTAGCATGCGGCGCAGCAGTTGCCCGTCGAAGCGCCACTGGAAGCCGCGCAGCTGGGGAATCAGGGCAATCATCTGCAGCGACGTGCAAATCAGGTTGGCCACGAAGGCGTAACCGGCGCCGTAGTCGGGATTGTAGAACCAGCTTACGGTCGAGGGCGCATGCTCCATGAGCCAGGGGCAGCCCAGATAGAAGAAAAGGTTGAGCAGAATATTGGGGAAGATGAAGAGAAACTTGATGCCGACGAAGAGCATGGCGCGCTTTTGCTGGCGCAACCGGGCGAAAGGTATGCTCTGGAAGGCGTCCATCGCTACTACAAATGCCATCATCATGATGAACTCCGGGTGGGCATCGTAGCGGAGCAGGTGGCAAATCGAGGGTAAAAACAGCGCAACCAGCGCCACAAACAGCAGGCTGGTAAAGCCTACTGAGCAAAGCGTCGTGGCATACACCGTGTCGGCTTTCTCCTCTTTGCGGTTGGCGAAGCGGAAATAGCCGGTTTCCATGCCGTACGTGAGAATTACGAGTAGCAATGCGGTGAAAGCGTAGAGGTTTGTGATGACGCCGTAGCCGCCCGTGTCGGCTTGGAGCTTGATTGTGTAGAGCGGGACCAGCAGATAGTTGAGGAACCGCCCCACGATGCTGCTGGCTCCGTAGATGAATGTTTCTTTTGCTAAGGACTTTAATCCGGCCATGTGCAAGGGGTCTTTAGGGGTTAGTGGGTAAGTTTTCGGGGTTCATTCCTCGAGGTTTTGCCCGAAGAAGTCGGTCTGTCGGGCGCGGGGTGTGCGTCCGAGGTGGCGGAATGCCAGCTCGGTTGCTTCGCGTCCTCGGGGTGTGCGCTTGAGGAAGCCTTCTTTGATGAGGAAGGGTTCGTAGACTTCTTCCAGACTGCCGGGGTCTTCGCCGATGGCGGTGGCTATCGTGGAGATTCCTACGGGTCCTCCTCCGAATTTGTCGATGAGGGTGAGCAGAATCTTGTGGTCGATTTCGTCCAGCCCGTGGCGGTCTATGTTGAGCGCCTCGAGGGCGTAGCGGGCGATGGCCGTGTTTATTTCGCCTTGTCCTTCGACTTGTGCGAAATCACGCACTCTGCGGAGCAGGGCGTTGGCAATACGGGGCGTGCCGCGGCTGCGCGAGGCGATTTCGGCGGCTGCGTCTTTCGAGCAAGGCACGTGCAGGATGGAGGCCGAGCGGAGGATGATGGAGCGGAGCATGTCGTCGTTGTAGTATTCCAGGTGGAGGTTGATGCCGAAACGGGCTCTCAGTGGCGCCGTGAGCATGCCGCTCCGGGTGGTTGCCCCTACGAGTGTGAACGGATTGAGGTCGATTTGTATGGAGCGCGCCGAGGGTCCTTTGTCAATCATGATGTCTATTCGGTAATCCTCCATGGCCGAATACAAATACTCTTCCACTACGGGCGAAAGGCGGTGTATCTCGTCGATGAAAAGCACGTCGTTCGGCTCCAGCGAGGTGAGTACTCCGGCCAGATCGCCGGGCTTGTCGAGCACGGGGCCTGAACTTATCTTGAATCCTACGCCCAGTTCGTTGGCGATGATTTGGGAGAGTGTGGTTTTGCCCAGGCCCGGAGGGCCGTGGAGCAGGGTGTGGTCGAGCGCTTCGCCGCGCAGTTTGGCTGCTTGTACGAAGATTCGCAGGTTTTTCACTACCTTTTCCTGTCCTTTGAAGTCGTCGAACGACAGGGGGCGCAATACGTTTTCGTAGTCGCGCTCGCGCTTGGAGTAGGCTTGTTCGTGTATGTCGAAATCTTCTGTCATGTCTTTTTCTAAAAATCAGGCTCGCTTTTTCCGAAAAGTGGCGGCACTTCGGGCGGAAAGTGGCGGGTGTTTTTTCATTTTCCCCGGACTATCTTTTTTATTTCATTCAGCTTGTTGAGCGCTTCGAGGGGGGTGAGGTTGTCTACGTCGAGGGTGAGAATCTCGTCGCGCACCTGGGCCAGTACCGGGTCGTCCAGCTGGAAAAAGCTGAGTTGCACGCCTCTGCCGGAGTTTTCGGCTACGGTCTTGATGCTTTTCCCTACGTCTTTTCCGCCGGGGCTGCTTTCTTCCAGCTGTTTGAGTATGCTTTCTGCGCGCTGGACGATGCTGCGGGGCATGCCGGCCAGCTTGGCTACGTGGATACCGAAGGAGTGCTCGCTGCCGCCGGGTACGAGTTTGCGCAGGAAGACGACCTTGTTGTCTACTTCGCGCACCGATACGTTGTAGTTGCGTATGCGGGGAAAGGTTTTTTCCATCTCGTTCAGTTCGTGGTAGTGCGTGGCGAAGAGGGTGCGGGCCCGTGCCTGTCCTTTTTCGTGGAGGTACTCTACGATGGCCCATGCTATGGAGATGCCGTCGTAGGTGGAGGTTCCGCGGCCGAGTTCGTCGAAAAGTACGAGACTGCGCGGGGTGACGTTGTTCAGGATGTTGGCCGCTTCGCTCATTTCGACCATGAAAGTGGATTCTCCGGCTGAGATATTGTCGCTGGCCCCTACGCGGGTGAAGATTTTGTCGACGATTCCGACGTGGGCGCTCTCGGCGGGTACGAAACTGCCGGCCTGTGCCAGCAGGGTGATGAGGGCCGTCTGGCGGAGGAGTGCGGACTTACCGGCCATGTTGGGGCCGGTAATGATGAGAATCTGCTGTTTGTTTCCGCTGAGTTCCACGTCGTTGGCCACATAGCGCTCGCCGGCGGGCATTTGGGCTTCGATGACGGGGTGTCTTCCCTGGCGTATGGTGAGCACGTTGTCGTCGGCTATGACGGGGCGCACGTAGTGTCTTTCCCGGGCGGTGGAGGCGAACGAGTGGAGACAGTCGAGGCGTCCCAGCATGAGGGCGTCGGTCTGCATCTGCGGGATGCCGCCGGCCAGCTGGGCGATGAGGCTGTTGTAGATCTGGGTCTCGATGGAGAGTATCTTTTCCTCTGCGCCCAGTATTTTTTCTTCGTACTCTTTCAGCTCGGGGGTGATGTAGCGTTCGGCGTTGACCAGCGTCTGCCGGCGTATCCATTCGGCGGGTACTTTCTCCTTGTGAGCGTTGCGCACTTCGATGTAGTAGCCGAATACGTTGTTGTAGGCTATCTTCAGCGAGGGTATGCCGGTGGCTTCGATTTCGCGTTGCTGTATTTGGAGCAGGTAGTCTTTCCCCTCGTAGGCTATGTGGCGCAGCTCGTCGAGTTCGGCGTTTACTCCGTCGCGTATGGTGTTGGGCCTTCCGCTTACGGCGGGCGGGTCGTCGCGCAGGGTGTGGGCGATGGATTCGCGCAGGGTGGCGCATGCGTCCATCTTTTCTCCTAAGGCGCGTATCGTTTCGTCGTCGGCCTGCAGGCAGGCTTCCCTGATGGTCTGCACGCACTGGAGGGCTGTCTTGAGCTGGTTCAACTCGCGGGGCGAGACGCGTCCGGTGGCGATTTTGGAGAGAATGCGCTCCATGTCGCCCACTTGTTGCAGCTGTTGTTCGAGCAGTTCGTGCACTTCGGGATTGCGGAAGAAGTACTCCACGCCGTCGAGGCGTGCGTCGATTTCCTTTTTCTCCTTCAGGGGAAACAGAATCCAGCGGCGCAGGAGGCGTGCGCCCATGGGGCACTCCGTACGATCGATGATGTCCAGCAGACTTTTCCCCTCGCCGCTCATGCTTTCCGTCAGCTCCAGGCTGCGACAGGTGAAGCGGTCGAGCCGAACGAAGCGCTCTTCTTCGATACGGCGCAGGGTCAATATGTGTTTGGTCTGCGTGTGTTGGGTAATGTCGAGGTAGTGTAGGATGGCGCCGGCCGCTGTTTGGCCCAAGCGCAGG
The DNA here is from genome assembly GCA_050946375.1 of Bacteroidaceae bacterium. Taxonomy (GTDB): domain Bacteria; phylum Bacteroidota; class Bacteroidia; order Bacteroidales; family Bacteroidaceae; genus UBA1794. The sequence continues at coordinate 249,183 of JBMNUT010000001.1, read as the reverse complement.
CGCTCTACGCCAAAGCCTTTCAGGTTTTTCGTCTCGAAGTGCTTCAAAAGGCGCTCTCGGGCTGAGTTTTCGTTGAAAGCCCAGTCCTCCAGCTCATAAGTGAAGGGCTTTCCGCTGAAAGTGGCCTTGAATCGGGGCAGGGTGCCGCGCATGAGGAGCACTTCCTTGGGGGCAAAGTTGTTGAGCAGCTTGTCTATGTACTCTTCCTTGCCCTCGGAAAGCAGGAATTCGCCGGTCGAAATGTCGAGAAATGCGATTCCGCACTGCTGTTGGGGCTTGTTTCCGAAGCTGATGGCGCAGAGGAAATTGTTTTCCTTGTAGCTCAAAACGGTGTCGTTCATGGCGACTCCGGGCGTAACGAGCTCGGTTATTCCGCGTTTGACGAGCTTTTTTGTGAGTTTCGGGTCTTCTAACTGGTCGCAGATGGCCACTCTTCGGCCGGCGCGTATGAGCTTGGGCAGATAAGTGTCTAATGCATGGTGGGGGAAGCCTGCCATTTCGATGGTTTTCCCTTTCCCGTTTGCCCGACGGGTGAGGGTAATTCCCAGAATGTCGGCAGCGACGACGGCATCGTCGGAGTAGGTTTCGTAGAAATCGCCACATCGGAACAGCATGAGCGCATCGGGGTGTTTTCCTTTCAGCTCAAGGAACTGCTTCATCATGGGGGTGAGGACGATGTCTTTTGCCATACTTTTTGCTGTTTTTATTGCTTGGGTGTTCTGGCGGGGAGGAGGGCCAGTGCCTTGTTTTCGGCGGCTTCCATTACGGCGCGGGCACCGGGTTTCTTGTCGTCGATGCCGCAGAGGTGCAGGATGCCATGGATGAGTACGCGGTGGAGCTCCGTCTCGTAGGGAGTTCCGTAGAGTGTTGCGTTGGAGCGGACCGTATCCAGGCTGATGAAGAGGTCGCCCGAGAGCCGATTGCCTTCGCAGTAATCAAAAGTGATGATGTCCGTATAGTAGTCGTGCTGCAAGTATTGGCGGTTTACTTCGAGGATTCGCTCGTCACTGCAGAAGATGTAGGCTATTTCGCCTATCGTTTTTCCGTAGCTTTGGGCCACTTGCCGGATCCATGCGTTGGTCTCGCGTTTCTTTAGCTTGGGCATCCGTGTGCCGTCTGTCTGGTAGGTTATCATTGGGTTATGGTTCTTTGTCTCATCCGAAGAAGAAGTAGCAGAGGAATATGGCGGCTATCGTCCCGGAGAAGTCGGCCAGTAGTCCGCAGGTTACGGCGTGCCGCGTCTTGCGAATGCCTACGCTTCCGAAGTAGACGGCCAGTATGTAGAACGTCGTGTCGGTAGAGCCTTGCACCATGCAGGCAAGTCTGCCGACAAACGAGTCGGCGCCGTAGGTAGCCATCGCGTCCACCATCATTCCGCGGGAGCCGCTTCCGCTCAGGGGCTTCATCAGTGCGGTGGGAAGCGCGCCCACGAACTGGCTGTCTATGCCGCAGCTGTCGAAGAGCCAGCGTATCCCGTCGACCAAAAGTCCCATGGCTCCTGAGGCGCGGAACACGCCTACGGCTACAAGGATGGCCACTAAGTAGGGGATGATGCGCACGGCTGTGGAAAAGCCTTCCTTGGCGCCTTCGATAAACTGCTCGTATACGTTGATTCGCTTGCGCATTCCCCAGACGATGAAGCCTACGATGATGAGAAACAGCAGGAAGTTGGCCGCAAGCGTACTGTATGCGTTCATTTGGTCTTTGTCTAATTGGGAAAAGACGGCCATCAGTGCGGCAATGAACAGCGTGATTCCGCCCAGGAAGCAGAGAATCGTGCGGTTGAGCAGGTTGATTCGCTGATAGGCGCTCACCGTTATGATGCCTACGAGGGTGGAAATGAAGGTTGTTATCAGGATGGGGATGAATACATCGGTGGGTTGTGCCGCTCCCTGCTGGGCGCGGTAGACGAGTATGCTGACGGGGATGAGAATCAGCCCGGAGGAGTTGAGCACGAGGAACATGATCATCGGGTTGCTTGCCGTGTCTTTCTGGGGGTTGATGCTCTGCAGTTCTTGCATGGCCTTCAGGCCCAGCGGGGTGGCTGCATTGTCCAGGCCGAGCATGTTGGCGGTGATGTTCATGAAGATGGCTCCCGAAGCGGGGTGCCCCTTGGGTATGTCGGGGAAAAGACGCCGGAAAACGGGGTCGAGCATGCGGGAAAATACTTGAATCAGTCCGCCGGCTTCGCCGATTTTCATCAGTCCCATCCACAGGGAGAGTACGCCGGTCAGTCCGAGGCTTATCTCGAAAGCGTTCTTGGATGCGGCGAATGTGGAGTCCATGATGGTGGTAAATACTTCCGTGTCTCCCATGAAACAGAGGCGGATGAGGGCCACTGCGAGGGCTACGAGGAAGAAACCGATCCAAATATAGTTTAATACCATTCTTTTTTCTGCAAAAATACGCATATCCTCGCGAAGCTACAAACAAAAAAACTTCGAACTTTCTTCCTTTTGGTTGGGCTTTCGGGCGTTGGGAGCTGGCGGTTGTTGTCTCTTTGTGCGGCCTTTGGGGCAGATTGGGCAGCGTCTGTTTTCGGTAAGTGCCGTGCGTTTTCGGCAGAAGTGCCGGCACTTTTGCAGGGAGGCGGCGGGGCTTTTGTGGGTAAGCCTTGGGGGAGTAAAAAAACAAGGTCTCCGCCGGGTGGCGGAAACCTTGTGGATATGGTCTTTCGGAAGACAGTGGAAAGGTGATTTACTTCACCTCCCACGTGTCGTTCGTGTCCAGCAGTTCGGCAAAGTTGTGGTAGGGTTTCTTTGCTTTCAGTTCTTCTATTTGGGCTTCTACGGCCTCTTCGTAGGAGGGTGCTTCCACATCGCGTATTACGCCCAGCGCAATGGGGAAGTCGGGGCCTTCCATGAGGGCGAGCTTCAGGTGGAGTGTGTTGTCGGCGCAGTGTGCATCGTGAACGAGTATGTCCTTTTCGGTGATTCCGTTCTCGCCGATTTTCACGACCTTCAGGCCGAAGCCTTCTTGCATGAGGCCGAATTCCTTATTCTCACCGAAGAGCATCGGTTTCCCATGCTCCAAATAGATGGCGTTCTTGGCCCTTCCTTCTTTAGTGTAGATGCTGTCGTAAGCTCCGTTGTTGAAGATGACGCAGTTCTGCAGCACTTCTACCACGGACGCCCCTTTATGGCGTGCGGCCGCCGTGAGAACTTCCACAGAGCCGGGCGCATCTGTGGCAACGCAGCGCGCAAAAAACTGTCCGCGGGCTCCAAATGCCAGTTCGGCCGGGTGGAATGGGTCTTCCACCGTGCCGTATGGCGAAGACTTGCTCACGAATCCTCGGGGCGATGTGGGTGAATATTGCCCTTTCGTCAGTCCGTAGATGCGGTTGTTGAGCAGAATCATGTTTAAGTTGATGTTCCGTCGCAGAGCGTGGATGAAGTGATTTCCGCCGATGGCAAGGCCGTCGCCGTCGCCCGATATCTGCCATACGGTAATCTTCGGGTTGGCTACTTTTACGCCCGTAGCAATCGCTGCGGCGCGCCCGTGGATTGTGTGGAAGCCATAGGTGTTCATGTAATAAGGCAGGCGCGAGGAGCAACCGATGCCTGAGATTACGGCAATGTCGTCGGGGTTTGTTCCGATTTCGGCCATGGCCTTGTGCAGCGAGGCCAGGAAGGCGTGGTCGCCGCAGCCCGGGCACCAGCGGGGTTGCCCGGCTTTATAATCGTTTGCAGTGTATTCCATAGTTTTTAGTCCTCCAGAAATTTAGTGAATGCGGCAACGAGTTCTTGCGTTACGAACGGTTGTCCTTTTACTTCGTTGTATTGCCCTACGATGTTTGCGGCGGGTATTTTTCCGCGCAGGTAGGCGGCAAATTGTCCGCTGTTCTGCTCGGCTACCACAACCTTCTTGTAGCGGCAGAGTATTTCGGCGGTGTTCTTCGGCAGCGGGTTGATGTATTGGAACTGGGCCAGTGCCACTTTCTTGCCTTGGGCATTGAGTTCTTCCATGGCAGAGTAAAGGTGTCCGTACGTTCCGCCCCAGCCTACGATGAGCAGGTCGGCGTCTTCTACTGCTCCCTCTACTTCCTGCAGGGGCAAAGTATCGGCGATTTTGGCCACTTTCTCTGCGCGGAGCTTGGTCATGAGGTTGTGATTTTCCGGATCGGTCGAGATGCTTCCCGTTTCGCTGCTCTTCTCCAGTCCGCCGATGCGGTGGCTGAAGCCGGGAGTGCCGGGTACTGCCCAATAACGGACGCAGGTTTCCGGGTCGCGCTGGTAGGGAGTCCATTTTCCGGCCATGTCGGGGGTGACGTAGTGCGGCGTGATTGCGGGATAGTCTTTCTCGATATCCGGCAATTTCCAGGCTGCCGCGCCGTTTGCCACGAAGGCGTCGGTCAAAAGTACTACGGGAGTCATGTGCTCGACGGCGATTTTTGCCGCAGCATAGGCCGCATCAAAACAGTTGGTGGGCGAGGTTGCCGCAATCACGGGCATCGGGCTTTCGCCGTTGCGCCCGTAGAGGGCCTGGAGCAAGTCGGTCTGCTCAGACTTGGTAGGCATTCCGGTTGAAGGACCACCCCTTTGCACATCTACGACAACGAGGGGCAGTTCTGCGATTACGGCCAGGTTCATTGCCTCACTCTTCAGGCAGATTCCGGGGCCGGATGTGGAGGTTACTGCCAGCGCACCTGCGAAGGCTGCGCCCACGGCCGAGGAGCAACCGGCAATTTCGTCTTCGCACTGTACGGTTTTTATGCCCAGAGACTTGTGTTTGCTCAGCTCGTGCAGTATGTCGGTGGCGGGGGTGATGGGGTAAGAACCCAGGTAAAGCTGCAGCCCGGCCTTCTCCGCTGCGGCAATGAGGCCGTAGCAGGTGGCTTTGTTGCCGTTGATGTCCATGTAGCGGCCTTTGGCTTTGGGGCTTTTGCTCTCTATCTTGTAGGTTACGGCCCCGTTGGCGTGGGTGTTGTGGCCGTAGTTATAGCCGTCGTTGAGTACCTTGATGTTGGCTTCGGCGATGGCGGGTTTCTTCGCGAACTTCTCCCTCAGCATGTTTTCGGCGAGGGGAATTTGGCGGTTGAAGAGCCAGCACACCAGGCCTAAGGCAAACATGTTTTTGCAACGCAGTATGGATTTGTTGTCCATTCCGCTGTCCTTCAGGCTTTCTTTGCACATGGAAGAGATAGGGGCCGCTATGACTTCGTTCTTAATCCCCAGTTCTTCGAAGGGATTGTCGGAGGTGATGAGGGCTTTGTCCAAGTCTTTTCGTGTGAAGTTGTCGGTGTCGATGATGATGACGGCTTCGGGTTTGCAGAACTTGTACTGGGTTTTGAGTGCGGCGGGGTTCATTGCTACGAGAACGTCGCACTTGTCGCCCGGGGTGTGTACTTTCCCTGCGCCGATGTGTACCTGGAATCCGGACACGCCCGTGAGCGAGCCTTGCGGGGCGCGGATGTCGGCAGGGTAGTCGGGGAAGGTACAAATGTCGTTGCCTACCGTGGCCGAGACATTTGAGAAGATGTTTCCGGCCAACTGCATGCCGTCGCCGGAATCTCCGGAGAAGCGTACTACGACTTTCTCCAATTCTTTTACCATCATGTTGTTCGTCATAAAAAGTATCAGTTATGAGGGTGTTTTTCTTTTCCCTTGGGGGTATATCGTATTCCTCGCGGGGAATTTTCCGTTGTAACGGCGCAAATTTCGCAAAGTTCTTTTGATTGGGCAAGTTATGCCCTTGTTTTTTGCAAAATGTCGCCCGTCTTGTTGTTTTGGCTGTCATTTTTATGCTCCCGCTTCGAGTGTTTGTGCCTCAATGGCAGGGGCTGCGGGCCGGATGTGCTGCCGCTTCCGGGAAAAAGCCGGGGCACTTTCGGGAAAAAGTCGAGGCACTTTTTGCTTCAGGTGGCGGCACTTTTCCGAAGCGGATGCGGCACTTCGGTCAGCGGGTGAGGTAGCCCGTCGACTTTTCGGCCAGCTCGATGACTTCCAGGTCGCGCATGTCGCTCTGGTCGATGGTGAGCCTTACGAGTGTCCGCACGGTGTGGAACCCCTGCATGCCTGCGGCTCCGGGATTGATGTGCAGGAGGTGGAGGTTGCGGTCGTTCATGACTTTCAGGATGTGCGAGTGTCCGCTGACGAAGAGCTGGGGCGGATGGGTGTAGATGCGGCTCCGGATGGAGAAATCATAGTGGCCGGGATAGCCGCCGATGTGCTTCATCAGTACGTCTACGCCTTCGCACCGGAAGCGGAGTATCTCGGGAAAGCGCAGGCGGATGTCCTGTCCGTCGCAGTTGCCATACACTCCCCGCAGCAGGGGGCCCAGGGCGGCGAGCCGGTCGGCTATCTCCAGGGAACCGAAGTCGCCTGCGTGCCAGATTTCGTCGCAGGCTCCGAGGTATTCGGCATACTTGTCGTCCCAAAAGGCATGGGTGTCTGAAAGAATTCCGATTCTTTTCATGGGAAAAATGTCTTTGTTTCGCCGCAAAGATAGTATATTTACGCACTTTGATTGCTTTGATTTTTGCGCCTTATGGAGCCACAATACGAATATTTCAACCGTGATATCAGCTGGTTGTCCTTTAATTACCGCGTTTTGCTGGAGGCTGACGACGAAAGTCTCCCGCTTTACGAGCGGATCAAGTTCATCTCCATCTATTCTTCCAACCTGGAAGAGTTTTATAAGGTGCGTGTTGCCGACCTGCGCGCCAGCATTTCGGGCAGCCGCGCCGTGGAAGAGAGTGCCGACGAGCAGGAGCAGGTGCTGGAAGCCATTACCCGCGAGGTAAATCGGCAGCTCGATGAGCGCGTCCGCATCTACGAACGGCGCATTTTGCCTGCACTGGAGGCCGAGGGCATCGGCTTCTATCAGTCGCCCGAGGTAGGCGAGGAGCACAAGAGCTTTGTGCGTAGCTTTTTTCTGGAGGAAGTATTCCCCTTTTTGCAGCCCGTGGTGGTGCAGAAAGGGCGCGTCCGCTCGTTTTTGCGCGAGGGGCGCTTGTATCTTGCCGTGCGGCTGCGCCCGAAAGGGGCTGAGGCGGCGGGCTGGGAATACTTTGTGCTGAAGATACCGTACAGCAAGGTGCCCCGTTTTGTGGAGCTCCCCGCGGCGGGGCGGAAGGCCTGTTTCATGTTTCTGGAGGATGTGGTTGCCGCCAATCTCGACGTGATTTTCCCGGGATACGACGTGGAAAGCAGCTATTCCATCAAGATATCCCGCGATGCGGACATAATGATTGAAGACAACGTGCCCGGCGGGATTGTGGAGCAGATGAAGCGCAAGTTGCGGAAACGCAAGATAGGTGCCGTCTGCCGCTTTGTGTATGACCGGCGTATGCCCCTCGACTTTCTGGAGGCGCTGATGGATGCTTTCGGCATTACGCAGGACGATCTGGTGGAGGGCGACCACCATCTGAATCTGGAGGACCTGGGGCATTTGCCCTGTCCCGAGGAACGGCTGAAGTTCAGTGCCCCGCCTCATGTCCCCCTGCCTTTCATGAAAAAGGGACGGCACCCCGTCTTTACGGAAGTGGCCCGCAGGGATTTGCTGCTTTACTATCCGTATCATTCGTTCGACCCCTTCATCCATTGGTTGTATGAGGCGGTGCACGACCCGGAAGTCAAGGAGATTCTGATCACGCAGTACCGCGTGGCGGAGAACTCCACGGTCATCAATACGCTCATCTCTGCAGCGCAAAACGGCAAGGAGGTGACCGTTTTCGTCGAGCTGAAGGCCCGTTTCGACGAAGCGCACAACCTGGCTACGGCCGAACTCATGCAGCGCTTCGGCGTACACATTATATATAGTATCCCAAAGCTGAAGGTCCATGCCAAAGTGGCCCTCATCTTGCGCGAAAACGAGCAGGGGAAGTCGGGCTATGCCTATGTGGGTACGGGTAACTTCAACGAGCAAACGGCCGAAGTGTATGCCGATTTGGGGCTTTTCACCTGCAACGAAGAGATTGTGGCCGACCTCCATGCGCTGTTTTCCTACCTGCGCTGTCCGGAGGGCGAGCCTGTTTTCCGTCGTTTGCTCGTGCCTCCGTTTAATTTGGTGAGCACGCTGGAGCGGCTCATACGGCGGGAAATCGAAGTAGCCCGTGGGGGAGGCCGCGGGCGCATCGTGCTGAAGATGAATGCCCTGCAGGAGCGGGGCATGATTGACTTGCTCTACGAGGCGAGTCAGGCGGGGGTTGAAATCGACTTGATAGTGCGCGGCATCTGTTGCCTCGTGCCCGGCAGGCCGTTCAGCCGGCATATCCGCGTCACGCGCATCGTCGATTCCTTTCTGGAGCATGCCCGCATCTGGTATTTCGGCGCAGGGGGAGAGCCGGAGCTCTACATGGGTTCGCCCGACTTCATGCGGCGCAACCTCTACCGACGTATCGAGGTTATTACGCCCGTGCTCGACGGAGAGCTGAAAAAGATGCTGACCCATTTGCTCAAAATACAGCTTCTGCCGGGACGGAAGGCCTGCTGGGTGGACGAACATCTGCACAACTGTTTCAAGGACGATGACCCGAGAAATACGGTTCGCGTGCAGCATGCCGTACGCGAGTACCTGGTGTCTTGCGGCAAAACTCTGTTAGGCCGGGCGAAAGGGGCGCCGCTTCCCGATGAACGACTCTGACGAAAGCCGTCTTTTCCCGGGGCGGAAAATCATACACATCGATATGGATGCGTTCTATGCCTCGGTGGAACAGCGCGATCACCCGGAACTGCGCGGGAAGCCCGTTGCCGTCGGTCGCGAGACGGCCCGCGGCGTGGTGGCCACGGCCAGCTACGAAGCGCGCAAGTACGGGGTGCGTTCGGCCATGTCCTCGCTGAAAGCGCGCCAGTTGTGCCCCGATTTGATTTTCGTTCCGCCCGACTTCGACCGTTATCATGCCGTCTCGCAGCAGGTGTTCGCCATATTTCATGACTATACCGACCTCGTGGAAGCCTTGTCCATCGATGAGGCTTTTCTGGATGTGACCGAGGATAAGCAGGAAATCGGCAATCCGGTGGAGATAGCCCGCCGCATCCGTCGCCGCATCCGCGAGGAGCTCGGGCTAACGGCCTCTGCGGGTGTGGCCCAGAACCTGTTCCTCGCCAAGGTGGCTTCCGAGCAGCGGAAACCCGACGGGCTCTTCGTGGTCCGTCCCGACGAGCAGCAGTTGTTTATCGACCTGCTGCCCATCGAGTCGTTTTGGGGCGTAGGCAAAGTGACTGCGCGCCGCATGCATCAGATGGGAATCCATGCGGGCTGGCATCTGAGGCAGTACAGCCTGCAGTCGTTGCGGGCGGAGTTTGGCAAGGTGGGGCAGCTCTTCTACGAATTTGCCCGGGGCATCGACCATCGCCGCGTAGAGCCTTTTTCCGACCGTAAGTCGGTTGGTTGCGAGCGCACCTTCGAAGCCGACCGCAACGAGCGCGCCCAGCTCATCATCGAGCTGTACCATGTGGCCATTGAGTTGCTCGAACGGCTGAAAAGTTCGAGTTTTCGGGGCAATACCCTGACGCTGAAGATAAAATACGCCGATTTTTCCCAGCACACGCGCAGCACGACGCTCCCCGGCACGCCGCAGTGGCGTAAGGAGGAACTTCTCCCTCTGGCCAAGCGCCTCTTGCAGGAGAGTTGGGAGGCAGGGCGCCCGGTGCGTTTGCTGGGGCTGACCGTCTCCAATCCGACCGACGAGGAGTAAATTTGCCGCGAGGCTTTGTGCTGATTCCTGCGAGGCTTTTCGCAAAAAGCCCCGCAGGGATTCTTTTGAAGTGGAGGGAGTTTTTGAAAAAAGTGCCGGCGTTTTTCGTTGGGCATGGGAGAAAACGGAGAGAGGGGGAGAAAGGCATTTCGAAAGTCTGTTTACCGCATGAAGATGGGGTGTCGGTCTGTTGGCTTAAAGAGCCTTGCAGGAAGAGATGGATAAGGGCGGATGTGGAGGGAAAAAGTTGCTCCGGCGGGGGCGGAGAATGCCGGGGAAGAACTTGGGTTTTAAACTTGTTTTTGGTTTTTTAGCTTGGTGAAACCGCTAATTTTCAGCCTTTCTCCTCGATGAGGCTTGCGGGAAGGGGTGCAAATACTTGTCTTTTTTGGGTATTTTTGCATAGGGGAGAGTACGGAATTTTCCCGTCTCTTCCCTGTGTCGTGCAAGGAACACAGAAGAATCTTGCTTACCATAATCATTTAATTATCATGTCAAAGACGTATCTGAACCAAGTGAACAAGGCGAAGGACCTTGCTGCCGGATTAAAAAAGAATTTAAGTAGAGTCGGCGGCTACGGCATCAATCTGGAAGAGATTGTGAAGTTGGAGGAAGCCGCGGCACGTGGTGCGCAGCTGAACGAGGAGGTGGAGCGCATCCGGGCAGAGGCCAGCGAAAAAATGGCCGTGGCTAACCGGCAACTCGATGAAATCAAAAACATAATGAGCGGCTTCAAGTACATCATCAAGCATAACTTCGACGCTGCCCAGTGGGCCGATTTCGGTTTGCCGGACAAGCGCTGACCGCTGTTTCCGGCTGATGCCTTGGCGGTTGAGGCCGGTCTTTTTCTTTTTTCTCGTCACAACATCTGCGTGTAGACGCGGGCGTCGCTTGTCTTGTCCTTTGCAAGGAGTTCGGGTGAGTACTTCATGGGCAGGGATAGGGTGCGTACGCCCGCATTTTCTTTGTGCCGGCGTGCCTTCATTTTGTCTTTACACCTTGTTTTTATTAGTTTTGGGGATAAAGTAAACAGTGGGAAATGCTTTTTTTCGTACCTTTGCAACAATTTATTAGCGCATAAATCAAAATTCAATCTACAGCGATGGCGGAAACAAGAAAAATCAAGACCGCTTTGGTATCGGTCTTCCACAAAGACGGATTAGACGAAATCCTGAAAAAGCTTCATGCAGAAGGCGTAACGCTCCTCTCTACGGGTGGTACGCGTAAGTTTATAGAGAGTCTGGGATTGCCTTGCCAGGCTGTTGAAGACTTGACTACATATCCTTCCATTCTGGGTGGACGGGTGAAGACTTTGCACCCCAAAATCTTCGGAGGTATCCTCTGCCGCCGCGAAGAACCCGGCGACCTTGCTCAGATAGCCCAGTATGAAATACCCGAAATCGACCTCGTTATCGTAGATTTGTATCCCTTCGAACAGACTGTGGCCAGCGGTGCTTCGCACCAGGATATTATCGAAAAAATCGATATAGGCGGAATTTCTCTGATTCGCGCCGGAGCCAAGAACTACAAGGATGTGGTGATCGTGGCTTCCAAGCAGCAGTATCAGCCGCTGATGGATATTCTTTCCAGCCGGGGTGCCGAGACAACGCTCCAGGAGCGCTGCACCTTTGCCAAAGAGGCTTTCGGCGTTTCTTCGCACTACGATACGGCCATTCACGCTTACTTCGAGGAATACGAAAAAGAGGCTCGTTAATTCAAAAAAAAGATTAGAGGACGAACAAAATGGGATTCTTCTCCTTTACACAAGAAATCTCGATGGACCTTGGCACGGCCAATACGGTCATCATCAGCAACGGGGAGATCGTGGTCGACGAGCCCTCGGTAGTTGCGCTCGACCGCCGTACGGACAAAATGATTGCCGTGGGCAAAGAGGCAGCGCTCATGCATGAAAAGACCCAGCCCAACATACGTACCGTGCGTCCCCTGCGGAGCGGCGTGATAGCGGACTTCAACGCATGCGAACAGATGATGCGCGGTCTGATAAAGAAAGCCAGTTCTCGGCGAAGGCTCTTCACCCCTTCGCTGCGCATGGTAATCGGTGTCCCGTCGGGCAGTACCGAAGTCGAACTTCGTGCAGTGCGCGACTCAGCCGAGCATGCGGGCGGCCGCGATGTCTACCTGCTTTTTGAGCCGATGGCTGCGGCAATCGGCATAGGCATTGACGTAGAGAAGCCGGAGGGGAATATGGTTGTGGATATTGGCGGCGGAAGTACGGAGATTGCCGTTATCTCTTTGGGCGGAATCGTGTCGAATCATTCGATTCGCGTAGCCGGTGACGACTTTAACTACGATATCCAGGAGTTCATGGGCCGCACGCATAATATCCGAATCAGCGAGCGGATGGCCGAGCGCATCAAGATAAATGTAGGTGCCGCCTTGCCCCAGTTGGAAAAAGACAAGGAGCCCGAGCCGTATATCGTGGACGGTCCGAACCGAATGACCGCGCTTCCGACGAAAGTCGCCGTAAATTATCAGGAAATCGCCCACTGTTTGGACAAATCCATCTCGCGCATTGAGGCTGCCGTGCTGGCTGCGTTGGAAGATACGTCGCCCGAATTGTATGCCGACATCGTGAAGAACGGAATTTGGCTGGCGGGTGGCGGTGCGCTCCTGCGTGGCTTGGACAAACGGCTTAGCGACAAGATAAACATTGAGTTCCACGTAGCTGAAGATCCCTTGCTCTCCGTGGCAAAGGGAACGGGCGTGGCCTTGAAGAATGTAGACCGTTTCTCCTTCTTGATGAGATAAAGGCGGTCCGCTGACTGAACGAATCGGATGGTTTAGGGCATACGAAGAATGAAAAAATTGCTCGACTTCCTGATAAAGTATAATTACTGGTTGCTGTTCGTCTTGCTCGAAGCAGCCAGTTTTACTTTGTTATTTCGTTTCAACCGCTACCAGCAGGGCGTATTCTTTACCACCGCCAACGTGATAGCGGGTAAGATTTACGAAACGGAGGCTGCGATTTTGTCATATTTCAGCCTCAATCAGGAAAACAGGAAGCTGGTTGACCAAAACTTGCAGCTCGAATTACAAGTGAGCCAGCTTCAGAGCGCACTCATCAGGGCCGGTATCGATTCGGTGGGCATGGATAGCCTAATAGCCCGCCCCTTAGCTGGAATCAGGCTCATAAAAGGCGAGGTGGTCCATAACTCTTTGACACGGCGCAAGAACTTTTTGACTCTCGACCGCGGCTCTTCCGACGGGGTGCGGAGCGGACTGGGCGTAGTGGGCAGCTTTGGCGTGATAGGCATTGTCTATCTCACGTCGGCCCATTATTCCGTGGTCATTCCCTTGCTCAATACGGACAGCCGCATCAGCTGTAAGATAGCGGGGACGGACTATTTCGGCACGTTGTCGTGGGACGGTCGCGACGCGCGCTATGCCTATTTGGAGGGTATTCCGCGCCATGCCAAGTTCAGAAAAGGCGGACAAATCGTGACGAGCGGTTACTCGGAAGTATTTCCGGCAGGTCTGCCGGTAGGACGCATCGGGGAAGTGACTACTTCTGACGACGGCCTTTCCTACCGCCTGCAGGTGATTCTCTCCACCGACTTCGGCAATCTCTCGGAAGCACGGGTGATTGAGCGTACGTTCGACCCGGAATTGCACGATTTGCAGGAAGAAGCTGAGAAAAGCATCAGCCAGAATGATTAAAAACACGAGGCGCTATTTGCAAGAAGTTCCGTGCCTTTTTGCGGAAAGCCCTATAACTTTTTTCCAGAAAGATGCCTGACATTTTTAAACAGATAGGTAACTTCATTTTGTTGGCCCTGTTGCAGATTTTGGTACTCAACAAGATACATGTCTTCAACTATGCCACGCCGCTCATCTATTTCTATGTGCTTCTGAAGTTACCCTCGTCGGTCTCGCGCAACAAGCTGCTGGTCTGGGGATTTTGTTCTGGCCTTATTATCGATATGTTCTCCGATACGCCGGGAATGAACGCCGCCGCTACGACTTTGCTTGCCTTTTTGCGCCCTTCGATTCTGGGGTTATACATGAACAAGGGCGATGTGGAGGAATACATACCCGGCATTCACAGCGTGGGCTTCGGCTTTTTTCTGCGCTACTGCGTCACGGCTGTGTTACTGCACCACATCGTGCTCTTTTCCATACAGTCTTTTTCCTTTACCGAGGCCGATACGCTGTTGATTCGCATCGGGGGGAGCAGTTTGCTTTCCATCGTTTGCATCCTGGGGCTCGACTCCTTGGTGCAGAGCGGTAAGTTTCGGCCGATATCTTAATCTTCTTTCTCTCGGAAGCGCCCTATGGAAGAAAGTCACCAGTATGAGAATCGTAAGTTCGTAATCTCCGGTTTTGTCATCGGAGTCGTACTTATTTATATGGTGCGCCTCTTCCTCTTGCAGATTTCGACCGACGACTACAAGAAGAATGCAGCCAGCAACGCCCTGCTCAAGCGGGTCGAATATCCTTCGCGCGGCATTATTTACGACCGCAAGGGGCGCTTGCTCGTATACAACCAGCCGATGTATGACGTAATGGTGGTTGTTTCGGAAATTAAGGATCTGGATACGCTCGACTTCTGCCGCACGGTGAAAATAACGAAGGAAGAATTCGACGCAAGTATGGCGGAAATGAAAGACCGGAACAAGAACCCGGGCTATTCGCGCTATACGCATCAGCTGTTCCTGAGCATGCTGACGGCCGAAGAGTGCGGTGTCTTGCAGGAAAAGCTCTTTAAATTTCGCGGATTCTACGTGCGTCAGCGCAACATACGGCAGTACAACAGCCCGATTGCCAGCCACTTGCTGGGCGATGTGGGCGAGATTAGCCAGCGGGAGCTGGACCGCGACACGGTCGACTACTACAGTCCGGGCGACTACGTAGGCAAGGCCGGGATAGAGCGCTACTACGAAGAGGAACTCCGCGGTACGAAAGGCGTGAAAATCTTGCTGCGCGACGTACGCGGCCGCATCAAAGGGCAGTATATGGACGGGGCATACGACCAGAAGCCCATCCCCGGGAAAAATCTGACGCTCACCATCGACAGCGGCCTGCAGGCACTCGGCGAGCGTCTGATGCAGCATAAGATAGGGGCCATCGTAGCCATCGAGCCGAGTACGGGGGAGATTTTGTGCATGGTCTCATCGCCTACCTACGACCTCCGCCTGATGTCGGGCAAACAGCGGCGGAAGACTTACTCGCGTCTCTTCACCGATCCTTACAAACCCCTGTATAACCGCGCCGTGCAGGGCGTATACCCTCCCGGTTCCACCTTCAAGCCGGCGCAAGGACTGATCTATCTCCAGGAAGGAATCGTCAATGCTTCCACGCCTTTCCCTTGCCCCCACGGCTTCCGGCTGGGGCGCTTGAAGGTGGGATGCCATGGCCACGCGTCGCCGATATCGCTGGTTCCGGCGATTTCTACTTCGTGCAATGCTTATTTCTGCTGGGGACTTTACTACATGATGCGCAGCAACAAATATCCCAATGCAGACTCTGCCCTAACTGTGTGGAAGGATCACATGGTTTCCATGGGCTTCGGTTATAAACTCGGCACCGATTTGTACGAAGAGGTGAGGGGCTTCATCCCGAATGCGAACTTCTATGACAAGCGATATGGGGCGGGCCGTTGGACGGGCGCTACCATTATCCACATCGGAATCGGGCAGGCTGAGATTGGTCTCACGCCGCTTCAGATAGCCAACTTAGGCGCCACGATTGCCAACCGCGGCTATTTCATCACGCCCCATCTGGTGCGGAGCATCGAAAACGGCACCATCGACGAGCGCTTCCGCACGCCCCGTCACACAACCGTCGAGCCTCAATACTACGATCTCATAAGGGAAGGAATGCGTTCCGCCGCCATTGGCGGTACGTGCCACTGGCTCAATACGATGCCCGAACTGCAGGCTTGCGGAAAAACCGGCACGGCGCAAAACAAGGGCCGCGACCATGGCGCTTTCATGGGCTTCGCCCCGAAGGATAACCCCCGCATCGCCATTGCCGTATATGTAGAGAACGGCGGTTTTGGTGCCACCTTTGCCGTACCGATCGGCGGGCTTCTCATGCAGCAATACCTGGAAGGAAAACTTTCGGAGCGCAACGAAGCCGTAGCCGAGCGCATCAGCAATACAGTTATACACTATGGAATCCAGGAAAGGTAGCCTCTTTAAAAACATAGACTGGGTGATTATCGCCCTTTACGTAGTCCTTGTCGCGTTTGGCTGGGTCAGTATTTACGGTGCGAGCTACGATTTTGGCGAAACCGAGCTGTTCAGTTGGGATTCGCGGGCGGGAAAACAGATGGTGTGGATATGCTGTGCGTTCGGAATAGGCTTCATTTTGCTCATGCTTGAGGCTCGATTGTACGATATGTTTGCCTTTCCGGCCTATGCCTTGATGCTTTTGCTGCTGTTCGTCACGATTTTCGTCTCCAGCGACGTGAAAGGTTCGCATTCGTGGCTCAATCTTGGCCCGGTGCGCCTGCAGCCTGCCGAGTTTGCCAAGTGCGCCACGGCCTTGGCGCTGGCCAAGTTTATGAGTACGTATGGCTTCTCGATGCGCAATCCGCGGCAATGCCTGCAGATGGCCGCTATTATCGTGGTGCCGATACTGCTTATCGTCGCACAGCGCGAGACCGGTTCGGCACTGGTCTACCTCTCTTTTCTGCTCATGCTCTACCGTGAGGGCATGCCGGGGGCCATTCTTTACTCTTGTTTCTGCGCGGTGGTTTATTTCATCGTCACTATTCGCTTCGGGGCCGTATATTTGCCCGACCAGACTACGCCGGTCGGCTCGTTTGCCATGCTGCTGCTGATTCCGCTCTCCGCCATTGGCATGCTGAAGCTCTATCTACCCAAGCGAAAGGGCATAGCCAAACATATTTTGCTGGGCACGGCGGGCGTATTGCTTGCGGCGGGCGTACTCGATTGCTTCGTGCATTTCAATCTCAACTACGTGCTGGTCGGGCTTTGCGCTGCCATTTTGCTCTATCTGGCATACTTCTGGCTGGCCGAGCGCAGCTATAAATATCTGCTCATCGGCGCCTTTGTCCTGGGAAGCACGGCTTTCATTTTTTCGAGCGAGCACCTCTTTTATTCGGTACTCAAGGACCACCAGCGGATTCGCATCGAGGTATTATTGGGCATGAAGGATGACCCGACCGGGGCCGGCTACAACGTAAAGCAGTCTATGATTGCCATCGGTTCGGGAGGCTTGAGCGGGAAAGGCTTCCTCAATGGTACACAAACGAAACTGAAATACGTCCCGGAGCAGGATACTGACTTCATCTTCTGTACCGTGGGCGAAGAAGAAGGATTCATCGGGAGCGCCCTTGTGCTGATATTGTTCCTGTGCCTTATCCTGCGCATCATAGCCCTTTCCGAGCGGCAGACGCATGCCTTCGGCCGAATCTACGGTTACTGCGTGGCTTCCATCTTCATCTTCCACTTGCTTATCAATGTGGGAATGGTCCTGGGGCTTACGCCGGTTATCGGTATCCCCTTACCCTTTTTCAGCTACGGAGGGTCGTCGCTTTGGGGATTCACCCTGCTGCTGTTCATCTTCCTGCGCATCGACGCCGGGAGAGAGCGGCGCTGAGGGGCGGAAAGTGCAGGCACTTTTCCGGAAAAGTTGAAGGACTTTTTGGAAAAACCGGCGGCACTTTTCCACAGAAGTAGCGCATAACTTTAGTATTAACCCTTATAAAAAACAAAAAAACATGATTACTACAGATCAGCTTAAAGACGTGAAAGAGCGCAAGGATGCGCTGAGGAGGTATCTTTGACATCGACCGGAAGCAAATAGAACTGGAAGAAGAACAACTGCGCACGCAGGCTCCCGACTTTTGGGACGACGCCAAGCGCGCCGAAGCGCAGATGAAGAAAGTGAAAAACCTGCAAAACTGGATTGAAAGTTATCGCAAGGTGGCTTCTCTGTGCGAGGAACTGGAGCTGGCCTACGAGTACTCCCGCGAGGAACTCGTGACGGAGGAGGAGGTCGACGCCGCCTATTCCGCCGCGCTCAAGGCGGTGGAAGACCTGGAGCTGCGCAACATGCTTCAGGAGGAGGCCGACCAGATGGACTGCGTGCTGAAGATAAATTCCGGAGCCGGCGGCACTGAGAGCCAGGACTGGGCCCAGATGCTGATGCGTATGTACATGCGCTGGGCAGAGTCGCATGGCTACAAGCTCACCGTCTCCAACCTTCAGGAGGGCGACGAGGCGGGCATCAAGACCGTCACCATGGAAATCTCCGGTGACTCGGCCTATGGCTACCTCAAGGGCGAGAACGGCGTGCACCGGCTGGTGCGGGTTTCGCCTTACAACGCGCAGGGAAAGCGCATGACCTCCTTCGCTTCTGTCTTCGTCACACCGCTTGTCGACGATACCATCGAGGTGCAGATCAATCCGGCTCTCATCTCCTGGGATTTGTTCCGCTCCGGTGGTGCCGGCGGGCAGAATGTAAATAAGGTAGAGTCGGGTGTTCGCCTGAGATACCAGTACACCGACCCGTATACCGGCGAGCATGAGGAGATTCTCATCGAGAACACCGAGACGCGCGACCAGCCGAAAAACAAGGAAAACGCCCTGCGCCTGCTGCGTTCCATCTTGTATGACAAGGAAATGCAGCACCGTTTGGCGGAAAAGGCCAAGATCGAAGCTGGAAAGAAGAAGATCGAATGGGGATCGCAGATACGCAGTTACGTCTTTGACGACCGCCGCGTGAAAGATCACCGTACGAATTATCAGACGAGCGACGTGGCGGGCGTGATGGACGGCAAGATCGATGCCTTCATCAAGGCCTATCTCATGGAGTTCGGAGGCAAGTCGGAGCAATAAGCGGCCTGCCGGATTTATCGGAAAGTCTCTGCCCGCTTCGGCGCAAGGGCCGTACGGGCAGTGCTTTCCTTCCCTTTGTTTCACTCAGAAAAGACAAGACTATGAAGACAAAAGTGCTTTTCACCTTATTATTATGTATCGGGCTTCAGGCAGCAGTCTCTGCCGCATGTCCCGACGGGACGGGCCGCTCTTCCTCGCTCAAGGAGGCGGCAAAAGGGAAATTCCTTGTCGGAGTGGCCGTAAACGACTGGCAGCTGACGCATCCCGATGCGCCGGATTGCGCGCTGATACGTACGCATTTCAATTCCATCGTGGCCGAAAACTGCATGAAGTGCCAGACGATTCACCCCGAAGAAGAGCGCTTTGACTTCGAGGCGGCCGACCGCTTTGTCCGTTTCGGCGAGGAAAACGGCATGTTCATCGTCGGTCATTGCCTGATCTGGCACTCCCAGCTGGCGCCGTGGTTCTGCAAAGACGAAAAAGGAGAGAACGTTTCGCCCGAAGTGCTCCGCCAGCGCATGAAGACCCACATACAAACCATCGTCGGGCGCTACCGCGGCCGGGTGAAAGGCTGGGACGTCGTGAACGAAGCCATTCTCGAAGACGGCTCGTTCCGCCGCACTCCTTTCTACGAGATACTGGGCGAAGAATTTATCGAGCTTGCCTTTCGCTACGCCCATGAGGCGGATCCGCAAGCCGAACTGTATTATAACGACTACGGAATGGACGTTCCCGGCCGGCGCGATGCCGTGGTGCGCCTCGTCCGCAGGCTGAAAGAGAAAAACATTCGCATCGATGCCGTCGGTATGCAGGGTCACATGGGGATGGACTACCCCACAATCGAGCAGTTCGAGCAGAGCATCGAGGCTTTTGCCGGGGCGGGCGTGAAAGTTATGGTGACGGAGTGGGACATGAGCGCCCTGCCTTTCGTCACGAGCAGCGCCAATATCAGCGACCGGGCCGGCTACCGCAAGGAAATAGACCCCTATCCCGACGGGCTTCCCGAGGATGTTTCCCGGAAATGGAATGCGCGTATGCGCCAGTTCTACGACCTTTTTGTGAAGCACGAGGCAGACATCACGCGGGTAACCGTATGGGGGCTGACCGACGGGAGCTCGTGGAAAAACAACTTCCCGGTGCAGGGGCGCCACGACTACCCGCTGCTCTTCGACCGCAACTACGAGCCCAAGCCCTTTGTGCGCCGCCTCCTGGAAGAATGTGCCGGGCAGGAAGGCGCCGGAAGCGAGGACGGAAAACAATAGAAAAACAGATACTTACATGGAACACATACGCTATGATTTCGACACCCCGGTAGAGCGCCGGGGCACAGACTCCATAAAATGGGACGGAATGGAGCCTGCTTACGGGCGGAACGACCTGATGCCCTTCTGGATTGCCGATATGGACTTCAAGACGCCTCCCTTCATTATCGAGGCTCTGCGCCGCCGTCTCGACCACGAAGTGCTGGGCTATACGCTGAAGAACGAAGCCTATTTCCAGAGCATCATAGGCTGGAACCGCGACCGCTACGGCTTCGAAGTGCAGAAAGAGTGGATACATTTCATGCCCGGCGTCGTGCCGGCGTTGGCCATGGCCCTGCTCTTCTTTACGAAGGAGGGCGACAAGGTGATGGTCATGCCCCCTATTTACCATCCTTTCCACCTGCTTCCTGCGAGAAACGGGCGGCAGGTCGTGTGGAGTGCCCTCGACTACGACAACGCCGGGCACTACCATTTCAATCCCGAGCGCTTCCGCAGCGACATAAAGGGCTGCCGCATGCTCTTCCTCTGCAACCCGCACAATCCCGGCGGGATGGTGTGGAAAGCCGAAGAACTGGCCTTCATTGCCGACGTATGCCGGGCGGAAAACGTGCTGGTATGCTCCGATGAGATTCATGCCGACCTCACCTTCAAGCCCCGGACGCATACGCCTTTTGCCTCCCTCGGCGAGGCGGCGCGGATGAACTCCCTCACCTTCCAGGCGCCCAGCAAGGCGTTTAACATACCGGGGCTGGGCAGTGCCCACTGTTTCGTGCCCAATCCCGAGCTGCGGGAGCCCTTCTTCCGTTTCCTCGATACGAACGAACTGGCCGGCGGCAACCTCTTTTGCTCCATCGCCACTACGGCGGCTTACAGCCACGGCACGGATTGGCTCGACCAGATGCTGGACTACGTGCAGGGCAACTTCCGTTTCGTCGAGCAGTATTGCCGGGAGTATCTGCCCCTCATACGCCCCATCACCCCCGAAGCCTCCTATCTGATGTTTCTCGACTGCCGCGCTTTGGGCCTGGAGCAGGGCGCTCTGGAGCAACTCTTCTGCGAGAAAGCCCGGATGGCGCTCAACAGCGGCACGATGTTCGGCCGCGAGGGCGAGGGATTCATGCGGCTCAACTGCGGATGCCCGCGGCAGTATCTGGAAAAGGCCCTCGGCGGCTTGCGGAAAGCCCTCGCCTCTGCCTGAAAAGGGGCGGCACTTTTCGCCAAAAGTCTTGCCGCTTTTGGGGCAAAGTTCCGCATGAATGACTTTAAACAGCAGGCGAGTAACACTAATTTATTATAAAACTTGAGTGATTAAACAAGGTAGAGGAGGAAAAGTTCCTATTTTTGCCCGTCATATTGTCTTAGCGACAAATCAGAAAAGATGAAGATTTTATCCCATTTCATGCTGTTCTTATTCCTGTTGGGCAGTGCTTTCTCATTGCCGGCCTGTCAGGACGAGACAGAATACACTGCAATTTCAACCACAGTCTACTCCATCCTTTATGATTCCGTCTTCGACCGTTATGGAAACGCCATCGTCTATGCCGACTATCCCCTGACGGTCGACGAGACGAGCGGCCTGAATGATACCGTACTGGTCTACAACACCGACTCGCTTCCCTATCAGAGCGACCTCAGCCGCGCCAAGCTCACGGTGAGTTCCTCTGCTACTATTTATCAGGAGTTGGCCAACGGCGAGTTCCAGCTGCTGCAGAGCGACTCGGTCGACTGCCGCCGTCCGGTTCTCCTCCGCGCAATGGGCAACGACGAGGCGGGCAACGTGACATGGAGCGTCATAAAACTTGAGTTCAGAGTCCATAAGATTGATACCGACTCCGTCGTATGGGTGGAATATCCGGACGTGCCCGATTTCTCCGGGCGCCTGAAGACGCTGCTCTACCAGGGTCGTGTCTACCTCTTTACCGAGGGCGGAAGCATCTATTCCACCTCGGCCGATGCTCCTTCGGCCTGGCGGTCGGAGGGTACGCCGGGGCAGTTCGACTATAACTCGCCCGTCGTCTTTGCCGGACGCCTCTACCTCGTTGGCGGCGGAAACGTGTATGCCTCGACCGACGGAAGCACCTGGACGCTGCAGGAGTCGCTCAGCCGCGACGGCGACGTGGAGACGCTCTTGGGCGCCACCTCCGGCTATCTGTCGGGCATCAAGGGCGGATATTACTGCTCCACGCAGGGCAACGAATGGCAGACGGGAGGCTCGGCCGCCGACTTCGTGCGGACGGGCACGAATCCCTGCGTCTATACTCTCCCGACCAACAGCACGATTGAGCAGATTGCCATACTCGGCCGCCGCACCGACGAGACCATCGGGCGGCATTGCCTGCTGGCAGCCGAAGACAGCCTGCTCAACTGGAGCCAGTGGGGGCCGGTGGATTCCACGGGATACTACCTGCCTTTTGACGAAAATCACGAAATGATCCGCTACGGCGAAGGCGACTTTTACGTCTTCGGCGGCACGGGTAACGACGCCTTTACCGAGTACTATACCTCGAAAGGCTTATATTGGGACCGGCATGCGAACTACACTTTCTTCCCTGAGGCCTTCAGGGGAAGGTCGTATTTCTCTGCCTTTACCGACGAAGAAGAGTACATCTGGATTGTTTTCTGCTCCAGTTCGCGCGGCCCGGCCACGATGTTCCGGGGCAGACTGAACAGCTATAATCTCTGACTCGCGGTGTCCCTCTAAAAAAAGTATTTGCCGAATGACACGTTGCTTCCAGCTCTTTTGCACGTTTCTCTTGCTCATGGCCCCAGTTGGCGCTGCGGCTCAGGAAGAGGTGTACCGCATGGAGCTGGGCGTAATGGGGGGAGCTTCCTACTATCTGGGCGACGCGAACTACACGACGCCCTACAAGAATACCCGTCCGATGGGCGGGTTTCTGGCGCGTTACGTGTTCAATCCCCGGCTGGCCCTCAAGGGAAATCTGACGATGGCCGGCATCAGTGGCGGAGTGACCCGCAGCGACGGCTTCCCCTATGCAAGTGATTTTTCGCGCACGCTGTATGACCTGGGCGTCCAGCTGGAGGCAAATTTCTGGGGCTACGGCATCGGTCAGGAATTCCTGGGCTACCGTCGCTTCACGCCTTACATCACCGGCGGACTGGGCCTTACGTTTGCTCCGGCTCCCGCCCGTACGATTGTCACGATGAACGTACCGGTGGGCATCGGGGTGAAGTATAAATTCCTGCCGCGCTGGAACGTTGGCCTGGAAGTCACCCTGCGTTTCTCGCTGAGCGACGAGCTCGACGTGACAAACGGCGCAGCGGGACTTGTAGACCCTTACCGCATCAAGAGCGGGTTCCTCAAGAATCGCGACAGTTACTCGTTCACTGCTATATATGTGTCGTATGACCTATTCCCGCGGTGCGCGAATTGTAATAAATTAGAAGACTGAATAGAGTACGAAATGGCATTATCGGAACAAATAGACCAGAAGCGCTTGCCCGCTCATGTGGCCATCATCATGGATGGCAACGGGCGTTGGGCCAAACAGCGGGGGCGGGAACGCAGCTTCGGCCATCAGGCCGGGGCCGACAGCGTACACGCTATTGCCGAAGAGGCTGCCCGAATGGGCATCAGGTTCCTCACTCTTTACACTTTCTCCACCGAGAACTGGAGCCGGCCTGCCGAGGAAGTCTCTGCACTCATGCACCTGCTCATCGAAAGGCTGGAGGAAGAGATTTTCATGAAGAACAACATTCGCTTCCGCATTATCGGCGAAGAGGAGAAACTGGCGCTCCCCGTCAGAAATGCGCTCGACCACTGCATCCAGCGCACGGCGCCCAACACCGGAATGTGCCTGACGCTGGCGCTGAGCTACTCCTCCCGTTGGGAACTGACGCACACCATGCGCCTCCTGGCACAGCAGGTTGAAGCCGGAACGCTGAAGGCGGAAGACATAGACGAGCAGGTCATCAACCGTAATCTGGCTACTTCCTACATGCCCGACCCCGACCTGCTCATCCGTACCGGTGGCGAGCAGCGCCTGAGCAACTACCTGCTTTGGCAAAGCGCCTACTCCGAACTTTATTTCTGCGACACGTTCTGGCCCGATTTCCGCGAGGCGGAGTTCCGGAAAGCCATCGTGGAATACCAAAGCCGCGAGCGGCGCTTCGGGCGGACAAGCGAGCAACTGAAATGAAAGTGGCTGCCCTTTTGGAAATTTCCCCCGCGGGTTTTGGAAAAAAGTGGCAAGGGAAAAAAGAAAAACTACTGCATAAAAAGAATAAAGGGGCCTGAGGCCCGACCAAATAAACAACAGTAAATAAATGAACCGACTCCAACGTTTACTCTGGGTTCTCTGCTTTCTGCCGTTCTGCACTGCAGCGGCACAGACAATAAGCCTTGACACAGTGTCTACCGACATGCCCGACCTGAAAGGCGAAGTGCCGGAAGTCGACTACGAAAGGCCGAGGCAATACGAACTGGCAGGTATCAACTTTACCGGAATCAAAGACCAGGACCAGGCACTCTTGCTCACCGTTTCGGGACTGAGCCTGGGGCAGATCATCACCGTCCCGGGCGAGGAAATCACCAACGCCTGCAAGCGATTCTGGTCGAACGGCCTCTTCTCCGACGTGCGGATTCTGCTGGAACGGGTCGAAGGGAACAAAGCCTATCTGGAAATAGCCCTTAAGCAACGGCCGCGAATCGCCAGCATAAGCTACTCCGGGGTCAAGAAGAAAGAGCGGGAAGAACTGGAGGCACAGATCGGATTCATCAAGGGAAACCAGATAACCCCCGACATGGTCGACCGCGCCGAGACCTACATTAAGCGTTACTTCTACAGCAAAGGATTCAAAAACGCCGAAGTAACCATCGAACAACAGCAGGACATCTCCAACGAGAACCAGGTCTTCGTCACCATACATATAGATAAAAAGGAAAAAATCAAGGTCCACAAGATTTATCTCGACGGCGTTACGGCCATGAGCCCCTCCAAACTCAAGCGGGTGATGAAGAAGACCAACGAAAAGGGAAAGCTTCGCAACCTGTTCCGCACGAAGAAATTCATAGAGAGCAACTACGAGGAGGATAAGGGCCTCATCATTGAAAAATACAACGAGCTCGGTTACCGCGATGCCGAGATAGTTTTCGACAGTGTGGCTCGCTATAACGAAAAATCGGTGGACATTTATCTGACTCTTGAGGAGGGTCAGAAATATTACGTGCGTAATATCACCTGGCTCGGCAACAAAGTTTATCCGACCGAGCTGCTGGCTAAGACACTCCGCCTGAGTAATGGCGACGTTTACAACCAGAAAATGCTGAACGACCGCCTCTTCCAGGACGAAGATGCAGTGATTACGGCTTACGTCAACAACGGTTATCTGTGGGCGCAGGTCAATCCGGTGGAAACCAATATAGACGGCGACTCGATAGACCTGGAGATTCAGGTCGTGGAGAACAGCCAGGCTACGATAAACAAGGTAATAATCAGCGGAAACGACCGCGTCTATGAAAATGTCATCCGCCGCGAGCTCTACACCAAGCCGGGGCAGTTGTACAACCGCGACGCCATCATGCGCTCCATGCGCGAGCTGATGCAGATGGGGCACTTCGACCAAGAGAAAATAGCCACCGACTTCAGCCAGATTCCCAATCCTGAAAACGGAACGGTCGACCTCCATTACGGCCTGACCCCCAAGGGAAGCGACCAAGTGGAGTTCTCCCTCGGATGGGGACAGACGGGACTTATCGGCCGAATCGGCCTGAAGTTTACGAACTTCTCACTCGCCAATCTCTTCCACCCCGGGCGCAACAGCCGGGGAATACTGCCGCAAGGCGACGGACAGACCCTTAGTCTGAGCGGACAGACCAACGCAGAATATTATCAGAGCTACAGTATTTCCTTCTACGACCCCTGGTTTGGCGGAAAGCGCCCGAACTCTTTCTCAGTTTCGGCCTTCTATTCGAAACAGACGGATGTGAACAGCCTGTACTACAATAGCAGTTACTACGATAACTACTATAACAGCCTCTATAGCGGCTACTATGGCTACGGAAGCTACAATGGTTATTACAATAACTACGAGAACTATTACGATCCGGACAAGTCCGTTCAGCTCATTGGCGTATCGGTCGGCTGGGGTAAGCGCCTCTCCTGGCCGGATAACTACTTCCAAGTCATGGCCGAGCTGGCGTATACGCGTTACATCCTTAGGGATTGGGCCTATTTCCCGGTCACTAACGGTACGTGCAACAACCTGAATCTGACGTTGACGCTGAGCCGAAACTCCACGGACAATCCGATTTATCCGCGCCGCGGCTCCGACTTTTCGCTCTCCTTGCAGCTGACGCCGCCTTACTCCCTGTGGGATGGCGTAGATTATTCGGCCTATGACCAGTCGAACCAGGAGGATTATAACCGGATGTTCAAGTGGATTGAATACCACAAGTGGAAGTTTAAGTCAAAAACCTATACCTCTCTGACGAGCGGCACGCATAACCTGGTGCTCATGACCCGTGCCGAGTTTGGTTTCGTAGGCAGTTACGACAAAAACAAGCGCTCCCCGTTTGAAACCTTCATGATGGGTGGCGACGGAATGACGGGCTATACGACGTATGCCACGGAGAATATCGCTCTGCGCGGTTACGAAAACAACGCACTCACGCCGAACAGCGCCTATTACGGCTATGCCTACACCCGATTGGGCCTTGAACTTCGCTTCCCGCTCATGCTCGAAACGAACACAACCATATACGCCCTTGGATTTCTCGAAGGCGGTAACTGCTGGACGCGCACGCGCGATTTCAATCCCTTCGACCTCAAACGTTCGGCGGGCTTCGGCCTGCGCGTATTCCTGCCTATGGTCGGCCTGATGGGCGTAGACTGGGGCTACGGATTCGACAAGGTCTTCGGATCGAAGGAGTACGGCGGCAGCCAGTTCCACTTCGTCTTGGGACAAGAGTTCTAAGGCTTTTGCCCAAAACTATGGCCACTTTTGCAGAAAACCGAAGGCACTTTTTAGAAAAAACCTTGCAACTAACCTAAAAACGCACGTATTATGAAAAAGACTGCATTCATTCTCATCGCCCTTTTCTGCTGCGCTTCGTTTGCATCCGCGCAGAAGTACGCATTGGTCGACATGGAGTATATTCTGAAAAACATACCCGCCTACGAGCGCGCCAACGAACAGTTGAACCAATCCTCCCGCCGTTGGCAGGCCGAAGTAGAGACCCTGGCCAAAGAAGCCGAGACGCTCTACAAAAACTACCAGAGCGAAAGCGTCTTCCTCTCGGCCGAGCAGAAGACAAAGCGCGAGGAAGAAATCACAACCAAGGAGCAGGAAGCCCGCGACCTCAAGCATAAATACTTCGGCCCCGAAGGCGAACTCTACAAGAAACGCGAGAGCCTCATGGCCCCCATACAGGACGAAATCTACAATGCCGTAAAGGAAGTGGCCGAACTCAGGGGCTATTCCATGGTAATCGACCGCGCTTCGGCCAGCAGCATCATATATGCCACGCCGAAAATCGACATCAGTAACGAAGTCCTCAGCAAGCTCGGTTACGCCAACTGACCGGACTTAACCCATACAACCACGCCTCTAAAACAATAAACTATAAAACAAAAGAGAATCATGATCAAGAAACTTATCCTGGCAGCGCTGATTGCACTGCCCATGAGTGCTGCGGCACAAACCATTAAACTGGGACATTTCAGAAGCAGCGACGTGCTTCAGGGCATGGCGGAGTTCACCCAAGCCCAAAATGAGATGAACAAACAGAGCAAAATGCACGACGATGAGTACAAGCGCATTACCACCGAGTACCAGAAAACGCTGGAAGACTTCGTAAATGCACAAGACTCTCTGCCGCAGAACATTGCCGAGCGCCGTCAGAAAGAACTGCAGGACATGGCGCAGAAGGTGCAGGAATACGCGCAATTCGCCGACCAAGACCTCTCCCAGCTGCAGAAGAAACTGATGGAACCCATCATCCTCAAGATAAATGAGGCAGTCAAAGCCGTAGGCGACGCACAGGGAATGACCTACATCTTCGACCTCAATTCCACCAGCATCCCCTACGTAAACGACAAAGTAAGCGTCGATCTCACCAACGAGATCAAGGCCAAAGTCGGCGCACAATAAGCCCCCTTTCCCCACCCATGAGCATCGGTCCGATAGGAGTGTTCGACTCCGGATACGGAGGCCTTACGATACTCGAGAGTATCCGTGGCCGTTTACCCCAGTACGACTATCTCTACCTGGGCGACAACGCCCGTGCTCCTTACGGAACACGCTCATTCGACGTCGTTTATGACTTCACCAAGGAAGCCGTCGGGCAGCTCTTCTCCATGGGCTGCCCGCTGGTTATCCTTGCCTGCAACACCGCTTCGGCCAAGGCCCTGCGCACCATTCAGCAGAACGACCTGCCGCGCATCGACCCCACCCGCCGCGTGCTCGGCATCATCCGCCCCACCGCCGAAGCCATAGGCCCGCTTACCCACACCCGCCACGTAGGCATCGTGGCCACCACGGGCACCATCCTTTCCCAGAGCTATACGCTCGAAATACACAAGCTATACCCCGATATCGTAGTCACTGGCCAAGCCTGTCCCCTCTGGGTGCCGCTGGTCGAAAACGGCGAGCACAACGCCCCCGGCGCCGACTACTTCGTCCATAAATACCTCGGGCAGCTCCTTTCGCAGGATCCGCAGATCGACACCCTTATTCTCGGCTGCACCCACTATCCCCTCCTGCTGCCCAAAATACGCGAAGCCTTGCCCCCCGCCGTCCAAATCCTGGCGCAAGGTAGCTACGTGGCCGACAGCCTGGCCGACTATCTGCGCCGCCATCCCGAAATCGAGACCCGCTGTGCCCGCAATGCGCAGTGCACCTATCTCACCACCGAGGCGTCCGACAAATTCAACGAGTCCGCCTCCCTCTTCCTGGGGCAGCCCGTCTGCGCCCGGCACATACGTCTCTGACGTCCTTTCCCCTCCACATCTCTACCTTTCCCTCCCCGCTTTCCGCCCGTGCGGCAAGCCCTTCTTTCGCTGTACCCTGCCGCAAAGCCCGGAAACCCCTGCCTGTTTTTCCTAAAAGTCTTGCCGGTTTTTTGAAAAAGTGCCGGCAGTTTTTCCGCCAACCGCAGCCTCTTTTCAGCGGAAATCCCTACATTTGTAGCCCAACCACCTCCCGCCGGGAGAAAAACCGTTGCCTATGAATTGAAAAAAACAGAGTAACTAAAGACATATTAACCCATACGAAGCATTAGCTATTATTTCGCGTTCTGCTAAAAGCGTAGGAAACTTGTTAGCAAAAGATATAAACGAAACCGAAAATAATAGGTAAGGAAATTCCGCATAGGAATGCCTCCTATCCCAAATAAAGCTGTGCCTTGCCCGAAAGGGTGTAGCATACTTATTGGGATAGGAGAGGCTTCATTCCTACGCTGCCTCGCAGAACGCAATAAGATGGCTGCGCCCTTCTTTATTGCGTGCAGGCGATTGATAGCACCGATGCTGTATAAAAACTATCAATCGCTTATGGCAAAAAAGAATTTAGATGCCGCAAAGTCGGCAAAGAAAGACGAGTTTTACACACAGCTGGAAGACATCGAGCGGGAGTTGCAGCACTATTGGCCACATTTCCGAGGCAAAACCGTGCTTTGCAACTGCGATGATCCCTACGAGAGTAACTTCTTCAAGTATTTCGCCCTCCACTTTAACCATCTTGGCCTGCGCCGGCTCATCTGTACCTGCTACAACGGTTCGCCCGTGCAGGGCAACGAACTGCTCCTTCCCTTTGAAGATTTTGCCAAAGCCCCGGCAAAACAGGCCTATTGTGTCACGATAACCGAGGTGAAGGACCTCAACGGCGACGGCATAGTTGACCTCTCCGACGTGCGCGTCCTGCTGCAAAATGACCGGAACGTATATACTCCGCTCGAAACGGGCGACTTCCGTTCGCGCGAGTGCCTCGAGCTTTTGGAGAAAGCCGACATCGTGGTGACCAATCCGCCCTTCTCCCTTTTTCGCGAATATCTCGGGCAGTTGGTAAAATACGATAAGAAGTTTTTGATAATCGGCCATCAGAATGCTATTACTTATAAGAAGGTTTTTCCTCTTATCCAAAGTGATAAGCTTTGGCTTGGTTATGGCTTTAAAGGGAATGCGGCACATTTTTTCTCTCCATACGAAGACATTGCTACTGCAAACGACCATAGGGAAGGGATGATAAGAGTATCGGGAGTTTATTGGTTCACCAATATGGAACATAAAAAACGCCATGAGAAACTTGACCTTGTCTGCCGTTATTCGCCCGAAGAGTATCCCAAGTATGATAATTATGATGCCATAGAAGTAAGCAAAACCCTCAATATCCCTTGTGATTACGACGGCGTTATGGGCGTGCCGATTACCTTCCTTGATAAATATACCCCCGAGCAATTTGAAATAGTAGGTAATGAAGTAACCTTAAATCTGGCGCGGAGAGCGCCTTACCTTCATGGAAGGAGAATATATAGCCGCATCTTCATTCGAAATCGCCAAGTAACATCTTTTTAAAGACTTGATTGAATTTCTTAAAATATCTACCCCTATGATGACCATCAAGCAAATCGAAGTGACCGTCGGTGCTATTGTCGACGGCTATACCAACAGCGATGAGGAAGGCGTGCGCGGCTTCGGCGGAAAATTGGACATACGCCCTCCCTATCAACGCGAGTTCATTTATGACGAACGCGAGCAGCAAGCCGTCATCCACACCGTGCTTCACGGCTATCCGCTCAACGTAATGTACTGGGTGCGCCGCGGCGACGACGCCGAATGCCCCTACGAAGTGATGGACGGCCAGCAGCGCACGCTCTCCATCTGCGAGTATGTGGCCGGAAAGTTCTCCTACGAATTCAAAAACTTCTTCAACCTGCCGGCCGATGTGCAGCAGCGCATCCTCGACTATCCCCTCATTGTCTACGTCTGCGAGGGCGAGCCTTCGGAAAAGCTCGAGTGGTTTCGCACCATCAACATAGCGGGAAAGCCCCTCAACGAGCAGGAAATCAACAACGCGGTCTATGCCGGCCCGTTCGTTTCCGATGCGAAACGTCACTTTTCCAAGTCCACTTGCGGCGCCTACCGCCTGGGCAAAGACCTCATAAACGGTAAGCCCCTGCGGCAAGACTTTCTGTGTAAGGCGCTCGAGTGGATGGCCGACCACGAAACACGCCAGGGCCATCCCCAGACCATCGTAGGCTATATGGCCCGGCACCAGCATGACCCTAACGCCAACAACCTGTGGACTTATTTCCAAAACGTGCTGAATTGGGCCATAACCAACTTCGACCCGAAGAAGTTCCGCAGCATCATGAAAGGCCTCGACTGGGCGCTCTACTACGACACCTACGGCACACAGACGCTCGACACGGCCGCTCTCGGCCAGCGCATTGCGCAACTCATGCGCGACAGCGAGGTGCAACGCTCCTCGGGCATCATACCCTACGTCCTGACGGGCGACGAGCGTCATCTCGACTTGCGCGCCTTTCCCGAGGATATCAAGCTCGCCGTCTGGGAGAAACAGGGGCATGTCTGTCCGATTTGTCACGGGGAATTCGACTATGAGTTGATGGAGGGCGACCACATTGTGCCCTGGCGCCTGGGCGGGCGCACCGTGGAAGAGAATTGTCAGATGCTCTGCCGCGACTGCAACCGCCGCAAGTCGGGCAAGTGAGCCTTGCATCTTTCCGGGAAAACCCCTGCCTGTTTTTCCCGAAAGTCTTGCCGATTTTTTGAAAAAGGTGCGGGGCTTTTTGCTGTTTGGCTGTGGGGTAATGGCCGACGCCGGCAGGGGAGAGGCGGAAAAACAGCGCTTTCGCTTGTCGCTGCGCTCGCCTTTTGCTACCTTTGCTTACGCGAAAGTAGGATGCGGCTCGGCATCGCCCATGCGAAAACTGCCGTTTCGCTTGCCGCTGCGCTCGCCTTTTGCTACCTTTGCACGTTCATCAGTAGAACAAAACCCGATAAAGTTTAGAACAAGAAGATATGAGCCTTCAATGTGGAATCGTAGGGCTTCCCAACGTAGGTAAGTCCACTCTTTTCAATTGCTTGTCGAGCGCAAAGGCGCAATCGGCCAACTTTCCTTTCTGTACCATCGAGCCCAACGTGGGCGTCATCAACGTGCCTGACGAAAGACTCGGGCGTCTGGCCGAAATTGTGCATCCCGGCCGCATCGTTCCGGCAACGGTTGAGATAGTAGACATAGCGGGATTGGTGAAAGGTGCCAGTAAAGGCGAAGGATTAGGCAATAAATTTCTGGCAAACATAAGGGAAACGGACGCAATCATACACGTTCTTCGCTGTTTCGACGATGGGAATGTCGTACATGTGGATGGCAATGTCGATCCGGTGCGGGACAAGGAAATCATAGACACGGAGCTTCAGCTGAAAGACCTCGAGACTGTGGAGAGCCGCATACAGCGCGTCAAGAAACAGGCCGAGACCGGTGGCGACAAAGAGGCGCGCGCTGCCTACGAGGTGCTGAAGGTCTACGAAGAAGTGCTGGGCAAAGGACAATCTGCGCGGACGGTTCAGTGGGAAAGCAAGGAACAACAGCAAATTGCGCACGATCTTTTCCTGCTGACCAACAAGCCCGTGCTCTACGTGTGCAACGTGGATGAGGCTTCGGCCGTCAGCGGAAACGCTTATGTGGAGGCGGTTCGCCAGGCGGTGGCCGCCGAGCAGGCCGAAGTGCTCGTGGTGGCTGCCAAGACGGAGGAAGACATTGCCGAGCTGGACACGTATGAAGACCGCAAAATGTTCCTCGAATCCATCGGTTTGCAGGAGTCGGGCGTCAACCGGCTCATCAAGTCGGCCTTCCGACTGCTGCAGCTTGAGACGTATTTCACTGCCGGCGAGATGGAAGTGAAGGCCTGGACATACCGCAAGGGCAGCAAGGCTCCCCAGTGTGCGGGCATCATCCATTCCGACTTCGAGAAGGGTTTCATCCGTGCCGAGGTCATCAAGTACGACGACTACATACACTACGGCTCGGAAGCCGCTGTGCGCGAGGCCGGAAAGCTGGCCATCGAGGGCAAGGACTACGTCGTTCAGGACGGCGATATCATGCACTTCCGTTTCAATGTCTGAAGGCATCGGCCCGCGGGTGCCGCCGCTTTCCGGAAAAAGCGGCAGCACTTCGGGCGGAAACCGCCGCATCTTTTTCGTTTAATGCTTTGCGCTTTTTCTTAAAACCTCTTGCGCTATGAAATGTCTGATAGTAGGAACCGGTGGAGTAGGTGGCTCGTTGGCTGCCTTTCTGGCTCTGGCCGGTCATGAAGTATGCTGCATAGCCCGCGGGGAGCACCTGCGGAACATGTTGCGCGACGGCCTGAAATTCCATTCCGACCTGAAGGGTGAGGTCGTTTTGCCCGTATATGTGCCCGGCGAGGAGCCGCACGCTGCGGCCGGCGATGCATCCCGGGTGCCGTATCTGACTGCCTGTACGTCGGACGACTACCGCGGGACGGCCGACCTGGTGCTGGTCTGCGTCAAGGGATACTCCATATCCAGCGTGGCCGAGTGCATCGTCCGTGCGGCCCGTCCCGACAGCATTGTGCTGCCCGTGCTCAACGTGTTCGGCACCGGGCCCCGCATCGCCGCGGCCTGCCCGGGAGCGCGCGTCATCGACGGGTGCATCTATATCGTAGGATTCGTCAACGCCCCCGGCGAAATCACCCAGATGGGCTCGGTGCTCAAGCTGGTCTTCGGCGCGCGGAGTACCGACGGAGTGAGCCGCGAGGAGCTGGAGCGGCTGCAGCGCGTCTTGCAGGAAACGGGCATCAAGGCCATCCTTTCCGACGACATCGTGCGGGACACTTTTGCCAAATGGGGCTTCATCAGCGCCATGGCCTGCACCGGAGCTTACTACGACGTGCCCATGGGCGCCCTGCAACACCCGGGCCCCGAGCGCGACACCTTCATCGGTCTGACCCGCGAGAGCAGTGCGCTGGGCGAGAAACTGGGCGTCGTTTTCCGCGAAGACCCGGTGGAAGCCAACCTGAGGGTTATCGATGCGCTCGACCCGATGAGCACCGCTTCGCTGCAGAAGGACCTGAATCGCGGACACGAGTCGGAGATTCAGGGACAACTCTTCGACCTTATCGACGCGGCGCGGGCGCACGGGGTGGAAACCCCTACCTACGACCGGGTGGCGCGCAAGTTCGGCCGCTGAAGCGCCTTGCCGCCTTTCGGGAAAAGTCTTGCCTGTATTTCTGAAAAGTACTGCCTCTTTTTTCAAAAACCTGTAACCCCTTTCGTGCCATGTCCCTGCCCGAAGATTTCATAGCTGCAGCGCGCCGCCTGTTTCCCGCGGGAGAGAGCGATGCGTTTCTGCAGGCCATCGAGACGGAAGAGCCGCACACGAGCGTCCGGCTCAACAGTGCCAAGCTCCGCGCCGCTGCCGCCGCGGGCGGAAAGCCGCTTATGCTCAGCCCGGAAGTCGAGGCGGAGCAGGTGCCGTGGTGCCCGTCGGGCAGTTATCTGCGGGAGCGGTTCCCCTTCACGTTCGACCCCCTTTTCCATGCCGGCGCCTACTATGTGCAGGAAGCCTCTTCCATGTTTCTGGCGCAACTGCCCCTTTCTGCCGCAACGCCCCTGCGCGCGCTCGACCTTTGTGCCGCGCCGGGCGGGAAGAGCACCCTGCTGCGCAGCCTCTTGCCCGAAGGCAGCCTGCTCGTGAGCAACGAGGTCGTGCCCCAGCGCGCTGCCGTCTTGTGCGAGAACATGCAGAAGTGGGGCCATCCCGACTGCCTCGTTACCTCGGCGCGCCCCGACGAGTTCGGGCGTATGGAGGGCGCTTTCGACTTGATTCTGGCCGACGTCCCCTGCTCGGGCGAGGGCATGTTCCGCAAAGACCCCGAGGCCGTGGCCCAGTGGAGCCTGCGCAACGTGGAGCAGTGTGCGCGCCGCCAGCGCGAAATCATTGCCGCCGTGTGGCCGGCCCTGCGTGGCGGCGGGTTGCTGGCGTACAGCACTTGTACGTATAATACGGCTGAGAATGAGGATAATGTACGCTGGATTTGCCGCGAACTCGGAGCGGAGCCCGTGGCTCTGCCTGCCCCGCCGGAGTGGAACCTGTGCGGCAGTCTTGCGGCCGACGAGGGAGACGGGGCGCTTCCGGTCTACCGTTTTTTGCCCCACCGCGCACGGGGTGAGGGATTTTTCTTCTGCCTGTTGCGGAAAGGGGAGGGCGGCAGCGCGCCGTATGCTCTGGCGAAACCGTCGAAAGGCAAGGCGCGCGCCGGGCGGAACGCTGCTTCGCCCCAGATTGCGGCCTCGTGGCTCGACTGTCTGGAGCAGGGCGGACGCTCGTGGCAGCTGTGGGGCGACGAGACGTGTGCCGCTGCGGTGGACGAGCGTCATGTGGCTTTTCTGCGCGACGTGCAGGGGCGCGGGCTGAAAGTGCTCTCCGCTGGTGTGCCGCTGTGCGTGGCGCGCGGGCGCGACCTGCTGCCTCATCCGGCGCTGGCCCTGAGCACCGTGCTGAGGCGCGACGGCCGTTTCCCTGAAGCGGCCCTCTCTTACGACCAGGCCCTTGCCTATCTGCGCCGCGAGAGCCTGCAGCTGGGGCCCGAAGTGCCGCGGGGCATCGTCCTGCTCACCTATGCTTCCGTTCCGCTGGGCTTCGTCAAAAACATAGGCAACCGCAGCAATAACCTGTTTCCGGCCGAGTGGCGCATCCGCACTACCCATCTTCCTGCCCAGAGCCTCTCCCTGCTGGCCTGACGGGCAGCCGCTTTTTCACCCTTCTGCCGCCGGGAGGGAAAAATACACCTTAGTATATAAGGCGTTTTCCGCTAAGAAATAGTAACTTTGCGCCGCTTCTTTTCCTTCACAACGGAAGCCCTTTTTTCTGATAAACAAAAGACTATCTATATGCTTACTGCACAAGAAATCAGAAAATCCTTCACGGATTTCTTCGCTTCTAAGGGACATCAGATTGTTCCCTCTGCACCTATGGTCGTAAAGGACGACCCTACGCTCATGTTCACCAATGCCGGCATGAATCAGTTCAAGGACATTATTTTAGGGAACCGCCCCGCGAAGTACAAGCGGGTAGCCGATTCGCAAAAGTGCCTGCGCGTGAGCGGAAAACACAATGACCTCGAGGAAGTAGGGCATGATACTTATCATCATACCATGTTCGAAATGCTCGGAAACTGGTCGTTCGGCGATTATTTCAAGCGGGAGGCTATCTCCTGGGCGTGGGAGTATTTGGTCGATGTGCTGAAGATTGATAAGAACCGCCTCTACGTAACCGTCTTCGAGGGCAGCCCCGCCGAGCATATCGAGCGCGACAATGAGGCCGCTGAGTACTGGGCGCAGTTCCTGCCCGCCGAGCGTATCATCAACGGCAACCGCCACGATAACTTCTGGGAGATGGGTGATACGGGTCCTTGC
The DNA here is from genome assembly GCA_050946375.1 of Bacteroidaceae bacterium. Lineage (GTDB taxonomy): Bacteria > Bacteroidota > Bacteroidia > Bacteroidales > Bacteroidaceae > UBA1794. The sequence continues at coordinate 213,041 of JBMNUT010000001.1, read as the reverse complement.
GGGCCGTGTTCGGAGATACACATCGACCTCCGTCCCGACGAGGAGCGGGCCAAGGTCGACGGACTCTCGCTCGTCAATCAGGGACATCCGCAGGTAATTGAAATATGGAACCTCGTCTTCATGCAGTATAACCGCAAGGCCGACGGCACTCTGGAGCCGCTTCCTGCCCGGGTGATAGACACGGGTATGGGTTTCGAGCGCCTCTGTATGGCTCTTCAGGGTAAGACTTCCAACTATGATACCGACGTATTCCAACCGCTCATACGGGCCATTGGCGCACTTTCCGGTACGGAATACGGAAAAGACGAGAAGCAGGACATCGCCATGCGTGTCGTGGCCGACCACATTCGCACGATAGCTTTCTCCATAACCGACGGGCAGTTGCCCGGAAATGCCAAGGCCGGCTATGTGATACGCCGTATCCTTCGCCGCGCAGTGCGCTACGGTTACACCTTCCTGGGGCAGAAGCAAGCGTTCCTTTACCGCCTCCTTCCTGTCCTGATCGACAGCATGGGCGCGGCATACCCCGAGCTCGCTGCCCAAAAGGAGCTGATCAGTCGCGTCATTAAGGAGGAGGAAGAGGCTTTTCTCCATACATTGGACACCGGAATACGCCTCCTGGACAAACTGATTGCCGACAACAAAGCTCAGGGAAAGAGCGTGATTAGCGGAACAGACGCCTTCACCCTTTACGATACATACGGCTTCCCGCTTGACCTTACGGAGCTGATTCTTCGCGAAAACGCCATGACTGCCGACGAGGAGTCCTTCCGCACCGAAATGGAAAAGCAGAAACAACGCGCTCGGAATGCTGCCGCTACGGAGACCGGGGACTGGGTGGTTCTGCAGGAAGGCGAGAGCCAGTTTGTCGGTTACGACTGCACGGAGCACACATGCCACATACTCCGCTATCGCCCCGTTACGCAGAAAGGAAAGACATTCTACCAGATTGTGCTCGACACCACGCCCTTCTATGCTGAAAGCGGCGGTCAGGTAGGCGACACCGGCGTACTCTGTCGCGAAGGAGAGACGCTGGAGATTTTGGACACAAAGAAGGAGAATAATCTCCCGGTGCATATCGCCGACAAGTTACCGGCCGACCCCTCTGCCGAGTGGATGGCATGCGTTGATATCGACAAGCGCAAGGCTTGTACCGCCAACCACTCCGCCACCCACCTGCTCGACCAAGCGCTGCGTGAGGTACTCGGTGCGCATATTGAGCAGAAGGGCTCCCTCGTGACGCCGGACTCCCTGCGTTTTGACTTTTCCCACTTCCAGAAAGTGACGCCGGCCGAGCTGCGCCAGGTGGAACACATAGTCAATCGCCGCATCCGTGCCAACCTTCCTTTGCAGGAGCACCGCCACATGCCTATCGACGAGGCCCGCAAGTTGGGTGCCATTGCGCTGTTTGGTGAGAAATACGGCGAGGAAGTGCGCGTTGTGCAGTTCGGCGAAAGCATCGAATTCTGCGGTGGTACGCACGTGCCCGCTACCGGTTGCATCGGTGCCTTCCGCATCATTGCCGAGAGTTCCGTGGCTGCCGGCGTACGCCGCATCGAGGCTCTGACGGGCGAGCGCGTGGAGGATACCGTAGACAAGATGCAGGATATGATGAACGAACTGCGTGCCCTCTTCCACAACGTGCCCGACCTCTCCGGAGCTATCCGTCGCTCCATCGAGGAGAATGCAGACCTGAAGAAGCAAATCGATACGTATGTCAAGGAAAAGCAGGCGACTCTCAAGGAACGCCTCGTGCGCGAAGCTGTCGAACTGCCCGGCGGTGTACGCCTTGTCAAGCTGCTTGCGCCGATGCCCGCCCAGCTGGTTAAGGATTTGGCCTTCCAGGTTTGTCAGGAACTGGGTGCGGACTCCGTATTTGTAGCCGGCACTGTCGACCAGGAGAAGCCTCTGATTACCGTAATGTTGGGCAAGAATGTCGTGGCCGCCGGCTTCCATGCCGGAAACCTCGTGCGTCAGGCCGCCCGCCACATTCAGGGCGGCGGAGGAGGTGCCCCCCATTATGCTACGGCAGGCGGCAAGAACGCCGGAGGGCTGAAGGACGCCATCGAAGAAATTGTAGCGCAGTGGAAATAAAGGCCCTGCACTTGTACTGAAAAGTCCCGCCACTCTGCGACGAAAGTGGCGGGACTTTTTGTGTATTGGCTTGCGCGAAAATCGGATGCGGCTCGGCATAGTCAATACGAAACCCATGGGTTTCGCTTGCCTCTGCACTCGCCTTTCACTATTTTTGTGCACTATTATAATTGAACTGAACAAACGGTTAGATTGGATTTATTATGAAGAAATTGGTGTTACTGTGTAGTCTTTTAGGTTTTCTGGGCTCGCTGTCGCGAACGCAGGCCCAGGAGTATAGTGCCGGCGCGGAGCAGGTAGTGAACATTTGGGAAGAGGTGGGCGATACGGCGATGCGGCCTCAGACGCGGCTTCATGTGTTTCTTCCGCAGGGAGGTACGGCACAGGGCTTGCGCTCGGTGCTCATCTTGCCGGGCGGAGGCTATTCCGGTCTGGCCATGGGCCACGAGGGTACGGACTGGGCGGACTTCTTCTGCCGGCGTGGTGTGGCGGTCTTTGTGTTGGAATACCGTATGCCGCGGGGCTGTTCCGATGTGCCTTTCAACGATGTGCGCCAAGCCTTGCGCGTGGTGCGTGCCCGGGCCGAGGCTTGGGGGCTCGACGCCCGCAAGGTAGGCATTATGGGCTCTTCGGCAGGCGGGCATCTGGCTGCTACGGCAGTGGCCTGGCTGCCGGCGGAGGAGCGGCCGGCTTTTCAGATATTGTTCTATCCCGTGGTGACGATGGAAGCGGGCGTAACGCACCGTGGCTCGCGTGAAAATCTGCTGGGGCACGATGCCGATGCGGCACGGGTAGACCATTACAGCCTGGAGCGGCATGTGCGTGCCGATTTCCCGCCTACGTTTATCGCGCTTTCGAACGACGACGATGTGGTACCGCCGCGCAACGGGGTGCAATATTATGCCGCCTTGCAGGAAGCGGGCGTGCGGGTTTCGCTGCACGTCTACCCCGAAGGCGGACATGGCTGGGGCTATCGGGAGAATTTCAGCTGGCACGAGGTGATGGTCGGCGAGCTGTCTTACTGGCTGGAGCACATGTGAAATGAGAAACAGATAACAGAAACGCGGCCCGCTTCCCCTTGTGTTTGGGAGAAGCGGGCCGCGTGTTTTTCGCCTTTGCGTAGCTCCGGGGGGAATCGAACCCCCATCTAAAATTTAGGAAATTCTTATTCTATCCGTTGAACTACAGAGCCAGGATGTTTTTTCTGTCCGGCTGCAAAGATAGGGGTTTTGCAGGGAGTGGGCAAGCGGTGGGGCGGTTGAATGCTGAAATCTTGTTTATTTGCTTTAAACTTCCTTGGCTGTCTTAAACCGCATAGGGGCTTTCTGTTCATAGGGTTGGTATATATAAGAAGTGTTGCCGCTCCGCAACGGAAGGAGTGACCGCACGGACAGCAGACAGATATAAACGAAGAAGAAAAAACGACGGATTAAAACGATGAGAAGAAGAATAGCGGGAGTGCTTTGTGCAGGACTTGTGGCCGGTTCGGGCCTGTGTCTTGAGGCAGAGGCGTATCCTTGTTTCAGCGTATTGCCCCATGGCGGGCAGTATGCCGCACTCGATGTGGCGTCGCCTGCGGCAGCGGGTGGCATAAGAGGCCAGGTGGTGGAAGCCACTACCGGCAACCCGATTGGCTATGTGAGCATTCGGTTGTGTAAGAAAGGCACGACGCTGCCGGTGAAGACCGCAGTGACGGACACGACGGGCGGCTTCCGCCTGTCGGGCGTATTGCGGGGCAATTATGATTTGATCGTCTCGGGCGTAGGCTACAAGAGCCTGACGAAAGAGGTGCGCGTGGAGGCGTCTTCGCAGCGAATCGACGTAGGAAAGATTTCACTGGATGTAGACGACGAGATGCTGAACACGGTGCAGATTCGCGGACAGCGCTCGCAAATGAAATTTGAGATAGACAAGAAAGTCTTCAACGTAGGCGCCGATTTGAGTTCGGCGGGCGAGTCGGCTTCGGAGGTACTCAACAATATTCCTTCGGTCGAGGTGGACAACGAAGGCGAGATATCGCTGCGCGGCAACAGCAGCGTGACCATCTGGATAAACGGCAAGGAGTCTGGCCTGACGGCGGACAACCGGGCGCAGATTCTGGAGCAGCTTCCGGCCGAAACGATTGACCGTATTGAGGTCGTGACCAACCCTTCTGCCAAGTTCAGCCCGGAGGGAACGGCAGGTATCATCAACATTATTCTGAAAGAAGACCGCAAGCCGGGCTATTTCGGCAGCGTTCAGGTCGGCGGGAATACGCGCGGCCGTGCCAATGCGGGTGCGAATATCAATTACAGCAGCTCCAAACTGGACTTGAACGGCAGCATCGGTTACCGTCACTTCGAGCGCGACGGCGGCGATCTCTCGCGGCGCACGTATGGCGACGGCTCGTGGCTGAACAGCGACTCCGAGGACGAAGGAAAGGGAAACCACCTGTTTTTGCGCGGAGGCGGTACGTATCATATCGACCGGCACAACGAAATCAACCTGATGGCCTTCGGTATGTTCGGAAAGAGCACGGACGGGACAACGCTTCACTATGATGCTTCCGACTATACGAGCCTCCGAACTTCGCAAGGCGACGACGAAATGAAGGGCGGAAACGTGCAGATTGGTTATAAGCACCTCTTCCGCGAGGATCACTACCTCGACTTTAGCGCTTCGTACAGCAGCTGGGGAATGGATGCGGCAAGCGATTTCCATCAGACTTACGACTATCGGGACGAAGAGGTGGCCTATCCGGATGAATACCAGGCGCAGGACAACAACGTTCAGAGCCACAACTGGACCATACAGTTGGACTACAGCAACAAAATCAACGATACTTATCGCTTCGAGGCGGGCTACAAGACGACTCTTTCGCGGGAGGATAGCCCGATTGAGACGCTGGAAGGCGAGACGGAGGCCACGGCAATGCCGGCTTTCGACCTGTACAACCGTTTCCTGTATGAGCAGGATGTACACGCGCTCTATGCCACTTTCTCCGGAAAGCTCGGCGCGCTGGGCTATCAGCTGGGCTTGCGCGGAGAATACAGCCGCGTGAAGACGCAATCGGACGAGACACACGACTCGGGCGACGGCCTGAATGGAATAGAAGTGCCGGGCAATCCGTTTACGAAGGACTACTTTGACGTATATCCGAGCGTCTTTTTGACGTATGACCTGGGGAAAGGAAACGAAGTGCAGGTGAATTATTCGCGCCGTATCTCGCGTCCTTGGGGCGGGCAACTCAACAGTTTCCGGAATATTACGGACCGTACGAACATCCGCACGGGTAATCCGGAGCTGATGCCCGAGTATTCGAATGCGTTCGAGCTGAACTACATCAAAAGTTGGGAAGCCGGTCACACGATTTCTACTTCGCTTTACTACCGTAATACCAGCGATGTCATCCAACGGGTGAGCTACATGGTGAACGAAGACGGCCTGAATGTGATGTACAACCTGCCGATTAACATCGGAAAGAGCCAGTCGGCCGGCTTGGAACTGGTAGGAAAGGTGAAACCGCTGCGCTGGCTCGACCTGACGGCGACGGGTAATCTCTACTATTACAAGCTCGATGGGTTTACGTACGCCAATGATTCGTACGATGCGCAGGAGCAGTTCTCCTGGAATGCCCGTGTCATCGGCAATGTAAGTCTGCCGGCCGGCATCAATTTGCAGGTTACGGGCAACTATCGTTCCCCGCGTGCTGTGGCGCAGGGCGAGCGTAAAGCCAACTATTCGCTGGATGCTGGTCTCAAGAAGAGCTTCTTCGACCGGAAATTGTCGCTCAACCTGACGGTGCGCGACTTGCTTGATTCGCGCCGGTGGAAGACGGAAACTTCGGGTACGGACTTCACCCAATATTCTGAAAGCTGGCATGGCGGACGCACATTCGGCCTGACTGTGAGCTACAACTTCGGCAACATGAGCGGACAGAAGATGCGTGAATCGATGCCGGGTGGCGCTCCCGACGGCGGTGTGCCGGGCGTGGAAGGCTATGGCGGCGAAGTATAAAAGTCCTTTGCTGCCCGGTGTGTGGATGAGCCGGGCGGCAGGATTGTGATGATATCAGGTATGAAAAGAATGAAGAGCCCCGTCGAGGATGGATATCCCGACGGGGCATTTTATGGGCTGGGGCGAGTTGTTTTCGCCCGAAGCGTCGTACGTTTTCGCCCGGATTAGCCGAGCAGTTTCTTCACGCAAGCAGAGATGGCGCGTCCTTCAGCCTGCCCGCTGAGGCGTTTGGTAGCCACTCCCATGACTTTCCCCATGTCCTTGGCCGAGGTAGCGCCCGTCTCGGCTATGATGGCACGCAGGGCATTTTCCAGTTCTTCTTCGGAAAGCTGGGCGGGGAGGTAGGGTTCGATGGCTTTGACTTGTGCCAGTTCCTCTTCGGCCAGGTCGGCGCGGCCTTGTTCACTATAGATTTGTGCCGAGTCGCGGCCTTGTTTTACCAGTTTCTGGATGAGCTTGAGGGCCGTTTCGTCTGTCACTTCGTCGTGGGCGCCCGGTGCGGTTTTGGCTTCGAGCAGTACTTTCTTCACGTTGCGCAGAGCCTCAAGGCGCACTTTGTCGTGTGCCTTCATGGCTTCCTTAATGTCATTGCTGACTTGATCGAATATACTCATGTTGTTTATGTTATAGGTTTAAACGAAAAGTCGTGGTTCAGAAGGTTACGCCGTGCAGCGTATTTTCTTCTTCGATGCGCCCCTCGTTGCGGTGGTCGGAGAGGCTTTGTATGGTTTTGAGCGTCTGTTTCTGGCGCAGGTAGGTCGGTGTGTTCTCCACGAGGGATATGATTTGCTCGTTGGCGAGGTCGTTTTCGGCAAAGATGAAGATGTTGTTGCGCCGGGGTACGTGGCTTGTGGCGCCTTTGCCGTAGACTTCCTGTATGCGGCTTTCCTCGGCTTCCTTTTTCTCTTCCTCTTCGCTGTCGCGCATCTGCTGGTAGGGGCTGATGTTGACGCGGTCTTTCTTACCGAAGCCGGTGGCTATGATGGTAACCTTTACCTGTTCTCCCAGTCCGTCCTCCATGCCGCAGCCCCAGATGAGGTTGAAATCTTTTTCGAACTTCGACATGAATTCGTGAACCTCGGTCAATTCGTCCACTCCGATGGGGCTTTCCTTGCTGTACGAGATGTAAAACAGCAGCCGCTGCGCCCGATAGATATCGTTGTTATTGATGAGTGGCGAGTGGAGGGCGTCCTTAAAGGCTTTGTCCAGGCGGTTTTCGCCTTCGCCGTAGCCGATGCTCATGATGGATATGCCGCCGTCTTTGAGGGTGGTGCGCACATCGGCGAAGTCGACGTTCATTTTTCCTTCCTTGGTGATGATTTCGGCAATGCTTCGTGCGGCGGTTGTCAGCGTATCGTCTGCCTTGGCGAAGGCGGCGTCGATGTCCATATCGGCGCAGATGTCGCGCAGCCGTTCGTTATTGATGACCAAAAGCGCATCGACATGCTCGGCTATTTTGTCAACGCCGTCCAGTGCCTGGATAATCTTCTTGCGCCCTTCGAAAAGGAAGGGGATGGTTACGATACCCACGGTAAGGATATCCATGCTTTTGGCTATGTTTGCGATGACGGGGGCAGCGCCCGTGCCGGTTCCGCCGCCCATTCCGGCCGTAATGAATACCATTTGCGTGCCGTCACTAAGGGCTTGTCGAATTTCGTCGGCACTATCGAGCGCGTACTTCTCGGCTACGGAGGGAACATTGCCCGCTCCCAGGCCGGGGCCCATCTGAATTTTCGAGGGGACTTCGTTCGCTTTCAGAGCCTGTTTGTCCGTATTGCAAATCATGAAGTTCACGTCGTGAATGCCTTGCTTGTACATGTGGGCTACGGCGTTTCCTCCGCCGCCTCCCACGCCGATTACTTTGATTATGCTGTTGTCTTCCTGTTCGAGGCGCAGGCCTTCGAGGGGTTTTATGGTGGTGTCGCTCATAAGAGATGCTGTTTTAATAGGTTATTTCTTGGGTTCTTTTGGGGCGCAGGGCCGTGTGGTGTGCGTCAATCGTTGTCGAGTATCGTGCCGAGCCAGCTGTTGATTCTTTCCTTGAAGCCGGGCTTCTTGGGCTTTTTCTCCTCGGGTTCTTTCTCTTTCTCTTGTCCGGGTTTGATGGCGGTGCCTGCGCCGTAGCCGGTTTTCTCGGTGTTTTTCCCTTCTTTGGGGGCCGGTTCGTGTTCGGCGGTCTCGGCGTCGGTAAGGTTTTCCCCTTCGGGAATTTCGGAGCAGCCGTTTTCCGTGCCGGCATTCAGCAGCCCGATGAGCGTGAGGTCTATGCCTCCGTCTTTGGTGTTGATGGGGTAGCCGCTGGTTTTCAGGCTTGAACGCACGGAGGAGGCTATGTGGCAGTTGCGTTTGGAGTAGCGCTTCATGAGTTCGTCGATGGACTTCAGGTTGGAACCGCCTCCGGTCAGGACGATGCCGCCCATGAGTTCGCTCTCATAGCCGGAGTTTTTGATGAATTCCCACACGTTTGCAACGATTTCCTCTGCCCGTGCGGCGGTGAAGAGCTCGATTTGTTCGAGGCTTATGGTGCGGCCGTTGTTGAGCGTGGCGAATTCTTCTTCGTTTTCGCCTTCGGCGCTGGGCGTGGGGTTGTTGTAGTTATGGCTGAGGATGGCTACGCCGTATTTCTTTTTCACCTGCTCGGCTTCTTCTTCCTCGGGGGCTAAGTTGGGCAACTTGCAGAGGTCTCGCGTAATGGCGGCCGAACCTAAGGGAATGATGCGCAGGTAGCGCAAAATGCTGTTGCGGTAGATGGTAATAGTGGTAATCTCCGCGCCGATATCTACGAGGGCGCTTCCGCTGCGCAGCTCCACGGCGTTGAGCGCGACTGCGGCGGTGGCCTCGGGGGCTACGATGTATTCGAAAACCTTGATGTCTACCTGGTCGAAGCAGCGCTGTATGTTGGCTTTCAGGCTCGTACGTGCGAGAATGTTGAGGAAGTTTCCCTGTATGCTGCTGGTGAGTGCGCCTACGGGGTCGAGGGTCGTTGTCGTGGCCGTCTGGTATTCCTGGATGATGGTGTTGAGGATTTCCTCGTCGCCTTTGGCGTTCTGGCTGTTTTTGTCGATGAGGTCTTCGATGATCTCCGTGCCGATGTGTTTTTCTTCTATGCCGAACTGGCGGGATATGGTGTTCTTCTCGCTGCGCATGGAGAGCCCGCAGAGGCCTACGTAGGCGCCTTTTACGTGCATGTGCAGGGTATTTTCGAGTTGTAGTTTGATTTCTTTGAGGGCGGCTACGGTCTTGTCCACGTTGGATACGGTGCCTTTGCGGATGAATTCGCTGGAGTCCTTGTGGGCGTAGGCGCGTATCTTGAGGCTTCCGTCGGGGTTTTTCTGGGCGGCGATGCCGGCTATTTTGGAAGAACCGAGCTCGAATGCTACGATGATGTTGTTTTCTGCCATGTTTCAGTCTCCTTTTTCTGGATAAACGGGTTTATTTTTGTTTTCTTGCTTTGGGGTTATGCGGATTTCCCTTGGGACTTTTCGGAAGAAGTGCTGCCACTTTTTCCTTTTTCCGCCGGGACTTTTTGGGTGGAGTTGCCTGCCTGTACGGCTGTGGCGGGTGTCTTTTTCCCGTCGGCTGCCTGGTTCCCGGCAGGGGCGGGGGTGGAACTGGGGGGAGGAGCGGTGCGCGTCGAGTAGATCTGCAGCCCGGGTTTGCTTTTGCGCGTGCAGATAATCTGGTTGTTGAACTCCAAATCGATGCGCGAGTACTTGTCGGTTCCTATTTGCCGCAGGGCGCGGTTGTAGAACTTGGCAAAGTTTTCCATCTTCCGGCTCACTTCTTGCGTCTTCCCGAGGTAGATGATGAAGTCTTCGCCTGCGAGGGCCAGCTCGAATGCGCCGTCGGGCAGCACTTCCACCTGCGCTATGCTGTCGGCCCATGCTCCTTTGTCGCGGAAGTAGAGCGCTACTCCGCGCAGGAGGCTGTCGGCCTCGGAGCGGGCTACGGCTCCGGTGACGACGGGCAGGCGCAGTGTCTCATTGGCGGGTGCGTTGAAGGATTTTCCCTCGTTGTCGATGTAGAAATCCTCGCCCCGGTTGTTGAGAACGTGCAGTATCGGGACGCGTTGCTGCAGGTCGATGATGACTTTGCCCGAGGCGTTCTGGTAGCACTCGCAGCTCTTCAGCAGCGGATGGCGGCGCAACGTGTTTTCGATGAGCTGCACGTCGATGTCACACAGGCGCTGTCCCGTCGGGTCGAGGCCGTGATGGCGCAGAAGTTGCAGCACTTCGTCGCGGTTGAGGGAGCGGAGCGGGGTCTCTTCGCCGAAGTTTATTTCGACGGCCTGGCAGCGCGCTTCCTGGGGCGGCTTGCTGAACGTGCCCATCGCTACGGCTATGTAGACAGCCAGGAGGAGCATGGCGAAGAAGATGAGTAACTTTTTGACCATGGTGTTCTCAGGGTTTAGGGGGTGCTATGCCCCAACGTTTGCGCATGTGCGCTTCGATTTTGGGAAGCAGGGCATCGAGGTCGCCGGCGCCGAGCACGGCGAGTACGTCCGTCTCGCAGTGTTCCAGCTGTTCGTGCAGGTCCTTTTTCAGGCAGAGGGCCCGTTCGATGCCGGGGCGCAGGCGGTCGTAGATGAGTTGGCTGCTCACTCCGGGAATAGGTTGCTCGCGGGCCGGGTAAATCTCCGTAAGGATTACGGCGTCGGCCAGCGAGAGTGCGTCGGCAAACTCGGCATAAAAGTCGCGCGTGCGGCTGTACAGATGGGGCTGGAACAAGGCGGTTATCTTTTTCCCGGGGTAGAGTTCGCGCAGGGAAAGCAGGCTTTGGCGCAGCTCCTGCGGGTGGTGGGCATAATCGCTGAGCAGGGCTTTCTGCGGAGTGCGTATCTTGAAGTCGAAGCGGCGCTCCACTCCGCGGAACGAGGCCATGGCTTCTTTCACCTTTTCGGGGTCGGCTCCGACCAGAAGTGCTATCGCCATGGCTGCAATGCCGTTGTCGATGTTGATACTTACGGGCACTCCGAGCGAAATGTTGCAGAGCTTTCCTCCGGGCAGTACGTCGGTCGGCGCCACGAGGTCGAAGGTTATTTCTCCTCCGCCGGCCTGAATGTGCTCAGCGTGGAAGTCGCCTGACTGGCGGGCATAGGTGTAGAGCCGCGTTCCGGCCTGCAAGTCGGGTTTGAGTTCCGTGCCTTCGTGCAGGAGGAGTACGCCTCCCGGGCGGATGAGGCTCGTAAAGTGGCGGAAGCTCTCGAGGTATGCTTCCTTTGTGCCGTAGATGTCCAGATGATCCGGGTCGGTTGCGGTGACAACCGCCATGTCCGGCTGCAACCAGTGGAAGCTGCGGTCGAATTCGTCGGCCTCGATTACGGTGAAGGGGCTGCCGCTTTTTCCGGGCAGGATGAGGTTGCTGTGGTAATTCTGCGAGATTCCGCCGAGAAAGGCAGTACAACCTTCGGGCAGGGCGCAGTGGAGAATGTGGGCAAGCATGGTGGAAGTGGTGGTTTTCCCATGCGTTCCTGCCACACAGAGGCCCCGGCTTGCGCGGGTGATGGTGCCCAATACCTGGGCGCGCTTGTGGATTTCGAATCCGGCCTGGCGGAAGTAGGCCAATTCCTTGTGGTTTTCGGGAATAGCGGGGGTGAATACGACCAAAGTGCTTCCCTTTTGGCGGAAAGCGGCGGGGATTTGGGCAGGATCGTCCTCGAAGTGGAGCAAAACTCCTTCTTTCTGCAGCTCTTCGGTAAGGGCCGAGGGCGTGCGGTCGTAGCCTCCTACGGTTTTGCCTATGGAGAGGAAGTAGCGCTCCAGGCAGCTCATGCCGATACCGCCTGCGCCGATGAAATAGACGGCTTGTATGTTATTTATTTCCATGTTCTTTTCGGTAGGATTGGGCAAGTTTGATGACTTCGTTGGCTATGGTCTTTGCGGCGTCGGGGTGGGCCATCTGCCGTATGTTGGCGGCGAGGCGGGCCAGGCGTTGCGGGTCTTCGACCAGCTCGATGGCTTTCTTCATGAGGCAACCCGTGGCGTCGGCGTCGCGCACCATGAGGGCGGCGTCTTTCTCGACGAGAGCGAGTGCGTTCTTCGTCTGGTGGTCTTCGGCCACATTGGGCGAGGGAACGAGGATGACGGGCTTGCCCAGTAGGCAGAACTCGGAGATGGAACCGGCGCCTGCGCGGGAGATGACCAGGTCGGCCGCTGCATAGGCGTGGCTCATGCTGCCGATGAAATCGGTCAGGTGGAGGGGCATCGTGCGGCAGGGCTTGCACTCGTCGTCGTTCTGCCCTTCGGCCTGGCGCAGGGACTGGAGCATCTCGGCGTAGTAGTACTTGCCGCATTGCCAGATGACCTGTATGTTGCTTTTGCAGAGCTCGGGCAGTCCGGCCAGGATGCTCTGGTTGATGGTGCGCGCCCCGAGGCTTCCGCCTACGACGAGCACCGTGCGTTTGGCCGGGTCGAGGCCGAAGAAGCGTATGCCTTCCTCGCGGGTCAGCTTTTCATTGAGCAGGTTTTGGCGCACGGGGTTGCCCGTGAGCAGTATTTTTTCGGCGGGGAAAAAGCGCTCCATGTGCTCGTATGCTACGCAGATGCGCTGTGCTTTTCGGGCAAGGAGCTTGTTGGTCACGCCGGCGTAGGAGTTCTGTTCCTGCAGGAGGGTGGGGATTCCGGCGTTTTCGGCGGCCTCCAAGGTAGGCCCGCTGGCGTATCCGCCTACGCCCACTGCGGCGTCGGGCCGGAACTCGCGCACGATGCGGCGCGCGCGGCGGCGGCTTTTCCAGAGTTTCCAGAGTACGCTGATGTTGCGCAGCAGGTGTTGGCGGTCGAAGCCGGCCACCGGCAGCCCGATGATGCGGTATCCGGCGGCAGGGACGCGCTGCATTTCCATTCTTCCCTCTGCGCCTACGAATAGGATTTCCGCCTCGGGCAGTTGTTCGCGCAGGGCGTTGGCTATGGAGACTGCGGGGAAGATGTGTCCTCCCGTCCCGCCTCCGCTGATGATGAATCTGTAGTTCTGTTCCATATCCTTGGGTCTTTTGTTTTTTTCGTGCGGTACTTTTGCCGGATTCATGCGGCACTTTTCGAGAAAAGTGGCGGCACTTCCGGACGGGTGCCTATGCGGGGCTTCCGGCTTGGGCCTTTTCGGCTTCGGCCAACCGCTCCTGGTCTCTTATGATTTGCTCTTTGCTCAGTTCCGTGTCGGGCAGGTCTTCTTTGCGTTTCTCCAGCTTTTCGGTGTAGCGGCTTACGCTCAAAATCATGCCGAAGTACATGGATGTAACCAAAATGGAGGTTCCTCCTTTACTTATCAGCGGCAGGGGCTGGCCCGTTACGGGAATCAATCCGACGGCCACGCACATGTTTACCAGCGCTTGTATGACGATGAGCAGCGTGATGCCCATGACAAGGAAGGAGGCGAAGTTGCCCCTTGCCTTTTGCGCGATGCGTCCGGCCCGGATGAAGAGCAGCAGGTAGAGCATAATGACGAATATTCCTCCCACGAGTCCCAGCTCTTCGATGATGATGGCGAAGATGAAGTCGGAAAAGGCCTGCGACAGGAAGTCGCGCTCCTCACTGTTTCCGGGCAGCTTGCCTATGATATTGCTGCTTGCGATGGCGATATGCGCGTGTGCCTCCTGCGCATTTTTGTCAAGGTCGAACTCTTCGGGCGGAACCTCGCGGTTGGCGAAGAAGCGGAGTATGCGCTGTTTGGCCGTACTGAAGCGTCCTATGCTCGAAGTGCCCCTCTCTTGTTGGGCTTCCTGCGGGGTGACGGTCGCGACGGCTTCCGCTTTTTCCGCCTCGGCGGGCGTCTCTTCCACGTCGGGGGCCATCATGATGGCGCTGAAGCCCAGCAGTCCGGCCAGGGTGAGGCTGCCGACGATGGTGAGGAGCTTGCGCATTTCGATACGGCCTATGAACATCATGATGATGACGACGAGCATCAGCAGCAAAGCGGTGGAGATATTCTCCAAACCGATAAGGACTACGAAGATTCCCGTAGTGATGCAAATCGTTTTGAAGACGCCGTTTCCCGTTCCGCGCGGGCGCTGCTGGTCGCGGGCCAGCAGGAATGCCACGGCCAGCACGACGCCCATCTTGGCAAGCTCGGAGGGTTGGAACTGAACGCCGGCCAGTTCGAACCACCGCGCCGCATCGTTCACCTTACCGTGCCCCATGTGTCCCATGACGGTGAGGAAGAGTAGCATCAAACCCGAGACGGGCAGCAAAATAAAGGGTATGAGTTGGAAGAAACGATAGTTCAGATTGTGGATAACCACCACAATTAAGGCTCCAAAGAGCAGGAAGACCGTATGATTGGTGATGGCCGTCCAGTGATTTCCGCTCTTGAATGAGAGCGTACTGGTGGCGCTAAATACCTCGATGATAGAGATAACGCACAGGAAGAGGTAGATCGTCCAGACAATCTTGTCTCCCTTAAATAGATTTTTCAGCAGGTCCATATCGTTTCAGGTATGCATGTTAGGGACAATAGTTAGGCTCCAATTCCCGAAGAAGGCAGGGTCAGGAGAGCTTTTTCACTGCTTCTTTGAACTGGTTGCCGCGGTCGGCCATGTTTTTGAACAGGTCGAAACTTGCGCAACAGGGTGACAGGAGCACCGTATCGCCCGGCTGTGCCATGGCAAAGGCCTTGCGCACGGCGTCGTCCATCTGCGTGCTGTCGCTGATGGGCAGGCCGGTGGGGTCGAAGTGGCCGTGGAGTTTGCGGTTGTCGACTCCCAGGAATACGAAGCCGTGCACGCGCTCTTTTACAAGTTCGTCGAGCTCGCTGTAGTCGTTGCCCTTGTCTTTTCCGCCGAGGATGAGCACTACGGGTGTTTTCATGCTCTCCAGTGCGTACCAGCATGCGTTGACGTTCGTGGCTTTCGAGTCGTTTACGAAGCGCACGCCCCGCACCGTTCCGGCATTCTCCAGGCGGTGCGGCACGCCTTGGAAGGTGCTTAGCGCCTGGCGCACCGTGTCGTTCTTGATTCCGGCCAGGCAGGCTGAGATGCCGGCGGCCATGGAGTTGTAGAGATTGTGCGTGCCTGTGAGGGCAAGTTCCTCCTGTTCCATGTTGAAGTCGAGGGGGTCGGTGAAGACTACCTTCCCGTTTTCCACGTAAGCCACGCAGTTTTCGTCTTCGCGCTCCAGGGCAAAGGGAAAGCGGCGCGCCACGGGCGGATGTTTCTCCAGCTCTTTTCGCACGATGGGGTCGTCATACCAGTAGACGAAGGCGTCTTCCGGCGTCTGGTTGCGGGTGATGCGCATTTTTGCGTCTACGTAATTCTGCATTTTGAAGCCGTATCGGTCCAGATGGTCGGGCGTAATGTTCAGAAGTATGGCAATGTTTGCCCGGAACTTGTACATGTCGTCCAGTTGGAAGCTGGAGAGTTCGAGAATGTAGTAGTCGAACTGGCAGCCTTCGGCTATCTGCAGGGCGAAGCTGCGGCCTATGTTTCCGGCGAGGCCTACGTTGTAGCCGGCACTCTTGAAGATGTAATATATTAAAGAGGTAGTGGTTGTCTTGCCATTGCTACCGGTTACGCAGATCATCTTGGCCTGAGTGTAGCGCGCGGCGAACTCGATTTCGGAAATGATGGGTATGCCTTTGGCACGCGCCTTGGAGATTATGGGCGTATCCTCGGGGATTCCCGGGCTTTTGATGATTTCTTCGGCCGAAAGGATGGCGCTTTCGGTGTGATGTCCTTCTTCCCACTCGATACCTTCCGCATCGAGCATGGATTTGTACGTGTCTTTTATGAAACCGCTGTCGGAGACGAATGTTTCCATGCCTTTCTTTTTGGCCAGGATGGCAGCACCTGTGCCGCTTTCGCCTGCTCCTAAGACTACGATTCTTTTCATTCTTTCTCGGTTTATAAGGGTTCTTTTTTCTTTTTCTGCTGTATGTCTGTTGCAAAAGTCATGCCGCTTTTTTCAGAAAGTGGCAGCGCTTTTTGCGGAAAGTGCTAACGGATTTTCAACGTTATGATGGTGATTGCCGCCAACAGTATGGTGATAATCCAGAAACGCACGGTTATTTTCGACTCGTGATAGACGTTTTTCGGTCCGGTAATCAGGTATTTGCACGTGGGGTCGAGGGTGTTTTGCGCCGTGCGGAAGTGGTCGTGGATGGGAGTGCGCTTGAAAATGCGCTGCTTCACCCCGTGTTTCTTCCCCTGCTTGTAGTACTGTACCTGAAGAATTACGCTCAAGTTCTCCACAAGGAATATGCCGCAGAGAATCGGGATGAGCAGTTCCTTGTGGATGATGATGGCGAATACGGCAATGATGCCGCCAATCGTGAGCGAACCGGTATCGCCCATGAAGACTTGCGCCGGGTAAGAATTATACCAGAGGAAGCCTACGAGCGCACCGATGAAGGCGCATATGAAAACCACCAGCTCTTCGCTGCCGGGGATGAACATGATGTTCAGATAACTGGCAAACTCTATGTGGCTCGACACGTAGGCAAGTATGCCGAGCGTCGCACCAATTATCGCAGAGTTACCCGCGGCCATCCCATCCATGCCGTCATTCAGGTTAGCGCCATTGCTTACTGCCGTAACCACGAAGATGGTTATCAAAACGAAGAAGGCCCATCCGCATTTGCGCTTCCACTCCGGATTGTCCAGCCAGGCGAAAAATTCGCTATAGTCCAGGTTGTTTTCCTTAAAGAAGGGGATTGTGGTCTGCGTGGACTTGATGTTTCGCGGAGCGTGCACCACGTTTACCACTTTATCGCCTCGCTCTATCTCGATATTCTCGCGGATTACGACGTCGGGCGCATAATATAAGGTAAGGCCCACTATGAGCCCCAGTCCGACTTGGGCCACGATTTTGAAGCGACCCTTTACGCCGTCTTTGTTTTTACGGAATGTTTTGATATAATCGTCGGCGAATCCCAGTGCTCCCAGCCAGCAAGTCGTGATAAGCATCAGTATCATGTACGTATTGTGCAGCTTCCCGAAGAGCAAACAGGGGATGACTATGGAAACGATGATGATGATTCCGCCCATGGTGGGTACGCCTTTCTTCTGAACCCCGAAGGGATCGATCGAGCTGTCGCGCTGCGTTTCGGAAATCTGCTTGCTTTTGAGCAGATTGATGAACTTGTTTCCGAAAATCGTGGAGATGAGCAGCGCGCAGATGGCTACGCTGAGCGCCCGAAACGAGGTGTAAGCGAACATGCCCGCCCCGGGAAAATCGAATTGGTCCAGCCAAGTGAAAAAGTAGTAGAGCATGGTTTTCGGACTTGGGGGTTAGGCGTTGATAATTTCCTGCACCACTTCCTTGTCGTCGAAGTGGTGTTTTACTCCTTTGACTTCCTGATAATTTTCGTGGCCCTTGCCCGCTATGAGAATTACGTCACCCTTTTGGGCCATCATGCAGGCGGTCCGTATGGCTTCCTTGCGGTCGGTGATGGAAAGTGTGCGTTTCATTTCTTCGGGGTCGAGGCCTTCGAGCATGTCGCGTATGATATCTTCGGGATTCTCGAAGCGCGGATTGTCGCTTGTTATGATGAGCCGGTCGCTTTGGCGTGCGGCTTCTTGCGCCATGAGGGGGCGTTTCCCCTTGTCGCGGTTGCCTCCTGCGCCGACCACGGTGATGACTTTTCCGCGGCCTTGCAGCACTTCGTGGATGGCGCCGAGCACATTGGCCAGTGCGTCGGGCGTATGGGCGTAGTCCACTATCGCCGTGTATCCGGCGGGGGTGTGGATTGATTCAAACCGCCCGCTGACGGGGTGCAGGCTGCTGAGGGGTATGAGTATATCTTCGGGCGTTTTCTCCGGAAGGAGGCAGGCGGCGGCTCCGTAGACGGCCAGAAGATTGCTGGCGTTGAAGCGCCCGACGAAGTGGGTGGATACTTCTTTGCCGGCTATGTCCAGCACCATTCCTTCGAAGTGGCTCTCAATTATCGTTCCCTTGAAGTCGCACAGCGTGCGGAGGGAGTAGTATTTCTTTTGGGCGGCGGTGTTTTGGAGCATATACTCGCCGTTTTTGTCGTCGAGGTTGGAGAGTGCGAAGGCTTCGGGCGGGAGTTGGTCGAAAAAGGCTTTCTTCGCGTCACGGTAGTTCTGGAAGGTTTTGTGGTAGTCGAGGTGGTCGCGCGTGAGGTTGGTGAATATTCCTCCGGCATAGCGCAGCCCTTCGATGCGGTGTTGCGCCACGGCGTGGCTGCTGACTTCCATGAATGCGTACGAACATCCGGCGTCGGCCATCTCGCCCAGCAGGCGGTTGAGGCTGATGGGGTCGGGCGTGGTCTGGGTTGCGGCCGAGGGTTGGTCGTCGATGTAGTTGCATACGGTCGAAATCAGGCCGGCTTTGTATCCGAACTTGCGGAAGAGATTATATAAGAGGGTGGCAATGGTCGTTTTCCCATTGGTCCCTGTCACGCCCACGAGGGTGAGCCGCTCCGAAGGTGCGCCGTAGAAGGCGTGTGCCGCCAGCCCTGCGGCCCGTTCCGTAGAGGCGCATTGGAGGAATACCGGCGCTTTCTGGGAAAAGTGCTGCCTGTTTTCCGCGGAAGTGGCGGCACTTTTGTCTTGAAGTGGCGGCACTTCGGCGTCGGGGGCGGGCATGTCTTCGCACAATATGGCGGCGGCTCCGGCTTCGATGGCTGCGGGAATGAAGCGGTGGCCGTCGACTTGTGTCCCTTTCATGGCTACGAACAAGTCGCCCGGCTTTACTTTGCGGGAGTCGATTTCCACGCCTTTTATTTCGATGTCTGCATCGCTCGTCTGTTGGAGGATAGGGATGCGGCTGATGATGTGGCTCAGTTTCATTGTGTGATGGGTTTTAATATTTTGGCGTCCTTAGGCGCTGTGAGGTTCAACAATATGGTTTGCCCCTTGTGCAGGGCGCTTCCGGGGGCGATGCTCTGCGATTGTACGTGTCCGACGCCCTCCGTCCGTACGACGAGGCCGCAGTCGCGCAGCAGGAAGACTGCATCCTTCAGGCCCATTCCCCGCACGTCGGGTACGCGGCCCTGGGCCGTTTCCTGCACTTCTTCGACGGTCTTGCGCGGGAGGCGCCGCGGCGTGGGCGGGAACGTGTCGCGTGCGGCGTCCAAGTTGGTGCTCAAATGCTTGGCGTAGATGCGCTCTGCGATGTTTCGGAAGATACTTCCCGACATAAGTCCGCCGGATGCGGGCAAGCCCGCCTTCTGTATGGAGACAAGCATCGTGTATTGCGGGTTTTCGGAGGGGAAGTATCCGCAGAAGCTCAGCAGGTAGTTGGTCGTTCCCGACTTGTATCCGCCTTTTCCCTTTGCCACCTGTGCCGTGCCGGTTTTGCCCGATACGGAAAACTGCTTCGACCCGGCGGGTTTACCCAGGCCTTCGCTGACCACCCGGCGCAGAATCATGCGGATGTCGTCCAGCGTATGTTGCGAACAGATCTGCTCCTTCAGCACCACTGTGGGGAACTCTTCGATCATCGTGCCGCCCCTTGCCACGCCTTTCACGAAGCGCGGCTTCATCATCTTACCGCCATTTGCGATGGCGTTGTAGAACGTTACGGTATTGATGGGAGGGATTTGCGTCTCATACCCTATGGACATCCACGCAAGTGTCGTCTTCCACCAGTTTTCCTTATTGGGTTTTCGGATTCGCGCCTGCGCCGCTCCGCGGAAAGGTAAGCCTAAGTCGGCATTGATGCCAATCTTGTACAAGCCGTTGACGTAGTCTTCCGGATGGGAGAAGTAGTTTTCGTCGATAATGCGGGAGATTCCGATATTTGACGACTTCATCAGCACGCCGGGCACCGTAAGCCATTGGTAGCCGCCGCGGCGCCAGTTGTGGTCGCGCATGACGGAACCGTGCATAAGCCGCTGCCCGTTGCCGGTATCGACGCTGTCGTTTACGGTAACGACGCCGTCTTCCAGCGCCACCATCATGGAGGCTGTCTTGAAAGTGGAGCCGGGTTCCATCATATCATATATGGCAAAGTTTACGCCCTCGTAGTATTCTCCGTCGTCGTCCCGCTGCATGTTGACAATAGACTTGACGTCGCCCGTCTTTGTCTCCATGATAATGACGATTCCCTTATAGGCATTGAATTCCCGGAGCTTGTCGACGAGTGCTTTCTCGGCTATGTCCTGCATGTTTACGTCGATAGTCGTCACCAGGTCCGCCCCGTTGACTGCCGGTTTGTCTATGATGTTCAGGTAGGTGCCTTTCACCTTCTGGCGGTGGTATATGCCGGTTTCGCCGCGGAGTATGCTGTCGTAGGCCAGTTCCAGGCCGCTCCGTCCGCCGCGTTCGCCTTCGGGATAGATGGTGCCCAGCGTAGAGGCTGCCAGGGAGCCGAAGGGCTTTTTCCGTCGGTAGGTCTCCTCTGCGGTCAGACCGCTGGTGTAGCGGCTCAGACGCATGAGGGGTAGCTTGAGGAGTTCCTTATATTGGATGAAGGAGATGCGCCTCGGGTAGAGCGGCCAGTAGCGTGATTGCTTCTTTTGCCCCTGGCGGAAGCGTTCTTTGAAGTACTCTTTCGGATAGTCGGGCATCAGCTTGTGCATCCCCTCGCAGATGGTATCCATCGTAAGCGGGTTGTTCAGGATGGAGTCCTGCGTGTCTCCGTCCACCTTGAAGTCCATGAAAATGCGGTATTCGGGCAGCGAACTGGCCATGAGCTTGCCGTCGGCCGAGAGAATGTTGCCGCGCGTGGGCATAAGTTCGAGGTTCTCCCGCACGTAACGGTCGGCGATTTTCATCCAGTAGTCGTTGCGGATGAACATCGTGTGCCATGCCTTCCCTATGATGAAGAGGGCGATAATCAGGAAGACTATGCCCACCAGCATAAAGCGGTTGAGGGTGCTTTTCTTATACTCTGCTTCTTGTTGCTCTTTCATGGCTCATCGTTTTGCGGAAGTTCCGTAGCTTCCTGCTTCGTAGTGTCGGGAGTTTGCTCGGGAAGTGCCTGCGCTTTTTCAGAAACGGGCGGCACTTTTTCGGAAAAGTCCTGCGTCTTTTCGGAAGCGGGGGCCGCTTCCGGATTTTCCCGCACGAGGTAAGGCGGATTGGTGGCAGTCACCAGTTCGCTTTGGTACGCATTGATTGCTTCCTCGATGCGGCTCTGCCGTGTAGCTTCGGTAAGCTCCGAGGAGCGGGTCAAGGCGATATATTTCATTTCCGTGAGGACTTTTTCCTTTTTGTCTATCTCGATAATCTGTTGCTGCACGGTGAAACGGTTATCGATGTAGACGATTGTGAAGAGAAGTATGAGTATCAGGAGCGGAACCTGCCGCCGGAAGGCGGGACTGAGCAGGAACTCTCCGCCGACGATGCCCCGCCAGGAGATTTTTCCCTGTACGGTGTCGTCCTGTTGCTCGTCCTCGCTGCGCAGCATGTGGCTCGTTTCTGCCGAGAGGTCCTTGAGCCTGTCTTGCGTAGGGTCGCCCGTTTCGGGGGCTGCGCCGGCGCCGTTGGTCGGTTGGGTCGGGGTTTTAGCTTCTTCTTTCATAACTTTTCGGCAATTCTCAGCTTGGCGCTGCGGGAGCGCGGGTTAGTTTCCATTTCTTCTTCTGCGGGAGTGATGAAGGCGGGCGGCACGATGCGCAGCGGGGCGGTGCTCTTTCCGAAAAAGTCCTTCTCGGCTTCGCCGCGGAAGTTGCCGCTCTTGAAGAAATTCTTCACGATGCGGTCTTCCAGCGAGTGGTAGGTTATGACGACCAGCCGCCCGCCGCTTTTCAAAACGTCCAGCGCTCCGCTCAAAAGTTCCTGCAGAGCGTCGAGCTCGCCGTTCACCTCGATGCGCAAGGCCTGGAACAGTTTGGCCAATTCCTTCTTCTCCCGGTCGCGGGGCAGCAGCGGTGTGACAATCGAGGCCAGCTCCCCGCAGGTGCGCGGTGCGCCGTTTTCGCCGTCGCGTGCCCGCACGATGGCTTCGGCCAGGCGGGCGGGTTGCTTGAGTTCGCCGTAGAGGCGGAATATTTCGGTCAGGCGTTCCTTGGAGTAGGTCTGCACCACGTCGGCAGCGCTGAGGCGCGCCTGGCGGTTCATGCGCATGTCGAGCTGCTCTTCGGGGTAGCGGAAGGAGAAACCACGGCCTCCTTCGTCGAGATGGTGCGAGGAAACGCCCAGGTCGGCCAGCAGTCCGTCGATTTTCCCGGCCTGATAGTAGCGGAGGAAGTTCTTCAAATAGCGGAAGTTGCTGTGGACAAACGTGAAACGCGCGTCGGTCGGTACGTTTTCTGCCGCATCGAGGTCCTGGTCGAAGCCGAAGAGCCGTCCGTCGGGTGCCATCCGCTTGAGTATTTCCCTTGTGTGTCCTGCTCCGCCGAGGGTGGCGTCGACGTAGATGCCGCCCGGTTTTCCCGGAATCAGGCCCTCGACGCTGGCTTCGAGCAGTACGGGTATGTGGTATGTGCCTGCAGTTTTGGGTGTCATCGCAAGTCGCCTCCCAGAATTTCGTTCATCTTTTGAGTCATTTCCTCGGGGCTTAAGAAGGGAGTGGCGGTACTTTTCGCATCCCACACCTCGATTGTTTCGCCCATGCCTATGAACCGCAGCGCGTCGCCCAGCCCCGTGCTCTGGAGCATGCGCCGCGAGATGAGGATGCGCCCGTTGGGGTCGAGCACTGCCTGCTCGGCTTCGGACACAAACTGCCGCAGCAACATGCGGTGCGTGGCGTTGTATGGATTCAAACGCGCCGAGAGCCGGTCCATTTCGGCTGCCCAAACGTCTTCGGGGTACAGCACGATACACGGTTGGTAGATGTCTTTCCGCAAAATCACGGTGCACGCTTCCTGCTCTGCCCCTGCCTCTGCGCAAGGCGGGACGAGCTTCTTACGGAAAGGAGCGGGGATGAACACGCGCCCCTTTGCGTCTAATTTGGCTTCTATGTTGCCCAAGAAACGATTCACTGCACCTATTTTATAAGAAATCCAAGCGCAAAGGTACACAATTCCCCACAATCCCCCACAAGATATATGCCCCTTTTTTTGAACAGGCGAGAGGAAAATATTTTCTTCCCTTTCCGCGCGTTTCGTCCGGCGGGCCTGTCGGGTGGAAAAGTGCTGTCTTTTTTGTCCGAAAGTGGCGGCACTTTTTAGTAAAAGTGGCGGCGGTTTGAGTCGGAAGTGCCGGCCCTTTTTGTCGGGGGAATGGTGCGTTTCGGGGGAAATGGCTATCTTTGCTTGCGCGAAGACAGGAGTCGGCTCGGCATAGTCAGGGCGAAAACTTCGCTTTCGCTTGCCTCTGCTCTCGCCTTTCGCTATCTTTGCCCGGCCTTTCAGCCTCCTTTCCGCCGGCGAAACGGGGGAGGGCGGGTAAAAAACAGGGCGCCCGACACGATGAAAGAACGAATCTTTTTCCTCTTGAAGCTCTACGTCGCCTTCCTTGTGGTGCAGGTGCTTCAGAAACCGCTTTTCATGTTTTATGCCGCCGATGCCCCTTTCCGCTATTCGGTGCGGGACTATCTGGCAACCATGCTCCACGGTTTGTGGCTGGATGCGGCTGTTTCCGGATATCTTACTGCCTTTCCGCTGCTTTTGCTGCTCATTTCGCTGTGGTGGCCGCGTGGTTTTCCGCTGCGCGCCGTGCTGCGGCCGTATATTTATCTGGTGGTTGCCGTCCTGGAACTGGCGTTTGTCGTCGACGCCGCCATCTATCCTTTCTGGAACTACAAGCTCGACGCCACATTGCTCTACTACATCGACTCGCCGGCGGAGGCTCTTGCCAGCGTTTCGCCGCTGTTTGTGGCGATAGGGCTGCTGCTTTGGGCGGTGCTCTCCGCAGGTGTCGGCTATTGCCTGGTGCGTCTCGTGCCGAAGCGCCTGCCCGACGCCCGAAAGTGGGGCACTTCCTGGCGTTTGTGCCCCGTTTTTGCGGGTTTCTGCTGCGTGGCCGGCCTGTTGTTCCTCGCCATTCGCGGAGGAGTGGGGGAGTCTACGTCGAATGTCGGTAAGGTTTACTACAGCAGCGACCTCTTTTTGAACCATTCCGCCGTGAATCCTACGTTCAGCTTCCTCGCCTCTTTGGGAAAGGGGGAAGACTTTGCCGCACGCTTCGACTACTTTCCCGAAGCGGAGCGTGCCGCGCTGGTCGAAGGGCTGTATCCTTCCGTCGAGAGCGACTCGCTGACGGTCTCGCTCCTGCGCACGCCCCGGCCCAATGTGCTGCTCATCCTGATGGAAGGATTCGGCGCTACGTTTGTGGAGGGGCTGGGCGGAGTGCCCGATGTGGCCCCGAATCTGGAGAAACTCTCCCATGAAGGTGTTTGGTTCACCAACTGTTATGCCAACAGCTTCCGCACCGACCGCGGAATGGTCTGCGCCTTGGGCGGATATCTGGGCCTCCCCGACGTGTCGGTCATGAAGGTTCCGGCCAAAAGCCGCACGCTGCCCTGCCTGGCGGGGCGCCTGGCCGAGGCGGGATATGCGACCGATTTCCTCTATGGCGGCGACATCAACTTCACCAACATGCAGGGCTATTTGCGAACGGGCGGCTACCAGTCGATTACGGCCGATGCGGATTTCCCCTATGCCGAGCAGCGGGCGAGCAAATGGGGCGTGCCCGACCACTATACCTTTGCCCGTCTGTACGAGATGATGAAGGCGCGTTCCGAAAATCCCCCTGCCCGCCCGTGGCATACGGCCTTCCTTACACTCAGCAGCCATGAGCCTTTCGAGGTTCCTTACAGCCGGTTGGCGGAAAAGATACCCAATGCCTTTGCCTATACCGACTCGTGTCTGGGCGATTTCATCGGGCGTCTGAAGAAACTGCCCGTGTGGAAGGACCTGCTGGTGATATGCGTTCCCGACCACGGCTACTACTATCCGCGCGAAGGCCTCTCGCAGTCGCCCCGTTTCTTCCATATCCCGATGCTCTGGCTGGGGGGTGCGCTGAAGGAAAGCCGCGTCGTTTCCGACTTGATGAACCAGAGCGATTTGCCCGCTACGCTGCTGGCGCAGATGGGATTGCCCTACGCCGATTTCCCCTTCAGCCGCAACGTCTTCGGGACGGACTATCGTTATCCGTTTGCCTACTATGCGTTCAACAACGGAATGGCCTTCTGCGATTCTACGGGCTGCACCGTCTTCGACAATGCCTCGCTGCAAGTCATCTACGACCGCCCTGCCGCTCAGACTGCAGACTCTGCCGCTGCCGCCGGCAGCCGCCTGCGCCGCGCCAAGGCCATCCTGCAGACTTCTTACGACGACCTGGGCCGCCGCTGAGCGGCAGGCGGGTGGCGCTCGAACCGAAACCTATCAAGATTAAGAACCATGAAACGAAGGAATTTTCTGAAAACAGCCGGCCTGCTCGCCCTCTCGGCCGCCGCTTCGCCCGCAGAGGCCTGGCACTTGGCCGGAAAAGGCACGCCGCTTTCGGCGGAAAGTGCAGGCACTTTTGGGGCAAACCGCCCCGCCTTTTCCCGAAAGGAGGGCCTCACGCTCGAGTTTGAGCCTTATCCGCTGGAACTGAAGCACGTGTTTACCGTGGCTACGTACAGCCGCACTTCCACACCCGACGTGCAGGTGCGCGTCACATACGAGGGCCTTGTCGGCTACGGCGAGGCATCCATGCCGCCCTACCTCGGCGAGACGACCGAGTCGGTATGCGCCTTTTTGCGGAAAGTGGACCTTTCCCGCTTTAGCGACCCCTATCCGCTGGAGGAAATCCTGGCCTATGTGGACGAAATCGAGCCGGGAAACAACGCAGCCAAGGCCGCGGTGGACATCGCCCTGCACGACTTGGTGGGAAAACTGCTGGGGGCGCCGTGGTGGAAGATATGGGGGCTGGACAAAACAAAGGCGCCTTCTACCACTTTCACCATCGGAATCGACACGGCGGAGCAGATGAAACAGAAAACGCGCGAGGTGGATGGACAGTTTAACATGCTGAAAATCAAAGTCGGGCTTCCGGGCGACAAGGAACACATACGCGCCGTTCGCGAAGTCACTTCCCTCCCGTTGGCCGTCGATGCCAACCAAGGCTGGAAAGACCGGGCGTATGCGCTCGACATGGTCTGCTGGCTGAAGGAACAGGGCGTCGTTCTGGTCGAACAGCCCCTGCCCAAAGAGCAACTCGACGACCTCGCCTGGCTGACGGAGCGGAGCCCGCTGCCGATTTTCGCCGATGAATCGGTGAAGCGCCTTGCCGATATTCCCCGAATCGCCGGCGCTTTTCACGGAATCAACATTAAACTGATGAAAAGTACCGGCCTGCGCGAAGCATGGAAGATGCTGAATCTGGCAAAGGCCCTCGGCTTGCAGGTAATGGTGGGGTGCATGACGGAAACTTCGTGCGCCGTCAGCGCCGCCGCGCAGCTCAGTCCGGCGGCAGACTATGCCGATTTGGACGGAAACCTCCTCATCGCCAACGACCGGTTCAGGGGGATGACCGTAGAAGGCGGCCGCATTGTGCTCAACGACCTGCCGGGGCTGGGCCTGACGCCCCTCTGATGCCGCCTTTTCTTCCGCTCCTCAGGGCAGAAAGGAGCAGCTCCGGCGCAATAAAACGGGCTCCTTTCAGTTAAATATACAACCTATTTTGCTCAAGAGACATGGCGTTTTCCCGCAATACCCCCGGGGCTTTTCCGAAAAGCCCCTCCGCTTTTACCGAAAAGTGCCGGCACTTTTTGGAGAAAGTCCTTCGCCTTTTTTCCGAAGCCTGCGCTTCGTCGGAGAAAGGGGGCGAGGCTTCGGGCTCGGAGCTGCGGCAGGTGGCGCTGTTTGTGCTGCCGCTCTTCCTGGCGGGCGGCGTGCTGGTAGGTTGCCACAACTATGAGAAAGCGGGCGACGAGAGCTTCTTTTTGGGCGAATACTACGATGCCTCGCGCTACTACCGTGTGGCTTATTCGAAAACCCCTGCCAAGGAACGGGCCAAACGGGCGGAACTGGGCTTCAAGATAGGCGAGTCGAACCGCTATATCAGCTCCTCGGCGCGCGCCGAGGCCGGCTACCGCAACGCCTTGCGCTACGGCTATCCCGACAGCACGGCCCTGCTTTGGCTCGCACAGATGCAGCTCGAGCAGGGAAAGTATGGCGAAGCGGCCGAAAACTTCCGCACCTATCTGGAGACGATGCCTGTCAATCCGCTGACTCCGCTGGCGGAAAACGGACTTTACTCGGCGCAGACGGCCGAGCAGAGCAAGGAAGGAACGCCGCGCTTTGCCGTGAAAAAGTTCGACCTCTTCAACTCTCGTCGGGCGGAGTACTGCCCTTCGTATAACCGCACGGACAGTGACCGGATTTACTTTACCTCTACGCGCGATGATGCAGTGGGAGAGAACCTGAACGGCATAACCGGCATGAAAAGCGCCGACATTTTTATGGCAAAGCGCGACGAAAACAACCAATGGCAGAAGCCCGAAATCATAGAATCGGCAGAACTCAACACAGAATACGAGGAGGGCGCCTGCAGTTTCTCTCCCGATGGCACGACAATGTACTTCACCCGTTGCCGAGAGTCCCAGACCTCTCCCGTATTTGCGGAAATTTTTTCGTCAAACCGCACGGGCGCCAGTTGGGGAGCGGGGCAGAAATGCGAAATCATCAATGACACTTTGTCGTCCGTGGCGCATCCGGCTGTCTCGCCCGACGGCGTTTGGCTCTATTTCACTTCCGATATGCCCGGAGGGGTGGGAGGCAAAGATATTTGGCGCTGCATGATTATGGGAGACGGCAGCTTCGGTCCGGTAGAGAACCTGGGCGCTTCGCTCAATACGGCGGGCGATGAAATGTTTCCCTACGTGCGGGAGGACGGAAGTCTTTACTTCGCTTCGGACGGGTGGCCCGGTTTGGGCGGATTGGACCTGTTCCGTGCCGAATTGGACTCTGTCTCCGAAACCTGGACGGTAGAGAATCTGGGTTATCCCGTTAACTCTTCGGGCGACGACTTCGGCATCACTTTCGAGCCGGAGCATAACCGTGGCTTCTTTTCCTCGAACCGTTTCGACCGGAGGGGCTGGGATCATATCTACGAGTTCATAGGCGACGAGCTGGACTATACGCTCATCGGCTGGGTTTACGACCGTGATGGCGACCCTTTGCCCGAGGCGGTGGTCAGTATCGTGGGCGATGATGGTACTTACCTGAAAGTGAGTGTCAACGGCGACGGGTATTTTTCCCAGAAAGTAGGCCGCAATGTCAATTACGTCCTTATGGCCAATTGCCGGGGATACCTTAATTCCCGTCAGGCATTGACTACCGATACGGTCGTAGAGAAGCTCACTTATGAGCTGGAGTTCCCCATGGCTTCCATCACACGCCCGGTACTTATCGAGAATATCTTCTACGAGTTCGACAAAGCCACGCTCACGCCCGAGTCGTCCGCGGCGCTCGACCAGCTCATAAAGCTCCTGCAGGACAACCCGAACGTGACCATCGAATTGGGCGCGCACTGCGACTATTTCGGCAACGACGACTACAATCTGCGCCTCTCCCAGCGGCGCGCCGAGAGCGTGGTGCAGTACCTCATTGCCGGAGGCATCGAGAAAGACCGCCTGACCGCCATGGGCTACGGCGAGACGCAGCCCAAGACCATCACGAAAAGCCTGGCGCGCCTCGTGCCTTTCCTCAAGGAAGGCGACGTCCTGACCGAGGAATTCATCCAGAAGCTGCCGCCCGAGGAGCAGGACATCTGCAACTCGCTGAACCGACGCACGGAGTTCCGCGTAGTGCGCACTACGTATGGACTCTACGAGTAGCCGCGCTTTTTGCCGAAAGTCTTGCCGCTTTTTGCTGGAAGATGCCGTACTTTTCCCGAAAAGTGCTGCCGCTTTTCGCGCG
The DNA here is from genome assembly GCA_050946375.1 of Bacteroidaceae bacterium. Lineage (GTDB taxonomy): Bacteria > Bacteroidota > Bacteroidia > Bacteroidales > Bacteroidaceae > UBA1794. Next base: position 184,265 of record JBMNUT010000001.1, on the reverse strand, counting down.
AAAGCCTGTACCTTTGCCTGCGGCCAACCGTAACAAGCGAAACAAAATGACTCCCGAACCGACTCCTTCCACCTACCGTTTCTATACATGCCTTTCCGTGGCCGGCTCCGACTGCTGCGGGGGTGCCGGCATACAGGCCGACCTCAAGACCTTCTCCGCCCTGGGAGTCTACGGAATGACGGCCGTAACGGCGCTCACGGCGCAGAACACTTGCGGCGTTCAGGCTGTCTTTTCCGCCGATGAGGCCTGCTTGCGGGCACAACTGCGCTCCGTTTTCAGCGATGTGCAGCCCGATGCGGTGAAAGTCGGTATGGTTTACGGGCGCGGGCAGGTGGAAATCATTGCCGACGCCCTCGCTTCGGCCCGACCGCGCTGGGTCGTTTACGATCCGGTCATGGTCTCCAGCAGCGGGACGCGCCTGATGGCGGACGATGCCCTGCAGGCCGTCGTCGGACAGCTCTTGCCCCTCTGCTCGCTGGTGACGCCCAATCTGCCGGAAGCCGAGGTACTCTGCGGGCATTCCATCGCCACGCCCGATGAACGCCTCCGGGCCGCGCGCGAAATTGCGGCCCTCGGCCCGCAAGCCGTGCTGCTCAAAGGCGGGCACTGGCCCGGCGCTGCGGCCGAAGACCTGCTGTGGGACGCCCGAAAGGAGGAAGCCTCGCTCTACTCCGCGCCGAGGGTCGACACGCACAATGCCCACGGAACGGGCTGTACCCTCTCCTCGGCCATTGCCGCCTGCCTGGCCCGTGGCGAAAACGTGCAGCAGGCCGTGGGCGAAGGCAAGCGCTTCCTGACCGAAGCCCTGCGTGCCGCCGCCGGACTCCGCATGGGAAAGGGCGAAAACGGGCCGATGAATCACTTTTTTGCTCCGCAGCCCTTGATAAAAAGATAAAAAGTCTAAAAAAGAAGTGCTTCGCCCTTATCTTCTTTCTACCTTTGCCCTCGGCGAAAGCAAAGGGGTGCCCCTCGCAAAGCGGAGGTGTGCTGAGATTATACCCTAAGAACCTGATGCGGTTAGTACCGCCGAAGGGATTGTGTCGATTCTCGTCTTCCTCCTCTTCCCTGCATGGCTTTTTTCCCTTTGTTCCCGCGTGAAAAAACAAAGGAGCTATGGCTACACTGCAATTCATTACCCATTCTACCGAAAAGTACAGCTACCTCGACTCGGCGCGCCTGGCCCTCGAAGGCGGTTGCCGCTGGGTTCAGCTGCGCATGAAGGACGCTTCCGACGACGAAGTGCGCCCCGTGGCCCGCGAAGTGCAACGGCTTTGCCGGGAGTGCGGCGCTACGTTCATCATAGACGACCGCGTGGAGCTGGTCGGAGAGCTGCATGCCGACGGCGTTCACCTGGGGAAAAACGATATGCCCCCTGCCGCGGCACGCGAACTGCTCGGCCCCGGTTTTCTCATCGGCGGCACGGCCAATACGTTTGACGATGTGGAAAAACTTGCGCGCGCGGGCGTTAATTATATAGGTTGCGGCCCCTTCCGTTATACGACTACGAAGAAAAACCTCGCTCCGCTGCTGGGGCTGGAAGGATACCGCGGCATTATCAGCCAGATGAAGGGCGCGGGCATTGATTTGCCCGTAGTGGCCATCGGAGGGATTGGCCTCTCCGACATCCCCGCCTTGCTCGAAACCGGTGTTGCCGGCATCGCCCTGAGCGGAAGCATCCTGCGCGCCGCCGACCCGGTGGCGGAGATGCGCGCCGTTTGTGCCGCGTTGGCTGCGGAATAGCCTTGCCGCTTTTCGGGAAAAGTGCCGGCACTTTTGGCCGGAACCGTTGCCCCTTTTCCCCGAAAGCCTTGCCAGAATAATGAACAACCCCCACATAAACCCGTGAAGACACATGAACGAAAACATCAAAATCACCTATCCTTCTTCTGAGAAGGTGTACCTGAAAGGGACTATCTATCCCGACCTCCGTGTGGGAATGCGGCGTGTTTCGCTGACGCCCACCGTGACCGTCCGCGACGGGCAGAAGCACTTCGAAGAGAATGCCCCGGTGTATGTTTACGACACCAGCGGCCCTTACAGCGATCCGGCCGTCGATATCGACCTGCGGCGCGGCCTGCCCCGCCTGCGCGAGCCGTGGATTAAGCAGCGGCCCGTAGAGCAACTGCCCGAAATCACCTCCGACTATGGCCGCCAACGCCTGGCCGACCGCAGCCTCGACGCCCTGCGTTTTGAGCACATCGTGAAGCCCTACCGCGCCAAAGAAGGGCAGCAGGTCAGCCAGATGTACTACGCCAAGCAGGGCATCATTACGCCCGAAATGGAATATGTGGCCATCCGCGAGAACATGAACTGCAAGGAACTCGGCATCGACACCCACATCACGCCCGAGTTCGTGCGGCAGGAGATAGCCGCCGGACGCGCCGTTCTCCCGGCAAACATCAACCACCCCGAGGCGGAACCCATGATCATCGGGCGCAATTTCCTCGTGAAAATCAATACGAACATAGGCAATTCCGCCACAACCTCCAGCATCGAAGAAGAAGTAGACAAGGCAGTCTGGAGCTGTAAGTGGGGCGGAGACACGCTGATGGACCTCTCCACGGGCGAAAACATCCATGAGACTCGCGAATGGATCATACGCAATTGCCCCGTTCCCGTAGGCACTGTGCCCATGTATCAGGCGATGGAGAAAGTAAACGGCAAGGCCGAAGACCTGACGTGGGAGCTCTTTCGCGACACACTGGTGGAGCAATGCGAGCAAGGCGTAGACTATTTCACTATACACTGCGGCATCCGTCTGCAAAACGTGCCCCTCGCCAACGACCGTCTCTGCGGCATGGTGAGCCGCGGCGGCAGCATTATCTCGCAGTGGTGCATGGCCCATCAGAAAGAGAGCTTCCTCTATGAGCACTTCGATGATATCTGCGATCTGCTTGCCCGCTACGATGTGGCCATTTCGCTGGGCGACGGTTTGCGCCCCGGTGCAGTGCGCGACGCAAACGACCGGGCGCAGTTTGCCGAACTCGATACCATGGGCGAGCTGGTGGAGCGTGCCTGGGCGAAAAATGTTCAGGCCTTTATCGAAGGACCGGGGCATGTCCCGATGCATAAGATAAAGGAAAACATGGAAAGGCAAATCGAAAAGTGCCACAATGCTCCCTTCTATACGCTCGGGCCGCTGGTGACTGACATCGCACCGGGCTATGATCACATCACGAGTGCCATCGGTGCTGCCCAAATCGGCTGGTACGGCACGGCCATGCTCTGCTACGTTACGCCGAAAGAGCACCTTGGCCTGCCCAACCGCGAGGACGTCCGTACCGGAGTCGTTACCTACAAAATCGCTGCCCATGCGGCGGATCTGGCCAAAGGGCACCCCGGCGCACAGGTTCGCGACGATGCGCTCTCGAAGGCGCGCTATGAGTTCCGCTGGAAAGACCAGTTCAATCTGGCGTTAGACCCGGAGCGCGCGTTGGAATACTACAAGGCGGGCAATCATTTCAACGGCAAATATTGCACCATGTGCGGGCCCAATTTCTGCGCCATGCGCATCAGCCAGCGGCTGCGCGACTGCGATTATGCACCCGACGGGGCGGAAATTCCCGACGGCGGCGAGTAGATGCCGGAAAAGCCTTGCCGCTTTTGCGGAAAAGTGCAGGCACTTTTCCGCAAAAGTCCCGCAACAAACGAGAAAAACACCTGCAACAAATAACAAAATCACATAAAGCAAAACTAAAAAATGATTGAGACAAAAGTATCACAGGGTATCATCCGTACCTATTTCGAGAAGCTGGAAAACAACTTAAACCTGGATGTCGCCATCGTGGGTGGCGGCCCTTCGGGCATCGTGGCTGCCTACTATCTGGCAAAGGCCGGGCTGAAAGTGGCCCAATTCGACCGTAAACTGTCGCCCGGCGGCGGCATGTGGGGCGGCGCGATGATGTTCAATCAGATCGTAATCCAGCAGGAAGCCATGGATATCGTCGAGGAATTCGGCATCAACCACGTGCCTTTCGACGAGAACCTGCACGTCATGGACTCCGTGGAGAGCACCTCTGCGCTGCTTTACCATGCGGTTCACGCCGGAGCCACCTTGTTTAACTGCTATTCGGTGGAAGACGTTATCTTCAAAGACGGTGCGGTCAGCGGCGTTGTCGTCAACTGGACGCCGGTTTTGCGCGAAGGCTTGCACGTAGACCCGCTCAACATCTTGGCCAAAGTGGTGGTTGACGGCACGGGTCACGACAGTGAAATCTGCAAAACCGTTGCCCGTAAGAACGGAGTGCGCCTCGATACGGAGACAGGGGGCGTCATCGGTGAGCGTTCGCTCGATGTGATTTCCGGAGAAGCCGAGGTGGTTCGCGGAACGAAGGAGGTATATCCCGGACTTTACGTCTGCGGTATGGCTGCTTCCGCCGTGTCCGGCACGCCGCGCATGGGGCCCATTTTCGGCGGCATGCTGATGAGTGGAAAGAAAGTGGCCGACGAAATCATCGCCCGCCTCAAGTCGTGAGACTGATAGTCTTAACGCAACCTTTCTTTTTCGAGGGGGAGGTTGCGGCCATCACCGCCCTCTTCCGGGCCGGACTGGAGCTGCTTCATCTGCGCAAGCCTGCCTCTTCTGTCGAGGAGTGCCGGGCGCTGCTGGAGCAGCTCCCGCCGTTTTGCCGGGAGCGCATCGTCCTTCACGACCATCACGGCCTCTGTTCCGAGTTCCGCCTGCGCGGTCTGCACCTCAACGGCCGCAATCCCGCTTTTCCGCCGGGCTTCTCGGGGCAAAGGAGTGCCTCGTGCCACTCGTTGGCCGAGCTGGCCGAACGGAAACGCACGGGGGAGTTCGACTATCTCTTCCTGAGTCCCGTCTTCGACAGCCTCTCCAAACAGGGATACCACTCGGCCTTCTCTGCCGAAGTGCTGGCTGCGGCGCGCGACGAGGGCCTGATTGACGCGCAGGTCATGGCGCTCGGCGGCATACGCCCGGAGCTTCTGCCGCAAACCGCCGCATGGGGCTTTGGCGGGGCGGTCGTTCTGGGCTACGTCTGGCAGGACAATCCCTCCGAGCGCCTGCGCCTCTTGCAGCAGGCCGCCGCACGCGCCGGGGAATGCTCCCTGCGTTGAAGCCCCTGCTTGCCCGGGTCTGTTTGAAAAGCCTTGCATGAATGAGGAAATTCATGCAAGGCTTTTTTTGAAAACCGCTGCATCTTTTTCCGAAGAGCCTTGCCCCTTTTTCCGGCCGCCCCGGCGGGTAGCGTGTCCTTGGGGCGCAGGAAATGCTGAGCGCCCCCGTGTCCGTTGGGATGCGGGGGCGCTCGTCTTGTCGCGTAGTCTATGAGAAAGCGAGTGTCTGTCCTATCGGTTTTCCTTGGCCTTTGCGGCGAATAGGTCGCGCCAGTTGGCCTCCAGGTCGGAAACCTTCATGGGCGGTGTGTTGGTAAACTCGGTGCGGTCGCGTTGTTGCGAGCTTCCTTTGGTGGAAAAGATAATGGTTTGGGTCGAATCCGGCAGCGGGGCGAAAATTTCGACCATGACTACGGGCTGGTTCTTCTGGTCCCTTATCCAGAAGTAGCGGTGGAAGGGGAAGTGCTCCACGCCGCGGATGAAGTAACTGGCCTGCGTGTCGCAGTCGATGAGCTGCGATTCTTTGGGAATCACCCACCAGTGCCAGTCCCAATGCTGCATGCAGATTTCGAACACGTAGGTGGCTTCCGGCGTGCGGAGCAGGCCGTATTGCCAGTTCTTGCGGGGCTTTCCGTTCGGTGACCCGTCCCTTTCGGTCGACATCATGTAGACACGCGGGGCAACCTCTGCGTCGGTCCACGCGGAGTAGGTACGCTCGTTCTGGTAGTCATAGTCCTTTTCGTCGTACATCTTGCGGGGTGCTTTCGTGAAGGTCTTCGGCTTTTTGGCGGCCGGGGCGGGGATTTCGGCCTGCAGCGCGGCCGGTGTTTCGGCCGTCTGTATTGTGAGTTCTATGCTCGGAGCAGGCGTATCGGACGTTTGTGCCGCGTCTTCTTCAGTCGGGGCGGGCTGCAGGCTGCTTGCGGGGGCGGTGGGTTCAGCCGCCGGCGCCGTGGTTTGAGGCACGGAGGCGGGAGCCTTTTCCGCAGCGGCCACGGGCTTCGGCGCGGAAGTCACGTAGCGCGTCTCGGCCCGCGTGATGCCTACGCTGCAGACGAAGCAGAGGACGAGTCCCGTAGCTCCGGCGGTCAGGCGCAAGAGGCGCGGCATGCGGCGGCGCAGGAGGCAGTCTTTCATGGCGAGGAAGCGGCGCCGCGTGAAACTCTGGCTCAGCCCGTTGGCCAGCACGCAGCCGTTCCGGACGGCTTCCTGCAGGAGGGTGGCCTGGTAGGCATGCAGCTCGGTGCCGTTTTGCAGTACGGTTTGGTCGGCCTGGAACTCATGAATGCGGCGCAACTCGGCGCGTATCCACCAAATCATGGGGTTGAACCAGAAGAGGCAGGCAAGGATTTCCATCAGCCATACGTCGCGGTAGTGGCGGAGCGCTATGTGGGCGGCTTCGTGGTGCAGGATGATTTCCCGTTGGGCGGGGAGGATGTGGAGCGGAAGGTAGATGGTTTTGTGGAACGAGAAGGGCGTACGCACGCGGTTGCTGCGCACGATTTCGATGCCCGGGGCATAGGTTTCGCGCTCTTGCGGCGTGCGTTTCAGCCGTGCGGCGTAGGCCAGGCTCGCCAGACGGTAGAGGATGAGGGCGAAAAGGGGCAGCAGATAGAGCGCAAGCACGGCCTTGGCGGGCGAGAAGTGGCGGCCTGAGGCGATGAGGCTCATGCTGTTTCCCGGCGTAGCCTGCGGGGCGGCGGGGGTGAAGGCTGCCGCCTCCGGGGTGGAAAGCCGGGCGGTCGCGGAACTTTCCTGCAGGGCGGTTTCGGCCGGGGCAGGCAGGTAGACCGTCTTGCCGGGCAGGGTTATCTGCAGCGGGCTGAGTGCCATGAGCAGGCAGGCTGCGGGCAGCGTCAGCAAGTAGAGGCGGATGGCGGAGTAGGAGGCGCGCTTGCGGAGGAAAAGCCAGTAGAATGCGTAGAAAATGAGCGTACAGGCTATGAATTTCCCTATGGGGACGAGTAAAAGACTGAGTGTTTCCATACGTAATTGGGGTTAATGATTTCAGAGGTTGGGGGTAGATTCGCCGGAATTACGGCCTTCGGTATTGCTTTCGCGGAGCAGGGCGATGAGTTCTTCCAGCTCGCGGCTGTCGAGCTTTTCGCGGCGGGCAAAGAAGGAAACCATCGAGGCAAACGAGTTTTTGAAGAAGTCTTTTTTCACGGAAGCCATGAAACTCGTGGTGTATGCCTCGCGCGAAACGAGGGGAACGAAGTGCTTGACGCGGCTTTCGAGGTGGACTTTTACGAATTCTTTCACGGTGAGTACGCGCAGTACGGTAGCGATAGTGGTGTAGGCCGGCTTGGGTTCGGGGTATTCCGCCAGTATTTCGCCAACGGTGGCCTCGCCCTTGTCCCAAAGGTAGTTCATCACTTGCAGCTCGGCGCGGGTCAGTTCGGGTATTTTCATGGGCAAATGAGTTTAAAAGGTGATATTGATTGGTTGAAAATTCACAGGGGCAAATCTACTATGTTTGTAGTAATAAACAAAAACTACCACAGGTTTTGCTTACTATATTTATAGATCTTAACGATTTCGCCGCCCCTTTTCCGGTTTTCGAGCGGCAGAAACGGCTGTTTCTGCCGACGGTCGCATCGGGAAGTGCCGCCGCTTTCGGAGAAAAGTGCTGCCTGTTTTGGGAAAAACTACTGGCCCTTTTCGGGAAAAGTCCCGTGTGTTTTTGTCGCATGTGCCGTTGGCTTCCGTCTTTTCTTCCGCCGCTGCGGATGAGGAGGCCTGCCGCCGTGGGCAAAAAAATCCTCCCCACCGTGCGGTCTGTGCCGGGCGAAACCGGCGGACGCGGCGGGGAGGTATGAGGCGGGAAGCGCATGGCTTCCGCGGGAGGAGACGGGGTTTAGAGGAATTCGCTCCAGTCGGTGAGGTGCATGTCGCCCTTCTTTTCCAGCGTGACGTGCATGCCGAGGGCGGCGGCTATGGCGTGCGGCGTTTGACGCTTGGCGCCGGCCATCGAAAGATATTCGCGCAGCAGCGGGCGATACTCGGGATGTGCGCAGTTCTCTATGATGAGCTGGGCGCGCTGCCGGGGGCTTTTGCCGCGCAGGTCGGCCACGCCTTGCTCGGTGACGAGGATGTCGACCGAGTGTTCGCTGCTGTCTACGTGCGAAACCATCGGCACGATGGCACTGATCTTGCCCTGCTTGGCTACGGAGGGGCAGGTGAAGATGGAGAAATAGGCATTGCGCGTGAAGTCGGCCGAACCGCCTATTCCGTTCATCATCTTAGTTCCGCCGATGTGCGTGGAGTTGATATTTCCGTAGAGGTCCGCCTCGATGGCCGTATTGATGGAGATAACTCCCAAACGGCGTATCAGCTCCGGGCTGTTTGATATCTCGCTCGGGCGCAGAACCAGCTTGTCGCGGAAGAAATCCATGTCGTCGTAGATGCCGCGGAGGCAGTCGTTGGTGACAGTCAGTGCGCAGGTGCTGCCAAACTTGACGCGTCCTTCGCGCATAAGTGCTATGACAGAATCCTGAATCACCTCCGTAAACATCTCAAAGGGCGGCACTTCCTGATTTCGGCCCAGCGCTCCCAGCACGGCGTTGGCAATGTTTCCCACGCCGCTCTGCAGCGGAAGGAAAGAATGGGCGGGGATTCTGCCGCATTTCATCTCGCTTACGAGGAAATCCGCCACGTTTTGTCCGATTTGGTCCGTCACCGGGTCGGGATTGCTGAAGGCCCGTGCCTCGTCGGGCAGGTTGGTTTGCACGATTCCGGCTATCTTTTTCGGATCGACTTGCACGTATGTCTTGCCGATGCGGTCGGAAGGCTTGTAGATGGCCAGCTCTTTCCGGTAAGGGGGGTCGAGCGGTTCGTAGACATCGTGTAGGCCGATGGAATTTGGGCTGTGGAAAGCGTTCAATTCAATGATTATTTCGTCGGCCAGGCGGCATAAAGTGGGCGCGATGCCCCCCGCGGCTGTCAGATAGACCTTGCCGTCGGGCGTAATCTCGCAGGCCTCTATGATGGCGGTATTGACGTGTCCGAGGAAACCGTAGCGTACTTCCTGCGCCATCTCGGAGAGATGTATGTCTTTATACTCGATTTCTCCGTTATTCACGGCCGCGCGGTAGTCGGGGTTGGTAGTGTATGGCGCACGGAAGCGCAGGGCGTGGGCCAAAGCCAGGGCGCCGTCGGCCGATTGTCCGGTGGAAGCGCCCGTGAGGAGGTTGATTTTAAACGGTTTTCCGGCCTGATGTTCTCGCTCGGCCTGGGCGGCCAGCGCCAGAGTGACGGCCTTCGGTGTGCCGGCGGGGGTGAATCCGCTCAGGCCTATGGTGTATCCGTCTTTGATGCGTGCTGCCGCTTCTTCAGGAGTTAAGTAAGTATAGGACATTGTGTAGTAGGGTTTTGTTTGACAGAATGGGTGTTTAGAGGCTGAAACCGGTAGGGGTTTCAGTATTTCCGTTGGAAGATTTCGGAATAGAGGAAAGCCTTTCGTGCTTCCTCCGGCGTGGAGAGGGAGATGGACTCGGGGCTTTCGGGCTGTTCCTGCTGCTTTCTGGGCGCAACTTGCGGCTTGGGGCGCGCGGCCTGCTGCCTCGGGCGGACGGAAGTGGCGGGGGAATCGGGCGAAAGTGCCGCATCTTTTTCTGCAAAGTTGCGGGGCTTTTCGGCAGAAGTGCCTCGCCTTTTTGGAGCCGTGCTGCGGCTTTCGGCGCGTTCCTGCGGGGCTATGTTCCGCGGGGCAGGCGCTTCGAGCGGTTTCTCCGGCATGGGCGTCCTGGAAAAGGGAGGTATCGGGGGGATTTCGCTCTCTTCCGTTTCTTTGTTTGCCTTGCGCGAACGGAGAATAAGGGCTACGGCAATGATGAGGATCGGCAGTAATTCTTCCATCTTCTTACAGGTGTTTCTATAAAAATAAGGTGGGTTCAGGCTTCAAAGGTAGGGAGTTTCGCGAAAAGGCCAAAGTGTATTTCTCCTTTTTTCGTATCTTTGCGCCCGCTTGCCTGCATTGTAAACCGCTTCTTGCAGGCATCACGAGGAATGGAAGACGCAAAGAAACTTTATATTGAAACCTACGGTTGCCAAATGAACGTGGCGGATAGCGAAGTAATCGCCCGCGTTATGCAGATGGCAGGCTACGAAACGACGGAAAACCTTGCCGAGGCGGACGCCGTGTTGCTCAACACGTGCTCCGTTCGCGAGAATGCCGAGCAGAAAATCTACAACCGTCTGGAGGCACTCCACGGGCAGAGAAAGAACCGGGCGCGCCCCTTCCTGATAGGAGTGGTGGGCTGCATGGCCGAGCACATAAAGGAAGAGCTCATCGAGCGCTGGCATGCCGACCTGGTGGCGGGGCCTGATGCCTATCTTTCGCTGCCGGAGCTGTTTGCCTCCGCCGAGGCGGGCGAGAAAGCCATCAACGTGGAGCTGAGCACGACGGAGACGTATCGCGACGTAGTGCCGGCGCGCGTGTGCGGAAACCGCGTATCCGGCTTCGTGTCCATTATGCGCGGTTGCAACAACTTCTGCACCTATTGCATCGTACCCTATACGCGTGGCCGCGAGCGCAGCCGCGATGTGGAGAGCATCCTGCGCGAAGTGCGCGACTTGCGCAGCCGCGGTTATAAGGAAGTGACCCTTTTGGGGCAGAATGTCAATTCCTATTGCTACGAAGTGCCGGGCGAAGAGCCCGTTACCTTCCCGCGCCTGCTGCGGCGCGTAGCCCGCGAGGCGGAAGGGATGCGCGTGCGTTTCACCACTTCCCACCCGAAGGACATGAGCGACGAGACGCTTTTCGTAATTGCCGAGGAGCCGAACGTCTGCCGCCACATCCATCTCCCCGTGCAGAGCGGCAGCAACGACGTGCTGCGGCGCATGAACCGCAAATACACGCGGGAGTGGTATCTGGAACGAGTGGCGGCCATTCGCCGTATCGTGCCTGATTGCGGGCTGAGTACCGACATTTTCTGCGGTTTCTGCGGCGAGACGGAAGAAGACCACCGCCTCTCGCTGGAATTGATGAGGGAGTGTGCCTACGACTCGGCCTTCATGTTCAAATACTCCGAGCGCTCCGGGACGTATGCGGCCAAGCATCTGGCCGATGACGTGCCGGAATCGGTCAAAACCCGCCGCCTGACGGAGATAATCGAGCTGCAAAACCAGCTTTCCCTCGAGAGCAACCGCCGTTGCATAGGGCGCGAGTTTGAAGTACTGGCGGAGGGCGTCTCGAAGCGCTCCCGCGAACAGCTCTACGGCCGCACCGAACAGAACCGGGTGGTCGTATTCCCGCGCGGAAACTGCCGCATCGGCGATTTCGTGCGCGTGCAGGTTACCGACGCTTCCTCGGCCACTTTGGTGGGGAAGTTGCTGGACTAAGCCGGAAAAGGGGCGGCACTTTTCGGGAAAAGTCGCAGCGCTTTTGCGGGAAACCCTTGCCGCTTTTTTCACTAATAACGAAAGGAAAAAACCGAAATGATAGACCGCTCTGTCGTCGACCGCATCCTCAATACGGCCAACATTGTGGAGGTTGTCTCCGACTTTGTGACGCTTCGCAAGCGCGGCGTCAACTATGTCGGGCTGTGCCCTTTCCACAATGAAAAAACTCCCTCCTTCTCTGTCTCGCCTTCCAAGCAGTTCTGCAAGTGTTTCAGCTGCGGAAAGGGCGGAAACGTGGTTCATTTTCTCATGGAGCTGCAGGGAATTACTTATGTCGAGGCCCTCAAACGGCTGGGACAGAAGTATGGAATCGAAGTTGTCGACCGTGATTTGACCGACGAAGAGCGCCAAGCCTCCAGTTTGCGCGAGAGTTTGTACGTAGTCAACGACTACGCCCGCGATTTCTTCTGCCGCACGCTCTTCCATCACCCCCAGGGTCAGACCCTCGGAATGGCCTATTTCCGCGAAAGGGGCTTCCGCGACGACATAATACGCAAGTTCCAGCTCGGCTTTTGTCCGGAGGGCCGCGACGCAAGCCTGGCGCAGGAAATGATTTCCAAAGGCTATAAGCGCGAATACCTGCTGAAGACCGGGCTGTGCTACGAGCGCGACGACCACTCTCTTGCAGACCGCTTTCACGGAAGAGTCATCTTTCCCGTCCATTCCCTTGCCGGAAAAGTCGTAGCCTTCGGCGGAAGAATCCTGAAGACAGACAAAAAGAAGGCAAAGTACGTCAACTCTCCCGAATCGGAGATATACAGTAAGAGCAACGAGCTGTATGGAATCTACTTGGGGCGCAACGCCATCCGTCGTGAGGACAAGTGTTTTCTGGTAGAGGGCTACACCGATGTGATTTCCATGCACCAGTCCGGAGTAGAGAATGTAGTGGCTTCCTCCGGAACTTCCCTTACTTTGGGGCAAATACGCATGATTCATCGCATAACCCCCAACATTACTGTAATTTACGACGGCGATGCTGCCGGAATCAAGGCCTCTTTGCGCGGAATCGACATGCTTTTGGAGGAAGGGATGAATGTGAAAGTATTATTGTTGCCCGACGGTGACGATCCGGACTCCTTCTCTCGCAAGCATACGGCGGCTGAATTTCAAGAATACATTCGCAATCACGAAACAGACTTTATCCGTTTTAAAACTGCCTTGCTTCTGGACGAGGCCGGAAACGACCCTTTGCAGCGGGCGGAGCTGATAAAAAACATAGTGCGCAGCATCTCGGTCATTCCCGAAGGCATTGTCCGCTCGGTTTATGTGCGCGAATGCAGCCAACTCATGTCAGTCGAAGAAAGTTTGCTGCTTCAGGAAGTGAACCGTGCCATTGCCGCGCACAAGAAGGAGCTGGCGCGTCAGGAAGAAGTGCGCCGCCGCCAGGAGGAATACCGCCGCACGACTGCTCACGCGACGCCTGCGCATGCTCCCGTACCCCCTGCGGGAAGCGACGAGGCACCCCGCGCCGAGGCTCCGGAAGGCATGCCGCCGGCGCCGGCCCCCATGCCCGCTCCGGCGGAAGAAGCGAGTGTGATTCCCGGCGATGTGCCTGCGCCTTTCCCCGAAGGCGAGGAGCAGGCGCCCGTTTTGCCCCCGGCCGATTCCGGAGTGCAGCGCATGCTGGAGCGCAAGCGTGCGGGCGAAGAGCAGGAAATGTTGCTGATGAGGCTGCTGGTGCGCTACGGCGAGCGGGTCTTGTACGAGGATGAACCGGACGACGGTTCGGCGGCAGTGCCGGTGACGGTGGCCGAGTTTGTACACGACAGCCTCGAGGAAGACGCCATGCCGCTGCAGGTGCCGCTGCATCTGCGCATGCTTTCCGAACTTTTGGAGCACATGGGCGACCTGAACTTTAGCAGCGAGCGTTACTTCATACAGCATCCCGACCCGGAAATCAGTGCATTGGCCGTCGATTTGGCTACGGACCGCAACGTCCTGAGCCGCCTTTATACGGAAAGCGGGGTGGAGGGCGTGGACGAATCGGAGCGCCTTTTCGAACTTGCCCCACGGCTGGTGATGGATTACAAGAACGCTTTGATTGCCGACGAGCTGAACGGGCTGATCCGTTCGCTGCGGGGCATGGACTCCGGAGCAGGCGAAGAACTGAAAACAACCCTGCAGCGCATCAAGGAGTTGCAGGACATACGTAATTGCATGGAGCGCCGTTTGGGCGACCGGGTGGTACTCCGGGGCGGCGGCAAGTCGGTCTGAACCTTTTGCCGGCAGGCGGAGCCGGAGGGTCATAGGGCGTTTGAGGCAGGAGTCCCGCAGGAGTGAGCCGTTTGTTGCGGGTGTTTTATAAAAAAGTGGCGGCACTTCTCGAAGAAAGTGCCGCCACTTTTTGGTCCGATGCTTGCCGGTTCGGTTACTCTGCCGGGTCGGGCGCGATGAGTTTGTACCCTTTGCCGTGGATGTTGATAATCTCGATTGAGGGATCGGGCTTCAGGTGTTTTCTCAATTTGGTAATGTACACGTCCATGCTCCTTGCATTGAAATAGTTGTCGTCTATCCAGATAGTTTTCAAAGCAAAGTCGCGCTGCAGGATTTCGTTGGCATGTGCGCAGAGGAGGGAGAGGAGTTCGCTCTCCTTGGTGGTGAGCTTGGTGGGTACGCCGTCGCAGGAGAGGATTTGCTTCTGCGTGTCGAAGGTGAATTTGCCGATGTGGTACACGGTGCGTTCCTTGGTCTTCTTTCCGCGTACGCGGCGCAGTATGGCCTCGATGCGCAGGGTCAGCTCTTCCATGCTGAAGGGCTTGGTGATGTAGTCGTCGGCACCGATTTTGAAACCTTCCAGTATATCTTCCTTCAGCGTCTTGGCCGTGAGGAAAATGATGGGGATTTCGGAGTTGGCGGAGCGTACTTCCTGTGCCAGTGTGAAGCCGTCTTTGATAGGCATCATCACGTCGAATACGCACATGTCGTACTTGTTGCGGAGGAAAGCCTTGTAACCTTGTTCCCCGTCGGGGCAGAGATCGGCGTCATACCCTTTGGCTTGCAGGTATTCGCGCAGCAGCATGCCTAAATTTTCGTCGTCTTCGCAGAGGAGGATTCTCAGTTTTTCTTCCATAGTTCTTATTCTTTTAAAGGATTAGTATTTCTGTTTTTTCTTTTTGTCCTTGTTGCCGGAGGTCATTTCGTCCCGCTTTCGGTCAGGAGCGGCATGGTGATGGTGAAAGTCGTGCCCTCGCCCAGCTCGCTGTCTACGCGGATATTGCCTTTGAGTTCTTCGATCATTTTCTTGACGTAGGCCAGTCCCAGCCCGAAGCCTTTCACGTCGTGGCGGTTTCCGGTATGCACGCGGTAGAATTTCTCGAATATTTTCTTGCAATCTTCCTTCTTTATTCCGATTCCGTTGTCGCTGATTGTGATGTGGAGGCGTGTGGAATCGTTGAAAGTGGCTATGCGCAGATGGAGCGGCGTATCGGGTTTCCGGTATTTCACGGCGTTATCGAGCAGATTGAAGATGACATTTGTGAAATGCATTTCGTCTACGTAGATAATGTCATTCTGCGCGTTGGTCTGAGTCTCGATGCTTCCGCCGTATTGCTCTACCTTAAGCCGGAAAGTATGCACCACGCTTTCGATAAGCGCATTGGCTTCTATTTCTTTCATGTGGAGCGTTGCGGCACGGCGCTCGAACATGGACATCTGGAGCACCTTCTCTACCTGAAAGCGCAGGCGCTTTGTCTCGTCGTTGATGACGGTTGTGGCATGTTTGAGCATGCTGGGCGACTTGGCGACGTCGGGGTCTTGCAGCATTTGGGCTGCCAACGAGATGGAAGATATGGGTGTTTTGAACTCGTGGGTCATGTTGTTGATGAAGTCGTTCTTCATTTCCGACAGTTTCTTCTGGCGGAATATGGTAAACATGATGAAGAGGAAGAGTATGAGCAGTATGCCGGTGAAGATAAGTGCCGGCGTCATGAAGGGAAGCGAGCGGATTATGTAGTTCCGCTTCATGGGGAAATGTATTTTCACGTAGCAGAATCGTGCAGGCGGGTCGTTGGGATAGAGGACTTGCATGTACGATTCTTCGCTGCCCGTGTCGTCGTAGTCGGGACAGCGGTATATCTCGTTTGAGTTCCGGTCAGTCACTTTGAAGTGATAGGGCAGGTCGATGCCGTTGTTCAGCAGCTCCGCTTTCAGATAGCTGTCGAGGTTTCGGAAGTTGATTCTGCTGCGCAGGTCGTGATTGGAGGCGGTCGAGAGGATGGAGATGATGACTTCGTCGAGCAGGTCGCGCTGGTGGCGGTAGCGTTCCTTGAGGCTTTCCCGCAGGCGCCGGTTTTCTTTTGAGAAGATGTTGTAGTTCCCCGTGCCGAGTCGCGACGATGAGTTGCTGTACTGGGGGAAGTGCCCGTTCATCAGGTCTATGTTGAAGTCGGAACTGAACTCGGAGATGTCGACCGAAGAGCCGGAGAAAAACCGGTTTTTCGTGCTGCTTCCGGTCTTCACGTCATTGGGCAAACCGAGGTCTTCCTCCAGATATTTGAGCGTTTCGTCCCGTTCCAAATTTCGGGAGGCCTGGTAAAGTGCCCGTTTTACGGATTCGTCGAACTGCTCGTTGCGCATCTTGGCTATTTCCTCCATGTAGTTCACTTGCAGGAAGAGCAGCCCGAGAAAGCAAAGGCTCATCAAGATGCCGAGAATCCATATTGTTCTTTTCTTCATGGCAGCAAAGATAAAAACGAAATTTGAGAGTTGAAAAAAAGAATCTTGATTTAAGCTAAATATTTAGCGGTTTTTATATTTTCGAGGAAATGTATATGCGTTTTTCTAAACTAATTGATACCTTTCAAGGAATAGATACGGCTGTTGCGCGGCTTTCGTATGGCGAAAAAATGAAAAAGCAGCAAGGCTTTTTTGAAAAAGTCCTGCTGCTTTTCGGAAAAAGTCCTAAGGCTTTTTGCCGAATTATACATTTAGAGCCACCGTTTGGGATGGGGATTCCGCCAGGCGGTGATGATGAGATACAGGCCGAGCAGTATGAAGGGAATGGAGAGCTGCTGCCCTATGTTGAGCGACATCTGCAGCTCGCGTTCCACTTGCGGGTTCTTCATGAACTCAAGCAGGAAGCGTGTGCCGAAGAAGATGAGCAGCGATACGCCGGTTATCAGTCCGGTTCGCTGCATGAGTGCCGGCCGTCGCTGCATGAACCAGGCTATCACGGCGGCAGCGAGGCAGTAGAGCATTTCGTAAATCTGCGTGGGATGGCAGGGCAGGCCGTTGTAGAGTTCGCGCCATTCCTGGGAGCGGACGAAGTAGAAGCCCCAGGGAAGGGTGGTGGGGTAGCCGAAGATTTCGGAGTTCATCAGGTTGCCCAGGCGGATGAGCCCGCAGCAAATCCCGATGGCCGGCACCATGCGGTCGAAGAGCCACCATACGCTTTTTTTCGTAACCGTGCGGGAATAGACGATGAGCGCTGCAATCAGGCAGATGACGCCCCCGTGGCTGGCGAGGCCTCCCTCCCAGATGGCGAGTATTTCCAGCGGGTGTTGCGAATAATAGTCCCATTGGTAGAAGAAGCAATGCCCTAAGCGCGCGCCGATAATGGAGGCGAGAATCGTGTAGATGAACAGTTTGTCGACCCATTCGGCGGGAAGTTTTTCCTTTTGGAAGATGCGGGATACCAGATAGTACCCGATTAAAAAGCCAAGTGCCCAGCAGAGTCCGTACCAACGGACTTCATGTCCGAAGAGATTGATGGCTACGGGACTGACATTCCATGTGACGAATGACAACATAAGCGGAGGAGATTTTTAGGAGGAGTGTTGGAGGTAAGGCAAGAAAAGACCCGGGCAGAAAAAGCCTTCTGCCCGGGCTTTTTGGTGGTTGTGTAATGCCTTTACGGATTTATACCAGTCGGCCAATCCACTCTTCGCGTGCTCCGGGGAGCAAATCGATGGGCGGAATCTCCGGCATGGTGTAGCACCCGGGCTGGAGACGCATGGAGGCACGCGCTACGGCTACGAGGATTTGTGCCGTAAGGGCCGGGTTGTTGATTTTCATGTTGAACTCGAAAAGCTGGTTTTGGGTAGTGCCGCTCACGCCTTTGCGCACCAAGTGTACGCCGTGGCCCATGTCTTTCACTTCATCCACGCTGGGAACGACCTGAACGTAGGTCTCGTCGGAGGCAAAATAGGGGTCGGCCTTGATGGCTGCCGCTACTGCTTCCTCTTTGTAGCCTTCCTCCAATTCGATGTACACCATGCGCCGGTGGATGCCTTCGCCGGTGGGGATGGTCATGGAGAGTGCGGCTTTTACGCCGTCGATGGCCTTGACTGCCACGGTGTGCCCCATGCTCATGCCGGGACCGAAGTTGGTGTAGGTGATTCCCTTGGGCGCCATTGCCTGCAGGAGCGTGCGGATTACGGAGTCGCTGCCCGGGTCCCAGCCGGCGGAGAGTACGGCTACTTTCCCATGTGTGCGGGCCACTTCCATCAGGCGGCTGCGCAAGCCGGGAATCTGGCCGTGTATGTCGAAGCTATCCACCGTGTTGATGCCTGCGGCGAGCAGCTCGGTTGCGTACGACTCCACGCTGCGCGTCGGGGTGCAGAGCAGGGCTACGTCTACTTGCCCCAGTTCTTTGACGCTCTTCACTACGGGATACGGGGTAAGTTCCAGGGGTTTCCCGCCTTCTGCCCCGTTGCGGCGTACGACGCCCGCTATTTCGAAATCAGGAGATGCCTGCAAGGCCTGGAGCACATAGTGCCCGATATTGCCATAACCTACGATGGCTGCTTTGATTTTGCTCATAGAGAAATGTGTTGAGTTGTGTAAAGTTCCTTTTGTAGCGGTTGCAAATATAGCGCTTTCGTGCAGATCCGGCAAACGAAAGTTGGCGCTATTTCGCCCGTAGGGCAATAATATCGGCAGGTAAGCGTTTCTCAATAAGGAAGAAAAACTCTGCTTTTTTTATAATGATAGATTACGTTCGTGGCGAAATCTCAGAACTGTTGCCTGCGTATGCCGTGCTGGAAACGCATGGGGTAGGCTACAAAATGCAAATTTCCCTGTACACATACAGCGCCATCCAGGGCAAGAAGGAGGCGCGACTCTACGTCTTCGAGTCTATTCGCGAGGACGCTTATCTGCTTTATGGCTTTGCCGACCGTCAGGAGCGCGAGCTCTTCGAGATGTTGCTCTCGGTGAGCGGTGTGGGCGCCGCTACGGCTCTGACGATTCTCTCCTCGTTCAGTCCCGACGAGTTGTCGCGGGTAATCAGAAACGAGGAGGTCAATCTGCTGAAGACGGCCAAGGGTATCGGCCAGAAGACTGCCCAGCGCATCATCGTGGACCTGAAGGACAAGATGGGCCGCGTAGCCCTGTCGGGCGGAAACGCCCCGATGGGCGGCGCAGGCGCGCGGGGGGAAGTCTACGAAGAGGCGGTGCAGGCGCTCACGATGCTGGGCTTTTCCGCAGCGCCCGCCCAGAAGGTGGTTCACTCCTTGCTCCAGGAGTTGCCCGAAGCCCCGGTGGAGCGAATCATAAAGGAGGCACTCAAGCGGTTATGACCTGCTGCCGTCGGCGTGTCGTCCCTCTTATTCCCTGAAAGGCTTGAAGCATTTTCGTATCATATCGGCCGTACTTTTTTTCCTGCTGTGCTGCGCGGGCATTGCGGGGAGTGCCTTTTCGTCTGTTTCCGGGCGGGGCGCTGCACCCGTTTCTGCGCCGGCATCGGAGCCGTCTGCGGCACCGGCGGCAGAAAAGCCTCTGCGGAGTGAAGAAAAAGCGCCTGCGGTTTCGGAAAAAGGGGCAGCGGTTTCGGCCGAAAGTGCCGGCACTTCTGCCGCGACCCCTTCGGCGCCTGCGGCTCCGGCCGACACGGCGCGGAAAGCGCGCTACTCCGTGCGCCACACGGTGCCGCTCATTCTGGAAGACTGGCGCTCCTATCCGCTCGATTTGCGCGACCCGCAGAATCTGGTCACGCAGGTGGAGTACGTGGCCGAGGGCAACTATTACCTGGTGCGCACGATGGCCGGCGACGAGGAGGTGGGCGTCCCTCTTCTGCTCACTCCGCAGGAGTACGCCAAATGGAGCCTGGAGCAGTCGAATGCCAAGTATTATCGGGAGAAAAACCGCGCCCTGATGACGAACGACTCGGAGGACTTCAGTTTTACGAACCTGCACTTCGACCTGGGCCCTGCCGAGAAAATCTTCGGCCCGGGCGGCGTGCAGATCAAGACGCGCGGTTCGGCCGAGCTGCAGTTCGGCATCTCGACCCAAAAGCTCGACAACCCTTCGCTCAGCGAGCGGCAGCGCAAGACGACGGCCTTTGACTTCGACGAAAAAATCAACCTGAACGTCACGGGAAGCGTAGGCGACAAGATGTCGCTCGACTTCAGCTACAACACAGAGGCTTCCTTCGATTTCGACGCGCAGAAGCTCAAACTCCAGTATGAAGGCAAGGAAGACGAAATAATCCAGCTGCTGGAGGCCGGAAACGTGTCGATGCCTTCCAATTCTTCGCTGATTAAAGGCGCCAGTTCCCTCTTCGGCGTGCGGGCCGACATGCAGTTCGGTAAACTGAAGGTGCAGACCGTCATCTCGCAACAGGAGAGCGAAACGAAGACAGTCAACTCAAAAGGCGGTGTGCAGACTACACCTTTTGAAATAAAAGTGTCGGACTACGACGACAACCGGCACTTCTTTCTGGCGCAATACTTCTACAACACGTTCGACCGGAGCATGGAACAACTGCCCAACATCATGAGCGGAATCACGATAAACCGCATCGAAGTTTGGGTCACCAACAAGTCGGGAAGCTACGATAACCCCCGCAATGTCGTGGCATTCACCCAGCTGGGCGAAACGACCGGCACGACGCCGCCGCAGAACTCCGCCGGAGGACTTTACGCACAGCTCACCACCACGTATGCCGGGGCGCGTACCATCTCGCAGGCTTCCACCGTGCTCTCCGACATGGACGCCGGCTACGATTACGAGAAAATCGAGAGTGCCCGCCTGCTTTCTTCCAACGAATACACGCTGAACTCCTCCCTGGGATTCATACACTTGCGCTCCGCCTTGAAAGCCGACGAGGTACTGGGCGTGGCTTTCGAATATACTTATATGGGACAGACCTACCAGGTGGGCGAGTTCTCCAGCGATATTACCGACAACAGTCAGGCCCTCTTCGTCAAGTTGCTGAAGAGTACGGTCAATTCCCCCTCGTTTGCGGGCTGGAACCTGATGATGAAAAACGTCTATTCCCTGCGGGCCTATCAGGTGCAGAAGGACGATTTCACGCTCGACATCAGCTACCAGAACGACTCGGCGGGTGCGGCTCTGAAGTACATCAGTGAGGGAGCCATTGCCAAGGAGCTGCTGATTCGGGTGATGAACCTCGACCGTTTGGACAAAAACAACAAGCGCAATCCGGACGGCGTGTTCGACTTCGTGAGCGGCTATACGGTCAATACGAATTATGGCCTGATTATTTTCCCCGTGACCGAGCCTTTTGGCTCTTTCCTGCGCAGCAAAATAGGCAATGATGCTATTGCCGACAAGTATTGCTTCGAGGAACTCTATGACTCTACCCAGACTTATGCCAAGCAGCTTGCCGAGAAAGACAAATTCATACTGTCCGGTGAGTACAAGGCCTCGAGTGGCTCGCAAATCAATCTGGGGGCCACGAATATTCCCCGCGGTAGTGTGGTCGTGACCGCAGGCGGCGTGACGCTGGTGGAGAATACCGATTATTCGGTCGACTATAACTTGGGAATCGTAACCATCTTGAATCAGAGCATAATCGATGCGGGAACGGCCATTTCCGTCAGTCTGGAGAGCAATTCGAACTTCAGTCTGCAGCGAAAGACCATGCTGGGCGTAAATTTGCAGTATGAGTTTTCGAAAAATCTGACCCTCGGTGCCACGGTGATGCACCTCTCTGAGAAACCGCTCCGCACGAAAGTCTCCATAGGCGACGAACCTATCAACAATACCATCTGGGGAGCTCAGATTTCATGGAAGAAAGAATCGCAGTGGCTTACCAATATGCTCGATAAGCTGCCGTTTTTGACGGCAACCGCTCCCTCTACCATCAATTTGACGGCCGAAGTGGCCCAACTCATCCCGGGGCATTCCAAAGACCTGCAGGACGAAGCCTCTTATATCGATGACTTTGAGAGCGCCGAGCTGGACATTGATTTGCGAAGCCCCTCCTCGTGGATGCTCAGCAGCACGCCTTCCCGTTTCCCGGAGAGCAGCTTGAACGATTCGGTGGACTACGGATTCAACCGCGCGCTGCTGGCCTGGTACTATATCGACCCGCTTTTCACCAACCGGAGCTCTTCGCTCACGCCGGGGCATATAAAGGGCGACCTGAACCAGCTGAGCAATCACTACGTTCGTGAGGTCTATCAGAGCGAAGTCTTCCCGAACCGGGAGACAGCCTACAACGAAAGTTCTACGCTGAACATACTGAACCTGGCCTATTACCCGGAGGAACGTGGTCCTTACAACCTCGATCCTCATCTGAACCCCGATGGAACGCTGCCTAATCCGCGTCAGCGCTGGGGCGGAATCATGCGTAAAATGGACAATCCCGACTTCGAAACGGCTAATGTGGGCTACATAGAATTCTGGTTGCTCGACCCCTTCATCTATAATCCTACGGCTGAAGGAGGCGAATTGTACTTGAATCTGGGCGAAATCAGCGAGGATGTACTGAAAGACGGGCGCAAGTTTTTCGAAAACGGCCTCCCCACCAGCAACGACGGTACTACGGTCGACTATACATCCTGGGGTAAAGTACCCAATAGCCGGAGCCTTGTGTATGCTTTCGACACGAATTCCGGCTCGCGCACCCTGCAGGATGTGGGATTGAACGGGCTTTCTTCCGAGGAGGAGCGCAACTTTCCGACGTACTCTTACTACTTGGAACAATTACGGGCTAACGGCGTGCAGAATATGGCTCCGTTTGAGAATGACCCGGCTGGGGATACGTATCATTACTTCCGCGGTTCGGACTACGACCAGCAGCAGTTGTCCATTCTGGCGCGCTACAAGAAGTACAATAATACGGAAGGAAACTCCGTAGCCTCCGATGATTCTCCCGAAAGTTACGATGTATCGGCTAAAAGTACCCCTGATGTGGAAGACATCAACCAGGACTTTACGCTGAACGAGAGCGAGAAATATTTCGAATACCGTATTCCGATTCGTCCGGACATGCAGGTTGGCGACGGATTCATTACCAGTATCCGCACGACGAGCGTCACTCTTCGCAACGGGCAGACGGCAAACAACGTGAAGTGGTATCAGTTTAAGGTGCCCATCCATGACTATACGGAGAAAGTCGGCAGCATCGACGATTTCTCCTCCATACGTTTCATGCGTATGTACATGACTAATTTCCCGGACAGCGTCGTTCTTCGTTTCGCGAAGCTGGCTTTGGTGCGCGCGGACTGGCGTACTTATGACAAAACCCTGCGTCGCCGTGATGGCGGATATACCAGTCTGGACGGAAACTTCGAGCTTTATGCCGTAAACATCGAGGAGAACAGCGACAAAGAACCGGTGAATTACGTAATGCCTCCGGGTATTTCGCGAGTAATCGACCCCGGACAGCCACAGTTGCGGCAGGAAAACGAACAAGCGCTCTCCATGAGAGTGTCAAACCTGAAGAGCGGTGACGCAAAAGCGGCCTACAAAAGTACATCGCTCGACCTGCGCCGTTACAATAGACTGCAGTTTTTTGCCCATTGCGAGGCGCTAAGCGACTCAAGTCTTAACTATACTCCGCTGGACGATAAGGAAGTTGCCGTATTTATACGCCTGGGCAGCGATTATAACAATAACTATTACGAATATGAGATACCGCTCGACCTGACTCCCCCCGGCACTTACAACGGTTCGACCCTGTCCGGTTGTCAAGCGGTATGGCCCGAAGCGAACATGCTCGATATAAATCCTTCGGTTTTCACCGACATTAAGAAAGAACGCAATAGCGTTGGGGCATCTTATACGACACCTTTCAGCCGTTCCGACAGCGATAAGCCGAATAATACAATCACTATTGTCGGAAACCCCTCGCTGGCTAACATAAAGACCATGATGATTGGCGTACGCAACTTGTCTGCTTCTACCAAATCGGCGGAGGTTTGGGTCAATGAGCTGCGTGTAAAGGATTTTGACGAGAGTGGCGGTTGGGCGGCACAGGGCAATCTTTCCGTTCAGCTCTCCGATGTCGGCAGTCTGGTGCTCACCGGTCATGTAGAGACGGCGGGCTTTGGCGGACTGGAGGAGAGTGTCAGCCAGCGGAGGACGGACAATTATTATCAATATGCCGTAACTACGAACATAGACGCCGGGCGTTTCCTGCCACACTGGCTCAAGTTGAACGCACCGCTCTACTTCTCTTATTCAAAGGAGATACTCTCTCCGGAATATGATCCGGTCAATGAAGACCTTCGTCTGGAGGATGTGCTTGATACTTACTCCGACCAGGCTCAGAAGGACAGCGTTCTGGACGTGGCCCGCACGATATCGACGTATAAAAACTTCAGCCTTTCCAACCTGAAGTTCGATATTAAGTCGAAGAAGCCCATGCCTTACGACCCGGCTAACTTTGCCTTTACCTATTCTTTCAGCAAGGCGCACAACAGCAGCACTACGACCCGTTATGACAACGAGCTGAACTGGAAGCTGGGCCTTACCTACAATTATTCGCCCGTCTATAAGGCTTGGACTCCATTTGCCGGCCTGAAAAGCAAAAGCTCGGCCCTGAAGTTCGTGAAAGCCCTGAACTTCAACTATCTTCCCCAGAACGTCGGCTTCTCGTCCGACATCAGCCGTTATTACCAGGAGACGCAACTTCGCGACATAGAAGACGCTTCTTACGAGATTCCGGTCAGCGTGTCCAAGAGCTATCTGTGGAACCGTAAGTTCGTTTTGCGCTGGGATTTCACCAAAAACCTGCAGATGAATTTCAACAGCGGTACGCAGGCCGAGATTGAAGAGCCCGCAGGTGCGGTCAACAAGTCCCTGTACCCCGATGAATATTCCGTCTGGAAAGATTCCGTGCGGCGCAGCCTCCTTTCGTTCGGACGCCCGCTCGATTACCAACAGAACTTCTCGGCATCGTACAAAGTTCCTTTCGACCTGATTCCGATTCTCGACTGGGTTTCGTCGAATGCCACCTACACTTCGTCCTATACCTGGGAGCGCGGCACGGAAATGTCCGACGGTACCAGTCTGGGAAACACCATAGCCAACCAGGCAACGTTCAACCTGACGGGAAAAATGGAGCTGGAGAAGTTCTATAATAAAGTGCCCTTCCTGCGGGAGACCAACAAGAAATTCTCTTCGTCCTCTTCCCGCAGAGTGACCGACACCTCTGCCTCCAAGAAGAAAAAAGGCGACGAAGAAAAGAAAGAGGAGAAGAAGTTTGAGAAAGAAATCAAGCTCCTTCCCGACTCCAACGTGGTCGTTTCGCACGGGCAGAACAGCAAGAATCCGCGTGTTACGGCCCTGCTCCCCTCGGGAAAACGCTTCCCCATCAAGTACAAGGTGAAGGACAAAAACAAAATCGAGATATTGACTCACGACACAGTCAGCGTGAAACTGACCGTACGTCCCGGCAAAAAGCCGGAAGAGCGCTCCTGGTATAAGCCCGCGCAGTATGCGGCCCGCTTCGCCATGCTGGTGCGTTCGCTCTCGTTCACATACCGGAACACGCGCTCCATGACCATCCCCGGCTTTATGCCCGAGGTGGGCGATTTCTTCGGACAGCGGGGAGGCAGCCCGATGGCGCCCGGTCTGGATTTCGCCTTCGGCTTCGCCGGAGAGAGCTATCTGCAGAAAGCGGCCGAAAACGACTGGCTGCTCCGCAACGACTCCATCTCTTCCTACGCTTCCACCAGCAACGTCGAAGAAGTACAGCTGAAGATGACTCTCGAACCCGTTACGGCTCTGAAGATAGACCTCAATGCCTCCTGGCAGAAGACCTCGTCGAAGAGCATACAGTACATGTATGCCGGCATGCCGACCACGCAGAGCGGTAACTTCAACATGACCATCATTTCGATCGGAACCTCGTTTGAAACCTCCAGCCAGGGCAACGGTTATCGTTCGAAGACGTTCGATAAGTTCCTCAAGCAGCTCGACATTATCCAGTCGCGCGTGCAGGCTCAGTACGAAGGGGCCGTCTATCCCGTCGGGACGGGGAACGGTCTGGACGGACAGCCGTATGATCCGGCCAATGGAACGGTCAATAAATATTCGGCCGACGTGCTTCTGCCGGCTTTCCTCTCGGCTTATACCGGAAAGGACCCCTCTTCCATCTCATTGGGGCTGATTCCTGCGCTGACCGCCATGATGCCTAACTGGAACGTGACGTACAGCGGGCTGGTGAAGCTCCCCTTCATACGCGATCACTTCAAGTCTTTCGAATTGACGCATGGCTACAAGAGCGTTTACACCATCGGTTCGTATAATTCCTACTCGTCTTATCTGGCTTACATGGGCGATATTGGTTTCGTCCCCGACGTAACTACCGGATTGCCCATCCCCTCTTCGCCGCTGGACATAGGCACGGTCTCGATTAACGAAGCCTTTTCGCCGTTGGCGGGCCTGAATACGACTTTGCTCAATGGCATTACCACCAAACTGGAGTACCGCCGCACGCGGGTCGTTACCCTTTCGGTGAGCGCCTTGCAGATTGTGGAAAGCCTGTCGAACGATTTTGTGATTGGCGCCGGGTACAAGATTACCGACTTCCAGCCTTGGAACCGGAAACTAAAAGGAAAGAACGCCCGGGGCACCAAGTCGCCGTCCGGACGTTCCAACCAAACTTCTTCGGTAAGCCATGACTTGAACCTGAGGGCCGACTTCAGCCTGCGTAACCAGAGTGCCCTTTCGCGCAACATCATGGACGGTACTACGCAGCCCACTTCGGGCAATAAGGCGCTGAAGATATCCCTTTCGGCCGACTACCAGCTCTCCCGGCAGCTGACCCTGCAGGTTTACTACGATTTCCAGAAGAACACGCCGCTCATCTCCAGCTCTTCTTACCCCGTTACCAACAACGATTTCGGGGCGACGCTCAAGTTCAATCTCACCCGTTGAGCAGGGCTTTATTCCTGCCAGTCGTAGAGATTTACCTTCTTATGCCGGGAGAATTGGAAATCTTTCTCGGGGAAGAACCGCTTCAGAATGCTGTAAAGCGTCGGGTCGTACCGCTTCAGTTCCTCGCGGGTATTGATCTGGTTGTGTTTCCCGTCGCCGGCCGGGTTGGCAATCTCCGCATTTACGTTGAACCACGACTGTACCCCTTCGGCAAAGTACTCTTCGATGTTGGTGGCTGCATACGTGTTTTTCCACCGTCCCTGCGCGAGGGCCTTGTCGAGCGCGGCGCGCAGCTCCTTGTTGAAGTCCGGATAGACAGGCGAGATGCCTACGTTGTGAATCGTGTGGGCGAACTCGTGTATGGTGATGTCCTCTGCATGGTATTTGTCGATCTGGTAGGCCAGTATGTTCTCTTCGGCGCAGGTCGAGAAGGGTTCGTAGAGCGTTCCGCCCAGTCCGCGGGCGCGCAAGTCCCAGTTGATGGACGTGTCGTTGACCAGATGCGCATGTTCCGGAATGTCGGTCGTGCCTTCGTAGCGCGCCATGACGCCTACGCGGGTGTTGTGCTTGAGCAGGGATTGCATCACTTCTTCGGGCAGCACGTCGGTCAGCCCCTTGAGGGTTACGTACAGCGCCTGGAAGCAAGAGTCGGGAACGCGCCAGGAGCTGGCTACATGGATGCCGTTCACGTTCATGTATTTCTTGTAGAACGGGTCGAGGCCCAGCTCGGCCGGCGGCGGGGTGATGCGTACTTTTTCGGTTTCCTGTGCGGAGGTTGAGACTGCGGGTGCCAGCAGCATGAGAGCGGCCAGCAGGAGGTTGCGGGTTGTTGTTTTCATATTTTCCGTATTTAAGGTTTCTGCAAACCTACGTAATTTTTGCTTGAATTCCGAAAAAGCCTTGCATCTTTTTCAGAAAACTCTTGCGGCTTTTCGGGAAAAGGTGCAAGGAAAAATGTAACTTTGCCCGCAACGACAAAAAGACAACATGGACGGAATCATCATACAGGCCCGCACCGGCTCGACCCGGCTGGCCAACAAAATACTGTTACCCTTCAGCGGAGAGGAGCGCATCATCGACATTCTGCTCGAGCGCATCAAGGCCTCCTGCCCCGGTATGCCGGTGGTCGTGGCCACTACCGTACGGGCTCAGGACGAGGTGCTTGCCCGGGTGGCGGAAGAACACGGCGTTTTCTGCTTCCGGGGGAGCGAGGACGACGTGTTGGGGCGCTTCATCGGGGCGGCAGAATGCTACGGCATCGACCGGCTCATTCGCGTATGCAGCGACAATCCCTTCCTGCAGACCGACACGTTTCCCGTCTTTTTCCGCGAACACGACCGCCTCGCCGGAGAAGCGCCCGACTATCTCTCTTATGGCTTTGCCGACGGAACGCCGGTAATCAAGTCGCATCTCGGCCTGTTCTCCGAGCTGACTACGCTCGAAGCCCTGCGCCGCGCGGCCCGGTTGACCGACGCGAAGCTCGACCACGAGCACGTCACCATCTACCTCTACACGCACCCCGCCGAGTTCCGCGTGCGCCTCTTGCCGCTGCCCGCCGCGCTGGAAGGGCGGCGCGACCTGCGCTTCACGCTCGACACGCCCGACGATTTCGCCCTGCTCCAACAGCTCTATGCCGAAGCATCCGCACCGGGCGGCGGGCGCGACTACGAGACGCTGCTCAAACTGGTGGAGCAACATCCCGACTACCGCGAGCGCATGCTGCGGAACATCGGCCTGAACGAAAAGTAAAACCTGACTCTTATAGCCTATATCTCTTATGGAACACACTTATATCATCGGCGAAATCGGGCAGAACCACAATGGCTCTGTCGATATTGCCAAGCTCATAGTAGACCTGGTGTCGAGGCCGGTTCGCGAGGAGACCTTCGGCATCGACCTCAAACCCATGGATGCGGTGAAGATGACCAAGCGCGACCTGAGCGAGGAGCTTACCGACAGCCAGATGAACCGCCCCTACGATTCGCCCAACTCCTTCGGGCGCACCTACGGCGAGCACCGTGCTTTTCTCGAACTCGACGACGATGCGCACCTCGAGGTCTACCGCTATGCCAAAGAACGCGGCCTGGATTTCGTAGAGACGCTGTGCAGTCCGGGATGTCTGAGCCTCTTGAAGCGATTTACGCCTGACTTTTTGAAGGTAGCGAGCCGCGATTTGACCAATCTGCCCCTGCTTGCGGCGATGGCCGAGACGAAAATTCCGATAATCCTGAGCACCGGGATGGCCGGAAAGCGTGAATTGGACGACGCCCTTGCCGTTATTACCCGCTACCACGAGCAGATCAGCATTTTGCACTGCGTCAGTCAGTATCCCACGCACCCGGCCAATCTGAACCTGCGCACCATTACGTACCTGCGCAAGCATTACGGCAAGTACCGCATAGGCTTTTCGGACCACACCATTGGCATTGCCGCGCCGGTAGTGGCAGTGGGGATGGGGGCAACCATCATCGAAAAGCACATCACCATCGACCGCCGCATGAAAGGCACCGACCAGCTTGGCTCGCTGGGCCCCGACGGAGTGAACCGCATGATACGCGACATTCGCGTAGCGGAGATGTGGATGGGGCGCGAAGAACTGTACATAGAGCCTGCAGTAGCCGCCGCGCGCGTCAAGCTGGAGCGCTCCATTGCCACGAAGGTGGCCTTGCAGCCCGGCGATATCGTGACGGAAGACAAGATACACATGCTCAGCCCCGGCGACGGATACAAGTGGGCCGACCGGGCAAGCGTGATAGGGAAACGGGTGAAGAACCCCATCCCCAAAAACGAAATCATATATCCCCGCGATCTCGAACTCTGAACTTCCCGACCCGTGTGGCGGCACTTCTCGTGAAAAGTGCCGCCGCGGCAAGGAAAAAGTGGCAGCACTTTTTATGAAAACCGCAAGCACTCCGATGAAACTCCTGGGCGTCGTGGTCCTCTACCATCCGGATGAGGCTTTTGCAAGCCGTGTCGCTTCCTATCTGCCGGTGGTCGACAAGCTCCTGCTTTGGGACAACACTCCGGGCGGGAGCCGCGTGGCGGCCATGCTGCCGGAGGAGGTGGCTGCGGGCAAGTGCCTCGTGAAGGGCACGGGACGCAACGAGGGAATCGGGCGGGCGCTGAACGAAGCCGTCCGCTACGCACGTGCCGGCGGCTGCACGCACCTGATTACTTTCGACCAAGACAGCCGCTTTCTGCCCGGCGAGGCACAGCGCTATGTGGAGCGTGTGGCTGCCCTGTCGGCCGGGCGCGAAGCCATCTTCTCCACCAACTACCGCATCGAGTCGCAAGGCACGACGCTCTATCCCGTTTCCGACGCGGTAGACGAGGTGCGGTCGGCCATGACCTCGGGCAGCATCTATCCGCTTTCGGTGATAGGCTGCGTGGGGCTTTTCCGCGAAGACTTCTTCATTTGGGGCATCGACATGGAGTATTCTTACCGGGCCCGCCGGGCGGGTATCCCTACGCTGTGCCTGAAAGACGTGTTGCTTCAGCATGGTTTCGGGGCGCAGCGCCGCAGGCATCGCCTTCTGGGGCGGGAGGTATTTCCCAACGAATATGCCCCGGCGCGTACGTACTACAATGTGCGTAACGGCTTTCTCCTGCATCGTCTTTTCCCTGCCGACCTGCCTTTGTGGCCGCATCTGAAGTACCATTTCTTCAAGCGCCTCGTCTTTGTGACCCTCTATGAGCAGCAAAAGGGGGCCAAGTACCGTGCGCTGTTTTGCGGCCTGCTCGACGGCCTGCGCGGACGTGCGGGGAAGTGGAGACGCCAGCGCGACTGACGGATTAAGAAATCAAGCATCAAGAAATATGGAATTACCCAAGTTAGTGATAACCGACATCGACGGCGTTTGGACGGATGGCGGCATGTATTATACGAAGGACGGGGACGTGATGAAACGTTTCTGCGTGAAAGACGGCTGGGGGGTGGCGTTTCTGCGGCACTACGGCGTGCCGGTAGCCATCATGACGGGCGAGAATACGCCCATCGTGCAGCGCCGTGCCGAAAAGCTCCGCATCGAGCGTTGCTATCTCGGCGTGAAAGACAAGCTGGCCTTGACGCGCGAGCTGTGCGGCGAGCTGGGTATCGGGCTGAAGGACGTGGCTTTCATCGGCGATGACCTCAACGATTTGAAACTCCTCCGCGCCGTGGGCTATCCGGCTTCCCCCGCCAATACGCCGGACTATGTGAAACGTGAGGTATCATACGTCTGTCGGCTGCAAGGCGGGCAGGGGGCGTTTCGCGAATTTGTGGAGCATTTGCTCGCTCAGGCCGGCCTGTTGGAAGAGGCCATAGAGGCCGTGGGCTGAGATACTGGCTGCCTGTAACGAAAGCACCCCGTGCAAACCTGCTACCGGTTTGCACGGGGTGCTTGTTTCTGCGTATGCCTTCGGGGTGAAGTCTTGCAGCGAGAGGCGCAAGGGGGCTACTTCACTTTGATGCGGTCGAAGCCCTTTCCGAAGACACCGTGTACGTTGCTCTCCGAAAGGAAGGCATGTTCGTCGATAGACTTTACCATCCGGAGGATGGAGACAGCCTCTTTTCGCTTGGCCAGGATGCAGAGTACCTTGACCGGGCGCTTGCTGTACCAGCCTTGCCCGTCGAGAACCGTGACGCCGCGGTGCAGTTTTACGGAAATGACATCGGCAATTTCCGCATATTTCTCCGAGAAAATGAGGAATTGCACGGACTGCTGGTTGCGGTTCGTTACGCTATCCAGCGTAAAGGTATAGATGAACGTCGCAACATAGCCGAACAAAACGCGCCGCCAGTCGTTGAAAACGAAATAACAGGAGGCGATAATGATGATGTCGCAGTAGAGAATCATCCGTCCCAGGCTGATGTCTCGGTATTTGTTGATGGCCGCTGCGATAATATCGGTGCCGCCCGTGCTTCCATTGTGCATGAAAATGATGGCAAGTCCGAAGCCGCACATCACGGAGCCCAGCGTACAGGCCAGAAAGTCCTGCCCTTCTCCCAAAAGGGAGAGCGTGGGCGAGATATTCTCCTGCAGGATCCACAGAGCGAAGGTCATCATCAGAATGCCGTATGAGGTGCGGATGACGAAGCGCATGCCCAGATATTTGAGCGCGACTATCATGAGTGCCAAGTTGATGACGAAGTAAGTCACCTGCATGGGTATGCCTGTGGCATAAAACGTTATGGCGCCGATACCGGCTACGCCGCCGATTGTGATTTTGTAGGGGATGAAAAAGAGCACCCACCCGAGGGCGTAGCTGAAAATACCTACCGTAATGACAAAATAGTCACGGATTTCGTTCCAAATGAATTGGTACTTTTGGCTGGGCGAACCAGTCTGTTTAACGTAAGACCACATTGACAATCTTTTTAGGTACGATGATGATTTTTACAATCGACTTGCCTTCTATCCATTTCTGCGCCGTTTCGTCGGAAAGGACAGCCTTTTCGATTTCTTCGTTGCTGGCATCGGTGGGGAAAGTCTTCTGGAAACGGGCTTTTCCGTTGAAGGAAATAGTGTAGCTGACCGTATCTTCGGCGAGGTACTGCTCGTTGTATTCCGGCCAGGTGGCATCGCATACGCTGGTTTCATGCCCGAGCGCTTCCCAAAGTTCTTCGGCAATGTGCGGGGCGAAAGGCGCAATCAGTATAACGAGCGGTTCCAGTATGGAGCGCTTGTGGCACTTCAGGGAAGTGAGCTCGTTGGTGCAGATCATGATGGCGCTGACTGACGTATTATACGAGAAGGCTTCAATGTCGGCCGTTACCTTCTTGATGAGTTTGTGCAGGGACTTCAGTTCTTCGGCGCTGGCACTTTCGTCGGAAAGTAGCAAGGCTTTTCCGTCTTTCCCATAGAACAAATTCCAGAACTTGCGGATGAAGCGGTGCACTCCGTCGATTCCGTTCGTATCCCAGGGCTTTGATTGCTCGACGGGGCCGAGGAACATTTCATACATGCGCAGGGTGTCGGCGCCGTATTTCTCGACGATTTTGTCGGGATTCACGACGTTGTACATGGATTTGCTCATCTTTTCGACGGCCCAGCCGCAGATGTATTTTCCGTCTTCCAGCACAAATTCTGCGTCGTGATACTCCGGTCGCCAGGCTTTGAAGGCCTCTATGTCGAGAATGTCGTTGCTTACGATGTTGACATCCACATGAATCGGCGTAACGTCGTAGTCCTTTTTCAGATTGAAGGATACGAAGGTGTTGGTATCCTTGATGCGGTACACGAAATTGCTGCGGCCTTGAATCATGCCTTGGTTCACCAGTTTCTGGAAGGGCTCCTCTTTTACGGAAACTCCCAGGTCGAAAAGGAATTTATTCCAGAAGCGGGAATAGATAAGGTGTCCCGTGGCGTGTTCTGTTCCCCCGACGTAGAGGTCTACGTTCTGCCAGTATTCGGCTGTTTCATGCGAGAGTAATGCCTCGTTGTTGTGGGGGTCCATATAACGGAGGTAGTAGGCTGACGAACCTGCGAAGCCGGGCATTGTGCAAACCTCCAGGGGATAGCCTTCTTCGGTCTTCCAGTTTTTGGCGCGGGCCAAGGGCGGTTCGCCGGTTTCCGTGGGCAGGTATTTATCGATTTCCGGCAGTTTGAGCGGGAGCTTGCTCTCGTCGAGCATGTAAGGCATGCCGTCTTTGTAATAAACCGGGAACGGTTCGCCCCAATAGCGTTGGCGGGAGAAGATGGCATCCCTTAGGCGGAAGTTCACTTTGACGCGGCCCAATCCGTTTTCCGTTACGTATTTTTTGGTAGCGGCTATGGCTTCTTTCACCGTCAGGCCGTTCAGGTTGAGGCCTCCTGCGGGGCTTCCGGCTTTCGGCGAGTTGGTCATGATGCCTTCCTTTGCATCAAAACTTTCTTCGCTTACGTCGCATCCCTCGATCAGGGGGCGAATTTCCAGATTGAAGTGCTTGGCGAATGCATAGTCGCGGCTGTCGTGGGCAGGAACGGCCATGATTGCGCCCGTTCCGTAGCCGGCGAGAACGTAATCACTAATCCAAATGGGAATTTCCTCTCCTGTCAGCGGGTTGATGGCGTAGGAGCCGCTGAATACTCCGCTTACGCTACGGTCGGAAATGCGCTCCCGTTCCGTGCGTTTGCGGGTGCGTTCCAGGTAGGCGTCCACCTCTTTTTGTTGTTCGGGGGTGGTGAGTTGCGCAACCAGGGCGCTTTCCGGTGCAAGAACCATGAAGGTTACGCCGAATACCGTATCGGCCCGTGTCGTAAAGATGAGGAGTTCTGTGTCGCTGCCTTTCACTTTGAACGACATCTCGGTACCTTCCGAGCGACCGATCCAGTTCCTTTGTGTTTCCTTCAGGGAGTCTGTCCAGTCTATTGTGTCGAGTCCGTCGAGCAGGCGCTGTGCATAGGCGCTGACGCGCAGGCACCATTGGCGCATGACGCGCTGCACTACGGGATAACCGCCGCGTACGCTGACTCCGTCTACTACTTCGTCGTTGGCCAAGACGGTACCCAATTTCGGACACCAGTTCACCATTGTGTTGCCAAGGTAGGCAATCCGGTAGTTCATGAGCGTCTCCTGTTGTTCTTTCTCGCTCATGTTGTTCCATTCTTCGGCTTTGAACGTGAGCTCTTTGCTGCATGCTACGTCCAGACCTTCCGTGCCGGTTTTGCTGAAGGCCTCGATCAGTTCGCTGATGGGGCGTGCCTTTTTCGAGCGGTTGCAGTAGTAACTCTTGAACATCTGCTGGAAGGCCCATTGCGTCCACTTGTAGTATTCCGGGTCGCATGTGCGGAGTTCGCGGCTCCAATCGAAGGAAAATCCGATTTTGTCCAGCTGTTCCCGGTAGCGGGCTATGTTCTTTTCGGTAGTGATAGCCGGGTGCTGTCCGGTTTGAATGGCATATTGTTCGGCAGGGAGCCCGTAGGCGTCATATCCCATGGGGTTCAACACATTGAATCCCCGCAGGCGTTTGTAGCGTGCATATATGTCCGATGCGATATACCCCAGGGGGTGCCCCACGTGGAGCCCTGCGCCCGAGGGATAGGGGAACATGTTCAGCACGTAAAACTTCTTCTTCTCTTTATTTTCCGTTACCCGGTAGGTCTGCCGTTCGACCCACCTTTTTTGCCACTTCGGTTCGATTTCTCTGAAGTTGTATTCCATATATTTCTCTGGATTGTGCAAGTTTTTGCCGCAAAGGTAGTGAATATTGCTGAAAAACCGTTTCCTCTTCAGCTCCTTATTGTGCGTTTATTGTCAGCGCTTGCTGCGGAAAAATTCCTGCATCAGCAGCGCGGCTTCGTCAGCAAGGATGCCTTTTGTCACTTCGGTCTTGGGGTGGAGCAGGCCGGGGGTGTATCTCTGGTAGCCCCGTTTCTCGTCTTCTGCCCCGAATACGACCCGCCCCACTTGGGCCCATGCGATGGCTCCGGCACACATGGGGCAGGGTTCGACGGTCACGTAGAGGGTACAGTCGTTCAGATACTTGGCCCCGAGGTAGTTTCCGGCAGCCGTGATGGCCTGCATTTCGGCGTGTGCGGTGGCGTCGCGCAAGGTCTCTGTCAGATTGTGTGCGCGGGCAATGATGCGTCCTTTGCAGGCTATGACGGCTCCGATGGGCACTTCGTCTTCCGAATAGGCCTTCCGGGCTTCTTCGAGTGCTTGGCGCATGTATTCTTCGTCGGTCATGTCAGAGGGTAGAGATGAAAGGGAGGGGAGTGAGAGTCAGCGGCGCATTTCGTGTTCGCTGAAGAGGAGTGAGGATTCCGATGCGCCTTCTTGTACGGCGCCCAGCACGACTCGCCGTATCCAGTGCGACCGGTTTTGGATGCGCCTGCTTTCCAAAAAGCGGTCTATCAGGCATTTTTCCTCTTCGGTCAGCAAGACGGATATCCGTTCGGTGCGCGGCTTTCGGTCGCGTTCTTCGGAGAAATCGGGTCGGTGGGTCGGCGTTTTCCGGCTGTAGTCCTTCATTTGAGGCACAAAATTAGGGTATGTTTTCTTGATAGCCAACGATTTAATTCAGTATTTTTGCGGGAAACCTGAAGAAAAGGATGGCAACTCACAACGAACAAGGCCGGCGGGGCGAGGAAATTGCAGCCATGTATCTGCAAGACCGGGGCTACTGCATACTCGAGCGCAACTGGCGGTCGGGCAAGCTGGAGCTGGACCTTGTGGCGGAAAAGGACGGCGTATTGGTTTTCGTGGAGGTAAAGACGCGCCACGATGAGGACTATGGCAGTCCGCTTGACGCCGTAGACCGCAGGAAGCAGCGCCACATCCTCTTGGCGGCCGATGCCTATGTCTGCCTGAAAAAGTGTGACCTTTCCGTGCGTTTCGACCTTATTTCTGTGCTCTACGACGGCGAAAACTGGCACGTGGAGCACTACGAGGATGCTTTTTCGCCAGGACTTTTGTTCGCTTGATTTACTGAATTTTGCCCATGGCTTTCCACTTTTTCCTACAAGCTCTGTTTTTCCTCTGCGGACTGGTGTGCTTCGTCGCGGCGTTGTGCAACTGGGATTGGTTTTTCACGACCCGCAATGCCCATTCCTTCTATCGGTTTTACTTCCAGGTGGTCCGCCTTTTGCGGCGCCGTTCGGGCGCTCCCGCGCCGTCGGCGGTGGCTTCGCGCCGCGTTTTGCGGCTCATCTATGCAGTGGGCGGGTTGCTTTTGCTGATGCTCTCGGTGTGGTTCTTCCGGTTGACCTGCCAGGCCTTCGGGCTTCCTTTTCCTCCTTTTTAAAAATTAAGGTGGCGCCTTGTCGGCAGTCCCTTGGGAGATGGGGCGTGTGTGGACTGGGAATACAAAAAGAACTCCCCGGCTTTCGTGTGAAGCGGTGGGGAGTTCTTTTTGTGAGGTCTCTAGCAGATTCGAACTGCTGTAGGCGGTTTTGCAGACCGGTGCCTAACCACTCGGCCAAGAGACCTTGTTGCACTCTCTCTTAAATGCGGCGCAAAGATAAAGAGTTTCTGTGGATGCCGCAAGCAAAATGTATTTTTTTTGTAATTTGCCTTCGAGGTTTGTGCAAATCGGGCGGGCGTCGTGCGTTTTTCTATCCTTTGTTTTTGTCCCGTCGGGCTTCCGTTTCTTCAGCCTCGCAGCAGAACGGGCAGCCTTGGCATGCGGCATTTCCCGAAAAGTCCGGGCACTTTTTCTTCATCGTGCCGTGACTTTTGCCGGAGCGCGCCGTATCTTTTCCGCAGGAGCATGCCGCCCTCCCGCTTTTCCTGCGCCTGGGGAAGAAAAGGTGCTTGAGGAAAAGCACGGCGCACAGGGCGGTAATGATGCCTACGGTCAAGTCTTGCCAGTCCATTCAGCAGAAGTGTCGGCCTATTTGGTAAACGATAAACGTGACGACCCATGCCAGTACCGTGGAGTGCACGGCCGCGAACAGGGCCCACTTCCAGCTGCCCGACTCGCCTTTTATGGCAGCAATCGTCGCGACGCACGGGAAGTAGATGACTACGAACAGCATGAAGCAGAAGGCAACCAAGGGGGTTATGCCGTCTTGCTCCAGGGCAGAGAGGGAGATGGAGCCTTCCTCTTCGCCGTCCGTGGCGGCAGCGGCATCCGTCTGGCTCTCGTCGGGATAGAGTACGCACAGCGTGCTGGCTACGATCTCTTTGGCTCCTGCGCCGGAGACGAGGCTGATGCCCAGCTTCCAGTTCATGCCGATTGGCTCAAGCACCGGCTCGATGGCTTTGCCGATGCGGCCGATGTAGGAGTTCTCCTGCTGCTGTTGGCTGTTTTCCCAGCGGTCGTGGTCGGGATAGTAGCTCAGGAACCACACGAGCACGGAGGCAAACAGGATGATGCCCCCCATCTTGCGCAGATATTGCTTGCCCTTTTCCCAGGTATGTATGGCCACGGAGCGCCACGTCGGCAGGCGGTAGGGGGGAAGTTCCATGACGAACGGCACTTCGTCCTTAGGCACTACGTGCAGGCTCATGATGCGGCAGAAGAGAATGGCCAGCACGATGCCCGTGGTATACAGGGCGAGCATGACGAGTCCCCCGTGGTGGGGGAAGAAAAGGCCTGTGAGGAGCAGATAAATAGGCAGGCGTGCGCTGCAGCTCATGAACGGCACGGCCAGCATCGTGAAGAGGCGGTTGCTGCGGCTCTCTATGGTCCTTGTCGCCATGATGGCCGGCACGTTGCAGCCGAAGCCCATGATGAGCGGGATGAACGACTTGCCGTGCAGCCCCATCTTGTGCATGATTTTGTCCATAATGAATGCCGCACGGGCCATGTAGCCCGAGTCTTCCATCAGCGAGATGAAGAGGTATAGAATCAGAATGTTGGGCAAAAATACGATTACGCCGCCTACGCCGCCGAGAATACCGTCGGCCAGCATGGCGCGCAGCGGCCCTTCGGGCATGGTGGCGTGTACCCAGTCGGTCAGGGCGGCTACGCCCGCGTCAATCCAGTCCATGGGATATTGGCCTAAGGAGAAAGTGGCCTGGAACATAATCCACAGGAAGATGAAGAAAATCAGGTAGCCCCAGATTTTGTGGGTGACGATGGAGTCCAGCACTCTTGTGAGCTGCCGCTTGTCTTCATGCCGGTCTTCGAAGGTTTCCTTCAGCGCTCCGGCGATAAACCCGTACTTGGCGTTGGTGATGGCCGTCTCGCAGTCTTCGTTGAGCACTGCGGAGGCTTCCTGAGCCATGCGGTCGCGTATTTCGAACACCTTGTCCGCATCGGGAAGGGTGCGGGCAAGTTTCTCGATTTCGCGGTCTTGCTCGAGCAGTTTGATGGAGAGGTAGCGCAGCGAATAGCGGTCGCGGAGGGACTCGTTGGTAGCCAGTTCTTCGCGGATGGCGCTGATGGCCCGCTCCAGTTCGGGGCCGTAGTTGATGTGGATGTGCCGCAGTACGTTGTTGAGGGGGCGCTCGGAAGCGGTGAAGTCTTCCATGTGTTCCTCATGGGTAGCTTCGCTTTTGATGACCGAGCGGTGCCAGTCGTCCAGTTCTTCCCTTACTTCGGGATTTATCTCCCCCGTTTTGGGGTCGATGAAGTCGGCTCCTTCGTATAAGTTGATGATGATGTGGAACAAAGTCTCTATCCCTTGCCCGTTTCGTGAGATGGTCGGCACCATCGGCACGGCAAAGAGTTTGGAAAGCTGCAGGTAGTCCAGCTTGTTGCCCGAGGCTTCCAGTTCGTCGTAGAGGTTCAGTGCGCAGACGAAGCGGGCGTTCATGTCGATGAGCTGCGTGGTAAGGTAGAGGTTGCGCTCGAGGTTGGACGCGTCCAGCACGTTGATTATCACGTCCGGCGTCTCTTCGGTCAGGTATTTGCGTACGTAGAGTTCTTCGGGAGAGTAGGCCGAAAGCGAATAAGTGCCGGGCAGGTCGGCCAGTTGGAACTGGTATCCTTGGAATTCGAAGTGTCCTTCTCTCACGTCCACCGTCACTCCGCTGTAGTTGCCCGTGTGTTCGTGGGCGCCGGAGATGTAGTTGAAGAGGGATGTCTTCCCGCTGTTGGGGTTCCCGACGAGGGCTACGCGTATGGTGCGCCGCTTCTCGAGGGCCATCTTGCGCAGTTTTTCTTCGGGTATGGGCTGGTCTTCGGCAATGGAGCCGAGCGAGGTCAGGGCTATTGGCTGGTGTCCCTCGTTTGCTAATTGGCGTGCTTCTTTTTCAGTCAGTACCTCAATCAGGTCGGCTTCGCTGTGGCGAAGCGAAATTTCGTAGCCCATAATGCGGTACTTCACCGGGTCTTTCAGGGGGGCATTGAGCAGGACTTCTACTTCCTTGCCTTTGATAAAGCCCATTTCTACGATTCTTTTGCGAAAACCGCCGTGTCCTTTCACCCGGACTACGATGCCTTTTTCGCCAGTATTCAGTTCTGATAGTCGCATGTGCGGTAAATCTAATTCTGCTAAATTCGCACAAAATTACGTTTAATCCTGCGCTTTGCCAAATATGCAGCCGTGCTTCTGGCCGCTGATGCCCGCCACAGGCGGAAAATACCTACATGTAGGTATCCCCGGGGACTTGCCACTCTGCTCGTTTTGCCTTGCGTCTTTTTCGGAAAAGATGCAGGGCCAAGTGGAAAAAGTGCCGCATCTTTTTCCGTCCCGTGGCGCCGGATTGGTTTTTCTTCTTTGCCGATGTGCTCGCCTTTCACTACTTTGCTTGCGCGAAGACAGGATGCGGCTCGGCATAGGTCAAGGTGAAAATTTTATTTTCCCTTGCCTCTGCACTCGCCTTTCACTACTTTGGCTATGCCCAAGATAGGAGTCGGCTCGGCATAGTCAAGGCGAAAATTTTATTTTCGCTTGCCTCTGCACTCACCTTTCACTACTTTGCTTGCGCGAAGATAGGATGCGGCTCGGCATAGTCAAGCTGAAAATTTTATTTTCGCTTGCCTCTGCGCTCGCCTTTCACTATCTTTGAAGTCCGAAACGAGGCAGTGAACCTCGTGGTAAACAAACTGCTTAGAACCTGTTGTGCATTATGAAAAAAACGATTCTTGCTGCTGCCGCTTTAGTTGTTCTGGCGGCGTTTCCGCTTCAGGCCAAGGTGAAACTTCCTTCGGTCATAGGGGATAACATGGTACTCCAGCAAAAGAGTGAGGCCACCCTCTGGGGATGGGCCGAGCCGGGGGCGCGCATTACCATCAAACCTTCGTGGACGGACCGCGAATATGCCGTCGAGGCTGCCGCGGGGGAAGGCCGCTGGGAGACGAAAGTGGCTACTCCCGAGGCGGGCGGGCCTTATACGATTGAGATTTCCGACGGCGAACCGCTCGTCCTGAGCGATGTCCTGATAGGAGAGGTATGGTTCTGCTCGGGCCAGTCGAATATGGAAATGCCGGTCAAGGGCTTCGATTGCCAGCCGGTGGCGGGCTCTGCCGATGTAATCCTGGGCGCTGCTCCCGAGCGGCGCATCCGCATGTGTACGGTGACGCGCAAGATTTCCCGCACACCGCTGGAGGAATGCACGGCAAAATGGGAGAAGAATACGCCGGCGGCCGTGGCAAACGCCAGCGCGACGGCTTACTTCTTTGCCGAATATCTGGAACGTACGCTCGATGTGCCCGTGGGAATCCTGATAGCCGACTGGGGCGGTACGCCGATAGAGGCCTGGATGGACCGTGAGGCTCTGGCCGCTTTCCCGGAGTTCGACCTGGGCTTCCTCGGCGAAACGGCGGGCGAGCCTTCGCCTTATTCCCCTTGTGTCCTGTATAACGGAATGGTCAATCCCGTCGTGCCCTATACCTTGCGTGGCTTTCTGTGGTATCAGGGCGAGGCCAACCGCGGCCGGGCGGAGCAATACAGCCGCCTGCAACCGGCTTATGTGGAGATGATGCGTCGGAAATGGGGCAATGAATCGATGCCTTTCTACTACGTTCAGATTGCTCCGTTCAACTACGCCGGGCCGGAAGACGTGCAGGGCGCGCTGCTCCGTGAGGCGCAAATGAAAAATCTGGAAGCCATTCCGCACTCGGGCATGGCCGTTACGCTCGACATCGGCGACTATGACTGCATTCACCCTGCCGACAAGCAGGAGGTGGGCAAGCGCCTTGCTTATCTCGCACTGGCCAACGACTACGGATTCGGAAGCGTGATTGCAGCCAATGCGCCCGTTTATCGCTCGATGGAGGTACGCGACGGAAAAGCGGTGCTTACCTTTGCGGTCGGACAACTGGGCCTTGCGCCGCTGGGGCATGTGCTTAGCGGATTTGAGGTGGCCGGAGCTGACAAAGTGTTCCATCCCGCTACGTGGGCGGCCATTACGGGGCATGATAAAGTTACCGTCACTTGCGACAAGGTCGCAGAGCCGGTGGCTGTGCGGTACTGCTTCAAAGATGTAGTTCAGCCGTCGCTTTATAATTGTTTCGGCATCCCGGCTTCTTCGTTCCGTACCGATAGTTGGTAGGAGACGAGAGCGGTTGCATACCTTATATATAATTATGTTACGCGAAAAAGTGCATCTCCTCTGCCGGCGTCTTTCGGAAGGTTTTCGCCGGAGTGCGCCGGCTTTGCGGAAGAGCGGTGCCCGTTTCCGTTCATGGATGAGCGGAAAGGGAGGGCGCTGTGCGGCTGTCGTAGTGGCCGTGCTTGCCGTATGTCTGCTTTCCTTGTATTTGTGTCGCAATCGTCTGCTGGCGCATTTTGCGTCGGAACGCATCGAGCGTTTCGAGCGGGAGCGGGGCGTTTCGGTCCGTTATGCGGACTTGCGGCTCGAGGGATTGCGGGAAGTGGTGATGGAGGGCCTGACGGTTGTCCCGCACGATGCTGACACGCTGCTGAGTTCCGACTATGTTTCGGTGCGTTTGGACTTGTGGGGACTGCTCTCCGGAGAGCCGGATGTCGACGAGGTATGCTGCCGTGATTTGCGATTGACTGCCGTGAAGTCCGGCAACCATGCGAATTATTCTTTTCTTTTCCATAAGGGAGCGGCTTCGGCTGCTCCCTCTGCTCCCGACTATGGGAAGCAGGTCGACCGTCTGTTGAGCTTGCTTTTCCGCGTATTGCCCGAGCGGGCGCAGGTCGACGGCTTGCTGGTCAGCTATGAGCGCGACGGGCATTTGCTGGGCGTTCGTCTTCCTTATTTTCGGGAACAGGACGGGAATTTCAGCGAAGAAGTGGAGGTCTTTACCCATGGAGGGCGCTGGAACTGGGTTGCGCAGGGGCATTTGCTCCCTTCGCGCAGGAGTCTGGCGCTGAACCTGTCGGCGGCTGGAGGAGAGGCGGTGCGCGTGCCGGCCTTGGAGCGCTGGAATACGGAGATAGCCTTCCGTGCCTTGTCGATGAGGCTGGATGAATCGCGCTCCGGCGACTATACTTCGTTGGTCGGGAGGCTTGATTTTGACAGCCTCACGGTCGACAATCGGGCATTGGCGCCCACTCCCGTGTGGCTCCGGCAGCTGTCGGTGGATTGTGATGCGCACATCGGGAAAGATTATGCAGAGCTTACCGACCGTTCCAAGTACTCTTTTAATGGTTTTGCCCTGTCGCCTTCCATATTGGTGCGGAAGCCTGCGGGAAAGGACTGGAAGGTGCGGGTGTCGGTGGAGCAGCCTTTCTTCCCGGCCCAGCAGTTTTTCGAGGCTTTGCCCGACGCGCTGTTTGAATCGCTGGCCGATATTCGCTGCGAGGGGCGCTTGGCTTGGCATTTCCTGCTGGATGTGGATTTCGACTGCCTGGACTCTTTGCAGTTGGAGAGCAGCGTACAGACGGATGGCTTCCGCATTGTGGACTACGGGGCATCGGATTTATTGAAACTGAATGGTGAATTCCTTTATACGGCCTATGAAAACGGAGTTCCCGTCCGCACTTTTCTCGTAGGCCCCAGTCATCTGGGCTTTTTGCCGCTGGACAGTATCCCCGAAGTCCTGCAGCAAGCGGTAATGCAGTCGGAGGACGGCTCGTTTTACGGGCATGACGGCTTCCGAATCGACGCACTTCGTAAGGCTTTAGCCTATGATTTGCGGGTGGGCCGCTTCGCTCGTGGCGGAAGTACCATATCAATGCAGCTGGTGAAGAATGTATTTCTGAATCGGAACAAGAACTTATTCCGAAAGTTGGAGGAGTCTGTGCTGACGTGGCTCATCGAAAGCCAAAACCTTTGCAGCAAACGGCGGATGTACGAGGTCTATTTGAATATTTGCGAGTGGGGACCGGGCATTTACGGCGCCCGTGAGGCGACAGCCTTCTACTTTTCGAAAGAACCGGCGGCCCTCACGCCGAGCGAGGCGGTCTTTTTGGCGGCACTTGTGCCCCGGCCTAAAAAATACCTGTGGCTGCTGGCCGATGACAAGAGGCACGCCAGCCCTAAGCTGACGGGCTATTTCCACTTAATCGGCCGTTTGCTGGCGGCGCGGGGAGTGATTTCGGAAGAAGAGGCTGAGGCTGTGTCTCCTGAGCAGGTGGTTTTGTCGGGGCCCGCTGTCGAAGGGCTCGAAGTGCCGGCTGATTCGACGGCAATCAGGCTTGATTTTTCGGATTTTCCTGAGGAGCTTCCGGACATGCCTGACCTGCCTGCCGACGCGGAGAGCGAGGGTAGCAGGTAGCGCATGCGGATGTTTTTTTTATAAGACCCATTCCGGGCGTTTCCGCTCTTTGCATAGTTTGGAGAGTTTGCGCCGGGTCAGAAGCCGTACCAGGAAGTTGATATTCCGGGCGTGGTGCGGGCAAATGTGGACGCAACGCATGCAAGTTATGCAAAGTTGCGGGTCGGTTTCTTTGGGGTTTTGCAGGGGAATGGCTCCCATAGGGCATTGTTGGGCGCAAAGGCCGCATTTCTGGCAGTGCCGGTTGGCCTTCGGATGGACGGGCATGCGGTAGTAGGGGCGCAGGGGTACTTGCCCTTTGATGGGAAGCCCGGGCATTTGGGGCGAACAGGGGGCAGCTTTTTCCAGTTTTTCGAATACTTCCTGTCCGAAGCGTCGTGCGTAAGCCAAATCTTCGGCATCGGGCCGGCTGGAGGCGATGCTGGGAACGATGGAATGTTGGGCTATGAAAGCCGCTGCACCGGCAATGTAGAAACCTTGTTGCTCGAGCACCATTTTCATTTCCATCAGGGCGTCGTCGTAAGCCCGGTTGCCGTATACGGCTACGATGATTGCGGGCGAGTTTGCGCCGCGCAGGCCTTTGATGCGTTCGGTGAAGGGCTGGGGAACACGTCCTGCATAGACGGGGAAGCCGATGAGGAGTGCCTCTTGCGGAGAGTAGTCGTAGGTGG
Source organism: Bacteroidaceae bacterium (assembly GCA_050946375.1). GTDB lineage: Bacteria > Bacteroidota > Bacteroidia > Bacteroidales > Bacteroidaceae > UBA1794. Next base: position 140,060 of record JBMNUT010000001.1, on the reverse strand, counting down.
CGGTTTTCCCCTGCGGGGTCAGGTCGATTTCGCGTTGCAGCTTTTCGCTGTGTGTGGAGGCTATTTCCCGAAGGATACGCTGGGTGGTAAAGGTCGGGCTGAAGTAGATTAAGTCGAAAGTGTTGAACATAAGTCGAAAAAGATTAGGTTGTGTGGGGATAGGTGGCTGATGTTTTAGGGCAACAGGCTGGGTATTTCGGCCAGAGAGTGAACCTCGAATGTGGGTCTCCAGCCGTGGGGCAGGCGGGGCAGAGCCGCTGCTTGCGCCAGGGTGGAAGGCGGATTTTCGGTCGGGATGGGGAGCTTTCGGGGATTGAAGTAGAGCTGGTCGATGCCGGCATGAAAGGCTCCGAGGATGTCCGTGCAGAGGTTGTCGCCAATCATCAGGCTCTCGCGGGGCGAACTCTGCGTGACGGAGAGCGCATAGTGGAAGAATCGTGGGTCGGGCTTCAGCAGGGCAATGTCGTCGGACAGTACGGTTTTTCGGAAGAAGCCTTCAAGCCCGGAGTTTTTCATCTTGCGGTGCTGAAGTTCGCGGAAGCCGTTTGAGAGAATATAGAGGCGGTATCCGCGTTCTTGCAGGGCCTGAAGTACGGAAAAGGCATGGGGAACAGTGCGTTTCTGGGTAGGGATGAGGAGAAAGAATTGCTTGGCAAACGTCTCAAGCAAGGGGCGTCCCGTAGCCAGTGCGGCTGCGTCGGCCGGCAGAATGCCTTGCGGATCGAGCGGCTGGAAGCCGTCGGGTGTGCCTGTTTCCTGGCCGACTTGGCGGAAGGGATGGGCAAAACGCTCGAAATTGAGCAGGGACTTGTCGATTCTTCCGGCAGCATATTCTGTCCATAGTTGCTCGTTTCGGACAGAATAGATACGGTAAAATGTCTCAAAGTCGGGGAAAAACCGGCTTAAGTTGCAGTATACGAAAGCCTCTGAGAGGCTGCTACGCGAATTGGCAGCAGTATCCCAGAGGGTATCGTCAAGGTCAAAGAAGAGGGACTTGTAGTTTACCACACTCTGATGACCAGGTATTTGGAGATGCTCCAGAAGGCTTTCGGGTCGTTGATCTTCAGCGTCAGGTTTTTATCGGCGCCTTTGGTCAGCTCATAAGACGAGGCGGGGTGCGTAGTGAGCAGCTTGGCTTTCTTGCTCATGAGGGAGATTGTGTTGCAAGAGCGTATGTCTACGGTCGTGAAGTAGTCCTTTTCGTAGTTTCCTTTCAGCACTTCTCCGTCTTCCAGGATGCGCTTTTCCTTCAGTTCCCGCTGGGTTCCGATGGCGAAGTAGGCCGTATGCAGGTTTTTGTCTTGCTCGGAAACGATTTTATCCTTTTGTGCATTTTCGATGTCCAGCGCTTCAATGTTGGCATTCAGTTCGTTGATTTCGCTGTCCAGTCCTTCGAGTTGTATGTTTCGCTGCTGGAGTTCTGCCTGCAGGGCTTCGATCTGCTCGTTGCGCATTACCAGTTCTTCCTGCATGGAGGCCAGGGTCTTTTCCATGGCTGCCGTGTTCATGCCTTGTTTCTTGACTTGGGCCTGGAGCTGGGCGATGCGTTCTTTGTTACTCTTCATCGTATTGATGATGAATTTCATGTCCTCTTGTATCTGTGCCCGTGCGGCCTGCCGGTTTCCGGGGTCGCCCGTTCGGGACAGGGTGATGCGGTTTTGTGCTTGGCTGATTTGGGTGAATCCTTCCTGGATTTCATTGAAGATGGTCAAAACGGAGTCCATTTCGCTATCCCGGGCTGCAATTTGGGCGCGCAAGGAGTCGTTGGTCTCTTGTAGGCGGGTAGTCTCTTTTGAAGAATCGTTGCACGCGGCAAGCATGAATGCTGCTCCGGCAACTAAAAGGAACATTTGTTTTTTCATATCTCTTCGTTGTTTTTGGGGTTAATATCTTGGTATTTCGAGCGCTTCTCCCGTGGAGCTTGCGGCATGCCGCCTACGACGATGACAAATTCGCCACGCGGTTCTTCGTCGGTGAAGTGCTGCTGCAGTTCGGAAAGCGTACCCCGGAGGGTTTCTTCGTGCAGCTTGGATATTTCGCGTACGGTGGCTGCCGGGCGGTCGGCGCCGAATGTCTCAATCATTTGGGAGAGGGCTTTGGCCACACGGTGTGGAGATTCGTAGAAAATCATTGTGCGGGTTTCCTGCCGGAGTGCTTCCAGACGTGTGCGACGGCCTTTCTTCTGAGGCAGAAAACCTTCGAATACGAATCGGTCGCAGGGCAGCGCAGAGTTGATGAGCGCCGGGATGCAGGCCGTGGGACCGGGCAGGCATTCTACCTCGATGCCCTGCTCGGCACAGAGGCGCACCAGCATGAATCCGGGGTCGGATATGCCGGGTGTACCCGCGTCGGAGACGAGGGCTACGCTGTTCCACTCGCCCGATTCGATGCGCCGTGCAAGCTGTTCTATCGTTTGGTGCTCGTTGAACTTATGATGGGCAAGCATGGGTTTCTTGATGTCGTAGTGCTTGAGCAGGATTCCCGTGGTGCGCGTATCTTCGGCCAATATGGCATCTGCTTCGCGCAGAATGCGTAAAGCGCGTAAGGTGATGTCTTCCAGATTGCCGACTGGCGTAGGAACGATAAAAAGTTTCCCCATCTAATGCAAACTTTTTGGGGCAAATATATATAGAATCCGAAAGTTAGCCGCGAAAAATGTATTATTTTTGCACCAAATCGTATTCTTTTGCCCTTCCTGCAAGGCTTTCTCGTGCAAAACGAGGCTTTGGTGGGGCTGTTTTTTTATCCTTATTTTAAAAAGGCCATGCTCGAATCTCCCATTACGTTTGACCGTTTTGCCCGCTATCTGATTGTGGGTACCCTGATTGCCGTATCCTTCTATTTCCTTTATTTGCTGGAAGGCGCTCTTTTCCCCTTCTTCGTGGCGCTTCTGCTCGCCTATTTCTTGCATCCTCTGGTGAGCTTCTTCCAATATAAGATGCGTATGAAGAACAGAGTGCTGGCCATATTCTTGACTTTCGTACTGGTAGCATTGCTGTTTTGGGGAGTCTACGAACTGGTGGTGCCGCCGGTTTTTGAGGAATTGGGCAAGGTGAACAAGCTGATTGCCGCTTATCTGGGGGAAAAGGGCGACTCACAAGTCTCATTGATTCCCGCGGCTTTGAACAGGTTCGTCAACAAATATGTGGATTTCGAGCAACTCAGCAGCTATCTGACCAAGGAAAATATCATGGGCATAGGGGAAGCCATCATACCCCGCTTGCAGAAAATTCTTTCGCAGTCGTTCTCTTTGCTGGGGACGGTAGGGACAGCGCTACTTGTCTTGCTCTATACGTTTTTTATTCTGCTGGATTACGAAGCCCTGACAAGCGGTTGGATTCCTTTGCTGCCGGCCCGTCACCGAAACCGGGTGGCCCGTTTGGTAAACGACGTCAAAAATTCGATGAACCGCTACTTTCGTGGCCAGTCGCTCATCGCCTTTATCGTGGCGGTCCTCACCTCGCTCGGATTTCTGCTCATCGATTTGCCTATGGCCATTGCCATGGGCCTGTTTGTCGGGGTGCTTACGCTGATTCCCTACATGAAGGTCATCGCTTTGTTCCCCACTATCCTGCTGACCCTCATGAAGTCGGTCTATACGGGCGAGAGCTTTTGGCTGCTGCTCTTCTATCTTTTTCTGGTTTTTGCCACGGTGCAGGTGCTGGAAGACATGCTGCTCGTGCCGAAAATCATGGGTCGGATTACGGGGCTGAACCCGGCGATAATTCTTTTGTCCCTCTCCGTTTGGGGCACCTTGCTGGGCGTTACGGGAATGGTGATAGCCCTTCCGGTTACTTCCTTGCTGCTGGCTTACTACCGGCGTTACCGCATTGCGCGCGACGGGCTGGAGGCGGACGACGCGGGCGACCTGCTTGCGCCTGCTGCAGAGCCCGTTGCGGAGCCTTCGGAGGCTGCTCCCCGAAAAGAGGGGGATGGCTCTGTGGCTTCTTCCGGTAAGGACAGTCAGTCCGGCGGCAGGCTCCGTTGAGTAGTGAGATTGCCGCGTTGGAGAGAACTCATCCCGCGGAAAAGAATAAGTGGTGCGGTCGTTTTTCTGAAAACTGCTGCATCTTTTGAAGAAAAGGTACGGTGCTTTTCACGAGAAGAATTGTGCCTTTTTTGTCAGTGGTGTATATCTCTTTGGTTGGCGAGCAAACGTTTTTTGAGCCTTGTCGCGTAACTCAAATGACTTCATTCCGACAGTTTTTTGCGCATCCGTCCTGAAAAAAGCGCATTCACAAGCAAAAAAAGAGCGTGAAGTTTTGTAGTTCTCACAAAAGTGTGTACCTTTGCAGCGCAAAAACGGAGATTCGCTAGCTCAGTTGGTAGAGCACAACACTTTTAATGTTGGGGTCTTGGGTTCGAGCCCCAAGCGGATCACCAGAGAATCAAGCGGTTGTCGAAATAAGATAGCCGCTTTTTTCGTGTTTGTACGTAGGCTTTTGGACGCCTTCGGCTGGAACGGAACAATCGTAGGACTCATCATACAGAGGCATGCTCCTCAACGGGCATGAACTCACCCTTGCTTGGCGCGGCAGATGGCGGAATACATAGGCAGCGGCACACGGCCTCGGCGACTTACGGGCGGAAGGGCTGATTGCGCGAGGAAAGGCCTACCACGAACTCCGTAAGAGCAGCGAAATAAAGCAGTTGCTTGGGGAACTGGAGCTGGGGCAAGGATAAGTTCAGAACGAGTCACGCAAATCTATCTGGACAGCTTTGATAACGAGCAGATCGATGAAGTAATCTGTCCGAATTGCGGGGCAGAGGGTGATACTGCGGTAATGAACTGTCTGTTTTTCTCCCTGATGTACTTAACAGAAGAAGTAATGCAGACTGAACTTTGGACATGAAAACGGGTTGTACTTTTTTAGAAGAAACTCTGTTTTATAGGAAGAGTTAGAAAAAGTACCACTAATAAAAATGATAATTATGAGCAAGATACTTATTATTGGCGTTGGCGGTGGTGGTCGTAACACTGTTCAACGAATGAAAGAAATAGGGATAGCTGATGCCAGCTACATTACTTTTGGTGGCTTTAGAGATGATTATGTAAACGGTAATTTTATTCAAGCCACCCCTGAAAGTGATATACCGCATTACAACCTTGTGAAAATGAATGGATATTTTAACCTCCCGTACAGTACCAAACCTGACGAATGGGCAGAGTTGGCGGAAGCTGTCAAAGACCAAATCAAAGAAGTGATAGAATATAACTTCGACAAGGATGCCAATGGGCTAATATCGAAAGAAGCAATCGCACAAAAGGATGGATTATACCTAATTGAATGCAGCGGAGCCAATCATACATCCCAAGAATTATATAAATACAGAAAAGGAGAGAGAATCTGGAAATATTTCGAGGGTGAAAACGAGCAATCCAATGGCTGCAAACCGACAAATTATGAATACATTCCTGAAACAGACCAGAAATGGCAGGCAAGATTGACCGCTTCTGTTTATGGGCTTTACATCGTAACCTATACTTTTCAGGATGAGGCAGAAGAATATTGCGGTCTTCTTTCTTCTTATGATAATAACAAGACTCTTTTAAATGTTGATATAAAAAAGAAGAACTACGCTTTAATATATGCATATCCAGATGAAAGTTTTATAGACATCATTAAATCATGCTGCACATATCAAAATAATCAGGAGATTAATTGGGAAAATGCAAAAATCATCTCGTCTTATCTGCTCTGTGATTACAGTAAGCTCATACAAATTCAACGAGAAATAGAAGAACTGGAAAATGACATAGACTCGACTTCCTTGATTAAACGCTTTATAAAGTGGATTTTCCAAAAATGGCAGAACTTCAATAAAGTTTTGAAGGCATGACGATTATTTTGCAAGAAAGTCTGTTTTATAGACGGAATCAGAAAAAAGTACTACCTTTATCCAGCAAAATCACACACTTTATGAGAACCATATTCCTGTCATTCATCGTCCTTGTGAGCCTCGCAGCCTGCAACACGGGACAACAAAAGCAATCATCGGCTATCGATGCTGACTTGCAAGCAAAAGCCGACTCTGTCCTGCAAGAGAAACTCGCCGAATTTGACGCATCAACCGGACAGATTATCATCATGGACGTGCAGACTGGCGAAGTCAAGGCATCCGTAGGTAATGATTCCCTGCTTCAAGCATCAGGATTAGTGCGCACGGCCGTACTTTTGGCGGCTTTGGAAACAAAGTCGGTAAGCCTCTCCGATACCGTCAATGTAGGCAACGGCGTTTTAATTGTTGATAATGACACTTTGTACGACCATAATTGGCGTAGAGGCGGCTACGGAAGGATTACGCTGGAGCAGGGTTTTGCTTCTTCATCAGACATCGCCATTTATAAGACGATGAAAAAGGCATTCAAGAACGGGCAGGCTCTTGCTGAAGCATTGGGCAAGTTGGGCTATCAGGTGGAGGATAGCAGTCTTGTCCGTGATCTGTCGGGATATGGCATTCTCACTACGCCATTGCAGAACTTGACTTTCATTACTTCCAAGGCTGTGCTGCACAATCCCGACATGAGGCAGGCTTTGGAATATGCGGTTACTGATGGATTAGGAAGGCCGGCTCAAAGCCAGATGGTTAAAGTGGCGGGTGTAACAAGTACGCTATTGCTTCCCGACGGTGAATATGCTCTCGAGTTCTGCGGCTATTTTCCTGCTGACAATCCTGAGTACAGCATGATCGTCACGCTCAATAAGGAGGGACTGCCTGCGAGCGGCGGACTGATGGCAGGTACGGTGTTCAAGGAACTTGCGGAATACATGGTGGGCGAATGGAAACGTCCGTAGGAAATGTGAAATTTTAAGAACTCCAAAACCAATATAAGCATGATACAGATACTCGAATACATTTTGATGGGAATAGGAGGATTGACCGTTGTCTATTGGCTATATAAATTCCCATCAGTCGCTGGAACTGCATTAGAGGCTGGATTTCGCGATAGGTTTCCGTTAGACTATCAAGCCGGTTTATCGGAATTTGTTGATTTTTTCTCGCGAGTGGGGATATGAGCAAAAAGATTTTTTAGATCCTGGCTCTGACAAACCGGGGATAAATCTGGTGAAGGGAGAAGATGAGATTGAAATATATTTGGATATCCTTTTAGATGAGAATTCAAAATCTGAAATAGAAATAGTCTTTAAAAGGCAATCTATTAAAATCAGAACACCTAAAATGACGGACGAATGCAGAATGCTTTTGTCTGAAGCATTAAAAATATATGAGCATAACAACCATTCCCCTGCTGCTGTTTAGAGGACTACAGTTGTTCTTTATTCTCCCGCTGTGTGCTTGTTCTGAAAAGGCATTCATTCGCTTTTGGAACAAGTACTACACCAGGGATTTGAAGCCCAATATCTTCAACCTGTGTGTACAATGGCTGCTTTACTACGGGCGGCGGATGAATCTGTCCTACGAGCGGATAAACGTGCTGATTTTCTGCATTCTTTGGCCTGCGATAACCATCGTTTCCCTCCTGTTGAACGCAGTTCTGCTCGTCTTCCTCTTGTCCGTTTTTTCTTCCTGATACTGTTAAAAAAAGAAATGGAGGAAGCGGAATTTTGGAAATGAGAATATTTGATTAGCTTTTGATATTTACTATTACATTTCAAAATGTAGGGCTTGTGCGCTCTTTCCCGTATTGGCGGGGTTGGGGGGAAGGTACTGTTATGCCCGTACTTTCTTTACGGCGAGAGATGCTGTTGCCTTGCGGGTGCAAATCCAGGCCCCGATGCAACACATGACGATAATGGCACTTGTCGTGTAAAGCATGTTCCCAAGTCCGGTAAGCGGGGAGAGTACACTGCCGAACAGGAACATCAGAAAGCCCAGCAGGGCCGATGCATTTCCGGAGTTCTCCCGTTCTTTGTCGAGAGCCAGTGTGGTGGAACTCGGCAATATCAGGCCCAGAAAGAAAAGGAAGAGGAACAGTATGCCTTCGACGACTGCAACCGGCGCGTCGATTACGAATGCGCCCGCTACGGCGAGGCTAACCAGTCCGAATCCTGCAACTCCCGCTTTCATCGCCTGCTCTGCACTGCGGAAGAAGGAGACGACAAGGTTGCCCAGCATAATGGCTATGGCATTTGCGCCAAAGCAGAGACTGTATGCCACGGGTGATATGCCGTAATGGCTTTGGAAGATGAAGGGTGAGGCGGCAATGTAGGTGAACATTACGCCCATGGCGAAGGCCTGTACCAATACATAGTTCATGAATTGTCCGTTTTGGAACACGGGAATGTAGTGATGGAAGGTGGCAAATATGCTTTCTTTCTGTCGGTTTTCTTTCGGAAGTGATTCTTTGAAGAACGCGAGCGCTATCACCAGCAGGATGCCGATGGCAAGCAATATCCAGAAAATGCCTTTCCAGCTGGTTACTCCCAGCAATACGCCTCCCAATACCGGCGCGCAAATGGGTGCCAGGCCTTGCACGCTGCTGAGAAGGGAGAAGAAGCGGGTCAGTTCTTTGCCCTCGTAGAGGTCCGTGGCGATGGACTTGGAAATGACGACTCCTCCGGACCCTGCCAGTCCTTGTATCAAGCGGAAAAATATAAACCAATGGATGTTGGGGGCATAGAGGCAGCTTATCGTGGAGATACAGAATGCGGCCAGCGACAGCAATAGCGGGCTCTTGCGTCCGTACTTGTCGCTCAGCGGGCCGATGATGAGCTGGCCGACGGCCAGTCCGATCATGCTGAATGTCAAACTCAGTTGCACTAAAGAAGCTGTCGTGTGGAAGTATTTGTTCAATACGGGTAGCGCCGGCAGATAGAAATCGGTCACAAACGGACCGAAAGCGGAGATGGCGCCGATTACGGGTAGCAGGTAAAGTTGGGAATTTCGGTTTGCTGTTGTCATATAATCTTTGTACCTCTTAATTTGTCGGCTGCAAAGTTCCCGACTTTTGGCGGAAGCCTTTCGTCCATATCCCTGCCAATATTGTCCAAAAAGTGATATAAGGGAAGGCCGTTTGCCGATAATCGCTTATTTTTGTCCCGAATGTTGTTTGACTATGATGCACGCAGATAAATTTGGCATTGTCCCCGCCACGGACGACATAAACCGCCTGTTCCCCAAGAATCGTTTGCAGCGTACCCGGATAGGCAGCGTATGTTTTCTGCTGGTCTTGCAAGGCAACGCGCTGGTGGAGATAGACCGTCACGACTTACTGCTGCGTAAGGGCTCGTTTTTGTTCCTGCTTCCCAATATGTTGCTCCAAGGGTTGTCGCATACTGACGATTTCCGTTTTGAATATCTGTATTTCGATTTTGAGTATTTGGCCGATTTCCCTTTGCTGCTGAAAGCTGACATTTCGGACAAGGCTACGAATGCGCCTTGCCGCCGGCTCGACGAGGAAACGTATGTGTTGGTAATGCAGTATTTCGATTTCATAGGGAGGCGGCATAACAGTTGCGCCCACAGCGAAGAAATCACGAAAGGGTTGCTCTTCTCGTTCATCATGGAAGTGAGCCGTATCTATTCGGATCGGGTCGTAACCGTCGAGGTTTCCCGTCGGAACGAACTTGTCGATAACTTTTTCCGCCTTCTCCACATTTATTATAAGGAAGAGCATACGGCGGCTTTCTATGCCGACCGTCTTTGCGTGTCCGATAAGCATCTGATGCGTACGGTCAAGGCCGTCACGGACAAGACGGTGCATTTCTGGCTGGCGAACTTCCTCATACGCGAGGCCAAGCTCCAGCTTCGTTCCACCGATAAGAGCATTACCCGGATTGCCGAGGAGCTTCATTTTCCGAACTCCTCCTTTTTTGCCCGTTTTTTCAGGAGGCATGTCGGGATGTCCCCGCTGCGTTATCGGAAATGAGTGACGCTACTTTTCCTTCGCCCTTACTTGATTTTGAGGCCGGGTATCAGTGGGGTGGTGTCGACCAGCTCCAGCTGCTTGACCATTTCCTGAGTACCTCTCTTGTATTTCAGGAAGTGGGGCGTTTTCAAGTGGCTCTGGTAGGCGGCGCTGTCGGCATATATTTCGAGAATGGTAATGCGCTCGGGTGCGTTTTTCTCGGCCGTAGCATACAGTGTCAGCACACCGGGTTCGAGGCGCATGGAGGCTTCTATTTCTTCGCGTAGAAGTGCGTTGTACGCGTCGAGGCTGTTCGGGTCGACCACTATCTTCGACAGCCGTACCAGATTATGCTCCGCGCTTTTCGTCCGCTCGGCCTCTTGGGCTGCAATGATGCGCAAGGCCTTGATGGCGGCGGGAAAGCCTACGTAGGGGAGGGTCTGTATTACGGCGGCAGCCACTGTCTGCGGGCTGTTGCCGGCAGCCAGGTTTCCGTGGTAGTGCGACTGGAGTTGGCTCTCGGCCTCTGCAGCCGTCAGGACACAGTAGCCTAACAATTCGCGTGTGGCCAGGTCCAACCCGCCCCGTGTGTGAATATCTCCGAAGTAATAGTCGGTCAGGAATCGGGCTACGTCGTTGCCCATCCCGCCGGGAACGTTGGCCATTACGTTCGAAATTCCGCCCTTGTAGAGGCTGTCTTGCAGGGCTTTTCCCCGAAAGTGCCGGGTGTTTTCGTCCGTAGTGCCTTGTGCTTTCAGCGGAAGGCTGATGCCTTTTTCGCGGAATACTTCGTTGACTGCCCCTACGGCGTTGAGCATTTTGGGAAAGCCGACGAAGGGTGCGGTGAGATACATGGCTTCGCGCAGTTCTGTCGGTGTGACCCCTACGCGCAGTGCGGCAGCAGCGTGCGCCTTGAGTTGGGGCAGTGTCTGCAATGTGGCGAGGGTGCAGCACGTGATTAGCTCGCGTTGTTTCATTGTGAGTGTGCCGGTCGTGAAGACTTCGCCGAAGATGAATTTCTGCAGGATGTCCATCATTTCCGGGTCGGTGCCTTCGCCCGTCAGGGCTTCCCCACCGAAGAGGGCGGCATAGTTCTGCTTGCAGGTCGCTATCCGGTCTGTCTCTTGCGAAAAGACGCTTGCCTGGAGGCCGACGGCCAGCACGAGTGGGAGAATTATTTTCTTCATGTTTCAGTTTTCAGGATATGAAGATGGGAGGAAATTCCTCCCATCGTTTGTGTAGAATAAGTTTATTTCACTGCCTCGGCATACTCCTCGTCGGTCACGGGTTCCAGCCAAGTGTTTTTGTTGGTGGCAGGGTTGCACTCGATGGCCAGGTGCGAGAACCAACTGTCGGGCGCTGCGCCGTGCCAATGCACGACGTTGGGTGCGATTTCTACTATGTCGCCGGGGTTGAGGCGTCGTGCCGGTTTCCCTTTTTCCTGGTAGTAACCTACGCCGCCCACGGCAATCAGTATCTGTCCTCCGGTGTGACTGTGCCAGTTGTTGCGGCACGAGGGTTCGAAGGTTACGTTGGCTATCGGCACGTTCAGCTCCTTATTGCTCGTAAGCGATGCCAGCCACGATTTGCCGGTGAAATACTGTTGGTATCCTGTGTTCTCGCTTCCTACGGGGAAGGCGCTGATTACCGGAACTTCGGTGTTCTTCTTTTCTTCTTGTGCGTTCATGTCTTGTGCGTTGATGAAGAGGTTTGCGTTGCCTGCTCCCATGAGGAGCGACAAGGCGATGACTGTGGTCTTCAGGTTCATAATGGTGAGATTGTAAAATTATTTCAGCGACAGGGTTACGGTTACGTCTCCTTCGCCCAATACTTCCAGCAGCTCCTCGCGCGTGGCGCCGTCAATCTTCCCTAATCGGGTAAAGGACCAGCTGTTGGGGCTGTAGTAGATGACAAACTGGTTGCCCTGGTAGAGGATGAGGTCGCCGGCCGCGGTGGTCGTCTGACGGTCGTTCCGCGGCAGATTTCTGCCCAGCGGTCCCACTTTCTCCATGTGGGCATAGTCTTCCATCCGTACGGTAATGTTGCCTTTCGACAACTCTTCTTTCAAGGCCCGTGCCGAGCTGTTGTCGGCCAGGGTAGCGGTCAGTCGGTGGTTGCCCGCCGTCAGTACGATGGTGTCCATGTCGTTTTCCCTTTGCTCGTGCTCTTCCGTGCAGGACGCTTGTGTTAATGCCGCGCACAGCAGGCAGAGCACCGTGAGAAGAATAGGCTTCATTCTCCTGTGTCTTGCTCGCTTATTTGTACGACTCGCGGTAGATGGCCACGATGTCCTCGTCGCTCATCTGTACGCGGTCGCTGCTGAACATGATGCCCATTACGTCCCGCGTGTTGCGCATCAGCGTCTCAAACTCATCGGGCGTGATGCCGTAGTCTGACATCTTCAGGTCGGCTACTCCGCAGGCTTCCTGCAGGCGCGTCAGAGCCGTGAGGAAATCTTCCGGTTTCGAGGCCTCGGGCATGCCCATGGCTTGCGCCATGCGGACGAAACGGTCGTCGCAGGCGTGATGTTCGATGAAGTATTTGTAGTAAGCCTTGCTGACCATAATCAGGCCTGCGCCGTGGGGCAGCTCAGGATGGTAGGCCGAAAGGGCGTGTTCCAAGGCGTGCTCGCTGGTAATGAGCGTCAGGCACATCACCCCGCCGGAGAGGGTATTGCCGAAGGCTACGTGGGTACGCGCTTCGAGGTCGTTGCCGTTCTGTACGGCGCGGGGCAGATATTCAGCCAGGTTGCGGATGGCTTCGAGGGCATACATGTCGCTCATCAGGTTGGCACCCCGGGCTATGTAGCCTTCCGTGCTGTGGAAGAGGGCATCGAAGCCTTGGTAAGCCGTGAAGGTTGCCGGTACGCTCTTCATGAGTTCCGGGTCGACGATGGAAAGCACGGGGAACAATGAGGCGTCGCCTACGAAGGCTTTCTCAAATGTGTCTTCCTTCGTGATGACTCCGGAGTTGTCCGTCTCCGAGCCCGTACCCGCAGTGGTGGTAATGGCTACGATGGGCAGCGGTTTTACGCCTACGGGTTGTCCCTTGCCCGAGCCGATGGGCACGTAGTCCCACAGGTTTCCGTCGTTGGTGGCCATGAGGGCGATGGCTTTCGTGCAGTCCATTACGCTGCCGCCGCCGAGTGCTACCAGGAAGTCACAGCCTGCCTGCCGCGCAGCCTGCGCACCGGCTTCCACGTTGCCTACCGTGGGGTTGGGGCTGACGCCGTCGAACACACAAGTTTCTACGCCTGCTTTTTTCAACTGCTCCTCGGTGCGGGCGAGGTAACCGTTGGCGCGGGTCGATTTACCATTGGAGATAACGATCAGCGCCTTCTTGCCCGGCAGTGCCTGTTCGCTTAGTTTTTCGAGCATCCCTGCACCAAACAGTACGTGGGTGGGGATGAACATGTCGTACGAAAGATTGGTTTCCATAAGATAAAGCCTTTCTATTTATAAAAAGTATTGTCGGTTAATCAGCGAGGATGGATGGCCGTCGGGCCATACGTCCTGTTTCTTGTTGCAAAGATACCTCACCCGTGGTGTTATCCATGTACCCGAATTACGGTCATTGTAAACGGATTTACAGATATTGCTGCTCGTCTTGCCTGCGCACCCACGACTGCCGTTTGCCGTTCTCCTTACCGCCCCATCACTTTGGCTACCTGCTTCATCAGATCAGGGATGTCGAGATGTTGCGGACACTTGGGCAGGCATGCTCCACAGCCTACGCAGGACGAGGCAGGATCGCCGCGCTGCACGGGCGACATGGACAGGGTGTAGTCGGCCGTGGTCCGCTGCAAATTGTGCTGTACGAGGTAGTTGTTGTAGACGTAGGCAAAGATGTAGCCGATGGCCACGTTGTGCGGACAGGGAATACACTGGTAGCAGCCGGTGCAGTCGATGTGCCCCGGTGCGTGACGGTAGGCGTAGATGGCCGCTCCCAGTGCCTCGCGTTCGGCAGGGGTGAGCATGTTGGGCTGTGCCTTGGCCGCGTATTTCAGGTTTTCCTCCACGTCGGCCATCGAGCCCATGCCGCTGACGGCTACGCTCACCTCGGGTATGTCCCACAGATAGTCCAGCGCCCATTCGGCATCGGGCTTGTGTATGCCCGTAGAGGCGAGCGCCTTTTTCATCTCCTGCGGCAGGTTGGCCAGCAGTCCCGTGCGCACGGGTTTCATCACCGCCAGCCCCATGCCGTTGGCGGCTGCATACTTGGGCCCCAGCACGCCAGCCTCATACTCGAAGTCGAGGTAGTTGTGCTGGATGAGGCAGAAGTCCCACGCCGGAGTGAACTCCACTACTTGCTTGAATAGCTGCAGACCGTCGTGGAAGGAGAAGCCCATGAAGCGTATCTTGCCCTCGGCCTTCAGTTTTTCCATCTTCTCGATGAGCCGGTAGGGCAGTACCTTTTCGCGCCATCCGCGGTGCATGATCATGTGTATGTGGTAGAAGTCGATTACGTCTGTGCCTATGGCTCGCCTCGACTCGTCGAAGAGTCGTTCGAAGTCGTCCGCACTGTCCATTTCCCACCAGGGCAGCTTGGAAGTTACGTACACTCTGTCGCGCCATCCTCCTGCCAGTGCCTTGCCTACGGCCAGTTCGCTCTCGCCGCCCAGGTAGACGCGCCCGGTGTCGATGTAGTTCACTCCGCCTTCGATGGCGCGGTGCACCATGGCCGTTGTCTGGTCGTAATCTACATGACCGCCCTTTGTGGGCAGCCGGAGCATGCCGAATCCGAGTGCCGACACCTTTACTCCGGTGCGCCCCATCGGGCGGTATTGCATGAGCGGGTTGAAGTTCAGTATGCCTTCGCCCGGCCGGTTCTGATGCGCAGCCGCTTCTTGCTGCGTTTCGCCTGCCAGCAACCGCGGACCCAGTGCTGCTCCCGCCGCAGCCAGCAGTGAACGCTTGATAAAGTCACGTCTTTCCATTGCAAAAAAGTCTTTTATGTGGATAAAATAAGGGGGTCGGAATCTCCGGACGGGGAGGCCCCTTTGTCTCTCTACTCAAACAGCCGCAGCGCATTTTCCCGCAGGAACAGGTCGGCATATTGCGCCAGTTCTGCATCGGAGGCCAGCAGCGAACGCAAGCGCTGCAGGTTGGCTTTCAGTACTTCGGGCGGCAGATAGGGATAGTCGGAGCCGTAGAGTATGTGGTCCGGTGTGGTGATGGTGAGCAACGCGCCGATGACTTCCTTCGTGGGGCATCCCGCCAGGTCGTAGTAGAGCCGTGCAAGATTGCCCTCCCAGTCGACGGGTTGCTGCATGAAGCCTCCCTGAACCAGTGCCGGCACCAGCGCTTTCATGCGTGGGATGCTCAGCGGCAGAAAGGAGCCGCAGTGGGGGACGACCACTTTCAGCCGGGGGAAGCGCGTCAGTACGTTGCGGGCCAGCATATTGGTTACGGCGCGTGTCGTTTCGGCCGGGTATTCGTAGACCGGCACGGGCGTGGCCGACGTCAACTGGGGCAGGGAGGGCGGCGTAGGAACGTGGGGATGGATGATGACCACCGCATTCCGCTCGTTGAGCACCGCCATGAGCGTATCGAGCCTTGGGTCGCCTAAGTACAGGCCCCGGCTGTTCGAGGCCAGTTTCACTCCGTCGGCTCCCAAAGTGTCGAGCGCATAGACCGCTTCGCGCAAGGCCGCTTTCACGTCGGGCAGGGGCAAGGCCGCACAGAAGCGGAACCGACCGGGAAATGCTTCTTTCAGTCGGGCCGACTCTTCGTTGACGCTCCTGACGCACCGTGCGCATTCCTGCACATCGCCATAGAACGGCTGAGGAGCAGGCATCGACAGGACCGCGCAGCCTATGCCGGCTTCGTCCATGAACTGCAGGTGTCCCTCTGCCGTCCATTGGGGCAGGGGGAATCCCTCCTCGCATGTCGCTCCGTGCCGTGCGGTCAGGGCTGCATATTCTTCTGTCACAATATGTGCATGCAGGTCTATCGCTCCGCCGTCTGCGGGCTCTTCGGCGTCTGTTCCGGCAGGGAAAGTCATCAGCACCGCCAGTGCCATTGTCTGAAATTTCATGTGTGAAGTCTTTTTTTAGGGTCCGTTGTCCGGCAAGTCCCCGCCTCGCAGGCAGTGGGGCTTAAACCACAGCGCAAAGATATCTTCCTCTCTCCGCTACGCATGTACCCGAATTACGGTCATTGTAAACGGATTTACAGATATTGCTGCTTTGCCCTTCGCGGGGCAGTCCGGCCGTTGCTCCGGATTGCCTTGCATGTTGGGCCGCAAAGTCTTGCATGTTTTTCGAAAAAGTCTTGCATCGGCAAGCAAGAAGTCTTGCATCAGGAAGCAAGGAGCCGTATGCTTTTCAGTCTCTGGATATGCGTATGTTTCTTGATGCCGTTGCGGCCTGCTTTCAAATTATTAGTATCTTTGAGGCAAGAAAGCGGCGATTAACGCTGGGCAGGTCGTCACGTTCTTGGAAATACTTCAGAGGGTGCAGTCCGGAAACGGGAAACAAATTTTCCATGGCAAGGCACGGAAGTCATGAGGTATCGGCCGGAATAACGCATAAGGCGGGCAAGGCCCTTTTGGGGGAAGTAATTCTCTGACCTTTCACCCCATGGTCTTTCGGACGACTGATTTATTATTGTTGAATTTGAAATTTAGTGCAATTATGGAAGTTACGGTTATTATGGAAAAGACGGAAGATGGGCATTATTCCTGCTACGTAGAGGAAGATATGCCCGGGTTCGGCTTGTCGGGATATGGCGATACGGCCGAAGATGCCAGAGAAGACATGCTGGCGGCATACAAGGAAATAAGGGATATGCAAAAGGAAGAGGGCAAAGAGGTTCCCGATTTGCACTTTACCTTCAAAAATAATGCGTAATCTTCCTTTAATCGCTTCTCCTTTCTTTACGTTTCGTTGTGATTTGCTTTCAAATTAGTATCTTTGAGCCATAGAAAACAGCTTAAAATAGTTTTATATGGTGAACAAATCAAGAAAGCAGTCGAGGCAGGTTTTCAGATAAGGCACTATCTTGCACAAAATAACGTTACTTATTTCTATATTACAGTAGCGTTGAAAGATATTTTGAAAATCGAATAAGAGAAGCCCGCGAAAGCGGGTTTTTTCCCGCCCCAATACCCTAGCCTATACAGAAGCGTATACCCTAGCCGTTACAAACGGCTATATTGTCACAGCGGAAAACCGCAATCAACCACTTAAATATTAAAAGTTATGTCAAGTATTGCAATTGAAGAAAAGCGTCAACTTGCTTATGGCGCTAAGAAGATTAACAAGTTTACAACTGCTGTTCGTCCTTTGGATAACACTGGATTGGAAGTAGGAGACGTATTCCAGATTCCTGAGAATTATACAGTATTCGAACGTATGTTCGGTACTAATAAGGCTCAGTATATTCTGGTTGAAGTCGGTACTGACAATGCCAAACCGTTTTATCCTTCTACCTTCTCTAAGTCTCGCCGGGTCTATAATGAAGATGGAACTCCAACAACAGAACGTGTTACTGTAAAGGGCACGGCTGTTGATGAATTCCAGAAGTATGGCGATGTCAATACGGCTATGGAGTCTATGAAAGGTAAATGGATTAAGGTATCAGATATGGAAGAAGTACGGACTGTACAGTTTGGCACTACAAATTTGACCTATGCGCAAATTCCGACTCTTGACTTCACTACTGCACCTAATCAGGCAGATAAGAAGTAAGTAGAGACTTTCTTTTAAAAAAGATAGGGGATTATTTGGTGACTTCACCAAATCCCCTATTTTTTATAATTAGAAAAACAAAAGAAAGAAAAATAAAAGAAAGAAAGCTAAGAGGGTCATAAAGTGCAAAATTCTGAATGACGAAAGCAAGTTCAAGCTGTACTAGTAAAAGTGATGGGTGAGTGCTATACCTATCGCTATGAGTTAGTACAAACCAATGAAATTGTTGTGATTTGCTTTCAAATTAGTATCTTTGAGCCATAGAAAACAGCTCAACCTGCAGACGGGGCTCGTGACAATGCGTTGTGATTTGCTTTCAAATTAGTATCTTTGAGCCATAGAAAACAGCTATGCAAAAAAGGACAATAGTACTACTTGGTTGTGATTTGCTTTCAAATTAGTATCTTTGAGCCATAGAAAACAGCAGAATCTGCGCTACTTGCTGATTGATAGCTTGTTGGAATGGACTCTTTAAAACGAAAAAATCGCTTGTTTTAGTAATGAATCCCATTGTAAAAGATGGGATTTATTATTCTAAAACAGTTCTAATTGCTGGCCCGGAGTGTCGGGCTCTTGAGGTTTCTTACCGTAAAATAACTCGATTTGCCCAAACTGTTTGTCTGTAATGCAGATAATGCCGACGTGACCGGTTTCGGGTAAGAATGATTTTACTCTTTTGATGTGGACTGCGGCGTTTTCGCTGCTTGTGCAATGGCGAATATAGATGGAGAATTGGAACATGGTAAAGCCGTCGCGCTGTAGCTTCTTGCGAAAGTCGGTATAGGCTTTCTTCTCTTTTTTTGTTTCGGTAGGCAAATCGAAAAGAACCAATACCCACATGATCCGGTATTCGCTAAAGCGGTCCATTATAGTTCCGGGTAGGCAATCCTGCGTAGCTCTCCGGCAAAGCATTTATATAAGGTAGCCGTAGTTTGTCCCGCAGCTACCATCAATGGACTTCGTTTCCCCGAAATCCGTACTTCAAGAGTAGGAATTGCGAGCATGGAAATCTTGATTTCTTTAGTCAGGGATATGTCTTTCCCGTATTTCTGATAGAGTCCGAATACCAACTTGTCCACATACGGACGATAAGGCTCCATGATATCATCTGCCAGACAATAGGCATTGTAGCGGTTGTGGTGGTGAATGCCTAACGTGGGCAGTAGACCGCTGGCGACCAATCCGCGTGCTATTATGGCACGGAGTATGGCATATCCATAGTTTAACAGGTTATTAGGAGGAACTCCTTCCCGGTCACGGGTAAATCCTTCTACATCGGCAAATAATATCTTCCAATAATAAGCCGCCGCCCGGGCTTCCAGATTATCGGGATCACCACTACGGACATTATTGGCCCAAACTCGCATGCATTTGGTTTCTCTGTGGGTACATTCGTGGAGTACTGCGGCTTGATTGTTGATTTTGGCTTGAATCGTTTGCTGCCATAGCTGTTTCTTTAGGGGTAGAGAGGCATCCAATTGCTTCCTGAACCGTTCGTTTTGGGTGGTATTTCCGTAAAGCGGCAGCATTAGCCCGACCGGCATGCTTCTGTTGTCGCAGGTGATCAAGGCACAATTGTTCTCTAATAACGCTGCTATGGCTGCAGAAGTAATGGTTATTTGTTTATTGTCCAAGATAACGACTCCTATGTCCTCTATGGGTTTGGTTAGTTCAGATTGTCGTTTCATAGCTTCCGGGAGTGAAGCGCTACGCTCCACTTCCGGAAGTTTGATAACCAGTTGGGCATTGCGTACTGACAGGTATGCCGGATTGCTGAAATAGAGGGTTTTCTTGATCATATCGTTTCTATTCTGTCAGGTTCCCCAATCGGTCGACCGGGAGGGGGATACAGATTTCTTTGATCATCTCGCCGGTTATTGCTCTTTCCATCTTATTTTTTGAGGAGTATTCGTATTTATCGACAATGCTGGTTGCAACATTAAATGGAATGAAATAGCATTCGCTTCCTGTGCAGCTGACCATTTTGTAGATGCGCTCCCTGTTTAGGGGATGGTTTACTCGCTTATTCTTCAATTCCTCCGGGGTCGGCACGTACACCAGGTCGTTCGGAGACAGCGTGAACTTGGGCAAATCGGTTTGTTCGCCTGATGATTTGTCGGTACGGCGCCTGATGGCTTCTCGCAAAGAGAGGGTCTTGAAACTGCGTTTCTGTATGGTTTCTCCGCTTTTCTTGTCTTCCTCTTCTGTCTCGTAGACAGAAAAGAACAGGTTTGTCCCTTTTGCTGCTTCTACATATTGATGGACTTTATTTCCGGTATTGCCCACCGCGAATTTGTTTGCTTGCTCATATTTGCGCACTTTATAGATGGGTTGGTGGTATTTGCCATCGTTCAGGGCGGTGATGTTCCGGTTCATTTCTTCAATTCCTTCCGGGGTAAAAGCGGATTTCGGGTCGTTCCCGTGCATTTCCAGGTGGCGGAGCAGAATCTTTCGGATACCGGTATCGGTTATTTTATCGATCATTTTCGGACCGAAGTCTGTGTTTAGTGGTTTACGGGAAGCAAAGAAACGGTATTTTGTCTCGTTCGTAAAGTAGTAAACTTCGATTCCCCCTAAGTCGACGTCCTGCCACGTGTCTTTGTGATCCTCGAAGTATTGCCTTATTTGCTTCTCGTTGTAATTCTGTGCGAGCAGTTCTTTCAACTTTTTCTTCAGGTCTTTTTCTACGATTGTTTTAGGCCTTTTGAGGGCTTCTTTCAGGGGAACGGTTTTTATGTCCCTGAGATTTACTTCGCCGTAGAAGGTCTCTTTGTGCAGAGGTTTGCGGATGGCCAGGTTTTCCCCTTCTTGCTTTACGAATTTCTTCTTCCCGTCTACGTAACGTTGGTAGTGGTTGGTAGACCGGGTGGTTATCCGCAGATTTCTTTTGAAGCTGACTATTATGTTTTGCAGAGTGGCATAGACGTCGGTGGTGAAGGTGGGCCACGGCTTTTTTATAAGCCAATGGTAATTGCCTTGTGCGTCTATCCGCTTTTTGTCGCAGAGCAGGTGTTGCAGGTCGTAGCGGGATATTTTGCTGTCCTTATGGGAAGACTCGTTGTTCAGGTAGTTCACGATGTTCCGGCTGGCGCAGGCAATGACTATGGCGTCCATGGCATGGTGGCGATGGTCTATGCGCTTTTTGTTGAAGCCTTTCAGGAATTCCAGGGGTACGGAGGGGATGAGCTGGTGATTGGTATTGTAGGTGGTGAAACGGGTGCTGCCGCTCATTTCGTTCAGACGCAGGAACCGGGGGAGAATGATTTGGTTCCATACGTCGTTGATGCCCCAGTCTTTTTTCAATCTGTCTGTGATGTTTCCTGTACATACGATCAGATTTTTGGAGATGCCTTCCTGTTCGTCTTCTTCCCGTACGATGTTCGAGAGCAGGGCCATTATGAATTTGCTGATGTAGCGGGTGTCGTTCAGCTGGCGCGAGGTGAAGTTGTCGGGAAGGTCGTCCATGAGCAGTTTCTTCAGCTTGGCGGGATTGTGCGAATAGTGCTCCTTGACGAATTGTTCGTAGGCCTCGATTGTCTGAATTCTTACGCTTTGTCCGAAGCCGAGCTGCACGATTTCTCCCTGATGGCTCTTGATGAATTCGTGCCCCAGCTGCGTGTCTTTCAGCTTGTTTACGGCGGATTCGCAAATTATCTTGTTGCTAAACGAGTTGTCGAAGTAGCGGGCTTGTGGAATGATGTGCTCTATTTCGTAAGCCGATGTGAACAATTTCCCCAAGGGTATGATGGCTCCCGTGTAGGGCGAACGATACTTTTGTTCCAACCAGAGTTTGTATCGCTGGACTTCGGCTTTCGTAGGGCGATTGGGGGTATTGTATCCTTTGAATTTGTTGATGATGTTTTTGATATCGTCGGGGATATTTTCTTCGCTGTTTAGTACTCCGTCTTCGTAGATTTTCAGCAATTCCTGCTGATAAGGCGAATAGGGACGCACGTTTTCTATCTCGAGTTCCGGGTTGGCAAGCTCGGAAAGGAGCGCTCTGATGCGCAGGTTGGTATTCTCTTCCTGCAGGCTTCGTTGGGTCATTTGGGCGCGTTCTTTTGAGGAGCTCTTCATCTCGCGTCCCAGTTCGAGGTGTATTTCGTCGATGTGCCCTTCTTGTTTCCAGATGTCGCGCACGGTGCGCAGCGTTTCCATGACTACCTGTTCTACGAGGGGATTGTGCAACGAGTGCTGCTTGAAGTTGCTCAAATATGTGTCGATGTCAGCGGGTTGTGTCCATCTCTGGATGGTTTTGGCCTCGGAGTGGCGGTCGTAGACTACGTAGCAGGCCAGCCAGAGCGGGAGTCCTCTGAAGGAAGACAGTTCGGAGAGGTGGATGGCCTTTTCCCTTACGCGTTCCCGGATTGTCTCGTCGTACTCTCCCGTGATGATTTTCCCGATGCGTTCGCGTGTAGAGGGGTCGATGGCGTTTTCGTCCCAGTATTTCCCCATCCGCATCAGCGGCAGCAGTTTCTTGATAGCCCGGTAGGAATAGGCTCCGTAGTCTTTCTTGAATGGGGGTATGCTTGCGAATGTGGTTGCGAAAGTGTCGCTCAACTGGTGTTTGGCTGCGAAGGTATTTAGTGCTTTCTGCAGCTCGATGGAGTCGGATACGGAATAGAGTATGTGCCAGAGCGCTTCTTCGGTTTCCCGGTTGAGGAAGTCGGCCGGAATTCCGGCTTTCTTCAGGTATTCGAGCAGCAGGGCATGGGTCTCGTTGCCGGGATAATCTTTCGATTCGACGTAGTTCCAGCGATAGGCGGACCTTTCGCTTTTGCTCAGCCGGAAAGGGGGATACTTCAGCAGTGTGTCCTGTTTGATGGTTTTCTGCCTGGTGAGCCAGTCGAAAAGGTCGGTGTAGTCGTTTTCGTCCTTTAGGAAGCGGGAGGTGACGTCTACGTCGAAGCAGCGTTTCCCGTTGAGGATGGCTTCGCGCTGATAGATGCGCAGGTTGGAAAGAAATTGCCACAGACGGAATTCCTGGAAGAGAGGGTGCGACTTGGCTATGCACTTCGGGCTGAAGTGCCTGATTTCGCCGGTTGCTTTGTCTACCTGGGTGTATTCTTCGTAGGGGCAATTGGCTATCAGCGATTTCTTGCTCTTTAGCGGACGCTGGTAAAACAGAACGTCGTCGAGCAGGAGGCGGGATAAGTCTTGGGCGGTTGAATTCCGGTGATTTTCGTTTTGGGGATATAGTTCGTTAACACACGTTTCGTAGAGCTGCCTGTCTCGTAGCTCGGGGTGGAATTCTTTTTGTTTTTCCAGAATCTGGCGGAGTTCCTCCTTGTAGTAAGTGCGTTCGATGGTACGGACTAATTTCCCTCGTATCTTCTGTTTGGGCGTTTGCAGGAGTGTGTCGTAGATGTAGCTGCCTACGGTCTTTCCCGAACGGTCGAGGTCGGTCTGGGTTTTGGTCTTGACCAGTTCCCACTGTTCGCTCCACTCTTGTTCGGTAGGTATCTTGAAACGGCAGCTTAGTGCTCCGGTTTCGTCGTATTTGTCTTTCCCGTCTTTGTCGATGTCGACGGTTACGAGGATGTCTTTCTTCTGTCCGATCCAGTCGGGTATCTCTTTCTGGAAGATTTTCCCTTTCGTTCCGTCTTCCAACGTTACGATGAGTATTTTCAGCCCTTTGTAGAGTTGTTTCGTGTCAGTGATGTCGCATACAGTTGAGCTGACGAGATACTGACGAATCTTTTGGCTCTGGGAGGACTTTGCTTCTTCCCGTAGCTGGTGATAGCCCCGCTTCTGGTTGAAGTTCAGTAGTATCCAGGCGAGTTCTTCTTTGTGTATCTTCTGGGTCAAGGCCTTTTTGCGCAGGTAGTAGAGTGTCCAGTCGTAAGGTATCTTTCGTTCTTGGCTTGTCGATTGGGGCTGATGCAGGCGGAAGTCGTCCAGCATTTCATGAAATGATTCCTGGAAAAGGAAGATAGGGCGTCCCTGGCTGTCGTTGGTCCAAGGCAGTTTGGGCTCGGGGTGGGTGGTAAATTTGCCGTACCGGTCTATTTTTTGTGCGTAGTGTTCCGGCAGGAAGTGCAGTATGGTTAGTATTCTGTGCAGCCTTTCCCGTCGTAGTTTTTTGCGTTCGTATGAGCGGCGTATGAGGCGTTGGGCAGTGCGTTCGGCAGTGGACGACTGGGAATTCCCTCTTTCGAAGTCGCCGAGAGTGGCAGCATCTGTGGGAATAACCCGGACGCCTGCGCTGTTTATCTTTTCGCAGTGGGGGAGTAGGTCGTCGGAGGTAGCCGTGAGCATGGCCCAGCCTATGCTGTTCGTGCCTAAATCCAGTCCTAAGATGTGTCTTTTTTCCATGGTTTCGAGATATTTCTGCCAAAGCTACGATTTTTTTGTCATAAACCTTGTATGTATTAGACTTTTCCCTTACTTTTGTGGTGTAGTAATAATTTGAAAGCAAATCACAATAAGGATTATTCCGTTGTGAAAACATTTGGTTCCCTCGTCCTACGGGGGATTTTTTTTGCCCTTTGCTCAAGGGCATGCATCTGCTATAAGAATTGTAAGAAGTCCCTGTCTTCCGGTCCGAATTGCCTTGCATGTTGGGCCGCAAAGTCTTGCATGTTTTTCGAAAAAGTCTTGCATCGGCAAACAAGAAGTCTTGCATCAGGATTTGTATGATTGAGTTTGTGCATTCGGTCTGCAGCCGCACGTCAGGAAGAAGCTCACCCCGCAGCAGCTCACCCCCCTTTCCCTGAGACAAAACTCCCCGGCCGCAGGACAAAACAAAACCAGCCACCGCGGAAAAATCCCTCAAGCGGCTGGCCGAAAGGATGAGCAGGAAAGGAGGCTAAAGATAGCCGTAATCGTCGTTAAAAGGTTTTTTCCAAGTTATATT
Source organism: Bacteroidaceae bacterium (assembly GCA_050946375.1). Classification (GTDB taxonomy): domain Bacteria; phylum Bacteroidota; class Bacteroidia; order Bacteroidales; family Bacteroidaceae; genus UBA1794. The sequence goes on along the minus strand of JBMNUT010000001.1, from coordinate 115,703 downwards.
AAATAGAGCCTTAAAAAAGTGATTAACTGGAATAATCAAGGATAAGCACATAAATATGGTACATACCCAGAAGAGTGCTTCGTACCCTAAAGCCCCTAATAATATAGCAAGGATGAAGAAAAAAATAGTCAGTATGACGCATAGGGTATCTATTCCCTGTCTCTTGCGCTTGGCCTTTTCCTCTTCAGGGTCAGGCGTAATGGTTATTTTAATCTCCATGTTAATGTGCTTAACTTCCTTTTTGGAGTTGGTTTCCGCACCTTTCTTTTCTTGTGAGATTTGATGAGTGTTGTTGTCGGAATCCATGTGCATACGTTTTTAGAGGTCAGATGCAAATGTATATAAATAAATATCGAATGTCAAATAAAAGCGGTTCAAACAATGGCGAAGGATGTGAAATTTAATATTAAGCTACAGATAGATGGCAAAGATCATGTGGTTGCAGCTTCTACTGACGTGAAGGAATTGGCCGAACAGCTAAAGATATCTCAAAAGGCAGTATTTCATTCCGCAGCAGCTCATCCCCCTTCCCTGGGACAAAACTCCCCGGGTGCAGGACAAAACAAAACCAGCCACCGCGGAAAAATCCCGCAAGCGGCTGGCCGAAAGGATGAGCAGGAAGGGAGGCTAAAGATAGCCGTATTTGTCTATGTAATTGGGATCTTTAATTCCTCCTCTTCGGCATTTATGTAAAAAAGTGAAGTAGGCAAATCCGCATATAAAGACAGCGGACAGCCACATACAAGCAAATACGAACATGACCCAATCAAGGATGATGCCTATAACTACCAAGATTACGAGAAAGAAGAATAGAAGCAGACAAATTGTCGCGCGTTTGTCGCATTTTCTCTTTATCTCCTCTTCTTTCGGGTCGGGAGTAATGACGATTTCAATTTCTGCAGTTATGAGTTTCACGTCTTCTTTCTTAGTTGGTTCTTCTTTAGATTCCATAAATCTATAGTTATTATTTTTTAGTGCGCCGTGACGTATAGCCTCGATTGACGTTCCTAATCAGACTTACTAACGTAGCGGTGCCTGAAAAGAATAAAGCTACAAGGGAAAATTTTGCCACCGTCGGGAAATCTTTGGATATTGATATGACAAGTGCTATGAAAGAAACGACACACAAGAGCATACAGCCATCAAAGAAATTATCCCACCTGATTTCTTTTTTGCGCTTAGCCTCTTCTTCAGGAGTAAGAGTTGTAGAAATCTCAATTTCTACTTCTACGTTTATGAGCTTTATGTCTTTCTTTTTATCGTTCTTATCGGAATCCATGAACTTGAAAATTAGGAATCATATTCGCCTCAAATGTAAGCAAGCTAAGAAACAAGTGCAACGAATAAGCGAAAAAAGTATGGCTAAAGATATCTTTTTTATCCTATCCGAAGAGGAATATTCTCCTCTCTTACCTCTTCGGGCGTTTTCGTATAAATGCTCACCACTACATACAGGTTCTTTTCGTCATAGACTCGTACCGTATGGATGTACTTCTTGTCTATGCAGATATCCTTTTGCCTCCCGGCAAGCGGCCTGCCGGCCAATCCGGATGATGCCTTGTCCGGACTGGCCGTTTGTTTTGAAGAGGAGTGAAAAAGGAGTACTAAACGCCCCGATTTACTTCGTAGGTGATTTCGTCGAGAATCCGGTTTTTAATCGCCACATCGGGTTGATAGATGATTTTGACATTGCGAATCATAGACGTGGTGAAATCTTCTTTAGAGGGGGATACGGCTCCCTCGCTGCTGAAAGAGATGCGGAATGTGCCGAGTTCATTTAGCTTGACCGAGTATCCCATTAACATGTAGGTGGGTAGTTCTTCCAAGAAATTACTTAATACGTTTTTGACATCACCGGGTGTCAGGGATGAACGTCCGGAAATTTGGCGCGCGATAAAATCGACATCGACTTTTCCGCTATAGACGGGGATTGCGTAATACTTAGGTGCCGCTTCGCGGTCTTGGGGATTTTTCCTTGTAATCAATTTTGCTTTCATGGTTAATTCTTTTAGATTTGGTTCGTATTAGCTTGTAGAAAAGACATCGAGCGGCATCCAAACCGATATCTTTTTCTCTCATTGCAAATATACGACTTTCGGTGAGTTTGAGCAATAGCTTGGAGAAATTTTAGTACTCATTTGGCTCTGAGAAATAGAATTTGCATAGTTTGTATTGCTAATATTTCTTTATTTCTCGTGCAAATAGGAGAGATATTGTAATTTTGCGGCATAACCTTATTCACTTTTCACGTCAATTATGAGATCTCGTAATTTTAAATTTACTCTTTTCCCCGATTTTCCTACCTGCCAAAAAGAGCATTGCGACTACCGCGGAGTGGATGAGCTCGTCGCCACAACCGAACAGATTGATTCCGTTACCGTATCCGGTTTTGTTCTGTTGGACTTTTGCAATCGGGAGGTATTGTATCATTCCCCGCGAATCGGTTTTCTCCCTTTTTCCGTTCAGACTCTTGCGGAATGGACTTCGCTCTCTCAAGAGGTTTCGTTTATGCAGCAAGTCAATCGCGCCTATTGGGCCTTCCTCGACCGGCTTCCAGCCGAAGAACGGCTTCATTGCGTCTTGAGCGGAAACATTCTGTTTTCCGAAAACAATTATTTCAAACAGGTTTTCCAGAATATAAAGCCGCTTCGTTTGGACTCGTCGGGTAACATCTTTCTGCTGCTTTGCACCTTCAATTATCCCGAACGGTCCCTCCTGGAGTTCAATCCCCGTCTGCGTTATCGCGAACGGCATTACCGCTTTGAGCATGGACAGTGGAAAGAGGAATCTTTAGCCTTGAATTTCCGTGAAAAGCGCATTCTGCGCCTGTCCATCCAAGGACTCAGTCAGTCTGAAATCGCGCTTCGGATTTGTCTGAGCGTCGATTCGGTCAAGAAAATCCGGCAGCAGCTATTCGAGAAATTAGAGGTAAGCAATATTCATGATGCTATTCATGTTGCTGAAAATCAAAGGCTATTTTGAATTTTTCCGATTTTTATAAAGGCAGCAAAGTCATCGCTTTCAATTCATAGAAATCGTTCCAATAATTCTGTTGCGCGCGCACATAATTTTGTTCGGCGACGTGGAAACGGTTTCTTATGGTCGACAAGTTCCCTGCCGTTTCCAATCCCTTTTGGTAACGCTGCAGGCAATCCTGATACGCCGTTTGTCCTGCTTCAAACGCTTTGCGGCTTCTTTCCACGATCGCATAACCTTTCTCAATTCTTGCGACCAATTCCCTTATTTGCGCTTCCAACGCCCGTTCCTCCTTCTCGTGTTCCAGTTTCGTATTTTTCCAATTATATTCAGCCATTTTCATTTGCGCCTTTCGATTTCCCCAATCCAATAATGGAATCGTCACGCTTACCGTGGCCAATTCCCCGTGCAACAAATTGCGATACGCTCCGGGGAAATCGCTTGCCACCTGATTAAATCCCACATTCGCCGATATCGTTCCCTCTCCAAAACGCTTTCGCTTAGCCTCTTCCCAGCTCCGTTTCAACTCCAATTCCTGCATCCTCCACTCCAATAATGCCGCATGATTCCTTTTTACCGCTTCTATACATTTCTCCACCGAAATCACCTTTTTATGAATCACCGGCAATTTCGAGACATCGATTCTCACTTGCCCCGTTCTGTCTAAAAGCCTATTCAATTGCTCTTCGGCTGTATTTAAACGTATCAAAGCTTCTTCCCATTCGTTTAACGCATCCAAATAGTCCATTTCCAAGACGGCCAAATCGCCCTCTTTGATCGCCCTCATCTTTTCCCGCTCTTTCCCTTCCCGAAAAAGTGTATCAGCTATGCCCAATTCCTTTCCGGCCGACTCTTTCAATACGCTCTCGGCATACAGGGCAAAAAAGGCATCGGCCACTTGTTGAATCAAATACTCTTTCGTATAACCAAACAATTTTTGTTCCCTCTCCCAATTCAACTCTTCCTCTTTCTTATTCCATTTCCATTCATTCGCTTTCCCCCACTCCTGCGAATAGCCTATCTGTAACGGAACGGACGAGAACTGCGCATAGTTACTCACTCCCATATTGTGCACATAGTTCAAATCCGATCGCATATAAAACGTTCCTCCCGTCCCAAAAACGGGCTGGCTAAGCGTCAATCCTCCATAGCTATACAGCGTTTTCTGGTTTCGGTACACTTCCCGGTCATTGACGTAATCATACCGCGAGACAAACGTGCTGTTGTATTGCAAAGGAGTGGCCTGCAAAAGTAATTGCGGTTTCCGGCTTGCTTGGTACGCCTTATATCTCCATTCCGCCGCGTTTTTTCTGTTTTCGGCCGCTTTCATCTCCAGCGAGTTACTCATCATAATCCGCACGCATTCCGCGAAATCCAAACTGTCTGCCTCTTCTTCATATATACTTGCTCCCACATCCGAACTTCCGCCCATCGAGCAGAAAACCGCAAGCATTACTTTCCAAGCATACTTCCCCATTCCTTTCATTGCACGCTGTATTTCAGATTGTCAAACAACCGCTGCAACAACCGCTTTTCCCTTACAATAATATCGGCTTCGCCCAACATGCCGTATTTGAAAGGCAACGTTTGCCCGAAATTCGTTTTCAAGCCCTCCGGCAAAGCTACCTTAATCAGATATACTTTTACCGCATTGGCGTCCGACCCGTATACCGACGAGACCAGAGACACCGACTCCACTTTTCCTTCAATACTTCCGTATTCGTTGTACGGGAAATCCAGCAACTTGATTTTCACCTTGCTTCCTTGTTTCACCTTTCCCGCCCCATTAGCCGGCAAATACATCTGCCCAAACGCATTCTGTTTTTCCGGAATCAGGCTGAAAAGCGGCTTTCCGCTTACCACAAACATTTCGTCCGATAAAAAATCCATCATTTCCAACTTTCCCGTAAACGGGGCTTTCAGGACATAACTGTTTTCCCAAGCCTTTATTTCATCTTTCAGGCTATGCAGATTGCTCGACAGTTCCAATTCCAACCGGTTCAATTGCTCACGACTCTCCGATTCCAAAAGCCCCGCCTGATGGCTGTTGTCCTGCAATTGCATTTCTACCGAGAATTTTTCTTTTTCCCAATTTTTCTCTTCCTGCAAAGCTGCCAGATATTCATTACGATACTGATCCAATTCGCTTTCATAATTGCTCATCACCTCACGGTTTGTTTGCTCGTATCTGTCTAACCATTTTTCGGCAATTTCCCTTTTCTGTCGCGCAATATTCCCCATTTCAACCGTTTGCCGCCACAATATTCTTTGGTTCTCAATCGTCTCTTTCAAATAGCGGATTTTCCGTTCATACACATTTTCCGAGTAAAAGAACTGCAAATTCTTCAGTGCATCCAGAAAAGCATAATAACGAGTATCCAAATTCCCTAAAGACATTTTGCCCGGGAAATAATTTTCCGAGGGCCATTCGGCCGAGACCTTATCCCATTCAAAATGTTCCAACAATCCCTTCAGATGTAACACATCTTCAGTCGATGCGCTGTTTTCAATTACTGCGATATATGTCCCCTCCTTTACGATTTCCTGCGGTTTGTATCCATAGAAATGAATTTTTCCCGAGGCATTCGCCACTAATTGAACCGGCGTCACGTTCGAATTGATTGTGACTTCCCCCGTTACCGTATCCGGATATTTCACCATCCATCCCATCAGGAAAAACAATGCGGCGAACAGACATACCGCCCTTGCCGTCCATTTTCCGAACGTCATGGGCATCCGCTCCACGATATCCGCGATTTCCTCCGTCCGTTTCTTTCTCTTGTTATCCATTGGCCGTTTCATACTGGCTTTGAATCAGCCGGTAGTAATATTGCTTGTTCTCGTACAGCTGCTCGTGCGTACCTATTTCCATGATGCTTCCCTTTTTCAGCACCACGATCTGATCCGCTTTCCGTATGGTGCTCAAGCGATGCGCCACTACAATAACCGTCCGATTCTTAAACACCTGATTCAAAGCCTGCACGATTTTCTGTTCGTTGATCGTATCCAAGGCATTCGTAGCCTCGTCCAAGAACAGATAATCGGGATTTTTATACAAGGCGCGGGCAATCAGAATCCTTTGCCGCTGTCCTCCGCTCAGTCCACGCCCCATTTCTCCCACCCATGTATTGTATCCCTGCGGCATTTCTTCGATTTCCTTGTCGATGCAGGCAATTTTCGTCGCCCGGCGCAAGGCATCGAAATCCACGTTCTCTTCATCCAAAGCAATGTTGTTCAGAATCGAATCGTTAAACAGTTTCCCGTCCTGCATGACGCAGCCGCACATCGACCGCCACGTCCGTAGATTGATGTTCCGGACGTTCATGTTTCCCATTTTGATTTCCCCATAGCTCGGTTCATACAGCCTGAGCAACAGTTTGAGCAACGTCGATTTTCCACAACCGCTGTCTCCCACGATAGCCGTCACCTTGCCTTCCGGAATCGTCAAATTCAGGTAATTCAGAACGATCGGCGCATGAGGGGCATACTGAAAGCAGACATTGGAGAGCGTCAGACTTTTATCTTCCGGAATCTGAGTCAGCCCCGCCTTTTGCGCGCTTTGCTCCTCCTCTCCTTTCAGACTGTGTATTTCGTTGATGCGCATGAAGCTGATTTTGGCATACTGCCCCGACTGGATGAAGGCTACGAACTGCACGACCGGCCCGTTCATCATGCCGATGATGAATTGGGTGGAAATCATCACGCCATACGTAATGTCCCCGTTGATTACGGCAATGGCGCAGTAAAAAGTGATGGCCATGTTGAGCAAACTGTTGATAAACTGTGCGCCCAAGGCTTGCGTATTGTTGATTTTCAGTACTTTCAGATTCAGGCGGAACAGCCGGGCCTGTATGGCTTCCCATTTCCAACGTTTGGTATCTTCGTAGTTGTTTATCTTGATTTCCTGAATGTTGTTCACCGCCTCCACCCAATAACTACGGTCTTTGGCCACCAAATCGAAATATTCCCAATCTAACTTCTTCCTCAGATGAAGAAAGAGGAAAATCCACGTCACATAGAGAGCGCTTCCTCCGATGAAGATGAAGAAAATGACATGATTGTAGACCAACAGGATCACGCTGAATACAAAAAACGAAAGGAACCCGAACAGCATGCCCAACGAATTGTTCATCACGAAACTGCGGATCCGCTCATGGTCGTTTGCCCGTTGCAATATATCGCCCAGCAGTTTGTTCTCGAAGAAAGTGACCGGCAGCTCCATGAGCTTGATCAGATAGTCCGAAATCAGGGAGATATTGACCCGCGTGGAGACATGGAGCAACACCCAGTCCCGCAACGCATTGGAGAGCGTGATTCCGAGCAGGAGCAAGATGTTCGCCACCAAGACCAGTTGGATGAAATCGACATCCTGCGTGCGGATTCCCACGTCGATCACCGCTTTAGAAATAAAGGGAAGGACAGCCTGCAACGCCGTAGCCAGCAGCATAATCCCCAAGAGGAAGGCAAACGCTTTCTTATACGGTGTAAAGTAACCCCACAGATTCTCAAAGCTCTTCAAGCGTTCGGTCCGTTCGTTTTCCTCCATCTGCTTGAAGTTAGCCATCGGCTTCAGCAACAAGGCGAAGCCAAATCTCCCCTCCTTCTTGTCGATCCATCCCTCCCGGAACTCTTCCCATGAACAGGCATATTTATCGCGTGCCGGATCGGAAATATACACTTTCTTTTCCGTTACCCGGTAAATCACGATGAAATGATTCGCTTTCCAATGCACGATGCATGGCAGAGGTACCGTAGCCAGTTCCTCCATCGTGCATCGTATTCCTTGGGTACGCAACCCGATTTTCTGTGCAGCGTAGCTGATGTCCAACATCGAAACCCCTTCCCGATTGATGCCGCAAAGATCGCGCAAATACTGTAGGGAATAATATTTTCCATAGTATTTGGCTATGATCTTCAGGCATGTAGGACCGCAGTCTTTAGCATCGTACTGATGCTCGTGAGGGAAAGGACGGAAAGACATTGAATATTAGTTTGAGTGATACTTTTAATCTTTAAATGGATGGTATAAAATGTTTTTATCTGTCATTTCCTCAATACTGATCAGTGGCCGATAGCGCATTGACCCAGATTGGTATTCTGAAGTATATCTTTCTCCTTTTGTTATAAAACTTTTGTGATTTGGAAGAAGGAATTCTTTATCACTATTTTTCCCAATATCTAATAATGTGAATTTGTTGATATATAGTAATGTCGGAAGTAGGACTTCATCATGTCCACAATTGCCTTTTTTTAACTCTGAGTCCAAGAAGCGTAACGATCTGTTTGAAAATCTGCAGATAGGGTTAAATGAACACAACCTGTTTCTCATAGGAATTTCGTGGTTAGTTATTAGGCTGTTCCACCAAATCCAAAAAGGATCATAAGGATATTTGTGAATATTCGATGTTATAAAATCACTCTTTGTAGTACTGTAATAATTGAAAAAAACGCTCCAATTTCCCGTAAAGAAAATGTCATATTCGATTTTCCAATAAAAGTCATATGCGGAAAAATCTCTAAAATATTGAAGTATTGGAAAGTGAGTGCTTCCAGGAACTATACTTTTGGCTATAGGCTTATATCCTAATGTGGAAAGTGATTTAGTGTCAAAATAGTAGAAGTCTGAATCGCTTTCCAAATCATGCAAGTTATTGGGAGTTTGTATTAAAGGAACGAGTTTATATGAAGAATCGAGTTCTTTATATAATTTATCAAATCTATGTTTGATGTTTGAACTCCAAGAATGGGTTAAAAATAAGATGATAGTCCGCATTTTTTGTTCTCCAATTCAAATGCTCTTGGGAAAATTGACATCATAAAAAAAACTCCAATGATTCCATTACTTATGTTTAAAGATAATGGCGTCTTTAGTAATGTTTGTTTTTTTAGGTACTCTTTGAAAGAATGTAGATGAATTTTTAATATTTTCATTCTTTCGCTGTTTAGTCGTGTTTTTATCTTTCTGTTCTTACTAAAGTTCTGTTCGCTTAGCCATAGGAGTAATGTGATACTATGCCACCCATTTTCTAGTCTTAAATTATTTGAGCTAAATTCCTCGTTAAATTCTTCATAGTCAATTGAAGATAAAAGACGATTAATAGTATTTTCCATTGTTTTCTCGAGGTTATACCAATGCAGTGAACGACTTGAATAATAAACTGATAGTGATTCCTTGTTTTTTCTTATTGAATTAGAAAGTACTGTTAATGAATTGGCCAATAGTAATCTGTGAATGCTTATCCGAGGATAGGATACGTCTAACGCATAGAGCCATACTCGTAGAATTGATTCTATTTTTTCGTTGTAAATGTTAAGATTGAAAGATCTTGCTAGTGCGTATAAGGTTGATGAGAAAGGGTCAAATAGGTCAAGTGCTACATCTTTACCGATAAAAGAAAGAGCATTGGCACTTTCATCCCAGATTTTATTTATAACTATCCGAAGCGATTCTTTTAGAATTATGCTCTGTTTTTTGTCGATGTCTCTGTTTTTTATTCTGTATGCTAAATAAATTAAAAACCCAGAGAGCCCGTTCGTGAAATTTAGTGGTAATTCTTTTGCTCCTGCTATAAAATTAAAGAAAGTGTCGTCTATAGATGATAAGATATTATATGTGGCATCCCTATTTATAAACCCTTTATTTGCTAAGTGTTCAATTCCAAAGGATATGCCAGTTAAACCTGATGCAAATGTGATATCCTTTTGGCTCATTTGACCGTAGACTTGGTCAATAAGTAAGTTTGCATGATTCTGAAGTCTAGGGTTGTTGAAATTTTTGTGAATACAGAAAAGTGTTAAAGCAGTTCCTAAACCTCCTGTCAATAATCCGGGATTATTAAATCTTAAGGGGTGATTCTCGATTATTTTTTCAAGAATTGATAAAGACTCATTTTTCATACGAAATTGAACCGTTATAATTATGGGATTTGAAATATGCTCTCAGTTTTATATCCTTTAGCAGCCCTTTTTGCTTAGAATCTGAACTGTTTTCACCTCTTGGATGTGATAAATGGTAAAGAGGGCCATCCACGCGTTCTATTCTGTAACCTAAGCGTTTCCACCTTATAATTCTTTCACCGTCTTCAATTCCCCATCCGTAAAAATGTTCGTTCTCTAATCCTGATTCCTTATATTTTTCGGTATTGCAGATGAATGCTCCTCCACAAGGGTCTGGTTCATATAGCTGTGGCATTCTGCTCATATTCTTTTGAAGAATTGTGATGTCTTTTGTTTCTAAAAAAGCATGTTTTATGATACTTGGAACATCTAAAAAGTATTTCTGATACGGGTAAGCAAAATCACAACTATCCTTTCTTATCAATTTTACAGCGGACAGAACTTGCAGCGGTGGGACGATTATGTCTACATCCCAAATAGCGACGATTGGCGAGGTTATATTATCAATCATTTGATTTAACCTACGTGTTCGATATAAAATGGGATCATAGTCTTCAAAGAAAAAATAGTCCACATAGTTGTAAAGCAATTTTTGAAGTATGGGATTTTTTCTGCGATCGCTTTCCATTAAAACTATTTTTGGTTTAAAATTGGTATGTATAAAATCTATAACACATAGTAGATTTTCCAATCTTTCTATGGAATCTATTCTTAAAATTAGAAGAAATGTTATGTCGTTCATTTATAATCAGATATAATAATGTCCTCTTCTCCTAAAGCCATGTACCCTTTTGCTTGTTCCAAAGTAGCGCGATCCTTGCATCCTATTTCCACGACCTGTAAATAGGCGTGGGTACCTCCGTTGAGTCGATCGATGTCGTTCGGTTTATGGCAGTAGACTGTGTGGATGTAGTTTCGGTCAATGCGAATGTCTTGCAGGTTGTGGTCAAGGAGAATTCCGTTCAGCAAAAACAGGCAATGGTTATTATCGTTGTTCCCGGTGGCTTGTGCGGCAATCTCTTTCAGCGATATCCAATCGGGTTGGTATTCTTCGCTCCTTATATGCACAATCTGTGTCGTACCTTCCGGACTACGCAGCGTATCCGTGGAAATCCGGTAACTTTCTTTATTCATACGCAGCAGGGAGTCCAAATCGACCCCGGCAAAGTGCCCTACATTCTGGTTGTTTACAAAAAGAAGTGTTTTCGGAGGCAGTCCTTGATGCGTGTCCAACACTAAACTGTCGCCCGTTTCGCAGGCGAATGTCCGGCAAGCGTTTTGCGCGAATGAGGCCCGGAAGTCTTTCGTGTACAGACGAATGAAGCAGATGTCTAATGTCCCTTTCCCGTCCAATGTCTCAATTTGCCCCGGGAAATCAACGATTACCGTGTCGAGGAAGTCTTTGTCGAAACGAAAGTGGGTCAAATCGTCAGTCAGCAGCAGGCCATTTACTTGAAAAACACATTTTTTCAAGGGAATCGTAGGCGCGTATTTCTTCTGTATGTCCCATAGGGAAATCAGTTTCGGTTTGTATTTTCCGGATTTATAATTTCTGAAACTGCTGTACGCGCGGCCTTCGAAGAGAAAGAAACTGTCGCGTGGCGCGGTCCGGTATTCGGCGGGAAACTGTTTTAGCTGGGCATGGATTCGGGAATAATCTACTCCTATCAGCGACTTGATGTACGTGCCGTTTAGCAGGACGGCGTTTTCAGAATGGTTTACCGCTTCCCCGTCTTTCCAGAAAAACGAGAAGTTACAGGGGCTTTGTTTCCTTTTGTCCTGTCCCAGTCCTGCTTTCCGTAGAGCGGCGCTAATTTCCGCCTCGGGTATGGAGTCGTTCTGTGCAAAAGTGTTCCTGCATCCTATTTTGCCGCAAAATAGAGAAGTCAGAATGAGGAAAAGCGAGTAATAAGAAATCTTGCTTCTCATAAATCGATATTATTTGTAATCAGAAATTGCATCTATAACGCCGTTTATTTTGTTTACTTCAATCTGCTTGTATCTTCCATCAGCAGGGTCATAATAGTCGTATTTGACACTTGAAGGAATTATTTCGCCATCGCTGCCTCTTTCCCACGATATCCCTCCTGTCAAAACAATTGCATGGTTTGTACAACCTCCAACATGATAAGTTGCAATAACTAAATAATTGTTTCTTTGTGCAGTGCGAATAGAATCATAGCTTGGATCCAAAATGGTAGGATCATAAGTCGTAAGTACTTGTCTGCAAATTCCTGCGCATTACCAATTTGAGTACTATCTATTGCACCTCCTTTTGTCTTTCCGTATATAGTTTCGTAATCATTTCTAAATGATTCTGCTCCAATTGTAAAATTTGTTCCAGCGTTTCTCGCAAGTACCTCATCTATGTAGGCTAAACATCCAAAATAACAATCATTTGAGTCACCTCCTTTTATTTGAGCCATTTCACTAGAGCTTAAATTGTAATATGAATAAGATTCTTTTATCTCATCTTTATAATAACCGTAATAATTTTCTGACTTAACGGTCTCTCTTGCTTGACTGATGAATTCTTTTAGTGATTTCATTTTTTTGAGTATTAAATTGTTGGTAAAAGTTTATGCTTTCTATTATGATGGGGATCTATTACCCATTCAAAAGTAGCCTCATGTTGGGAATATAGATAATTATCACCTATGCCATATTTATCCCACAACTAATCATATCGATTTTGTAATAGCAAAATCGATATGGCTATCCGTTTGATTTATTAACAAGAAGCGATCTTTAATTTTCGGATTCCAATAATGGGTCTGAAATAAAATCGCTTTCTTTTGATTATTTGTCGATTTAGTCATGAGGTTATTTGTTTTTTTACAAAAATAGCATTGCCCATCGGCCTAATACAATACCCGAGCGGGTAACTCTTTAGGATCTGTTCCGAGAATGAAAGGTTTCTTGCCTCTCCTCATTCAGGAATGATAATGTCCTCTTCTCCTAAAGCCATGTACCCTTTTGCTTGTTCCAAAGTGGCGCAATCCTTGCACCCTATTTCCACGACCTGTAAATAGGCGTGGGTGCCTCCGTTGAGTCGATCGATGTCGTTCGGTTTATGGCAGTAGACTGTGTGGATGTAGTTTCGGTCAATGCGGATGTTTGGCAGGTCGTGGTCGACTACTTCGGGAAGGATTTCTCCGAGGTGCTCCGCTCAGTCAATAACCTTTCGAAAGGTTTCGGCATCTCCGCGCAGGAGGCGCTGAAGTTAGTGCGCGAATATCCCCGCTACTTCAAGGAGGCTGGCCTCTCGGCAGAAGAGTTCATAGCCATCAGCACGAACGCCGCCAAGCAGGGCATTTTTTCTCATCCTATCCGCACCGGGGTGTTCTCCGTTTTTACATCTTCGGGCGTTTTCGTATAGATGGCCACCACTACATAGCGGTTCTTTCCATCATAGACCCGTACCGTGTGGATGTGCTTCCCGTCGATGTACATGTCCTTCTGCCTCCCGGCAAGTGGCCTGCCATTGAGGAAAACAAGATAGCGCTGCCTGTCGCGCATATCGCCCAGGGAAGGATAGAACCGGTCTAATATGGCTTCCAAGGTCATCCATTCCGGGCGATAGGAAGAATCGTATAAATCCATTGTTGTCCGTCCCGTCCCGTCCCGCTCAATGGAGACCCGGCACGAAGGGCTGGCGGCCAAATAGGCTGCATCCACTCCCTGCAGGCTTCCGACTTTCTGCTTGTTCACAACGACTTCCACTTCTTCCTTTTCCTCCCGATAGGGAAACCAGAGGAGACTGTCTCCATCGGTTTTGTCCACAAACTTAATCGATTTTTGCAGCCGGGCAGCATAATTCCGGTCGTACATGCGGAGCACGAACACGTTCCCTGTCCAATAATCGGGCGATGCGGGAGCCAAATCTTCCTGTCCCCACAAAAATCCCCGCGACGTACACGCTTCGACCGAGACGTAATCGCTATCGTAGCAGAATTCATGCAAGTCGCCCCTTGTAAGTAAGAAATCATTGAACAGGAAAACGGTTGTGCTCCAGCCTGCCCGTTCGGGCGCGTAAAGCAACCACGTTTGCGGAAGCCGCGCTATCTTCGGCCGGTAATTCGGGCATACATAATTCTGGATATAAGAAAACGGGCGCCCGTTTACATAATACAGCGACGCGCCGTTTCTTCCAATCACGATACTGTCGGCATATCTCTCAGGGAGGGAATCTTGCATGTAGAACAAAGAGGCCTGCGCGCTCCGCTGCATCTCGACTTTATCGAAGCCCAATAGCGACGACACATATTGGCCGTTCAGGAACGTGGCAATCCCGCCATGGTTTTCTGCGTTCTGGTGCACCCGTTTCCAATAAAAGTTGTCCGGTTTCCCTAACGATGAAACCGGTGCGGCGCTTATGCCCGCGAATTTATCCGTGTTCCGTATGCTGTCTTTGGGTAAAGGATTTACTGCGGCAGATGCTTCTGTGATGCACAGACAGGCCGTCGATATGAACCATAGGTAAAAGCTCTTCATTCTAATGTAGTTTTATCGGATCAATAAATCCTACAGTATTATATTGTTTGCCGTACTCATCCTTCAGCTCTTGTTCTTTAGCCAGTTCAACTATAATACTTCCTGTACATTGATTTTGTGGGTCATAATAATTATAGACCATGTGGGTTACCTGTCCATTATTTCCGACTCGAGTTGAAGCCCCATTTAATATTACCGCGTGATATTTGGGATTGCTTGGATCAACCGAAACTCCATTGGCTGGTATAGTCATGATTACTCCGGCTCCTTCACTCATTGCTCTATAGATGCCGGAAAAGCCATCCCGTTTATAATCTATAGAGACAGTATCATAATAACGCCGGACAAAAGAATTGATATTCGCAGAATCAACTCCTGTTCTATATCCAGGATAGTCGTTATAATATGCTGTTTCCATTAAATTTAAATAGTTTTCATAAGTTAATTGTGGCTCGCTTGTCCCTGCTGTATTATTCGCTTGGCACATCAAATAGGCTAAACAATGGAATACACAGTCGCTATTCATTTGGTATCCACCATATATCTCACGCATAGCACTTATACTTAAACTTGAGAAACTTTCTTGAGCATGCTCAAATGTAATTTTTTTTAGGTCGTTTCATATCTGTCTAATTGTTTTTCGCAAAACTATGAATATCCAATCTAACGTAAGTTACCTGATCGGGTAAATGTCTCTATTCTGTAAAAGGATGAGGCAGTTCTGTGCACTTATCTCAGTCCCGAAAAATTACTTCTTGATTGCAGTCTTGATCCTTGCCCTTACTTTTTCCTTCTTTTCAATTCATCTGAAAATTCCTCGTAGAGTCCACGAGTTCCACGTGCCAGAACTTCGTAGTCTCCTCTGTCCGATTTTTTGTAAGTATTTGAATGATAAAACCGGAAAAGCCACATCCGCGGGGAATACTAAAATTTTCTCCCGTATGAAAATAAATTTTCGCACGGGAGGAATTTTATTTTCATACGGGAGGAAAAATATTTTCTGTGGGGAGGAAATCCGGAGCGTGTCTTTTGCCGCTCCGGAATATCCCCTACGTCTTTGCTCAAAATTGGCCCCGAACCGCTACTTTCTGAACGTGGCCTTGAGGGCTTCGCCCTTGAATACGCGGGCAAAGTGCTGGGGGGAGATGGTGACTGGCTCGCGCATGAACTCGGGAATGTTATAGGAGCGGTAGAAGTCGTAGTAGAATTCCGGGTCTTCCTGAGGCAGGACGAAGGGCTTGCGCGCCTTTCCTTCCTTGTCCACGTAAGCGATGAAGGGGCGTGTGTAGGAACCGTCGATGCGGCGTGAGCTGACTACCATCCATCGTCCGTTGCTCGACCAGGAGTGGTAGCTCTCCACGTCGTTGGAATTGATGTTTTCCATCTTGTGTGTCGTGGCGCGTGCAGCGGCCAAGTCCTGATGAGCGGCATCGGTTCCGAGGTTCATAATCCAGAGGTCGCTGCTTTTGTGCCAGATGTGGAAACAGCCATAGTCGCCGAGCGAGAAGACAAGCCACCGGCCGTCGGGTGAGATGCGGGGCAGCGTGGCGCTCTTGCCGAGGGTGTCGGCGTCGAAGACGAGTTCGCGCGGACCGAACGTCTTGGTGTTTTGGTCGTAAGGCATGCGGTAGAGATTGTAGCGTATGCTGCGGTAGGCATCCATCAGTGCGCGGTCGCCGCCTTTTTCCTCATCGTAGTGGTAACGGGCGGAGCAGAAGTAGAGGTAGTTTCCGTCGGGCGACCAGCTGGGATAGGTCTCCAGTTCGTCGGGTTCGTCGGCAATCTTCTGTACGGTGTTAGTCTCGATGTCGTAGAGGATGAGGTCGGAGTGCGAGTCTTGCACCTCCACTTTTTCGGGGTCTTTGGTGTGAAAGCTCTGACCGGTGATGTTGACGGAGTAAGCGATTACCTTCTGGGTCGGGTGCCATGTAGGATAGACGCCGCCAGAGAGCGTGCTGTCGGTCTTGAGGTCTATCTTCTTCGGTTCTCCGTCTACTACGAGCATCGTTCCTCCGTGCGTTTGACGGGCATGGAACTGCATGTTCTTCGTCGAATAGTTCTGGTAGGAGTGGCAGTTGATGCACTGTCCGTCTTCGCCTTCGGAGGCGAGCATGTTGTTGTAGATTTCCGATTCGTCGTAGTTGGTGAGGTTCCGCTGGTTGATGGTGAGCGACTCGTAGGTCACATACGAGGGCGCAATCAGCCGGTAGGAGAGGTATTCGTCGATGGGCTCCGTAGCTACGTGGAGCGCGAAGGGGCGGTATTGGGTCCATGTGCCGTCGTTGTTCCTGGCGTAGACCTCCACGGTGATGTCCTTGCCTTTGGCCTCGTCGAGCAGGTCGTGCCAGTCGTCGACGGAAGGCATGGCTTTCGGGCCGCTGCAGACTATTTCCTCGTCGCCGCAGGCGTAGCGGGTGACGAAGTCTGTGCCTTCTTCCCGAATCATGAAGCTCAGCGGAGCGATGTTCGAGGGTATGGTGACGTCGCAGTAGTCGGGGAATATTTTGGGTTGCCGTTCCTGTCGGGTGAAAGAATCGGGTACGTCGTTCCGGCAACCGGTCATCAGCAGGCAGCACAGGGCGGCGAGCCAGAGGGGGAATGTATGGAGTCGTTTCATTGTCTTAAGCATGTTTTTCTAAGCGATTAGTTGGTCTGCACGTTGCGGACGAGGAAGTAAAAGTACCAGAAGGTATCGCCGAATTCGGGGCGCAGCATCGTCTTGAGCTGCTCTTCGGTGTATCGGTTGCTCTGGGCCGTAGCCTGCTGGAAGCGGGCGAAGCGCTGCTTTATCTCGTCGTCTATGGGCAACTGGTTGGGGTCGTACTGACGTTCGAGGAAGGCGTAGAGCATGGCGGCCTCCTGATAGTAGCGGGGTATGCTCTGGTGCGTGGCGGCGTAGCTGAAGAAGCGCGGCCAGAAGCGGGGGATGTCCTTCATGATGAGCGTACACATCATGGATACTTCCTGATAGAGCGCATTGTCGCCCCACGTCCGCGAGAAGCTGTTGAGCAGGTAAAGCTCGGCGAGGTTCTGGTCGGCATCGAGCTGGTCGTTGTAGATGTAGAGGGGCATTATGTTCTTGTACTCCTCGGTCTGCGCCAGTTCCGCGGGATGGTCGAGCAGGTACAGCTGCTTCTGCGCCCAGTCGGCATAGTATCGGGTCTTGCTCAGAGTAAGGAAGTATTTGCGGGCCACTTCCTTCTCGCCGCTGAAGAGGGCGCACTGGCCCATGTAGCGCAGGTAGTCTATTTTCCACCCGTACTCCACGGCGTCTTCCAGCGCCCAGCGGTAGCAGAAGTTGAACTTGGCGTAGTTCAGATAAATCATCTTGCCGCCCACCTGAAGCATGCGTTCGTTGAAGGCGGCGTTGGGGCGCGCTCCGCCCTGGTCGAAGAGGAACATCTCGTCGCCGCCCCGTCCGAGCC
Source organism: Bacteroidaceae bacterium (assembly GCA_050946375.1). Taxonomy (GTDB): domain Bacteria; phylum Bacteroidota; class Bacteroidia; order Bacteroidales; family Bacteroidaceae; genus UBA1794. Next base: position 97,911 of record JBMNUT010000001.1, on the reverse strand, counting down.
GCAGGAGTGCGAGGTTTCGGAAGAGCACCATCAGGCGTGTCGGCTCCTGGGGCTCCATGTAGGAGCGCTCCACGATGTCGTCCCAGCGCTGTTCCCATGCCGCGCGGTGCATGTAGAGCTCGGCCCGGAAGTTGGGATCGTCGTACCAGAAATGTTTGGCAAAGGCCACCATGACCACTACGGCTACCACTTGTATGCACGCCCAGTAGCGCGTAGAGAGCCGTTTACGCAGAGCCGTGCCGCTTTCTCCCTTCTCCCCGAGGGCAAAGAACAGCAGGGGCGAGAGGACGAGCAGGGCATAAGGTATGTACTGTGCGGCATCGACGTGGAAGGGGATGTAGGTGAAGGGCAGCATCCGTACATATATGTAGGCCAGCGACTGCTGATTGTAGACATAATAGTAGGCCACGGGCACGAGGGCTATGCACACCACTGCCACGGCCGCCTGCAGCCAGCGCACGCGCGCCTGCGGCTCTTCGCGCAGGGAGAGCACAATCATGTAGAGCCCCGCCAGCAGGGCATAGAAGCCGAAGAGCGGGTATCCGACTATCAGGGCGAGGGGAATGACGGCCCATCTTGCCTGCCTCCCACACGTCCGGTAGGCAGCCAGCAGGAGCAGGGTGCCGAGGAAACCCACGGTGGCGAGGAAGGGATAGCCCACGGTCTTGAGGTGGTAAATCCAATAGCCCGGTTCGGTGGTGATGGCCATCAGGGTCAGCGGTGCGACCCATGCGCAGAGCGCCCAGCGGCGCGGCAGGCGGAATATCCAAAGGACGAGGGCAAAGATGGCCCACCACAAGACGACGAGGAGCGCCAGTCCCAGGGCCGGATGGTAGAGGTACTGCGTGAGCCAGGCGGCGGCGTAGGTGGCCGCTCCGCCGGGCACGACCATTTGTTCGTTGAAAAACTGCCCGTTGGGCAGGAACAGCGAGAGTTCCTGCGCGCGGAAGAGCATGTCGGCCTGCCCGGAGAGCAGGAATCCGTACGATAGGCCGCCCAGCACGAGGGCGAGCAGCAGGGGCACGGCCTTCTCCCAGTTGCGCTTGCGGGTTCGGGGTGCGGCAGGCTGCGGCTTGGGCGCCTGCGCTTGTGGCCGCGCGTTGCGGGAGTGGCGTGATTTAGACTGGTTCATAGTATTAAAAAGACTTTCTTTCTGTTGTTAGGCAAGCCGCCGCCCCGCGTGTGCCGATGCGCTCCCGTTGGCGGAGAGGGGCATGGGTCTTGGGAAAAAGATGCAGGACTTTCGTGAAAAAGGTGCAAGGCTTTTCCGAAAAACATGCAAGGCTTTTTGCCGGCGGCCTTGCGGGAACGGTTTGCGATAGCGGCCTCAAAATTACATTTTATTTCACAGCCTGCCAAGCGGGTGGGGCGGAAATCGGGCTTTGTGCGGCAATCTTGGGGGCGAAGACAGGAGTCGGCTCGGCATAGTCAAGGTGAAAACATGGTTTTCCCTTGCCTCTGCACTCGCCTTTCACTACTTTGGCTTTGCCCAAGATAGGAGTCGGCTCGGCATAGGTCAAGGTGAAAACGTTGTTTTCCCTTGCCTCTGCGCTCGCCTTTCACTATCTTTGCATCCCGAAAGACACCGTTGCGCATCTTTTTTGCTGTGGGCGGTGCGAAAAAATGTTTTTGGGAAATGAAAAAATACATGCAGCAACCGGCTCCTGAAGCCGCTCCGGTTTCTACCTCGGGCGGCGGGCTGGTGAAGTTTCATCTGCTGGCCATCGTGACTTCCGTGATATGGGGTACGACGTTTGCCTCCACGAAAGTTTTAATCCACCACGGGCTTACTCCCGCCACCATCATGTGCATTCGCTTCCTGCTGGCCTACATCGGGATGCTTTTCTTCATGCGCAGCAACGCGAAGACCCAGTCGTGGCGCGACGAGGGGCTGCTGGCGCTGGCCGGCATCACGGGCGGTTCGCTCTACTTCCTGACGGAGAACACGGCATTGCGCTATACCACTTCGGCCAATGTGGGCATCCTCGTGGCCGTAATCCCGCTGGCTACAGCGCTGCTGACGCACTTCCTCATGCGCGGAGAGCCCTTCCGCCGCAATTTTCTCTACGGCGGTGCCCTGGCATTGATTGGCGTTTCGATGGTGATGCTCAACGGCCATTTCGTCCTCGAGCTGAACCCGCTGGGCGATGTGCTTACGCTCATGGCCGTCGTGTGCTGGGCTTTCTACGGCATTCTGCTTAAGAAACTGGAGCATTACCCTACGGCTTTCGTGACGCGCAAGGTGTTTTTCTACGGCATCGTCACCATCCTGCCCGTCTTTCTCTTCGAGCCGTTTACCGCTACGCCCGAGGCTTTGCGCGACCCGACGGTAAGCCTTAACCTCCTCTATCTGGGTCTTATCGCCTCGTTGCTCTGCTATCTGAGCTGGAGCTTCGTAGTGAAAAAGCTGGGAGTGGTAGTGTGTACGAATTATCTCTACCTCAATCCGGTCGCCGCGCTCTGCGTCTCGGCCTTCATACTGAAGGAGCCGTTCACGCCGATCGCCCTGGCCGGCTCGGTACTCATCCTCGTCGGTGTGTATATCTCCGAGCGGAATAAACATCTTCATCACAGCAAAAAAAGAAAGGAATCCTTATGATATTATCGATGACTGGCTACGGAAAAGCCACCGTGGAGCTCGATTCCGAGAAAATCCACGTAGAAATCAAGTCACTCAACAGCAAGTCGCTCGACTTGAATACGCGCATTGCCCCCGTTTTCCGCGAGAAAGAGATGGAATTGCGCGGCATCGTGGCCAAAGCGATGGAGCGCGGCAAGGTGGATCTCACCATCTGGATTGACAAAGAGGGCGCCGCTGCTGCCACCCCCATACAGACCGACCTGGTCAAGAGCTACTACCAGCGGCTGAGTGCCCTGGCCGGTGAGCTGGGAATCGACCCGCCTTCCGACTGGCTGACGCTGCTGACGCGCATGCCCGACGTGCTGGCCAAGAACGAAACGCCCGAGCTGAGCGACGAGTTGTGGCAGGCCGTCTGCCGCGGAGTGGATGAGGCGCTGGAGCAGCTCCTTGCCTTCCGCCGTCAGGAGGGGGCCGCGCTGGAGAAAATGTTCCGCACGAAAATCGAAAACATCAGCCGCCTTCTGGCCGACGTGACGCCCTACGAGCAGGCACGGGTGGAGAAAATACGGAGCCGCATCGTGGAAAACCTCGAAAAGATAAAGGGCGTGGAGTACGACCGCAACCGCCTGGAGCAGGAAATGATATACTACATCGAAAAACTCGACATCAACGAGGAGAAACAGCGCTTGGGCAACCACCTGAAGTACTTCATCGACACGCTCGAAGGCGGGCACGGACAGGGCAAGAAGCTCGGGTTCATCGCCCAGGAGATGGGGCGCGAAATCAACACCCTGGGCAGCAAGTCGAACCAGGCCGAGATGCAAAACATCGTAGTCCGCATGAAGGACGAGCTGGAACAGATAAAGGAACAAGTGTTGAACGTACTGTAAAACGACTGCAAGCGCACCATGGCAACCGGAAAACTCATCGTCTTCTCCGCTCCCTCCGGCTCGGGAAAGTCGACCATCATCAACTACTTGATGCAACAGGAGGGCCTGAATCTGGCATTCTCCATATCCTGCACGAGCCGACCGCCGCGTGGAACGGAGCGCGACGGCGTGGAATACTTCTTTGTCAGCCCCGAGGAATTCCGAAAGAAGGTGGAAAACGGCGAATTCATCGAGTACGAAGAAGTATATAAGGACCGCTTTTACGGCACACTGCGGTCGCAAGTCGAAAAACAGCTGGCGGCGGGCGAGAATGTCGTCTTCGATATTGACGTGGCCGGCGGCTGCAACATCAAAAAGCAGTATGGCGACCGGGCATTCCTGCTCTTCATCATGCCGCCCTCGCTGCAGGAACTGCGCCGGCGGCTGGAGCAACGCGGCACGGACAGCCCCGCCGTCATCGAGGACCGTCTGGCCAAGGCCGAATATGAACTGGGTTTCCGCGACCGCTACGATGCCGTGGTGGTCAACGACGACCTGGCCCGCGCCGAGGCCGAGGCGCTGGAGAAGATACGCTCCTTCCTCGGGCTGGAGCAATAGTCACTGCCCGTCCGGTAAAAAGCGGCGGCACCTTGCGGGAAAACCGCTGCCGCTTTCAAGAAAAACCGCTGCATGAAATCAGAAAAACCGCTGCTTCCCACCGTAGTCTACGGCGGGTCGTTCAATCCCATCCATCGCGGCCATCTCGCTTTGGGGCGCTCGCTGGTCGAAAACGGGCTGGCCGCCGAAGTGTGGTACATGGTCTCTCCGCAAAATCCCCTGAAGGACCGTGCGGAACTCCTGCCCGATGCCGACCGTCTGCACCTCGTGGAGATTGCCGTGGCCGGGCAGCGCGGGCTGAAGGCCTGCGACTTTGAGTTCGGCCTGCCGCGCCCTTCCTATACGGTGCATACGCTCCGTGCCTTGCGTGCCGCCTTTCCCGGCCGCATCTTTGCCCTGCTCGTCGGAGCGGACAACTGGGCCTGCTTTCGCCGCTGGTATCATTGGGAGGAAATCCTGGCCTCCACGCAGGTGTTCGTCTACCCCCGTCCCGGATTTCCCCTCGACGGGGCGGCCCTGCCTCCGCAGGTGCGGCTCATAAGCGCCCCGCTTTTTCCCGTTTCCTCTACCGAAATACGCCGTGCCCTCCGCAGCGGGCACGACGAAGCCGCCGCAGAGTGGCTGCCACCCTGCGTCTATCAGGAAATCAAGTCGAAAGGTTATTACCGCTGACCGCCGCTGCCGGCTTTCGGCTCTTGCGCCGCCGCGGGTGCGGGCAGGGGCGCATAGGAACGGAAGTTCATCTCCCACGTCAGTTTGAGCCATATCAGCACAATCGGAAGCGCCTTCAGTGCATAGGGGCGCACCCACTCTTCGCGCACGAAGCGCGGGAAAAGGTCGGAGGGCGACAGGCTGCTCAGTACAAAGGCGAGCACCATCAGCGCCACATCCCAGCCGCTACGTTTCCAAGGCACGCAGAGATACCACAGGCAGATGCCGACAAACGGTATGATGTACGTGCTCGATTCGCTGCCCGTGCTGAACAAAACGACGAACATCAGCACCGAAGCCAGCCACATCATGCGGAAGTCGCGGAAGCGATACTGGCTGATTCGTCGGTAAGGGAGCACGAAGAGAACCAGTCCGCCCAGTATGAGCCACCAGTCGGGGTAGGCGGAACTGCCCGAAATCTTACGCACCATGCCCAGCAAGGATATGTTCTGTGAGGGAGCGAACAGGTTGTCTGCGTTCTTGACCTGCAGGCGTTCGAACCAGTCGATGTACTGCCCTACGATGTAATCGGGGGAGCTGTACAGCATCGGCACGGCGAAGCAGACGACGGCCCACACCGCGCAGCCCAGCAGGAGGCGCCCCTTGTGGCGCGAAAAGAAGAAGAAAGCCAGTCCGACGATACCGTATAATTTCACGAAGAAGCCTATCATGATGAACAGCGCGGCCCAGAAGTCGCGCTCTTTCTCTATGCAAATCCACGTCAGGACGATGAGCGCGACGGTAGCGATGTTGAACTGTTGCATGAAAAGCGCCGTCAGCAGCTCGTGGGCGCAGAACCAATAGATGAATACATGCTGCCCCTGTCGCAGCGGAAGCCAGCGGACGGCCGCATAGAGCAGCCCCGCCAGGAATACGAGCCAGGCCAATAGCCCCAGCCACTCGGGCATTATCGAAAAAGGAGCGATGATCAGGCTGAAAAACGGGCCGTAATGGTTGTGATCGAAGTACTCCGTGGGATATTCCACATAGAGTGGCAGGAAATTCACCACGTGTTCGTAGACATAGCGGAAGATGAGGAAATTATTGTGCCTCCCCCCGTTCATTTTTGCCAGCCCCGCTATCAGGGCCAGCAGGCACCAAAGGCCCAAAAGCACTCGGTAATCGCGCAGGAAGGGCTGGCTAAGCCCCTTCTTTACGGCTGAGATTATTTTCTTTTCCATTGCGGTCGGTCAGTGAAATATCGATGTGGTAGCGAGGTCGCTCCTTGACTTCCATGTAAATCTTGCCTATGTATTCCCCAATCACGCCGATGGACAGCAGAATGATGCTGCCGATAAACCAGATGGAAAGCATGATCGACGTCCATCCCGCCACGGCGCGTCCGGAAAAGAGGGCGTAAAACACATAGACGAAGGCCGCCATGCTCAACAACAGCAGCATCAGTCCGGTAAAGAAGATGAGCCGCACGGGCTTTACGGAGAAGGAAGTGATGCCGTCTACTGCAAAGTTGAGCATTTTGCGCAGCGGGTATTTGCTCTCCCCGGCAAAGCGCTCCTGCCGGTCGTAGTAGACGCTGGTGGAATTGTAGCCCAGCAGCGGTACGATGCCCCGCAGGAAGAGGTTGCGTTCCTTGAACTCCGACAGCGATTCCAGCGCCTTCCGTCCCATCAGGCGGAAGTCGGCGTGGTTGTAGACCGAGCGCACGCCCAAGGCGCGCATCAGGCGGTAGAAGCCCAGTGCGGTACTGCGCTTGAAAAACGTGTCGGTCTGCCGCGAGCGGCGCACGCCGTAGACGATTTCGTAGCCCTCGGCGTAGGCATCCACCATCTGGCTGATGACCGAAACGTCGTCCTGCAGGTCGGCATCTATCGACACTACGGCGTCGGCCATGCCGCGGGCGGTGAGCAGTCCGGCCAGCAGGGCGTTCTGATGCCCCGAGTTGGCGGCCAGGCTGATGCCCAGGACGTACGGATTTTCCCGGTAGAGCCGGCTGATGAGGGCCCATGTTTCGTCCGTACTCCCGTCGTTGACGAAGAGGATGAAGCTGCCGCGCTCCACCTTCCCTTCCGCTTCGAGCTGCTGGAGCAGGCGCGTCAGGCGGCGTGCCGTCTCGGGGAGGACGGCGCTTTCGTTGTAGCAGGGAGAGACGATACCCAGTATCATAAGTCAGGACACTTGTCCGGTTTCCGGGAAAAGCCCCGGCGCTTTTCGGGAAAAGTCCCGTATGTTTTTGTCGTTTCCGGCGGCACTTTGCCTCAGAGGCTCTGCATGTCGTTCAGGCGTTTGTAGTAACCATTGCGTGCGAGCAGCTCCTCGTGCGTGCCGCGCTCCACGATTTCTCCTTCGTGCATGACGCATATCTCGTCGGCGTTGCGTATGGTCGAGAGCCGGTGGGCGATGGCAATCGTCGTGCGCGTCTTCATCAGCCGCTCCAGCGCCTCCTGCACCAGCCGTTCGCTCTCCGTGTCGAGCGCGGAGGTAGCCTCGTCGAGAATCAGGATGGGCGGGTTCTTCAGAATGGCGCGGGCGATGCTCACCCGTTGCCGCTGTCCGCCGGAGAGCAGACAGCCCCGGTCGCCGATGTTCGTATCGTATCCGTGTTCCGACTCCATGATGAAATCGTGGGCGTTGGCTATCTTGGCCGCCTCTACCACCTGCTCCATCGTGGCGTTCTCCATGCCGAAGGCGATGTTGTTGAAGAACGAATCGTTGAAGAGGATGGCTTCCTGGTTGACGTTGCCGATGAGTGCGCGCAAGTCATGGATGCGCACGTCGCGAATGCTCGTCCCGTCGATCAGAATGTCGCCCTCTTGTACGTCGTGGTACCGCGGAAGCAGGTCGACGAGCGTCGATTTTCCCGAGCCGGACTGCCCCACTATGGCCAGGGTCATCCCCTTTTTGACCGTCAGGTTGATGTGCTTGAGCACCTGCTTTTTTCCGTCGTAGCTGAACGACAGGTCGCGGAACTCGATCTGGCTGCGCAATTCGGTCAAAGGCTTGGGGTTAGGCGTTTCCCGGATGGGGTTTTCGGCCAGAAGTATCTTGTCTACGCGCTCCATCGAGGCCAGACCTTTCGGAATGTTGTAGCCCGCTTTCGAAAACTCCTTGAGCGGATTGATAATACTGTACAGGATTACGAGATAATAGATGAAGGTTGGCGCCTCGATGGTGGAACTTTCGCCCAAAATGAGGGAACCTCCGAACCAAAGTACCAGCACTATTAAGATTGTACCCAGGAATTCGCTCATCGGGTGCGCCAGAGTCTGGCGGGTGGCCACGCGTATGGACGCATTCCGGTAGTCGTTGCTGCAGCGGGCGAAGCGGTCGGCCATCTTTTCCTCTGCGATAAAGGCTTTGATGATGCGCAGTCCGCCCAAAGTCTCCTCCAGCTGGCTCATCGTGTCGCTCCAGCGCGCCTGTGCCGTCAGCGATTTCTGCTTCAGCTTGCGCCCTACCGTGCCCATCAGCCAGCCCATCAGCGGGAGCACCAGCAGGGTGAAGAGCGTAAGCTGCCAGCTGATGACGATGAGCGAAGCAAAGTAGATGAGGATGAGGATGGGGTTTTTCACCAACATGTCCAGCGAACTGGTAATGGAGTTCTCGATTTCGCCTACATCGCCGCTCATTCGCGCAATGATGTCGCCCTTGCGTTCGGCTGAGAAGAAGCCGAGCGGCAATCCCAATACCTTATTATATACAGAGATGCGTATGTCGCGCACGATACCGGTGCGCAGCGGTATCATAACCGCCGACGAAGCGAAGTAAGAGCCCGTCTTCAGCAGCGTGGCGAAAGCCAGAAACAGGCCCAGGGCCAGCAGCGTGAGCGAGGCGCCATGCCGCTCGATGAGCGTCTGCACGTAGAAGTAGAAATTGTTCACCGCCGCATCTTTCAGGCTCGCCGAGTCCCAGGGGATATACTCGTAGACCTTTGTCTCCATCTTGAAGAGGATTTGCAGGATAGGTATGATCAGCGAGAACGAAAACACGTTGAGTACGGCCGAAAGCAGGTTGAAGATAACGGCCCATACTAAGTATTTTTTGTAAGGCGGTATGTACCGCCGCATCACTTGGAAGAACTCTTTCATTCGTTTCTTGTGGGTGCAGGTTTTGAGGGGACAAAGATAGTGAAAGGCGAGGGTTGTGGCAAACTAAAACGCTGTTTTCGGTTTGACATGCCGGATTGCCCCGCTTGGGACGTACATGCAAGACTGCATTTTTCTTCCCTTGCATCCCGAACGAAAAGGATGCAAGACTTTTCCCGGAAACCCGCAAGACTTTTCCCGAAAACATGCAGGGAAAAAACGGAAAAGCCGCAAGGGAAGAACGCCCGCCTGCAGCGGGAAAGACCGCGGAGTGCCCCTCCGTAAGCCGCTGAATGCTGCTGCGCAGCGTTAAAAAAGGCGTGCGCTTGGAAAAAAAAGCGTAACTTCGTTGCCGTTTGAAGAAAAACCCGTACTTTTGCCCGTAGTATTGCCCGTAGTATTGCCCGTGTGGCCCCGATGAGTACCTCCCGCGTTATACGAGCGGCGCGTTCGGGAATCGCGGTAGCATGTAGGCATTATACGAAGGTGGAAAACAAAGAAAACAACATAAATCAATTAGTGTTTCATCGTTCAACTTTAAAACCTTTATTGTGCTTATGGACAAAAAAAGATTCCTGTCTTTAGCCTCTGCCGCAGCCTGCTTTGCAGTCTTCGGCAGCGTAGCTCCCGTGCAGGTGAACGCCCAGGCTCCCGACCCCTATGCCAATACGCTGGAGGCCGCAGATTTTGGTTCGTTCGACCGGACGTCGAGTTTCTCGATCCAAGCCGATATGAGTTCCGGTCAGGTATTCTCTTGGCAGGGAAGCAACGGCTATTCGTTCTCATACACAGCCCCCAAACTGGCCGTGTACAGCTTCCTGGTTGATTTCGACAACCAGAAGGTTACCGTTTATGAAAGCTCCGCGGAAGTGGCCGTGCTTGACCTCGCTCCGATCAGCTATGTAGACTCTGTAAACATAAGCCCGTCGGCTCCCAACCTCATCCTGCAGCAGATTGCAGGTTCGGGCGAGGGCATTTACAGTAGTAGCAACTTGTTCCAAAACCCAGGTTTTGAGGAATATGCAACTTTTACCAAGGGTGATGAGTCAACTATTGAGGTTTCCGATACGCAAGGTACACCAGCTGATTGGAATTATACCAACACTCAATGGCGTTCGTGGAACATCGGCGCTAATAGTAATGGGCAATCGGTTTGTGGCTCAGATTATAATGGCCTGCTTACTTTAATGGAGGGCAATATTGCGTTGATGATGCACAACACGGTTGATGTGCTCAGTCAGCAGATCAACGTAACTCCGGGTCAGTGGTACAAAGTGAACTGGCGTCAACTTTCACATAAGGATACGTCTCCTGTAACTGCTTATCATGCGTACATCCTGAAAGACTCTGCCGTAGTGGCTACCGACCGTGCGAATGTGATTGCGCAGCATGACTACTATAGTGCTCCTGAAGGCATAGGCTTTTATGTAGACCCGCTCTTCGCATTCCGCATTCCGGAAGGTACGACCGGTACATTCTATTTCGGTATAACCAAGGGTACCAACACCATCAACCACTTCGACATGATGACCCTTATGGCCATCGACGAAAGCTACCTGAACATGTCTCCGAAAGTAACCTTCGCAGGTGAAAGCGTTACGTGGGAAGAAGGTCTTTCCGTGCCCCAAGGTGGTGGCGAAGTTATCTACGAAGACGTTACGTCCCAGTATATGGTGAACCCGAGCTTCGAGGAAAACGTAGACCAGCAGCACAACATCTCTCCGTATAACCCGGATGCTACTGTGGAAACTGCTGACGGCAGCAACAACGGTGGTATCAACGAGCCTTACGGATGGACCGTAGCTTACTCTACGGGTATCAAGGCCGGTGACGTTTGGGATCAGGCTAACGTAAACAACGGTACGCGCCCGGCTGACGTCAACCTCGGCAATTCTCCGCTGCCCGTACAGCCCACCGATGGCGAATGGTTCTACTACTATCGTAGCCGCTGGTACAACGATCAGGACTTCACCGTATCGCAGACCACGGCTGAACTGCCCGTTGGTTACTACAACATCACGTTCGATGCTGCCGTGCCCGAGGGTAACACGCCGGTGACCGTAACGGTAGGTGACTACATTACCGAGATGTCCAACAGCTCGATGGAGACCTATACGTTCCGCGTGAACATTGCTGTTCCGCAGACGCTGGTTATCTCCTTCGCTTCCTTCAAGGATGGTGATGCAGGTGGTACGGCTGCTACGCTGGCCATCGATAACTTCCGCATTTACTATTGCGGTGAAGCCGACGAAGAGGCTGCACGTGCTTCGCTCGTTGACCAGATGGCAAGCTATTACACCCGTCTGGCGGAGTACGACCCGAGCATGGTTGGTCACATCGTGCCTGCAGGCGTAGAAGCTGCCTGGTATGCTGCTGACGATGCTTATTGGGATATTTCCGACCCGGAGAGCGCTACGCTCGAAGAGTTGCAGAACTGTGTAACGCTCCAGCGTAACGCTTACAATGTCATGGCAGAAGGTGTAGACGTATTGGCTGAACTGCAGGAGACGGTGGCTGCCGCTGAGAAACTGATAGCTGCCAATCTGCCCGGTCTGTCTGACTACCAGACTGTCTACGACGTTGCCAAGGAAGCTGCCGAAGCTACTTCTGCTTCCAGCACTGACTATGTGGAAATCACCAACGCTTACTGCGACAGCATAGCCAACTTGCTCATTACCTCCAGCCGCGCCTATGTACTCTCCGGCGTAACGACGGCTACGGACGACGAACCCTACAACATCGTTGCCAACGACTACTTCCAGCAGGTAGTAAGCGCTCCGCAGTTCACGACCGTAGGTGGCGACACCTCCGACGCGGCTGACCTGACTCAAGGCACGTGGGCTACGAACAACGTGGCTAACGGTGGCGACTTCCGTACCGGTAACAACCACGTGACGGGTACCGATACGATTCATGTCAACTGCTACAACAACTGGAGTAACAGCTTTACTTCGCTGGAGTTGTATCAGGAAATCACGAACCTGCCGGAAGGTCTCTACACCATTACTGCAAAGGAAAGCGATAACCAGACGCTGTGGTACGACCAACACCTCTTTGTTTCCAGCGTTGCCGGTGAAGCTGTAGGTGCTGTTCCTACTACCGATATCTCCCAGCGTATCTTCGGTGAATATACCGAGATGCCCGAAACGGAGAAGATCTGGGTACCCGAGGGCGGTACGCTCCGCATCGGTATGAAGTCCACCAGCGGTGGCGACGTACTGGGCTGGTTCTGTGCTACCGACTTCGAACTGTTCTACTATCCCGCTGCCGAGGGTGAAGGCTCCAACGCCGTAGCCAACCGCGCAGAAGAAGTACGCGCACTGGCTGAAGCTCACGCCAGCGAGACGCTGGGTGCCGAGAAGGACTACATCAGCGCTATCCTGACTCAGGCTGACGCTATCTCCTCTTCTTCGAGCAACGAAGAGATTACGGCTGCCCTCAACGCTCTGAATGCTGCTGAAGACACCATCAACGTCTGCGTAACGGAGTCTGCTGAATTCCAGACCGCACTCGAAACGGCTCAGACCTTGATTGCCGATCCGAGCTACAACGGTGGCGACGCTACGACCTTCCAGGGCGTTATCGACGAAGTGATAAATGAACTGACGGCTGCTGGCCAGGCAGGTAGCGGTAAGGACATCACTTACCTCGACGAACTGGCTGACATGCTGAGCGAAGGTGGCGACGCATTCGTGAAGAGCTACGCTATCGCTCAGGTAGTAGCACTCGAGAACTCCGACGCATTGAACGGCGTTTCCGAAGGAACTCCGGTTGACTTGACCGACTTCATCGTGAACCCGACGATTGAGAACGAAAGCAACACGGCTAATCCTGAGGGTTGGACGTTTGTGAAGAACACTCAGAACGACAACTACACCAACAACGGTGAGCACTACAGCGGCGATGCTGCCAATACGTATCTGGACAACTGGAACGGTTCTGCAGGTGCATTGGCATCCCGCATCAGCCAAACGATCTACGTGCCCAATGGCCAGTACATCTTGCGTTGCGCAGCTCGTGCTGACGGTGTAGGTGCTTACATCTATGCGAACGGCGACACGGTTCAGATCAAGAACGACGGCAACACCGGCGGTGCTATCTGGGAAGCTGCAGAAGAAGGCAGCGAAACCAAGCTGGTTAACGACGGACAGGGCTACGGCTGGTCGAACTACGAAGTACGCTTCGGTGTGTACGACAACGCGCTTACCCTGGGTGTAACGACCGTATGCGGCTACGAAGACGCTACGAAGTGGACCGGTACCTGGTTCTCTGTGGACGACTTCCAGCTGTTGATGATTGAGAAGGGCTGGAGCGTAGGTATCGAAGAAGTTGGTGCTGACGCTGCTGCAGACTTCAAGGTTTACGTGAACAACGGCTACATCACCGTAGAAGGTGCTGAAGACTACACGGTTTACAGCATCTCCGGTATGCAGGTTGACGCTACCCAGCAGTTGCCCGCAGGCACGTACATCGTAAGTGCAAACGGTAAGGCTGTGAAAGTGGCTGTGAAGTAATCCTGAATAATCTCCTTTCCTCCGTCCGTCTGACGGAAGGAACTTGTGAATAGATGAAGCGGCTGTGCCCTCGGAGGCACGGCCGCTTCTTTTTTATGGCTGCGGGGGTGTGGCTCTGTGGGCAAAGAGGTGAGTTTTTGTCCGGGAAAAGGAAAAGTTTTCGGGGGAAAGCACTATCTTTGCGGAAATTAGACGAAAAACGAAAAACACGCACACAACATGAGTTTGAAAATCGTAGTACTGGCGAAGCAAGTCCCCGACACGCGCAACGTGGGGAAAGACGCCATGAAGGAAGACGGTACGGTGAACCGTGCCGCGCTGCCTGCCATCTTCAATCCCGAAGACCTTAATGCCTTAGAACAAGCCCTGCGCTTGAAAGACCGTTACCCCGGTTCGACCGTCACGCTGCTGACCATGGGGCCGGGACGTGCTGCGGAAGTGTTGCGCGAAGGCTTGTTCCGCGGTGCTGACGCAGGCTATCTGCTGACTGACCGTGCCTTTGCCGGCGCTGATACGCTGGCTACTTCGTATGCCCTGGCTACGGCTATCCGTAAGCTCAAGGACTATGACCTCATCATCGGCGGCCGTCAGGCTATCGACGGCGATACGGCTCAGGTAGGGCCGCAGGTGGCCGAGAAACTGGGGCTTACGCAGATTACTTATGCCGAGGAGATACTGGAAGTGGGCGACGGGCGTATCCGTGTGAAACGCCGCATTGACGGTGGTATCGAGGTGGTGGAAGGACCGCTGCCTATCGTGGTGACCGTGAACGGCTCGGCGGCTCCCTGCCGTCCCCGCAATGCCAAATTGCTCATGAAGTACAAGCGCGCCATGACGCCTACCGAACGTAAGGAGACGGGCGTGGAGTGTCCCGAAGGACGCCCCTGGCTGCAGATTGCGGAGTGGAGCGTGGCCGACGTGAATGGCGACCTCGCGCAATGCGGACTGAGCGGCTCGCCTACGAAGGTGAAGAGCATCGAGAACATCGTGTTCCAGGCCAAAGAGAGCAAAACGATGGGCAGCAGCGACGAGGAAATCGACGGGCTGATGGCGGAACTCATTGCCAATCATACGATCGGTTGACCCGCGCGTACATTATAATATCATATATCGACAAGAGAAACAATGGACAACATATTCGTATATTGCGAAATAGAAGAAGGAACCGTGGCCGAAGTGAGCCAGGAACTTCTCACAAAGGGCCGCACGCTGGCCAACCGGTTGGGCTGTAAGCTGGAGGCTGTAGTCGCCGGGCATAACTTGGAAGGTGTCGAGGAACAGGTACTTCCCTATGGGGTCGATGTGCTGCACGTGTTCGACGCGCCGGGTCTGTATCCTTATACTTCCCTGCCTCATACTTCGATTCTGGTCAAGCTCTTCAAGGAAGAGAAACCTCAGATTGCGCTGATGGGCGCTACGGTCATCGGGCGCGACCTCGGTCCGCGCGTTTCCTCGGCCCTGGGCAGCGGACTGACGGCCGATTGTACGGCTTTGGAAATCGGTAATCACGAAGACCGAAAGGCGGGCAAGACGTATGAGAACCTGCTTTACCAGATACGTCCGGCTTTCGGCGGAAACATCGTGGCTACGATCGTAAACCCTGAGCACCGTCCGCAGATGGCGACCGTGCGCGAGGGCGTAATGAAGAAGGAAATACTGGATACGGCTTATCCGGGCGTGGTAGTGCGGCATGATGTGGCACAATATGTGCCCGATACGGACTACGTGGTGAAGGTCATTGAGCGCCATGTGGAGAAGGCCAAGAATAATCTGAAGAACTCGCCGATCGTAGTGGCTGGCGGATACGGCATGGGCAGTAAGGAAAACTTCCAGATGCTGTTTGATTTGGCACACGAATTGCATGCTGAGGTTGGTGCCAGCCGCGCGGCTGTCGATGCGGGCTTCGTCGATCATGACCGGCAGATAGGACAAACGGGTGTGACAATCCGTCCGAAACTGTATATCGCCTGCGGAATCTCCGGGCAGATTCAGCATATTGCCGGAATGCAGGACAGCGGTATCATAATCTCCGTGAACAATGACCCGGATGCGCCTATCAATTCCATAGCCGACTATGTGATTACGGGCAATGTGGAGGATGTCGTACCCAAAATGATTAAGTATTACAAGAAAAACAGTAAATAAACAATGGCTAACTTCTATCAAGATACTCCGGAGCTCAGGCACCATCTGAACCATCCGCTCATGAAACGCATCGTGGAGCTGAAGGAACGCGACTTCCGCGATAAGGATGAATTCGATTATGCTCCGGCTGACTTCTCCGACGCCATGGACAGCTACGAGAAAGTGCTCGACGTGGTGGGCGAGATTGTGGGCGAAACCATCGCACCCAATGCCGAAAATGTGGACCACGAGGGCCCCGTATGTCAAAATGGACGTGTCACTTATGCCAGCGGCACGCAACAGAATCTGGATACTTGCCGCCAGGCAGGCCTGATGGGCATGGCTATGCCCAGACGGTATGGCGGTCTGAACTTCCCCATCGTGCCCTATATCATGGCGGCCGATATCGTGAGTCGCGGTGATGCGGGATTTGAGAATCTTTGGGGGCTGCAGGATTGCGCCGAGACGCTGTATGAATTTGGTAACGAGGACCAGAAACAGCGCTACATTACCCGTGTCTGCGCCGGAGAGACCATGTCAATGGACCTGACCGAGCCGGATGCCGGCAGCGACCTGCAGAGCGTTATGCTGAAAGCTACCTACGACGAGCAGGAACAGTGCTGGAGACTGAACGGAGTGAAGCGCTTCATCACGAACGGCGACAGCGATATTCATCTGGTACTGGCCCGTTCGGAAGAAGGGACACGCGACGCACGCGGACTTTCGATGTTCATCTACGACAAGCGAAACGGCGGAGTCGACGTGCGGCGCATAGAGAATAAAATGGGTATCAAGGGCTCTCCGACGTGCGAACTGGTCTTCAAAAATGCGAAGGCCGAGCTTTGCGGCGACCGGAAGATGGGCCTTATAAAATATGTAATGGCGCTGATGAACGGGGCGCGCCTCGGTATCGCAGCGCAGAGCGTCGGACTTTCGCAGGCGGCCTACAACGAAGCGCTGGCTTATGCGCAAGACCGTAAGCAGTTCGGCAAGGCTATCATCGAATTCCCGGCCGTAAGCGAGATGCTGTCCCTGATGAAAGCCAAATTGGAAGCCTCTCGCAGCCTGTTGTACCAGACCGCGCGCTACGTAGACATATACAAAGCGCTCGATGACATAGCGAAAGAACGCAAACTCACTCCAGAAGAGCGCAAAGAGCAGAAGACTTTTGCCAAACTTGCGGATGCTTTCACTCCGTTGGCTAAGGGCCTTGGAAGCGAATTTGCCAATCAAAACGCATACGATTGCATTCAAATCCACGGTGGCTCGGGCTTTATGAAAGATTACGCCTGCGAACGTATTTACCGCGACAGCCGTATCACCTCCATCTATGAAGGCACTACGCAGTTGCAGACCGTGGCTGCCATCCGTTATGTAACGAACGGCTCGTATCTGGCTACTATTAAAGAGTTCGAGCAGCAGCCCGTTGCTCCGGAACTGGAAGCCCTGAAGAGCAGAGTGAAGGACATGACTGACCGTTATGCCGCATCGGTAGCTAAAGTCACGGAGACGAAGAACCTGGAGTTACATGACTTGGTTGCACGGCGCCTGATGGAAATGGCAGGTTACATCCTGATGAGCCAGCTTCTGCTGCAGGATGCGTCGAAAGACCTCGGGTTGTTCAACAAGTCCGCCCAGGTATTCGTGCGCTATGCCGAGGCTGAAGTAGACAAGCATTCGCTCTTTATCTTCCGTTTGCAGGAGGCTGATCTTCCTTACTATCGCAGCAGTGAGCCTAAAGCGGTGGAGGAATAAGCAATGGACTACATCCCGATGCACCTGAAGCGAGTAACTTTCAACGGTCTTTTCTCCCTCTTCCTGCTGGTAGTGCTGTGCCTGTCGTGCAGCTCTGCCGACGAAAGCGGGCAGAACTATGCCCTGCCCGAAGAACCGGACTATGCGGATTCGGACATGTGGTACAGCGTTTCCGACGCAGAGGCAAAGGCTGCTGATGTTTTCTATGTTACTCCGACGTGCATATGGGACTGGCAAGACGAGCGCGGAGCCACGTATCATTACATGAATGTGCGTGACTCCGCGCAACGTGCTGCCGTAAATTCGGGTGCCAATGTGCTGGCAAGTGCCCTTTTTGGCAAGTCTTGCCGTTTTTTCGCACCTTATTATCGGCAGATTACGATGGAGTCTTGGTTTGAAGACGAGGCGGAAATCAATCGCCGTTATGTCGTGGCTCATGAAGATGTAGTGCGTGCTTTCCGTTACTACATGGACCATTTCAACCAAGGCCGCCCCTTTTTCCTGGCCGGGCATAGCCAGGGCGGAAAAGCCGTAATAGAATTGCTGAAACACACCTTGACCGAGGCAGAACACAAGCAGTTGGTGGCCGCTTACGTATTCGGTTTCCCGATAAGTCAGGCCGAAATCGAGCAATATCCTTTGCTTATTCCGGCAAAAGGAGCCGCAGATTACGGAGTGGTTGTCTCTTATAACAGCGTATCCCGCCCTGAAGCCTGTTCGCCCCTGTTCGATGACAACGTGGTGTGCATCAACCCCTTGAATTGGGCTACCGATACGACGTATGCGCCGGCAGAAAGCAATCTGGGTTCCGTATTTTTCCACTCATCGGGGCAGGCAGATACGCTGCGGCAGCAAGTCGGAGCCCGTCTGGGCACGACAGTTCACGCCCTTATTATTGACGGCCTTTCTGACGAGGACTACTATATTCCTTCCATCAGCCGTCTCTTTCCGAAAGGAAACTATCACGTTCAGGAATTGAATCTCTACTTCCTGAATATCCAGCAGAATCTTCAGCAGCGAATCGAGTCCTTTTTGCAGAAAAAGGAGCGATAGTCTTTTTCAAAACTTAACTTATTCTGAATATGCTTTCCGCTCCCGACGAAGCGGATAGTTGCTTCGTTGTGCCTCGAAGGCTTCCGGATTTTCTTTGAGCGCCCGGCTGTCGCGTCGTGGGTCGTAGGTGAAAAGAGCCTGTTCGGCCGGCGTACTTCCGGCGGGGAAGCGGCATACCGGTGGAGCCGGCGGTGTGATGGGCGGAATTGCGGAAAGAGGAATCTGGAAGAAGCGGCAAAGGCTTTCGAGTGACATGCGGGTGGCATTCGCTTTCCCGTCGGCCGAATAGCCTGCAATATGGGGTGTGGCTATGAAAGCCTGCTCCAGCAGTTCGGGCAGCGGGTGCGGTTCGTGTTCCCATACGTCGATGACGGCCTCTTTTACGCGCCCCGTTTTCAAAGCGCGGAGCAGGGCTTCGTTATCCACCACTTCGCCGCGTGAGGTGTTGACTATCACACTTCCCGGACGCAGGCGTTCGGAGAAGAAAGATTCGTCGGCCAGGTGGAAAGTCGCGTCTTCGCCCGTGCGGGTAAGCGGCGTATGGAACGTGATGATGTCCGCATTCCGGGCGATTTCGTCGAGTGTAATGAATTTATTTTTCTCTTCCTTTTCTTCCCGTGCCCGGGGCGGGTCGCACAAAAAGACCCGCATGCCCAGCCTGTGTGCCAGTGCTTCCACGCGGCTTCCGACGTGTCCCACGCCTACGATGCCCAGCGAAAAGTCGGGCAGCGGGCGGTTCAGATGCTCGGAAAGCAGGTAGAACACCGATTCCATGTATTGCGCCACGGAGTCGGCGTTGCAGCCCGGTGCGTTTTTCCAGACGATTCCCTGTCGGGCGCAGTAGGCCGTGTCTATATGGTCGAAGCCGATAGTGGCCGTGGCGATGAATTTCACGTGTGAGCCAGCCAGCAGTTGTTCGTCGCAGTGCGTGCGGGTACGTATGACGAGCGCGTCGCAGTCTTTCACCCGTTCGGGGGTCATTGCTGCGGCAGGCAGGTATTCCACCGTTACCCCTCCGGGGAACGGTAACTTTTCTATTATTCCTTGAATGAAAGGAATCTTCTCGTCGATTAAAATGTGCGTATTCATTGCGTCAAATCCTTAAACATCTTTTCTAAAAGCCCTGCAGGTTCTGCGTCATTCATCTGGTAGTTTTTGCGCAAAGTGCCGCCGCTCAGAATGAGTACCCGCGTGGCTATTTTTTCAGCCTCGCTGATGGTGTGGGTCGAAAACAGGATACATTTCTGTTCTTTTATGCCCGATAAGAGCGAAAGTATGTGCTCCTGCTGGTTCGGGTCCAAGCCCGAGAGCGGTTCGTCGAGTATCAGTACTTCCGGGTCGGGCAGCAGGGCGGCAGCCAGTCCCAGGCGTTGTCGGAATCCCCGGCTCAGGGTGCGTATCGGCTTTTCCAGTACTTCGGCCAGCAGGGTAGCGCCTACGACGTCCCGGACGCGCTCCTCCCGTTGGGGGATGGCATAGAGGCGGGCGATGAAGTCGAGGTATTCGGTCACGTACAGGTCGGGGTAGAGCGGATTGTGCTCCGGCAGATAGCCGAATCGCCTGCGCAGCTCTTCGTTTGCCCCATAAGGCGGCTTGCCACACAGCAGGACTTCGCCGCTGGAGGGGCGCAGACATCCCGTCAAGATGCGTAACAGAGTCGATTTACCTGCTCCGTTGGGCCCCAGAAGCGCCGTGATTTCGCCCGGGCCGATGCGGAAACTTACGTCGCAAAGGGCCTTTTGCGACCCGAAGTCGTGCGAGAGGTGAGCTACGGATATGGACATAAAAACAGAGGAAAAAGGAACTACTTCCGCAGACAAAAGTACAAACTTTTAAAGAAACAGTTGCCCGATAGGCAAAGATTGTGTAGATTTGCATTTAATTTAGCCAACATAAAGTCGCATTCACACTATGATAACGGATTTCAGTGCTTTAAGTAACCGGATTTTCGAGGCGGCCACACGCGATTACCACCTCAAGGATGATGTAGATACTCCCATCAAGAATCCCTATGAGCGGATGACTATCGAGTACTACTTGTACTTGAAGAATTGGATCGATGCCGTTCAGTGGCATTTGGAGGATATTATCCGGAATCCGCAGATAGATCCGGTAGAAGCGCTGAGCATAAAGCGCAGAATCGATAAGTCCAATCAGGACCGGACCGACCTTGTCGAACTGATCGACAGCTACTTTCTCGAGCAGTTCCGCGACGTCCGCCCTCTCCCGGGTGCGGTTATCAACACCGAGAGCCCTGCCTGGGCCATAGACCGCCTGTCGATTCTGGTGCTGAAGATATACCACATGCGCATCGAGGCTACGCGTCCCGGTGCTTCGCCCGAGCAGCGCAAGAAGTGCGAAGAGCGTCTGGCCATACTCCTCGAGCAGCAAAAAGACCTTTCGTCTGCAATCGACCAGCTTTTGAGCGACATACAGGAAGGAAAGCGGTACATGAAAGTTTATAAACAGATGAAGATGTACAACGATCCTTCGCTCAATCCTATTCTCTACGGGCAGAAGAAATAAAGGAAGAAAGGGTAGAGGAATCGCAAAACTTCTGGTCATCCGTTTTTCTTCATTGGGCGACGTAGCCATGACGATCCCCGTGATTTGCTCCCTGGCCGAGGCATATCCCGACCTGGATATCAGCATCTTGACGCGGAAGGAGTATGCCTCTCTTTTCTTTCACATGCCGGACAATGTTCACTTCATCGGCGCTTCGCTGAAGGGAGCCCATCGCGGCTTGGGTGGCCTGCACAGACTCTACTATGACCTGCTCGCGCCCGAGAAGTTCGACTACGTGGCCGATTTCCACAGCGTGCTGCGCAGCTGGGTGCTCGACTTGCGCTTTCTGCTGGCAGGCAAGCGGGTGGCCCGTATACGGAAAGGCCGGAACGAAAAGAAACGCCTTACCCGCGCCCGTAACAAGCGGCTTGTTCCGCTGAAAACTTCTGTCGAGCGTTATGCCGATACGCTGGCCCGGCTGGGCTTCGAGTTGCCGTCACCCTTGACTTTCACTTCTATCTTCGGCGAGGGGCAGAAAGCCTCTGCCGAGTTGTTCCGCCCCGTGACTCCGCCCAAGCAGGAGGGCGAGGTGTGGATCGGCATTGCGCCTTTTGCGCGGTACGAAGGAAAAATGTATTCGTTGCAGAAGATGCACGAAATAGTGCTGCACTTGGCCGAACGCCCGCAGGTGAAAATCTTCCTTTTCGGCGCAGGGAAGGAGAAAACCAAGCTGCTGGAGTGGCAGATGGAGCGCCCGAATACCCTGTTCCTGCCTACGGGAGTGGTCGATATGGAAGGCGAATTGGCGCTGATGAGCCATTTGGACCTGATGGTCTCCATGGATTCTGCCAATATGCACCTGGCTTCGCTGGTGAATACGCGGGTCCTTTCGCTGTGGGGGCAGACCCATCCTTACTGCGGCTTCCTGGGCTACGGACAGAAGGACGGCGATTGCCTGCAAGTGGAGGGTATGGAATGCCGCCCGTGCTCCGTGTTCGGAAATAAAGAGTGTCGTTTTAAGACCTATGCCTGCATGGGTGAATTGCCCCAGGAGCAGGTTCTTGCCCGAATCGAACAGATAATCGATGCAAAATGAAGAAGAAAATACCATCGATACGCTTTGCCTACGGTATTCTATTCTTTATTTGGTACCTTCTTTCCCTGTTGCCTTTCAGGGTATTGTACCTGATTTCCGATCTTCTTTACTTCCCGCTTTGTTACTGCATACGCTACCGTCAGAGAATCATACGGAAGAACCTCTCTGAATCTTTCCCCGACAAATCTTCCCAGGAGCTCCGGAAAATTGAAAAGGACTTCTACCGCTTTTTCTGCGATTACATAGTAGAAACGCTGAAACTCTTCACCATCAGTAAGAAATCGATGATGCGGCACATGACTTTCAGCGGGAGCGAGCAGCTCCGCGAGGAAGTGAAGACCCGTAATTGCATTCTGTATCTGGGGCATTACTGCAACTGGGAGTGGATTTCGTCCATACCGTTGCATCTGGAACAAGAGGGGAAAGACCCGATGCTCGTCCCCGGTCAGATTTACCACGCGCTGGAGAACAAGGCTTTCGATGCACTGTTTCTGCGGCTGAGGTCGCGCTTCGGTTCGCACAACATAGAGATGATGACCGCCTTGCGCCGCCTGGTGCAGTACCGGATGGAGGGGAAACGCTTCATTGTAGGCTTCATCAGCGACCAGGCACCCAACTGGAACCATATGCACTTGTGGACGAATTTCCTGAACCATAAGTCCGCTGTCTTTACCGGTGCCGAGCGCATTGCCAAGAGTACGAATGCCGTAGTCTATTATGTCGACGTGGTGCGGGTGAAACGGGGGCATTATCATGCCCGTTTCGTCAAGATGACCGACAATCCGCGGGAATACCCCGACTATCGCCTTACGGAACTTTATGCGGAACTGCTCGAGAAGACCATCCGAAGGAATCCCCAGTACTGGCTGTGGAGCCATAACCGCTGGAAAAGAACGTATGAAGAATTTCTGCGGAGGCAGAAGAGCTGAAACGAAACATACTCTCTCATTGGTAAAATTAGTTCTTGGATATGAATAGAAAAGCGCCTCGCCCAACTTCTCAAAGCCACGCATCTTTTTGGAAAAAGGTGCTGCGCTTTTCCCGAAATTCACCGCAACGCAAACGGCCGCAGCACGGTACGCCGTTTGAAAACCCGTTGTGCCTGTTGTGGAATCTGCTGCTGGTCTACGTCGTGTTCATGGCGTGCCGCATCGTGTTCCTGTTCGTCAATCTCAGTTACTTCCCCGACCTGACGGCCTCCGGACTGTGGTCCATCTTCAAGGGAGGCCTCGTTTTCGACACTTCAGGACTGCTCTATGCCAATTTGCTCTACATCGTGCTCATGCTTTTCCCGTTGCATAAGAAGGAGAACCCTACGTATCGCCTGGTGGCGAAGTGGGTCTTTGTCGTATGCAATGCGCTGTGCGTCGTAGCCAACCTGGCCGATACCGTGTATTTTACCTACACCAACCGGCGCACGACGTGTACCGTCTTCAGCGAGTTCAGCAGGGAGAACAACCTCGTCTCCATCGTCGGGCACGAGCTGGTGGTACACTGGTATCTGGTGCTGCTGGCGGCCTTGTTCATCTTCGTGCTGTGGCGCGGATACCGCACTCCGCGGGATACGAAAATCAACAAGCACTGGGTCTACTATCCGCTGCATACGCTGTATCTGGCTGCTGCCATTCCGCTCGTCGTGTTCGGCATACGGGGTGGAGTAGGTGCGGCCGTGCGGCCCATTACGGTAAGCAATGCCAATCAGTACGTGGCGCATCCGGTGGAAACAGCCCTGGTTCTCAATACGCCCTTCTCGCTGATTCGTACCATCGGGAAGGCCGTGTTCCACAATCCCGAGTACTATTCAGACCCCGCGGAGCTGGAAGCCCTGTTCGACCCGGTGCAGAATCCGCAACCCCAAGGCGCTTTTCGTCCGAAGAACGTCGTAGTCTTCATCGTGGAGAGCTTCGGTCAGGAATACATAGGCGCTCTCAACAACAACCGCAGTCTCGACGACGGGACTTATACGGGCTTTACGCCTTTCCTCGACTCCCTGATTCAGCATAGCCTTACGTGGGACAATTCTTTCTCGAACGGGCGTAAAAGCATCGACGGCATGCCGTCCATCCTTTCTTCCATCCCCATGTTCGTAGAGCCTTTCTTCCTTACGCCAGCCTCGCTCAACACGTTGGGCGGAGTGGCCCGCTCGTTGGGCGAAAAGGGCTATTATAGCGCTTTTTTCCACGGCGCTCAAAACGGTTCGATGGGCTTCGAAGCCTTTGCGCGGGCTACCGGCTTTCAGGATTACTACGGGCGGACGGAGTATAACGCCGACCCAAATTACAACGGCGACCGTGATTTCGACGGAACGTGGGCTATTTGGGACGAACCCTTCCTGCAATTCTTCTGCGACCGCATGTCCGAATTCAAAGAGCCTTTCGTGACGGCTGTATTCACGGCCTCTTCTCACCATCCGTTCAAAGTCCCTGCCGAATATGAGGGCAAGTTTCCCAAGGGAACGCTCCCCATTCACCAGTGCATAGCCTACACCGACCATGCGTTGCGCCGCTTTTTCGAAAAAGCCTCGCGGCAACCGTGGTTCCGCAATACGCTTTTTGTCCTGACGGCCGACCACTCCAACCAGAGTTGCCATACGGTGTATCAGACGGACCTGGGCGGTTTTCGCGTGCCTATCCTGTTCTATGCGCCGGGCGATACGGCGCTTTGCGGACGAAGCCAGGCCGTTGCCCAGCAAATCGATATATTCCCCACCATAATGGGGTATCTGAATTTCGACCGCCCTTACCTCGCTTTCGGATGCGACTTGCTCCATACGCCGGAAGAACAGACGTATGCGGTCAATTACTTGAACGGTATTTACCAGTATGTCAAGGGTCATTTCCTTTTGCAGTTCGACGGGCAGCGCACGACGGGCTTCTATGACTACGAGGGCGACCCGTTCTTGAAAGAGAACCTCGTAGGCAAGATTCCCGTGCAGGGCATCATGGAGCGCGAACTGAAGGCGCTGATTCAGCAGTACATGGCCCGTATGATTGAAGACCGGCTTACGGCCGGCGGAAAACAGTGAAGGCTTTATGGGAGAACATCGTGCAGTTCGGACGAAAAGTCCCTCGCTTTCCGGCAAAAAGCCTTGCTGCTTTTCGGGAAAAGTACTGCGCCTTTTCGGCAAGCGCCTTGAAGGAATTTCCCGCTTCCCCTCGGGAACTGAATCCGGAAACGGCAGGGGTGAAATAAAAATATAATATGCATATCAACAAACACTAACATATCTTTTCTAATTTTGCAGCGAAATCAGGTCAATATAAATAATTTATGGAAACAATCTATTTAGGGATAATCATATTCCTATTCATGCTGGCAGTGTTCGACTTGTCGGTTGGTGTAAGTAATGATGCCGTAAACTTCTTAAATTCAGCCATTGGCGCTAAAGTGGCAGGGCTTAAGACGATTATGGTTGTAGCCGCCATCGGAATCTTCTGTGGTGCTACGATGAGTAACGGCATGATGGACATTGCCCGCCATGGTATTTTCCAGCCGGAGCAGTTCTGTTTTCACGAACTGATGTGTCTGTTTCTGGCCGTCATGGTGACGGATGTCGTATTGCTCGACGTGTTCAATACTTTGGGGCTGCCTACTTCTACGACGGTTTCCCTGGTTTTCGAGCTCTTGGGTGGAACTTTCTTGTTGGCCTTGCTTAAAATTGCAGGTTCCGACGGCACGTTGGGTTTTGCCGACCTGCTGAATACGGAAAAGGCTCTCTCCGTCATTCTCGGTATCTTCCTCTCTGTGGCCATTGCCTTTATCTTTGGTACAGTGGTGCAGTACATTGCGCGACTTATCTTCACCTTTAACTACACCAAGCGCCTGAAATATTCAATAGGCATCTTCGGTGGCATAGCAGTTACGGCGATTGTTTATTTTATGCTGCTCAAAAGGCTGAAAGGTTCTCCCGTGGTTCCTCAGGAAGCACTCGACTGGGTCGATATGCACATGGGGACTTTGGTGCTGGCCTGCTTCCTTTTCTTTACGCTGTTGATGCAGATTCTGTACTGGTGCAAGGTGAATGTGTTCAAGATTATCGTCTTGCTTGGCACTTTTGCCCTGGCCATGGCGTTTGCCGGTAATGATCTGGTCAACTTCATCGGTGTTCCTTTGGCCGGACTTTCCTCTTTTCAGGACTTCATGGCCAACGGCAATCCCCGTACTTTCCTCATGTCTTCGCTCAATGAGTCGGCCAAAACTCCCTTCATTTTTCTCTTCCTCGCAGGCGTTGTCATGATTATCGCCATGACCACTTCGCGCAAGGCGCAGAACGTAATTAAAACTTCCGTCGACCTGGCCCGTCAGAGCGAGGGTGAAGAAATGTTCGGCACTTCGGCCGTGGCCCGGAGCCTTGTGCGTGCCGGTACGAACACGGGCTCTTTCATCGCCCAGTACATGCCCAAAAAGTTAAGCCGCTGGATCGACAGCCGCTTCAATCAGGACGTTATGATCATTAAGCCGGGCGCTGCTTTCGACCTGGTGCGTGCTTCGGTCAATCTGGTGCTGGCCGGTTTGCTCATTGCGGCAGGAACTTCGATGAAACTGCCTCTCTCCACGACGTATGTTACGTTCATTGTCGCCATGGGTACATCGCTTGCCGACCGCGCATGGAGCCGTGAGAGCGCGGTGTTCCGCATAACGGGCGTGCTTTCCGTAATCGGTGGTTGGTTTATCACTGCCGGAGCTGCCTTCTTCTTCTGCTTCCTTATCACACTCATCATGTACTTTGGCGGTTTCCCGGCCATGATTATCATGATAGTGGTAGCGGTTGTCGCCCTGATGAAGAGTAATGTTCTGTTTCAAAAGCGCAAAAAGTCGGACGGCGTGGACGAAGTATTCCTGCGCCTTGCCAATACGCAGGACAAGAACGAGGTGTTCAGCCTGTTGCGCACGCATTATACCAATACGCTCAGCAACAGTGTGGACTTTGCGCTGAACAATTATACGCTGATGACGGATGCCTTCATCGGCGAAGACCTCAAGCGCCTGAGAAAAGCCTCTTCGCAACTGGATGACGCCCGCGAGCTGCTCAAGAAAAACCGTCGCAAGGAAATCATCGGGCTGCGGCGCATCGACCGTAATCTGGCTATCGAAAAGAATACATGGTTCCATCTGGGTATCAATAGCTGTGAGCAAATGCTGTACTGCTTGAAGCGTATTTGCGAGCCCTGCAAGGAGCACGTCGACAACCACTTCAACCCGCTGCCCAAACAGTGCGTCGAAGAGTTCCTGCCCTTGCGTAACGAGCTGACGAACCTCATGGAACGTGCGCGCGACATACTCTCCCATGAAAACTATGACGAGGCGGATAAAGTCCTGACCGAGGGCGATGCCCTGAAAGAGAAGTTCTCCGCTCTGCGCAAATTGCAGATGAACCGCATACAGGAGGAAGAGGGATATGAAAATGTGTCGCTCGTCTATCTGAACCTGCTGCAGGAATCTCAGGAATTAGTGAGCGTATGGCGCCACTTGCTGCGTGCCGGACGTAACTTCCGTTAGTCCTTTGCGCAGACTGACGGCTGCTTTCCTGGTCAGTCTGGGGTAACAATAAACGCCGCATCTCACTGCTTCTGCAGTTGGGGTGCGGCGCTTTTTTGTCGGTTGCCCGTCGCGCTATTCGGCGTCTTCGTCCAGAGTTTCTATCAGGAAGCTCACCGGGCGGAAACCATCGTTGCAGGAAATCATGGCCGCCTTCGGGTTTTTCATCCAGCCCTGGTAGATGTTGCTCCCGCCGTGCGCCAGCGTCATCACGAAGGGCGACATGCTTTGCCAGGCGCTTTCGCACATTCCTTCAGGTTTCTCCCATCCGTTGGCCACGAATACCTGTCCTTCGTGCAGGTCGCAGGCATGTTCGATGGGGTTCTCGTAGCGCTCCATCAAGTCGCGGTGGCAGGCAATCCGCATTACCGTAATTCTTATTTTCTTCATGGTCTGAGTCTTTGTCCCCGTTTCGGGGGCGGTTAAAAAAGAAGCAAGCCGCATATCCTCGTGCCTTGTCTGCACGGAACTTGCGACTTGCTTGCCTCTGTCTCCAGAGCCGATACCCGGACTCGAACCGGGGACCCACGCATTACGAATGCGTTGCTCTACCAACTGAGCCATATCGGCAATGCCTTTCTTGTAAAACCTGCAGGCCTTTTCTCCGAAAGTTGCAGCACTTTTTGCGAAAAGTGGCAGGGCTTTTTCTTAAAAAGCGGTGCAAAGATAAAGACTTTCCTTCATACTCCAAAGAAGTGCGGGCTTTTTTTCGAAAAAAGTTCGTACCTGTTTGCAATTTTGAAAAAGAATCTTTTAATTTGCCACAAGAAAAACAAACGAGATACCTCATACTTTATCAACTTACATTATAAATAGCCTATTGAGTAAATCTACGCTTACGAATCAAAGGACTGCACAAATGAATGTACTCAGGACCCTCACCGACGAAGAGTTGGTGGAGCGCTACGCAAATGGGGAGAACAAGGCGTTCGACATCATATTGGAGCGCTATCAAAATAGGCTATATTCCTATATCTTCTATTTCGTGAAAAACGAAGAGCTGACGGAGGATCTCTTCCAAGAGACGTTCGTCAAGGCCATAATGACCATCAAACAGAACCGATATACGGAGACCGGCAAGTTTTTCTCTTGGCTTACCCGCATTGCGCACAACATGATTATCGATACGTTCCGCCAGGAGCGTTACGAAAATACGGTGTCTAACGATGTGGACGACCGTGATTTGCTCAACAACAGCCGTCTTACCGACGAAAACATAGAGGATAAACTGATTTTGAGCCAGATTCATACCGACGTGTGCCGCATGGTTGAGCTGTTGCCCGAGAACCAGCGCGAAGTAGTGCAGATGCGTTTCTACATGGGGCTGAGCTTCAAGGAAATTTCCGAGCAGACGGGCGTCAGCATCAATACCGCTTTGGGGCGGATGCGTTACGCCATTCTCAACCTGAGGCGCATCGCTCAGGAGAAGAAACTGATTCTTACGGTAGACTGATGCGGGCAGCCGGAAGAAAAGGATAATATATTTTTTAACTTGGGCATACTAAAAACAATGGTTGGCGCGTTTCTCAAATAAGAAACCGTCAACCTTTGTTTTTCATTTGTGCCTATGAAAAAAACATCTACCCAGTCCCTTTCTTCCGTTTCGTCTGCGCTGTCGGGCAAGGAGCAGCCTGCACGCGTCCGCAGACCCAAGGAGGCTACGTTGAACTTCCTCCGCCTCTTTGCGCGTTCCTACTATGGCGATTCCCGCTTGCCCGAGGGTTTGCAGGGATTCATACTCAATTAGTTGCCGGAAGGCGAACTCCTTATTCCCCCTTTTCCCCTATGAGTACGCTGATAGCCCCTTCCCTTCTGGCTGCCGACTTCGCCCATTTGGCCGACGAAGTCGAGATGATTAACCAAAGCGAGGCAGCCATGCTGCATTTGGATATCATGGATGGCGTATTTGTCCCGAACATCTCGTTCGGCTTCCCCGTAATACGCTCCATTGCCCCTCTGTGCAAGAAACCGCTCGATGTGCATCTGATGATTGTGCAGCCCGAGAAATTCATTACTCAGGTGAAGTCCCTTGGCGCGCATACCATGAATGTTCATTGGGAAGCATGCACCCATCTGCACCGCACGGTGCAGGCCATTCGCGACGCAGGCATGCTCCCCGCCGTAACGCTCAACCCCGCAACGCCCGTGTCGGTGCTGGAGGAAATCATAAACGATGTGCACATGGTGCTGCTGATGTCCGTCAATCCGGGCTTCGGAGGGCAACAGTTTATTGAGAATACCTTGCGTAAAGTGGAGAAACTGCGTGCCCTGATTGAGCAAAACCACTCGCGCGCCCTCATCGAAGTGGACGGCGGCGTCAACGCGGTGACTGCCCCCCGTCTGGTCAGTGCCGGGGCAGATATTCTGGTGGCAGGCAGCTACGTCTTCCGCTCGCCGCATCCGATAGACACGATCCGTGAGCTCGCTGCTTTATAGTACTCCGCTTTTGCGGATACTCATACCCTACATAGCCGGCATTCTGGCAAGCCGGCTATTTTTATATACCCATCTCTCGACCGGATTGTGGGTCGCTTTGCTGTTGGGCATTGCGGCCGTAGCCGGAGTGCTCTGCGCTTATCGGCTCGATTATCGCCACCGCTGGCTCAGCGGGCTGTGGGTCAGCCTGCTTTCCCTTGCCGTCGGTCTGGGCATGGCCTGCTTCAGCTGGCAGAAGTCATGCGTCGGCTGGCCGGCGGAAGAGACGGTTTATCGGGTCCGCCTGCTCGATGCGCCGGAGCGCCGCGCCCGTTCGCTGAGTTGCGAAGTGCAGGTGGCCGGTTACTACGCGGCTTCTGCAGCGCCCGGTGCGCCGTCGTCTTTCACGCCCCTCCCGGCCAAAGCGCTCGTCTATCTGAACCCCGATAATCCCGACACGGCCCTTCTGGCAGCCGGGCGGGTACTTTTGCTGCGCATGCGCCTTGCGCCGCCGCGCAATTATGGCAATCCGGACGAATTCGACTACCGCTTTTTTCTTGCCTCCCGCGGCTTTGGAGCCACTGGCTATGCCTTTCGGTGGAATGCCATGCCCCTGTTGCTCCCGTTTGAGGGGCTGGAGGAAAAAGGGCTTGAAGTGCGCGACTATTTGCTGGCCCGTTATCGCGAAAGCGGCTTCGAAAGTTCCGACGACTACGGCCTGTTGGCCGCTTTGACCCTGGGAAGCAAGGAATCCCTTACGCGCGAACAGCGCGACCGCTACTCGGATGCGGGGATAGGGCACATACTTGTGGTATCCGGCTTGCATGTCGGTCTGGTTTTCTGCTTTGTCCGCTGTCTGCTCTCCCTGCTTTGTCCGTATATCCTCTACTATACGAAGCAGATAGTGGCCCTGCTTACCGTATGGGCCTTTGCCTTTGTGTGCGGACTGGCGCCGCCCGTGTTGCGTTCTACCATCGGTCTGAGCGCATTCGTGCTGGCCAATCTGGCAGGGTACGGGCACAAACCGATGAATACGCTGGTCTTGGCTGCATTTGCCCTCCTCGCCTGGAATCCGCTCTGGCTCTTCGACGTAGGATTCCAGCTCTCGTTTGCAGCCGTGGCGGGCATTTTGCTGTGGAGTGACTGGATTTATTCGCTGCTGGAGAGCCGTTTCCGCTGGTTGAATGCCGTTTCCCGTTCGGCGGCCGTCTGTATTGCCGCCCAGTTGGGCATCTTTCCGCTCCTGGCCTGCTGTTTCTCGTCCTTTCCCACCTGGTTTCTGTTGGCCAACCTGCCTGCGGTCTTGCTTTGCCAGCTGATCATCGGCGTAGGAGGCTTGCTGCTTTTGTTCGGAAGTTGCTGCGCTTGTTTCGAAAAGCTCTGCATCTTTTTACTCGAACACATGCTGGAAATGATGGAAAGCCTTGTACGTTTTACCAACTCCCTGCCTTGCGCCACCATCGACCACATGTATGTCCCCTGGTGGGAAGGCTGCTGCATCGCCCTTTTCCTCCTCATCCTGATGCATACGCTGCGTCGGGTATTTGCCCGGCGTTACTGCCGTATGCTCCCCATCGTGCTGGCTTCGTTGGCTTTGACGGCTTGCGAAACGGTCAAGACGCTGGCTTACCGTCCGCCTCGGGAGGGGCTTTATTTCTATGCGCTCCCGTCGGCTCCGGCGGTTCAGGCCTTTGCGCCGGGGAAAGCCTCGATACTCTGGACGGACACTGCGGCTACGGGTTATTCTTCGTTGCGCAATCAGTTGCAGAACTATTGGAACAAAATCCGTCTTCCGCAGCCGGAGCCTTATGCGGTGCCTTACGATGCCCGGCGCGGGTATCTGCGCTGGCAGGGGAAGACGCTGTGCCGGCTGGACGGACAGCAGGTCTTTCCGGCCGGGTTCGAGGGCGGAAAGGAGGTCGACTACCTGTGGATTACCCGTGGGTACAGGCGCATGCTTGCCGATTTGCCCGCGGGGTTCAAGTATCGGATGGTGGTGCTCGACGCTTCTCTCAGCGATTTTGTGCGGGAGCGCTTGGCCGGCGAATGCCGGGAGGCGCACGTTCCTTTCGTAGACCTGCGGGAGGAGGGGGCTGTGTTCTTCGACTTTTCGGACAATGCTGCAAAATAGGCGGAAAAGACTCGGAGCGGCAGAAAGAATTTGTATCTTTGCCTGCTGGAAAAAACAGGAACCCGCACACCATGCTTCATCCCCATTTCCTGCACGACATAGGGTGCCACATCAGGCGATACCGTAAGACATGCGGATACGGGATACACTCCCCCCGGCTGTTTTACCTGCTCCGCGAAGTGATTCTCCAGCGGGCGGCTTACTATGCTTATGCACCGCTGGCCGGACAGCACCGCCTCGCGGCACGGAGCAACCGGCGCCTGTGTCTGAAAAGGAAGGAGTGTGAGCTGCTTTTCCGCCTGGCCAATGATTTGCAGACGGAGGAGGCCGTGTTGCTCGGTTGCCCCACGGGCATCGAAGGGCGCTACGTGCAGGCGGCCCGCACCCGTATTTGTCTGCGCGAAAGCCTTCCGCCGCAGCCGGAAGCGGGT
Organism: Bacteroidaceae bacterium; assembly: GCA_050946375.1. GTDB lineage: Bacteria > Bacteroidota > Bacteroidia > Bacteroidales > Bacteroidaceae > UBA1794. Next base: position 65,527 of record JBMNUT010000001.1, on the reverse strand, counting down.
GGGGAACCGTCGGGGTGTGCTCCTGCGCGTCTCTTTGTGGTGAATGCCCGCAATCCGGAAGTCTCTCTTGTGCCCACTGTTGCCCAGGCCCTTGCCCGGCTTGGCGAGGGCGATGCGCTCTACGTGGCCTTGCCTGCGGGCCGGAAGGGGGTGGGTCAGGCCGAAAGGGAGTGGTTGGCTCATCCGCATACGGGGGTTGCTTTCGACCTGTATGTCGGGTTTCTTCTGTTGGGCGAGCCGGGGAATTTCTGCCAACACCTGATTCGAATCAATTTTTAATCTGCGCACATTATTATGAAGAAAAGCCCTCTCTATACCCAAACCGGCGACGCCGGGCAGACTTCTCTCGTGGGAGGAGTGCGGGTTGCCAAGACCCATCCGCGCATAGAGGCGTATGGAACTGTCGACGAGCTGAATGCCCATCTGGGACTGCTCTGCACGGAGTATCCGGCCGATGCGCCCCAAATCGGGCAAATCCGCGACATACAGAATCAGCTTTTCCGCATCGGGGCTTATTTGGCTACGGATGCGGCACACACTTCCCCCGCCGCTGCGAGCTACATCCTGCCGGACGATATTGCCCGGCTGGAGCACTGGATTGACGAGACGGATGCCCAGCTTCCGCCGTTGCGTGCTTTCCTTTTGCCGGGCGGAGGGCGCATTGCCGCGCAGGCGCATGTGGCGCGTACCGTATGCCGGAGAGCTGAACGGCAGATTGTGAGCCTTTTCCAGGAAATCGGGGTGGAGCAAAACATTCAAACGTACATGAATCGCCTTTCCGATTACCTCTTCGTCATAGCGCGGATGGGCAACTTCTCCGAAAAAAATGAAGAAATTTTGTGGGATAGTGCACGCAAGTGAATGAAAAGTGATATTTTTGCGCAAATTTTACAGCTGACTAATCATGTATTGGACTTTGGAACTCGCTTCAAAACTCGAGGATGCTCCCTGGCCGGCTACCAAGGACGAACTGATTGACTATGCCGTTCGCTCCGGCGCGCCACTTGAAGTCATTGAAAATTTGCAGGAAATAGAAGACGAAGGGGATATCTACGAAAGTATCGAAGATATCTGGCCTGACTACCCCAGCAAGGAAGACTTCTTCTTTGACGAGGACGAGTATTGATACGGCTTCTCGCCTGAGGGTTACTCCGACAAGTGTTTCTTACGAAAGAAAAGCCGAACAGGCGGACGTCTGCATGCGGAAGTATTCCGTATGCAGGTTTCGGAATTGCCGTCCTGTTGCTCGTGTTCTGCGTTTCGTGCCGTTCGCTTCCGGAAGGGAGCGGAGGCATGGCGGGGGATGCTCGTGCCATAGCTTCGCGGATAAGCGTAGGCTGGAATCTGGGCAATAGCCTGGAAGCCGGCGAGAAGGGTACTCTTGCCGATGAAACGGCGTGGGGAAATCCCCGGACGACGCAAGCCATGATTGATTCCGTGGCTGCTGCGGGATTTGGCGCGGTGCGCATTCCGGTGCGGTGGTATCCGCATTTTACGCAGACTGACCCGGTTCGGATTGATTCTGCCTGGCTAAACCGGGTAAAGGAGGTCGTGGATTATTGTTTGAAGGACGATTTGTTCGTCATTCTCAATACCCACCACGAATTGTGGTTGGAGAATTATCCGTTTTACAGGGATTCTGCCGAAGTGTTCCGCAAGGAGCGGGAATTATGGACGCAGATTGCCCGGTTTTTCGGCGGCTACGACGAACGACTCCTCTTCGCCGGTACCAATGAGGTGCATGTGAAAGACTATTGGGGCGTCCCGACTGCGGAAAATGTGGAGGTGCAGAACCGTTTCAACCAGATATTCGTGGAAACAGTGCGGAGCACGGGCGGGCGAAACCGCTTGCGCACGCTGGTGGTACAGACGTATGTCACAAATCCGGAGCATGGCGTCGATTCTTTTCGGATGCCGGCCGACCCTGTGCCGGGGCGGTTGATGGTGGAGGTTCATTATTATGAGCCGCAGGATTATTGCTTCACGGGGCGTGTCAAGCTTTGGGGCAGGCAGTATGAGGACGGGCAGACGTCTCCGCGGTTGCGGGAAGAATTTATGCAGAACGTGTTCGCCCGTTTGAAAAGCCGCTTTGTAGATGCCGGATATCCCGTGGTGCTGGGTGAATGCGGGGCTATTCGCTGGCGGGCGGACCGCAGCTCGGAAGAAGAAGAGGTGGCCCGTTCGCGTTGTTATTACTATGAACAACTGGTTCGCACGGCACGGAAAAACGGAATCGTGCCTTTTATCTGGGATAACGGAGCCGCTTCTTACGGCGAAGGCCAGTTCGGCTTGTTTGACCGCCGCAACGCCATGAAGCAGGTGGAGCCTGCGCTGATAAAGGCGCTGCAAAGAGGGGTTGCTGCCGCTGCTTATCCCTTCTGAACAGGCAACAGCCTTCTAAGCTGTGGGTCATGCGCTGTCGGGATTTTGTCTGTCGGAAACTGGAAAAACGGGAGGAGGTAAATGGGGAAGGAACATTTTTTCTTCGGGAAATATACTTTAGAAATGTTTTTTCAGTTTTACGTATAAACGCATGAACGCCCGAGTTTTCATACAATCGGTACATGGCCTTTTCCGGAATGAGCATGCCGGAGTGCCCGCATATTGCAGGAGACTGTTGTGCGGGCTTTTGGTGTTATGTGCCGGGGAGGAGGCGGTTGCACAGTTTGATGCGCAGTTTGCCCAGTATTGGGCGGTGACCGGTTTCTATAATCCGGCCTATGCCGGGCAGTCGGACCGCCTGATTGTGGAGTCGGCCTATAGCCAGCAGCTGAGCGGCTTCGACAATGCTCCGCGTACGATGTACTTTGGCGCCAATGTCCCCTTCAAACTTTTGGGCCGGAAGCAGGGCGTGGGGGCAATGTTCGTGAACGATCAGCTCGGTTTCTTTACCAATATGTATTTCGGAGTGCAGTACTCCATGAAGTTCAACCTCTTCGGCGGCACATTGGGGCCGGGTATTCAGTTGGGAATGGTAAGCGTAGGTTTTGACCCGTCTGATGTGACTGTCTACGACGAGGACAGCAATGGAGAAGGTACCGTAGGCGGACTGACGGGAAGCACTACGGACGAAGCCATTCCGACCTCGGAAGAGAGTGGCACGGCATTTGACGCAGGAATAGGTATCTACTACACCCATCCTTATTTTTATGCGGGAATATCTGCCACGCATCTGCTTTCCCCTACCGTAAACTGGGGAGAGACCAACGAATATCAGGTAAAGCCTACCTATTATTTGACTGCCGGAAGCAATATTAAGACGAAAAACTCGTTTTTAACGGTGCAGCCCTCACTCCTTGTGAAGAGCGATTTTGCCGAATACAAGATAGACCTGACAGGACGCGTCACCTATGACTTGCAGGGCAAAGAACTGATGGGAGGACTGTCATACAGCCCGGGCACGTCGGTAACATTCATAGTGGGAGGAATGATTAAGAATATCCGTCTTTCCTATTCCTACGAGATGTTCACCAACGGGATAGGGCTCTCGAGTGGAAGCCATGACATAGTTTTTGGCTATTTTATGGATATGAACTTCGGGAAAAAGGCAAAGAACAAGCATAAAAGTGTACGCATATTATAACGATAACAGAACGGTATGAAGAAACTTATTTTCATAGTCTCCGTACTACTCATCGGTCTGATAGTCTACTCTTGTGGCAATCCGCTTCGCAGCCAAGCCAACGGCGGAGAAGTCACGGGCATCAGCATGATGTCGTGGGAAGAGCCGACTCCTTACGGCATGGTCCTTATTAAACGCGGGTCTCTCAAGATCGGCACCGACCAGAAGGATAGTTTGTGGGGAATCAACGAGCCTTCGAAAGAAATATCCATAGAGGCTTTCTGGATGGATGAGAACGAAGTGACCAATTCGAAATACAAACAGTTCGTTTTCTGGGTACGTGATTCCATTATCCGCGAGCGTTTGGCCGATCCGGCTTACGGCGGTGACGAAACGTTCCGCATCGAAGAAGACGAAGAGGGCAATCCGATTGAACCGCATCTGAACTGGCGGCGTCCGATTCCCTGGAGAAAACCCACGGAGGACCAGCTTGTTGCCATAAACAGCGTGTATTATACGCATCCCATTACAGGGACGCGGATGTTGGACGACAAGCAACTCAATTATCGCTACGAGATATTCGACTATCTCAATGCGGCTTTGCGGAAGAACAGGCTTAATCCTGAGGAGCGCAACCGAAATACGGACATAACCGTAGACCCGGACGAGGTGGTGATGATATCGAAAGATACGGCTTATATTGATGAAGAAGGACGTATCGTGCGCAGTACGGTGAATCGCGCCCTCACTTCGCTTTTTGACTTCCTGAACACTTACATTGTAAATGTATATCCTGATACGACGTGCTGGGTAAATGATTTCCAGAACTCGTACAACGAGCCTTATATGCGGCTTTATTTCTCGCACCCGAGCTACAATGAATATCCCGTAGTGGGCGTCTCCTGGGAGCAAGCCAATGCCTTTTGCAACTGGCGTACCGACTATCTGCTGGCGGGATTAGGGCCTCAGGCCCGCTTCATACAGCGCTATCGTCTGCCGACGGAGGCGGAGTGGGAGTTTGCGGCCCGTGGAAAGGAAGAAAACCTGTACCCCTGGCGGCAGTCGGAAGACATGAAGTCGGACAAAGGCTGCTATTATGCCAACTATAAGGTGAACAAGGGTGATTACACTCAGGATGGTCATTTGATTACGACCCGCGTGGGTTCTTTCTCGGCGAACTCCAACGGTTTGTATGACATGGCGGGCAATGTGGCAGAATGGACTTCGACGGCTTATACCGCGCAAGGCATCAGTGGAATGAGCGACATGAATCCGGAGTTCAGTTACAATGCGGCTAAGGAAGACCCCTACCGCATGAAGCGCAAGGTAGTACGCGGCGGAAGCTGGAAAGACGGGGCACGTTTTATCCGTTCCGACATGCGCGGTTATGAATATCAGAATGAGCAGCGCAGTTTTATCGGCTTCCGATGTGTACGCACCCAAGTGGGCGGAGGCAGGCAGGGCCGGTAGAAAGCGACGGTGACGGGCATCGGAACATGGATATGCCGGCATGCCGCAAAAGAAGATTATTGCAAGAATAAAGAATTCACTATTATACGTTTTCAGAACATGAATAGGGACAAACATAACGGATTACTGGCACGCATCCAGAATTATATGATGAGTTACAGCGGAAAGACCCTGATCAACTATTTCTATAGCTGGGGTGCCGCTGTCGTAATCCTGGGAACATTGTTCAAACTTACCCATCTCCCGGGGGCTAACCTGATGCTGTACATCGGTATGGGCACGGAGGTGTTGGTGTTCATCATCTCCGGTTTCGACCGGCCCACCAAGACGTATCGTTGGGAAAGCGTATTCCCCAATCTGGAGATAGCAGGCCGGACGCCCAAGAAGAAAGAAGAATCCGAAGACGAGGAGCCGGCTCCCGACAGTGCGGCAGAGCTGCCCGAGAGCGTACTGCAGGGTATGCAGGGAGGAGGTAGTGCCGGACCGGTTGTTGGCGGTAGCGTGGCCGGTAGTGGCCCGGCCGTGGTCTATGTCGGTGGAGGTAATGGCGCATTGGCAGGCGAAGGCATGCCGGCTGGCGAAAGTCCCGCCGCTTTGGGCGAAAAGCCTGTAGACTTTTCCGCCGGAGCGCCGGCACTTCAAACCGCCGGAGGCGGCGCAGTCGTATCGGGCGGCGGCGTAGCTGTGATGGGAGGCGCTGTTCCGCAGGTTCCGAACATCCCGACCGAGGAATTGGAGGAAGCCACCCAGGAATATCTGGATAAGCTCAAGGAAATGACCGAGACCCTTGGCCGTCTCAACGAGCAACTGAGCGGATTTGTATGCGACCCCGAACAGATGGAAGGTGTCAACCGTCATATTGCCGGATTGAATGCTATTTTCGAGCTCCAGCTGCGTAGCGCCAGCAAGCAGGTGGAGAGTGTAGACAAAGTGCATGAGCAGACCGAGCAGATGGCCGCTCAGATAGAAGAACTGAATAAGGTATATGCACGCATGCTGCAGGCCATGACGGCCAACATGGTGCACCAACAACAGCCTATTAACCAATAATAAAGCGGAAAAGATATGGCAGCTACAGGACCGGATTCTCCTCGCCAGAAGATGATCAACCTGATGTACATTCTGCTGCTGGCTATGCTGGCGCTGAATGTATCTTCCGATGTGCTGAAAGGCTTCGGACTGGTAGAAGAGAGCCTGCTCCGTTCCACGCGCAATACCCAGGAACAGAATAAAAACATATACAACAGTTTCGACCAATACCTCAAGGACAATCCCGAAAAGGTGCGTACTTGGTTCGAAAAAGCACAATTCGTGCGCACGCAGTCTGACTCGCTCTATAATTATGTCGAGCAGCTGAAAGTCATGATTGCCCGCGAGGCCGACGGCGATGATGCCGACGTTCACAACATTGAGAATAAGGAAGACTTGGAAGCCGCTTCTTTCGTGATGCTTTCGCCCCGTACCGGGCAGGGAAAGCGCTTGCAGGAGGCGGTCGACCGATATAGGGAGACGATTCTGCAGTTCGTGGCCGATTCCACCCAACGCGATATCATAGCGCGCAATATGAGCACCGCAGTGCCCCGCAAGTCTACCACGGTGGGCAAGAACTGGGCGGAATATCTCTTCGAAAGTACGCCCGTGGCCGCTGCGGTGACCTTGCTGACCAAGTTGCAAAACGATATCCGTCATGCCGAAGGCGAGGTGCTTCATACGCTTGTCTCCAATATTGATGTCAACGACTTCCGAGTCAATCAGCTCGATGCGTTCGTCATTCCCTCTTCGCAGACCATCGTTCGGGGCGGAAAGTTCAGTGCCCGCATCGTGATGGCGGCTATTGATACGACCCAGCGGCCTGCCATATACATCGGCGGGCGCCCGTTGCCCGATGCGCGAAATGGCCTGTATGAAACGATTTGCGACCGCACGGGCGACTTTACCCTCAGTGGATTTCTCGAAATTCCCAATGCCTCGGGACAGGTTTACCGGCGGGAGTTCAGTCATGACTACCGCGTAATCGACCCGGCGGCTACCGTGAGTGCCACTTTGATGAATGTCCTTTATGCCGGATATGCCAACCCCGTAAGTGTCAGTGTCCCCGGTATTCCTTCCGAGCAGGTACAGCTTTCGGTGGATAACGGTACGCTCACGCGTTCCGGTGCCGACTATATTTGCACTCCCTCCAGCATCGGTGAAGCGAAGTTCACGGTGAGTGCCCTCATCGAGGGCCGCTCCCAGGTGATGGGCGAGTACACTTTCCGCGTGCGCCAGCTGCCCGATCCGCAGCCCTTCATCGAGTATGACGACAATGGCGTGCGCAAGCGTTACCGCGGCGGGCGGGGTTTCCCGAAAGGAGTGCTGTTGGGTTGCGACGGCATAGTAGCTGCTATCGACGACGGCCTGCTCAATGTCGAGTTTAAGGTATTGAGTTTTGAGACTACCTTCTACGACAATATGGGCAATGCCGTGCCGGAAATATCCGATGGAAGTAAGTTCTCCGCCCAGCAGATGCGCACCTTCCGCTCGCTTTCGCGGGGCAAACGTTTCTACATCTCCCGTGTTCGTGCCATTGGTCCCGACGGGATAGAGCGTACCTTGCCCACCGCGCTCGAAGTAATAGTAAACTAACCGATAAAAGCCATCACGAGATATGAAAAGAATCCTATGTATCCTTGCCATTCTTTGCTGCGCATTGAACGAAAGCAGCCTCTTCGCACAAGACAGCGGCTCGAGTAGTTACTCCGTGCGCCGCCAGCGCGAAACGGCTACCTCGCGCTCCTCTAACAAGAAAACGACTGCCAGCCAGAAGAAAACTACCGATGGCGATAATAAAAAGCCTGCCACCACTACCTCCACCACTACGCAGCGTACCACCACTTCGCGCGGCGCTTTCAGCCTGACCGGTGCCAAGAAAGCTGCACAACAGGCTGGCACTCAGCAACAGGCTGCGCAACGCCAAAACGAGAACGCTGCCGCTGTCGGACCGAAGGCACGCCAGAAGAAGCAAGCTGCGGCCAATAAGAACGAAGAAGCCGACGGGCTTCAGCTGACCGTACGCGCCCAGACTCAATACAACGCCCAGCGCATCATACCGGACAACCCCACCTGGAAGCGTGAAGTCTACCGTACGCTCGACCTTACCCGCCCCGAAAATGCAGGATTGGCCGACCCCGTCACGCCGACCGAAGGGCGCATGAATCTCTTTTGCCTGATATTCAAGTTGCTTTCCGACCGCGAAATTCAGGCGTACAGCTACACTTTGGACGGAAACGAGCAGTTCGACGATGCACACAAGGCCGATTTCAAGGATATCCTCGACCGCTATCACGTATATTACCGCCGCAAGCGCCTTGCCGCGACGGGCGATACGGTGTTTGTTGTGGAGAACAGCGATATTCCCTCCAACGAAGTGCTCAGTTACTTCATCAAGGAAGTGCACTATTATGACCAGAACAATTCCAGTTTCCATACCGATATTGAGGCAATCTGCCCCGTTTTGCACCGGACGGGCGACTTCGATTTGAATGTCGTGAAGTACCCTATGTTCTGGATTAAGATGAGTGACCTGGCTCCCTATATGAATCTGGTTCATATCCCCACCAGCGAATACAATAACGCTGCCACGGTAGAGCTCGATGACTTCTTCGCCATGCAGCTTTACAAGGGCGATATTTACAAAACCACCAATCCCAGCGGCCGAACCCTTGCGCAATATTGTGAGACCGACAGCGCGCTGGCCAAGGAGCAGAAGCTCATCGAAGCCCAACTGGATGGCGTTGAAGACGCTTTGTGGCGTAATCAGACTCTGACTGCCGGGGCCGATTCCGATTCCACCCAGCTGGCTGCTTCAGACGATGACGACAAAGACAAGAAGAAGTCTACGAAGCGCCAGAGCCGCCGCCAGGAAGCCAGTGAGAAGAAGAGTTCTTCCCGTTCGTCGGGAGGTACGAGCGCACCGAAAGCCTCCGTGCGCCGGCAGCGCCGATAAGGGCTTTCTTTCCTTATTCTGATAGTCGAACAGCATAGCCCGCAGCCACTTTTAGCGAAGTGCGTTGCGGGCTATTGCGTTTTGCGTTGCCACTTCCGGAAAATTTTAAGCAATTTTTTTCTGTTCCTATCTGCTTCTTTTTCAATAATAGTGAGTTCCGGGTAACTTACTTACAGCCTGGTAACTTCTTGTCGGTAAGCGAATTTGGCCGTATCTTTGGGTAGTCGGGAAAGGAACGGGTACGCTTTCTGCCGGTTTCTTCCCGTCCGGTGGATACGGATTTTATGCTTTCACGCAATAACACTAAATCATATTTGAAAAATGAAACAGATTGAACAGATTGCAAGCGCAGCGAATTTCAGCGCAATCAACGTCGGTAAGTTGAACGAGTTGGGCGATTATACCCTGAATCTTGGCCCCAATGTTACGATTCCCGGTAAGGTCTTTGGGGGAACTGCCCTCCAGGCTACGGGAGGCGAGTTCTCTTTCCAGCTTTTCCAACCCGGTACGGAGACCGGCTTCTTGCACACGCATAAGAATCACGAAGAACTTTACTTCTTCCTCGCCGGCGCGGGTGAGTTTCAGGTCGATGGCAAAGTATTTCCCGTGCAGGAAGGTAGCGTAGTGCGCGTAGCGCCTGCGGGCAAACGCTCCGTGCGCAACAACGGGACAGAGCCGCTCATCATGCTTTGTGTGCAGTATCGCGGCGGAACGTTCACTGCCGATGATGCCAACGACGGCTGCATTCTTTCGGAAAAAGTAGAGTGGTAATTGGCCCAGTCTTATAAGGCATGCCCCGCAAAGAACCGAAACTTTGCGGGGCATGTCTTTTATTGTTCGGGGAAGAGCCTTGCGGCTGTCGGGGAAAAGTCTTGCGTGTTTTTCGGAAAAGCCTTGCATCCGTTTGGAAAAAGTCTTGCATCCGTTCAGTCGAAGTCATTCACGATTTGGTCCAGTCTGTCGAGCCGGTACAGGTAGACTTGCTTCAGTCGCGTCACGGAGGCTTGGAAATTCGGAGTATTGTCGAAGCGTGCCGGGTCTTTCCCTTGCCACAGTTGTTCGTCGGTTGCGGCCGATTGGGCGATTTCTGCCTGCCAGCGGTCTATTTCCCCTGCCAGTTCATGCAGGCGGGGTTTCATCTCGTTCCAGCGTTGCTTGACGCAAGAGCGGAAGTGCGGGTCGCTCAGGAGCCGGTCGTACCACAGCGCCCGGCGGTTGTACAGGCTGTCGCCGGTGAGCAGTACCGCGTCTGCCCGCTTCAGGCGTGCGGGGCGCAGGTCGCCGCCCCGGTCCAGTCCTACGTCGATGAAAGCCAGGTCGAAATCCCATACGGGCCCGGCTTTCAGGAGGCTGTCCTTGTCTTTGTAGAAGTAGCAGCTCCGCGGCCCGTTGGGCTCGGCGTTTTGCGTCAGTTCGTGCACCAGCCACCAGTCGGCGAAGCTGTTGATGTCGATATAGTGCCGGTACAGTGTGTCCAGATTGTCCCGCTTTTCGATGTAGAGTATGCGTTCTATGTCGTTCAGCCATTGTTCGATGTACGAAAGTGCCTCGGCCGACGGTTCGTCGGGAGCCTTGATGTTTACGGGGAGCTGCTTGCAGGCCGTGCGGAAGCGGCAGGGTTCGTCGAAATAGCTGTCGATTTCCAGCAGATAGCCTTCCTTCTCGTCGATGTCTACGCGCCCTTTTTCCACCCGCACCTGGTCTCCCAGCCAGTAGCAGCCCTGCTTTTGTCCGTTGACCGATAGGTCTACCCATTTTCCCTGCGGTGTCCATGCCAGTCCCTTGGCTTCCCTTGCTATGGCGAAGGCCAGATTGTTGCGCATCAGGCTGTGGTCCATGAAATTGGCCAGCAGCACCCAGCGCTTGTGGGGAGCCATTCCCAGCAGGGAGGCCTTCGATTCCAGCTTGAGGGCATAAGGCTTCTTGGGTTTCGAGGCCGTGGAGTGCCCGCGCAGTCTTATCGCCGTTTGCGGAGAGTCGTAGGCCGTTGTCCCGTCGGGCAGGGTGATGCGCAGCCGTGCCTGCTCCTGCCATTCCTCGCGCGAGGCAACCGGCGTGCCGCCGGGCGTGGTGATTTCGACGAGAGGCAGCCCGGTGGAGGCGGTGGCGGCAGCACCCGTGTCGGAAACGGCAAGCGGGTGCGTGCTGTGCAGCTCGATGATGAGCACCTCCGAGCGTGCGCCCAGGCGTATATTGCGCCGCGAAGTGCCGATGCCGTTGGTCGTGATGACGGGCAGTCCGCCGTCGGTATAGTTGAGCCCGCGCACGAATCGCTGGCCGTAGTGCGAGCCCGTCTGGGGCGCGTAGCCGAAGAAAGCCACCTGCCCGCCGTGGGTATGTCCTGCCAGGGCAAGGTCGGCCCGGCTGTTGTCCGTATCTTGTGCGTAGTCGGGCGTGTGGGTCAGCAGAATAACGAAGTCGGACGAGTCACATTCCTGCACGGGCGAGCGGTCGGGCCGCGGGCGATGGAAAGGATCGCGGATGCCCACGATGCGCAGCGAGTCGCCGCTCCGGGCAATGATGAAGCAGGAATCTTCGAGCAGGCAGATGCCACGGCTGCGGAAGGCGCTGCGGATTAGGTCGGTACAGCGCTCGTAGTCGTTGTTTCCCAGTACGGCGGCAATGCCGTGGGGCGGAGCGACGGCCGCCAATGAGTCGGCCAATTCTTCCACATACTGGCAACCTTCCTGGTAATCCCCTCCCAGCAACAGCGCATCGGGCTGCAGGTAGCGCAGCATGCGGCACAGGGAAGCGATGTGTTTCTGCTTGAATTTGCTGACATAGTGTATGTCGGAAACGAAAGCCAGGCGGAAGCCGTCGAAAGCCGGCGGTACGTCGGGATGCGTGACGGTATAGGCTACGGCCCGCGCCACGCCCCGGTGGGAGAAGGGCAGGCGGATACTTTTTTTCTCAATGCTGGAGGGTTGGGCCCAGAGTGTCGCCAGTGGCAGCAGCAAGAGGGCAATCAGGTATTTGCGAAGCATGGCAAAATGGCGTATATATGCCTACAAAAGTAGGAAAAAGCGTACATTTGCGTCGCAAAACAGTCGACTCTTTTTATGAACGAATCAAACGTAACTCCCCATTCCCTGCGTGCCTGGCTGCTGGCTGCGCGGCCGAAGACGCTTCCTGCCTCTGCCGCTCCGGTGCTCATCGGCCTGGCCTTGGCGGCTGCCGACCGCGGCCTTTCGCTCACTCCCGCTCCGGCCATTGCCTGCCTGCTCTTCGCCTTGCTGATGCAAATAGCCTCGAATTTCATCAATGACCTCTACGATTACCTCAAAGGTAGCGACGACTCGGGCCGATTGGGCCCGAAGCGTGCCTGTGCCGAGGGCTGGATTTCGCCCCGCGCCATGCAGATTGGCATCGTCCTGACCGTGGCTTTGGCCTGTGTGGCGGGCTTCGTTGCGCTTGCTTACTCGGGCTGGCCTCTGCTTGCCGTAGGGGCTGCGTGCGTCGTGGGGGCATACTTTTACACGACCGGCCCTTACCCGCTTTCGTATAATGGCTGGGGCGACGCGATGGTGGTCGTATTTTTCGGCGTAGTGCCCGTGTGCGCAACTTATTGGGTGCAGGCCGGGCACGTAAGCGGCGATGCGCTGCTGGCTTCGGTGCTCTGCGGAGTGGTGGTAGACACGCTGCTGGTTTTGAATAACTACCGCGACTGTGCGCAGGACCGTGCCCATGGAAAGCGGACGCTCATCGTGCGTTTCGGCGAGCGCTTCGGCCTCTATTTCTATCTTGTGCTGGGACTTTCGGCCTGCTGGTTCTGCCTGGTCTTTGCCGTGAGCGGCTACCTTTGGGCTGCCGTGCTGCCTCAAATTTATCTGGTGCTGCACATCCGTTCCTGGAGGCAGATGGTGCGCATCCGCCGGGGGCGTGCACTTAATGCCGTTTTGGGGCAGACGGGACGCAACATCTTCTTCTTCGCCCTGCTGCTTTCGGCAGGCTTTCTGCTGAGCGCCCTCTGAGCAAATGGCCGAAAGCCTTGCCGCTTTTGGACAAAAGCCTTGCATCTTTTCGCTAAAAGGTGCGGCACTTTTGGCCAAAGGCTTATATCTTTGTCCGCAAAACCCCTTTGAGTATGATGAAGAAACCTGCCACAGTAGCTGTCCTGATATCCACTTATAACTGGCCCGAAGCGCTGCGCCTGTGCCTTTCGGCGGTGTTCCGTCAGACGAAGTTGCCCGACGAAATTGTTATTGCCGACGATGGCTCGGGCGAGCCGACACGCCGGTTGATAGAAGAAATGAAGCGCGAGTCGCCGGTTTCCTTGCGGCACGTATGGCACGAAGACAAAGGTTTCCGCAAGACGCTCATCCTGAATCAGGCGATTGCGGTGATAAAGTCGGAATATATCCTGCAGTTGGACGGCGACGTGGTGCCCGACTTGCATTTCGTGGCCGACCATCTGGAGCTGGCCGAACGCGGCTATTTCGTCTGCGGGAGCCGTGTGAAGTTGTCTGAAGACGTGACGCGCCGCATACTGGAGCGTGGCCGTTTCCGCGTAAGCCTTTTCGAACTTCCCCCTTCGTTCCTGCTCAATTCTTTCCGCAGCCGCCTGCTCCGCCGCTATATGGCTACGCGCTATGCCCGCAAGATAGACCATCTGCGCGGTTGCAACATGGCCTTCTGGCGCGACGACCTGGTGCGCGTGAACGGATACAACGAAGACCTCCTGCAGTGGGGGCATGAGGATGGCGAGCTGGCCTATCGGCTTCACTTTGCCGGCGTGGGCAAAAAGGCGCTCAAGATGGGTGGCGCAGTCTATCATCTGTGGCACCGCGAGTCGGAACGGAGCAACGAACAGCGGCATCTGGACGAGCTGGAGCGCGTGAAACGCGAGCATCTCACTTGGTGCGAACACGGGTTGGACCAATATCTGAAGCAAGAGAAATGAACGGACTGCTCATCGCTCTGGGGAAATTCTTTGCCAATACCTGCTCTGCGCTGGTGCGTGACAAGGAGAAACGCCACCGGGTGCGCGAAGCCCTGCACCCGCTCAATCCGGAGCGGTGCATACGCTATTTGGGCAAACACTATGTGGAACCGGCGAAAAGTGCTGCCGCTTTTCCCGAAAACCGCCGGGACTTTTCCGAAAAAGCGGCGGGGGAAACGGAGTACATCTGGCAGTGCTGGCTGCAAGGGCTGGAGCAGGCTCCGCCGTTGGTGCGCAACTGTCTGGACTCGGTGGCGCGTCATCGGCAGCCGGGGCAGGAGATTGTGCTCATCACGGAGCAGAACTTTGCCGACTATGTGGAGCTGCCCGATTTCATTTTGCGCAAGCGTCGGGCCGGGCGCATCAGCAACGCCCATTTCTCCGACGTGCTCCGAGTCTTTCTGCTCGCCCGGTATGGCGGCTACTGGATAGACGCTACGTGCCTGCTGACGGCACCGATTCCGGAAAAGATTGCGGCGGAACCGTTCTTCATGTTCCACTCTTGCGGTGAGTTTTCCTATACTTTGATTCAGAGTTGCTTCATCCGTTGCCGGAAAGGGGAGTATATGATGGAGCGTTGGCAGCAGATGCTGACCGATTACTGGGCGCATGAGAACCGGCTGATGCACTACTTTTTGCTGCATCTCATGTTTGTCGCACTCGTGCGCTACGACGAACGCTTCCGTCGCAGCTACGAGTCGATGCCGGTAGTGCCGGAGCTTCCGACACATGTGCTGCTGGGCTATCTGAAGCAGGGGGCGAAGTTTTCGGAAAGTGCCTTCGAGGAAGCTGCGGCGAACTGCTTCCTGCATAAATTGACCTATAAGTTTCCGGCTGAATACCTGGACGACCCCGATACGTACGCCGCTCGTTTCTCGCGGCGAGGGTAAGGGCTCAGTTCTTTTTCTTGTGCAGATTGTGCACAAGGCGGTAGGCTTTGCGGTACGTATTCAGGTGGCGGTAGAGCAAACGGCGGCGCAGGGCGGTGCTGAGCTCTACGTCTTTCATCCCGTCGTAGGCATGCATGATGTGGAGGGTGCGCTGCAGGAGGCGGTTGGTGTAGGGTGTTTCTTTTTGCAGCAGTAGCCGGTTGGCCAGATGGATGCTGCGCTTGAGTATGCGGGTACGGTAGTGCAGGGGCAGGATGCCGCGCTCCAGGCCGAAGAGTTGCTCCTCGTGGGTGGCAAGGACAAACTGAAAACGCTTTTCCAGCGACAGTGTGCGCGAAGAGCTTTCCGTGTTTTCGCAATAGTGGTAGAGCGGCTGGCTCAGGAGGGAGAACTTCCGGCAGCGGGCGAGGCAGGAAGTGAGAGAAACGATGTCCTCGAAAATGCGGTCCTCCGGCATCTTTATTCCCTCAATGACGCTGCGCCGGAACAGTTTGTTCCACAGAAAGTGCTTCAAGTCGCGGTTCTCGACGAGCAGCGTGTAGGCCTCTTCCATCGAGAGTACCCGGTCGGGCAACGGGGCGAGGCGGTGTTCTTTGCCTTCCGTCCAGAAGGCGCAGCAGGCAATATCGGCTTCATTTTCCCGTAGATTGCGGTAGAGTTGGGAGACAAGCCCGGGCTCTGCGTAGTCGTCTGCATCGACAAATCCGATGAACTCCCCTCTGCTTAGCTGTAAGGCGCGGTTGCGCGCAGCACTTTGCCCGGCATTTTCCTGCCGGAAGCAGCGGAAACGCCGGTCTCGGGCTGCATATTGCCGGAGGATGCGGGGGCTGTTGTCGGTCGAACCGTCGTCGACGACGATGAATTCCAGTCGCGGATAGTCTTGTGCCCGCAGGCTGTCGAGGCACCGGGCAAGGTACTTTTCGCCATTATATACGGGAGTGATGAGGGAAATGAGGGGCGTTTCGTTTGTTTGCATGGGCGATGGAATCGGAAAAGTTTTGCAAAAATAGAACGATTTTTATATTCCTGCTGAAAAGGACTGCCTCATTTTGACAGGAATATAGGGGATTTAGTCGTATCTTTGCAGCACGAAACGAACAGTAGCTGTATTATGTCTGGAAATTCCCTGGTGGAACCGCGCATCAGCGCAGTGCTCAACACGTTCAATGCCGCGGAGCATTTGGAGCAGGTGTTGCATTCGTTGGAACGATTCGACGAGATTGTAATTTGCGACATGTACAGCGAAGACGATACGTTGCGCATCGCCGAGCGCTTCGGGGCAAGGGTGGTCATGCACGAGCGCTGCACCATTTGCGAGCCGGCGCGTAACGCGGCCATACGGGCGGCACGGTATCCGTGGGTATTGATTGTCGATGCGGACGAAATCGTGCCCGACGAATTGCGGAAATATCTGTATGAGCTGGTGAAGAGACCGGATGCTCCCGCAGCTTTGCGCCTGCCCCGTAAGAATTATTTCATGGGCCGCTTCATGAAATGCCTTTATCCGGACTACATAACCCGCTTCGCGCGTCGCGACAGCATCGACTGGCCGGCGACGATTCATGCGCAACCGCGCATCGAGGGGCGTGTGGAGACGGTGCCTAAGGAGCGTGGTGAACTGGCTTTTGTGCATCTGGCGGACAACAGCATTGCGGCCCGCTTGCGGAAGACCGACCTTTATACCGACCAGGAAGTAGGACGGCGGGGAGCCCGTTCGTACGGGCTTGCAGCCTTTTGCGTGAAACCTTTTTTCCGTTTCTTCCATACTTATGTGCAGAAAGGCGGTTTCCGCGACGGAATACCCGGGCTGATTTGGGCCATGCTCGATGCTTACTATAAATTTGTGACGTTGGCCAAACAAGAAGAACAGTCGCGCTTATGAACGAATCATCTGTAATGACTCTTGCTTTCGATGCGAAGCGGGCTGCCCAGAACCGCACGGGGCTGGGCAACTACAGTCGCTTTGTGCTGGAAGGGCTTTGTACCTCTTTTCCGGACCGTACTTATCAACTCTATGTGCCCAGCCGCGAAAAGGCCCGTTTGTTGGGCTCTCTGGAGGGAAAGAACTGCGTGGAACTGGATTTTCCCGAGGGATCGGTTTGGCAGAAGTTCCCCTCCTTGTGGCGTGTGTTCGGCATGAGTCGCCAGATAGCGAGGCGCGTACCGCAGCTGTTCCACGGCTTGAGCAATGAATTGCCGGTGGGGATTGAACGGATTCCGGGGCTGCGCACGGTAGTAACGTTGCATGACTTGATTTTCATGCGCTATCCGGAGTTTTATCCGAGGATAGACCGCAAAATATATGAGTATAAGTTTCGTTCGGCTTGCCGCCGGGCAGATTGTGTCGTGGCTGTGAGCGAATGTACGAAACGCGACCTGATTTCCTTTTTCGGCGTCGAGGAAGAGAAGATACAGGTGCTTTACCAGGGCTGCGACGAGCAGTTTCGTCAGTTGGCTTCATCGGCTCAGAAGTATGAGGTGCGGAGCAAATATCGGTTGCCGGAACGGTTCCTTTTGTACGTGGGGAGCATCGAAAGCCGCAAGAACCTCTTGCGCCTGGTGGAAGCTCTGGCCGGGATGCGTTATAATTTACCGCTGGTGGCAGTGGGAAAGCGCACGTCGTATGCCGACAAGGTGCTGTATCGCGCCCGTGAATTGGGCGTGGCCAACCGCTTGCTCATGCTGCACAATGTGGCATTTTCCGACCTTCCGGCCTTGTACCAGATGGCCGAAGTTTTCCTTTATCCCAGCTATTTCGAGGGCTTTGGCATTCCCATCCTGGAGGCCTTATGCAGCCGTACTCCCGTGGTGGCAGCCACCGGCTCGTGTCTGGAGGAGGCGGGCGGCCCGCACAGCATCTATGTTTCCCCTTCCGAGGCCCGGGAGTGGTCGGTGGCCATTGACCAGGTTTTGAATTATGCACCTTTGCGTAAGGAAATGACCGAGCGGGGCTTTGAGTATGCTGCGCGTTTCCGTTCGGAACATCTGGCACGGCAAATGATGACTCTCTATGAGAATATTTGTAACAAGTAGCAGGTATCTTTTTGAGAAAGGCCGTTTTTTTATCTATCTTTGCACAATATTTAGACATTCGCCCTGTAGCGTAGGGCAAAGGAGATACGGATGAGTGGTATAGACTTCACGCATGTATTGACAGAATCAGTAGAGAAACTCTCGCAACCCGAAAGCTATCGTCTCTTGATGCACCAGCATCGGGACGGTGAGCCTTTGCCTTCGAACAAGGTATTGCGGGAGGTGGTGGAACTGGCACGAGCTATTCTCTTCCCGGGCTATTATGGTAACTCCACGTTGGACAGCCGCACCCTTTCCTATCATATAGGGGTGGGTGTGGAACGGCTCTATGGCTTGCTCGAGAAGCAGATACGTGCAGGGCTTTGCTTCAGCAAGGATTGTGAGGAAGACGAGCGGCTTTTTTCCGGCCGTGTGGCCACTTCCGGAGCGACGAAGCAGCCGGAATCGGATTGCGCGGAAGCGCTTCATCAAAAAGCTGCGGAGATGGCGGCGGCTTTCGTATCCCGTTTGCCCGAGTTGCGCCAGGTGTTGTCGACCGATGTGGTAGCTGCTTACAACGGCGACCCGGCGGCCACGAGCTACGGCGAGGTGATTTGCTGTTACCCTGCCATACGGGCTATCTCCAACTACCGCATTGCGCATGAATTACTGGTGCTGGGTGTGCCTTTGATTCCTCGCATTATTACGGAAATGGCCCATAGCGAAACGGGAATAGACATTCATCCGGGCGCCCAAATCGGTTCCTATTTTACGATAGACCACGGTACCGGTGTGGTAATTGGTGCAACGAGCATTATCGGTAACGGCGTGAAATTGTACCAGGGGGTTACCCTCGGTGCGAAGAGTTTCCCGCTGGATTCCGACGGAAACCCCATAAAAGGCATTCCGCGGCACCCCATCCTTGAGGATGATGTGATTGTATATTCCAACGCGACGATATTGGGTCGCATCACAATCGGGCGGGGCGCCACAATCGGCGGTAACCTGTGGGTGACGGAAAGTGTGCCGCCGGGCGGGCGGATTGTGCAGCGCAGAGGATAAACAGACCGTACACAACGACACGGAACAAAGCCGATTTTATATTTGAATTCCTACATATTATTATATTTAGCATAGATACATGGAACAGGAAAACACTGCATCTGAGTTTGAGATGATAGCCAAAACTTTTCAAGGATTGGAAGAGGTTTTGGCAAAAGAGCTAACGGATTTGGGTGCGAATAATGTGGAAATAGGGCGACGCATGGTCTCTTTCTCCGGAAACAAGGAACTAATGTACCGGGCGAACTTCGCTCTTCGCACAGCGTTGCGCATCTTGAAGCCGATAAAGCGTTTCTCTGCGCAAAATGCGGATGAGGTGTACGAGCAAGTGCGTGCCATCGATTGGGGTGAGTGGCTTACCCCGGAAAAGACTTTTGCGGTGGATTCGGTAGTTTACAGCGACGAATTCCGTCATTCCAAGTTCGTCGCCTATCGCGTTAAGGATGCGGTGGCCGACCATTTCCGCGAACTGTCCGGCAAGCGCCCTTCGGTGCGTTTGAATGATCCTGATATGCTTTTGCACATTCACATTGCCGGAACTTCCTGTACCCTTTGCCTGGACAGCAGCGGGGAGTCGCTCCATCGGCGCGGTTACCGCCAGGAAACGACCGAAGCGCCTCTCAACGAAGTGCTGGCGGCAGGCATGGTCTTGCTCACGGGCTGGCAGGGTGAGTGCGATTTGATAGACCCGATGTGTGGTTCCGGCACCATCTTGATTGAAGCGGGCCTCATTGCCCGCAATATTGCGCCGGGTGTTTTCCGCCAGAGTTATGCCTTTGAGAAATGGCCGGACTTCGACGCTGAACTCTTTGAGCAGATATATAACGACGATTCCGCAGAGCGTCCGTTCGAACATCGCCTCTACGGATATGACATTCTTCAGCAGGCATACCAAAAAGCGTCCCGCAATGTAAAAGCCGCGGGGCTGGGCAAAGAGACTGTTCTTGCCGTGCGGCCGCTGGAAGAATTTGTGCGTCCGGCTGAAAAGGCGCTCATGATTACCAATCCGCCCTATGGGGAACGGCTCGGGGGCGGGCAGTCGCTGCTGGACTTGTACAGCACGCTCGGGACAAAACTCAAGCATGAATTTTATGATAATACCGCTTGGATTATCAGCAGCAACCGTGAGGCGGTGAACCAGATAGGGCTCCATCCTTCGGAGCGCATTGCCTTGTATAATGGAGCGCTGGAGTGCGAATATCGTAAATATGAGCTGTTTAGTGGAAAAAACAGCGACTATAAGGAGCGAATCAACCGTATGCCTGAGGGAGAAGAGCCTGCGGATTCTGCCGAAAGCGCACCGCATTTCGGCGAGAAGCGTTTCTCTTCTTTTTCCGACCACCGGCGTTATTCTGATGCGCCTTCGCGTCGTTTTGATTCGCGCTCTTCCTATTCCGGCAACCGGCCGGGGCATTTCTCGGGAAAACGGCACGTCGACAACGAAGTGCGCCGCGTCTATGAGGAGCGCCGTCGGGTGATTGCCGAGTTGGGCCTGGAGGAAAACGCGCTCCGGAAGCCTGAACCGACTGAAACCGATTAAACAGAACCGCGCATGCCGCTTCCCGCTTCAGCTACATCCGCGCTTCCCGTTTCTGCGCCTTGCGCCGCACGGGAGGGAAAGATGCTGGGATTGGACGAATTGTTACCCGGCGGGTCGAGCCGTGTGCGCTATCTGACGGCTGCATTGGGCGGCGCTCTGTGGTGGGGCGATTGCCTGGTGCTTTCGAGCGAGGAAGACTTTTGCCGGAAAGCCGTGGCTGATTGCGTAAAAAGCGCTTCCCCTTTTGGTGAAAAGTGCCGTGACTTTTTGCCGGAAGGGGAAGCGCTTTTGGCATTTGATGCCGCCGCGGGCAACTGGCAGTACCTCTTTTCTTTCGAGCAGCTCAACCGCTTTCTCACCGATGCGGGGCTGAACAAAGTCTATACCCTTGAGCGTCTTTCTTTTCCCTTGCCAGGGAAGCCTGTGATTCAAGTGTATCTTCCCGGCCAGGGATATGTATGGATTGATTTCTCACGCTGGCGGCTGGAGCGGAAAATATTGCTCCCTCCCGACGCTGCTTGTGCCGATGTCAGTCCGAACTTGCAGGCCGTAGCCTATACGGTGGGGAACAATCTGTTTGTTTCCACTGCCTCCGGCGCGCAGCAGGTGACGGACGAGCCCGAAGGCGTGCTGTGCGGACAAAAAGTGCACCGCGAGGAATGGGGCATTGCGAAGGGTACGTTTTGGAGCCCCGGCGGGCAGCTGTTGGCCTTTTACCGTATGGATGAGCGCATGGTGGAGCAGCACTATCTGGTGGAGGCTGAGGCGATGGCTGCCGAACGTCCTGCCGTTCGCTATCCGATGGCCGGCAGGGAGAGTCACCAAGTGACGATAGGAATCTATGACCCGGCCGCACGAACTACCGTTTTTCTGCAGACCGGCAGTCCCGTAGACCGCTATTTTACCAATATTTCCTGGAGTCCCGACGGACAAAAGTTGTACATCATCGAACTGAACCGGACGCAGACGCGGGCCGAATTGTGCCGCTACGATGCCCATACCGGGCAGCGCGAAGGCGTAGTGGTGGCGGAAGAAAACGAGAAATATGTGCAGCCTTTGCATCCCGTGGCTTTTCTGCCTTGGCAGGAAGATGCGTTCCTCTACCGCAGCCGCCGGGACGGATTCGACCATTTCTATCTGTACCGTACCGACGGGACGCAGCTGCTTCAGGTGACGCAGGGCGCATGGCTCGTGGGCGACTTGTTGGGATTTGATGCAGAAACGCAGGAACTTACGTTTACGAGCAACCAGGCTTCTCCCTTGCAGCAGCATGTCTATCGCCTGCAACTGTCGGTCTCCGGCGGAACTGTCGGGGCGTATTCTTTGCGCCGGTGCAGCCTTTATCCCGACGGGTGGCAGGAAGGCGAGCTTTCGCCTTCGAGGCGTTTCCTCTTAAGCCGTCATCAGTCGCATGACATGCCGGGCGAAGTGGACGTAATGGACTGCCGCGACGGCCGGCAGGTGGCGCATCTGCTTTCGGCTTCCGATCCTTATTCCGGATGCCGGATGCCCTCCATAGAACTGGGTGTCTTGCCGGCAGCCGACGAAACGACTCCCCTTTATTATCGGATGCTGAAGCCTGCGGATTTCGATGCCGCACGCCTTTATCCGGTTATCCTCTACGTGTACGGCGGACCGGGCATCCGGTTGATTTCCGACCGTTGGCAATATGAGGCACGCGGGTGGGACATTTATATGGCAAACCGTGGCTACATTGTCTTTACACTGGACAGCCGGGGAAGCCGCGGACGTGACTTTTCGTTCGAAAGCGCTACCTCCCGTCGTTTAGGCGTGGAGGAGGAAAAGGACCAGATGTGCGGCGTTCGTTTCCTGCAGTCCCTGCCTTTTGTGGATAATCGTCGCATCGGAGTGCACGGATGGAGCTATGGCGGACACATGACTGTGGCTCTGATGTTGCGTTACCCCGAAGTTTTTTGCGCCGGAGTGGCGGGCGGAGCGGTCATCGACTGGCGGTATTACGAGGTGATGTACGGGGAGCGCTACATGAAGACGCCTGCGGAAAATACGGAAGGATATGCCGCTACCGACCTGAAGCAGCTTGTCGGGCGGCTGAAAGGGGCGTTGCTCCTGATTCACGGTGGACAGGATTCGGTCGTTTTGCCGGTGCATGTTTTCTCGTTTCTGCAGGCTGCCGTGGAAGCCGGCGTACAGCCCGATTTCTTTTTGTACCCCACGTATGGGCATCATGTGACGGGGCACGACCGCATTCATCTTTATGAAAAAATCACGCGCTACTTCGATACTCATCTGAAGTGTCCCGGTAGTGGCGGACAACACGATATTGAAGAACAAAAAAACGCATACGAATTATGAGAATACTCTTGTTAGGTTCCGGCGGACGCGAGCACGCGATGGCTTGGAAGATTGCACAAAGTCCGAAAGTGGAGCAGCTCTTTATAGCACCGGGCAATGCCGGTACGAGTGCTGTGGGTGAGAATTTGCCTTTGTCCGTTACCGATTTTCCGGGCATCAAGGCAGCCGTTTTGGCAAACGGCATCGACATGGTGGTCGTAGGCCCTGAAGTTCCGCTCGTGGAAGGCATAGCCGATTATTTTGAGGCTGACCCCGAATTGAACGAGATTCCCGTCATTGGTCCTAAGAAGGCCGGTGCGGCGCTGGAGGGCAGCAAGGAGTTTGCCAAAGGGTTCATGCAGCGTCACGGGATTCCTACGGCGCGCTATCGGAGTTTCACCCCCGCTACGCTCGAAGAGGGCTGTGCCTTTTTGGAGACACTGCAGCCGCCTTATGTCTTGAAGGCCGACGGTCTTTGCGCCGGGAAGGGCGTGTTGATAGTGCCCGACCTGGAAGAAGCGAAAAAAGAACTGCGCGAAATGCTGGGAGGCATGTTTGGCGATGCTTCGAACACGGTCGTGATTGAAGAATTTCTCTCGGGCATCGAGTGCTCTGTCTTTGTATTGACCGACGGAAAGCACTACAAGATTTTGCCCGAAGCCAAGGACTACAAGCGCATCGG
Organism: Bacteroidaceae bacterium; assembly: GCA_050946375.1. GTDB lineage: Bacteria > Bacteroidota > Bacteroidia > Bacteroidales > Bacteroidaceae > UBA1794. The sequence goes on along the minus strand of JBMNUT010000001.1, from coordinate 42,072 downwards.
CGAGGGCGATACCGGTCTGAATACCGGGGGCATGGGCAGCGTTTCGCCCGTTCCTTTTGCCGATTCCTGCTTCATGCAGAAAGTGGAGGAGCGCATCGTCCGGCCGACAATCGAGGGACTTCAGGCCGAAGGTATAGACTATAAAGGTTTCATCTTCCTGGGCTTGATCAACGTAGGCGGGGAACCTATGGTCATAGAGTACAACGTTCGCATGGGCGACCCCGAGACGGAATCGGTCATGTTGCGCATCAAGAGCGACCTGGTGGAGCTGTTCGAAGGAGTTGCCACTGGCACACTGGACAAGAAGACGCTGGAGGTGGACCCCAGAACGGCAGTCTGCGTGATGCTCGTCTCCGGCGGTTATCCCGGAAAGTACGAGAAGGGTTACGAAATGACGGGCCTGGATTCGGTGGAAGGCAGTATCCTTTTCCATGCCGGAACGAAGGCCAACGAAGGCAAGGTGCTGACCGACGGCGGACGGGTGCTGGCCGTCAGCTCTTACGGCAACAGCATTGCTGAGGCTTTGGCTCGCTCCTTCAAAGGCGCGGAGCAGATAGGCTTTGAAAAGAAGTACTTCCGTCGCGACATCGGCTTCGACCTTTAGTTGGAGGCGGGTATGCGTCGCGCAAGGAAAACCTTTCAGGCACGGGTCGTATCCTACGGGCGCGCTTTGCCCGTGGTGCTCTTCTTTATGCTCGGAAGCTGGGTCGTCTCGCTAAGTGTGGACGTCCCGGCTCCGGCACACATGGGCAGTTTCTTGTGGGAGGAGTTCAACTTGTTCTTGCCCGGCGAGCGGCGAATCTCGCTGGCCATCGGGCTTTTGCTCTATCTGGGGATAGGCTTTTCCTTGATACCGCTTAATAATCAGCTTGTTGTTATTCGTACCCGTGCCTCGATGCAGACTATCTTTTTCTTTTTCTGGCTTGCACTTTTGCCCTTTTTGCACCCGTTGCTTTACGATGCCTGCCCCATGTTTCTGCTGCTCTGCTCGCTGTCTTTCCTCATGTTGGGCTACCAGCGCGAGCGGCCGATGGGCTTCGTCTACCATGCTTTGCTGTGCCTTGGGCTGGCTTCCTGCTTCGCTCCGGAACTTTTGTTGCTCCTCCCTGTCTACATAGTAGGTGCGTGTCTGTTTCGCATGTGCTCCTGGCGCAACCTTTTGGCGGGCATATTAGGAGTCTTGTTTGCCTATGTTTTCTTCACGGGCATTGCCTGGGCGGTGGGCAAACCGGAGCTGCTTTTCTTGCAATTCGCTTCCTCCTGGGAACAAATGCAGCACTATGTGCGCCCCGATTATGCGCTGTGGTTCCTTGTACTCGTGGGCTATCAGCTTGTTTTGTTGCTCTGCACCATACCATATTATTGGCTGAAACGGCCGAAGATAGGCTTGCGTACCCGTGACTTCCTGGCATTCTTCTTGCTGCTGGAGCTGGCTTTTGTGGCCGGGATGTGCCTGAAGCCCGAACTTCTGTGTACGCTTCTCCCGCTTTCGCTCATCTGTCTGTCGTTTATCGAAGGGCATTTCTTTTCCTTTGTTTATACGAAGAGTTCCAATGTGCTCTTCGCTTTTGCCCTTTCCGTACCTTTTGTTTTATATCTCATCCTCTTGTTGTCATGAAAAAAGTACTTTCTCTCTTCTTGCTTACTGCCGTCTTGTTGCTTTTTGCCTCGGGCCTGGGAAGCTGTAACCGCACTGCCTCTTCGGAATCGGAGAAGCCCTTGCTTGTCGTTTCGATTGCTCCTTTGCAATACCTCTTCAAGCATATTGCGGGCGACCAGATAGACATCGACGTTTTGGTTCCCCGCGGTGCCAATCCGGAGACGTTCGAACCGACGCCTTCCGACATAGCCCGTCTCCATAAGGCACTGGCCTATGCGGGAATCGGCCTGCTCGACTTTGAGCGTTCCTGGGCTGATCGCATAGCATCGGAGTGCCCGCATCTGGCCACGCGCATGTTGTTCGACGGCGTAGAGCTGATGGGAGAAAGAGAGCGCCCCGACCCGCATATCTGGATGTCGCCGCAGAACATGGAAGTAATGGCTGAGAATGCCTGCCGTTTCCTGTGCCATATCGACTGGAAGAATGCCGACCGTTATCGGGCCAACTGTGAGCGTTTGCTGCAGCGCATTGCCATGACGGACGACTCGCTCCGCGTGCTGCTGCCCGAACAGCCGCAACATCCGGTCACTTTCTTCTCGTATCATCCGACATTGAGCTACTTTGCCCGCGACTATGGCTTGCGGCAAATACCGATTGAGGCCGACGGAAAGGAGCCTTCCGTGCGCAGCTTCGGGAAACTTGCCCGGCAGGCTAAGGCGAACCGCGCGTGCGTCATTTTCGTACAGCCCGAGTTCGGCGCGCGGCCCGCGCAGTGGCTGGCACAAGAGACCGGGCTCCCCATTGAGACTATCGACCCGTTGGCTGCCGATTGGGAACAGGGATTGCTGCACGTGGCTACCCTGCTGAAACAGCATACCGCTACCGCGCAGCCATGAATACAGCTTTCTCTTCAGCCCCCTCATCCGCAACTCCTTCGCCCGACCTCTTGCTGCAGGCCGAAGGACTTACCTTCGTGCGCAACAATTACCCCGTGCTTTCTGATTTAAACATGCAGGTGTTTCGCGGAGAATGCCTGGCACTTCTTGGCAGAAACGGCAGCGGAAAAACCACACTCCTGCGCATCTTGCTGGGACTGTTGCAGCCCACTTCCGGACGGGTGCGCTACTTTCGCCAGGGGCATGAGGTAGAACGGCTGAATATGGGCTATCTGCCCCAGCAGAACCGGCTCGACCCTCGTTTTCCCATTACCGTGCGTGAAGTCGTAGCCAGCGGGCTTCTCTCCCGTCGTTCCTTCCTGCACCGGCCGACTGCTGCCGAAACCGGCCGTGCCGAAGCCTGTTTGGCCGATGTGGGGCTTCTTCCGCTGGCCGACCGTCCCATCGGGCAGATTTCGGGCGGTGAGTTGCAGCGCGCACTCCTGGCCCGTGCCCTTGCCGCCGACCCTGAATTGCTCCTTCTCGACGAGCCCGGCACTTACATGGACGCTGCTTCGCAAGCGTTTCTGCGGCAGCTCCTGGAGCGACAGTTGGGGCTGCGCACGCTGGTCGTCGTGACTCATAATCCGGAAGAGATACTTCCTGCCGGAGCGCGCATCATGCGTCTTTGATTATCGCCTCGCCTGCGAAATCCCTACAAGTAGGTATTGCCTTCTTCGGCCGTATCTCCTACCTTTGCCCCTGTCTTTCAGAAACCGATAACGATACATCTCTTTAAATAAAGGAAGGAAGAAAACTATGAGAATCGAATCAATTACAGCCCGCGAAGTCCTCGACTCGCGTGGTAATCCTACAGTAGAAGTGGACGTTCGTCTGGAATCCGGCGTGATGGGGCGTGCCTCTGTGCCCTCCGGTGCCTCTACCGGCGAGCATGAAGCCCTCGAATTGCGCGACGGCGGCACCCGCTATGGCGGAAAAGGCGTGCTGAAAGCTGTAGAAAACATACACAAGGTGCTGGCTCCCGCACTCATCGGCCGCTCTGCACTGGACCAGCGTGCCATCGACCGCGCTATGCTGGCGCTGGACGGCACTCCCACCAAATCCAAGCTCGGCGCCAATGCTCTGCTCGGCGTATCGCTGGCCGTGGCCAAGGCGGCAGCCAATTATCTCGACATGCCTCTCTACCGTTACATCGGCGGGGTAAATGCCTATACGATGCCTGTGCCTATGATGAACATCATCAATGGCGGTTCGCACAGCGATGCCCCGATTGCTTTCCAGGAGTTCATGATACGTCCCGTCGGCGCACCCTCTTTCCGCGAAGGATTGCGCATGGGTGCTGAGGTGTTCCATGCCCTCAAAAAGGTGCTTCACAGCCGCGGTTTGAGTACGGCCGTAGGCGATGAAGGTGGTTTCGCACCTGCTCTCGACGGTCCTGAGGATGCCATCGAGTCCATACTGCAGGCCATTCGTGCAGCCGGCTACGAGCCTCGTCGCGATGTAACCATCGCTATGGACTGCGCTTCTTCGGAGTTCTACAAGGACGGCATTTATGATTACACGGTCTTCGAAGGCGCAAAAGGCAAGAAACGCACTCCCGACGAGCAAATCGAGTATCTGACTTCGCTCGTCGACAAGTATCCCATCGACTCCATCGAGGACGGTATGAGCGAGAATGACTGGGAAGGCTGGCAGAAACTTACGCAGCGTCTCGGAAGCCGTTGCCAGCTGGTTGGCGACGACCTCTTCGTGACCAATGTACAGTTCCTCTCCAAAGGCATAGCCCAAGGGTGTGCCAATTCAATCCTCATCAAGGTTAATCAGATCGGCACCCTGAGCGAGACGCTCGATGCCATCGAGATGGCTCACCGCCACGGCTATACTACTGTTACCTCCCACCGCAGCGGTGAGACGGAAGATGCCACGATAGCCGATATTGCCGTAGCCACGAACAGCGGTCAGATCAAGACCGGTTCGTTGAGCCGCTCCGACCGTATGGCTAAATACAATCAGCTTTTGCGCATTGAGGAAGAGCTGGGCGATTTGGCAACCTACGGTTATCGTCGCATACGCTGATAGATATATGTAGAATTATAGATTAGTTTATTGTGTGAATAAGTCGATTTCGAACCGGCGCCCCTGCGAAGAGGTGCCGGTTTTTTATGTCCTTTCTGCCGGAGTCCATACGGTTTCTAAGCGTAGGGAGATGGGGCGATTGGCGAATGCGCGGCGGAAGTTTGTGGCTTTTCCCGGTTTTTAAGATTATTGTCCCCTCGGTTTTTGGGAGAAAAGGTTATCTTTGCGCATAGACCGGAGGAGGTCGGGCGGGAGATGGCTTGTACTTCCTCTTTCTAATACCCCCGTGGATGAAGTTCTGAACCCTATCTTAAAACCTAAAACAGAAAGGAAATATACTATGAGAATTACGAATTTGTGGGCATTCGCCTTGACTCTCGTGGGAGCGGTGAGTGCCTATGGCCAGGAAAAGGCTGCGACCGACGAGGTAGTGCAGCTGCATGTGGATGCAAGTCAGCAGATTGCTACGGTAAGCAAGCTCTTTAATGGAACAAACATCGAGGACTTGAACAATCAGACGAATGGCGGTATCTTCAGTCAGCTGCTCCATGGGGAGGCTTTCGAGGAGAATATGGATGTAGACTTCCTGGATTTGGCTCCGGAAGACTACTCGAAAGTGTATGTTGTGCTGGACGAACGGCGAATTCCGCACCTGATTTCGCAGGCAAACATCTACCATCGCATCGGTTGGAACAACCGCAATGAACTGTATGATGTGAACTCACGCAATGTGTACGACGCTCCGGGTACGCGGGAGCCGCTGGTCATTTCGGGTTGGCGCTTCTGGGGTCGCTTCGTTCCCTTCGACTCAATTCCGGCGGAGACGCAGAAAATCATGATGGACCGCCTCAACGGTCGGGAACAGATTTCCCGCTTTTGGAGCAAACTGACGGCGGGCAATCCGCAATACCGCTATGAACTGGTGCGCGATGGCCATGCCTATATTGGCCGACAGACGCAGGTTATCAACTTCGAGGGCGGCACGGGCGAAGTCGGGCTTACCAATCATGGACTTTATCGCATGGGCATTTGTCTGAAAGACGGCAAGCCCTACGACGGAGTGCTGTGTGTACGTTCTGAAAAGCCACAGACTATTTATCTGTCCTTGCGCGACGAATCGGGAGCCGTGCTGGCAGAACGCGGTTATGAGCTGAAGGGCGACGGAACATACGAGCGTGTGACTTTTGAATTGACGCCCGCCGGTAGCGCAAAGCGGGGCAGTTTTGGCATTTCGCTGAAGAGCCCGGGGCGCGTGGAGCTGGGCTTTGCTTTTCTGCAGCCGGGCGAATGGGGCCGAGTGAAGGGCTATCCGGTACGGAAGCGTTTCGTCGATGCGCTGAAGCGCCAGGGAATATCGGCATTCCGCTATAACGGCTCGATGGTAGACGTAGGCGCGGATACGTATCTCTACCGTTGGAAACGGATGATAGGGCCGGTAGACGAGCGGAGAGTGACCTTGCGTACCGGCTTCAACCTCTATGGGACGCACAGCTTTGGCTTTGTGGAAATGTTGCAGGCTGCCGAGGTTGTGGGTGCAGTGCCTATCATCGGTATGAGCATGGATGAGACGTCGGAAGATATAAGCGACTTTGTTGAGTATGTAAATGGCCCGGTAACTTCCGAGTGGGGCGCATTGCGGGCGAAACACGGGCACCCCGAGCCGTATGGGCTGAAGTACATTGAGGTCGATAACGAGCGTTTTCTGACTCCGGGTTATATGGAATGCGTGAAGAAGTTTGCCAAGGCTGCGTGGAAAGTCGACCCGGAAATGACCATTATGGTATCGCTTAACATCGGTCGCGACGGCTATCGGCGGGGAACTGAGGCCTACGATCGCGCATCGGAGCTGGTCGGCTGGTTTATCGAGCAGGGCAAAGGCGACAATTTCGCATGGGATCCGCATTATAGCGCAGACCCGAAGTTTGCCGACGACCAGGAGTGGTTTGAGAACGAGATGGGCATTGTGCTCCAAAGGGAGCTGGCCAAAGACCATCCGGGCTTTAAGTTGAATCTGCATCCGATGGAAGAAAACGGATGGCGCTGCGACTGGGATCGCGGTTTGGCCCATGCCAGCAACTGGAATACGCTGCAACGTTACGGCGACTGCTTCCAGATGTTGGGAACAGCGAATACCTTCCAGCCGCATGGCTTGCATTACATGTGGGATCAGGGCCGCATTCACTACACGGCCGATGCCATTTGGTTCGAGCCTTCGGCCTGCATCGACGAAATGATGATGAAGACCTGGAAATCGAATGTAGTCGCAACGAGCAGCAGCGACAAGGTGCTCGACATTACGGCCAAGGTGAACGACGAAAAGACGGAAATGACAATCTATGTAGCCAATATGGGCGACCAGCCGAGAGAGGCCGTGCTGAACATAGAGAACTTCAAGTTCAAGACGAAAGCCGAGGTGCAGACCATCGGCGGTTGCGACCTGACAGAGTCCAACACGTACGAGAATCAGGAAAATGTAGTGTTCCGTCCTTCGACGGCAAAGATAGCCCGCAAGAATGCGAAGTACACCTTCCCGCGTTATTCCTATACGGTAATCACCCTTCGCCGATAAGTCGGCGTCGGTTTGCGGCGGCGTAGTCCGCCTCTGACTATATGGGCAACGGTTGCATGCGGCAGCCGTTGCCTTTTTTTGTGGAGCGTAGGAAGTCAGAAGCACCGTCACCGTCCGGATGTCGGGGCAGAGGAGTGCGGAGAAAGTCTTGCAACTTTTTCCGAAAAGTCTTGCATGTTTTTATAAAAAGCCTTGCCTGTTTTCCGCGAAAGTACTGATTCCCTGTATGGCAGGCCGCGGTACGGCGAAAAAAGGGAGGCAGTCATTTGTTACTTTTTCCCTCTCACCGTTTGATTCGTGCAGAGGCGCTTTTGTCGGATTCCGCTGTTTGCAATATAAGCATTCCCCCGTCGTTCCAGTGAGGAGCGGCGGGGGAATCGTGTATTCGTGCGGGGAGTCCGGCGGGGACGGGAGGCGCTATCCTTTGAGCCATTCCCGCTTCTTGTCGGGAGTCAGGGCATGGGGATGTTGAGGATTGAGCGGCTGTCCGTCGATGACCTGCTGATATTTCTTCAGATAGGCCTGCGCCATGACGCGTGCGTTGAAGTGGTCGCGCGCCCATTCGTGGCAGGTCTTGGGTGAATACACCGGATGATTGCGCAAGTGGGCAATCATTTTGGCGGCGCTGTTGGTGAGGAAACCGACGCTGGGCGGCACGAGTTCGGGCAGTGAGCCGTAGGGGGTGCCGAAGACGGGCGCTCCGAAGTAGAGACTCTCGACGATGGCCAGTCCGAAAGGCTCGTCCCACTTGACGGGGAAGATGAGGCCTTTGGAGTGCTGGAGGTAGGCGTTTTTCTCGGCTCCGCCCACCATGCCCTTGAAGCGCGCCTTGGGGGTGAGGGTGAAGCGGAAGCCCATTTTGAAGTTAAGGCGGTATCCTCCGAGTACAAAGAGCCTCTCTCCGGGCAGATTGCGGACTACGTCGATAGCGCCCTGCACGTTCTTGATGCGCCAGGCAGCCTTACCCAGGAAGTGGAAGTAGGTGCGCGGTGCGTCGAGATCGACCGGCCCGTAGTCATTCCAGTCGAGGCCGTTGTACACATACGACTCGCTTCCGTAGCGCCGGGCATGGTTTCGGGAAACGAATACGCTGTTCCGGTCGAGTTCGCCATGGAGGAAATTGCCATGATGTGTGACGATATAGGGCTTCCGGAGCTTCCCGAGCGTGCCGTTGTTGAAGTGGATAACGTCGACATCGGCGGGTATTTGCTCGTCGAACGGCTTGGCCGGGTCGTGCGGTATGACAGTGGCGAAGGGGCAAGTGGAGCCTGGATGGCAGAGATAGGTGACGGTGTGTCCCAGTTGGCTAAGCTCTTTGCCGAGATACCACATGACGCGTTCCGTACCGCCGTAGGTGGCGACGGGAATACGGTTGTCGAGGTAAATCAGAATGTGCATGGCAAGTGTCCGAAAGGTTATTGCGCAAGGAGAAATGCCTTGAAGTCGGCAAAGTCCTTGGGCAGGGAGATGCGTTGAGGAGTGCGTGCCATGAAAGCGGCCAGTTTATCGGGAATGGGCACCGGGGCACCGATGATGTGCTCCACGGTTTGCTGGAACTTGGCGGGATGTGCCGTCTCGAGGAAAATTCCCGTCTCGCCGGGTTGCAAATTCTCGGTCAGGGCCCGGTAGGCGCATGCCCCGTGCGGGTCGGGCAGGTAGTGGTGTTCGGCATAGACGCTGCGTATGGTTTCGGCAATCTGGGCATCGCTGTACGTCGTTCCGCTAATCTCCCGGCTGATGGCCTTATGGCTGTCGCCGTAAAGGGCCAGGATGCGTGCAAAGTTACTGGGGTTCCCTACGTCCATGGCATTGGCAATTGTCGGGATGCTGGCCTGGGGCTCGAAGCGGGAAGTCTTCAGGTATTTGAAGAAAACATCGTTGGCATTGTTGGCGGCGATGAAGCGCTTGACAGGCAAACCCATTCGCTTGGCAAACAGACCTGCGGTAAGGTTTCCGAAGTTTCCGCTGGGTACGCTGATGACACAATTATGGGCTTCTTCGGGGGTGACTTGCCGCTTGAGTTGGGCATAGGCATAGAAATAGTAGAAAGCCTGCGGCAGGAAGCGGGCCACATTGATGCTGTTGGCCGAGGTCAACTCCATGCTTTGGTTCAGTTCTGCGTCCATAAATGCGCTTTTCACCAGTGCCTGGCAGTCGTCGAATACGCCGTCTATTTCCAGCGCCGTAATGTTTTGCCCCAGTGTGGTGAACTGCTTTTCCTGGATTTCGCTGACCTTTCCCTTGGGATACAGTACGTATACGTGTATTCCCTCTACGCCGAGGAATCCGTTGGCTACGGCGCTTCCCGTGTCGCCGCTGGTGGCAACCAGCACGTTGACTTCCTTGTCTCCCCCACGGCGGCGGATGAAGTAGCCCAACAGGCGTGCCATGAAGCGCGCGCCTACGTCCTTGAATGCAAGAGTAGGGCCGTGGAAGAGTTCCAGGCTGTAGACAGACGGTGCGACGGGGACGAGCGGAATGTCGAAATTCAAGGCGTCGCGGACGAGTTGATGCAGCTCCTCTTCGGGAACATCCTCGCCGAAGAAGGCAGATGCTACGCGGCAGGCGATGTCGGCGAGGGACAGTTGTTCGATATGCTCGAAGAAATCCTGAGGAAGTGTCTCGATGCGTTCGGGCATGTAGAGGCCCTTGTCGGGTGCGAGTCCGCGTATTACGGCCTCTTCCAGCGAGGCGAGCGGGGCTTGCCCCTGAGTACTATAATATTTCATGGGTTTTCTTTTTGGGGTAAGTGGTTAGTGTTTCATGAATTCACGTATAAATTCGTCTTCTTTCATCAGCCCGTAGCTTCCTTCCACGGCGCTTATTTCGTCGTATGCCGATACGCTGTCGGCCTCAATCCCCGGGTAATAGATGAGGAAGGGTACGGGTTCGGCCACGTGGGTGCGCAGGGCGCAGGGCGTGGGATGGTCGGGCAGTACGGCGATGGCTACCGGCTCGTCCTGCCACTGGCTGAGGGTTTGGTACAAAGGGCCTACGATGCGGGCGTCGAGATTCTCGATGGTTCGCTTTTTGAGTTGCACGTCGCCCTCGTGTCCGGCTTCGTCGCTTGCTTCAATATGCAGGAAGACGAAGTCGTCGCCTCCCCGCAGTGCTTCGATTGCGGCTGCGACTTTTCCTTCGTAGTTCGTGTCGTACAGTCCGGTGGCCCCTTCTACTTCGATGCTGCGCAGGCCCGCGTAGCGGCCGATGCCGCGAATCAGGTCGACGGCGGATATGACAGAGCCGGATTTGACTTGGGGAAAGCGCGCGGAGAGGGTCTCCATTTTGGGACGGAAGCCGGGCGACCAGGGCCAGATGCTGTTGGCTTTGTCTTTTCCGGCAGCCTGACGGCGGAGATTGACGGGGTGTTCTTCCAAAAGTGCCTGCGATTTCAGGATTAAGTCATTGAGCAAATCGGCAAAAGCCTTGGCACTTTCGTTGAGCGGCCTTGCCAGTAACGGACGGAAGGGCTGCCCCGGTACGTCGTGGGGCGGGGTCGTCTCTATGTCTTTGCTGCCGCCGCTGACGACAAGCAGGTGTCTGTATTGGATGCCCGTATGGAAATGGATGCGCTCGTTGCCCAGCTTTTCCTGGAGGAAGCGTATGAGTTCGTCGGCTTCTTCGGTGGTGATGTGTCCGGCCGAGTGGTTTTTGATTCGTCCGTCTTCAATGCAGATGAGGTTGCAGCGCATGGCTAATTCGCCGGGTGCGAGGTCGATGCCCATGCTGGCAGCCTCCAGTACGCCGCGGCCTTCGTAGACGGACGGCAAGTCGTAGCCGAGAACGGACATGTTCGCTACCTCGCTTCCGGGGTGGAAGCCTGCGGGTACGGTGATGAGCCTGCCGACTCTTCCTTTCCGGGCCAGCAGATCCATCCAAGGGGTGTGAGCTTCCTGGAGCAGCGTCTTGCCGCCCAGCTCGGGGAGGGGATGGTCTGCCATCCCGTCGCCCAGTACGATAATGTGTTTCATGGCGGGGGTTATATGTTTGCTATGCTCATGATGTCCGCAAATACCCCGGCGGCAGTAACGCCGGCCCCGGCTCCGTATCCCTGGATGAGGAGGGGGTATTCGTGGTAACGTTCGGTAGTAAGGAGAATGATGTTGTTGCTTCCTTCCAGGTCGTAGAAGGGGTGATGCTCGCTTACGGTGGTCAGTCCGACGGAAACTTTCCCGTTCTCCAGCCGCGCGGTGAAGCGCAAACGCTGGTGTGCGGCTTCGAGTTTGCGCCGCTGTGCCTCGAATTCGGCATCGAGGGTGGGGAGCTTTTCCCAGAAGCGGTCGATGTCTTCTTCAAAGAATTCCTTGGGAATGAACGGAGTCACCTGCACGTCTTCGACTTCTACGCGGTATCCTGCTTCGCGGGCCAGGATGACTATTTTGCGAACCACGTCCTTCCCGCTCAGGTCGATGCGCGGGTCGGGCTCGGAATAGCCGGACTCCTGGGCCATACGCACTACGCGGCTGAATGGAATGTCGGCACTCAGCGTGTTGAATATGTAGTTCAGTGTGCCGCTCAGTACGGCTTCTATTTTCAAAATGCGGTCGCCGCTGTGTATTAAGTCATTGATGGTATTGATGATGGGCAAGCCTGCTCCTACGTTTGTCTCGAAGAGATATTTTACGCCACGCTGGCGTGCGATGGACTTCAGCTCGGCATAGTATTCGTAAGCGGACGAAGCGGCAATCTTGTTGGCTGCCACTACGGACACGTTGTGCTGCAGCAACAGCTTGTAGCATGCGGCGATTTCCTCGCTGGCCGTACAGTCTACGAAGACGGAGTTGAAGATGTTCATCTTGATAATGCCTTCGCATAAGTCTTTTACCGTGCCGGGTGTTCCCTGTTCCGCCAGTCTTTTTTTATATCCCGCCAGCTCCAGTCCCTCACGGCAGAGGAGCATTCGGTGACTGTCGGCAATTCCTACGATATTCAGCTTGAGCCCGTCTTCTTTCATCAGCTTGTTTTGCTGGTGTTCTATCTGGTGAAGCAGACTATCGCCTACCGTTCCTTTTCCACAGACAAAGACATTCAGCACTTTGTACTCCGAAAGGAAGAAAGAGTCATGTATGACGTTCAGCGTTTTGCGCAGGAAGTTGGCGTCGACCACAAAGGAAATGTTTGTTTCCGAGGCACCTTGTGCGCAGGCTATTACGTTGATTCCGTTTCGGCCCAGCGTGCCGAAGAGTTTTCCGGCAATGCCGGGCGTGTGGCGCATATTCTCTCCGACGACGGCCACCGTAGCCAGTCCGCGCTCGGCGTACATGGGATACATGTCGCCCCGCTCGATTTCTTTGGCAAACTCCTCGTTGAGTACGTCGCAAGCCAGGGCGGCGTCGCTCGATTTCACGCCAATTGAGGTGCTGTTCTCCGAGGAAGCCTGTGAAACGAGGAATACGCTGATGCCGTTTTCGGCAAGGGAAGTGAAAATTCGGCGGTTTATTCCGATTACGCCCACCATGCCCAGTCCGCGGACGTTGATGAGGCATGTGTCGTTAATGGAGGAGATTCCTTTGATGGGCTTGCTCTCCGGTTCGGTCCGGTCCTGCACAATGAGCGTTCCGCGCGCCTCGGGGTTGAAAGTGTTCTTCACCCGTATGGGAATGTTCTTGTGGCATACGGGATAAATGGTAGGAGGATAGATGACTTTCGCCCCGAAGTTGCACAATTCCATGGCTTCCACGTAGGTAAGTTCCGCAATGGGATAGGCAGCGCTGATGACCTTTGGGTCAGCGGTCATAAACCCGTCGACGTCAGTCCATATCTCCAGGCTGGAAGCATCCAGCGCGGCGGCCAGTATGGCTGCCGTATAGTCCGAGCCGCCCCGCCCGAGGTTGCTGACTTCGCCGCTGCTTTTGTCCGAGGCTATGAAGCCCGGCACGATGGCCACTTGGGGAATCTCGCGGAAGGTACGCCGAATCAGCTGGTTCGTGAGGTCGGCATCCAGCAAGTGCCGGGAGAATTTCTGTTCGGTCTTGATGAATTTCCGGGAGTCATACCACACGGCGCCGCGAATGAGCGTCGCACAGATGAGCGAGGAGAGTCTTTCGCCGTAACTGACTATCGTGTCTGAGGTTTTGGGCGAGAGATCCCGGATTAACGAGACGCCTTGGAAAATGTTGCGCAGCTCGCCCAGCAGGGAACTTACGGTCATTTCCAGTTTTGACTTGGACTCCCCGTCGGGAATCACTTCTTCGATCATGTCAATATGCCGGTCGAGTATGTGCTGAAAGCCAGTCTCGTAGCCTCTATCGCCTGCCGCTGCCATACGAGCGGTGCTGAGCAGTTGGTCGGTAATGCCACCGAGAGCAGATACGACTACTATGACTTGCTCGTCACATGCCTCGACTATTTGCTTGACATTTAAAATGCTCTTCACGGAACCTACGGATGTTCCGCCGAATTTCATTACTTTCATTTCTGCCAAATAAATAGTGCTAAACGCCGCAAAGGTACGAATTTGTCTTAATTTCGGTAACGTTTTTCCTTTTTATACCTATTCCTTTTTAGTTTGGCCTGCGCAGAATACCTAAAAAGTGGGATTGTGGGGGCAGGAAAGCGGCCGTATCTTTGCAACCGTAAGAAGAACATAAATCATATAAGCCACAAAGTAAAGATAAAGACCACACAAATGTTAGTATGAAAGGCGATGCCCTGCGAAGTGATTCGCGGGGCATCGCCTTTATGGGGGTTGCCCTGCGCCGTGCGGACGGGGGCGGCACTCGCGAGCGGAAGTTGCGGGACTTTTCGGGAAAAGTGCTGCCGCTTTTGCCGGAAGGTGCTGCCGCTTTTTTGCTGTTACGGCTCGAGGGCGCGGTCGATGCGCAGGAGCAGGTCCTGATAGTGGGCGCGGGTCGTGCGGTTGCCCGTTGCGGCTCTCGACTTGAGGAGCTTGCGGATGCGCTGCAGTTTGCCTATCTTCAGGGAGATGACGTCCGAGGTGCGTTCCGTAATGTTGTTGTAGAAGTGCACGGTTCGGGGCAGTCCGCTCCGCTCGCCGGTTGCCGTTTCGAGCGTACTGCAGGGCAGCGTTTCGGCAGCGGGGGTAGGGGACGTCGGCTGGAGGTTGCGGCCGTTGGCGTTGTTCAGGCTTCTGACTGAGCCGTCGATGAGCGTCTCCGTAAAGAGTTTCTGCAGGTTGCGTTCCATGGCGTCGGGCGAGGTTCCGCGTTCCGTCGGTTGGAATATCTTTTCGTGCAGCTTGTCGAGCAGTTCTTCGGCAGTGAATGCCTCCGCGCCGTTCAGCCGTTCGTTTTCGAGCATGCGGGTCATGCGCTCCGGTGCCAGTAGGTTTCGGAGCAGGTTGGTGAGCAGATTCTTGTAGGACAGCGTGGGGCTTTGTTCCGCTCCGCCGTCGTCGCCGCTGTAACCGATGTAGGCATATTCCGAAACCGGCGCGTCGAAAAGCCATGCGGGGTAGGTCATGACTTCTTCCAGCAGGTAGCCTACGGCTTGTTCCTGCCGCTCTCGGGGCACGAAGTGGAAGCCCCGTCTCCCGTCGGCGGGCATCACATTATCTATATATAGTCCGCCTACGTTGGCCAGTACGTGGTATGTGTAGTTGTTCCACTGCCCGATTACGGACGAAAACAGGTCGGAGGCGTCTTCGTAGGTCTGGTCTTTTGCGCCGGTGTAGCTCCACTCGAGGATGCGGGGTGCTATGCGCTTGAGGTTTTCCACTCCCAGTCGGGCCGATTTCACCGGGTCGTCGCCCAGGTCTTCGCTGAGGCCGCGCGGGTCGACGGCTGTGTACATGGGTTGCTCCCCGCAGTACTCGTAGAGCGGTCCGTGGTGGCGGTCGATGATTTGCTGAAGGGCTTTCTGCTCCAGCTCTTGCGTGATGGGGCCGAACCAGCGGTAGCCGTACTCGATGGCATACAGGTCGTAGGGGCCGATGTGCGGTATCAGATGGGCGGGACTTACGCCGTCGCCGGGTTGGGCCACGTAGTTAAAGCGGGCATAGTCCATGATGGATGAGGCCGTGGCGTTGAACCTTTTGGTAAACGAGGGGCTGCGGAGCGAGTCGGTCGGTATGGCCGACGAGGCGCGCATGTTGTGCCTCAGTCCCAGCGAGTGGCCGGTTTCGTGGCAGGCCACAAAGCGTATGGCCGCGCCCATGAGCGTGTCGGGCAGGATGGGCTGGCGTGCCGCGGGGTCGACTGCTGCGGTTTGCACCGTGAGCCACTGCTTGAGTATGTGCATTACGTTGTGCCACCAGATGATGTCGGCATCCAGTATTTCGCCCGAGCGCGGGTCGCAGGTGGAGGGGCCCATGGCGTTCGACGTGGTGGATGCGGTGTAGGTGACGGTTGCCGTAGAGGCATCGTCGGCAGCGGCTGCCGTGCTGTCGGAGAGGACGACGGCGCGGATGGCGTTTTTGAAGCCTGCTTTTTCGAATGCCTGCTGCCAGTCTTCTATGCCCTTGCAGATGTAGGGCCGCCACTGTGCGGGGGTTGCGGGGTCGATGTAGAAGACTATCGGTTTGAGGGGCTCTACCAGTTCGCCGTTGAGGTAGGCGATTTCCGTGCCGGGCTTAGGTTCCAGCCGCCAGCGGGTGAGGTAGTGTTTGCGTCCGGCCTTTTGCTGCGCGTCGGAATAGCAGGGGCGTTCGACGAGGAAATAGCCGATGCGCGGGTCGCTGGCGCGGGGGCGCATCGGGGTTTGCGGCAGGAGTACGAGCGAGGAGCTTACCTCTACGGTGATGTCTGCACCGTCGTTCACGCCGGAACCCCTGCCCGACAGTTCGGAGTAGGCGATGATGTTGTTGGGAAAAGCCTCGATGCGGATGATGCGCGAGAGCTCGCGGTTGCACGTAAAGCTCTTGCCGAGACTCCGGAAAAGGTCGGTGAAGCTGGTCGATGCCCCGTTGTAAAGGTTGTCGACCTTGACAAGGACGGAGGAGGAATCCTTGCTCCAGGCTTCCACATTGAGCGTCTGAATGAGCGGCGGGAGATAGTTGTCGCGCACGGAGCGGGCTATGGCGTCGCTGTCGGGCACGACGGGTTCTACCTCTACTTGCCGCACGCGCAGTTTTTTGCTCTCTTCGTCCAGCTCGAAGCGCACCATCTGTTCCTGAAAGTTGACGCCCCGGTTGGCCTGCACGCGGCCCAGCCGGTCGGGAACGCGCTGCAGTTTGTTGATGATGAGCATGTCGCGCCCCATGAGCGAGTCGGGTATCTCGAAGTAGTAGCTCCCCTTCTTTTTGTAGACGCTGAACAGTCCTTTCTTTACGCTTGCGTCTTTGGTGATTTTCGTGTAGGCGTCGGCCGCGGAGTCCTTGGCTGCCTGGGCGTTTGCCTTCTTCTTCTTTTTCCGGAACAGGCCGGGCGCTGCGGGCGACGCCTCGGCGGGAATGGGCAGAATGCTGCTGCCGACGAGCAGGGCGGCCAGCAGGAAGAGGAAGGGAGCGAGGGGTATTCTGATTTTTCTCATGCTGTTTTTCAGTTTTTGCAATGGGGCAAAAATACATTTTTGCAGCTCTCGGGACAAATATACTTTTCCCTTTTTGGAAAAAGCCTTGCATCCGCAGGCAAAAAGTCTTGCCACTTTTCCGGAAAACATGCAAGACTTTTTTCCGAAACCTTGGCGTCCGTACACAGAATCCCCCGGCGCTCCTTGCTTGGGGAGGCCGGGGGATTCCGGGGAAGGGGCTGTCGTCAGCCTTGGGGCGGGGGAGGATTTACTCTTTGGCCCCGGCGTTTATCCATTCGTCTATCAGCCTGCGGTTCTGGTCGTTGAGGATGTCGCCGTGGGTAACGGGCAGGTTCAGGACTTCATCGCTCAGCAGAATCTGGTGGAGTATGCTCCACTCGGCGTTGTAGGGTATGACCCTTGTGCTGTCGGGCACGGACTGCGACGGCTGGTTCACCAGCTCGGCGTAGCTTCTGCCTTCCGTTAGAAACAGCCCTCCGGCGGCGGTTCCGGTTCCGCCATGGCAGTGGGCGCAGTTGTTGTCGAAGATTTCGGTCTGGATACTATTGAACATGTTTACGTCGACCGTACCGGCATCGAGGTAGAGCGTATCGCCCTGCAGGGCGGAGACGTCTATGCTCTTGAAGGTAATGATGCGGCGGCGCAGGGTATTGGTCACGCATAGTTCCACGGTCTTCACGGTGCTTCCCAGGTTGGGCAGGGTCTGTGCGACCGAACCGTCTGCAGCAGGGCTGATGAGTACCTGCGCGGTGGCGTACTCGCTCTCGTCGAATCCGGCCAGAACGACCTGGTAATATTCCGGCCAGCTGTCGGTCCCGCTGACGTGGCCCGTCACTTTGGCGGCAAAGCCGTTGTAGTGCGGGGTGGATTCTGCCCGTTCGATGGGGCCGTCGTCGCAGGAAAAAAGCGTGAAGGCTACGGCGGTGAGGCAAACAAATAGGAAGTTTTTGCTCATAGTGCTGTGTTTATAATGCTTTTTACCGGCAATCAGAAGGAGTATTGCAGCTGTATGGTTCCGGAGTGCTTGGCCAGTCCGAGGTCGTCGTTGTCGCGGTCCAGCTGGGTTTCATGGCCGGTGCGTCCGATGAATTGGTACATGGCTTGCAGCTTCAGGTTGCAGTTTTTGAAAAAGTAGTTGAAGCCTACGGCCGGCATGTTCAGGAATCCGTCTTTGTCCGCTCCGTTACGGTTGAAGAAGTCGTAGCGGGCTGCCACCTGCACGCGGGGGGCTACGAAGTAACCGCCTTGTATGTATCCGCCGTAGTAGTCGTAGGTTTCGTCAATCTTCTGGCGCTCGGTGAATCCTACGTGCATGTAGTAGGCTTCCGCCCCGATGTAGAGTTTGTTTTTCAGCATGGCAAATTCTAAGCCTACGCGGGTGTCGTTGGTGCTTTCGCTCTCGCTCTCCACGTTCAGGTTGGCGCTTACGCCCAGCATCCACTTGTCTTCCTTGAGACGGTCGGGGCTGCCCTGCGTGGCGGGCATGATGCCTTTGGGCATGAAGGTGAGGCGTCCGGCGTAGAGGAGGGAGGGAATGTGCCAGTCGTCGCTGATGGTCTTGGTGGCGGTGTTGACGCTTGCGCCGGTTCCATTGAAGATTCCGACTTCATAGCCGAACTTGTTGGCGGCAAAACCGTGTACTTCCACACCGAGGTCGAAGCCTGTTCCGATGCTCGGGGTTACGGCATTCAGCGAGTAGGGCATGATGACGGCCGCAGTGAGCGAGGTCGGCAGCGTAGGGAGCAGGGTCTCTCCGAGCGTGGTGAGGTAGGCGTGGGAAAAAGGCGTCTTGAATTTACCGATACGCAGGGCGAAAGCGGGCTTCATGGCTACGTCAATCCAGGCTTGCTGCAGGATGGCTGCGCCGCTTGCCGCCGCATTGATGGAGAGGTTGAAGGAGACTTTTCCGAAAGCCTTTCCGGTAAATCCGAGCACGGCATAGGGGACGGAAAATCCGGAGTTGGCCAGATTGTCCTGGTTGTAGGCCTTGTCCAGCCCTTCGTCGTCGTACCAGTTGATGTTGGCTGCGGTTTGCACCAGAAGGTAGGGTTTGAATACGAAGTCGGCTTTCTTGGTCTGGATGGAAAATCCTTCGCGTCCGGCCAGCGATACGACGCCGTTTTCGGTATCTTCTTCGTATTGTGCCATGCCGGCCAGCGGGAAAATAGCTGTCAGGGCAAGTAAAATTATCTTTTTCATTGTGTGTCGTTTTTTCTTGATGAGTGATTTTGGGGACTTTTGTCAGAGTGAATTAAGGAATTGGATGAGCGCGTCGCGGTCGTCTTTGCTCATGTTTTTGAAAAGGTTCTTCGAGGCTTCGCCCTCTCCGCCGTGCCACAGGATGGCTTCCGTCAGGTTTCGGGCGCGTCCGTCGTGGAGGAAGTAGGTATGTCCGTTTACCTTTTCCTGCAGACCGATGCCCCAAAGCGGCGTGGTGCGCCACTCGTTGCCGCGTGCCAGGCCGCTCACGTAGTTGTCATTCAGGCCTACTCCCATGATTTCGCTGCCCATGTCGTGCAGGAGGAAGTCGGAGTATGGATGAATGGTCTGGCTTCCGAGCCACGTAAGTTGCGTGCCCAGCAGCAGGGTGGAGCCGCGCGGCTGGGTGTGCAGCGTAACGGTGTGGCACAAATGGCACTTGGCCTGGTAGAACATCTGTTCCCCCCGTTGGACGGTAGGGTCGTTGACGTTGCGCCGGGCCGGCACGCCGAGTCCCTGCATGTACAGGTCGACGTCTTCCATATCCTCTGCGCTGATGTCCAGTTGGTCGTAGGTCAGTCCCATCATGCTTCCCTGGTCCATCTGGAACTGCCCTTCACAAATCTCTTCGGGGTAGCGGCTGTTGGTGACACCCATGTCGCTGCTGAAGCCGAGTTCTACGGTCAGGTCGGCGTGCTGTGCCTTGTTTCCGCTCAGTCCCAGTTGCAGTTTTCCTTTTTCTGTAATGTAATTGGCGCGTCCGCTGATGCCGTATTCCGGATAATTGCTCTTGGCTGCGAGCTGTTCTATCTCATGACGGTCGATGGCCATCATAGGCCCCATGCCCACATGCCGCAGGGGAATGCGCACGGTGCAGAACAGATCTTCGGGAGCGATGCTGTCGGCATACCATTCGGTGATGGTGTATTCCGGATAACACAGCTCGTATGGCTCACCATCGGGGAAGGAACCGCTCTCGTAGTGCCATTTGACGCTCAGTTTCCCTTCGGCTTTTACGCCATAGATGGACTGGTCGTGGAGAACGCGGCAGTAGTTCTGGAAAAAAGCGCCGTTCTTTCTGCTGATATATACCAGCATGGAGGAGAAACCGTAGGAGCCGCTTCCGCCTTCTCCATAGATGCCTCCTCCGTTCCACAGCTCCGGTTTGGTACGTCCGGCGTTGCGGTGGCAGCTTCCGCAGGAATATCCGGCATAGACCGGACCGAGTCCTTCGCCGGTGGAGCGTGCATCGTCGTAAAGACCGTCGCCGTCGCGGAAGCGCATGGCATAGTCGGGGTCGGCATCGATCCAGTCCGCTTGCGTGTCATAGGCAACGGAACTGTTCAGAAAGATGGTCGATACTCCTGCCGAGAGCGCATACCCTTCCGGAACTTCTATGTCGCTTACGTCCATTCCCTCGTCTTCGCAGGCGGAGAGGGCCGCCGCTATGGTGAGGATGGACAGTAACTTTACAGTATAGTTCATTGTGGTTTGTATGTTTTGTCTCAAGAGTTTTTCATTATACTACAGAAGTGAAGGGCAATTCCCGCAGGAATTGGCCTTCACTTGGAGAGTGGGTTTCTGCTTATTGCGCTGTGTTATTGCACCGTGCGCGGGTTTCCGTTTTTGAAGAGCAGGAACTCAAGCGTGTGGAAGCCACGTACGTTTTGGGCAGCTTCGACGGTCGCGTCGCTGTCGCCGTCGCTCCAATCCAAGTCATCAAAGTTGCCGGATTCCAGAATGCGTACGATGGCTACCTGATCGAGCGGCCAGCTATCCATGTTCGGGTCGAGGCCGAGTGCGTCAACCGGCCCAAAGAGGAAGGCTTCGCTCTGCTCCCACGGTTCGCGGGCTACCAACCATGCTTCGCAAGCGGCTTCGAAAGTGGCGTTGGAGGGGCTGTTGTAGAAGTCATCTACTGCTTCTCTCAGCAAAGTGTTCTTCTCTTTCAGGCTTTTGTAGGTAGGCAGTACCACCTGGTCGGTATAGGTGTTGACTACTTCATCCAGCTCTGCGCTGGTAACGGTGCCGTTGTTTGCTGCAGTCTGGATGGCGTTACGCAGCTGAGTGTCGAGTATGTTGCCGAGACTGATGCAGGCGCTCTGTGCAACCGGCACTTCTGCTGCGCCGATGTTGTTGCGGAAAGGTTGGGGAATGGCGAGGATGGCGTTCTTCGCATATTCGATTGCTTCTACAACCTGCGTATTCAGCGTAGGATCTATGCGCTCCATGATTCGATAGAGGGAGTTGGTGCTGATGGTACTGTCGGTGCTTCCGAAATAAGAGTTGCGGATGGAGCGGATGTTGTTGGAGTAGTCGTCGCGGGAGTGGAAGCTGTACCACGATTCTACGGCATACAATGCTTCGGTATATTGCCCGTTCGAATACTTGCGATACGGGTCGCCGATTTTCTCGTTGCCTACTTCGTCGGTGATTTCTACGCATTTGTCAATGATTTCCGTGATGCAGTCCATTACGTTCGTATAGGCTCCGCCGTTGTGATTCTTGAAGGTTTCCTTGAAAGCCACTCCGCCGTCGTAGCTTGTCTCCCAGCTGTCGTAGAGGGTTGCGGCGTCTCTCTCCAGGAGGAGGGCTACCTGGCGTGCATAGTTCCGCCAGCTTTGGGAGTTCGAGGCCGTATAGTCGAGGTTGGCGGCTTCGTCGAAATCTATCTCGCCTCCGCCGGTTGTCTGGGGTTCGTCGTCGTCGCTGCAAGAGGTGGTCATCAGTCCTGTGCAAGAGAGGCCCAGTAAGAACAAGGCCGAATAGAAAAACTTCTTTTTCATTGTTGCTTTTTAGTTTTTGTTGTTATTAGAGATTGGTTTTTAGTTGTCTATTTGTTGAAGAACCACCCTATGTAAGCTACGCCGAGGGCGAATTCGTTTTCGTTTTTGTACTTGCCTCCGCCGATTTGGCGTGCCGTATAGTCGGCTTTGAACACGAGGTTAGGCAGGGCGCGCCAGTTCAGTCCGGCGGTCCACATGCTTACTTTTTCGCGTTCGTCTGCCACCAGCGGCTTGAGGACTTCCTCCTGTGCGTTGTAGTACTCGTAGCGGGCGAAGGGATAGATGACGGGGAATTTTTCGATTCCCGTAATGTTCCGCAGATTGAAGCCCAGTTCGGCGCCGTAGCTTACGGCCCGTTTGGCTACCGGCGTTGTGCGGCTGTAGGGGCTCTTGCTGCCCAATGCGGAATTGGTATTGGAGAGTGCTACGGAATTGCCTACGTTTCCGAAAATACAGTTGCCGCGGAAGGTGAGATACGGGTTCACGTATTGTGCATCGACGGTGTAGATGCGCAAAGGTATCTGCCCGATGCTCTTGTAGTAGTCGGGCTTGTCGGAGTTGGAGCCAATGTTGTTGCAGAAGTAGTAGGATGCTCCTACGCGCAGGCCCGGCACTCCGCGGTAGTCCACCCGTGCCACGTAGGCGGGGGAGGTAAAGTTGTCGAACTCGAAGATGCTCGTTTTTCCGCTGCCGGCCCATGTGGAGCGGTCGAAGCCGTTGGCATTGAGTCCGGCCACTACCATGGCCTGGTAGTCGAAGGTGGCCCATCCGCTGCCGATGGTGCCGAAGAGGCTGATGCCCGTCTCGTGCCAGGTGGAGGGGATGATGGTCGTTTCACCCTCGGGGCGTGAGGTTCCGAAGAAGTTGATGGGCTCGTGGTGGGCATTGGTCAGGCCTACGGGCACTACCATGTGGCCCACGCGCACGTTGAGCTCCGGCATGATGAGGCGCGTGATGTGGAATTGTTCCAGAGCTACCTCGCCGCCTTTCTCGACCTCGGTCTCGTATTCTCCGTTCTCGCTGTTCTCCAGTTCGTAAGCTGCTCCGGTTCCGCCGGCTTCGAACTCGATTTCGGCACCAAGTATCCACTTCGATGTGAATTTGTAGTCGAATGCCAGCACGAAGCGCGGGATGGATATGGTATTGCGCTTGACGTCGCTGTTGCCGCCCGTGCCGCCGTAGTAGCGGTTGATGCCGTAGTTTTTGAAATTGGCCAGGATTTCTCCGTATCCGCCCACGCGGAAGCGGTCGAAAGTGTCATACTCGGATGTGGCAGTCGTGCTGCTTTGCATTGTTTCCTCTTGTGTCTGAGGCGCTTTTGCGTGGAGCAGTCCGGCGCTCAGCAGGCAGGAGCCGAGGAAAAGGGTACGTTTGAAATTCATTTTTCCTTTTTAGCTTTTGTTTTCGACTGCAAAGGTAGAGGTGTAAATTTGCGTCGGAAATACCTAAAAATACTGAATGCGCGAGCGAAAACACCCTACAAATGGGTATGCTCTGCCGGCGTTTTTCTGCGAATACCTACTTTTGGGGATTGCAAGGGCTTCTGTTTTTCTGTTCCTTTGCAGGCGAAATAGCAGAAATACCTTGTTTATTATAAAAAAAGCGCCGGCGCTTTTCTCCGAAACTGCCGGCACTTTTGAGGAAAACACCAAGGACTTTTAAATAGGAGTTACGCATTATGCATCCACATGGCAATTACCTTCCGAACGACAAGATGTGCGATCTCATCTGCGAGAACTACACTCTGCTTCAGGTCTTGAGCCGCTTTGAGCTCCCGCTGGGCTTCGGCGAAAAGACGGTGGAGGAGGTGTGTCGCGAAAATGGGGTGGATTGCTCCACTTTTCTTTCGGTTGTCAATTTTATACTCGACGGTTGCACGCAGATGGCGGAAGACCCGGGGCAAATCTCCGTGCCTTCGCTGATGGCCTACCTGCAGCAGTCGCACCATTACTTCCTCGATTTTTATCTGCCCTTCATACGGCGCAAACTGATTGAGGCCATCGATTGCTCTTCGGAGAACAAGATTGCCTATCTCATCCTGCGCTTCTATGACGAATATGTGGGCGAAGTGCGCAAACACATGGACTATGAGGACGAAAACGTCTTCACTTATGTCGAAGCGCTGCTCTCGGGCCAGCGCTCGGAGCACTACCGCATTTCTACTTTTGCCCGCCGTCACGGGGCAATCGACGCGAAGTTGACGGAACTGAAGAATATCATTATTAAATATTACCCCGAAAAAGAGAAAAACCTCCTGCTCAACGCGGTTCTTCAAGACATCTTTTCTTGCGAACAGGAGCTTAGTTCCCACTGCAAAGTAGAGGATTTGCTGTTTATCCCTGCCGTTACGGAGTTGGAAAGGAAGGAAAATGAAACAAAGTGAGGCTATACGTATTGCCATCGCCGAGTCTTCGGCCATTTTGCGTAATGGAATCAGTGCCGTGCTCCACCATTTGCCGGAGCTGCACATACAGCCGATCGAAGTTGCCTCGCCCGAAGCACTCGACCGCTGCCTGCACGGGCACCGCATCGACTTGCTCATCGTGAATCCGGCTTTCGGCGGATGGTTTGACTTGGCTGCATTCCGCGCCAATCCGCTGGCCGGCGGCGTGAAGTGCTTGGCGCTTCCGGTGGTAGTTGCCGACAGTTCGCTGCTGGAGCCCTACGACGCCGTGCTCTCGCTCTACGATGAACCGGAGAAACTGAAGGAGACGATAATCCGTCTGCTCCACATGAAACCGGAAGAGAGCGAGCAGGAAGCGCTTTCGCAGCGGGAGCGGGAAATAATAGTCTGCGTGGTGAAAGGCATGACCAACAAGGAAATAGCCGAAAAGCTCTACCTTTCGATTCATACGGTCATCACCCACCGGCGCAACATAGCCCGCAAGTTGCAGATTCACTCGCCTGCCGGGCTTACAATCTATGCCATAGTCAACAAGCTCGTGGAGCTTTCGGACATAAAGACCGACCGCTTGTAGCCTCTTCCGCCGGGCGGGAAACGAAAAATCCCCGGCGTCTCACAGCGGGAGAGCCGGGGAAGAATGCATGTTCTATTGGTCGAAAAGGGTTCTCGATACAGTAGTTTTGCCTCTTGTCTTACAGTGTGTTCTGTTTCAGTTGCTCCACATAGCGGTCGATGCGGTGCATCTCCGCGGGAATATCGATGCGCTGCGGGCAGTGCGGGCTGCACTGGTTGCAGCCGATGCAGTGGCTGGCCTGGCGTAGGCGGGGCACACTGCGGTCGTAGCCTATGAGGAAAGCGCGGCGGGCTTGGCGGTAGTGCTCGTCTTGGGCGCTTTCCGGTACGTTTCCCTCGTTTAGGCAGTTGTTGTAGTGCAGTAGAATTGCCGGAATGTCCAGCCCGTAGGGGCAGGGCATGCAGTACTTGCAGTCGTTGCAGGGGATGGTATCGAACTGCATCATGTCGGCAGCTGTCTGCTGGAGAAAGGCAAATTCCTCATTGCTTAACGCTTTTAGCGGAGAGTAGGTGTGCAAGTTGTCTTTCAAGTGCGACATTCGGGTCATTCCGCTCAACACCGTGAGCACTCCGGGGAAGCTCCCGGCAAAACGAAAGGCCCATGAGGCTACACTCGCCTCGGGTTCCCGCTCTTTGAGCTGCGCTACGATTTTGTCGGGCACGTTGGAAAGACGCCCGCCCAGCAGCGGCTCCATGATTACGGCGGGGATATTTCTTTTTGCCAGCTCGTTGTAGAGATATTCGGCATCGGTATTGCGGGGATTGATTTGCTTGGCGTATTTCCAGTCGAGGTAGTTCAGCTGAATTTGGACGAAGTCCCAGCGGTAGCGCCCTGCGTCGTGTTCGGCCAGGAGGCGGTCGAAAACGGCAATATCGCCATGATATGAGAATCCAAGGTTGCGCACGCGTCCGGCTTCCCGCTCCTTGATGAGGAAATCCAGCATGCCGTTTTTGATGTAGCGGTTCTCGTATTCTTCCATGCCTGTGCCCATGCCTATGCCGTGAAGCAGGAGGTAATCGACGTAGTCTACCTGGAGTTCTTTCAGCGAGTTGCGGTACATGGCGATGCTTGCCTCGAGGGGCCACGTCGACGGGGCAAAGTTGGACAGCTTGGTGGCTATGTAGTATGAGTTGCGCGGGTGGCGGCTGAGAGCGATTCCCGTGGCGTGTTCCGACTTACCGCGGCAGTATGCCGGGGAGGTGTCGAAGTAGTTTACGCCATGGGCGAGGGCATAATCGACCAATTCGTTCACCATTTCCTGATCAATCTCTTCGCTTCCTTCGCGTGCGCTGCGTCCGCCGACGGAAGGGAGGCGCATCATGCCGAAGCCGAGCAGCGATATGCGGTCGCCGGTGGAGGGGTTGGTGCGGTAAGTCATGTCCCTGGTCGAGGTTTCTGCCGCCGCGCTGGAGGGGGCGTTGCCGTCCTTGCAGGCGGCAAGGCCTGCGGTTGCCATGCCGGCTGCTCCGGCGCATTTGAGAAAGTCGCGCCGCGACATTTCTTTATTGTTTCCCATTTCTGTCGGTCGGTTATGCGTTTTCGTATCGGTCTCCGGTTATTTGCCGTTGGAGGCGGCAGTCGTTTTCGGCTCGGGCGCTACCTCGTTCAGGCAGGTGATGGCATTCAGCGTGCGGGGATAACCGATGAGGGGGAGCAGGCGCGTTACCACTTCGAGCAGATACTCCTTGTCGTTTCCTACGTTGAGGTTGCCTTGTATGTGTCCCTTTACCTGCGGTTCGCAGCCACCCATGGAGATGAGTATGGCAAACGTGAGCACTTCGCGGGTTTTCACGTCCACTCCCGTGCGGGTGTAGTAGTCGCCGAAGCAGTTGGCGGAGAGGTAATCCTGTATGTTCTTCTGATTGTCGGGGGCATTGCTGCGCATGGCGTCGATGCTGGCTCCGAAGATTCCTTTCTGGGTGGCGAGGCCTTTCTCGAAACGGTTGGCGGTTGTCGTGGTTGACTGCCCGTCGAGTGGCAATTTGACGCCTTTCCCGGTCAGAAACTCATTCGTTATGCTCACGAAGTCCATCACTTTTGCCATTCCGGCATAGGGTACGGCCTGATAGAGTATCTCTTTTATCTCAACGGGGCTCACTCCTGCCTGCCAGGCGCTCTCCAGCATCGATTTGTACTGGGCCTGTGCCTGCAGGGCGATGCAGGAGACGAGTCTTACCATGGCGGTAGTCTTGGCGTCTACCTTGTTTCCGTACTGAAGTGTTTCCCCGAATGCGAAATTCTGCAGGATGGCATGCAGTTCGGGGTCGTTCTTTTGCAATTCTTCGTTTATATCCATTTTGCTTTGTGCATTAGTTGTTTCTGTGTGTCCCAGCGCAATCAGCAGCGATGCGGCCAGGAATAGGGAAAAGATGCGTCTCATGCTCTCTATTTGTTTGATTCTCTGTTTGCAAAGATAGTGTGGAGACATTGGACAGGAGGTATATAATTTACGGATTTTAGAACCCAAATTACTTATTTGCATACCGTGTTTGTTCAGTTCCGGTAGCGGCTTCGGAACAGGGTGGGCGTGCATCCTTTCAGTTGCTTGAAGATGCGGCAGAAAACTTGTGGGGAGTGATAGCCGAGTTCGGTGGCGATTTCGGTCACGCTCTTGCTTGTGCGCTGGAGTTGGGCGCAGGCGGTGTCGAACTGTTTGAAGAGGGCATATTCCTTGAAGTCCTTGCCGGTTTCGTGCTGGAGCAGGTCGTTGAGGTAAGCGGGCGAGAGGTTTTGTATGCGTGCGCAGCGCTCTGCCGTGGGAAAGCCTTTTTCTTGCGCCTGACCGGTGAGGAAGTAGTGCTGGAGCAGATGGTCGGTTTGCTCCACGACTTCGTTGTTTGCTTCGTGGCGGGTGATGAACTGCCGTTTGTAGAAGCGGCTGCAGTAGCTGAGGAGCAGGTCTATCTTCAGGGCGATGAGCTTCTTGCTGTATTCGTCTATGCCCCAGTCCAGTTCTTCGGCAATGCAGTTGAGCGAGGCCTCTACGACGTCCCGCTCGCGCGCGGAGAGGTGGAGCGCTTCGTCCTGCCGGTAGTGGAAGAAAGTGTATTCCCCGAAATGGCTTTCGAGGGGCGTATGGCGTATCAGGTCGGGGTGGAAGCAGAGCAGTTTGTCACCCTTTTCGGGCGCTTGCCGCTCGGTTGCGGGATTGAGTGGCTGCCCGGGCGGAAGAAAGAGCAAGGTTTTTTCGGAAAAGTCGCAGCACTTTTTCCCGCAACATGCAAGGCAATTCGGACTTTCCCTAAGCAGTATGGAATAGAAGTCCAGCCGCAGCAGGATGCGTCCGGCAGACTGGGGAAGGTCGACTACACTGACTAACGGGTGCAGCGTGCGCTCCGAAAAAAATCGGTTGCACTGGTTTATGTCTTTTAATTCTACGGTTTCCATTCGTATGTTACCTCGTTTTGCAGTGCGAAGGTAGGGCATTGTGGGGATGTGGGTTGTATATATTTTACGGAAGTTTGTACTCTATTTACAGGTCCTGCGGGAGATTTGCGGGTTACATTTGCTGAAAATCATTACATTTGCCTCAGACAAAAAACGATTCGCCCTATGAGAGAAATCATAAAACTGGATTCGATAGATGACTACAGCAAGCTCTTCGGCGTGGAGACGCTTCACCCGTTGGTCAATGTGATAGACTTGTCGGAGGCCACCCGCCGGCCTACGTCCTTTTCCTGCAACTATGGCATTTATGCGCTTTTCCTGAAAGACACGTTGTGCGGCGACATTCGCTACGGCAAGCAGCGGTACGACTATCAGGAGGGGACGGTCACGAGCTTTGCCCCGGGGCAGGTAGTGGAAATCGATATGGACCCGGCGATGAAGCCTAAGGCGCGCGGCCTGCTTTTCCATCCGGACTTGATAAGAGGCACTTCGCTGGGGCGGGAAATAAAGTCGTATTCCTTCTTTTCCTACAATTCGAACGAGGCTTTGCACCTGTCGGAAGAGGAAAAGGAGCTCTTTTTGGACTGTCTGACCAAGATAAAACAGGAATTGCACCGCCCGATCGACAAGCTCAGCAAGCGCCTGCTGGTGCGCAACATACAGCTCTTGCTGGACTACTGCATGCGTTTCTACAATCGGCAGTTCGTGACGCGCTCGGAGGTCAACAAGGATATTCTGACGCGCTTCGAGTCGCTGCTCGATGCGTACTTCCAGAGCGATAAGCCCCGCACCGAGGGGCTGCCTTCGGTGAAGTACTTTGCCGACAAGGTCTTCCTTTCGGCCAATTACTTCGGCGATTTGATTAAAAAGGAGACGGGGAAAACGGCGCAAGAGTATATTCAGGCGCGCCTGATCGACCTGGCAAAGGAAATGATTCTGAGCACGGACAAGACGGTGAGCCAGATAGCTTATGACTTGGGCTTCCAGTATTCGCAGCACTTCAACCGTACGTTTAAGAAGAACGTAGGCTATACGCCTACGGAGTACCGTAAGTTGCAGACCGCCGGCTGAGCGCTTTCCGCCACAGCGGGAGCAGGTAGGAAAAAGCAACGCACGCCCTTCGAGTGAGGAGCGTGCGTTGCTTTTTCGCGTTTGGCAGTAGGGCGGCGGAAACTGCCCCGAGGCTTCAGGCCTTTTTCTGCTTCTTGTTTCGGTATTCGGTCCAGAATGTTCCGGCCGCCAGCAGCAGGATCAGTCCGAATCCTACGTAGGCCAGTCCTTCGGTGCGGTGTACGGAGGCCGGGTCGAAGCGGAACTCGATTTTGTGATGCCCTGCGGGAAGTTTCACGCCACGCAGGACATAGTTTGCTTGGAATATGGCGTCTTCCGAGGGTTCGCTGCCGTCGATGCTTACGGTCCATTCGGGATAATATATTTCAGAGAAGAGGGCTACGCCTCCGCTCTTGGAGTTGCTTTCGTAGACGAGGCGGTCGGGGGCATACTCCGTGAGCTTTATGGTTGCCGCGCTGTCGGTGCAGACGGCATCGGCCCCGAGTTGATTGTGGAGTGCTTCGGCTACGATGGCTGTCGTGCGCGGCGAATGGTTGTAGAGGGCCTCGATTTCCTCATTGGCATTCTTCGCGTAGAAAATGTCTTGCACGAACCATGCGTTTCCGTATGCGTTGGGGTTCCTGAGCGGCGTCTTTTCAGCCCCGGCCTGCAGGGCGGGGAGGATGACGTAGCGCATGTTGAGCATGTTGAGCACGCCGATGGAGTCCGGATTGAGCTGCGAAAGGTCGCCGCCCGATTGGGCTATTCCCTTCCAGAGCGTCTGAATTTCGGGACTGATGTGGTAGTCTATCAGTTCCTGGTAGCGCCGTAGCTTGGCGGGGTGGTAGCCTCCTATGTTTTTGTGGAAGAGTCCGGGCGTATTGTCGTTGAAGATATTGACAGAGAGGTCGAGAACTCGGTAATCGGGGTCCTGATCTTGCAAAATAAGCTCGTCGGCCGAAGATTTGGCGATGGCTTCTTGCGGACGGGGCTCTACGAAACAGTCATCGTTGAGGTACCTTTTGTTGACCGACCACATGTCTATCAGACAAAGCACCAGGATTCCGGCTACGGTGTAGGTACTTTTCAGTTTTCCCTTGGCATAGAACCAGAGGAGTGCCGTACCTATGAGTATAATGACGAGGCTGCGCCAGGCGTCGGCGGAGAGAATTTCGGAATATTGGGCCGGCAACATGCGGGAAAGGTCATTGCTCAGGACAGAAAGCATTTCGGGCGAGGCCTGCGAGGCAAGGCGCGCAACGAATTGGCTGACGGTTTTTTCGGTATTATACTCGATAAGTGAAGGAAAGAGGGCGAAGATCAGACAAAGTCCTCCCGTAAATCCGAGACTTATGTAGAGCTGTTTCCGATAGTGCTTGCGCAGTTGCTCGTCTCCGTTGCGGTATCCGTCGAGCCACTGGCGCAGGGCGAGCAGGGCGAGCAGGGGTATGGTGAATTCTGCAATGACTAATATGGAAGAAACCGTCCGGAACTTGGCATACATGGGGAAGTGGTCGATGAAAAGGTTGGTGAACCACATGAAATTGTGGCCCCACGAGAGCAGTATGCTCAGCACCGTGGCGGCGAGGAGCGCCCATTTCATCGGTCCCTTCACGATGAAAAGTCCTAAAATGAAGAGTGTGCAGACGAAAGCCCCTACGTAAACCGGTCCGGAGGTGCCGGGTTGCTCACCCCAGTACTGGCCCATGAGCGGCTGGCGGTAGAACTCTTGGAGCTGAGGGGTGCCTAATTGGATGGTTTCGTCGCTGAACTGCAGCGGAATCTGCGAGGCCCCGCCTTTGATGTTGGGAATCATGAGCGAGAAAGTCTCTCCCGTTCCGTAGCTCCATGCGGTGATATAGTCGCGATCGAGGCCGCTATTGGTCTGATTCGCAGTATTGGGCTTGATTAACTCGCTCTTTTCGCGCATGGTGTGCTTGCTGTATTCCCAAGTGTGGTAGAGGTTTGAGATATTGACGAGTACCGCTGCAAGCCCTGCTACGAGCATTACGCCTGTTGCCTTGTAGAAACGGGGAAGTTGTTTCTCGCGTATGGCTTCCCAGAGGAAGCCTAACAGCATGAAGAACATGACGAACAGGAAATAGTAGCTCATCTGTACGTGGTTGGAGGCTATCTGGAACGAAGCAAACAAGGCGGTCAGCAATCCGCCGGCCAGGTATTTTCCCCGATAGGCCAGCACCATTCCGGCGATTGTGGGCGGGATGTAGGCCAAAGTGATGAACTTCCAGATGTGTCCGGCAAGGATAATGATGAAATAGTACGATGAAAATGCCCAAAGTATTGCTCCCAATGCGGACATCCATACCTTAAAATTGAAAGCGCGCATAAGGATGTAGAATCCCAGCAGCATGATGAACACGAGACCGACGTATCCCGGCAGCCCTAACTTGTAGGTTGTGGAAAAAGCGTTGGTTATTTTCGTGGAGGGGTAGCTGGGATTGATCTGATAGGTGGGCATTCCGGAGAAAGCGGCATTGGTCCAGCGCGAGACGGTGCCGGTCTCTTTGTAGTAAGCGTCGTTTTCTGCGCCGAGACCTGCAGAGGCTGTGTGGTCTGTGCCGGAGAGTACGCGCCCGTCTATGTCGGAGGGATAGAAATAGGCGAAGGCAATCAGGATGAATGCGATGATTGCAATCGCGTCGGGGGCTATTTTCTTGAGGAACGAATTCATGTCTTTCTCGATTTTTAGGATGCGGTTGTGAATAAGTGCGTTCAATACCGGTAGTTTTCGGCCTTATAGGGCCCGTCGACCGATACGCCGATGTAGGCTGCCTGCTCCGGGGTTAGGCGGGTGAGGTGCGCACCGGTCTGTTCCAGGTGCAGCCGGGCCACTTCCTCGTCGAGGTGCTTGGGCAGGCAATATACGTCGGTGGCGTAACTTTCACGGTAGAGTTCCATCTGTGCGAGCGTCTGGTTGGTGAAAGAGTTGCTCATGACGAACGAGGGATGCCCGGTGGCGCAGCCCAGATTGACCAGGCGTCCGTCGGCCAGGAGCAGTATGCTGTGTCCGTCGGGGAAGTAGTACTGGTCTACTTGGGGCTTGATGTTGCGACAGCGTATGCCGGGATATTTTTTGAGCGCGTCTACTTGTATTTCGTTGTCGAAGTGTCCTATGTTGCAGACGATGGCCTGGTCGGGCATTTGCTCCATGTGTTCGATGCGTACGATGTCGATATTTCCGGTAGTGGTAACGAATATGTTGCCTTGCGTGCAGGCTTCTTCCATAGTGACTACCTGAAATCCTTCCATGGCGGCCTGAAGTGCGCAGATGGGGTCGATTTCGGTGATGAGCACCCGTGCGCCGTAGCTGCGCATGGAGTGGGCACATCCTTTTCCGACGTCGCCGTAGCCGGCTACGACGACGGTTTTCCCGGCTATCATTACGTCGGTGGCGCGCTTGATGCCGTCGGCCAGCGATTCGCGGCAGCCGTAGAGGTTGTCGAACTTGGACTTGGTGACGGAATCGTTCACGTTAAAGGCGGGGAAGAGCAGTTTTCCTTCTTTTTTCATCTGGTACAAACGGTGAACGCCGGTAGTCGTTTCTTCGCTGACGCCGCGTATTTCGGGAACGAGGCCGTGCCAATAGCCGGGGCGTTCGGCCTTTAGCCGGCGCAGGAGGGCCAAGAGTTGGATTTCGTCTTCTCCCTGCCCGGGAGCGTCCAGTACTTCGGGAGTTTCTTCTGCCGCATATCCGGTATGTATCATGAGTGTGGCGTCGCCGCCATCGTCCACTATCAGGTTGGGGCCTTTCCCTGAGCCGAAGTTCATGGCCTGCAGGGTGCACCACCAGTACTCTTCGAGGTTTTCTCCCTTCCAGGCGAAGACGGGCACGCCGAGGTCGGCCATTGCCGCTGCTGCGTGGTCCTGTGTGGAGTAGATGTTGCAGGAAGCCCAGCGCACCTCGGCTCCGAGGGCGACGAGGGTCTTGATGAGTACGGCAGTCTGTATGGTCATGTGGAGGGAGCCTGTGATGCGGGCGCCCTTGAGGGGTTGTTGTGCGGCGTATTTCTTCTGCAGGGCCATGAGGCCGGGCATTTCGTGTTCGGCCAGTTCTATTTCCTTATGGCCGAAGTCGGCCAGGGCTATGTCGGCTACTTTGTAGGGGAGGGATGAGAACAATTCCATTCGCTATGCTGTTTTTCTGTTGAGTTTGTTTTAGTCTTTTCGTGTGGCAAAGATACGGAAAGGCGAGTGCAGCGGCAAGGGAAAACGCCGTTTTCACCTTGACTATGCCGAGCCGCATCTATCTTCGCGCAAGCAAAGATACGAATAAATGCGCGAAGGACTGCTTCTCCTTTTTCCGAAAAGCAGTCCTTCTTGTTCCTTTCTGCAAGGGTTGAGGAAATTACTTTCTCAAGCCCAGTTTCTTGACGATGTCGCGGTATCTTTCGATGTCGCGCTCTTTCAGGTAGTTGAGCAAGCGGCGACGCTTACCTACGAGGATGGTCAAGGAACGTTCCGTAGTATAATCTTTCTTGTTGACCTTGAGATGTTCGGTCAGGTGAGCAATACGGTAGGAGAACAATGCAATCTGGCTTTCAGCGGAGCCAGTATCAGTGTTGGACTTCCCGTACTTCTCGAAGATTTCCTTCTTTTTTGCTACGTCTAAATACATAACTTTGGTTGAATATTGATGTTAAAAAGCGGCGCAAAGATAGGGCTTCTTTTTGGAAGCGGCAAGTTTTTAGGCAGAAAATGAGGGCTATTCGTGAGAAAGGGGCTTGTGCCCAACTCTTTTCCGCGTATGCGTGCGGAGGAGCGGGCGGCAGGTGTTTTGGGAAAAAGTCTTGCGGTTTTCCGGGAAAAGCCTTGCTCCTTTTTGCGAAAAGCCGCAAGGCTTTTTAGCGGATGAACTGCTCCAGCAGCGGAGCCTGCAGGCGTCCTTGGGCGTCGGCCGTGCGGGTGGCGCCGAGGAAGCGGGAGTGGTTCATGGCGTCGTAGCCGGGTTGTCCGGGGATGAGGCTGCTGGTGTGGACGAATCCCTGGGAGTGGATGAAGCGTCCCTGCCCGAGGTAGATGCCGATGTGGCTTACTCGTTCTTTTCCGTTGCAGTGGGGTTTCCCGAACAAGACGAGGTCGCCCGGCTGAAGCTGGCTGAGGTCGATGCTGACTCCGAAGAAGCGAGCGGGTGCGGCGAGGGCGTCCATCAGACTTTTGGCCGATGTGGCATCCGTAAGGACGGGGTAGCGGCGTAGCGAGTCGGCCGAGGCGAGGGAGGAGAGCATGCGGCCGTCTGAGGTGCGGAAGCAGGGGATGCGGGTGCCGCAGCGGGCCTGTTGGGAAGCGTTGCGCGGGAGTACGGCTCCGTTGAGTTGCGCCGCAAGCTGTACCAGCCCGCTGCAGTCCAGTCCTTTCGCCGATGTTCCTGCCCAAAGGTAGGGTATGCCGGTCAGGGTCTGTGCGGTATGGATGAAGCGGGGCAGGGTGGGTTCGCATTGCGCGAGCCATTGGTTTAGGGGGAGAACCTGGCTTTGGAGGACGTAGCCTTCCCGTCCGTCGGGATAGGCTGCCTGATAGAAACGTCCTTCCTTGCCGCGCAGCTCCAGGATACAGCCGCTTACCAGGTCACCCATGGGCAGGGCGTCGGGCTCGGGTGTCGCATAGATTTGGGCGTAAGTGGCCGTACATATCAGTTTGGGCGCAGCTTCCCATCGGGCAAAGTCCGTGCTGTCCATCGGGACGACTACGGCGCGGTGTGCCCAGGCCTGGTAGCCGTCGATTGTTTCTATCTGGTACCATCGTGCCTTGTGGTGTATGCGGACGGGCATACCCAGCAGGGCTTGTGTCTCCATCGGCGATTCGAAATCGGCTCGGGCGTGGAGGTTGCATACGGATACGTTGACCACGCCGCGCAGGTCGCAGAGCGTATCGCCGGGGGCGGCGAGGGTGGTTTGTGCCTGGAGGGGGGAGCTGATGGCCGAGCCGAGGAGGAGGAATCCTGCGACGGCGCCAAGGAATGAACGGAGCGGTTGCATGGGTAGAGGGGAATTGGTGTAGGGTAGAAGTGAGGGGAAATGGGTGTTTTTTTGAAAAAGTAAAGCCGGGAAAACAGGAGCTACGCTCATTTCCCCGGCTTTTTATTCAGCAGTCAGGACGTACCGTCCCGCGTGTTATCTCTTTTTTCGGAGCAGGTATCGCTCAATGAAGCGTCTGGGCCAAGGTTTCTTCCGGCGTTTTTTCTTGTCGGAATTGTCGGTATAGCCATAACCATAGCCGTATCCGTAGCCATAACCGTATCCATAGCCGTAACCGTAGCCGCGTCTTTCGAGATTGCAGTCGTTCAGTAAGACGCACATGTTCTTGAATTTTCCGGCCTTATGCAGCTTTTCGAGCTCGGGCAGGTAGCGGCGGTCGAGCATGCCTTCGCGAATTACGTAAACCGTCAGGTCGGCTACGCGGTTCGCCGTAACGGCATCGGCAACTACCAGAGCCGGGATATTGTCGACTACGATGTAATCGAACTGAGTGCGGAGCGTTGCGAACAATTCGTCGAAGCGCTCGCTCAGGAATAGCTCGGCCGGATTGGGAGGCGTCGGGCCGGAAGGCAGAATGAAGCTGTCCTTATGCTGGCCGGAGGGAATGATCAGTTTGCTGATGTCTGTCTCCGTTCCGGCAAGGTAGTTGCTCAGTCCCTTGATGTTGCGTACGCCGATTCGCTTGGAAGCCGTGTTTTTACGGATGTCGCTGTCTACGAACAGGGTTTTCTTGCCGCTCATAGCCAGAGTCATGGCCAGGTTGCGGGCAACTACCGACTTACCTTCGCCTGTCATGGTACTGGTAAAGATGATAACCTTTGCCTTGCTGTTGATAAAGTTCAGGTTAGCGCGTGCCAGCCGGAAGGCTTCGCTGAAGGAGTCATTATGCTGTTCGCGTACGATGGCTTGCGATTCGTCGTCCACCGAGGGGATTTCGGCCAGAATCGGAAGGGTTGTCATTTCTTCGATGTCCTTTCTTCCGCGAACTTTCGTATCAAGCAGCGAAACGACGTAGAGGAATGCGAAGGGAATGATGAGTCCTATGGCAAAAGCGGCCAGTAACATCATGCCCCGCTTGGGCGAAACCATGTCTTCTTCCCCGTAAGGCGGCTCGATGAGGCGTGCGTTCGGTTCGGTAATTGCCATCTTGATGGCGTTTTCTTCACGCTTTGTCAGGAGGAAGGAGTAGAGGCTTTCCTTGATAGCCTGCTGGCGCGTGGCGTCGAGGGCTTTCTTTTCGTGAGTCGGCACCGAGGAAATCATGTCGCTGGTCTCGGACTCTACTTGTCTTGCCTTGGCCAGTTTGATGTTGAGGGTCTTCACACTCGCTTCGATGGACTTGCGGATGGAAGCACGCAGCTCTTTCAGATTCTGGGTCATGTCTGCCACAACCGGTGCGTCTATGCTGGAGTATTCGGCAGCGCGGTTCCGGCGGAGCATCATTTCGTTGTAGGAAGAAATGAGCTGTGCGGAGGAAAGCATGTCGTCGCCTGCCAATTCCGGAATCAGTTCGTTCTCTTTCGAGGCGTCGTTCAGGTAGTCGCTCAGATATTTGGCTACCATTACTTGGGCTTCTATCGAGGCCAGATTTTCTTTGGCGCGGGCGCCTTCGTTCAGGAAGGTCGTGGAACCGCTCTGGAAGTCGAGAATCTTGTTCTGGCTTTTGATTTGTGCCAGAGCTTCATCTACCTGGCCTAATTCGCCGGCCAACACGTCAATACGCTGGTCGATGAAGCGTTCCGTGTTTTCAGCGACGCGGTTTTTGTCTTCCAGCGTGAACCGGTTGTACACGTCGATGAGGGCCTGCAGGATGGAATCGGTACGGTTCAGGTTGTCGTCCTTGCAGGTGATGGTGACAAGGGAGGTCTCTTCGATCAGTTCGGTCGAGATGTTCTCTTTATATTGGAGGGCTGCGTCTGTGCTGCTGATGCGGGTAACGTAGACGGGATAGTCTCTTTGTTCTTCTTCATCCACTCCGCTTTGCTCTTTGATCAGCAGGGTCTTCCGGCTGTCGGGTTGGGGAAGTACGGGTTGGATGATGATTTTTCCGATAGGGGTCTCGACGATTTTGTTGTATGCTACGTTCTTCGACCAGTCGATTTCTATGTCGTCAATCTGAAAGTCCTTCAGGTTGCACGTCTTTGCGTCGATGGGAGTGACGGTGAAGCTGTGTATTTTCTCGTCGGGGTTAATCGGATCGAGGAAATTGATGCTGATGGGGCTTGCATCGAACAGACTCTCTTTGCGCAAAAGCAGCCCCCTCGAGTAATTGACGTTGAGCTTCAATCGGTTTACGACTTCCTCCATGAGCGGAGTGGAGCGCATTACGTAGAGTTCATTCTCGAGCAGATTGACATTGCTGAAGCTGCTCGACTGGCCGCTCAGCTCCAACAGGGCGGACATCTCGGAACTTACGCCGGTCTTATCATCGCCTTTGATGACAACCATGGCCTCATGCTGGTAGATGGGCGGAATGGTTGCTATATAAAGACTCATCAGGAAGAGGCAGGCGATAACGGAAATCAGAAACCAGTACCACCGCGCGATGAGCAGGTCGACAATAGTGCGCAGCGAGAAGAATGACTCTTGTTCTTCGTCTTCTGCAGTTGAGGGCTTAGCAGGATATTCTTCTTTTATCATAGGGCTGAGCTGTGATTATTTTAAGACGGCTATGAGCGAAACAATGGATACGAGAAGCGAGAGAATGGAGCTACTTGCATTCCAGAACGTGAAGTACGGACTGGACTGAACTCGTATGCTGCTGTTCGGTTCTACGTAGATTACGTCGTTTTGTTTCAGATAATAATAAGGCGAGTTCAGCAAGTCGGGCGAAGTGAGGTCTATGCGCGTCGAAGTGCGCTGCCCGTCTTGTTCGCGTATGACGAGGACGTTTTTACGCAATCCGCCCGTAGTCAGGTCGCCGCATTGGGCTATTGCCTGAAGCAGCGTAAGGCGTTCGCCGGTAGAGGATACTTGTCCCGGCCGACTCACGGCGCCGAGCACGGAAACCTTGAAGTTCATGATCTTGACGTTGACAATTCCGTCGTAAAGATACCCTTTTTCTCTCAAAGCCACCGACAGGTCTTTTTCTACTTCGTCGCAGGTTTTCCCCTCGGCATAGAAGGAGCCGATGAGCGGGAGGTTGACATATCCTTTTTTGTCTACCTCGTAGTAGTTTAACTGTTCGGTGTTGTAGGAAGAAGTGGTGCGCCCCGTCTGTCCGAGTATGGCGTTTGCGCCGAAGGGCTGGAGAATATCTTCCGTTGTCGCTGCCACTTTGATGCTCAAGAGGTCGCCTTCTTGTACTTTCAGAGTGTAGTTCATAGCGATTTCTTCTGCGGTTTTTCCACTGATGCTGTCGATGCCTTGTAAATACACGACTTCCTTTTTGGATACACAAGAGGAAAACAAGACCAGCGCTAACAGGACGGCAAATTGGACTAACTTTTTCATAAGAGGAACTATTCCCGAAAAACGATAAAAATCTATTTTGGCCGCAAATGTAAGAAGATTTTGTGGATATTTGTCTCTTGATAACGAGATATTTTGCTTCTCTACTTAAAATAAGTAGGTTTTCCGCTGTCGGGGAGTTGCAGCGCGGGTTGCTGAAAGTGCCGGCGCTTTCGGGCGGAAGCGGCATGGTTTTTGGGAAAAAGTGCCTTGCTTTTTTGGAACTGCAGGCGCAGCAGGCGTAGGGGTCGGAGGGGAGTTTTCGCAATTTTCAGGAGCGAAATTTTGTGTGGAGGGCGTCTCTTGTTATTTTTGCCCACAGAAAACAAAAAAAAGTAAATGCCTATGCTTTAATTGAAGGAAAAGAAGAAATGACGAAAGAAGCGTTGCTCCGGATGATTGCGAGTAAGCAAACGGAGCGATATGAGTCCGCGCTTGTTTCGTAGTCTCTCTACCCAAATCCGGACTCTGTGCGAATAAACCATGAAAGTGAATAATGAATAGAAAAAGAAAATGAGATGAAAACAGTGAGAATGTTTGGCCAGATTCTGATGGCCGTAGTGTGTTGCCTGAGCTTTGCGGCTTGTTCGGATGACGATGGCGACGAAGGGAGCTCTTCCTCCTTGGCGGGAACGACTTGGACGGCAATTTCTGCCGATGAAAGTTATATGGAAGGTGTGACTTATACGTTCCGCACCGACGGGACGGTTGCTTCTGATCCGTCCCTTGGAGAGATGAAGTATAAGGAGAGCGGCGACCGATTGACGATAAACTTTCCGGATGGGTCGTATATTGCAGGTACGCTGACGTTGGATGGCACAATGGCCGTTTACGATTATCGTTGGTACTCTGCTGACGGGGATGCCGGTGCTGAGTACGTCATGGTCTTGCGAAAAAGCAGTTCTGCGGGAGATGGAACGGACGAAGGTGACGGCTCCTCTGATGAAGAATCGGGT
Organism: Bacteroidaceae bacterium; assembly: GCA_050946375.1. Lineage (GTDB taxonomy): Bacteria > Bacteroidota > Bacteroidia > Bacteroidales > Bacteroidaceae > UBA1794. The sequence goes on along the minus strand of JBMNUT010000001.1, from coordinate 2,700 downwards.
GGAGATGTCAACGTGCCCGGTAGTGACGTGGACGTTGACGAACCCGAGTCGGGTGGCGAGACTGCACCGGCTTTGGATTTGACGGGTACGACCTGGAGAGTAGTCGAAGCCGACGAGAGCATGATGTTGGGTGTTTCCTATTCCTTTGTTAATAGTGAAAGTCTGGTTTCGATGCCATCGTTGGGCAACATGACTTATACGCTGAAGGGTGATGTCCTGAGGATTGTCTTTTCGGACGGGGCTTACGTCGAGGGAACGCTCTCGGTGTATGGCAGCACGGCCAATTATCGCTACTTCTGGTTTTATACCGATGGCGAAAGCGATGGTGGCTACGACATGGTTCTGGAGCTGCAGTAGGCACGGCGTTGGTAAAAGAAAACCGGCAAGTCTCTCTCCGCGAGGAGAAAAGGCTTGCCGGTTTTTTACGGAACAAGTGTACGCGTTACCGCGTGCCTTTGCATCAAATCATGATTTTGTACGTACTGTTTCCGACAACAACGATGTAGAATCCTTTCTCCAAGGGGATATTCATGGAGTCGCTGTCTGCGGTAAGGCTCGTGACGGTCATGCCGGATGCGTTGACGATGCGTACCTGCAGGCCTTCGGCATGGCAGATTTCTACGCCGTCTTGCCGGGTCTGGATGCTGACTGCGCTGATTTCGCCGTCGGCTTCAAGGCCGGTAGCCTGGGTGGTGCTGAACGTTCCGGTGTATTGCGAGATGGCTTGCTCGGTTTCGTCGTAGGCCGTCATGCGGTAGTAGTAGTTCGTCAGGGGCGACAGTCCGTCGATGGTAGCCGTCAGCGTCGTGGAGACTGCGCGCTTGATGATTTGCCCGTTGGCGTCGAAGAGGAGGCTTCCGGCCAGTTGGGTCATGGCTTCGTCGGTGAAGACGTCGAGCCGGTAGGTGCTGGCTCCCTCCTCTGCGGTCCAGGTGAAGCTAACCTGGTTGCTGCCGGGCGTGGTGCTTACGTCGTTGCTTCCGCTTACGGGAGTAAAGACGGCTATCAGGCTGCGGTCGCCCTCTACGGTAAAGGTATAAGTGGATTCCTCGGAAATCATTTCGCCGTTCTCGGTCCATCCGGAGAAGGTATATCCTGAGTTGGCCACAGCCTGCAGTTCGGCGGTTTCACCGAGCTGGTATTCCTGCAAACCGTAGATTACGCCGGCATTTTCGATGTTCTTGATGACCGTAATGCTGATGGGTGCTTCTTCTTCAATGTAGTAGAACTTCTCCCATCCCGTGCTGCGCCGGTACATTTCCGAAGCGTTGTACGGCACGTGGAGTACGCAGGAGTTGACGCGTACGCCGTCGAAGGTGCCGCTGTATGCCGAGGCCGGTTCGGCGCCTTTGCAGTAGATGTCGGTCAGTCCGGCACATCCGTAGAAGGCTTTGTCGCCCACCATGTAGAGGCTGGAGGGCAGGGTCACTTGCTGCAGCATGCTGCAGTTGTAGAGTGCGCCGTAGGGCAGGGTGGTGAGTCCTTCGGTGAGGGTCAGTTTCTCGATGAGGGGAACGTAGTAGGTGACGCTGATGCCGTCTTCGAGGAACTGCACGACGCGCTGCATCTTGTCGTTGGCTACTGAGCTGAACAGTTCTCCGAAGCTCGAAGCGGTCGAGGCCGATCCGGCTCCCGCATAGGGCAGGGTGAGTTCCTTGAGGTTGACCAGGTTGGCCATGCAGCCGGCTTCCATGGTTTGCGCCTGCGTTATGGTCAGACTCTGCAGGCTGTCCATCTCGGCGAAGCAGTTATAGGGTATGTTATTTACCATACCGTTCAATACTAAGGTCTTGATACCTTTGATATGTCCACTTAGGATGCTGGCGTCGATGTCCGTGGCAGAATATATCTCGAGTGTATCTACCGATTCAAAATATGTAGCATGACGGTAAATTTGAGTTGAGTAGCGATTCTCAGAAAACAGTTGCTCGTATTGGAACGAGTCGCAATGAAGAACCAGCTTTTCCAGCCCTTTTGAGTATATGTGGCGATATTCTGTCACAGTTCTTCTAACGCCATCTTCACCAGTCTCTTGGTAGTTCAGATTGTCTGCCGTGTTGTAGTCGAGCAGTGAGCCGAGGTAGGAATAAACGCTATAGCCTATTGTCCATTTCATGTGGGGAAATGTCAGTGAGCGTACTTTGCTGTTGCTGTCTTGTAAGAACGTTTTCAGTTCATCCAGCCTTTCCACCGTTTCGGGGATTTCTATATTGGTAATTGCTCTGGGGATATAGACAATTTCTTCTATTCCTTTGTTGTACAGTATGCCGGCGTAGGATGCCAAAAATGAACTGCTTTCCGGAATGCTTATATAAGATAGTTTGGTACACTCTGCGAATATAGATGTACTGAAACTGTTCAAAGAAGCCGGTAGCTTCACACGGGTCAAGGAGGTACAGCCGCTGAATAGACTCTCCTCTATGTGGGTCAGTGCATCGGGCAGTTTGATTTCTGTCAGGCTACTGCAATTTTTGAATGCATTGTAGCCTATATCATTTACCGAATTGGGTATTTCGATCGTTGCCAATTTGGTGCAGCCTTCAAATGCACTGGAGTTAATACTTTGTAATCCTTCGTGTAGGATTATGCTTTGCAGGTTCAAACATGAATTGTATTTATAACCGATTATTACTCAATAATTTAAAAGTAATAAGTCAGAAATATGGTCATAACATTTAAGGGTACATTCTAAAGAGTGAA